>DKUU01000004.1 GCA_002490835.1 Lachnospiraceae bacterium UBA7196 | reverse complement strand
TCTTATCAGAATTCCAGTTTGTAGAATTGAAAATATACGAAAATAATCGATTGATTGATAAATAGTATACCATAAATAATTGCGAAATTGTGCGACATATGGTAAGATTTGAGTACGGGAACAACCGTGTCACTGCAAGGTGTTGACCTCCTATTACATATGATGGGAGGTGGTGCGGATGAAATATGATTTCAAAGATCTGATGTCTTTCGGAATGTTCATTCTCGCATTGCTGACCTTGATCGTTTTGATTAGTCAGTAGCGTTTTTCTAACTTTTAGATAGAAAAACCACCCTTGTATACTTTGGCGAGTAGGAAGGGTGGAGTTTCTATCTTTTCCTATGGTCAACCCCTTGTGGGAGGTTGTTCCTTTTTATGTCTATAATATATCATATCTGGCTATTTTATGCAAGTGAGTTGAAAAAACGAAATACAATCAAGTTTTTTACAATGTATGACATCGGTTTTGAATCCAAATTGAAGACAGAGGCGTGACGATGTGCCAAACCTCCCTTTTTTACTGGATTTTTTGATTTTTATGTAATATGGTGATATCATATTGATGTGAGATTTAAATTCATTTTGGGAGATAGATAACGATGTCGGAATTAACAGCCATGATGAATATTGGTAAAGAGATGGAAAAGAAGCTTAAAGCTGTTGGGATTGCATCTTCCGAGGAACTGATTGAGACAGGGGCAAGAGACGCATTTCTTAAGTTAAAGCAGAAATATCCAAATGTTTGTCTGGTACATCTATATACATTAGAGGGTGCGATTCATAATACCGATTACAACAAACTTTCAGAAGATATCAAAAAGGAATTAAAAGAATTTAGCGATTTTCTGAAAAAATAGTATTAAGGACCATAAATAAAATCTTTTCCTTGAAAGGATTGACATGAGAGCGGCCTTCTTGTATTATGTAATTACGTAAATGCGGAATAACAAAATTGCATACTACGGGAAAGGAGCGTGGAAAGACGATGGCAAGAAATTATGATCAAGAAATTGATGCCCTCAAGGAGCAGATGGAGAATCTGCAAAGTATGGTAATGCCGCAGCTTGATGAGCTGCGCGATATGGTGATGGAGTTGCTTCCGAAAAAGCCGTCGACCGAGAAGTTGAAACGGGTAGAAGTGATGCACGGAATGCACCCGGACAGCCGCCTTAGTGAATTGATGGAAGAACTGTGCTATAAAGTGGATGAAAAAGAATATAGCGGGTTGGTGACCTACCTTGGCGTGTACGCTTCCGGTGGAAGACAGTCTAATTGGATCCGAAAAAGTGTTCCTGCTGATGAACTGCTTCCTCTGATCGAGAGCGGTGTCGCGAGTAAGGTGTTGGCCTGCATCGGGAATGCAAACCGCTTAATGATCCTGTTGGAGATTCTTCGCGGACCGAAAACGGTGGCGGCACTCGTAGAAAAATGCGGTTTCGGGTCTACGGGACAGGTTTATCATCATATGAAGCCGCTGCTTGCCGCCGATATCGTTGTAGAAGATGAGTATCAGAAAGGCGTTTACATCATCCAGCCCCACAGGGTGCAGGGTATCATCATGCTGCTGACAGGGATCAGCGATATGGTCGACGAAACCTATACGCAGGGAGCATGGGGATAAGACGAAAGGTGAAGGATGAAAAAAGGGAATAAAACATATCAGATTCATGGAGAAGATGGGCCCACATCTGTTTTTATCCTTAAGAATACAAAGAAGCGTACCCTTAAGCAGCAATTACATAAAATCGCATATAACCGCAAGAAGAAACACATTGAAAAAACGATTACGGGAGAAAGCCATCATTCCATGGAGGATGTGCTTGCATTTGCGGTAAATGAATGCGGCTTAACAGAACTTGACAGGGATTCGGATGAGGTCAGGGAAGAATACGAACAGTTGCGGGCGTCTTTCATTTTGCAATATAAGCCGGAATTACTGGGAGAATATGCAAAACTTCCGCCGCTTGAAAGGGAAGATCCGGAAGCAGTAATGGAACATTTGGAAAAATGCCAAGAGCAATTACAGCGTGCTATGGCTGTTCCGAAAGAGTTATTTGATATTGATATGCATAAGTATATTAAAGAATATTCGGATATAAATGAAAGCTTAAATGTTGTAATTGAGACGAAGTATGGATATATCGGTGGAGGAGCCGGCGGAGATAAAGCGGCAAAAGACTTGGATGAGATGATGATACGCCTGCATAAATATTACGGAGTAACGCAGGAAGATATTGATGGCCAAACGGAGAGATATAAAAATCTTATCAGGGCATTATGCAAATAAATTCCAGTCAATCTTCAGGCTTATGATTGTTACAAAACAGTTGGTTTTAGCGATGCGGCTCTTGATACACAGTGATGTTAATTTGCGTTGCTTGCCGCAACGGGCTTTCCTTCATATCATGTCAGTAAAAAAGGAGGTCATTCATTATGCTAAACGAAAACATCAAAACAATCAGAAAATCCAAAGGGCTCTCTCAGGAGGAACTTGCAATCAAGCTGAATGTAGTGAGGCAAACGATTTCTAAATGGGAACAAGGTTTGTCGGTCCCGGATGCCGATATGCTGATTTCCCTATCAGAGGTATTGGAAGTACCGGTAAGCACATTGCTTGGAGAAACTGTCCGCGGGACGGGGGCTGACGATTTGAAAGTGATTTGCGAAAAACTTGAGGTCATAAATCTGCAGCTTGCGCGCGGGAAAGAGGCAAGACAAAAAGCGATGTATTGGCTCTTTATCTTACTATGCGTGGGTATTGCGGCTGTTTTTACAGTATTGATTGTAGGGAACAGTCCTTACTTGGGGTGGGATTATAGTGATCCCGAAACCGCAATTGCCGGAACGCTGTTTCACGCATTTGAGTGGTTGTTCGTGCGAATCGCGCCGGTTGCTTTTATGGGAGCAATGATCGGGGCTTGCTTAACACGAAAAAAAGCGTGATAATATAGATGGAGAAAGCGGGATTTTTGTGCTGAGAAATACGCTTACGGCTGAAATAAAATGTTAGAAAGGAAACGATTATTATGGAGAAAAAATTGAATATCGTAGTGGAGAACTGTCCCCAAAATCACAAGTGCCCGGCGGTAAAAGTCTGCCCGGTGGGAGCGTTGAGCCAAAAAGATTTTGAAGCGCCGCAAATAGATTATGAAAAATGTATCGGCTGCGGGAAATGTGCAAAGCTTTGCCCCAAAAAGGCCTTGGTCTTGTAAAGAGCTGGGGGTATTTTATGATTGATATCAAGGACAAAACATATTGCCCTACCTTGGAAGAAATAGGGAGATTTATTAACAATGCAGTCTTCTTGCAGTTCTGTGCCCAGATCAAGGCGGCGTATCATTGCACAGAAAAGATAGAGTTTAGTTCGTGCAGCCTGAAAAACGGCTGGAATGTAAAATTTAAGAAATCAGGGAAAAACCTTTGTACCGTATATCCAAGGGACGGTTATTTTACAGTGTTGGTGGTTCTTGGTGAAAAACAGAAAGAGGCTGTGGAAGCGGTGTTACAGGAATGCACTCCTGAACTAAGAGAGCTCTATGATCAGACGAAGTCGGGAAATGGTCAAAAGTGGTTAATGATCGACATAGAAGACAGGGAAGAAATGTACGAGGATTTATTTCGCCTGATTGAAATCCGAAAAAGGCATTGATGATTTTAACGATATTATTTTGTTTGCAGAAGCGAAGGCGATGATTGGCGGGGATAACGGAGGTGCCACATGAGAACAGAAAACGAAATGTACGACCTTATTTTGGAGATTGCGAAAAATGACGACAGGATCAAAGCGGTCTATATGAATGGCTCCAGAACCAATAAAAATGTGCCGAAGGACAGATTTCAGGATTACGATATCGTCTATGTTGCGGAAGAAACCAAAAGCTTTATCGAAGACAAAGACTGGATCAAGCGTTTCGGGGACATTCTTTATATGCAGTATCCGGATGAAAATCCATATTATCCCAACGATAAGGAAAATTGTTATGGCTGGCTGATGCAGTTTACGGACGGCAACAGGCTTGATTTGACGGTGCAGACGGTCGATTACACGTTGCAGCATATTCAGGAGGACATGCTTTGTAAGGTTTTGCTGGATAAAGAGCAGATATTGCCCGAAATGGAGGAGGCGACGGACCGTCAGCGTTGGGTCAAAAAGCCAACGGAAGAACAGTATCATGCGGTCTGCAATGATTTTTGGTGGTGCACGAATAATATCGCGAAGGGCCTGTGGCGGGAAGAATTTCCCTATGTACAGGATATGACCGGTCAGGTGGTGAGACAGCAGCTGATCATGATGCTAAATTGGAAGGTTGGTATTATGACAGACTGGACGGTCAGTACGGGAAAGTCGTCAAAGTATTTGTATCGGTGGCTCCCGAGGGACGAATGGGAAACGTTTTTGGCTACTTATTTTGACTGCGATTTGGAACGTGCGTGGCAGTCCGTTTTTGTGATGTGCAGCCTGTTTGAAAGCACGGCGCGGTATGTCGGTGAAAAGCTGGGATGGGAGTATCATCAGGACGAGGGCAAAGCCGCTTTGTCTTATTTGGAATCGGTACATCAGATGGCGAAAGACCAATAGATATGATGCAGCTTGGCAGAACGGATGCAGCCGGGAGCAATGAAAGAAATGGGAGAAAAATAAATGCAGGTAATCGAATATCATAACTGCGACCGGCAGGGACATTGGCTGGAACAGATCAAAAAGAGCGATTGGTCAGCCGGGCAATTTTTATATGAATTGTTAAAGGAAAATAAGTTCTTTGAAATGGTGGGAGAAAAGTCGCGGGTGATGCTGCTCGTGGATGGGGATGAGTTGATCTCATTCTGTACTTACGCGGAAAAGGACGATATCCAGCCGACGGAATTGACGCCGTGGATCGGTTTTGTCTATACCTTTCCGCAGTACAGGGGGCATCGCTATCAGGGAAAACTGTTTCAGGAGATCGAGAAACTGGCGAAGGTAGAGTCGGTGCGGGAAATCTATATCTCAACAGACCATATCGGCTTATATGAAAAGTATGGCTGTGAATTTTTTCAGACAATGTATGACAGAAGGAACGGAGAGCCTTGCAGAGTTTACAGAAAGCGGGTTGAATAAGAGGATTGGAGGGAAACGCATGAATCATGGCAATTGTAAAATAATAGAATTACCGAAGAAAGATTGGAAAGGGGTAACGATACCGCTTGTGACGAGAAGTGACAGCTTCTATGATGTAATCATTGATCCGCTTAATAGCAATGGATGTACGATTTCCTTAGTCCGAAAGAAGGCGGAAACAGAAATCATCCATACCCCGGAAGAATATGATTTTCCTGATTCTTTGTTTCAGGATCACTGGGAGAAGGCGCAGGCCTGGGGCGTGGTAGGCGATAGCGGCGATTTGCAGGCGTGCATAGAGGTATGCCCTGAAGAATGGTCAAACAGGCTTGCGGTAACAGAATTGTGGGTGGCGGATGCGCTCCGTGGTCAGGGGGTCGGGAAAAGGCTGATGGACAAAGCAAAGGAGATTGCCATCAGCCAGAAAAGACGTGCCCTGATTTTGGAAACCCAATCATGTAATACGAATGCGATCGGTTTTTATCTGCACCAAGGATTTGAACTGATTGGCTTTGACACGTGCTGCTACACAAATAATGATATTGGGAGACGGGAAGTAAGAATCAATCTGGGATACTTTTTTCACAGAGAGGCACTGAGAAGGTAGATTCCTTTTATCAGGATGCAGAAGGTAAATAAAGCGGAGGATATATGATGGAATTCATTGAGAAAAAGGATATTAAGGAACTGGCTAATCCCGGTGTTGTGTCAAGGCAGCTGTTAAATCCTGAAAATTCCTCGAGTCAGCGGGTAACGATCACGGAGGTGCATTTGGAAGCGGGGGCAAGCCAGCCAAGACACACGCATGACGCCTCGGAGCAGATCTGGTATGCCACGCAGGGGACGGGAAAACTCTTGCTGGCGGACGATCAGGAAAAGGAGTTTAAGGCGGGCGATGTCGTTCGCTTTGCGGATGGTGATGTTCACGGGCTGCTTAATGACGGGGAAGGCGAGTTTGTATATGTTTCCGTGACCGCGCCGCCGATCCATTTTGGGTATGCGTATCAGGAAAAGAGATAGGGCATAGGAAAAAAGAAATAATTGACATATAGTACTAAATGCAGTACTATAATAATGTGGAGAAAGGGGGTGTGCTATGAGGTGTCAAGTGTAGAAAAAATTATAGAGAAGATGAAAAGCCAGCCAAACGGCGTAAGACCGGAGGAGGCAGAGAAAGTACTTAGGAGTTATGGATATGAGAATGTGAGGCAGAAAGGAAGCCACAGGCATTATTTGAATAAGTCCACCGGCGACCTGATTACAATAAAGCAGGAAAATCCATTAAAAATAGCATACATTAAAGACGTACTGAGCAGAATAGGGGAATAAATCCCTTATTCCAGAGACGATAAGATACGAAAGCATGCACGATTTTATGAAAGGGGCTTGCTAATGGAGTTAAAAGATTATATGAATTTACCGTATACAAGAATGGTATATGAGATGAATGATGAAAGCGGTCATTATTTTTATGGTAAGATTTTGGAATTGGATGGCTGTCAGAGTACCGGAGATACAATCGAAGAATTATATGAGAGCCTGAACGAAGCAATGGAAGGATATCTGGAAGTAAAGCTTGAAAATGGGCTGCCCATTCCTGAACCAGACAGCGTAGAGGGATATAGTGGCAAGTTTAATGTCAGACTTCCGAAATCTCTACATCAACGACTGTCAATTGAAGCAGACAGGGAAGGGGTCAGTTTGAATACGCTTGTTCTATATAAGCTTGCACTGTAGTTTTGAATGATATAAAAGAGCCGGTGATAAATTCATCGGCTCTTTGGCACCTCATCCCTTCGCTGCTTCCATCAAAATCCTGACGCACTGATCGATTCCCAGATTTCCGGCGTTCATGTACAGGTCATAGTACTTGGGGTCGCTCCACTCATGGGTGGTGACGGCATTATAAAAATTCTTTCTGCGCTTGTCGTTCTTTTTCATCTCGTTTTCTGCTTCCGTTTTTAAAAAGCCTTCTTTTTCAATGGCGCGCTGCAGCCTCTTTTCGTGGTCGGCATAGATAAATACCCGCAGGCTGTTTGCTTTTTCCTTTAAGATATAGCCGGAAGCCCTGCCCATGATCACGCAGTTTCCTGCCTCGGCTGCTTCTTCGATGATGCGCTTTTCTTCGAGGAAAAGCTGGTCCGCCAGAGGCAGATTTTTATTTCCGCCGAGCCCGCCCAGAGGCAGATTTTTATTTCCGCCGAGCCCGCCCAGAGGCGTTTTGGAAAGATTCATCAGGATATTGCCGGCGCTGCTCTCCTCAAGCGCTTCGATGTTATAGAACGGTATTTCAAGCGTCTGTGCCGCCTGCATCAGGATATTGCGGTCATAAAGTTTATATCCCAGCGCTTCGGCCAGCCTTTTTCCGATCTCATGTCCCCCGCTGGCGTAGCGCCGTTCAATGGTAATGATATCATACATAAATGCGTCCCCCTTTCTGCGATGTGGAATCTTATTTCTATTATAAACACTATTCTGACATTTCTCAATCTGTTTTTGCATTTGACTGACAATTTTCTGGATTAAATGTTGCTGTTTGCATCGGGGTATCGTCGCTGCAGTGTGTTTTTACGCCGCGCGTGGTAATAAATGGTTTGATCATTGCTTTCTGCTGCTGACATGTGAACGATACCGAATGATTTGATTATCCGCGCTGCATCTGCTAAGATGATGCTGTGGAGCCACGGAAATTTGCGTGATGTCATATGCAGGACAATACTGAAGGAAGGAAACGAGATGACGAAGCATAAGAAGTCTGCGCCGGCGGATCACTTGCAGCAGGACATACTGGGGAAAATGGCGGGTTTGCCGGTGCGGTCTGTATGATTTGGTGCCGGAGTTACAGGAAGAAGTGGACAGAATCTACGATTCCATCGATGAGCAGGGCATTTGCCGCGTAGACTTTTGCGAAAATACGTTGAAGGGCATGGGAACCTATTCCGGCGGGCAGTTGGAGGAAGACTGGAGAAGCAGGACCAGAAAACTCTGTGACGTTACCTACAGGGCGATGGTAATACTGTATCATGCGGGGAGAATATAGAGGGAAAAATGGACGAACGTAAGATATTTACACAATATTTGCTACCGACGATGGTGCAGATTATCTTCATAGCAGGGGTGGCTGCTGTCTTGAAACATGGCGGCGTGGAGACAGGCTATGCGACCGCAATCGGCATCCTATTGATTGCTGTCGCAGGTGTTTCTTCGGCTCTGTGGGGGACGGTATATCAGTGTCGATGCAATGGGAAGCATATTGCAGATGTGATAAAGGACTTCTTTCAGGTCAGACAGTCGGTCAAAGCTTATCTTTTGGTAATTGTATTTTTGCTGGTTGATTTTAGCGGTGTCATTTTAAGTGGCGGCTTTCAGGCGGATAGTCTGTGGTTTCCGATCCTGCTGTTTCTAAAGGCGCTTGTCTTTGGGGGAATCGAGGAAATCGGCTGGCGCTGCAGCTTTCAGCCGGCACTGGAAGGCAGGCTGACATACGTTGCGGCAACGTTTGTTACCTTTGTGTGTTGGGGGATATGGCATCTTCTGTTTTTCTATATTGACGGCAGCCTTTCTGCGGTCGATCTTCCGTTTTTCCTGCTGGGACTCTTGACTAACTGCTTTATTCTTTCGGCTTTATACTCATATTCCGGGAGCTTGTGGATCTGCGTGATGACGCATGCCCTGATCAGTGCGCTCTCGCAGATTGCGGCAGGGGAAATGGTGGTCGTGGGTATGGGCGGGAAGGTCGTATGTGTTGTAATTGCGGTCGGGGTGTACAGAAAAGCCCGACCGCAGAATGGTTTACATAACTAAACATACATAAAACGGTTTACATAAATCGGAGATTGCTTATCAATCAATATAAATCTCATACGCCTTCCCATCCCTCACCATCACCGGGATCACATCGATCGGTGCGGGAACGGTCACTCTCTGTCCGCCCTCATACACTTTCTTGGTATAAGCGTCCGTCCACGTACTTCCCGCAGGCAGATAGACCTCGCGCTCCGTGGTGCCCGCGCTCATCACGGGAGATACCAGCAGGTCGGGACCAAACATATAGGAATCCTCGATCTCCCAGCAAGTCTTGTCTTCAGGGAAATCATAGAACAGCGGACGCATCACGGGCGCGCCGCACTCGCTTGCCGCCCTCATGCAATCCCTGATATAAGGGCGGAGCCTTTCGCGGATGAATAAATATTTGGATAAGATCTGATAATTCTCCTCTCCAAAACTCCACACTTCATTGTCCTGTCCGCTGGTCAGCTGGCGCACGCCGTTGATAAATTCTTCTTCTCTTTCATACCACGGCGAACGCTCCCCGTGCATGCGGAACACCGGGCAGAAGGCGCCCCATGCGAACCAGCGCACCAAAAGCTCCTGAAAGGCGGGATCGGAGATATCGCCGCCAAGAAAACCGCCGATATCGCAGGTCCACCACGGGATACCGGCGATGCCCATATTGAGGCCCGCCTGCAGCTGCTCGCGCATGGAGCGGAAGGACGAATAGACATCCCCCGACCAAGTGAGGACGGCATACTTCTGGCTGCCGGCCCATGCGCAGCGGACAAGGCTTAAGATTTCTGTTTCCCCTTCCGCTTTTAAGCCCTCGTAAAAGCCCTTGGCATAGCCCACGGGATAGGTATTGGTGCATTGCAGGGCAGTGCCCGCATAGTAACGGTAATTGTCAAAGTCATAAGGCCCGTACTCCGGTTCCGCCTCGTCCAGCCAGAAACAGCGGATGCCCTTTTTGTAATAATTTTCCTTACAGCGCTCCCACACGAACTTCTGCGCGCCCGGATGGGTGGCGTCGTAAAAGATGATATTGCCCATCCATGTCATATGGTTGGGATTGCCCCTGTCGGCGGTGACGAGGTAGCCCATATCGCTCATCTTCCCGAAGTTTTCGCTGCGCTCGTCGATGGTGGGCCAGACGGAGACAACGGTCTCGATCCCCATCTCCTTTAATTCCTTTACCATCTGTTCGGGATCGGGCCAGTCGCGGGGTTCAAATTTAAAATCGCCCTGCATCGTCCAATGGAAGAAATCGACCACGATAGCATCCATGGGAAGGCCGCGCTTTTTATGCTCTCTGGCCACGGCGAGAATCTCTTCCTGATTGCGGTAGCGGAGCTTACACTGCCAATAACCGAGCCCGTATTCGGGCATCATCGGCGTTCTGCCCGTGGCAAGAGAGTAGTGCGCCTCCAATTCGGCGGGCGTGTCTCCGGCGGTGATGAAATAGTCCAGTTTTTTGGTGCTCTTGGCATGCCATTCCGTCTTGTTGGCGGCGAAGGTGGCGGTACCGATGGCCGGATTGTTCCAAAGGAAGCCGTAGCCCCTGCTGGAAATCATGAAAGGAACGCTGGCCTGACTGTTGCGGTGCGCCAGCTCCAGACAGGCGCCTTTTTTATTGAGATTCTTTTCCTGATACTGCCCCATGCCGAAGATCTTTTCGTCGTCAAAGGCTTCGAAGCGGGCGGTCAGCTCAAAGTCGGTACTGCCCTGTATGGGCTTTAATTCTCTGGCTTCCACCCGCAGGGGCACGCAGTAGCGGTTGATGCGGTTGCGGTTTCGCCAGTATTCTTCCATCAAAAGCTCCCCCTTTTGATTGTAGAAGCTGATCCAGCCTTCGTGGGAAACCTTGGCAGTGATCTTGCCGTTGACCAGCTTTGCCTGCGTTGCGGTCTGGTGGTATTTGGCAAATTCTTCGCCCTGATACCACGGGTCGGTGACGTCGACGGTCTCAAACGTGATATCCGCCGGAATCTGATCCAAAGTTTCCGTGAGCGCCCAGTCATTTTCGTCCATCTTTGGTGCACAGCTCATACGCACCCGCAGGGAATCCGGCCCCCACGGCTCGATCCAGACCTGTGACCTGCCCTCGGCGATAATTAGTTTGTTGTTTTCCTCGTAGATACGCATATGATTTCTCCTTTCATTGCTCCGGCTCCCCATACAGCACCCCATTCGACCCGGTGGCCAGATAAAACCGCCCGAACACCCTACAGTCGCCGTCAATGCTGTTGATCTCGCCGTACATCTGTTTCTCGGTATTGATCCTGTCAAAGTTCTTTCCTTCATCTAAAGTGCGATAAAACCCGTAGACGCCGTCCAGCTTGGCATTGCAGTAAAGGGCCTTTTGATCCTTGTAATAATCTCCGTCAGGCGAACTAAGCCCCAGCCCGACGCGGTAGACCTCATCCCCCTCTTTGGTCAGGCGTCTGACCGAGATCTGATCGGCAGCCTTATCATAAATCAGTTTCCACAGTCCGCCGCTGCCTGCTGCTATATAAAAGACACCGCTCTTTCCGGTTTCGCCCCGTATTTCGGTTTTGTTGGCACAGTCGATGCGGCCAAAATCCGTTTCAGGAAATTCTGCGGGCAGCAGATATTCGTAAAAGGTCTTGCCGCCGTCCTTGCTGATATAAAAGTCGGAATGTTCGCCGAAGCCGTAAAAGAGACTGCTGTCTATGCGGTCGGCATATACTTTGACGCAGTCCTGCGTTTTTGGCGCGCCCGTTTTGTCATAGACCTGACAGCGGCAAAAGGTCCTGCCGCCGTCGGCGCTCATGATCATCCTGCTGACCGGGAGCAGGATTCCGTTCGCAATCGACCAGACGATGTTTTGGCAGTCGGGGGAGAGCGCCGCCCAGCCGGAGTTGACGTTTGGCTGCTCGATCAGATGGAGAGCCTCGTCAAGTTCCGCCGACAGACCAAAAGGCATGGGCAGCCTTGTAAAGGTCTTGCCGTAATCATGAGAGAAGATCAGGCCACCCTTGGTCTTTCCCGTCCAGTTGCCGCGGGGCGTGACAAGGATGTGCGCGGGATCTTCATCCGAAAAGTCGGCGTTGATGCAGGTGATATAACGGTTTCCGTTTTCGTCGGCAAAGGAATTGCCGCAGGGGGTGTCCAAATCGGTAAAGGCAAAGCCGCCAAGATCGCCTAAGATATCGATGACCTTTGTGGGACCCTTCGGCAGGCTGTAAACATTTAAGTGCACGGTCTCCTCGATGCCGTCGCACCAGTCCGTAAAGAGGGGGTGGCCTGACGTCAACTGGTTTACATAAAACACGCCTGTTCCGGAATTGAACCACGCTTCGTCCGGGTTAAAAGGATCGATCTTGATATCGCTGATCCAGTGCAGGAGCGAGTGACCGCCATTGCACTCAGGACGCATATAAGGCGCGCGAAAGCGCAGGTCGCCTTCGTCCAGATCGTATAAAATCTGCTGCCAGCTTGCGCCGTAGTCGCGGGAGAGGAAGATGCTGTCGCCATCGTCCTTGACGATCGTGGCGGCAAGCAGCATCCCCGGAACCTGCGGGGAGGCGGATATGGCGGAAAAGCCGTAATCCAGAATCTGCCCCTGCGCAATTTTTTCCTGTCCAATGCCGGTTACCTTAGCATAGCTGCCGGGGGTGATGTTTTCCGGTTTGCCGATGTGACCTTCCGCATCAATAGGATAGCGGAGGATATTACCGTCGATGGTATCGCCCGAGTCGCAGCTGTAGCCGTTTTCCAACACATAGGAGCGGCGCCCCGTGGAAGCAAAGGTGACATAGAAGTACTTTTGATCGACGCAAAAACGCTGGGCGACCTGACCGTTTAGGCGGCAGCCTTCGATCTCGTGGCTTTCCGGCGCTTCCAAAGCCTCGAAAGTCTGTCCTTTGTCATAACTGACATAAAGGCAGTGGCCGCGTAAGGTATCGCCTTTTTTCGTGGTCACGCCCGCGCTGCCCACAAGCAGGGCTTTCCCGACCTGCGTCACAAAAGTCAGATGATCTTCAGGGAGCGCCCGGCATTTCTGCCAGTTTTTGCCTCGATCCGTGCTGATATACAGCCCCTCCTGCTGGCTGGCAAAATAGAGGGTGTCAGGAGATTCTTTGTCCACGAAAAGGCGGTCCGCGGTCCCTCTGCCGTTGAGATTTCCGTGAATCAGTACGGGGATGCGCTCATAGGAAAACGTCTCGCCGTAGTCTTCGGAAATGGCAAGCACGCCCTTTCCCGGCGTGTTCTCGCCGCAGGCGATATAGAGCACATTTGGGCGCTCATCATCCAGAGCAAGCGCGATCGGAAAGGTCTCGCTTAAGTCCTGCGCCGTCACGTGGGAGATCAGGCTGATCCATTTCCTCTCTTTGAAATCAAAGCGGTACGTGCCGCCGATATCCGTCCTCGCATAGAGGATATCTTTCTGTTTGGGATGAAATAAAAAGCCAGTCACATAACCGCCTCCCGGGATGGGTAGATTGCGGTAGTGATAAGGAAGCTGACGCATCGTAGCCTGTCTCCTTTCAGTCGATTTAGTTTAAGCATACATGGTATGGGAAAAAAGGACAATAGGAAAAATTAGAGATAGTAGTTGTAAAAATCAGTCAGGTCAAGCATAATGGAAGAAAAGACTGACGGGGCATAAAGAACGTTTCAGACAGCATAAAGGAGAACCGTATGAGAAAAGAAAATGGAATCATTCCTGTACCGGAGTGGGATGCGGCTGCAATCCCAAACAATGAAACATTGGCGTTTGTTGAGAAACTGCGGCTTGGATGGAATCTGGGAAATACCTTTGACGCGGCGAACAGTAACGTGAATGATGAGCTGGCATATGAATCCTCGTGGGTGGGTGTGGCGACAACGAGAGAAATGATCCATACGATAGCGGCTGCAGGATTTCAAACGATCCGTATTCCCGTTTCATGGCATAACCATGTGGATGAAAATGACCGGATCAGCAAAGTGTGGATGGACAGGGTGCAGGAAGTCGTGGACTGGGCTCTGGAAGAGGGCCTGTACGTGATCTTGAATATTCACCATGACAACGAGAAAGGCTTTATGTATCCTTCTTATGAGCAGATGGAGCGGTCCAGGGCATATGTGCAGGCAGTCTGGGAGCAGATTGCGGAGCGTTTTGCCGATTATGACGAAAGACTGGTCTATGAAACGCTGAATGAACCCAGACATGTAGAAACGGATCACGAATGGCACATCGACGAACAGTCTGCACTCGGAAAAGAATGTATCGATTGTATCAATCAGCTGAATCAGGCTGCCGTGGATACCATTCGGGCCAATGGAAAGGGGTATAACCCCGTAAGGTATATCATGACGCCCGGATACTGTGCGGCGCCTGAGTATGCGCTGACGGACGGCTTTGTCCGGCCTGTCGACAGCGGAAAGGCCGAAAACAGGATCCTGATATCGGTCCATGCCTATACGCCCTATCTTTTTGCACTGGCCGGGAAAGAAATCGAGGGCAGTACGGAGCAGTTTTCCATTGCAAAACAGGATGGAACGGCGGATATCGACGCATTTATGGGGAAATTATACGAAAAATACATTTCCGAGGGAATCGGCGTGGTGATCGGAGAGTTTGGTGCGCAGGTAAAGGGTGACAATGCACAGGCGCGTACCGAGTTCGCGGCTTATTATACGGCGCGGGCAAGACACTGCGGCATGACGGTCTGCTGGTGGGATAACAACGCTTTTGGCGGAGAAGGCGAGAATTTCGGTCTGTTGGACAGAGGCGTAAATCAGATCCGGTATCCGCAGATCGTAGAGCAGATGGTTTACTACAGTAGCAGAGAAGATTCCTGATGAAAGACGGCGCATTGGTTTGAGATTCCGCGATGTGGAATCATGGAGGTTAGCATGAAAAAAATTCTGATCACGGGCGGAACCACCTTTGTCAGCAAGTATGCAGCCACATATTTTGTACAGCGGGATTACGAGGTTTATGTGTTGAACCGCAATACAAAGCCGCAGGTGAACGGCGTCCGTCTGATTGAGGGAGACAGACATTGTTTGGGAAATGCGCTGAAAGAAATTCACTTTGATACGGTGGTTGACATAACTTCTTATACTGCAAAGGATATCACCGATCTGCAGGATGCGCTCGGTTCATTCGGGCAGTACATCATGATCAGTTCCAGCGCGGTCTATCCGGAAAACGGCGCGCAGCCTTTTGGAGAAGATTCCCCTACGGGAGTCAATCAGTTCTGGGGAAAGTACGGTACCGATAAAATAGAAGCGGAAAACAGTCTGCTAAAAAGGGCTCCGGACGCTTATATCCTGCGGCCGCCGTACTTATACGGGCCGATGAACAATGTGTACCGGGAGGCCTTTGTCTTTGACTGCGCGAAAGCGGACAGGAAATTCTATCTGCCGGGGGACGGGGAGATGAAGCTGCAGTTCTTCCATATCAAAGACTTATGCGGGCTGATGGAAGTCATAATAGAAACGAAGCCGGCCGCGCATATTATAAATGTAGGGAACCCGCAGACCGTTTCGGTGAGGGACTGGGTCACGCAGTGTTATGCCTGCTTTGATAAGCGTCCTTCCTTTGTGAAGGTTGACAGGGAAGTGGAGCAGAGGAAGTATTTCCCTTTTTATGACTATGAGTACTGTCTGGATGTGCAAAGGCAGCAGGAGTTCTATCCGCACACCATTCCTTTGCAGGAAGGTTTAAAGGAGGCCGCTGCGTGGTATCTTTCCCATGAAGACGAGGTCAATAAGAAGCCGTATCCGACTTATATCAAGGAAAATCTGGAGGCGTAAGACTATGGATGAAAAAAGGGATGAAATCGATGATGTCATTAAGATGTTAGATAACCTGACGCAGGACGGCGTCAGCCGTATCAAGGTGGAAACCTCCGGAGAGGTCGCAGAGGGAGAGCGCAGAAAAGCTTACCACCACGGGCGCTGCGACGTGGGCAGCCCTTTTGCCACGGGAAAGTTGTTTGATGCGGAGGAGCCTGACTGCGGCTGATTGGAATTTTGCGGAAATGATTGCAAACAAACTGCGGCTATGTTACAATCTACTCAAATGATTCCGGCCCTGTTTTATGGAAGGATAACCTCAATATGGCTATGTACCCATAAAGGAGGGGTGGGATTTTTTATCTGTAACGATTTGCATCATCGGGCATACATATTACATAGCAAAGGAGAAGTAAGGATGCGGAAAAGTATCAAAGTCATGGCGGGTACCCGGATCGTAGCGGCATTGCTGGCGGTCGTGCTGTTCAGTCTGTTGACTACCAAGAACATTTATCGAATGGAACAATCCGAGGCGGCCAATGTGGCGGTGAATGCTCTGCTGCAGCGGGCGCAGAAAGCGGAGGCTGCTCATTACAAATGGTCCTCTAATTTGAGCAATGCGCTCTATAGCGGTTCGGAATTTACGGGCAGTACGGATCCGACGGGCTGCGTGCTGGGACAATGGCTTTATGGCGAGGCGGGGACGGAAGATAAGGATATCCTCGCGCTGCGCAGTCAGATGGAGCCTTTGCACAAACAGCTTCACGAGTCGGCTATTTATGTGTTGGGACTTTATGAGACCGATCCGACGGCGGCGCAGGCCTATTATCAGGAAACCATAATGAGTAACTTAGGCACTCTGGTAGGGCTATTGGAGCAGGTCGTGGAGCGCGGCGGCGTGTTGAATGAGAACAGCAAGGCAAATATGGTAAAAACGGTGTCCACCATGCACATAGTCACGGGCATTGGCCTTTTGCTGACCCTGTTCTTCCTGTTAAGTCTGGTGCTTTATATCATGAAGCGGGTGGTAAAGCCGATCCTGCTCCTCACGGAGAGAACGAAACCGCTGCAGGATGGGCGCATGAAGCTGGAGCTTACTTACAATGCCAACGATGAGATCGGCGATTTGACGAAGACGTTGCGGCAGTCCATCGATCAGACGCACCGTTATATTGAAGATATCAACCGCATGATGGGAGAATTATCCGCGGGTAATTTTGATGTGTCCGTATCGGTGCCGTTCATCGGGGATTTCAAGTCCATTTCGGATTCGATCGACAGCTTTACCAGTTCGCTTTCCTCAGTGATGAAGAACATCCATCGGGTAGAGGATTCGGTATATGCCCATGCAAGGACGCTCTCAAACGGTTCCCAGTCGCTGGCACAGGGCACGACGGAACAGGCGGCGGCGGTGGAGGAGCTTTCTTCCACGCTTGACGAGCTGGCCAAGAGCGCGAAGATTAATATCCAGAAATCTTCTGAGGTGCGGGAAAATGCGCATCAGACCGGAGACCAGGTGAATTTGAGCAGCGGGCAGATGGAGCTTCTGATCAGCGCAATGGCGGATATCAGCAGAACTTCCGAGCAGATCGAGAATATTATTTCTACGATAGAGAGCATTGCTTTCCAGACCAATATTTTGGCGCTCAACGCTTCCGTGGAAGCAAGCCGCGCGGGCGAGGCAGGCAAAGGCTTTGCCGTGGTGGCAAATGAGGTGCGTAATCTGGCGGCGAAATCCGATCAGGCAGCCAAGGCGACGAAGGAGCTGATCGAAAACTCCGTGCGGGCGACGACGAAGGGCAGCGCGATCGTGCAGGAAGTTTCCGAGACGCTTCATAAGACGCTCTCCCTTGTCACGGCATCTAACAGCGCAATCGACGAGATTACCGACGCGGTGCAGGAAGAGGCGGAAGCGGTATCGCAGGTGGCGGAGGGCATCGGCCAGATCGCGAGCGTGGTGCAGACCAACAGCGCCAACAGCGAGGAATCTGCGGCTGTCAGCGCAGAGCTGTTTGAGCAGGTGAACCAGATGAAAAATCAGACCAGCAATTTCCGGCTGAAATAGAGGACGGAGACAGAGATGTCCTTTCAGATGATCCATATGGAAATCGCATACAGGCTTTTACGATATCTTCCGCAGGTGGAACACCCTGCGGAATTTATTCTGGGTTCTGTTGCACCGGACGCGGTGCATATGGATCCGCATTTTGATTTGAAAAGAAAGGTGAGCTCCCATCTGTTTGAGGACTGCGGCCCGTGGGGTGACACACAGGATTATGAGCAGTGGAAACGCAATATCGATGCCTTTTTTGAAAATGCCGTGGCAGCGGAGAAGGAACCTGCGCGCAGGGATTTTGCGCTTGGCATCTATGCGCATTGTCTAACGGACCGCTTCAATGATCTTAAAATCTGGAGAAAGGCACAGAGTGTGTATCTGCAGACGATGACTTTGGAAGCGTTTAAAGAAGCCTATTATCGCGAGTACCGCGGCATTGACCAATGGCTGTATCAGAACAGCGAAAATACGGCGGCGATCCGCGGACTGCTTGCGGAGGCGCTATGCTTTTCCATAGAGGGGTTTGTGGAGAAAGACGAGCTGGAAAAAGAGAGAGCGCATCTGCTTAGTGAGCAGTACAATACGGAGCTGGTTGACATAACTGGAAATACTTATTTTAAGGCAAAGATGTTGGAAGATTTTATCACATTTGTGGTCGAAGATATTCGGGAGAGATTAGCGCATTGGAGCGCCGCGCCCGCAGGTCAGCGCTTGTGAAATAGAGATGATGCAGGAATGCGTCATCAAAAGAGTTTGCGTAACGCCGCAATTCGTGGTAAGATGTACGCGGGAATAGTGAAAAATGTGCAGCCGGAGAGAAACGGCGTAAGGTGAAAAGGCAGCGCTGCTAAGATAATGGGGAGAAGCCTATGAGAATGAATGATTACCAAAGAAAAACCAGAAACGCGGCCAGAGGATTGGTGGCCTTTCTTTTATTGACTATATCGGTCATATTTTGCGGGAGTAAGGTGCAGGCGGCGGGCCGGCCGGTTTCGATCAATTGCCAGATCGCGGGTGGGAACGTACATTGTACGCTGACGGCGTCGAGTGTCCCCGCAAGCGACGACGGCAAATATTATATTTATGCGGACGAGGTGTTTCAGGACGGGCCGACGGGACGGATCGTGGCAAGCGTCGATACGGGCGCGTCCGTGACAGCGGTATTTCCTTTGAATTACAATACGGCGGAGTCAAATTTAAGCTGTAAATTCATAGCGGCGGTGAAACGCGGCGGCCAGATGATGCAGGTCAGCGACGAGCGTTACATCACGAATCCGGAGGCGAATGCGGCCTACACGACGGCACGTATGACCCGCGGCATCAAAGGGATCCTGCCTGAGGTCTACGCGATCAACAGCGGCGAGTTGAAAGATCTCGGCATTCAGCAGGTAGTCTACAATATTTATCTGGATGAGATCTGCGCGGCCCCCGGAGAGGAGGGGACGATCTCCTTTGGCTACAACGGGCAGACCTACTATTTCAGCAATGGCCGTATCACGCATTACGATCAGATGGTGAAGGGCTTTAACCAACAGGGAATGCAGGTGACCATGGTTCTTTTAAACAGAGGCGGCACGGCCGGCTCTCAGGATCTGGTACATCCGCTGGCGAGCGGCGCAGAATGCCCCAGCTATGCCCTCAATGTAGCGGAAGCGGGCGGTGTGAATCACTTAAAAGCAGTGTGCGCTTTTCTGGGACAGCGCTATTCGGGAAAGACAGGAAACGGGCAGATCGACAACTGGATCCTTGGCAATGAAGTCAATGCCAGAACGTCTTGGTGGTACATGAACTCTTCCAATCTGGACGTGAATGTGAGCGCCTATGTGAAGGCGTTCCGCATCTTCTATAATGAGCTGAAAGCGATGAACGCAAACGTCTGGGTTTATAATTCCATCGATCAGGAGTGGGGGAGAAAGTCGAATCCGGGCAGTTTTCTGGCCAAGGATTATCTGGATCAGTTCAACTACTATATGAACAGGGAAGGGAATATCGACTGGAGCCTTTCCTACCACCCATATAACTCGCCCCTCTACGATCCTTACGCATGGAACGGGCCGGCAGTCTGGGTGAAGCAGGGGCTTTCTACCCCCTATATCACCATGCAGAATATTGATATCCTCATTAATTATATGCACCAGCCGCAGTTCTTAAATCCGGCGGGGCAGGTGCGCAGCATTTCGCTGGCGGAGATCGGGTATACTTCTTATTTCGGGTCGGAGAATCAGGAAGCTTCAGTGGCTTACGGTTATCTGAAAGCGGCCAGCCTTCCGGATGTGGATGCCTTCATGCTCTTCCGCTTCAAGGACGACGCACATGAGATGGAGAGCAAGCTGAATCTGGGCATCACGAATTTAGACGGCAGTCACAAGCCTGCCTATGCGATTTATAAGAATCTTGGCACCGCGAACGAAGGAGCCGCCAAAGCGCGCGCCTCAGAGATCATCGGCATGGACATCGACCAGATGATCAGCCAGAACATTATCTGGACCAGAGGCGGCGACGGCGTGGTACAGTAAGACGGATGATTGAACCATGGAAGCGGAAGCAGTGATGCGATAGAAGTCTAAAAGGACCGGGTAAGATCCGAAATGGAAATTACCCGGTTCTTGTATTTATCAAATGCTTTTTCAAATGTCCAGCTCAGGAGGAACATCCAGTTCGTGAGGGACAGGTGAACCATTTCGCTTTCTCTGGCGCACACATTCCGTCAGCAGATACTCTATCTGGCCATTCACAGATCGAAAATCATCTTCCGCCCAGGCAGCGATGGCATCATAGAGTCTGGCTGACAGGCGCAGAGGTACCTGTTTCTTGCTGTTGTCCGCCATTTAGTAAATGCTGCCGGAGTTGACAATGGGCTGGGCGTCCCGATTACCGCACAGTACCACCAGCAGATTGGATACCATGGCTGCTTTCCGCTCTTCATCCAGCGTGACGACCTGCTTTTCGGAAAGGCGGTCAAGCGCCATTTCCACCATGCCGACCGCGCCGTCCACGATCATCTTGCGGGCGTCGATGATAGCTGATGCCTGCTGTCTCTGAAGCATGACGGCCGCGATCTCAGGCGCGTAGGCAAGATAAGTAATCCTCGCTTCAATGACCTCGAGGCCTGCCTTTTCTACCTTGTTCTGGATCTCCTCGCGGATCCGCTCAGCCACGACCTCGCTGGATCCCCGAAGGCTTCCCTCGTCCGCCCGGCCGTCACCGGTGGTGTCTACGTTTTCTGCCACGTCGTAGGGGTAGATGCGTACGATGTTACGGAGTGCGCTGTCGCATTGGAGGGAGAGATATTCCTTATAATTGTCCACGTTGAACACGGCTTTGGCGGTGTTCGTCACCCGCCACATCACGGCGATGCCGATCTCGATGGGATTGCCCAGACAGTCGTTGATCTTCTGACGGCTGTTGTTTAAGGTCATGATCTTTAAGGAGATCTTTTTGCTGCCGCCTGCGGTTATCTGCGCACCGGCTGACTGGCCGTCTGTGGTCAACTGAAAGATGCTGCCTGCGGACGTGCCGCCTACATCACCGCTCTGCTTCAGTTTCGTATTTGCCGCAGGGTTTATGGCGCTGCAGAACGGGTTGACCCAGTAGAAGCCCTCCTCCTTCAACGTGCCGATATAGTTACCAAACAGCGTCAAAACCAGAGCTTCCTGCGGCTGTATGACATGGAGTCCGCAGAACAGGATCCAGCCGGTGAAAATATAGATCAGACCGATCACAAAGAGGGCGATCCCCAGCGGGCTGTGCGGGCCGTTTTCATTCAGCCCCGTGATACCGCCGAAGATCATGGCTGCGATCGCTACCAGATAGAGCAGGAGTCCCAAAAGGAGCATCCCCATACCGTTCTTGTTTGCACTCAATACTTTTTCTTCTACGATTTGTTCTTTCATAAGCCTTTCCTTTCTTGCGCGTGACCGCGCGGGTGTCTTTTGTGCTGCCCTCGCCGTATATGCCTGTTAAAACGGCCCGGCGGGCAGATGTGTTTATTTCTGATACATTCATGATATCAAATTGATATCAGAATGTCAATCAATATTTTTTGCATGAAATGAGAAACGGGCGGAGATTTATGATATAATGTACGGTAAGACAATGAGCGGTGCACAGCGGAGACAGCCCGTGTACACTGAGGACTTGATATAAGGGGTAAGGGAGTATAAAAATGAAAAGACAAAGACAGACAGTTGCACTCGCGGCGGGACTCTTTACGGCAGTCTTTCTTTCGGGGTGCGGTACCAAGGACTATGATAAGCTTTTGGACAGGAAAGCGCCGGTCTCCATCACCATCTGGCACTACTATAACGGGGTCCAGCAGACGCAGTTTGACGAGATGGTGGAGGCATTTAATAATTCGGTGGGAAACGAGAAGGGCATTTACGTGGAATCCTACTCGAAAAATTCCGTGGACGAGCTGGCAAAGAGCGTGCTTGCTTCCCTGAATGGAGAACCGGGAGCAGAGGAGGCGCCGGATATTTTTGGTACTTATGCGGAAACGGCCTATCAGATCGACAAGATGGGAAAGCTGGCCGATTTGAGCAAGTATGTGACGCAGGAGGAAAAAGGGGAGTACGTCGAGGAATATCTGGATGAAGGCGCCTTTGGCGGGGAGGAGAGTCTGAAAATCTTCCCCACGGCAAAGAGCACGGAAGTGATGATGGTGAACCTGACGGATTGGCAGAAATTTGCGGATGCGGCGGGGGTTTCCCTCGATGAGCTGCAAACATGGGAGGGACTGGGTACTGTGGCGGAGCAGTATTATCAGTACACCGATGATTTGACGCCCGATGTGCCGGGGGATGGCAAGGCCTTTTTCGGCAGGGATTCCGTGGCGAATTATCTGACGGTGGGCGCAAGACAGCTGGGAAAGCCTTTTGCGGAGGAAGCTTCAGACGGGACGGTCAAGGCCTCCCTTGACAAAGCTACGGTGCGCAGGCTGTGGGAACAGTTTTACGTGCCCTATGTGAAAGGTTATTTTACCGCGGAGAATCGGTTCCGCAGCGACGATGCCAAGGTTGGAGCCATCATTGCGCTGGTGGGCTCCACGACAGGCGCAGCTTACTATCCGGCGGAAGTCACGATCGATGACGAGTATACCTATCCGATCGAGAATGTGGTGCTGCCCGTGCCCAATTTTGAGGGCTGCGAGCCCTATCTGGTGCAGCAGGGGGCGGGGATGTCGGTGATCGCTTCCGACGAGAAAAAGGAATACGCCTGCACCCTGTTCTTAAAATGGTTTACGGAAGCGGAGCGCAATATTGGTTTTTCAGTCCGTTCCGGTTATCTGCCCGTGAAGAAGGCGGCCAACGATTACACTGCGCTTTTGGAAAGCGGCGATGCGGCGCAGATCAATGATACGATGCTGAACACCTTAAAGACTGCCATCGACGAAGTCAATTCCTACACGCTCTATACCAGTCCGCCCTACGATAAGTCCGCGCAGGTGAGGACTTATCTGGGCGCGGCCTTTGAGAATACGGCAAAAGAAGCGCAGGCAGCGGTGAAGGAGAGGACTGCCGCAGGCGAGGACAGAGAGGCCCTGCTGCGGGAGTATACGGACGAGAAAGCCTTTGACAGTTGGTATGCGGCGTTTGAGAAAGGTTTTTATGAGACGATAGGAGAGTAACGTCTATGTGGCAAAGAAGCAGGGGAAAACAGAATGCAGGCGGAAAGAGCGTACCACTACTCTCTAAGATACTGTGGCCCATGATCGCGCTGACGCTGTTGCAGATTTTCATCTTTCTGGTGGTGCTGGCACTGACGGGCGGCTTTTCCCGCATTCGGAGTTATTCCTACAATATCATATTTGAAAAGACGGAAAATCGAAAGAGCTACGTAGAATCCATGATGAATCAAAAAACCGATCTCGTGTATGAGACAGCGGGCGGGATCAACGCGCTCTTGGAAAAGATGTTAAAAGAGGAGGGAAGGAAGGCTTCGGTGCTGAAAACGGATAAAGGAATAAACAAGCGTTTCCTGAGCCAGTGTTCTGAGGAGCTGATCTCCCTGCTTAGGCGCGATATGGTAAACGATGTGTTTTTGATCGTAGATTCCGGAGCGCTCTATGACGACGGGGATAAACATTACTATTCGGGCATCTATCTGCGGGATACGGATGTGACGGAGAACAGTATTTTTGACAATAAGGATATCTTTATGGAAGTGGGAAGTTCGGCGGTGGCGAAAGCGCATGGCTTCCCTCTGGATTTCGGCTGGACGCTGTGTCTTGATGTGACGGACAAAGAGCGGGCGGATTTTGTTTTTCGTCCGATGGAGACATATGCGGCTTACAAAAATACGCCGCTTTATAATCTGGGATATTGGAGCGCGCTTTCCAGCGTTTCGGACAGCAGGGAGGAGAGCGTAAAGTACAGTCTGCCGTTAGTGACAAAGGAGGGAGAAGTCTACGGTGTTCTGGGGATTGGCCTGCTTGCGAGGACCATTGCGCAGAACATTCCCGCCAATGACTTTTCCGGCGGGAACGCGTGTTATATCCTGTCCGTTGACAGCAAGGGCAGCGGGCGTTATCTGCCCATGCTGCATGCGGGGTCGGCTTATGGGAGACTTGTGAAAGGCGGCACCGTTTTGAGCGAGGCGGTCCCTGTGGGACATAACCTCTATGATTTTTCGGTCAAAGGGGAGACGTCCTGTCTGGGAAGTATCCAAAAAATAAGTCTCTATCGTTCCGGTTCGCCATACAGAGATCATCGCTGGGCGCTTATTTCGGTGGCGGATAAGGAGCAAAGCCTGAGTATCTACAATACATTGCTGAAAACGATGCTTTTGTCCGTGACGGTGTCGCTCTGTCTCTGCATCGTATTGGCGATGGCGGCCAGTCAGGGTATCAACCTGCCGGTGAAACGTATTGTGAAAGAATTGGCGGAGAGCGGAAAAGGGCTGGTGAAGTTCTCCTCGTCCGGCATTGCGGAAATGGACGCATTGGCGTCAGCGATCACCGATCTGCAAAAGCAGGTGGCGAAGTTAAAGGACGACGAGTACACGGCTAAGCTTTTGGAGGCCAACGAAGCGCTGCAGGAAGCATATGCGGCCGCTACCAGCGCGAATTTGGCAAAGACTGACTTTCTCTCCCGTATGAGCCACGATATCCGTACGCCCATGAACGCGATCATCGGCATGACGACGATCGCGAAGAACCATATGGATGACAGGGAGAAACTGTCGGGCTGCCTTTCCAAGATCGATATGTCCAGCCACTATCTGCTGGGGCTGATCAACGAAGTGCTGGATATGAGCAAGATCGAGGCGGGAAAATTCACGCTGACGTTGGAAAATGTGAATCTTTTGCGGCTGGTGGACAGCCTGCTGGAGATGATAGGTCCTTCCGTGCGGGAAAAGCGGCATGAACTGACGGTGGAGATCGGCGAAGTGACGCATGAAAACGTGAGCTGCGACAGCGTGCGCTTACAGCAGATTTTCATGAACATGATGAGCAATGCCGTCAAATATACGCCGCCCGGAGGAAAGATTCGGTTTGCGGTTTCCGAGAAGCCCTCGGAGCGGGAAAATATCGGGTGTTATGAATTTGTATTTGAGGACAACGGCAGGGGGATGTCGCCTGCGTTTCAGGAAAAGCTTTTTGAACCGTTTGAACGGGAAGAAGATGTGCGCGTCAATAAGGAGCAGGGGACAGGGCTTGGGATGTCTATTACCCTAAACATCGTGAAACTGATGGATGGCGATATTCAAGTGGAGAGCGAACCGGGCAAAGGTACGAAATTTACAGTCATCGTCTATTTGCCCATCGTCGGGACGCAGGAGGGCGAAAGCGCGGGAGAGCAGAGCGTTTGTGCCGAAGAAGCGATGCGGGGCGAGCGCTTTGCGGGGCATAGGATCTTAGTGGCGGAAGACAATGAACTGAACCGCGAGATCGCTGCGGAGATCTTTGCTATGGCGGGTCTTTCGGTAGAGATGGCGGAGAATGGCAAGGAGGCCGTGGAAAAATTCAAGGCGTCCGCGCCCGGTGAGTTTGAGATGATCTTTATGGATATCCAGATGCCGGAATTAAACGGCTATGAGGCAGCTGGAGAGATTCGCGCCCTGCCCAGAGAGGATGCGGAGAGCATCCCCATTGTGGCAATGACGGCGAACGCCTTCGCAGAGGATATCCAGAACGCAAGGGCTGCCGGTATGAACGATCATGTGGCCAAGCCGCTGGAACTGGATAAACTCTTCGGTACGATGGCGCGGTATTTATAGACTGTGTCCGGTGAGCAGTTCGTAACCCTGAAGGTATTTGTCGATGGTCTTTTGCACGATGTCATCGGGCAGCTTCCAGTCATGCCCTTCGTTGGCTTTCAGCCAGTCTCTCGCAAACTGCTTGTCAAAGGAGGGCTGGCTGTGGCCGGGTTCATACCCTTCCGCAGGCCAGAAACGGGAGCTGTCGGGGGTGAGCATCTCGTCGCCGAGGACGATATTGCCGTTTTCGTCCAGTCCGAACTCAAATTTCGTATCCGCAATGATGATGCCGCGGGTCAGCGCGTATTCCGCGCATTTTTTATAGAGGGCGATGGTGTAGTCCCTGAGCTTTTCCGCGTATTTGGCACCCTTTCCGGGATAACGTTTTTCCAGATAGTCCACACTTTGTTCGAAAGAGATATTTTCGTCGTGGTCGCCGATTTCAGCCTTGGTGGAGGGGGTGTAGATGGGCTCGGGCAGCTTGTCCGATTCTTTCAGGCCTTCGGGCAGCGTGATGCCGCAGACCGTACCGTCCTTTTGGTAGCTTGCCCAGCCGCTGCCTGTGATGTAGCCGCGGACGATGCACTCGATGGGGAGCATGTCCAGTTTCCTACAGAGCATACTGTTGCCGGTAAACTGCTCCTGTCTGAAAAATTCGGGCATATCCTTCACATCCACGGAAATCATGTGATTGGGCAAGATGTCGTTTGTCATGTCGAACCAGAATTTTGACATCTGTGTCAGAACCGTGCCCTTTTTGGTCACCTGATTCTTTAAGATCACGTCGAAACAGCTGATGCGGTCGGTCGCGACCATGATCAGGCTGTCGCCGTTATCGTAGATTTCACGTACTTTTCCTTCTTTGATCGGTTTCATGGCGTTCCTTCCTTTACACATAGTTGTTAGTTATCATAGCAGATATATACCATAATAAACGAAGAGCGGGCGATTGACAACAAAAATTTCTTGTAAAACCTTCTCTGTTTCAGTATAATCTTACTTATATATCAAAGTAAATTCCTGCGGAATTAACTTTCGAGGACTGCTTTGCACCCCCGGTGCGAGAGCGAGAGAAAACTGTAAACAGAGAAGGAGAGAAAAGATGGGAGAAAACAAAGAATTTAAGCCGTATATTCCCGCGGAAAAGATTACCCCGGAATTTACGGTGACGTCGATCATCATGGGTATCATTCTTGCCATTGTGTTCGGCGCGGCTAACGCGTACTTAGGTCTGCGCGTGGGTATGACGGTGTCGGCTTCGATTCCGGCGGCGGTCATTTCCATGGGAGTGATCCGCGTGATCATGCGGAAAAATTCCATTTTGGAGAGCAATATGGTGCAAACCATCGGTTCCGCGGGCGAGTCTCTGGCTGCCGGTGCGATCTTTACGATGCCTGCGCTTTTCCTGTGGGCCGAAGAAGGACTCTGCGATATGCCGAGTCTCGTTGAAATTACGCTGATTGCGCTCTGCGGCGGTGTTTTGGGTGTACTGTTCATGATTCCGCTGCGCAATGCTCTGATCGTGAAGGAACATGCGACCCTGCTCTATCCCGAGGGTACAGCCTGCGCGGACGTGCTTCTGGCCGGCGAGGAGGGCGGCTCTAACGCTTCCACTGTGTTCAGCGGCATGGGTTTTGCGGCGATTTTTAAGTTCATCGTTGACGGTATCAAGGTGATCCCGGCGGATATCGCCGCGGAGTTTAAGTCCTTTAAGGGAGAACTCGGTCTGGAGGTATACCCTGCGCTTCTTGGTGTGGGCTATATCGTAGGGCCGAAGATCGCTTCCTATATGTTTGTCGGCTCGCTGGTCGGCTGGATGGTGATCATTCCAATGATCTGTCTGTTTGGCGCGGACGTCTGGATGTATCCCGCCGATGTGGGAACGACCATCGGACAGCTCTATGCGGCAGGCGGCGCATCTAAGATTTGGGGGTCCTATGTGCGTTATATCGGTGCAGGCGCGATCGCGACGGGCGGTATCATTTCCCTGATCAAGTCGCTGCCCCTGATTATCACTACTTTCCGTGATTCCATCAAGAGCATGAAGGGCGGCAAGAATACCAGCAGCGCGAGAACCGCACAGGATCTGCCGATGAGTATCGTGCTTGGAGGCATTCTGGCGATGATCGTTATCATCTGGCTGGTGCCGGCGATTCCGGTCACGATTCTGGGCGCGCTGCTCATTGTGGTATTCGGTTTCTTCTTTGCCACGGTCTCTTCCCGTATGGTGGGACTGATCGGCAGCTCCAATAATCCGGTGTCCGGTATGGCAATCGCGACGCTCCTGATCGCGACCATCACCATCAAAGCCACGGGCGACAGCGGCATCACGGGTATGATGGGCGCCATCGCCATCGGTTCCGTCATCTGTATCGTTGCCGCTATTGCGGGCGATACGTCGCAGGATTTAAAGACCGGATATCTTCTTGGCGCTACGCCGAAGAAGCAGCAGATCGGCGAACTCATTGGTGTGGTTGCATCCGGCCTTGCTATCGGCGGCGTGCTTTATCTGCTGAATGCGGCATGGGGTTATGGCGGTACGGAAGTTCCTGCGCCGCAGGCAACGCTGATGAAGATGATCGTTGAGGGTATCATGGGAGGCGACCTTCCGTGGAATCTGGTATTTATCGGCGTATTTCTGGCGCTTGGTCTGGAAATTTTGCGGGTTCCGGTAATGCCCTTTGCCATTGGCCTCTATCTGCCGATCTACTTAAACGCCAGCATTATGGTGGGCGGCGTTGTACGCATGTTCATGGATGGCAGGAAGAAGGTGGATGAGAAGACGAAAGAACGTCAGACGACAGACGGCACGCTGTATTGCGCGGGCATGATCGCGGGCGAAGGTCTGGTGGGTATCCTGCTTGCCATCCTTGCGGTCGGCGGTATTACCATGGATCTTTCAGGGACGGTGAATCTGGGCAACATCGGCGGTCTTGTGTTAATGATCGTGATGATCCTCTGCCTGTTAAAGTTTTCCCTGTGGAAGAAGAGTAAGAATTGATGAAGCGTAAAAAACAGCAGAAGAATTATCTGGATTTAATCCCTGTGCGGGCGAAAGAACTGTCGTGGACACGGGACGACGAGGGTATTGTCATTCTGGAAGTTGAAAACACAGGTGTCTTTAACCGCATTGCGCAGAGATTTTTTAAGCGCCCAAAAGTGACGAAGGTACATATGGAACCATTCGGAAGCTTTCTCTGGCCGCTCATCGACGGCGGGCGGACGGTGAAAGAACTGGCCGATCGTTTGAAGGAGCGGTTCGGCGAGGAGGCGGAACCGCTCTATCCCCGTGTGGTAAAGTATATGCAGATCATGGAGAGCTACCATTTCATCAGTCTGTCGGAAGGACAAGCGGATGCGGCGGGCGGGGAATGAGAAGATATGAGCGCATGGAAGGATATAAATAACGGACGATATTTTTGGCAGACAGTAAGATTTGGCGTAAAATGGTAATATTATTAGGAAAAGAAAAGAGGCCGCCTGCGGGCGCAAAGCGTTCAAAAAGGAAGGCGGCAAGAAGGAGGCAGCTATGGATCTGAAGGGTTCACAGACAGAAAAAAATCTTTTGGCGGCATTTGCCGGAGAGTCGCAGGCTTACACAAAGTATACTTATTATGCGTCCAAGGCGAAGAAGGACGGCTATGTACAGATGGCCAACATTTTTGCGGAGACGGCGGCCAACGAGAAGGAGCACGCAAAGATCTGGTTTAAGTACCTGCACGGCGGCCAGATTCCGGAGACGCGTGAGAATCTGCGGGATGCGGCCGAGGGCGAGAATTACGAGTGGACGGATATGTATGCCGGTTTTGCCGAGGATGCCCGCAAGGAAGGGTTTGAGGAGATCGCCCTGCTCTTTGAAGGCGTGGCAAAGATCGAGAAAGAGCATGAGGAGAGATATCGTAAGCTGATCCAGAATATTGAGGATGGCGTGGTGTTCTCTAAAGATGGCGACTGCGTATGGCAGTGCTTGAACTGTGGTCATATCGTGATCGGGAAGAAGGCGCCGGAGCTGTGCCCTGTGTGCAAGCATCCGCAGTCGTACTTCCAGGTGAAGCCGGAGAATTACTAAAACCTTAAAAGACAGCCGAAAGGCTGTCTTTTTTTAGATACATAACATGTGTTTTTAAAAACAATGTTGTCAAAAATATAGGAATGTGGTATGATACCACCGTATTGTATCTCGTATGAGAATAATAACAGGAGGATTGTACCATGAAAAATGAAAAGACCTACGAACTTGTGCTTACGGCACTGTTCACCGCCATAATCGTGATTATGGCATTCACACCGCTGGGATATATCCCGCTTGTAGTGATCAACGCGACGATCATTCACATCCCGGTGATCCTGGGAGCGCTATTTCTTGGACCGAAGAAAGGTGCATTTTTAGGATTCGTATTTGGACTCACCAGCTTTATCAACAACACATTTAAGGCAGTTACGGCTTCGGCGTTTGTGTTTTCGCCGGTCGTAGCCTATAACTTTGTAGGTGTATCGGGCATCTTTAAGAGTCTCTACATCTGCTTTGTGCCGCGCATTTTAGTCGGCGTCGTTCCGTATTTTGTCTGGCTTTTGATCCGCAGGATCGTGAAGGGCGAGAACAAGGCGGGCAAGGTGGCTGTCGATTTAATAGCATCTGTTATATTATTTGTCTCCGTGAGGGCATTCCTGATGCGGCTGTTTCCGGAGGCTCTGAGCGCTGTCGTCTGCACGGTGATCGGCGCGGCAGCAGGAATAGCGCTTATGGCGGTGCTGACGGTCGGCGGCAGAAAGAAGGAGTCAGCGAATATCTCTCTTTCCTATGCGGGACTCGCGGGCGCATTCACGAATACCCTGTTTGTGATGAGCGGTATCTTTATCCTCTATAAGGATGCTTATGCACAGGCCGTGGGCGTGGCGGGCGACGCGGTGTTAGACGTCATCATGGGCGTGGTGACCTTTAACGGTATCGTGGAAGCCGTGGTAGCGGCGATCATCGTCACGGGCGTGGGCATGGCCTTAGCGAAGGTGAAGCCTCTTTATAACGTCGAGAAAGGACGCGTGGCGGAGGATGCGGCGCTGCTGGCCGCAAAAAAGGCATAAAAATAACGAGTACAATACAAAAAATGAGGAGTTACGGCATGATCTTAGCAGTTGACATCGGCAACACCAATATTGTCATCGGTTGTATGGACGGGGAGAGAGTCTGCTTCGTGGAGCGTGTTTCCACCAATCAGGCGAGTACGGAACTGGAATATGTGGTAGAATTTCGGGCGTTATTTGATCTCTATCACATCGGCGTGGAGGATATTACGGGCAGCATTATCTCTTCCGTCGTGCCGCCCCTCAACAATATCGTGAAGGCGGCGCTTGAAAAGCTGTTTAAAAGGCCGCCGCTCTTAGTCGGTCCCGGCTTGAAAACAGGCTTAAATATCCTCATGGATAATCCGGCGCAGCTTGGCTCCGATCTGGTGGTCAATGCGGTGGCCGGACTGCACTACTACGGTGCGCCGATCATCCTGATCGACATGGGGACCGCCACCACCATCAGCGTGGTGGATGAAAAGAAAAATTATATCGGCGGCATGATTCTGCCGGGCGTGAAGGTTTCGCTGGATTCTCTCGTAAACCGTACGTCCCAGCTTCCGCGCATCAGTCTGGAAGCGCCGAAGAAAGTGATCGGCAGAAATACCATCGACTGCATGAAGAGCGGTATCGTGATGGGGCAGGCCGCCTGTCTGGACGGCATGGTCGAGCGGATTTTCGACGAGCTGGGGTATGAAGCCCCGGTGGTGGCTACCGGCGGCCTTGCGGGAAGCATCGTTCCTTATTGCAAAAAGGAGATCGTCTGCGATAATGAGCTGACCCTCAAAGGGTTGGGGCTGATCTATCATAAAAACGTGGAAGGATAGCATATGTTATTAAAGGATAAGCATATTATACTGGGCGTGACGGGCAGCATCGCCGCTTACAAGATCGCATCCCTCGCCAGCATGTTAAAGAAACAGCAGGCGGACATAACGGTTGTTATGACAAAAAATGCTACAAACTTCATCAACCCCATCACCTTTGAATCGCTGACGGGCAATAAGTGTCTGGTGGATACCTTTGACCGAAACTTTGAATTTCAGGTGGAACACGTTTCACTTGCGAAACGGACAGATGTCTTCCTCGTTGCTCCCGCTTCGGCCAATGTGATCGCCAAGGCGGCGCACGGGATCGCGGACGATATGCTGACCACGACCCTTCTGGCCTGCCAGTGCCCGAAGATCGTTGCGCCTGCCATGAATACCAGAATGTATCAGAACCCGGTCGTGCAGGACAATATCGGGCTGCTAAAAAAGTATGGTATGGAAGTGATCTCACCGGGAAACGGTTATCTGGCCTGCGGGGATACCGGAGAGGGCAAGATGCCGGAGCCGGAAGTTTTATACGAGGCGATCGTGCGGGCGCTCACGACCAAGGACCTTACGGGGAAGAAGGTGCTGGTCACTGCCGGCCCCACGCAGGAAAAGCTTGACCCAGTGCGCTATATCAGCAACCATTCTACGGGAAAGATGGGGTATGCGATTGCATTAGCAGCGGTGCGCAGAGGCGCGGATGTGACACTTGTGTCAGGAAAGACGAATTTGCAGGCGCCGGCGGGCGTGCGGCTTGTGCCGGTTATTTCGGCGGCGGATATGGCGGAAGCGGTAAAGACCGCGGCCACTGAACAGGATATCATCATCAAGGCGGCGGCAGTAGCGGATTACCGGCCGGCGCAGACGGCGGACGAAAAGATGAAAAAGAAGGACGGGGAGCTGTCCATCGCGCTGGAACGCACGGAGGATATTCTGGCATGGCTGGGAGCACACCGGCGGGAAGGACAGATTTTGTGCGGTTTTTCGATGGAGACTGAGCATCTTTTGGAAAATTCCCGTGCCAAGCTTGAAAAGAAAAAGATCGATATGATCGTGGCCAACAGTCTCAGGCAGGAGGGGGCGGGTTTTGGCGCCGACACCAATGTGGTGACCCTGCTGACAAAGGAGGGGACGGAAGAGCTGCCTTTACTTTCCAAGGAGGAAGTGGCGGACAGGCTGCTTGACAGGCTTTTGGAGGCGATATCATGATTCAGGATTTAACGGAGGGAGAGCCACAAAGGACTCTGATCAAATACACGCTGCCCATGTTCATCAGCGTGATATTCCAGCAGTTTTATAATATGGCGGACAGTATGATCGCCGGACGGTTCGCGGGAGAGGACGCGCTGGCGGCGGTGGGCGCTTCCTACCCGATCACCATGATCTTCATGGCGGTGGCGGTGGGGAGCAATATCGGCTGCTCGGTGGTGTTGTCCCAGCTTTTCGGGGCGAAGGCATACGGAAAGGTGCGGACGGCCGTGACCACGATCCTGATTGCAGGAGCAGTCTTGTCGGCGGCGCTGACGATCGTCGGACTGTTTACGACAGAGACGATGATGCGCATGATACGGACGCCTGAAAATATATTTGGGGACGGAGCGCTCTACTTAAAGATTTACATCGGCGGCTTTGTCTTTCTTTTTTTGTATAATGTGACGACGGGCATGTTCAATTCGCTGGGCGACTCCACAACGCCGCTCTGGTTCCTGATCGGCTCTTCTCTGGGAAATATCGCGTTGGACCTTTTGTTTGTGGCGGTCTTTTCGTGGGGCGTCGCGGGTGTGGCATGGGCTACCTTTCTTGCGCAGGGAGCGGCCTGTGTGCTGGCTCTTTTTACGTTTGCCAAGCGGCTGAAGGAGGTGGCGGCTGAAGGAAGACCACCGCTTTTTTCTCTTTCCCTCTTTTGGAAGATCAGCCTGATCGCGGTGCCGAGCATCTTGCAGCAGAGTTTTGTGTCCATAGGAAATATTTTTATTCAGGGACTGGTCAATTCCTATGGCTCGGGGGTGATCGCCGGTTATTCGGCCGCGATTCGCTTGAATACCTTTGTCATCACGGGTTTTACCACGCTGGGAAACGGCGTGTCCGGCTTTACGGCGCAGAATCTGGGTGCGGGACGTAAAAGCAGGATACGGGAAGGTCTGCGGACAGGTCTGAAACTGGCAGTTTTAGTGGCGCTGCCTTTCTCTGCCGCTTATTTCTTTTTTGGACGGACAATGATGCTGTTATTTCTGGAGGATACGGGAAGCGGCGCGCTGCAGACCGGCATGACTTTTTTGCGGATCGTATCGCCCTTTTATTTTGTGGTGGCGGTGAAACTGGTGGCGGACGGTACGCTGCGGGGCGCGGAGCGGATGAAGCAGTTCATGGCGGCGACCTTTACGGACCTGATCCTGCGTGTGATTCTTGCCTTTGTGTTTTCGGTATATTTGCAGGAGACAGGCATCTGGCTGTCATGGCCGGTGGGGTGGATCATTGCGACGGTGATGTCGTGGGTGTTTTGCAGGAGAATCCTTGCGGCGAAGGGCTGATGCGGCGGGAGAGAGAGTGCGGGTGCAGAGAATGTGGTAGCTTGGGCGGCGGGAGAGTGTGTCGGGGCAGACGGTATAGAGCTGCGGTTGATTTGGAATGATAAGAGTGAGAGAAAGTCAGGAGGGCGCTATGAGGATCGGCATGGGATACGACGTACACAGATTGACGGAAAATCGAAAGTGCATCATTGGCGGGGTGGAGATTCCCTATGAGAGGGGGCTTCTGGGCCACTCCGATGCGGATGTGCTGTTACACGCGATCATGGACGCGCTGCTGGGGGCGGCGGCTCTGGGGGACATCGGCAAACATTTTCCGGACACCGATCCCGCCTATCAGGGGATTTCTTCCATCAGGCTTTTAGAGCATGTGGCGGCGCTTCTTACTGAAAATCTGTTTCTCGTGGAAAACATTGACGCGACCATCATCGCGCAGGCGCCGAAAATGCGGCCTTACATCGATCAGATGCGGGAGAATATCGCTAAGGCGCTTAGCATTGAAGTAAGTCAGGTGAACGTGAAGGCCACTACGGAGGAAGGGCTGGGCTTTACCGGAAGCGGGGAAGGAATCTCCGCGCAGGCGGTCTGCCTGCTGGTAAGTCCCAGAGAACTCTACAGCGAGGATGTGACCGCAAGGGGCTGCGGGGGCTGCTCCGGATGCAGGAAGGTTTAGACCATAAAAAATGGAAGCAAAGGGGCTCGAACCCTTGACCTCCCGCTAGTCAGGCGAGCGCTCATCCCAGCTGAGCTATGCTTCCGTGAATAGTATTATATCATTACCTGTCATAAATTGCTACAAAAATTTTGCGCGGGCCAATCTGCGCGTTTAGAAGTTACTTCATTGCCCTTCTCAGTTTCGTTTTGATCCTCTGGAGGGCGTTGTCCGTGGACTTATCGTCCCGGCCCAGCACTTTGGCGATCTGTTGGTAACCCATACCGGTCAGATACAGGTCGAGTACCTGCTTTTCAAAACTGCTCAGTTCCCGGTCGATGAGCATTTCCAGCCGGTCCACATTTTCCCTGTCGATAACGAGCTCTTCGGGATTTAAGCCGTCACCGGAGGCCAGTACGTTGACCAGCGCCTCCTCGCCGTCGCGTTCTTCGGATGCGTTTCCGTAGAGAGATATATAATTGTTGAGCGGGATGTGCTTCTGCCGTCTGGAGGCCTGCACCGCTGTGTACATCTGTCTGGAGACGCACAGATCCGCGAACGTGGAAAAGCTGGCGTCCCTGCCGCTGTCATAGTCCCGAATGGCTTTGAACAGCCCAATCATCCCCTCCTGAATCAAATCTTCGCTGTCCGCGCCCAGAATGTACATGGACTTCGCCTTGCTCCGTACAAGATTCTTATATTTGTTCATAATATGATCCGTGATGCCCGCCTCACCGTCCCGCAGGCGGATCAGGAGCTCTTCGTCGCTGTAAGGCGTATAATCTTCCCGCATGAGTACTTCCTTTACAAAGAGATTCCGTTTAAAAAACGAGAACCTTGTATAGGCAAGGTTCTCGACATTTTTTTCAAAGCTGCTGACGGGAATCGGACCCGTGACCTCCGCACTACCAATGCGACGCTCTACCGACTGAGCCACAGCAGCCTGACGGAAAGGATGCTCCTTTCGTCACCGTGTTATAGTTTAACAAAAAGAAAAATACTTGTCAATACTTGAAATGACGGATTATTTGAAAGGAAAATTTTTTTATATTTCACTTTATTTATTCCTGTTATTTATATAATATATATGGTATGATATGATTATATTTATATAAGTCTGCGGCTGTTACGGCAGGACACGGAAGCTGTAATCTGCGTTTATTATACTGCATAGGGCGAAAGCCCGCAACAGGGTCAGAGTCTGGAAGAAAACGAAGGAAAACGATGGGAAAGGAAAGGCTGAGAACAGGATATGACGAGAGAAGAGGCAAGAAGCAAGGCAAGAGAATTAGTGAGTCAGATGACGGTGGAGGAGAAGGCTTCCCAACTGCGCTATGACGCGCCGGCGATCGAGAGATTGGGCGTCCCGGCATACAACTGGTGGAATGAGACGCTGCACGGCGTCGCGAGGGCAGGCGTGGCGACGAGCTTCCCGCAGGCGATCGGCATGGCGGCCACATTTGATGCAGAGCTGATCAAGACGGCGGGCGATGTGGCGGCGACAGAGGGGCGCGCAAAGTACAATGCCTACGCCGCGGAGAACGACAGGGATATCTACAAGGGGCTGACCTTCTGGTCTCCCAATGTGAATATATTCAGAGACCCCAGATGGGGCAGGGGACAGGAGACATACGGCGAGGATCCCTATCTCACTTCCAGACTGGGCGTGGCCTATGTGGAAGGTCTGCAGGGCGACGGCGAAGTGTTAAAGAGCGCTGCCTGCGCGAAGCACTTTGCGGTGCATTCCGGACCGGAGGCCGTACGGCACGAGTTCAATGCCGTGGCTTCCAAAAAGGATATGGCGGAGACGTATCTGCCCGCTTTCAAGGCCTGTGTGCAGGAGGCCGGGGTGGAAGCCGTGATGGGCGCATACAACCGCACTAACGGGGAACCCTGCTGCGGCAGCAAGGCGCTGATGCAGGATATTCTGCGCGGCGAGTGGGGATTTGAAGGACATTACGTCTCGGACTGCTGGGCGATCAAGGATTTCCATGAAAGACATATGGTGACGGCCACGATGGAGGAATCGGCGGCTTTGGCATTGAAGATGGGCTGCGACCTCAACTGCGGCGTGACCTACCAGTTCCTCTTGAAGGCGCTGGAACAGGGGCTTGTCACCGAGGAAGAGATCACGGAGGCAGCGGTAAGGCTCTTTACCACCAGATATCTGCTGGGCCTGTTCGGGGGAAGTGAGTACGATGCGATCCCCTATGAAAAGGTGGAGTGCGAGGCGCATCTGCAGGTGGCGGACCGGCTTACGAAAGAGTCGGTAGTGCTTTTGAAAAATGACGGTATCCTGCCGCTGCAGACGGGGAAGACCATCGGCGTGATCGGGCCCAATGCCAACAGCAGGGAGGCCTTGGTCGGCAATTATCATGGCACCTCATCCCGATATATTACGGTATTGGAAGGGATTCAGGATAAAGTCGGACATAATGGGAGAGTTTTATTCTCGGAAGGCTCTCACCTGTTTCAGGATCGCGTAGAGAATCTGGCATGGGAGAGCGACCGCATTGCCGAAGCGGTTGCCGTGGCGAAGCACAGCGATGTGGTGGTGCTCTGCGTGGGCCTGAACGAGACGCTGGAGGGCGAGGAAGGTGATACAGGCAACAGCTACGCTTCCGGCGACAAGGCGGATCTGCTCTTGCCGGAGCCACAGAGGAAACTGATGGATGCTGTGCTTGCCGTGGGCAAACCCGTTGTGGTGTGTCTGATGGCGGGCAGCGCGATCGATCTTTCTCTGGCGCAGGAGAAGGCGGCGGCGGTGCTGCAGCTCTGGTATCCGGGCGCGCGTGGCGGCAGCGCGGTGGCGGATATCCTGTTTGGAGACTGCTCTCCTTCGGGGAAACTGCCGGTGACGTTCTACCGCTCGACGGAAGGGATGCCGGACTTTGAAGATTACAGTATGAAGGGCAGGACCTACCGCTATCTGGAGCGCGAGCCCCTCTATCCGTTTGGCTATGGATTGACCTACGGGGATGTACGCGTGGAGAGCGCGCAAGCGGCAAAGCGCGATGAGGTTTCCGGGGATGTGACGCTGACGGCATCCGTGAAAAATGCCGGCAGCGTCTCAACGCAGGATGTCATACAGGTTTACATAAAGGATGCTAATTCGCCCTACGCGGTGCCCAATCACAGTCTTTGCGCGTTCTTACGTGTCAGTCTGGCGGCGGGGGAGACGAAGGATATCGAAATCAAGGTGCCCGGCAGCGCCTTCTTGGTCGTAAACGACGAAGGCGAATTCGTAGCCGGCAGCGGCAGCTGTACGCTCTACGTGGGAACCGGACAGCCCGACGCGAGGACGGCGGCGCTTACGGGGAAACGCAGCGTGGAGGTTTCCATCTCGGTGCGATAGTTTTAAGAAAAAGAAACAGGAAATTGCTATGAGGATCGAATTAGAAAACGAAACAAGAAATCAAGAAGCCGAAAACATAGAAGCTGAAAATAGGGATGAGCGTAAAGAGGGACAAATAAAGTTTCTAGAGAAGCCCATTGTAAAAAAAGCGATATACTTCTGGGATTATTATAAATGGTTTGTAATAATCCCAGTCATCTGTATTGTAATTGCTCTGGCATTCTTAAATGATTATATAAATGAAAACAAACCCAGGCTTCTTGATGTGGTTCTTGTTAATACTTCTGATATATCCGTTCCCTTTGTGGAGATAGGGCAGAATTATCCGGTATACAGAGGATATGCAGAAGGCGAGCTTCCTGTAAAGATAACATCAAATATTACTTACCCCAGAGTAATGAATGAAAAGATGGCCAGAGATACAGCGCTTGTCAGCAATATTCAGAAGCTTCAGGCCATGTTTCTGTCCGGCAAAATAAATGTTATAATTGCGACAGATTATGCCATTCGTGACTTTGCTCTCGGCGACGATTTTATTATCCTTACAGATTATTTAGAATCGGAATTTATAGAAAAGCATAAAGAAAGGCTTTTCTATGCCAAAGGAAAAGATGGTCTGGAAAAACCGGTTGGATTTTACCTTGAAGATAATGAAAAGCTGGGTACATTTGATGAAGATGAAGTACCGGTGATTGCCATATGCAACTTTTCAGATGAAGTGAAAATAGCAGAATCCATTGAGCTGCTTAAGTGGTTGATGATTCAGTATTAGACGGCATCTTCCTCGCCCATTATCTTATTAAATATTCTTCTGAGTAAAGCGGCGTTGTAATATGTGATGGCAGCGATGCCTATAAATAATAAAATACTAAATACCATAATAGTATTCTTTGGTGAATAATCTCCATATATATATAGAATGACTGGTATGGCAATCATAAAAATCGTGGTGGGAAAGTTAGAGATAGCAAGTAACACTGCGTTTTTTATTGTTACAATATTCTTCTGATCAAAAAGCGCAATCTGCGGAAAAGTGTAATTGGATATACATATTATAATGAAAAGAGCAATTGTTAATGGATATTGTAAGGGCTGATATACAGGGTCCAAATATACGAGGGTAACATGTGTCCCCGAGATAAATAGTAATTCATATATGATCAGTGGTATCCATATTAATGTTGATTGCTTGAAGTTGTCTTTAAAGGCCCTTACAAAGGATTTACCTATAAAAGGATCGTCGCCATGAAGCATCTTGAACATCACACTATACATGGCGGTGAGAGAAGCCCCCATTGTAAATAATGGTATGGAGAATAATAAAAATAAAAAATTCAAATACATGAGGTCACATAACAAAGTGAGAAATCTCATTGCAAAGGAATCCGGAGAGAAAAATTTTCTTAACATACCAAGTCTCCTTAATAATCAAAAATTATCATAACGACATAATTATACTATTGTTTCATATGAACAGTCAAACTTATATTTCATTGATGTAATAATCTAATAAAAATAGTATGCAGCCTGACTGTTTCGTTAAATCAGGCAAAAGAAAATAAAAAAATATGTGAAAAAATATACAAAGAAATAACATGCAGCCCGACCTTTTCGTCAAATTTTAGTTGAAGGATGATATTGCCTATACAAAATATACAAAAATATTGTTTGACAAACTTTGGGGGGGGGGGTTATAATTAACAGGAAAGCGAGTGCTTTCAAATATTTTAATCTTTAAGGAGGAAAAGATTATGAAGAAGAAGTTTTTAGCATGTGCTCTTTCGGCATGCATGGTAGTCGGGACTCTTGTAGGTTGCGGTTCAGATCCTGCAACCACGGAAAGTCCGGCATCTGACACAGCAGATACGGCTGCCGCAACAGACACAGCGGACACAGATGCCGCAGAAAGCGAACCGACACAGACTACTATTGATGTAGAAGGTGCGGTTGGTAAGATTTATGTTTGTTCATTCACAGACGAGGTTCCGGGGATGATTCAGACATATGTTGACAATCATCCGGATTTCAAGTACAGCGTTGATATTACAGTAAAGGCTACAGACGGCGGCGCATATGATACGTATATGGCTAACGCTCTTTCAGCCGGAGGCGAGACGGCTCCTGATATATACGCTGCAGAGGCAGCTTTCATTCTTAAGTATTCACAGGGTGACATGGCTGAGTTCGCGGCTCCGTACGCATCATTCGGTATCGATGTTGAGAAGGAATTAGCAGCAGCAGAAATCGCTCCTTACACAGTTGATCTTGGATCTAATCCGGCAGGTGAGCTTGTTGCTCTTGGTTACCAGTCAACGGGCGGCTGCATGATTTACAGACGTTCGATCGCAAAGGATGTATTTGGGACGGATGATCCGGATGAGATCGCTAAGAAGGTTGGCGCAGGTTCAGGCAACTGGGATGCGTTCTGGGCAGCGGCTGACGAAGTTAAGGGAAAAGGATATTCGATGGTCTCCGGACAGGGTGACCTTTGGAACGTTGTTGAGAAGTCAGCGGCTACACCTTGGATTGTTGATGGTGTGCTCAACATCGACCCCGCCAGAGAAGAGTTCATGGATATCAGCAAGAAGCTTTATGATGGTGGATACGGCAACGATACAACTGCATGGCAGGATGCATGGTTTGCTGATATGGCCGGTACGGGAGACAAGCAGGTATTCAGTTTCTTTGGCCCTGCTTGGCTGATCAACTACACGATTGGTGCTAACTGTGGTGGCACAAAGGCTGGTGAGGGTACTTATGGTGACTGGGCGGTTTGTCCTTCTCCGGTAGGTTTCTTCTGGGGCGGCACTTGGGTGCTTGGTTCTAAGAAGGCTGCTGAGGATCCGGATAAAGCTGCGGCGGTTGGCGAGATTATCAGATACATCACACTTGATACATCTGAGGAAGGCCTTCAGTATCAGTGGGCTAATGGTATGCTCAACGAAGCGGGAACAAAGGATTCGGTTGCTTCTAACGTAGTTATGGCTAAGTCGAATGGTGAGATGGACTTCCTTTCAGGACAGAATGCATTCGATGTATTTGTTCCGGCAAATACCTATGCGCGTGGTGATAACCAGTCACAGTATGACGAGAAGATCAATAGTCTTTGGACAGATCAGTGCTCACTTTATGCACATGGCGAGAAGAGCAAAGATCAGGCAATCGCTGACTTCAAGACAAACGTGAGCGAACAATTGGGTGTTGACGTAGAGTAATCATTGATTATAATACATGATGCTAAAATATTATGCAGGGGTAGACACTCTGTCTATCCCTGTATTTTATGAAAACTATTAACTGTCTTTTGGAGGTTTTCCTATGAAGGATTCTAAGAAAGCTTATAACTATGCTAGATTTGGATATTTCTTCAGTATTCCATTTGTCATCGGATACATCATTTTTTCATTATATCCGATTCTTTACACCTTTACCGTTGCTTTTTCAGACTTAAAGGGTCTTACCACCCGTGAATATCATATTCTTTGGGATGATTTATTTAAGAATTTCAAGACCGTCTTAGGTCTTGCAACTTTTAAGACATCCATCGCTAATACTATAAAAATATGGGTTTTGAACTTCATACCACAGATGTTATTGGCGTTGCTTATTGCATCATGGTTTACTGATAGAAGGAGTAAGATAAAAGGGCAGGGATTTTTCAAGGTTGTGTTCTATATGCCTAATATTATCACTGCCGCTACTGTCGCGATTTTATTTAATTCATTATTTGGTTATCCGAAAGGACCGGTCAATGATTTCCTGCTTTTGATCGGTGCCGTCGATAAAGACCACTTAATCAATTTTGCCATCAAGAAGACTGCCGCGCAGAACATTGTTGTCTTCATACAGACATGGATGTGGTATGGACAGACAGCCATCGTACTTATGGCAGGCATACTTGGTATCAGTCCGGAATTATTTGAGGCGGCCGAGGTTGATGGAGCTAATCAGTGGCAGACATTTTGGCGTATCACGATTCCCAATATTAAGACCATCATGTTATTCACATTGATAACATCTTTGATCGGTGGTTTGAATATGTTTGATATTCCTTACTCGTATCTGGCAGGCGGTCCGGATAATGCCACATTGACAGCGGCCGTATTCATCTATAATCAGGCGTTTGCCGGCGCATATATGTATGCCAGAGCTGCTGCTGCATCGATTATTATGTTTGTTATTATTTGTATTCTTTCCGCTATTACGTTCTATCTTATGAGAGATAAGGAAGCCGCGGCGCTTCGGAAAATAGAGAAAGAAGCTCGTAAGAAATTTAAGGCTAAACAGTCTGTAGCTGGGAAGGGGGTTTAATCCATGGCAGTGAATAATAAAAATACAGTTGATATAGTTGAAAAGAAACCTAAGTCGGTTCTTATCAAGCATACATTCATATATATAATATGTATTTTCCTGTCTATTCTTAGTATTCTTCCTTTTTGGTTAATGATTGTTAATGCCACGAGAAATACGATTCAGATTCAGGCTAGTTCAATTTCATTGATTCCGTCCCATTATCTTTCATTTAACTGGAAGGTATTTAATGGTAAGGATTTCAATCCCGGTGTAGGTTTTATTAATTCATTAACCATAGCTGCCGGTGCCACAGTACTTGCGCTTTACTTCTCATCACTTACAGCCTATGCTCAGATTGCTTATGAGTGGAAGTTAAAGAACGCATTTTTCAGTTTCATCATGGCTGTCATGATGGTTCCCGGACAGGTTACCATGATCGGTTTCTATCAGATGTGTTTCCGTTTTGGACTGACTAATAATAGGTTGCTCCTCATCCTTCCAGCCATTGCAGCGCCATCCATGGTATTCTTTATGAGGCAATATTTGCAACCGGCATTATCCATGGAAATTGTCCATTCGGCACGAATAGATGGCGCCAAGGAGTTCTATATATTTAATAATATAGTTCTTCCTATTATGAAGCCGGCCATTGCTACACAAGCAATTTTCTCATTCGTTGGTAACTGGAACAACCTGTTTACACCGCTTGTACTTTTGACTCAGCCTAAGAAATATACAATGCCTATCATGGTTACACTTCTTAGGGGTGATATCTATAAGACGGAGCTTGGTTCCATATACCTTGGGCTGACACTTACGGTCTTACCGCTTATTATTGTATATTTAGCTCTTTCCAGATATATTATCGCAGGTGTCGCACTTGGTTCTGTTAAGGGTTGATTACATAAAAAAATGCCTCGAGTAAGTTCGAGGCATTTTTTATGTAATTGTTTCATCTTCATCTTTTACAAAATTCATAAGCAGTTTCATTTAGCGTCCTCTTGTGGTATACTATAACCATATGTAACGATTTGAGGGAGTGTGAGTTATGGGACTGGTCGCATATATTAGGGAGGAGATTCGCGTCATCAGAGAGCGCGATCCCGCGATTCACTCCAATATGGAAGTCTTTCTTTATCCCAGTTTCAGAGTTATGTGCTATTATCGAATTGCCCACAGACTGTATCTGAAGCATCATTATTTCTGGGCACGCTGGGTTTCCCAGAAGGGAGTGCGCAGGACGGGTATCGAGATTCATCCGGGCGCGCAGATCGGCAGGGGATTTTTCATTGATCATGGTCACGGCGTCATTATTGGGGAAACCACGGTGATCGGCGATAATGTGACGCTCTATCAGGGCGTTACGCTGGGCGGCACCGGTAAAGAGCAGGGGAAACGTCATCCCACCATCGGCAACAACGTGATGATCAGTACCGGCGCGAAGGTGCTGGGGTCTTTTAAAATCGGAGACAACAGTAAGATCGGTGCGGGCAGCGTAGTGCTTAATGAGGTGCCGCCGAACTCCACGGTAGTGGGTGTGCCGGGGCGCGTGGTGAAGCGCGACAATATGACTTTGCCGCAGGAGGAATTGGATCAGACGCATCTGCCTGATCCCGTGCGGGAGGATATCGCGGGCTTACAGCGGGCAAATGCGGAACTGACAAACCGGCTGCTGGATTTAGAGAGCGAGATGAAGCGGATGCGGCGAAATACGTAATTTGAGGTTGAGAGATTGCGCCATGTATCAACGCTAAAGGGCGTTTCGTAATTCTGGTTCGAGAGGAGAGGAGATTATGAAAGTTTATAACACATTGTCAAAAAGGAAAGAGGACTTTGTGCCGATTGAGGAGGGAAAGGTCCGCATGTATGTCTGCGGCCCTACGGTTTATGACCTCATCCACATCGGCAACGCCAGACCGATGATCATCTTTGACACTGCGCGCCGTTATATGGAACACAAGGGCTATGAGGTCAACTTTGTGTCCAATTTTACGGATGTGGACGATAAGATCATAAAGAAAGCAAACGAGGAAGGGACAGAGCCTTCCGTGATTTCGGAGCGCTATATCGCGGAGTGCAAAAAGGATATGGAGGCGCTTAATGTGAGGCCGGCGACCACACACCCGCAGGCGACCCGCGAGATCGACGGCATGATCGAGATGATACAGACCCTGATTGACAAGGGACACGCTTATGTGGCGCAGGATGGCACCGTCTATTTTAGAACCAGAAGTTTTCCGGGATACGGAAAGCTTTCCCATAAAAATCTGGACGATCTTAGGAGCGGAGAGCGTTCGCTGCTGGTGTCAGGAGAGGAGCAGAAGGAGGATCCGCTTGATTTCGTACTCTGGAAGCCGAAGAAGGAAGGGGAGCCTTTCTGGGAATCTCCCTGGTGTGACGGCCGTCCGGGCTGGCACATCGAATGTTCGGTAATGAGTAAAAAGTATCTGGGCGAGGAGATTGACATACATGCGGGCGGTGAGGATTTGATCTTTCCCCACCATGAAAATGAGATCGCACAGTCGGAAGCGGCGAACGGAAAGCCTTTTGCGAAGTACTGGATGCACAATGGTTTCCTTAACATCGACAATAAGAAGATGGGAAAATCCTTGGGGAATTTCTTTACGGTACGTGATATCGGTAAGAAGTATGATCTGCAGGTGTTCCGGTTTTTCATGCTCTCCGCCCATTATAGGAGCCCCTTGAATTTCAGTGCGGAACTGATGGAGGCGGCGGGGAACGGGCTGGAGCGCATCCTGACCTGCGTGTCGAACTTAAGCTTTCTGATGGAAAACGCGAAGGAAGGGGAGATGAGCGCTGGGGAACTGGCTAAGAAGCAGGAGGCGGAGGGCTTTATCAATAAGTTTGACGCGGCTATGGATGACGATTTTAACACGGCGGACGCTCTTTCCGCTATTTTTGAGTTGGTGAAATTTGCGAACACCTGCGCAACGGAGGGATCAAGCAGGGCGTTTTTGCAGGCGCTGAAAGACGAGATCGTGGCGCTGGCGGATATCTGCGGTCTGGAAGTCGAGAGGAAGCAGGAACTTTTGGACGGGGAGATCGAGGCGCTGATTCAGGAAAGGCAAGAGGCCAGAAAGGCGAAAAACTTTGCCAGAGCGGACGAGATCCGCGATATCCTTCTTGGGAAAGGCATCCTTTTGGAAGATACGCGGGAAGGAGTCAAATGGAAGAGGGCGTGACGATCTTAGAGGCGATCAAGAGAGATTTTGCGTGTCGGGAGATAGATATCCGCACCTACTCTCCGCTGACGCTGGCCTATATCGGGGACGCGATCTATGATCTTGTGATCCGCACGATCGTGGTAGAGCGGGGAAATACCTCTGCGAACAATCTTCACAAAAAGACGGTCCGCTATGTGAACGCTGCGGCGCAGGCGCAGATGATAGAGGCTTTGCAGGAGGAATTGTCTGAGGAGGAGCGGACGATCTACAAGCGCGGCAGAAACGCAAAGTCCTACACCACCGCTAAGAATGCAAGCGTTATCGACTATCGCAAGGCCACAGGGTTTGAGGCTCTGTGCGGTTACCTGTATCTGACGGGGAGACAGGAGCGGCTGCTTGCGCTGATCCGGACTGCCATCGAGCGGGTGGGGTTAGAAATGTAAGATAAGCAGGAATGAGAGGTTTACATAACTATGAAGCAAAATGAATTTACGATCGAAGGCAGGAATGCCGTGCTGGAAGCGTTCCGCGCAGGCCGCCCCATTGACAGGCTTTATATTCTGGACGGGTGCAAGGACGGCCCGATCCTTTCTATTAAGCGGGAGGCGGCGAAGCAGGGGAGCCAGATCAAGTATGTGGCCAAGGAGCGTCTGGATCAGCTGTCCGAGACGGGACATCATCAAGGGGTGATCGCTTCTGCGGCAGCCTATGGATATACGGAGCTGGATGAGATACTGGAGAGGGCGAGGAGTAAGGGCGAACCGCCCTTTTTGCTGTTGTTGGACGGGATTGAGGATCCGCACAATCTGGGAGCCATCATCCGTACGGCAAATCTGGCGGGCGCTCATGGCGTCGTGATCCCCAAGAACCGTGCAGTGGGGCTTACGGCTACGGTGGCAAAGGCCTCTGCGGGCGCCTTGAATTATACGCCTGTGGCAAAGGTGACAAACCTTGGACAGACCATCGAGGAACTCAAAAAAGAAGGCCTGTGGTTCGTATGTGCGGATATGAATGGTACCCCCATGTACGAGCTTGATTTAAAAGGCCCGATTGGGTTGGTGATCGGCGCGGAAGGAAACGGCGTGAGCAGGCTGGTTCGGGAAAAGTGTGATATGAGCGCGCAGATTCCCATGCGCGGTGACATCGATTCCTTAAACGCTTCTGTGGCGGCGGGTGTCCTCGCCTATGAGATCGTAAGGCAGAGACTGTTATGAAAAAAATAAATGAGATACTGGCTGTGGTCCTTCTGTCGCTGGCGGCGGTGCTGGTGGCGGCGATTGGTTTACGGGCATATGACGCCTATGTGATCCGCAGACAGGTGAAACAGGAAAAACAGACGCAGGAGAAGATTCTGGCCCGAAATCGGGAAGCGAATGACCGCGTTTTGGAAATGCGGCAGGAAATACAGGAATTATCTGCAGACCGGGAAAAGTTGGCGCAGTTTCTGGAAGAGATTCAGACAGTGCAGGCAGAAGCGGCGGTAATTCCTGTATCTGTGACCTTTGATGTACAGGACAGCGGGATGTCGGGAGACCTCTCCGAGACTGATATGACATCTTTGTCGGAGAATATGGCGGAAGTGTCAGCTGATACGGCAAATGTGTCAGAAAATGGAGCATTTGCAGGAGAAAATCCGTCGAATGAAAGAGATATTATGACGGATGTGTCATATGATGCGACAAATGTGTCGGATAATATGATATATATGTCAGAAAATGACAGGATACCTGAAAACATGCCGGATGTAACGATATTGGGAAATGGCAGCATATCCGGGAACGGGTTTGGGGTGCAAGTGTCGGGAAACGACGGCGTATCAGGGTACGGCAGCATCTCCGAAAACGGGTTTGACGTACAGGTGTCGGGAAACAGCAGCCTGTCCGGGAATGAGCCAGACGTAACGGTATCCGAAAACGGCAGCATCTCCGGAAATGAGCCAGACGTAACGGTATCCGAAAACGGCAGCATCTCCGGGAATGAGCCAGACGTAACAGTATCCGAAAATGGCAGCATATCCGGGAACGGGTTTGGCGTGCAGGTGTCGGGAAACGACAGCCTGTCCGGGAATGAGCCAGACGTAACGGTATCCGAAAACGGCAGCATCTCCGGAAATGAGTCAGATACGACGGTGTCAGGAAATGGCAGTGTGTCCGGAAACGGATCGGCCGTAGGATTGCCATGGGTATCGCCCCGGATTAGTTTGGAAGAGCGCAGAAATATCAGAAGCTCCTATGAGGAGACGCTCCTTGTAAGTGAGGCGGATATCGCCTGTCTTGCCGCGCGGCGGATCGATTTTTCGGGAAAGAAGATTGCCTGTCTGGGGGACAGCATCACCGCGGCCACAAATCTGGAAGGGCAGGAAAACTATCCGGCCTGTTCTTATCCTTCTGTGCTGCAGGAACTTTTAGGGGCGGGAGAAGTCTGTAATCTGGGAATCGGCGGCTCCAGCATCGGACGTTACTGGTCAGACGCCTTTGTGGAGCGTTACCTTGAGATTCCGCAGGATACGGATATCATCATCGTTATGGGCGGTACCAACGACGGTTTCTGCTTGTCAGAGAAGGAGTTCGGCACGCTGGCGGAGCGTAAGCCGTGGACGTTCTGCGGTGATCTGGATGAATTGATGCGCGGACTTAGAGAGCATTATCCGCAGGCGGAGATATACTTTGTCACGCCGCTGCCCAATATATTGCAGGATTATCTGATGCGGGAACGTTCCTATCTGCTGCCGCAGAAGAATCTGGCGGACGTGATCCTGACATTATCCGCCCTCTATGATTTTCGGGTGATAGATCTGTATAATTCCAATATTCTGGATTCACACGACGCGGATATCGTGGCGGAATATATGCCGGACGGCGTACATGCGAACGAGGAAGGTTACCGGATTCTGGCCAGACACATAGCGGCGGAGATTTTGCGCTGCGAGGAAGGGATGACGGAGCCTTTGCAGTAAAGCCGAAAATGTGTTATACTTAATATATTATCAGGGCGTCTATGATACGGACACAGAAAGGAGCGTATATGGAATTTTTTGATAAGCTTGGTGACAAGGTCATCACGACAGGAAAACAGGTAACAGAGAAGGCGAAAGATATCGCGGATATCGCCGGCTTGAAAAGACAGATCGCGGTCAGCGAGGATGTGATCCGCAAAAATTATATCGAACTGGGGAAACTTTATTACGAGAAGCATGGGCAGGAGCCCGAAGCGGGGTACGACGCGTATTGCTGGACGATCGCCGATGCGAAGGAAAATATCGAGGATCTGCAGGAAGAGATCAGGAAAGTAAAAGGGATTTGATTTACTTTAGCGGAAAAGGAAAGGACTGTCATTCAGACTGTCAAAAAAGGTCAGC
>DKUU01000038.1 GCA_002490835.1 Lachnospiraceae bacterium UBA7196 | reverse complement strand
TACTTGACACAAGCAGACTTTTATCTGCTGCATGCGGTCGAGGACGGTTCCAATTATGATACATATGTCAAGTATGACTGCTTCGACTGGTGCATGAAGCAAAAGGCGGAAGGAAGGATCAGACACTTTGGTTTTTCTTTCCATGGGAGTCCGGAGATGTTGGAGACGATTCTGGATGCGCATCCAGAGGTGGAGTTTGTGCAGATTCAGCTCAATTATCTTGACAGGACCAATCCGTCTGTTCAGTCGCAGAGACTTTATGAGATCCTGCGGGAAAGAAAGATTCCCATTATTGTGATGGAGCCGGTAAAAGGCGGCACGCTTGCTGGTATGGCGCCGGAGATCGAGGCAAAATTCAAGGCCCGTCAGCCGGAAAAATCGGTGGCTTCCTGGGCGCTGCGGTTTGTGGGTTCGCTTTCCGGCGTGATGACCATATTGTCGGGGATGTCAAATGAAGCGCAAATGGCGGACAATATCAGTACATTCAGCGATTTTGAGCCGCTGGCGGATGATGAAGTAAAGATCGTCAATGAAGTGACGGAGGAACTTCTTGGACTGCCGCAGATCGGCTGTACCGCCTGTAAGTATTGTTGTGACGGCTGTCCGAAAAAAATAAGTATTCCCGATGTTTTCAGGACGGTAAACACCCTGCGCCGTGATCCGGAAGACAGCCGGCCCGGGAAATTCTATTCGGAGTTGACACAGAGGAGCGGCAGGGCTTCCGACTGTATCGGCTGCGGTCAGTGCGAGCGCGTATGCCCGCAGCATCTTCCGGTCATTGACTTGATGAAAGAGGCGGCGGAGCGATTGGATTAAAATAAAATCTGCGCGGCAGAAACTTCCGGGAGTTCTGCCGCGCAGATTTTTATAAAATGAAGATTGGCGAAATGACCGGTGTTAAACGATTTTCTTCATATCCGCAGCATCGACACGGATTATGTAAGAGACATGGCCGCTGGAAACGCCGCCGTCATCTTCACGGACAACATAATTGATATGAGCGTTCTCCAGTTTTTCAATAAAGGCTTCTTTTTGCTGTTCCGATCTGAGTATGATTTTTTCCTTTTTACTAAATAGTTTCATTGCATTTTCCTCCCTTTTGGATACTGTAATGTTTCATTACAGCTATAGTATATTGCGCATTCGAAATGGATGCTTATCGTTTTTTGTTTGCAGTGGTATCAGTTTTTGCAAAGAATGTTTTTGGGGTTTGGTTCTTTTTCATAAAAAACTGTGGATAAGATTGTTAAATACTACGGGACAATGCCGCTTGCGAAAAGCACACCTATTTACTATAATAAAATTAAACGGGCGCGCAACCGATTGCGCAAAGTTGCGCGGATTCCTGTTAAGAAGATACAGGGGTAACAAAATAAGGCATGGGAGGAGTAAAGTAAATCCCTTCGGGATTAACTTTCGAGATTTGTGTCTGCGCGTTGCTTGACACAAACTCGTTCATGCGCAAAAAGCAGCGCAGAAATGGAGATAATCATGAGGAAACAGATGAAGCAGTATCTAAAAAGAAGTCTGTGCGGTGTCTTGAGCGCGGCAATGATCCTGACGGGATCGTCGCTGTCTGCCATCACTGCGTATGCGGCACCGACAGACGTGGAAAACGAGGGGGGGGGGCTGACGGATCCGGTGGATAACGACACGGATTTGGCGGCGCCTGTGGAAAATGAGGATGCGGTTCCGGAACCTGATGCGGGGGAGGATACGGCATTGCCTGATGGCGGTGAAACCGATGATATTAAGAATGTCACCAATATCATGCCGGCATCGAATGACGATGGGCAAGAAACAACAACAGAGAAAACCTACACGGATCAGTCGGTTACCCTGAATTACTATGTGGGTGATTTGGCAGAAGACGAGACGGTAGGACTTTATAAATGGGTTGGAGAAAACTCGTCTATTACAGTGGATGAGACAAAAAATCCGGTGCTTAGCTGGAAGGCTTGGGGTAGCGATGCTGTATATCAGATGAACACCGTAGACGGGCACACCGGATGGTATAATATTACATTTACGGTCACGGGTACCGCAGGTCAATTTAGTTTTTCGGTTTTCAGATCTACAAAAACAAGTGATAATCTTTTTGAATGCGCAAAGGGGAAGACTGACGACATTTATTACGGCCTTCTTGACGGCACCATAACCGCAGTTAAAGAAGGCAAGGGATATGCTTCTATTGATGAGGCAGGTGGTTCAGAAGAATCAGGAGCCTCAAAAGAAGCGTTGACAGCTCTCGTAAATAAGGCTAAGGAATTAAATCAGAGTGACTATGAGGCAGAGAGCTGGACGGCATTCTCTACTGCGCTGACAGCAGCGGAGACTGTACTTGCCAAAGACTCTCCGACAAGCGACGAAATAGAAAAAGCCTGCAACGATTTGCAGGGCGCAATGAACGCGTTGGTGGTTGAGGCCGTAACGCTCTATTATTATGCTGGCGAGACGACGGATGAGATCGGCCTGTATCACTGGGCTGATGATGGAGCAGACAACAATCTGACCTCTACGGCAACAGTAGCAGGTTGGAGCGTATGGGCCCAAGGTGATACCTACTTGATGACCGCGGTGGAGAACTGTGCGGGCTGGTACAGCATTCCCCTTAAGTTCCAGAACAATGGCAGCAACGCAGGTTTTCAGGTTTTTAAAAATACTGCCGGCGCCACAGGCGTTTTGAATAGTGATACAAATCGTATATTCAAGTGTGACGGAACAGATTATAAGAATATTTATGCGGAGCTGACCTCCGGAAATAATAAAGCCGTTGCGGTTAAGGATAAAACAGGCTACGTGAACGATGGCACATCCGATATCGTAAAGGATGTTACGCGGCATGTCACCCTGCACGTCTATGACGATGCGGGCGTCCCTTCGATTGCGGTTAAAGAAGGAGGCCTGTCTTACTTTAAGAGTAATACCGAGACGGGGATCATGGAGTTAACCCCACATGAAGCCAGCGCTTCGACGGAGAATTGGGCTAAATTCTACGATTTTACGGCAGATTCTGAAGGGAGCAATTGGTATAATCTGACCTTTGTTTTTCCCGAAAAATTAGCAAATGAAAATGTGCAGTTGTATTCTAAGGGTAGGGAAGCAAATAAGGAACGTACTTGGGTATGTTCTTTCACGGAAACAGGTTGTTCTCCCGTTTTTGAAGGCAAAGTCTACTATAAAGACGGCACTTTCTACGAGTCACAGCAAGAGGCCGAAGGGATATCGCTCAAGCAGTTGAAAGATCTGATAGCGTCGGAGCAGGTACAGAAGATCATTACTAACGGCAAAGACTATTATACGGAAGAAACATGGACTGCTTTCGATGCCGCAAAAAAGCAGGCGGACAAGGCTGTGAGTGATAATAGCGCACAGGGCGACAGCTATATAGCCGATGACATTAAGGAGGCTTATATCGCGCTGGAAGCCGCGGTCAAGAATATGGTGCCCGTAGTCAGCGAATCGGCCACACTGTATTTCTACACCGATGAATTAAAAAAATACGAAGATACGGATACCGAAAAATATCACCTATACTTGTCTACATGGGACCCGACTAAGGTTGCGGCCGACAAAGAGGTGATTACGCTTTGGCAGGGAGATTGGGATTATAAAGCCTACATGTTTGACGAAGTGAAGGATGAGACGGTCAACATGGGCTATGCCAACTGGTATTCCATACCGTTGAAATCGGTTCCGGAATATCCGGGGGGAGAAGCAAAGGGTTACGGTTTCCTGATCCAGATTGGTAAAGAAGTGACAGAAGCGGATAGCACTGTCAAGCATACGGCGTTGGAATCTAACAAGGGATTAATTACGGTGAGTCCCTATGATGGGGATGGAACGAAGAAGCTTTACGACGCTCTTGTAGATTTGAAGGTAGGCGGCAGCATAGCGATTAAAGGCGGAACGTCCTTTGCCTCGATTCAGGCTGCGGAAGCGAAGACAAAAGAGCAGTTACAAGAGCTGGTGGACGCGGCGGATAAACTGAAAGAAACCAGTTACTCGGAAGGCTGGGAAGCATTTCAGACAGCGCTTGCGGCAGCGAAAACGACTCTCGGAAAAGCAGACGCGACCGCAGAAGAATACACGACTGCCTATGACAATTTGCAGAAGGCAATGGATGCGCTGGTACCTTTAGGTACAACTACGACGCTCTATTACTATGTCGGTGAGACGGAAGATGAGATCGGCCTCTATCACTGGGACGACAGCGCTGGTGCGATGAATCTGTTCTCCACGGCGGAACCGGCAGAATGGGAGTTATGGAACGCAGGCGACACCTATCTGATGACAGAGGTGGCGGGCTATGCGGGCTGGTACAGCATTCCCATTACCTTCCAGAACGAGGGCGCCGATGCGGGTTTTGCGATCTATACCAAAACTGCAGGTACTGCGGCGGAAGAGGCGCAGAAGATACCTTTATTTAAGTGCGACGCGGGCGAGAAAAACAACCCGGCTGTCTATGGCCAGCTGACTTCCGGTGAAAATGAGATGCTTGCGGTCAAGAAAGGCGTCAGTTATGCAGGCGCGGAAAAAACGGCACAGATCATGCGAAATGTCACGCTGTATGTGTACGATGCCGTAGATGCGCCCTATCTGCACATGGGAGATGCGGTGGCGACCGCGCTTTCAGTAGTGGATGAAGCGACAGGCGAGGTGAGTGCGCTTGAAGCGGTGTCGGTGCAGGATAAAAACGCTTATGCAATGACGGCGGATGCCGAACATAAGAATTGGTATTCCCTTACATTTTCAGCGCCGGGTACGATCACATTTGACGGCACGAAAAAGATATGTAATCTGTATACGAAGGAAAGTAAGGACAGCGCTTCGCCGGCGTGGAAGATCAATCTGATGAACGGTGAGGTAGCTGCTGACAGAACAGAGTGGGATCTTGATTTTACACCTGTCTTTGCGGGCAGTATCTATTATAAAGAAGGGGTATTCTATCAAACGCTGGAAGACGCGGACGCGGCGGGCAAGATAACGCTTGCGCAGCTTCAGGAGCTGGTCGATGACGCGAAAAAATTAAAACAGGAAGATTATAAGAAAGGCTGGGAAGCATTTCAGACAGCGCTTTCGGCAGCGGAAGCGGTTTTAAAGAAAGCGGCTGACGCAAAAACCGATGAGGCGATAACCGCGCCCACGGATGAAGAGATCGAGAAGGCCTACACCGATCTGGAAGCGGCGATGAAAAAACTGGTTCCTGCTTCGGCGCAGGATGCAGAGGTCAATGTGACACAGATTCCGCTGGCGGACGACTTTATTACCGGCGCCGATCTTTCTTCCTACTTATCGTTGAAAGAGAGCGGAACCGTATTTAAGGATGAGAAGGGCAATCCTCTCTCAGATGCGGAATTTTTCAAGTACCTGTATGACGGCGGTACGAACTGGGTGCGTATCCGTGTTTGGAATAATCCTTACGACAGCAGCGGCAGAGGCTACGGCGGCGGCAACAATGATTTAGAGAAGGCAAAGACCATCGGCAAGCTGGCGTCGGATGCGGGAATGAAAGTATTGATCGATTTCCACTACTCTGATTTCTGGGCGGACCCCGCGAAGCAGCAGGCGCCTAAGGCATGGAAGGCCTATAGTCTGGATGAGAAGGTGGCGGCAGTAGAATCCTATACATTGGAGAGCCTGAATGCCCTGAAGGCTGCGGGCGTCAATGTAGGGATGGTACAGATCGGTAATGAGACAAATGGCGCTATTTGCGGCGAGAATACCCGCGAAAATATGGCAAAAATTTTCAATGCGGGAAGTAAGGCGGTAAGGGCATTTGACCCTGCCTGCCTTGTGGCGCTGCATTTCACGAATCCCGAAAAAAGCGGATTTCAGGCGGGATGGGCGGCGGATTTAGAGAAGTACAATGTTGTCTATGATGTGTTTGCAACCTCTTATTATCCGTTCTGGCATGGAACGACACAGAATCTGGAAGAGGTTCTGACATATATTGCGGAAAACTACGGTAAAAAGGTCATGGTAGCCGAGACCTCTTGGACGACGAGCTGGGAGGATGGCGACGGTCATGAGAATACCGCGCCCAGAACTTCACAGGCGCTGAATTATGAGATTTCCCTGCAGGGGCAGGCGAATGAGGTTCACGCTGTGATCGAGGCGGTAAATAATGTCAATACGACACAGTCGGGCAAGGCGATTGGCGTATTCTACTGGGAGCCGGCATGGATCTCTCCGTACTATGTGTACGACGAGGACGGCAACGCCGATGAGAAACTGTTTAAGCAGAATCAGGAGGCATGGGAGAAGTACGGTTCCGGCTGGGCGGCAAGCTACGCGTCCGAGTACGATCCCGATGATGCGGGCAAGTGGTACGGCGGCAGCGCGGTAGATAATCAGTCTTGGTTTGACTTTGACGGCACGGCGCTTGCGACGGCGAAGATTTACAGCCTGATCAGGACAGGCGCGGTAGCGGAGCGGGCGATTTCCAGCATCGGCTTTGCGAAAGAAAGCAATCCTTTGGAGGTCCCGCTTGGCGGAACAGTCACATATCCGCAGGCAATAGCAAATTATAACGACGGAACCAGCGAGCAGTTGGATGTGCAGTGGAAGGAAGAGGAGCAGGAAGCAGTCAATACCAACAAAGCGGGCGAATATGTCGTACACGGAACGGTGACGCAGGACGGTAAGGAATATAAGCTGACACTGACCGTTAAGGTTGTGAGGGCAGCTTCCGCCAATATTCTTAAGAATCCCGGCATGGAAGCCGGATTATCCCAGACGGATTGGAAGGTTTCCGGCGCTGCGGGCTGCATAAGCACGCAGGAGAAAGACTGGAAGGAAAATCCCAGAACGGGAACTTACGCGATGAATTTCTGGTCGCAAGATCCGGCGGAGTTTACGGTAGCGCAGACGGTCACGCCGGAAGCCGGTATCTATACGTTCGGCGGTTACATTCAGGGCGACGGAGCCGGAACGGAAGATGTACAGTATGCGTTTGTGGAGGTAACCGATGCGGACGGTACATCCCGCAAACAGGCAGCCTTTACCTTAAACGGATGGCGCAATTGGGTCAATCCGGAGATTACCGGCGTCGAGGTCAAAGCAGGAGATTCGGTGACGGTCGGCGTGACGATCAAGGCGACAGAGACAGGAACAAGCGGCGTATGGGGTAGCTTGGATGACTTCTACCTTTATGGTACGCATGACGTATCCGTGGCGGGAGACATCGGGCACGGCAGCGTGGAAACCAGTGTGGTCAGGGCGACCAGCGGGGAGAAAGTGGATGTGACGGTTACGCCTGACGAGGGCTATTATCTGGAGACCATGACCCTTTCCGGCGCGAGCATTACTAATGAAAATTATGCGAGCATACTGACAAGCGAAAACGGTACGGTGGCATTCAGGGCTGCTTCCGGGGAAGGAACGACGAATGCGGCGGTACTGACCTATGCGGCGGAGACGGCGGAGGCAAAGAGCGACACCTTTACCATGCCAAACGGCAATGTAGAGGTCAGCGCGACCTTTAAGAGCGTCTTTGGCGAGGGCGCGGCGAAGGTTGACTTAAAGGCCAAAGATCCGGTTACAGGAAAGTATCTGGTGCAGGTCAACTTAGGAGAGAGCGAAAGTCCTGATGGCGAGACGCCGATCCCGGCACAGTTCCATACGGGCAAGGATGTGAAGCCGGAGATAGCGCTTACCTATAAGGGCTATCAGTTGACAACGGCGGATTACACAGTGGCTTATGCGAATAATAAAAATATGACCACGCCGGAGAGCAAGGCGAAAATCACGCTGACGGCGAGAGGTGAGAAGTTTGAGGGAACAAGAGAAATAGAATTTGAAATAAAAGAGGATACCCGAAAAGAATTCAGTGCGAAGAAACTGAAGGTGGTGTTCGAGGCATCCGATCAGAACGGCAGAACGGATAAAGCGGCGAAGGCGATTTACTATCTCGGCAAAGAAAAGGAGATTGAGCCCAGAATCAGCCTGTATCGGACAGAAGATGATAGTAACGATCTGAGCAAGGCAATCGATTCGACATTGTACAAGGCGTATTATCAGAATAATAAAAAGATCGGCAAAGCGACACTTGTGGTACTGCCGACGGATAAGGCGCTGAAAGATCCGAGCGGGTTTAAGGAGGGTTCGATCACCGCAAACTTTACGATCGCGAAGTGTCCTGTGAATCAGAGTAATTTGGTCGTGACCATCTCCGACGCGCCGAATTATTATACCGGCAAGAAGGTGGAGCCTGCTTTGACCGTGACCTATCATTATACGCAGCAGGACGGCACCCAAAAGACTGTCAAATTGGCGAAGGGAACGGATTATACGCTTACCTGCACCAACAATATCAATGCAAGCGTATACAAAACGACAGGCGCAGACGGAACGGTCAGCTATGTGAATCTTAATAACAATAAAGTGCCGACCGTTAAGATCACCGGAAAAGGAAACTTTACAGGGACAAGAACGACGGCAGACCTTGGAGCGAACAATAAGCCGGGAACACAGAAGTTTACCTTCCAGATCAGACCGAAGGATTTGGGAAGCTTAGGTGAAAACGCGGTGACGGCGGCGGATCTGGCGGAAAGCACAAAGGCGCAGGCACCGAAGATTACTGTGAAGGATGGCGCGAAGACTGTTGCGGCAAGCCAGTATGAGATTACAAAGATCATACGCACGCATGGGGCGGACGGAGCTGTTCTTGCGGCAAGTGAGACTGTCTATAGCAAGGCGGACGGTACCGGCAGCGCCAAGGTAACGTTAGCGGGCACCTATAAGGCAACGATCGCAGGGAAGGCGAGAGCCAACTATGACGGGGAGGCGGAGGCAAGCTTCCGCGTAGCGGATAAGGATCATCTGATTCCGAATGCGAAGATTACCGTGAATGGCAAGTTCTATTACACCGGCAGTCCAATCGTGTTGAGGACGGTTAGCGCGCAGCAGGGCGGAAAGCCGGAACTGCAGGTATCGCTTGGAACGGGGAAAAATCCTATTGTTTTAAGTGAAAAGACGAAAGGCTCCAACGAGGATGGGTATTATGTAAACTACACGAATAATACCAACGCCGGACGGGCTACCGTTACGATAACCGGTACGGGTCAGTACATCGGCACGAAGACGGCAACCTTCACGATCAATAAGCGTACGCTTGCAGATGCAAGTAAGGTCAAACCAAACGAAGTGAATAAGAAGGGTGTGCTGCAGCCGGTCAAGTTATCCAAAAAGACGATAGAAGCAAAGCAGGACGGCACATGGACACCGGACAATACGCTGACAGATGAGCAAAAGGCGCAGGCAGGACTGATCAATAAAGATAGCGAGGCCGAAAAATACGGTACGCTGGCGATCCCTTATACGGGTTATGCGCTGAATCCGGAATTTGAATTCAGTTCAAAAAACGTTGACGCGGCGGGAGGCGAAGTGACGAATCAACTGTCCGGCAGCGACTATACGGTTACGTATGCGATCGGCAAGTGGTCAAACAATGCGGCGCCTGTCACGGCAACGATCAAAGGTAAGGGTAACTACAGCGGTAGCGTGAAACTTCAGAATCTGTTCACGGTAACGGCGAGAGACCTTAGAAAGTTCAGTATTGACGTATCTTCTGTAACCTATAGTGGTAAGGCATTGAAACCGGCGGTTACTTTCCGGGATAAAACGACCGGTAAGACGGTTGACCTGAAGTTAGGTACTGCTTATACCGTGACTTATAAGGATAACGTTAACATCATGGCCGTGAGTACGAAACAGCCGAAGCTGACTGTCAAGGTGAAGGGTAAGGGTTGGATCACGGATAATGCGGATGATACTACCAAATCCAGAACCTTAAACTTTACGATCGATCAGGCGGAGATCACCAAGGCGGATGTCGCCGATGTCGTATTCCAGACGTTCATGGGCAAAGCCTTAAAGCCGAAGGTGACTATTAAAGTAAACGGCAGGAAGTTAAAAGAGGGTAAGGATTATGAGCTGACCTATGATAAAAACGCGAAGCGCAGCGGTTCGTCTACCGCAACGGTGAGTATCAAAGGAAAAGGAAATTACTTTACGAGAAAGCCGATCGTGAAAGAGTTTATCATTAAATAAGACACAATACAGGAAAGGGAGCGTCCGTGAGGCGCTCCCTTTTCTAATAGAGTATAAAGTATTATATTCAGTTTATTTTCTGCTCGTCCACCAGAAAAGAATCGCCGTCTTCCACGATGCAGACCATGGTCTTTCCGGTGTTCAGTTCGATTTCATTTCCGGTGTCGTCATAGTATCTGGTCGCGCCGTAATCGGAAGTTTTTTCCCACTTTACATGGATCCCCTTGCCGTTTGTGAAAAACCAGCCGTCCCGTGTGGTGTCGTGACACTGGAAAGCGAGATAGCCTTTAGCGTCGCGCACCTCGTGGTAGGTGTTCTGGATCAGCACATTCTTAAATTTGAGCTGTTCTCCTGTCGCCAGATCCGTGTGCGGCCCGTCGGTCGAGCCTCCCAGATGCTGAAACCGTTCGTAGAGCCCCGTGTCGCTGTTATAAACAAAATAGCAGTTGGTGACGGGATAGGTGGGAGACATATCGATCTTGTTTGCCGTAATCGCATCGCTGTACTGAGACAGATCGTTTGGTTCCTTTTCGGAAGCGAAGCGGTAGTGCTGCTCGTCCGCGTAGCCGTCTCTCAGTTTCAGGGCATAGCCGAGTTTGTCTACGTCCGCCATGACGCCGGCGGCATCTATGTAGGCATTGTCGGTGGAGTTTTTTGCGTCCTTTGCCCGAAAGAAATTACTGCTGGTCTTGCCGTCGATGTCGTCGGTGCGCTTGATGACTTCGTCTATGTAAAAGGGGCCGCCGAAGTGAACGTAGAGGGCATCCCATTCAAAAGCCCAGTATACGTAGTAGTCGCGGCAGCTTCTGATGTTGCCGAGTCGTTCTTCCTTTTTCCAGTCCTGAATGATCCACATCAGGCGGGTGATGCTTCCTTCCACATTGCATTCATAAACGACGTCTGCCTTTGAAATACCGTATTGGGAAGCGGTTTTTGTGTTGGGGGTCATAATCGCCAGAGGCCTTGAATTATTGACTTCCTCGGTCACCCATTCGTTTGTGATGCGGCTTCTGACCATCCCTTCTTCCGGAGGAGGATCCTCCTCGGTTTCCGCAGGCGTCTCTTCCGGCGCCTCTTCGACCGGAGGCGTGTCTTCAATGCTTTGCTCCGTGGGCGGCACTTCGGCCGTAACGGGCTTTTCTTTTTCCTTGCCACAGGCAGAGAGCAGAAGAGCGCAGGACATCGTGGCGAGAAGGAAAATCTGTAATTTCTTCATGGTGAGTACCTCTTTTCTTTCTGTCATTTGTCCTGTCTAGTATAGCATAAGAGGTGGGGAGAGTCACTAGGGAAGATGGGAAAAATTGTTTTCAAGGAACAGAATAAAACAAAAAATGATTTCCGCGGTCAGCATAAAGATTGCGATTATTGCGGGCGAAAAATGGATGCCGACCAGCAATACGGCGACTGGTATCAAAAGAGAAAAGAAGTAGTAACTTTTCGACTGATATAACCACCCATAAGGCAGAAGGTGTGCGCCGAAGATCATGGCATAGACCATTAACATTTTCTCAGGCACAGCCGCATAGACCCACATCGCGATCAACAGATAGAGCATTTGATTCAAAGAGAGCAGCAGACCCAACCCCGAGAGAGGATTTTCCCGATTCTGAAAGTCTATTTTTAAAATGTTGGATAAGAAATAAGCCAGAGGAACTAACGGCGTGGAACAGCAAAAGGTTAACAGGTTTTTTGTCATGATCGGTAACGCGGATAACTGAATCATCAAAACGGCAATCCAAATGAAAACGGAAGCCATGATAAAATGTAAGCCCATTTTTTGTTTGCTGCGATTGTCTGTCCGCAATTCCTGTAATGCAGATTGTAATTCTTTTTTATTAGGCATTGCTCTTTCTCCTTTTCTGTTGATATGTTTCCAAAGCCTGTGTATAAAGTTCACCCTGCCGTTTACTGTATTGCTGATAAATCGCAATGCAGATAACATACAGGACAAAAATAATGCCAATAAAGATCCCCCATTGCGTGAAATTTCCCTTATCCTGAAAAAGCCCGATCAGGTAAAAGCCCATCCATTCATATAAGCCAAACAGTACCATAAAGCAGGATAATCTTTTGATAAAGCTCCAACGTTTAATCAGTAACTTTGTAAAAAGGAGATTAAAAAGAAATACGCCGCCAATGATTAAAAACAGCAGCTCGGTCAGGCTGTCAACGGAAATGGTCTGTCTGTTAAAAATATGGCAATATAACAGCCCTAAAATGAGAAACCATGTGGTGCAAAAAGCGATCCCGTTTCTCATAAATTCAAGAAATTGTATTATCGTTCTTTTCATTTCTAAAATCATGCTCCCTTCTCAATATGTGAATTTAGGTATTCTAAATCGACAATAATTTCCGTACCGCAGGAACGTATTTTCTGGAGATGGATAAACGTTCTCCGTTGCACATGGTGGCAAGGATCGTGCGGTTGAGTTCCGGTTTTAGCGAACGGATTTGATTGATATTTACAATGATTGATTTTGATATTCTGATAAAATCTTTCCCGGATAAACAGTCTTCCAGTTCATACAGCTTTTGCCGGATCTCCAGAACATCTTCTTTCGTATATAAGAAAGTACGGTTATCGACCGCTTCAAAATACAGGACTTCCGATGCTTTGATGAAGCAGTATTCGCTGTCCTTTTTTGCATAGAGCTTATTGTCAAACAATTCGATATGCGATTTTAACCGCAGCACTTCATCATCTGCCATTCTGCATTGGATGAGCACTTTTAACGTGTCTTCCATATGTTCCATAATTTCAATGATCATATCAGCCCTCCAACCCTTATTATAGACGGCTAAGAATTTTTCTCAACCGATTTGAGGTAAGAGGTACAAAAAGGGAGGGTGAGATGCCGCGGTAACAAATAAGTCCATTTGTCATGAAATCATGATTATGGTATTCTATTTGTATATTGATCTGTGGAGTAATAGCAGTTTATCACCTATAGCAAGCTAGGGTAAAGTTTTTGTAGG
>DKUU01000040.1 GCA_002490835.1 Lachnospiraceae bacterium UBA7196 | reverse complement strand
CTGACCTTTTTTGACAGTCTGAAAAGACCCTGTCTCTAAGACGGGTCTTCCATTTTGATTGCCAATATTATAGCGATTCCTTGTATGCCTCCACATCTGCAAGCAGCTCTTCCCAAGCGTCCTCATGCTCCACATAGTAAAGGGGACATTTCTTGCCGCCGCAGTCGTAATGCCGCAGGATATCATCTACGGATAACTGATATTTCTGCATCAGCCAAGCCAGTGTATGTACCAATGTGTCGTATGTTTCCTGCGTAAACTTCCCGTCCTCGTCGAGATAACAACATTCAATGGAAACGGAATCCTCATTTCTGGTAACCACCGCATAAGCCTGTTCTTCCAAGGGAATGCACTGGATCACCTCTCCGTCATACCCGATAATGAGATGCGCGCTCGCTGACCGCTCTCTCGTCTCTGCCAAATTGGCAAAATAGCTGCGGTTCTGCGCCGCGGATGTGCCGGGATTAGCGGTATAGTGGACGAACACGCTCTTCACCTTTTTCAGCTTTGTACCGGGTCTGGAATAATCGTTGACTTCCAGCAAATCCTCTGTGATCTCCGGCGGCGCTATCTCTTTCTCGTTAAGCTTGTCGGACACTACATCTACTATTCCTTGTCTTTTATGGACCTTTTCCCGGTGTACCATACGGTAGATCGCCCCTGTGGTCTGGTAGATCAGCACCAGACATACCCCGATCATAAAAAGGGCAAAAAGACGATAAAGGATAAGCTTCCTCTTTCTCGCCCTGCGCCGTCTGGCAGATCTTACCGGCCGGGGGCTGCCCATATTCTGATCGTCATAATACGAAATCGTTCGAAAAGGCTTCTGTTTGTGACGAACCTGTTTGCTGTCAGCAAGACGCATCATACGGGAATCGTCATTTTCTCTGGAAATCTCCCACAACTCCAAATCCTCCAGTTCATCGTGATCTGCTCTGCGACGGCCGGAATGCTGCTCGCTTTCCCGTGAACTTCCTCCCGATATGACGCTTATACTGCCCCTGTCAATGCTTCCCGCGCTGCCCGGTTTTCTGCGCCGCTCCCCGGTATGATCAGCCCTGCCCCGCGAAACACTTCTTCTGTCACTCCTCTGTGCCTGTCCCATGGTGTTCCCCCTCTTTTGTACTACGCCAAATTTTTCCGCTGTACCTTATTGTAATACGCCAATCTTTAAGTTATCTCTAAATTTGGCCTTTTCAGATCAGTCTATTCATCCTGTCGAATAAACTTATGTCTCTATATAATAGAACGGGGAACTTAAGAAAAAAGTTACATAATTCTTAATATTTTTTTATTTTTATTCATCGACATCGCTTAAGTGCGTCTCCACCGCTATGAGCAGCTCCGAAAGCCCTTCCCGAAATGCCTGCCCGTCATCATGATTCACATTCTGCATCCACGAAAGATCCTTTTTAAGCTCCTCCCTATTGTAAATCACCATCTCAGTCCCTGCTCCGGACGGGTTTTTAACTTCCATGGATATCTCCTCGACATTCCCAATCGCGTAAAACAACATCGCCGCATTAAAATACAGCATATCCCAATCTTCCTTTGTATAATAATCCGTACTCATCTCATAGTCAAACCGCAGGGAATACGGCTGCTCCACCGTCTGCAGGGAAAATCCTCCCGCACGGTTTAGTGTGGGCGGCAGCGGCAGGGCGTCGATCAGCGCGCCTACCTTGGCATTATCTCCCACATAGGGCGTGCGATTTTCCGTCAAGGCATCAAACAAAGCTTCCCGCCGCTCCCGGTTCAGGCTGAGTATGATCACCTGATCAGCCGCCGCCTGCAATTGCTGGTCAATATAATCCATTGCCTCCTGATAATCATCCTTCACCTTCCCGTAATAATCCGCCCTGACATACACATAGCAGCCCGATTTGATCTCATCTACATTGACTTCGTGCGGCTGGTAGGTGACTGTAATCTGCTCGTTTGGCAGATAATCAACCTTATCTTCGCCGGCAGTATCATCTAAAATATAGGTGTCTTCTTCATATTCAGCGTTATCATCCCGAATATACGTGCTGTCATCATCGTTACTGTCTGTTCCGGGGACGCCTACAGGCGTATAAGTGTGCATTATTGTTTTACTGTTTGGATCCGCCGACTCTGTGACGATAATTTCCTCGTTGGGCAGATAATCTCTGCTTTCCTCTACGGGCGTATAGACATCCTCATGCCCCAAAGCGCCTCCGCTCTGTTTCTCTTTTCCTTCAGACGCATCTTCCTCCTCCAGCGGAACGACCTTCCAATCCTTGCTGCGCATCGGGTTTTCCGGCTCTGCAGGAAAATAGCGATCCTCATGCTCTATCATCCCCTGCGTGGGCTCGTAGATATGCTCCGTTCTCGAAAACGACTCCCCCAGATAGGCTCGCAGCAGGTAATTATAGCCATAATCTCCGATGGGCAGAACTTTCCTTCCCTCATCCACCAATCCCAGCGCGTCTTTCAGAGGCATTCTGGCAAATCTACCCACTTCCTCCTGCGATCCCACATGATATATGACAACATTGTCACCTTTTTCATCCACTACGCAGCCGCTGATATCGCCGATACTTGCAGGCAGCGTTATTTTCATATCCGCCCCCGTAACGGTAAGCCCCTTTTGACTGTCCACGATCGTCCCCCGAAACCCTGCATCCTTCGTAAAGACGAACAGGCAGACCGCTGCCGTCAGGACAAGAACGCCTGCCGCCGCCACAAAAAGCGTCTTCGGCCTTTCGGCAATAAAGCGGATGCGCTCCTTTACGCTCTTTCCGCTGCCAGTCATGGTCGTAGCGGTACAGACCAGATCGGATGCCCGTCCTTTCCTTGTAATAATGGAAAGCAATGTCTCCCCATAGGAAATGCGTTCCTCCTCGCCGAGCATCGCTAACGCCCCCTCGTCACAGGCCAGCTCGCAGTCCCGCTTGGAGCAGGCCGCCGCCACCCACACCAGCGGGTGAAACCAATACACCGTCACCAGAATACTGCGAAGAAGCGCCCAAAAGCTGTCGCCATGCTTTTTATGGACAAGTTCATGAACCACCACATGCCGCAGCTTGTTGGCATCTTCCGTCACTTCCGCCGTCAGATAAACCGCCTCGCGTCCCGGAAACCCGTACAGACAGGGCGAAGAGATCCCCTCCGCCAGATAAAAAACGGGCAGACGGCGTTTGTGGACAAAAAAGCGGCGGGACTTCTTTTCCGGCGAACCTTCTTCCTCTCCAAAAACTGCCGTTTTCATTTCATCCGGCAGCACAAACGGCTTCCTTGTCTTTCTTAAACTACGGCTGAACACGATATTGGTAACGATTATCCACACACCTACTATAAATGCGCCCGTTCCCCACAAAAACCACAGCACATCCAGCCGGGAAAACCCAAGCGTTCCTGCCATAAATACGGAAGTCGGTCCGTCTTTAGGCAAACTCTCAACCGACTCCCTGATCTCGTCCGTGGTAAACAGACGAAACAGGATACTTCTCGAATCAGCCGTAATCTGAATGGGTTCCTCCAGACGGATGGTCTCATTCAACCGCTCCGCAATACCGCTCTTGTCTTCCTCCACCAGATCCATCAGGCGAAAATCCGAAAGCGGGCCTAAGTCAACCTGCGCAACACCGGTTCCCACCAAACGAAACGCCACTAACAGCCAAAGCGCATACAATAGCCTGCTGCTGATCTTTCCGCGAAAGATTCGCCGGATCAACAGAATGCACAAGATCAAAACCGTCGCCGTTATCAATATTTCTCTCATATCGCACTTTCCTCCATCTTTCGCGGCATATCTGCCGCTCTATCGCAACACATCCCTTTATCCGTATTCATTTTCCTTTCTTGCTTTGTCCTGCTTTTCTCTCTTTTGCCTGCTCCAAAATACCGTAAAGCTCCTGAATCTCTTCTTCAGTGAGTGCCTCGTCCTCCACCATCGCGTTGACCATCATGCCCAGACTCCCGCGGTAAACCTTTTGCAAAAAGCCCCGCGTCTCCTGCATGGAGACCTCCTCTCTGGATACCAGCGGATAAAATACTTTCGCCCGGCCGCCATCCCTGTGCGCGACCGCACCCTTTTTTTCCATGCGGGAAAGCATGGTGATGATGATATGTTTGTCCCATCCCGTCTCTTTTCCCAGCTCATTTTTCAGTTCCGTGATCGTGCTCTCGCGCTCCCAGAGCAGATTCATGATTTTCCATTCGCCGTCCGATAAACTGACCATCTTCTTTTCCTTTCTTCCCGCCCTCCGACATACAATATCAGTCTGCCGCGCGGAAAACTGCTGTGTGATCATAGTTTTGCATAACTGCCTGATCCATATTGGTATATTTTGGTATACGCATATATACCTTGTGATTGTATCATACACGCAGGGTATACATTTGTCAACCCTTTATTAAAATTCTAAACAAAAACAGGAAACCTTTGCGGATTTCCTGCTTTGCTTTTTCAATATGATTCTTACACTGCCAAATCTTTACTGCATCCCTTCGTATCCCTCGCTGTATTTGCGATACAGTTCCTCCAGCTCGGCCTGATCCTGTGCGGACACATTTTCCTGTAAGTATTCCTGCACTTCCGAGAGGGTGCCGCTATCCACACCGTCACCCACAATCTCCATCACATCGGAGAGCGTGTCGCTGTCAGCATAACGCTCGATGATCTCCTCTGCCTTCTGCTTATCGGCCTCTTCCATGGTATCCACGATCTCTTTGGCTTTCTCGGCGGCCTGCGGATCTCCGCTGCTTTCCAATGCCTGTTTGACTGCCTGCTCCATCACGGTTTCGGAGACCTTCTTTGTCACGGCATGCTTGACTGTCTTAGTCAATGTCCCGCTGGCGATACCAACCAGCACCACGATGCAGACCCCAATCAAAAGCCCCAGAACAATAACCAGACCGAGACCTTTCTTCTTTTTCTTTTTTCCGCTCATAAGCGACTCCCTTCAACGAAATACGCATCTCTCTTAAAGAGCATATCCGCTGCCTTCACAAAAAATGCGTACCGGAACTTAATACGCCCTTCCCCAGTAAACCATTTTCTTCGCCGGTTTTCCGCAGCAGACGCAGGTCTCACCGATCTGCTCCTGTTCAAAAGGCATACAGCGGCTGGTCACCGCCAATTCTTCCTTGATCTGATCCTCGCAGGCCTGCTCCCCGCACCACATCGCCTTTACAAAGCCGGATTTCTCCGCAAAAAGCTTGCGGAACTCGTCAATATTTTTCGCCTCGTAAGTATGCTCCTCCCTGTGCGCCCGCGCCCGCTCCAGCATTTCCTTCTGCATCTTCGTAAGGATCTCGCCGGCCTTTGCCTCGATCTCATCCAGAGAAACCTCAATCTTCTCTCTGGTATCGCGGCGGCAGATCACACACTTGCCCGCCTCGATATCCTTGGGACCAATCTCCACACGGATCGGGATGCCGCGCATCTCCTGTTCGGAAAACTTCCAGCCGGGACTCTTGTCGGTGTCGTCCACCTTCACGCGGAAGCCCTTTAATTTCTCCTTCAGCTCATACGCTTTATCCAGCACGCCTTCCTTCTTCTGCTGGATCGGAATGATCATGATCTGGGTAGGCGCCACTCTGGGTGGCAGCACCAGTCCCGAATTGTCACCGTGCACCATGATAACTGCACCAATCAAACGGGTCGAAACACCCCAGGAAGTCTGGTGCACATATTTTAGGGTATTGTCTTTATCGGTAAACTGAATGCCGAACGCCTTTGCAAAACCGTCCCCGAAATTGTGGCTGGTGCCGGACTGCAGCGCCTTACCGTCATGCATCAGCGCCTCGATGGTATAGGTAGAAACTGCCCCCGCAAACTTTTCCTTATCTGTCTTTCGGCCTTTGATCACGGGGATTGCCAATACCTCCTCGCAGAAATCCGCATAGACATTCAGCATCTGTATGGTCCGCTCCTCCGCTTCCTCTGCGGTCGCGTGCGCTGTGTGTCCCTCCTGCCACAAAAATTCACGGCTCCTTAAGAAAGGACGCGTCTCCTTCTCCCAGCGCACCACAGAACACCACTGGTTGCAGATCTGGGGCAGATCGCGGTAAGACTGGACCACATTTTTATAATAATCGCAAAACAGCGTCTCGGAAGTCGGTCTGACGCAGAGCCTCTCCTGTAAAGGCTGCATGCCGCCGTGCGTCACCCACGCCACCTCAGGCGCAAAGCCTTCCACGTGATCCTTTTCTTTATTTAAAAGACTCTCCGAAATAAACATGGGCAGATACACATTCTCCACACCCGTCTCCTTAAAACGGTCATCCAGCTGCCTCTGCATCAGTTCCCAGATTGCGTAGCCTGCCGGTTTAAATACCATACAGCCCTTGATGCTGGTATAGTCCATCAATTCCGCCTTTTTGACCACATCCGTGTACCACTGCGCGAAATCGTCCTCCATCGCCGTGATCGCTTCCACTAACTTTTTGTCTGCCATCATTTTCTCCTTTCTGACTCTGCTTATGCGCATAAGCAGACTCGAAATGCTTCGCATTTCTCGTTCGCGTTGCTCGTCAGAAATCATCCAAAGCATCCATTCATGCAGGCATGACGTCTGCTTTGTCTGCTTTCTGACTCTGCTTATGCGCATAAAAACTGAACGCCGAGGTTTCCATCCCCTATAGGGACCGAAATCTCGGCGGTGCCACCCTAATTAACGCGCATACGCACATTCACTTCTCATACCGTTATCGCCGGTGCTACGCTGCGCTCCTCACGCAGGGCTCCGAGGCCGGTTCCGGACAGTTCCCGTAAAAGCCTCGCACCAACGGCTTTCTCTCTGCAACGTTTCCTATCCGTACTATTCTCTTCTTCGCCACGTTTTTCTATTACATCAGCCCTGATTGGCTGTATTTTCATTCATTTTAGCCGCAGGGACACGTTTTGTCAACCATTATTATTTTTCCGATAGCGTAAGTTTATTGTAG
>DKUU01000042.1 GCA_002490835.1 Lachnospiraceae bacterium UBA7196 | reverse complement strand
CAGGGGTTCTTTGACAGTCTGAGGACTGTCATTGACAGTCCTTTTTTGCTGGATTCATTTTCTGTTTTCTGGGCGCTGGTTATTGCGCGGGCGGCTGCTCAGCGGCCTGCTGCTGTGCAGCCTGCGCTGCGGCAGCCGCTTCCGCGTTTCTTTGGTTGATCTCCGCGCGCTGGGCATTAATCTGTTCTTCATAGCCGGGCGTTGCGAAGAATACTTCATCGTGCGGACAGAGATTGGTAGTCTGTGCGGGGACAGGTACCTCGCTGATGGTGCCGTCTTCGTTTACGACCTGTGTGGTTGCCGCCGGAGAACCGCTCTGCAGGGAGGCGTCTTCCACCGGCGTCAGTTCAAGCACGCCTTCCACTTTGAAAGGACAGAACTCGCGGGCCGGAAGCAGACTGTACTGGCAGATCTGACCCGAATAATGCACATCGCAGCTATCCGTGGGCACCGTGCCTTCCGCAAAGTATTCCGTGCGCAGTGTGCCTTCGCAAAGTGCGGTAGGCAGTTTTCCGGAGCGGGAACAGACCGTAGCGGTCACGATTCCGGAGGGGATGGTAAAGGACTCACTTGGGAGTTCCTCGTGAATCTGTGACATCACTGCCCGCCACAGCTTTTTTGCCAGATTCTTTTCATCACCGGTAAGCTTTACATTGTTGTCAAAGCCGGCCCATGTGGTAGCAGTGTAGTAGGGGGTGTATCCGGCAAACCACACATCGTTGTAGTCGGAGGTGGTCCCTGTTTTCCCGGCAATCGCCATGTTGCCGAAGTTGACCGAACCGCCCGTTCCGCTGGTGACGACATCCACCATGGCGTCGGTCAAAAGATAGGCTGTCGTCTCCTTGATGACCTGTTTGGAATTGGGCATGGTATTGTCGAGAATAATGTTTCCGTCATGATCAAGTACCTTGGTGTAAAGCTTGGGTTTGATATAAGTACCTCCGTTTGCGATGCAGGCGTAAGCGGCGTTTAGCTCCTCATTGGTGACACCGTGGGTAAGCCCGCCGAGCGCGGTGGTCTGCTGGACATCGGAAAAGATTTCCCCGTTAATTTCCTCTCGTTCCACGATGGTGGTAAAGCCGAAGTTCTTCAAATAGTCAATGCCAAGCTGAGGTGTGACCAGAGTCAGCGTCTTCACAGCAATGATATTCATGGAATCGCGGATGCCGTCACGCAGGGAGGAAAGTCCCCTGTATTTCTCGCCGTACCAGTTGGCCACGGGACGACCGTTGGCATAGTTGAAGGGCGCATCGTTTAAAACATAGGCAAGGGAAAGGCCCGTGCTGTCTAAAGCCGGCGCGTAGGCGGACAGTACTTTAAAGGTGGAACCGGGCTGTCTGGTAGTATCGGTGGCGCGATTTAAGGTACGGCTGGCAATTTTTGTACCGCGGCCGCCTACCATGGCTACGATACAGCCTGTTTTCTGATCCTCGACCACCAGAGAGACCTGCGGCTGCGGCGTCAGCGTGATGTTTTCGCCGAATACTTCATCGCCGGCATTCATTACGGCCGCCTTGTAGTCTTCAATGTCCTGATAAGCTTCCTCTTGGGAAGCGTAGATCAGGTTATATTTGGAGGAGCGGTTTTCCTTCCAATAGCTGCGGAACATTTCCGTACTCACATTTTCCCTGTCGCCGTTCGCCCGTTCGATGGTCAGCTCATAGTTTAAGTACCACTTGACGTTGGCGGGGAAGTTGCTCTCGTCTGCAAAAGCGCTGTCACAGATCCGCTGAATCTTTGGATCCTGCGTGGAATATATTTTCAGGCCGCCGCTGTAGAGCAGGGTGTAGGCCTGCGTCTCATTGTAACCGATCGCAATCAGATCCTCCATCACATCGTCCGTCAGCGCATCGACAAAGTATGTATTGATGGCGTTGTCTTCATTGTTTTCGGAATTCGCGATCTGGATGCGTGAATAGACGTCGTCAGCCAGAGCCTCTTCGCGCTCCTCGGCGGAGATATAGCCCTGATCCATCATATTCTTGAGGACTTTTTTCCGACGATCCGCATTATCCTCCGGATGGGTGATGGGGTTGTATTTGGAAGGATTCTGGGTGATGCTCGCAATGACGGCGCACTCAGACAGATTCAACTCGTTTACGTGCTTGGCAAAATAGCGCCGTGAAGCCGCTTCCACACCCAGCGTATTGGAGCCCAGATTGATGGTGTTCATATAGTTGATCAGGATGGAATCCTTATCCATGACCTTTTCCAGTTCCAGAGCGAGGTACTGTTCCTGAAATTTTCGTTTGAATTTTTCCGCCCAGGAATCCTCGGAAGTCCAGTCTGTAAAGACATTGTTTTTTAAAAGCTGCTGTGTGATCGTGCTGGCGCCCTCGGAGAAGTGGCGGTTCTGTATGCCAATCTTGCCCGCGCGGATGATACCCTTGATGTCGATGCCGTTGTGGTCGTAGAAACGGGCGTCTTCGATGGCGACAAAGGCATCCTTTAAATCCTGCGGCACCATGTCGCTGGTGACCGGGATGCGGTTGGAGTCTTTGGCGATCAGCTTTGCGGTCTGATTGCCCTCGATATCGTATACAAAGGTAGAAAAGCCTGAAGGCGTGACGTCGATGTTGCCGATTGCGGGCGCAGTCGCGAGAACGCCCTTAAAAGCGCCGACGCCCGCGCTGATCCCGATGATGCCTAAGCCGATCATGGCCACTAAAAACACCTGCACAAAGGTGAATATGATCTTTCTGCCCCATTTTTTGCCCGTTGCATTGAGCTCATGCTGTTTTTTGCGGACCCCTTTTTTGCCGTAGTTCATGGTAAAGCCTCCCTGCTAATATAAAGTAATTATAGCAAAAATTTCCGTATAAAGGAAGATTTTTATCGTTTCTTAAGAATTGTTTACGTTTCTATGCACATTTATACTTGCATAGCGGAGAGAAATGTGCAACGATGTTATACATGGATCAGTATGCACCGTATAAAATAATTGAATATGGCGGCGAGGGTGAGATCGTAGAGAAAAAGTCCCGATTTATTGCCGGTGTGCAGGCTATCTCCACCGAAGAGGAGGCAAATGCCTATATCGAGGCGCGAAGGAAGCGCTATTGGGATGCCAGACATCACTGTTATGCTTATATTTTAGGAGAACAGGGACAGACCATGCGGTTTTCCGACGACGGGGAGCCCTCAGGCACGGCGGGCAGACCCATTCTGGAAGTGCTGACAGGCTCCGGCATCCGCAATCTGGTGCTGGTAGTGACCCGCTATTTTGGCGGTACGCTTTTAGGGACAGGCGGGCTGGTACGGGCGTACACGCAGGCGGCGCAGGCGGGCCTTGCGGCCTGTCAGACTGCGACCATGCGCTATGGGTATGAATTGACGATAGAGACAGATTACAACGGGATCGGGAAACTGCAATATCTTTTGGGACAGCGGGGAATCCCTATAGAAGAATCGACTTACACGGAGCAGGTCACCTTTGTATGTAAGGTTCCTGCGGAAGAGAAAGAGGGATTATTAAAGGAGATTACGGAGGCCACCGCGGGAACGGCGCGGGTGCGCATCTCCGATCCCTTTTATTATAAGAGCAGTAGTACGCGGGAGGATGCAGGAAGCGGCTGATCTGACAAGGTCTGTCCGCCGGGGACCGTGTGCGGAAAGGCGGTGGATGATGGCTGAGAACAGGGAAGTGGAAAAGAAAGAGATAAATAACGCGGAAACGTTAAATAATATACCGTATGAAGATTACTCCGAGTTCGGTGTGGAAGAAATCAGGGAGCTGCTCAGAAAGGGGCAGTACACCAGTCTCCGAAAGATCATTGAGGAGCTGAATGATGCGGATATTGCTGATTATATGGACGAGATGGAGGAGGAAGAGGTCGTAAAGATCTTTCGCATCCTGCCCAAGGATACGGCGGCGGATGTCTTTTCCTACATGGAGATCGACAGGCAGCAGTCCGTCATCACTTCCCTTTCCGATAAAGATGCGGCGCGTATCATTGACAACATGATGTCCGACGACGCGAAGGAACTGATGGAGGAGATGCCCGCCAATGTGGTCAAGCGGCTGATCGCCAACACCAGCGCGGACACCAGAAAGGCGATCAACCACCTGATGCGCTATCCGGAGGATTCCGCCGGCAGCATCATGACGGTGGAGTATGTGGATCTGAAGGAACATTACACAGTGGCGCAGGCAATTGAGCGCATCCGCAAAGTAGGGCTTGACAGCGAGACCATCAACATCTGCTATGTGCTGGATTATAAAAGGACGCTGGTGGGGACCGTGGCGCTGCGCTATCTGCTTTTAAGCGACCCGGATGCCGTGATCGGTGAAATGATGCACCGAAATGTCGTTTCCCTGCATACCCTGATGGATCAGGAGGAGGTCGCCAGACAGTTTAAGAAATATGAATTTACCGCGATGCCCGTGGTGGATAATGAGGACAGGCTGGTCGGCATCATCACCATGGATGACGTGGTGGATATTCTGGAAGAGGAGACCACGGAAGATATCGAGAAGATGGCGGCTGTGATGCCTTCCGATAAACCCTATCTGCGGATGACGGTGTTTGACGCCTATAAGAAAAGGATCCCATGGCTTTTGCTGTTGATGATCTCGGCGACTTTTACAGGAAAGATCATTACCTCTTTTGAGAGCGAACTGAGCCGTTACGTGGTGCTGACGGCCTTTATTCCCATGCTCATGGACACCGGCGGCAATGCGGGCGGACAGGCTTCCGCTATCATTATCCGCGGTATTTCGCTGGAAGAGATCGAGTTTGCGGACTGGATCAGGGTGATCTGGAAAGAGATACGCACGGCGGTTTTGTGCGGACTGACGCTGTCTGTCTGTAATTTTGCAAGACTGATGCTTTTTGATAAAGTGAGCGTGCCGGTGGCGCTGGTGGTCTGCATCACGCTGCTGATGGCGGTGATCGTGGCCAAGATGGTCGGCTCCACCCTGCCGATGCTGGCAAAAAAAATAGGGCTTGATCCGGCGGTGATGGCAAGCCCGTTTATCACGACGATCGTGGATGCGATCTCGCTGCTGATCTACTTTAGGGTGGCGGAGGTTGTGTTGGGGATCTAAAAGAGTGAGTGCTGCAAATTCGCATGTTAATATGGTTGCTATTTTTAGGTAAAATGTTTATAATAATGGCAATGGAGGAAAGATTGAAAAATAAGTCTGATGACCTTATTTTTCAATCGCGAGTTTGTGTCTGAATGGAGGAAACTATGCCAAATATTAAGCCGATATCGGATTTGCGGAATTATACGGAGGTGTTAAAGGAAGTGCGGGAGAATCAGCCGGTGTATCTGACCCGCAATGGCAGAGGTGCTTATGCGATTGTTAATATAGAGGAACTTGACCGTCTGAAAGCGACGCTTCAGCTTTTGACAAAGCTGGAAGAAGGGGAACAGTCTGCCAGAGAAAAAGGCTGGCTGACGGCGGATGAGGCGGAAGCCTCTTTGGGAGTATAATATGTATCAGATTATGTATGCGCCGAGGGCACTGGAGGATTTACAGGGGATCAAGGCGTATATTTCTGTCAATTTTGGCAGGGATATAGCAAAAAACTGTGTGCAGGAATTGACTAAAGCGGTCAGACAGTTGGAAAGATTTCCCGAAGAAGGGCAGCGATTAGAGGAACTGTTGGATTATCCAACGGTCTTCTATTATTTGTATGTAAAACCGAATTATGTTTTTTATCGAATTGAAGAAGATATCGTGAGAATCATCCGTATTTTGAATGAAAAGCAGGATTTCTTACAGATCCTTTTCGGGATCAGCAGTGTATCAGAGGAGGGGGAGGAATACTGGGGATCTGATAAGTAGTCGTCGGGATGTCAGATGAGCCTGCGGAAGCGGGCGACGTAGAATCATCTGACATCCCGACGCTGTTTTTTTATTTTACTTCTTCGCTGCTGCCGAAATAGCCGCCCGTTTTCTGAGCGTCGGGTCCAGAATCTTCTTTCTGATCCTAAGGCTCTCCGGTGTTACCTCCAAAAGCTCATCGGTGTCGATGAACTCAAGCGCCTGTTCTAAGCTCAGTACCTTGGGCGGCGTCAGGCGCAGGGCTTCGTCCGCGGAAGAAGAGCGGGTGTTGGTGAGCTGTTTTTTCTTACAGACATTTAATTCAATATCCTCGCCTCTGCCGTTCTGGCCGACGACCATGCCGGAATAGACTTTTTCGCCGGGGCCGATAAAGAGGGTGCCGCGCTCCTGTGCGTTGAAGAGGCCGTAGGTGATGGCCTCGCCCGCCTCGAAGGCGATGAGGGAACCCTGCTTGCGGTACTGGATATCGCCCTTGTAGGGACCGTATCCGTCAAAAATGGTGTTCATGATGCCGTTGCCCTTGGTGTCGGTCAGAAATTCGCCGCGGTAGCCGATCAGTCCTCTCGAAGGGATGGAAAATTCCAGACGGGTGTAACCGCCGGATGCCATGCCCATATTTTTCAGTTCGCCTTTTCGTTGGCTCAGCTTTTCAATCACAGTTCCGGAAAATTCTTCGGGAACATCCACATAGCACAATTCCATCGGCTCGGTTTTCTTGCCGTTTTCGTCGGTTTTATAGAGGACTTCCGCTTTGCTGACGGCAAACTCATAACCTTCTCTGCGCATATTTTCAATCAGCACGGAGAGGTGCAGTTCGCCGCGCCCTGAAACCTTAAAGGCCTCGGTGGTGTCAGTTTCCTCCACCCGCAGGGACACGTCCGTATTTAACTCTTTGAATAGTCTGTCGCGCAGATGGCGGCTGGTCACGTATTTTCCTTCTTTGCCCGCAAGGGGAGAGTCATTGACGATAAAGTGCATGGCGATCGTCGGCTCCGAGATTTTTTGGAAAGGAATCGGTTTCGGGTCGTCGGGAGAGCAGAGGGTGTCGCCGATGTGGATGTCCGCAATGCCGGAAATCGCTACGATGGCGCCGATATTTGCTTCTTTTACCTCCACCTTGTTCAGTCCGTCATACTCGTAAAGCTTGCTGATCTTTACTTTTTTCATTTTGTCGGGGTCATGGTGGTTGACGATGACCACTTCCTGATTGACCTTCACCGTGCCGTTGTCCACTTTGCCGACGCCGATGCGTCCTACATACTCGTTGTAGTCGATAGTGCTGATCAGCACCTGCGTGCCGGCTTCGGGATCGCCCTGCGGCGCGGGGATATGCTCGATGATGGTGTCAAAGAGCGGAGTCATGTCCCCGCCTTTCACCGTGAGCTGGGTGGTGGCAGTGCCGGTCTTGGCGGAAGCATAGACGAAGGGGCAGTCGAGCTGCTCGTCGTTGGCATCCAGATCCATGAAAAGTTCCAGCACTTCGTCTACGACCTGAATCGGTCTCGCCTCGGGACGGTCGCACTTGTTGATGCAGACGATCACGGACAGATTAAGTTCCAACGCCTTTTTTAAGACAAACTTGGTCTGGGGCATGGGACCCTCAAAGGCATCCACCACGAGGATAACGCCGTTTACCATTTTCAGCACACGCTCCACCTCGCCGCCGAAATCCGCGTGGCCGGGGGTGTCGATGATGTTGATCTTGGTGCCTTTATAAGTAACGGCAGTATTTTTGGAAAGGATCGTGATGCCGCGCTCCTTCTCGATGTCGCCGGAGTCCATGACCCGCTCTGCCACTTCCTGATTTTCACGAAAAACGCCGCTTTGCTTCAACAGCTCGTCCACCAGCGTGGTCTTGCCGTGGTCAACGTGGGCGATGATCGCGATATTTCTCACATCTTCTCTTGTCTGTAACATGTGTTATCTTACCTCTCGTTCTTTTCAAACCGTTTGCTGTATCAGCGTTTGACAAAGCGAAAGTGCGTCTTCGCTGATCGTATTATTTGTATCATTTACTTAACCCTGAATTAGTCCCCGACGATTATAGCACTTACTCCCCTTTCTTGCAAGGGGAGTGGAGGAGAATGCCTTTAGGCAAAAGAAGCTGAGATGTAAGACGGTATTATTTGCCGAAATTTTTACAGATTACTGATAACTGCAAATAGAGATCTTCATAGATGCCCGCTTTGATCTCTGCGGTAAAAGGATGGCATACGGGGGCATCCCATTTATCCTGCTCATATACGGTGACGGTCTCCCGCTTCGGGTCTACAATCCAGTATTCCCGTACGCCCGCTTCCCGATACAGAAGGGGCTTTCTCACATAATCCATCTTCTTGCTGGAAGGGGATACGATCTCGATGACCCAGTCCGGCGCGCCCTGACAGCCTTTTTCATCCAGCCTGTCACCGTGGCAGATGACAGAGATATCCGGCTCCACATAATTGCGGTTGTCCTTTTTTATGTACACGCCAAAGGGAGCGGGCAGAAGCTCGCAATTTCCTTTCTTTTTCCGGATATAAGACTTAATTTCAAAGGTTAGTTCTACCAAAAGCCTTTGATGTATCGTCACAGGCGGCGACATCATAATAAACATTTCGCCGTCGATAAGTTCCGCCCGCTCCCCGTCCGGGAGCGCCTCGATATCCGCGACAGTGTACCCTTTTCCACCCTTGATCATTACAAATCGTTCCTCTCGTTCGTTTCGTGCAGCATTCGCAAAAGCGAAAAAATGAATATTAGTTATCAAGAAAATGTTATGCTTTGTACACAGTATAAAGGAGAGACACACAGTTGTCAAGAACGAAATAACGATTATCACGCGGTTGTCGCGCGAGCCCTTACAGTTCTATTTTCCCTCAGAATCTTATATATTGATACTACATGAGCAGGGCCGTGACATTCCGGGATATGTGGATGAGGGTCCTGAAATACATAGAGAATGCAGGGGAATGGAGGAAAACATGACGGATAAGGTGATTGAAAACAACCAGGTGGCGGTGATGGGGGAGATCGTAAGCGATTTCACATTCAGCCACGAGATTTTCGGAGAAGGTTTCTACATGGTGGATATCAGCGTGGATCGACTAAGTGAGTCAACTGATATCATACCGGTGATGGTCTCCGAGCGTCTGATCGACGTAAATGAGGATTACAAGGGCATGAAGATCAGCATTACGGGGCAGTTCCGCTCTTACAACAGGCATGAGGAGCGGAAAAACAGGCTGGTGCTGTCTGTCTTTGCAAGGGAAATCGAGTTTGTGGAAGAGATCGGAGAGGGAGCTAAGACGAACCAGATCTTTCTGGACGGCTATATCTGCAAGGCGCCCATTTACCGTAAGACACCGCTTGGACGTGAGATTGCGGATCTTCTTTTAGCGGTGAACAGGCCTTACGGGAAATCCGACTATATACCCTGCATCTGCTGGGGACGGAATGCCAGATTTGCCAGCAGTTTTGAGGTGGGAAGCCGCTGTGCGATCTGGGGCAGGATCCAGAGCCGTGAATATATGAAAAAACTGTCGGAGGAACAGCTGGAAAGAAGGATCGCCTACGAAGTTTCCGTCAGCAAGCTGGAGCTGGTGGAGGAGGAATAGGACTTGCGCGAAGCGGACGATTGTGCTATCCTAGTCCTGTATCTTTAGGATTTTAATATGGAGTGTAACTATGGAAAAAGGCATGATTCAGATCTATAGCGGTGAAGGTCATGGAAAGTCACCGGCTGCGCTTGGCCGTGCGGTTCAGACAGCCTGCGAGGGAGAATATGTCGTCATCATACAGTTTTTGAAAGGCCGGGGGCTTGCGGAGTCGGAGTTTGTAAAGCGTCTGGAACCGGAGATTAAGATCTTTCGTTTTGAGAAGTCGGAGGAGGATTTTTCAAAGCTCTCCGATGAGAGGAAGGCCGAAGCGTGTAATAATATCCGAAACGGCTTGAATTTTGCAAAAAAGATTCTCAATACGGAAGAATGTTCCCTGCTCATTTTGGACGAAGTGCTGGGATTGATCGACAATGGCATTATTACGGTGGAGGAATTAAGAAACCTTCTTGCCGGAAAACCGGAGGAGATGGATATCATCATGACGGGCATCACCTTGAACGACGAGGTCTGCGCGCTTGCGGATCAGGTGACGAAGGTGGAGACCATGCTTTTTAAGATATGGGATTGACACGGGGTCATACCGGTGTTATGATGAACCTAATTACATAAAAGGAGATAGAGGTTGCGTTTTCTATCAGTAAGGGCAGGGATGTGACAGGCACAGATGAAATGCCCCGAAAGGAGAAGACGCCGAAAGGAAAAGCGGCCTGAGCGTTTTTACCTTGGGCGTGCAGTTAAGAGCTGTACGACTGTCATCGATAACGATGGGGCGCTATCCGGATCACAGAGATCGATCGTATTATGGAGCCGGCCCCGCGTGGTCGGCTTTTTCCGCGCATAAGCATCTTGAATCTGCTTATGCGCAACCATAAACAGAAGGGAGAACAATATGGCAATTTTCAAGGGCGCGGGCGTGGCGATCGTCACCCCGTTTCAAAAGGACGGCAGTGTAAATTATGACAAATTCGCGGAACTGATCGAGTTCCAGATCGAGGGCGGGACGGATGCCATCATCGTCTGCGGCACCACCGGGGAATCTTCCACGCTGACGCATGAGGAACATCTGGATGTGATCCGTTTCTGCGCGGAGCGTGTGAAAGGCAGGATCCCCGTGGTGGCGGGTACGGGTTCCAACTGCACCGAGACGGCGGTCTACCTCTCGACGGAAGCGGAAAAGTACGGCGTGGACGGCCTGCTTTTAGTGAGCCCTTATTATAATAAAGCCACGCAGAACGGCCTGTTTGCGCATTATAAAAAGATCGCGGATTCCGTGAAGCTGCCCATCATCCTCTACAATGTGCCCAGCCGTACGGGCTGCAACATCATGCCGCAGACGGTGGCAAGGCTCTGTGCGGAAGTGGAGAATATCGTGGGCGTCAAGGAAGCCAGCGGCAATATTTCCCAGATCGCAAAGGTAAAAGCGCTTGGCGGCGATAAGGTGGATCTCTATTCCGGAAACGACGACCAGATTACGCCGATCCTTTCCCTTGGCGGCATCGGGGTGATTTCCGTACTCTCGAATGTTGCGCCCGGACAGACACACGAGATCTGCCAGAAATTCTTTGACGGCGACGTGGCGGGCAGCGCGGCACAGCAGTTGCGGGCGATCGACCTGTGCGACGCGCTCTTTTGTGAGGTAAATCCGATTCCCGTAAAGGCGGCTCTGAATCTGATGGGGAAAGAAGTGGGCGGTACGCGGATGCCTTTGTCCGAGATGGAACCTGCGAATGTGGAGCGGCTTAAGAAGGCGATGCAGGAGTACGGTATTTTATAATATAATTAAGGAGACGATAGAATGACAAAAGTAATCATGCACGGCTGCAACGGTAAGATGGGACAGACGATTTCTTCCCTGATCGCAGACGATGACGAGATAGAGATCGTGGCAGGCATAGACGCCAGAGACGAGGGGAAAAACTCGTATCCTGTTTTTGCGGCGATCGGCGAATGTACGGTGGAGGCGGATGCTGTTATCGACTTTTCCGTGGCGGCGGCGGTGGATGGCCTGCTCGACTACTGTGCGGCGAAAAATCTGCCCTGCGTTTTATGCACGACGGGACTTTCCGGGGAGCAGCTTGCAAAGGTGGAGGAGACGTCGAAAAAGGTGGCAGTCTTAAAATCCGCCAATATGTCACTTGGCATCAACATGCTCTTAAAACTGTTAAAGGAGGCGGCGCAGACGCTCGCCCCCGCGGGTTTTGATATCGAGATCGTGGAAAAGCACCACAACCAGAAGCTGGATGCGCCCAGCGGCACGGCGCTCGCGCTGGCGGACTCCATCAACGAACAGATGGGGAAAAGCTACGAGTATGTCTATGACAGGAGTCAGGTCAGACAGAAGCGGGGCGCGAAGGAGATCGGCATCAGCGCGGTCCGCGGCGGCACCATCGTCGGCGACCACGACGTGATCTTTGCGGGTGCGGACGAGGTGGTTACCTTCTCCCACAGGGCTTACTCCAAGGCGGTGTTTGGCAAGGGCGCGATTCAGGCGGCAAAATTCTTAAAAGGGAAACCCGCAGGAATGTACGATATGGCGGATGTAATAGGCTAAACTCTACCACGATGGGAGAGTTTGCAAAATGCCGTGACAGTAGGCGGCTGACATGACAAAAGCAAAAGCAGCGGGGGAATCCATGGACGATTTAGAATTAAAGTATCTGAAAAGCTTATCGAAGCAGTACCCGACGATCGCGGCGGCTTCCACGGAGATCATTAATTTGCAGGCGATCCTAAATCTTCCCAAAGGTACCGAGCATTTTATGACGGATATCCACGGGGAGTACGAGCAGTTTAACCATATTCTCAAAAACGGTTCCGGCTCGGTGCGTAGGAAAATAGACGAGGAGTTTGGCAATACCTTAAGCATCAAGGACAAAAAGAGTCTGGCGACCCTCATCTATTATCCGCAGGAAAAGCTGGACATCGTGATGGCCGAGGAGGACGAAAACTCCATCGAGGACTGGTACAAGATCACCCTGCACAGGCTGGTACAGATTACCAAGCGGGTCTCGTCAAAGTACACCCGCTCCAAGGTGAGAAAGGCACTGCCGAAGGACTTTTCCTACATTATCGAGGAGCTGATCACGGAGAAGGCGGAGGTTCAGGATAAGGAAGCTTACTACAATGAGATCATCCATACCATCATCCGCATCGGCAGGGCGCCGGAGTTCATCGTGGCGTTAAGCAATCTGATACAGCGGCTGGTCATCGACCACCTGCACATCGTGGGGGATATCTTTGACAGAGGGCCGGGTCCCCACATCATTCTCGATACGCTCTGCGAGTATCATTCGGTGGATGTGCAGTGGGGTAACCACGACATCGTGTGGATGGGGGCGGCCAGCGGCCACTTGGCCTGCATCGCCAATGTGATCCGCATGGCGGCGCGCTACGGTAATCTTGATACGCTGGAAGAGGGCTACGGCATCAACCTGATCCCGCTTGCCACCTTTGCGCTCGATGTCTATAAGGATGTGGACTGCGAGGCCTTTGCAATCAAGTACAATACGGACTACGATACCAAGGACTTAAGCCTTGACATGAAGATGCACAAGGCGATCGCGATCATCCAGTTTAAGCTGGAAGGGCAGCTTATCATGCGGCGACCGGAGTTTGCGATGCAGGACAGGCTGCTGCTTGAGCATATCGACTATGAGCAGAAGGCGCTGGTGCTTGACGGGGTTTCCTATCCCATGAAGGATGTGGATTTTCCGACGATCAATCGAAACAGGCCCTATGAGCTGACGGAACAGGAAGAGCAGGTGATGGAGCGGCTCAGGCAGGCCTTCGTCAAATGTGAGAAACTGCAGAAGCATGTGCGTTTTCTCTTTTCCAAGGGCGGCCTTTACAAGGTTTATAATTCTAATCTCCTTTATCACGGCTGTGTGCCAATGGATGAGGAAGGGAATTTTAATAAAGTCAACGTTTACGGGGAAGAGTGCAGCGGCAAGGCGCTCTACGACGTCTTGGAGCATTATGCGAGAAAGGGCTATTACGCCCACGACCTTCAGGAAAAACTGAAAGGGCAGGATATCATCTGGTATATCTGGGCGGGACCCAATTCTCCGGTCTTCGGCAAGGACAAGATGGCTACCTTTGAACGCTATTTCCTTGCGGACGAGGAACTTCGAAGGGAGCGGAAGAACGCCTACTACAGGCTGCTTGACAGCGAGATGGTGGTGAACCGCATTTTGCAGGAATTTGGATTGGACGAGACGCGTTCGCATATTGTCAACGGCCATGTGCCGGTGGAGAGAAAGAAGGGAGAGTCGCCCGTGCACTGCGGCGGCAAGCTTCTGGTGATCGACGGCGGTTTCTCCAAGGCTTATCAGGACAAGACCGGCATCGCGGGCTACACGCTGGTGGTCAACTCTTACGGGATGCGTCTGGTGGCGCACGAGCCCTTCGAGTCCACGGAGTCGGCGATCAGGCAGGAGACGGATATTTTCTCGGATTCTTTCATTCTGGAGACCACCGCCCTGCGCCAGAAGATCGCGGACACTGAAATAGGCGCGGAACTGCGGGAGAGCATTCATCAGTTAGAGGAGCTTTTGCAGGCATACAGGGATGGTATATTAATAGAAAAAGGCTGAAAAAAGAGTTCTCGGGGGACTGCCTCGGGAACTCTTTTCAGTTTGCTAACGGTTTTTGGTGGTGTTTGTGCTGCTGTTTCCGGTTACATCGTCCACCATGTTTTCAACGCCTGTAGCCGCATCGTCGATGATGTCGGAGGCAGCGTTTCCTGCGTCGTCGATCGCATCTCCTACGCTGCCCGCGATGGAACCGTTGCTGCCTGTGCCGTTATAATCCCCGGCGGTCACATCGTTGACATTGTCCGTATTGTTCAGGTCGTCCGTTCCGGTCACGCCTGTACCCGTGGTGCCGTTACCGTTCATGCCGGTACCTGTCGTACCGTTGTCGTTCATGCCGGTACCTGTCGTGCCGTTGCCGTTCGTGCCGGTACCTGTCGTACCGTTGTCGTTCATGCCGGTACCTGTCGTACCGTTGTCAGTCGTACCTGCGCCGTTCGTGCCTGTGTCGTTTGTAATGCCCGTACCGTTGTCGCCGTTGTCCATGGCGTTCCGGTTACCGCAGGCGGTCAGAACGGTCATGCTCAATACCATGAGAGAGACCAAAAGAATCTTTTTCATAATTTCACTCCTTTACCTGATAAAACTGGAACAGAATGTTTGGAAAACTTCCTGTTCTTATGTTATTATGTCTGGTAGATAATAAAATATGCGCTGGAATTTTTTGCACGAACGCAGCGTAAAAAAGAGGGAAACATAAGCGTATGAAATTCAGACCCTGTATTGACATTCATAACGGAGCCGTTAAGCAGATCGTGGGCGGAAGTCTGACAGATGCGCAGGATCAGGCAAAGGAAAATTTTGTCTCGACGCAGGACGCGGCTTTTTTTGCGGCGCTTTACCGGGACCGCGGTATAGGAGGCGGCCACGTCATCCTCTTGAATCCGCAGACATCGCCCTATTATGAGGAGACGAAGCGGCAGGCGCTTTCGGCTTTAAAAGCTTATCCCGGCGGCCTGCAGGCGGGCGGCGGCATCACAGCGGAGAATGCGGCGCAGTTTCTGGATGCGGGAGCGAGTCACGTGATCGTTACTTCCTATGTATTCCAAAACGGGAGGATTGAGAAGGAGAAGTTATGTAAACTTGTTAAAACAGTGGGAAAGGAGCGGCTGGTCCTCGATCTCTCCGTGCGGCTGCGGGACGGGCATTATTATATTGTGACCGACAGGTGGCAGAAATATACGACGGTGGAGCTGACGGAGCAGACGCTTGACGAACTTTCCGCAAGCTGCGGCGAATTTTTGATCCACGCGGTGGACGTGGAGGGAAAGGCGGGCGGCATCGAGGAGCCTGTGGCGGCGCTTTTGGGAAACTGGGGGAAATGCCCCGTCACCTATGCCGGCGGCGTACACAGCTTTGCCGATCTGGACCGGTTAAAGGAACTTGGAAAAGGCAGGGTGGACGTGACCATCGGCAGCGCGCTCGACCTTTTCGGCGGTACGATGCCGTTTGAGGAGGTGCTGCGTTATCTGCATTGACTTTGGCCGCCTGAAAAGCTGTAAACGGGCAAGAAAAAAACCTGCCGCATTCGACAGGTTTTTCTTCTTCTCTAATCCGTTACAACAATAGCTGATTCTAAATAAAATTCCTTACTCTATTTTCAGAACATGATATTTAAGAACAGGCACATCGTGATATTGATTATCGAAGCCATAATAAGCGAAACGCTTCTTATAACTTTGTAACGTTTACAGCCTGAGGTCCCTTCTCACCGTTTACTACCTCGTACTCAACCTCAGCGCCCTCGTCGAGGGACTTGAAGCCTTCCATGTTGAGTCCTGAGTAGTGAACGAATACGTCGTTACCCTGCTCGTCAGAGATGAAGCCGTAGCCCTTCTGGTTGTTGAACCACTTTACTGTACCTTTGTTCATTGTGATACCTCCAAAAAATAATGAAAAGTTATGTTGATACAACATTGTCAGGATAGCATATATCTTATAAAATGTAAAGCTAATTTTTGAAAAAAAGATTTTCTATACATAATATATTTTATGTAAACAAAAGATTGCCAGCAGGCGGCAGGATGTGGTATACTTTTCAATAGGAAAAAAGTGCCAGGAGGTAGTTTTTTGACAGAAGAGAAGAAGCGAGGCAGAAAATATAAATATACCTTGATGCTTTTTACGGATTCCAAAGAGGGGAATGTCAGACAGCTGCAGATCGGTCCCGTGGTGGTGGAGACGCTTGCAGCGGTGCTTGTCGTGATATTGATCGCATTGACCGTCTTCTGCCACCTCAGAGGAAAGGAATTGAAGATCCTGCGGAAAACAAGCGCCGGTCAGGAGGCACAGATACAGATCTTGGAAAAGGAAAACGAAGAGCTTACTGTCAGGCAGGAAGAATTATCGCAAAAGGTCGCTGTTTTAAGCGATACCATCAACCGCATGGTGGATGAAGAGAATAAAGAGGAAGCAAAGGAAGCAAAGGCTCATATGCCTATCGGATTTCCGATGACTTCATCCGCATCGGTGGAACAGGCGGAGGGTGAGGAACCGATGGTAAAGCTCACCGGTACGGAACCGGGAAGCATCGTGGCGTCAGGGAACGGCGTGGTGGAGTCGGTCGCCACAGACAGCAGCTATCTCCACTGTGTCAGGATCGATCACGGTAACGGCTATACCAGCATTTATCGCAACGATGGGGAAGTGATGGTAAAGGAGGGCGTTGAGATCGTTCGCGGTTCGATCCTCTATGTTATTGGTGAGGACAACACCCGGCTTGGTTATCAGATCATGAAGGACGGGAAGTACGTGGATCCTATGGAGCTTTTAAACATCGACGGCTGAATCCGGTCCGGTATGTTTCAGTCGTTCAAGAACCAGCTCGTAACCGTCGTTTCCGTAGTTTAAGGAACGGTTTACGCGGCTGATGGTGGCGGTGGAAGCCCCTGTCTTTTCCGCAATCTCAAGATAAGTGTTTTTATGTTTGAGCATGGAGGCCACCTCAAAGCGCTGCGACAGGGAAAGCAGCTCGTTGACGGTACAAAGATCCTCAAAGAAATCATAGCATTCTTCGGCGGTCTTTAGACAAAGGATGGCCTGAAACAGATGATCGACGGCTTCGGTTTTTATTTTTTTGTTCATGATTGCTCCATTTCTTTGCTTTCGCACGTTAATACTTTAGTGTTGCTGTGTATGAATATACCACAGCAGCCGCCTTTTGTAAACTGCGGCGGCGAAAAAATACTTGTCACAGGACGCTAAAAACTATATAATAATTTGGAAAAGATTAATGGAAGGTGCAGGGGTAGAATCAGGCAAATGACGATCGATGTAGAAGATCTGCTAAACAGCATTAAGGAGAGTCTGGACAGGATAGAGTATATCAGGGCGGAGGACATTCCGGATATCGAGCTCTATATGGATCAGGTGACTACGTTCATGGGCGCGCACCTGAAAAATACCACCAGAAATCCGGAGAGCGATAAGATCCTGACAAAGACGATGATCAACAATTATGCCAAGAACAATCTGCTGCCCCCGCCGTTTAAAAAGAAATATACGAAAGATCATGTACTTCTTTTGATCTTTATCTACTATTACAAAGGCATCCTGTCTATCAGCGACATTCAAAAGCTTTTAGAACCGATCACAGACCGCTTTTTCGCAAACGGCGAAGAACTGGATCTGGCCGGCGTATATGAGGAAGTGTTTGGGTTGGAGCATGAACAGAAGGATGCTTTGAAGGCGGATGTGGAAGAAAAGTTTCGGATCTCCAGAGAAACCTTCGAGGACGCCCCGGAGGATATGCGGGAATTTCTCAAAAGCTTTTCTTTTATCTGCATGCTGAGTTTTGATGTATATGTGAAAAAACTTTTAATCGAAAAGATGTTGGATGGTCTTGCGGACACCGAAGGAAGAGAAAAACGAAAAAAAGGAAAAGACCGGGAGGAAGAGTGAAATGGGAGCGATTCGTAGATTCGAGGATCTGACGAGCAAAGGCTTTGATGTGGAGGAAGGCATCAAACTGTGCGGCGGGGACGAGGAAATTTATATGGAGGTGCTTTGGGCTGCCATGGAGGAGGGCGAAGAAAAGATTCCCCTGATCCGCAGCGTCTATGACCAGAAGGATTATGAGCGTTATCGCATCGAAGTACACGGCTTAAAGAACGCTATGCGTTCCATTGGCGCGACCTATCTTTCGGAACTGGCGGCGCAGCAGGAACAGGCGGTGAAGAATAAGGACTATGCCGCAATGGAGATCGGCGTGGACGAGATGCTGACCCAGTATCAGTTTGTGGAAGATGCGCTGAAAGAACTTTTGGGTGAAATGGACTAAATAGAAAATATGGTTTACATAATATGATAAGCGTCCGGCACAGACACCGGACGCTTATTTCTTTACTGTGCTGCCTTTTTGGCAAAGTCGGTGTTCACCAGATCCGCATAGGGAACCCGGCCGTCCAGTTCTCCGGCTTCTTCCAGAATATTCTCTAACAGAGTGAAGCTGTCTTCCGAAAAGATCAGATCCGCTTTCCAAGTGTCCTGCGCGGCGTATCTGCCGACGATGGTTTCGATGGTGGCAAGATCTGTCTCCGCAAACTGTGGCGCGATCACTTTAGCAATCTCCGCGGGGGTGTGCGTCTGCACATAATCCATCCCCTTTTGCAGGGCTTTCGTGAAGGCCTCGATCACAGCGGGGTTTTTCTCCAGATAGCTCTTCTTGGCGGAGAAGGCGGTGTAGGGCACATAGCCGGAATCTTCGCCGAGGGAGGCCACGACATAACCGTCACCCTTCGCTTCCAGAGAAGTCGCGTGCGGCTCGAATTCCACTGAAAAATCCCCCTGTCCGCCGGAAAAAGCGGCTGCGGTGGAACCGAAGTCGATGCTCTGGTCGATGGAAAGATCAGCTGCGGGGTTGATGCCGTTTTTCTTTAAGATATACTCAAACACCATCTCCGGCATACCGCCGGCGCGGCCGCCCAGCACATTTTTGCCCTTCAGCATATCCCAGCTGAAATTCTCGATCGGTTCTCTGGAAACCAGAAAATTGCCCGCCCGCTGCGTGAGCTGGGCAAAGTTCACCGCGTAGTCGGAAGCACCTTCCTTGTAGGTATAGATGGTGCTTTCGCTGCCCATAAAGCCGATATCGGCCTCGTCTGTCAAAAGCGCGGTCATGGTCTTGTCGGCACCAAAGCCCGTGACCAGCGTCAGGTCGATCCCTTCCTGTGCAAAGTAACCTTCCTCGATGGCCACATACATGGGCGCGTAGAAGATAGAATGCGCCACCTCGTTCAGTACAACGGGCGTTTTTGCGGAAGCGGAAGGCGCATTTCCCACGCCGGCCGGTTTCGCGCCGCAGCCCGTAAGGGCGCCGGCTAATAAGAGCGCCGCCAGTAAGATACTGCCTGCTTTTTTCATGTTCCTCCTCGGACTGCCGGTCATGGGGCAGTCCCTAAAAGAAATATTTATTATAGCCTATGCGCGCGGGCGGTGGGGGTGCGGAGAACAGACGCTTTTTTTATGTTCGGGTTATAATCGTTAAGAAATTATATAAAATAGCTTTCTTTTTTTTGAAGAAGGTGATATACTGGATAAGTCTTAAGTTTGCAGGCGTAGTTCATCGGTAGAATACAAGCTTCCCAAGCTTGGGAGGGGGGTTCGATTCCCCTCGCCTGCTCTTTCGGATCAGGGTTGCAAGGTGTCGTTGCCTTGCAACCCTGCTTTGCGCATAAGGAGGGAGAATACAAAAGAAATGTGGGTCTGGCTGGTATTGCTGTACGGGGTCCTCAAAGGGATACGGGAAATCGTCAAGAAAAAGGCATTGGAGCATAATTCCACCATAGAAGTACTGTTTATGTATACGTTCCTGTCTTTTGTGATGGTTTTGCCCACCGCAAAGCAGGCGTTTGGAGTAGAACCCCGTTTTTATCTCTACATAGCGATGAAGTCCTTTGTCATCTTTCTGGCGTGGATGTGCAGTTTTCGCGCTATCAAACGGATGCCCATCAGCCTTTACGGCGTGCTGGATCTCTCCAGGGTGCTGTTTGCGACGCTGCTGGGGGTGATCGTGCTGCAGGAGACGCTTGGATTCCCGCAGCTTATTGGCCTGCTCTTTGTGTCGGCGGGGCTGTTATTTTTGAAATATAAGCCGAAAAGCCTGCGGGAGGCCGGCGCTCTCGCGAAGGAGGCGGTGGAGGCAAAGATCGTGGTCATGGCCTTTCTCTCCTGCCTCTTAAACGCGCTCTCCGGCCTTCTTGACAAGATCCTGATGCGGGATATCACCAGTTCCCAGCTTCAGTTTTGGTATCTGCTGTTTTTGACGCTATTCTATCTGGCTTTTATCTTTATTTCCCGCACGCCCGTAAACTGGAAGCGGGCGGTCTCTAACAAATGGGTCTGGCTTCTGAGCCTGTTGATCGTGATTGCCGACCGCGCCCTCTTTGTGGCGAACGGCATGGAGGGTAGCAGGGTCACGGTGATGACTCTCTTAAAACAGGCAGGATGCGTGGTGACCATATTGGCGGGGCGGTTTTTGTTTCATGAGAAAAATACCGGACATAAGCTGGTCTGCGCTGCCGTTATCATCGCCGGCATTGTGATCGGCGTCATGTGAGAACGGCGGATGTTTGGGGACGGGAAGACCCCCTTGTCGATAGGGGGTGTAATGTGCTATACTAATATGTAGATTTTGCATATGAGGAGGACGGGATGAAATGAACAAGGAACAAGCGTTTGACGGTGCGAAAGCGATGAACCGGGTAGCGATCGTGTGCCATGCAGTGACAGTGGCCGTATTGGAGGCCGCCTATCTTTTGGAAGTGGTAAAGGGGAGCAGGACGATTCCGTATTTTCTGATCTTTTCCCTGTTTGCGCTGGTACCGTTAGTAGCTGAATTTTTTGTTTATTATAAAGAACCTGCCGATGAGAAGCTTAAGTATCTGATCGGTGTCGGTTATACGGTCTTTTACATCTTTGTGGTGGTCACCACAACCAATGTGATTGCGTTTACCTATATCATACCGATCCTGTCGGTGATCATCCTTTATTCGGATGTCAGGCTTTGTGCCTTCGTGTCGGGAGCGGGTGTGGTCATTAATATAGTGTTTGTCGGATATCTGGCTCTTACAGGCAGTATTCGGGCGGAAGAGACGGCAACTTACGAGATCCGCATTTTCCTGCTGCTCTTGGTGGCGATCTTTTTGTGCCGGGCGACAGCGACGCTCGAAAAGATCAATCAGGCGAAACTTGCGGAACTTGACACAGAAAAAGATCATGTTTCTGAGCTTCTTGATAAGGTGATGGTGGTCTCCGGCCAGATGACAAACGGCATTCTGGATATGGCGGAGCAGATGCGCAAGCTGGGAGAGGCTGTGAGCGAGACGAGAAATGCCATGCAGGAGGTGTCGTCAGGCACGAACGAGACGGCGGAATCTATGCAGAATCAGCTTGGAAAGACGGAGGAGATTCAAAATCACATCGCGCAGATGGGGGATGTGATGTCCACGATTGGCCGGAGTATGCTGGAGGCCAAAGACAGTGTGAGTCTGGGCAGGGAAAACTTAAACGAGCTGCGCAGACAGATGGAGAGTACCGAGCGGGCCGGCAGACAGGTGGTGGAGGATATGAAGGAACTGGAAACCTACACTGCCAATATGCAGACCATTATTGATATGATCACCAGCGTTGCCAGCCAGACGAGTCTTCTTGCCTTGAATGCGAGCATCGAGGCAGCCAGAGCCGGAGAGGCGGGCAAGGGCTTCGCGGTGGTTGCTACCGAGATCTCGAATCTGGCGAACCAGACCCAGAGCGCGACTGTCAATATCACGGATGTGATCCACAGCGTATCGGAGAAGTTAAAAGTCGCTGTAGACGCAGTCGAGGAGCTGATGGTGAGCAATCAGAAGCAGAACGAGTCGGCGGCGCAGGCGGAGGAAAGCTTCGGAAAGATCGCCGAGGGCACGGATCAGGTGGACGAACAGAGCAGGCGGCTGGATCAGGCGGTGAAACAGCTTGCAGACGCAAACCGCGTGATCGTAGAGAGCATACAGACGATCTCGGCGATCCTGCAGGAGGTTTCTGCTCACGCGCAGGAGACGTTCAATGTGAGTGAGAACAACACGCAGATCGTCAATGAGGTGGAGGTTTTGGTGGAGAAACTCAGCGATCAGGCGCAGCAGCTGAATCAGGGATAAAAGGAGGAAAAAGATGGGCTTTATCAAAAATCAGTTTTTAAGCGTTATTGAGTGGCAGGAAACCGGCGAGGGCGTTCTTTTTTACAAGTTTCAAAATCAGGAGATCAAGAAGGGCTCCAAGTTGATCATTCGTCCGGGGCAGGATGCGATCTTTTTGTATAACGGTAAAGTCGAGGGTATTTTTCAGGAGGATGGTGAATACGATATCGAGTCGGATATCATTCCCTTTCTGACTACTTTAAAGAGCTTTAAGTTTGCGTTCAATTCACCGTTAAAGGCGGAGGTACTCTTTATCAATACCAAGGAGATTCTGGTAAAGTGGGGGACGAAGAACGCGATTAATCTGCCTGCACCCGGTCTTCCCGGCGGGATGCCGATCCGCGCTTTTGGTACGTTCAACTGCCGGGTGGCGGCGCACGACGTGGTGATCGATAAATTGGCGGGCATCAGGCAGACCTATACGGTCGGGGATGTAAAAGAGCGTATCGTTGCGAGTCTTGACCAGCTTCTGATGAGCTGGATCGGCAAGGAAGGCCACGATATGTTCAACCTGCAGATGGATGCCAGAAACATTGCCAAGGGCATTGAGGGTGAGCTTGACGCGGATATGCAGACGCTGGGCATCGGTATCTCCGGCTTTACCATCGAGAGCTTTTCCTATCCGGAAGAAGTTCGAAAGATGCAGGAAAAGGCGGCAGCACAGTCCATGGTGGGCGATGTGAACAAGTACACCCAGATTTCGGCGGCGGATTCCATGGGCAAAGGCGGCGGAGGCGGCGCGGGCATGGCTTCCGATATGGTAGGATTACAGATGGGTATGGCCATTGGGCAGCAGATGGTAAACCAGATGAATTTAAACGGCGGGGCGAATGCGGCCGGACAGGGGCAGCAGCCGGCGCAGGGACAGGGCGGCGCAGGGCCGAAATTCTGCCCGAACTGCGGCACACCGACGACCGGCTCCAAATTCTGCGGTAACTGCGGCACACAACTGTACTAAGGGAAAAAGCAATGAGTATATATGATACGTTAAATGAAAGACAGAAACAGGCCGTCATGCAGACTGACGGCCCTGTTTTGATTCTGGCGGGCGCAGGTTCCGGTAAGACCAGAGTTTTGACGCACAGGGTGGCATACCTGATCGACAGGGCGGGGGTGGCGCCCTATCATATTCTGGCGATCACTTTTACGAACAAAGCGGCCGGCGAGATGCGCGAGCGTGTGGACAAGATCGTGGGCTTCGGCGCGGAGCAGGTGTGGGTCGCTACCTTCCACGCCACCTGCGTGCGCATCCTGCGCCGCTACATAGACAGGCTGGGGTATGACAATCACTTTACCATCTACGATACCGACGACCAGAAGGGCATCATGAAAGAAGTCTGCAAGAAATTACAGATTGATACGAAGATGCTCAAAGAGCGCACGATCATGAATGCGATTTCTTCGGCCAAGGACGAGCTGATCGATCCGCAGGCATACGAGATGCAAAACGGTTTCGACTATAACGGCGGCAAGATCGCCAAAGCGTACCGGGAGTATCAGGAGACGCTTAAGAAGAATAACGCGCTGGACTTCGACGATATCATCATGAAGACGGTGGAACTGTTCAAGGCGGATGAGCAGGTGCTTGCTTCTTATCAGGACCGTTTTCGGTATATCATGGTGGATGAGTATCAGGATACCAATACCGCCCAGTTCGAGCTGATCAGGCTGCTGGCGGCAAAGCATAGGAATTTGTGTGTGGTGGGCGACGACGACCAGTCCATCTACAAATTCAGGGGAGCGAATATCCGCAATATCCTCGATTTTGAAAAAGTCTATCCGGATGCTTTTGTGGTCAAATTGGAGCAGAATTACCGCTCCACGCAGATGGTGTTAGACGCTGCCAACGCGGTGATCAAAAATAACGTGGGACGCAAGGGAAAAGCCCTGTGGACGGAGAAGACGGAAGGGGAGCGCATTCATTTCAGACAGTTTGACACGGCTTATGAGGAGGCGGAATACATCGCCGGGGATGTGGCGAAAAAACAAAGAAAAGGGCAGCTTTCCTACGGAGACTGCGCCGTGCTCTACCGCACCAATGCGCAGGCGCGCCTTTTGGAGGAGCGTTTCATCATGGAAGGCATCCCCTACGACGTGGTCGGGGGGACGAACTTCTATTCCAGACGAGAGATTAAGGATGTGCTCGCCTACTTAAAGACCATCGACAACGGCCGGGACGACGTAGCGGTCAAGCGCATCATCAATGTACCCAGACGGGGCATTGGCGCGGCCACCATCGTGCGGGTGCAGGAGTATGCCGACGAGAGGAATATCAGCTTTTTTGACGCCCTGACGGAGGCGGATCAGATCATGACCATCGGCAGGAGCGCGTCTAAACTGAAACCGTTTGTGACCATGATCCAGAGTTTTCGCAGCAAGCAGGAATTTTACAGCCTGGAGGAGCTTGTGAGGGATGTACTGGAGCTTACGGGCTATCTCAAAGAGCTGGAAGAGTCCGACGAGGAGGACGCGGCGGACCGCATAGAAAATATCGAAGAATTGGTCAGCAAAGTGGTGGCTTATGAGGAAGAAAACGACGAACCGACGCTGAGCGAGTTTCTGGAGGAAGTGGCATTGGTGGCGGACATCGACCGGGTGGACGGCGACGGTGACCGGGTGCTTTTAATGACACTGCACAGCGCCAAGGGTCTGGAGTTTCCGCAAGTTTATCTGGCGGGGATGGAGGACGGCATCTTTCCCAGCTACATGACCATTACCGCGGACGATCCCATGGAGATCGAGGAGGAGAGACGGCTCGCCTATGTGGGGATTACCAGAGCAAAGGACGAATTGACCCTCACCTGCGCGAAACAGCGTATGATCCGGGGAGAGACGCAGTACAACCCTGTCAGCCGCTTTGTGCGGGAGATCCCGCCCCTGCTGATGGACGATGCGCCCGCGCCTTCAAAGCGCAGGGTTTCCTTTTCCGATGAGGAGAGCTATGCGGAAGATTCCCGCGAGAGGAGTTTACTGCGCGCGAAACCGTTTTCGCCCGGCGCAAGGCCGAGGGCGGCGGTGCGGCCAAAAAGGACGGCGGAGGAGAACCGGCCCTTTATCATGAAGTCGGTTGCGGCGAATCCGCTTTCAGCCGGAAAGACAACAGCTTCGTCAGCAGAGGCGCTTTTGGCGGACGTAAGGTCAGCTTCGTCAGCAGAACCGCTTCCGGCGGGGCGGCTTGGCTACGGAGCCGGCGACCGCGTGCGCCATGCCCGCTACGGGGAAGGCACGGTCCTGAAGATAGAGCCCGGCCCCAGAGACAGTCAGGTGACGGTGGTCTTTGACGAGATGGGGCAGAAGATCATGTATGCCGGGTTTGCGAAATTGCAGAAGATATAAAACAGGATGTAATTTTGGGACAAATTGGGATAAATTTGCTTTTTTTTCATAAAATAAAACAGGAAGATATGGTAAAAAATGAAAAAGGATGATATAATAGGCGCAGTATCCATATCTAAAATGAAGGGAAAGAGAGGGTTACAGGATGAGTAAGAAAGAGATTTTGCATAAATTGGACGAGATCATGGACAATGCCGGTGTCAATGAGTTGCTCGGCAGAAAGCACGAGGAGGAGAAAAAGGCCAATACCCTGCTGTGGGTGCTGGCGATCATCGGCGCGATCGCGGCTGTAGCGGCTATCGCTTATGCGGTGTACCGTTATCTGACCCCTGATTATCTGGAGGATTTTGACGACGATTTCGACGATGACTTTGACGACGATTTCTTCGAGGATGAGGATGACGACGAGGAGACGGGCAAATAGAGCCGTCTGATCATTATGCGGTAGAAATTAAGAGAGCCGGCGGGAGAGGTGTGCCTTTCCGCCGGCTTGACTCTTTTGTGAATGAAAGAGGTCAGGCATCTTGCGCCTGCTTATTCACGATTAAGAAGAAGTGGAAACGGAGATTCGTATGAAAAAGGGACAGATTATAGAGGGTGTGGCGGAGCGCTTCGACTTTCCGAATAAGGGGATCGTCGTCTGCGAGGAGGGCGTCTGCACGGTAAAAAACGCTCTGCCGGGTCAAAAAGTGCGAGCTGTCGTTAATAAAGCGAGAAACGGCAGGTTTGAGGGCCGTCTCTTAGAGGTGCTTGCGCCCGCGCCTTTGGAGCAGGAAGCGCCATGCCAGCATTTTGGGAGCTGCGGCGGCTGTACCTATCTCTCCTTCCCCTACGAGGAGAGCCTTGCGATCAAGGAAGGGCAGGTGCGGCAGCTTCTGGAACCCGTGCTTGCCGCGCAGGAGCGGGAATGCCGGTTTGAAAAGATCAAGGGCAGTCCGGCGGTCTTTGGTTACCGCAATAAGATGGAGTTTACCTTCGGGGATGAGGTCAAGGACGGCCCGCTTGCGCTGGGTATGCACAGACGGGGAAGCTTTTACGATATCGTGTCGGTGACGGACTGTCAGATTGTGGACGAGGACTACCGCAGGATCCTTTGCTGCGTGCGGGATTATTTCGACGCCTTGAAAGGAGAGGGCGTTCCGGTTTCCTTCTATCACAGACTGCGCCACAGCGGCTATCTGCGGCATCTGGTGGTGCGCAAAGCCAAAGGGACGGGCGAAATACTGGCGGCGCTGGTGACGACGACGAAATGGACGGGGCAGGAGATACTCTGCGGCCTGCGGGAGCGCCTGCTCGCTCTGCCGCTTGACGGTGAGATCGTCGGCATCCTGCATGTCAAGAATGACTCTCTGGCGGATGTGGTGCAAAGCGACGAGACGGATATACTGTACGGCAGGGATCATTTTTATGAAGAATTGCTGGGGCTGAAGTTCCGGGTCTCTCTCTTTTCCTTTTTCCAGACCAACAGTCTGGGGGCGGAACTGCTCTACCGCACGGCCAGAGAGTACATTTCAGATTCTATATCTCAGCCGGACGGGAAGACGGGTGAATGCGGTCCTGCGAAAACGGATGGGCAGGCGCGGGGAAAGGTTGTCTACGACCTCTACAGCGGCACGGGTACGATCGCGCAGATGCTGGCCCCTGCGGCGAAGAAGGTGATCGGTGTGGAGATCGTGGAAGAAGCTGTCCTTGCGGCGCGGGAGAATGCGGCGTTAAATAGTTTACATAACTGCGAGTTTCTGGCCGGAGATGTCTTAAAAGTGTTAGACGAGATCGAGGAGAAGCCGGATGTGATCGTCTTAGATCCGCCGCGCGACGGCGTGCATCCGAAGGCCCTGACAAAGATCATCGGCTACGGCGTGGACCACATTCTCTACATCTCCTGCAAGGCGAGCAGTCTGGCCAGAGATCTTGCTGTTTTCATCGGGCAGGGCTACGAGGCCGTGCGCTGTGTGCCGATCGACCAGTTCCCGTGGACGACGGGGGTGGAGACCGTGTGTCTGCTGGCGAAGAAAGAGAATGATAGAATGAATGGAAAAGAAGATAGGGATGAAAAAAATAAATGAAGCAGAAACAGACTGTAGAAAACAGGTCAAAGAAATGAAAAGGACGAGGAGGAGATAACATGAAATCACTATCCACAGGAAAGATATGGCTCTTTGCCACGGGGCAGTTCGGCTGGTCGCTCTTGTCCGGCCTGATTTCTAACTGGCTGGTCTACTTTTATCAGCCGGACGAGGCGGCGGTCTCGCAGGGACAGACGATCTTTATCCCGCAAGGGCTGGTAGTGCTTGGCATCTTTACAGTGATCGGCGGTATCACGGCCTTCGGCAGGCTCTTTGACGCGGTCACGGATCCGTGGATCGCCTCGCTTTCCGACCGCTGCACCTCGAAGCAGGGACGGCGCATGCCCTTCCTAAAATGGGCATCCCTGCCGCTTGCGCTCTCTACGGTGCTGGTATTTTGGTCGCCGGTGAGTCAGACCAGTATGGTCAATGCTGTCTTCCTGTTTGCGATGGTGATGGCCTACTATCTATCGATCACGGCCTACTGTACGCCTTATAACGCGCTGATTCCGGAGCTGGGGCACGACCAGAAGGAACGTCTGAATATCTCCACCGTCATCTCCTTTACGTTTATTGCGGGGACGGCGGTCGCCTATCTGGCGCCTGTCATCTGGGGCGGACTGATTCCGGCTTTCGGGCGTGTGGGCGCGATCCGCGTCACCTTTACGGTGATGGCGGTCATCGCCTTTGTGTGTATGCAGGTGCCTGTGTGGACGATCCGTGAAAAGGACTATGTGACGGCGGCGCCTTCTCAGGATACGGCGTTTTCCTCATTGATCGCCACCTTTAAAAACGGGGAGTTTTGTAAGTTTGTGGCTTCGGATATTCTGTATTGGATCGCAATCACCATGTTTCAGACGGGACTGCCCTTTTTTACCACGAGCCTGCTAAAGCTTCCGGAGACGATGACGACCATCTATTTCGTGGGAATGACGGCGCTCTCGCTGGTGTTCTACATCCCGATCAACAAGCTTGCGCCTAAATTCGGCAAGAAGAAGCTGATCCTCATGGCCTTTGCCGTCTTTGCGCTTTCCTATCTCTACACCGCGTTTTTGGGGAAGTATTCTGTGATTCCTGCTGCTGTGCAGGGCTACATTCTGATGGCAGTGGCAGCCCTGCCGATGGCGGTCTTTGGCATCCTGCCGCAGGCTGTGGTGGCGGATATCGCCCAGAGCGACGCAAAGCGCACGGGCAGCAACAGGGAGGGAATGTTCTATGCGGCAAGGACGTTTGCCTTCAAGCTGGGACAAAGCCTTTCCATGCTGCTGTTTACGGCGGTTTCCACGATTGGGAGCGGGACGGGCGCGGGCTACCGCATTGCGGCCTTTGGGGCGGCCGTCTTCTGCCTGCTCGGCGGCATCGTGTTTATTTTCTATAATGAGCAGAAAATCAATGACAGTATTTTGTGACGCGACCGGAAGGGAAGAGGAAATCGGAAGGGCAAAAATGCAGGCAGGGTGAAACCTATGGAAAGAGAACAGTTACGGGAGATTTTATTGACGGAAGAAGGATATGCGCAGGCAATGGACGAGGTGGTGTCGCCTTATCTGGAACAGCGGATGCGCGCGCAATACTGTGAGCGGGAGACAGGGAAAAAGATTTATTTTGTGCGTGCGCTCGCGGATGACGCGCGGGGGATTGTCGTTATGTCCCACGGTTACACGGAGACGATCGAAAAGCACCGGGAGGCGATCTACTATTTTGTGCGCGGAGGCTATCACGTCTTTATGCACGAACATTGCGGACACGGGCGCAGTTACCGGCTTTGCAGCGACAGGGAGGATCTCTCGCTCGTGTTTGTGGACGACTACATAAGATATGTGGAGGACCTGCTCTTTGTGGGCCGCATGGCGGCGCGGGAGTTCCCGAACCTGCCGCTCTACCTTTACGGGCACTCCATGGGCGGCGGGATCGCGGCAGCAGCGGCGGCAAAGGAGCCGGAATTGTTTTCCGGTCTCATTCTCTCTTCCCCCATGATCCGGCCAAGCAGCGCGCCGCTTCCATGGGGAGCAGCGGCCATGATCGCAGGGTTTTTCTGCCTGACAGGGCAAAGCGAGCGCTATCTGTTCGGCCACCACGCTTATGACGGGCAGGAACGGTTTGCGGACTGCGCCGGCACCAGTGAGGCGCGATTTCGTTATTATCGGGAAAAACGAAACAGGGAGAAGCTGTTTCAGATGAGCGCCGGCTCTTTCGGCTGGCTGTGGCAGACGGTACGTCTGCATCGGTTCCTGATGGATAAGGCATGGCGGGATATCGCCTGTCCCGTGCTGCTCTTTCAGGCGGAGCGGGAAGATTATGTGTCGAATGAAGCGCAGGAACGGTTCGTAAAGAAGTTAAGCGGGCGAAAAGAAGGGCGGGCCGAATTGATCAGGGTGTCCGGCGTCAAGCATGAGATCTTTAATTCCGGCATGACGGTATTGGAAGAATATTGGCTGCGTATCTTTGCATTTTTGGCCTAATTGGTAATTGCAAACCGCCCCGACTTACAGTAAGATAGAGAGGGAAAGAGAAGGAGGGAGTGCGGTGAAAAAGCTGCTGCGGCATCTGCTTGCGGCAAGAGAGCCACAGGAGAGAGCGGGCGGGCGGGTCTATGGTCCGGGAGAGCGCGACGCGCTCACAGGCGCTGCGAACAAGAACGCTTTTATGCGGATCGTGGAAAAGGCGTTGGCGGACGGACAGACTCAGGGCTGCCTTGTTTTGGTGGATGTGGATCATATGCGGGAAATCAACGAGCAGCACGGGAGCGGGACGGGAGACCGCATCCTGCAGGCGGTGGCGGCTGCCCTGCGTGATAATTTCAGAGCCGTGGACGCGATTGGAAGGCTGGAAGAAGATCTCTTTGGTCTTTGGATCGAAGGCATGACGGCCGAGCGTGTGGGCGGTATCCGCAGAAGGATCGCCGTGGTGAACGATAAGCTTTTGCACGCAGGCGGGGAACTCCCCACCGTTACGCTGAGTGCCGGTGTTGCTCTGGGAGAGCCCGGCGAGTGTTATCAGGACTTATACATACAGGCCGGAAAGGTGCTGCGCAGGGTGAAGGAGGGCGGCAGATGCGGCTGTGAGATACAGATGAGCAGGAAGACGGATTAAAAAATCACACAGAGGCGCTGATTGGGTAAGCGCTTTAGACAGGAGGATAAATGGGCGGCTTTTTTGGAGTGGCATCGAAGGAAAATTGTATTTTTGATTTGTTTTTCGGTACGGATTATCATTCCCATCTGGGTACCAGAAGGGCGGGGATGGCGCTGTACGATGAGGAGGCCGGTTTTAACCGGGCGATCCATAACATCGAGAACACGCCTTTTCGCACGAAGTTTGACAAGGATTTAAACCATATGCACGGCACGATCGGTATTGGCTGTATTTCAGATTATGAACCGCAGCCGTTGATCATCCGCTCCCACCATGGCACCTACGCCATCACTACGGTGGGCAGGATCAACAATAAGGATGAGATCGTGACGGAAATCTTCCAGCACGGCAAGGGACATTTTCTGGAGATGAGCGGCGGCGACATCAACGCCACGGAGCTGGTGGCGGCTATCATCAACCAGAGAGACAATCTGATCGAGGGGATCCGCTACGCACAGGAGCTGATCGACGGCTCGATGACGATTCTTTTGATGACGCCCAAGGGCGTCTATGCGGCCAGAGACAGAATGGGGCGGACGCCGGTCACCATCGGCAAGAAGGCGGAGGCGTACTGCGTGTCCTTCGAGAGCTTTGCCTACCTGAATCTGGGTTATGTGCCGGAGCGGGAGCTGGGACCCGGCGAGGTCGTCATTGTGACCCCGGAGGGGGTACAGACGCTTGCTGCGCCGGGAAAGGATATGAAGATCTGCACCTTTCTCTGGATTTATTACGGCTATCCGTCCTCTTCCTACGAGGGAGTCAGCGTGGAGGAAATGCGTTACCGCTGCGGGGCAATGCTCGCAAAGAGAGACGATGTGAAGCCGGATAACGTGGCGGGGGTGCCTGATTCCGGGACGGCGCACGCCATCGGCTATGCCAATGAATCCGGGATCCCTTTTTCCAGACCGTTCATCAAGTATACGCCCACATGGCCGCGCTCTTTCATGCCGACCATACAGAGTAAGCGCGACCTGATCGCGAAGATGAAACTGATCCCGGTGCACGATCTGATCAAGGACAGAAGCCTGCTTTTGATCGACGACTCCATCGTGCGAGGGACGCAGCTGCGGGAGACGACGGAATTTCTCTACCAGAGCGGTGCGAAGGAAGTACATATCCGACCGGCCTGCCCGCCCCTGCTATTCGGTTGTAAATATCTGAATTTTTCCCGTTCCACCTCGGAAATGGAGCTGATAGCCCGTCGGGTGATCAAGGAGCTGGAGGGGGAGAATAAATACCCCAATCTGTCGGTATATGCCGATCCCAACAGCACGGAGTACGCGCAGATGTTAGAAAAGATTCGGGAGAAGCTGAATTTTACCACGCTGCGATATCATCGTCTGGATGATATGATTGCCTCTGTGGGCATCGATAAGTGCAAACTGTGTACCTACTGCTGGGATGGCAAGAGATAAAGGAGTAAATAATGATCTATAAGTGTAAAAACTGCGGCGGTAATGCCATATACGCCCCGGAGAAGGGCAGGATGTACTGCCCGCATTGCGAGAGCGAGGACAGCGAGGAGCAAAACCCCGACGATTCCCTTGAGCGGTGCGTAAACTGCGGTGCGCCTTTGGAGATCACGGACTACACTTCCGCCTGTAAGTGTCAGCATTGCGGCGCCTACCTGATCTTTAACGAGAGGGTGGAAGGCGTCTATGAGCCGCATCTGGTCCTACCGTTTCGGATTGGCAGGCAGGCGGCGGCAGCGGCTCTGGATCAGGAATTTTCGAGGCGGATATTTGCGCCCTCTGATTTCATGTCCGCGAAGAGCCTGCAAAAGATGGAGGGGACCTATGTGCCTTTCTGGCTTTACGATTATGATGCCGACTATGATTATGCCGGAGAGGGGACGAAGGTCAGGACTTGGCGCAGCGGCAATACGGAGTATACGGAGACTTCCTATTTTGATGTGCAGCGCAGGATGAATGTGGACTTTAACAGGATCCCGGTGGACGCCTCCTATGCCATGGAGGACGGAGCCATGGACCTGATGGAGCCCTATGACTATCAGGCACTTATGGATTTTGCGCCCAAATATATGTCCGGTTTTTATGGGGAAGTTTATAACCAGAAGGCAAAAGAACTGGAAGAGCGGGCTTTGCAGAAGGCAAGGCTTTCGTCGGAACAGCTCATGCAGGCGTCTCTTACCGGTTATGTTACAATGCGGGCCTATCGCAAGAATCTGAAGCTGAACGGCAGGGGAGAGCATTACGCACTGCTGCCCGTGTGGCAGTATTTCTACCGCTATAAGGATCAGGTTTACGAATACCATGTCAACGGACAGACAGGAAAAGTGGTGGGCGTTACGCCGGTATCACGGGCTAAGGTGCTGCTCTATGCCGCCTCGGTGTTCGCGGTGGCGACGGCGGCCTGTCAGATCGCCGTGCAGATCTTGGACATCTTATAGGAGGGACGGCAAATGAAAGAATACATCCGTTATTTTAAGTGGCTTTATATCATACTGGCTGCGCTGGCCGGTCTGTTCCTTCTGCTGCAGGTGGGGCATTGGGGGACTGCAAAGGCGCGGAATCATCAAAGGACCAATACGACGTGTACAGTCACGGAGCGGGTATTTGACAAAGCGGATGTGCTGACGGATAAACAGGAAAAGAAACTGCGAGAACTGATCTCGAAGCGGGAAAAGCAAACGGGCTGCGATATCGTGCTGATCACTTTGAAAGAGCCGCTTGCTGAGTTTGCGCGGATGTATGAGCCGAATGCGGCCTCGTCAGAATATGTGAGAGTCTATGCGGAACAGTTTTGGGAACAGAACGGCATGGGTTATGATAAGCCGGACGGGGACGGCGTGATCCTTGTGGACAATTATTCCAGAGAGGACGACGGAAAGATACATACCTATTTCAGCACCAATGGCAGGGCGTTTGAGGCTTATTATACGGAGGACATCGATCGGCTGCTGGATAATGTTTACAGTTGTGTGGAGCGTGATCCCTACCGCGCTTACAAGCGCTACGTCAATACCTTCTACCACGATATGCTGGGCTGGCGGACATTCCACGTAAGCGTGCCGGGCAGTGTGCCTTGGGCAATCGGTTTAATATCAGCTGTTATATTTATGTTTCTGAATTGGCGGTCCCGAAAAGGGACAAAGACGACCACCGCGACCACTTATGTAGCGGGAGGACAGCCCGTTTTTCGTGTGCAGACGGATAGATTCCTGCGAAAGACGGTGACGCAGAGAAAGATCGAATCGAGCAGCAGCGGCGGACGAAGCGGCGGAGGCGGACGCAGCCACGGCGGCGGAGGAGGTCACCACGGCGGAGGCGGACGCAGCAGATAAGCCGACGCGCATAAGCAGATGTAAGATGCGCATACGACAAAGGCGGGTGCCGAAACACCCGCCTGATTTGTTTTTTGGTAAATTTAATGTCCGCAGGAAGCCTACGCCATCTTGTTGACGGCAAGATTCATGCGGGAAACCTTCCTTGCGGAAGTATTCTTGTGGTATACGCCCTTTTTGGTAGCCTTGTCGATAGCTGAGGTGGCAGCCAGAAGCGCACTCTGCGCAGCAGCCTTGTCCTTTGCCTCGATGGCAGCGTAAACCTTCTTGATCGCAGTCTTGACACCGGATTTGATCGCCTTATTTCTGTCGGCCTTCGTCCTGTTCACCAAGATTCTCTTTTTCGCAGATTTGATATTAGCCATAACGTCCTCCATTTCAAATGTAAACCAGAAACACACGCATATTATTGTAGATTATGGGAATGGGGATGTCAATACATATTTTGTACATTTTTGCAAAAAATAGAAAAGAAAATGGGCGGGCAGCAAAAACTCGCATAAAATAAAGCAGAAAGCGCTGAAAACGTGGGCTTGCGAGCAGCATTTGCTGCAGGCTTGTCAGAACGGAAAGGAATGGACGTCGATATGGAAAGCTGGTCAAATGTCAGGACGGACTTGGCGTTGGAAGCCAGAGAGAGCATAGGAGAGAAAGAATCTGGACTGCACGGTGTCGTGGTGGAGGAGCGTTACGATGAGGAGAGCGACGTGCATATCACGCGGGTGGTCATTGAGACAAAAAACGGTGCCAAGGCCCTTGGTAAGCCCATGGGGACTTATATCACGCTGGAAGCACCCGCGATGACGGAGCCGGAGGAGGACTATCATCAGGAAATCTCGCAGATTTTGGCTGAACAGCTGCGGGGGATTTTGCCAAACCCTGAAAAAGAGCAGTCGATTCTGGTAGTGGGTCTGGGCAACAGGGAGGTGACGGCGGATTCTCTGGGGCCGAACGTGGTGGATAATCTTTTTGTCAACAGACACATCGTGCTGGAATATGGGAAGGTCGCTTATAATCGCACGAAGATGCACTTGGTGAGCAGTTTGGTGCCGGGTGTTATGGCAAAGACCGGCATGGAGTCCGCTGAGATCATCAAGGGGGTGATCGGTGAGACGAAGCCCGATCTGGTGATCGTCATCGATGCGCTGGCAGCGCGCTCCACCAAACGCCTAAACCGTACCATCCAGATCACGAATACGGGGATCCATCCGGGCTCCGGCGTAGGCAATCACCGGAACGCGATTACGCAGGAGACGCTTCATGTGCCGGTGCTGGCACTCGGCGTGCCGACTGTGGTGGATGCGGCGACGATTGTGGGAGATGCCATGGGGGAGCGTCCGGCCACGCTCAAGGAGCTGAACAATATGTACGTCACCACCAAGGACGTTGATCAGCAGATTCGCCAGATCAGTCACATCATCTGCGACGGGATCAACAGTGCCCTGAGTATTTGAACTCAAGTGCTGGAATGAAAATCGATTCGCGGCGCATATAACTTAATATGCGGATCAGTGGGAAATGGATGGGGAAAATTTTAATAGCACTCGTTATTATATCGCTTTGCTTTGGAAGCGTGGAGTTTGTGCGGGAACGGGAGAAAAAGAGGACGACCGGCTTTTTTTTGCGGGCGGCCGGAATCTGGATGGAGCCTTATCTGCCGGGAATCTGCAGAATGTATGATGTAGATTCCATGAAGGCCGGAGGAGACTTTGTTGAGAGAGGGGTTCTTGCGCAGTATCCGTCGCTTCTCTTTCTTTTGGGCAGCGGGCGCCCGGATGTGACGGAGAGTGACTATGCCAGACTGCTTCTGCCCGAGGGGAGCGATGAGGACAGAAAGGGCCTGCCTGAGGAAGCGCTTGACTATGGCGAGGACGCTCTGCACTTGGAGGGGAGCATGGAGTCTGCCCTCAGAGAAGAAAACGAGCGTTATTTAACTGCGCAGGAGGAACCGGAGCCCCAAACGGAAGCGGAGGAGGAGCCGGAGGAAGAGAAAGACAGGTCGTTTGTGCAGGCGGCGGAGAAAAGTTACCGCTACCAGTGGGAGGACCTTGCTGATTATCAGTCGCTGATCAAAGCTTTCTATGCGGTGGACTCTACGACTGTGGCGGGGGAGGAACTCTTACAGGAGGAGGCGCTTTTGGAAAAAGATATGAGCATTCACGGAAACGGGGATGCGCCGCAGATTCTGATCTATCACACCCACTCCAAAGAAGGCTTTGTCGATTCTGTTCCGGGGGATGAAAACAGCGGCATTTTGGGAGCAGGCGAATATCTGGCGGAACTTTTGCGGGAGCGCTACGGCTATAACGTGATACATAATACCGGGTGTTATGATGAGGACAGAGACTACGCTTACAGCAATTCCCTGCCGGCGATCGAAGCCATTCTCGCGGAGAATCCCTCCATCGAGGCGGTGATCGACCTGCATCGGGATGAAATGCCAAAGGACAGGCGTCTGGTGCTGGATCTGCAGGGGCGGCCCACCGCGCAGTTCATGTTTTTTAACGGCCTGTGCCGCACGAAAAAAGGACAGATCGAACAGCTGGAAAATCCATATCTTGCGGACAATCTCGCCCTGTCCTTCCAGATGCAGGCGGCCTGCAACGAGTATTATCCCGGCATTGCCAGAAGGATCTATCTAAAAGCGTACCGCTATAACATGCACCTTTGTCCGAAGTCCCTGCTGATCGAACTGGGAGCGCAGAACAATACGGAGGAGGAAATACATAACGCCTGTGATGTATTGGCGCACGTACTGGATCTGGTCTTTAGCGGCAGGGAGCCGGAGCGTGATTGATGTGGACATTTTCCTTTTGTTTTGATATACTTTCTCCATATGAAGAAATGGAGGCAGTTATGGATCAGAGCAAGATCAGGAATTTTTGTATCGTAGCCCACATCGACCACGGGAAATCCACGCTGGCGGACCGTATCATCGAGCAGACGGGTCTTTTGACCAGCAGGGAGATGCAGGCGCAGATACTGGACAATATGGAATTGGAGCGGGAGCGCGGCATCACCATCAAAGCACAGGCCGTCCGCATCATCTATCAGGCAAAGGACGGCAATGAGTATATATTCAATCTCATCGACACCCCCGGTCATGTGGACTTTAATTATGAGGTGAGCCGTTCGCTGGCGGCCTGCGACGGAGCGATTCTTGTGGTGGACGCGGCGCAGGGCATCGAGGCGCAGACGCTGGCTAATGTTTACCTTGCGCTGGATCACGATCTGGATGTGTTTCCGGTCATCAATAAGATCGATCTGCCAAGCGCGGATCCGGAGCGCGTGAAAAACGAGATCGAGGACGTGATCGGCATCGAGGCACAGGACGCGCCGCTTATTTCCGCCAAGAACGGTATCGGCATTAACGAGGTGCTGGAGGCTGTTGTGGAGAAAATACCCGCTCCCGGCGGCAGTCCGGACAACCCTTTGCAGGCGCTTATCTTTGATTCTGTGTACGATTCCTACAAGGGCGTGATCGTTTTCTGCCGCATCAAGGAAGGCAGGGTAAAAAAAGGTACGAAAATCAGGATGATGGCCACCGGCGCGACTGCGGAGGTGGTGGAGGTCGGGTATTTCGGCGCCGGCCAGTTCATCCCCTGCGACGAGCTGGCGGCGGGGATGGTGGGATATCTTACCGCTTCTATTAAAAATGTGAAGGATACTGCCGTGGGCGATACGGTCACGGATGTGGACAACCCCTGTGCGGAGCCGCTTCCCGGCTATAAGAAGGTCAATTCCATGGTCTACTGCGGCATGTACCCTGCGGACGGGGCCAAGTATCCCGATCTGCGGGACGCGCTGGAAAAGCTGAAATTGAATGACGCTTCCTTAAACTATGAGCCGGAGACTTCCATCGCCCTTGGCTTTGGGTTCCGCTGCGGCTTTCTGGGGCTGCTGCACTTGGAGATCATTCAGGAGCGGCTGGAGCGGGAGTATAATCTCGATCTGGTGACCACCGCGCCGGGCGTTATTTACAGGGTCTATAAGACGAATGGGGAGATGATCGAGCTGACCAATCCCTCGAATCTGCCCGATCCTTCCGAGATCGACTACATGGAGGAACCTGTGGTCAGCGCGGAGATCATGGTGACCTCGGAGTTTATCGGTTCCATCATGCAGCTTTGTCAGGAAAGGCGGGGCCGTTATATCAGTACCGAGTATATTGAAGCATCACGGGCGTTATTAAAATACGAGCTGCCCTTGAATGAGATCATCTACGACTTTTTTGACGCTTTGAAATCCAGATCGCGCGGCTACGCTTCCTTTGACTACGAGCTGAAAGGGTACGAGCAGTCAAAGCTGGTGAAGCTGGACATCCTCATCAACCACGACGAGGTGGACGCCCTCTCCTTCATCGTCCATGCCGACAGTGCCTACGAGCGGGGCAGGAAGATGTGTGAGAAGTTAAAGGACGAGATTCCCAGACATCTGTTTGAGATACCGATTCAGGCGGCGGTGGGCGGCAAGATCATCGCCAGAGAGACCGTTAAAGCCATGCGCAAGGATGTCCTCGCCAAGTGCTACGGCGGCGATATCACCCGCAAGAAGAAGCTTTTGGAGAAGCAGAAGGAAGGCAAGAAGCGGATGCGGCAGGTCGGTAACGTGGAGATCCCGCAGAGCGCCTTTATGAGCGTGTTAAAATTAGACGATGACTGACAGGAAAGAATTAAGTCTCTACCTTCATATCCCGTTTTGTGTAAGAAAGTGCCTTTACTGCGACTTTTTGTCCTTCCCTGTGGGAGATGTGAGTTATGTAAACCGACCATACCTGATGAGGGATGAAATGGGAGATGTTGAGAGTTATGTAAACTTGTTGCGCAGGGAAATAGCGCTCCGCGCTCCGCAATATAATAAATATCAGGTGATATCTATCTTTTTTGGCGGCGGTACGCCGTCCCTGCTTTCGACGGAGCAGCTGGGCGGGATCATGGATGCCGTCAAGGAAGGCTTTACCTTGGCGGCGGATGCGGAGATCACCGTGGAGTGCAATCCCGGCACGGTGACAGCGGAAAAACTGGCGTATTATATAACATGCGGTATTAATCGTCTCAGTATCGGTTTACAGTCTGCGGATGACGGGGAACTGGCGCGCATCGGGCGTATCCACGACTATAAGACGTTTCTGGAGACCTATCGTCTGGCGAGGGCGGCGGGCTTTCAAAATATCAATGTCGATCTGATGTCGGCCCTCCCTGAACAGACGGCTGCTTCCTATCAAAGGACGCTTGCGCAGGTGTGCGCGCTTGCTCCGGAGCATATCTCCGCCTACAGTCTGATTCTGGAAGAAGGAACTCCACTTTATGTAAACCAAAAGGATTATAACTTTCCCGATGAAGACGAGGAGCGGGAACTGTATTATATGACAGAACGAGTGTTATTGAAAGCGGGTTATCATCGTTACGAGATCTCCAACTACGCGCAGACGGGAAAGGAATGCCGTCACAATAAGGTCTACTGGCAGCGGGGGGACTATCTGGGGCTGGGACTGGGAGCCTCTTCCCTGATTGCGAACGTGCGCTGGAAAAATCCGGACGGGTACGCGGATTATGCGGCCTGCGTGGAAAAGGCGCGGCGGGCGGCAAAAGAGCGGCCTGCGCCGGAGCGGCCTGCCGGAATGGAAGATTATGTAAACTATCTGCGGAAATCAGGGTGTCAGGAAGTGCAGCCCCTTGGCAGGCAGGAGCAGATGGAGGAATTTATGTTCCTCGGCCTTCGCCTGATGGAAGGCATTGAGGAAGCGGCCTTTCTGAATATTTTCGGCGTGTCTGTAGATGCAGTCTACGGGGAGACGATCGCGCGCCTTGCGGGGCAGGGCCTTCTGGAAAGGGCGGGGGGAAGACTTTTTCTGACACCCCGCGGGATCGACGTCAGCAATGCGGCGTTTGCGGCCTTTCTTTTTTGATATTCTTTTACTCTGTGGATTCTATTGAATTTATCGCGGTAACATACTATAATATAAAATAACGGAAAAGCCTGAATGGAATTGGGACAGATGGAAAGGCACTCGGCGGGCAGCCGGTTCATAGAATAGAGTAAATGGACTTTGGAGGCCCCCTTTGAAAACATTCAGCCAGCCACTTTCTGCAAAGGAGGAGGCCGTCTGTCTGGGACGGCTTAAAACGGGCAGCGAAAGAGAACGCAGGGAGGCCAAGAGGATTCTGGTGGAACGAAACCTGCGTCTGGTAGCGCACATTGCAAGAAAGTACCAGAACGTTGACGAGGACATGGAGGATCTGATCTCCATCGGTACGATCGGATTGATCAAGGCTATCGACTCCTTTGACGCGGGGAAAGGGAAGCTTAGTACCTATGCCTCGCGCTGTATCGACAATGAACTATTGATGCTCCTTCGGGCAAAGAAAAAGACTTCCAGAGAGGTTTCCCTCTATGAGCCGATCGGTACGGACAGGGAGGGGAACGAGATTAATCTTCTGGATGTGATAGAACAGGAACAGGCGGATGTGATCGACAGGATGGAAGTGGAAGACAGACTGGGACGTCTGAAGGGGTTGATCGGCGACAGACTCACAGGCAGGGAGCGGGAGATCATCACGCTGCGTTACGGACTTCTCGGCGGTCGGGAGATCACCCAGCGGGAGATCGGGCACAGGCTCGGCATATCCAGAAGCTATGTTTCCCGTATCGAAAAACGGGCATTGGAGAAGCTGAAGGAAGGATACGAGGCCTTTGGTATGTAAGTACGGACTTTCGAGTCCGGAGACGGGAGGAAACAGGACCATGCGTTTCATAAAGAGCGAGGATCTAAAGACGGGAATGAGACTGGCGCGTCCGATATATAATAAAAACGGGGTTCTGCTTTATGAGAGAAATTCCAAGCTGACCATGCAGGGCATCAACAGCGTAAAGAATTTTGGTCTGCTGGGAATTTTTATTCTGGAACCGGCGGAGCCGGTACCGCCGATGACGAGGGCGGACGTGGAGTTTGAGCGTTTTCAGACGATGGCTGTTTTCTCCATCAAAGAGGAGCTGGACGCGATCGTGGAGAGCGGGCGGGCGCAGCGGACGCAGATGATCGCCTCTAACATCATTAAAAATTACGGTCATCTGGATGCGAAGATCAACTTCATGCAGAATCTCCGCAGCAAGGAGGATTACATATATAAACATTCCCTGAATGTGGCGATTCTCTGCGCAATGATAACACATGTTATGAATATTAGGGTGGAGGAGCAGCTTGAGATTGTGCAGGCTGCTATCGTCCACGACATTGGGAAAATTATGCGCTTTGAGGCGGAGGAAGCTGCCGGAGCTCCTTTGATAGACATGCCGATGGAAGCCAGAGAACAGGCAGGGCATGATCTTTTGGATACGGCTTTTTCTACCAGACCGAATATCAAGCGTATCTGCTCACAGGCACAGAGGATGCTTTACGGGTTTCGCACGGGAGAGGACATTTCCGCCATCAGACTGGTGAGCGGCGCGCGTATTCTGGCGGTGGCGGAGACCTATGACAAGATGACTGCTATGAAGTTGGACGAAGATCCGGCCTCTGAGGTGGCGGCGCTTAAATATCTGTTGGACAACCCTGAGATCTTTCATCCTAAGGTGGTGGAGGCGCTCATCAAATCAGTCAATATTCTGGTACCCGGTGTCAGCGTGGAATTAAATACCGGGGAGAAGGCCCTTGTGCTTGCGGCAAACGAGGCGGATATCCTGCGGCCCATGCTTCTGATGTTTCGGGATAATACCATTGTGGATCTGTCGGATGAACTCTACGAGGAGCTGGAAGTCAAAGATATCATGAAGACGTTAGATAACCGTCATGTGATGGATATGGAGCTTTTAAAGAAGAACGGGATAGAGATCGAGGAGGCGGAGTACGCAGAGATTCCGATCGTCTGAGAATGAATTGAGGGGGAGAAAATGCAAATGCCAACAATACAGGAGATCATGCAGGTGGCAAACGACGCCGGCGCATCTGATGTACATATCACGGTGGGAATACCGCCCAAGATGCGGGTCAACGGAAACTTAATAGCCATGGATTATCCGAGGATGATGCCGCAGGATACGCTGTCAGTAGCCTATTCGATTATGAATGACGTACAGCGGGAACGCTTTGAAGAACGGGGAGAGTACGATATGTCTTTCTCCATTCCGGAACTTGGGCGATACCGCGTCAATGTTTATAAGCAGAGAGGCTCCGCGGCCATGGCCCTGCGTCTGGTGGGAACGGTGGTCCCGGCGCCGGAGAAGCTGGGTGTACCGGAATCGGTCATCAACCTCTATGAGCGAAAGAGAGGCCTGATTTTGGTGACGGGTCCTACGGGAAGCGGCAAGTCCACTACGCTGGCGGCTATCATTGATAAGATCAATAATTTCAGGGACGCCCATGTGATCACGCTGGAAGACCCGATCGAGTATCTGCATCAGCACAAGATGGCAATGGTAAACCAGAGGGAGATCGGACTGGATTCCCAGAGCTACGCCAATGCCCTGCGGGCGGCGCTGCGTGAGGATCCGGATGTCATTCTGGTGGGTGAGATGCGTGATTTTGAGACCATAAGCGTCGCGATCACGGCGGCGGAGACAGGACACCTTGTGCTTTCTACCCTGCATACCATCGGCGCGGCCAGCACCGTGGACCGTGTCATCGACGTGTTCCCGCCGCATCAGCAGCAACAGATCAGGGTGCAGTTTGCGAATGTCTTGGAAGCCGTGATCTCCCAGCAGCTTATTCCGACGATGGATGGCGCGGGCCGTGTGGCTGCCTTTGAGGTCATGCACGCAAACCACGCGGTCAGGAACCTGATTCGCGAGGGAAAATCACATCAGCTTGCTTCCGTCATGCAGACCAACCGCAAGCTGGGAATGATTACCATGGACGACGCGATCATACAGTTGTTTTATGAGGGAAAGATTGACCGGGAGATGGCGATACAGTTTGCACAGGATCCGGACGGCATGCAGAATAAAGTATTATAGAGGATAGCGCAGGAAACGGTTCTGACATGGAGGTGCTGATACATTATGGAGTATAACAGAAAAAAACTGCGTCTGGGTGACGTGCTTGTACAAAACGGGGTTATTACGGAGGAGGACTTGCAAAGAGGTCTGGAGCGTCAAAAGGGCAGCGGCCGTAAGCTGGGTGAGACGCTGGTGGACGAGGGGATCACTACCGAAGAAAATATCGCCAGAGCGCTCAGTAATCAGTTTAATTACGATATGGTGGATCTGCAGAACGTAGATATTGCGCAGGAGATCTTGGATCTTGTGCCGGCGAACGTTTTAAAGAAACACCGGGCGATTCCCTTTGAATATTCACCGGATAACATGAACGTACTCCGCGTAGCTATGGCCGATCCCATGGACATCGGAGCGATGGATGATATCAATATCATCACCAATCTGCAGGTGGAGCCCGTTGTTGCCACCACGGGAAGCGTCATGCTGGCGATCGACCAGTATTACGGGCAGGCGGAAGTGAATTCCGCGCTGGAGGAGTACACCAGAGAAAAAGAGAGCCAGATGCTTGAACAGGAAGACATGTACAGTGAGGACGTCAATAACTCCCCCATTGTGCAGCTGGTCAAGGGCATGATCGATCAGGCGGTCAGACAGCGCGCTTCCGATATCCATATCGAACCGATGGAGAAACAGGTGCGGATCCGTTACCGTATCGACGGCGCTCTTTATGAGAAGGCAGTCTACAGCATCAGGCTTCTGCCGGCGATCGTGGCGCGTATCAAGATCATCGGCGGCATGGATATCTCCGAGAAGAGAAAGCCGCAGGACGGCCGTATCACCCAGATCGTAGACCGGAAGGAGTTTGATATCCGTGTTTCCATCCTGCCCACGGTCTACGGCGAAAAGATCGTTATGCGTCTGACTTCCAAGAACGCGCTGACGAGGGAAAAGAGCCAGCTTGGTTTCAAGCCGGATGAACTCAAAAAATTTGACCATATCCTGAAACACCCGCATGGGATCCTGCTGGTGACGGGACCTACCGGAAGCGGTAAGTCCACGACTCTGTATACGGCTCTCAGCGAGTTAAATAAAGAAGATGTGAACATCATCACTGTCGAGGACCCGGTGGAGGCGAATATCGACGGTATCAATCAGGTGCAGACCAATACTAAGGCAAACCTGACCTTTGCTTCCGCCCTGCGTTCCATTCTGCGTCAGGACCCGGATATCATCATGATCGGTGAGATCCGTGATCAGGAGACGGCGGCCATTGCCGTGCAGGCTTCTATCACGGGACATTTGGTGGTTTCGACCCTGCATACGAACTCGGCGGCCAGCACCATTACCCGTCTGGCGGATATGGGCATCGAGCCTTATCTGATCGCCGACTCTACGATCGGTGTCATCGCCCAGCGACTCGTGCGGCGGCTCTGTCCTGAGTGCAAGCGTCAGAAAAAGGCGGATGCGGAAGATCTGGAGCTTTTGATGCTTGAGCCGGACGCGGATGTGACGATCTACGAACCCTGCGGCTGTCCGAGATGTGAGGGCACGGGCTTTAAGGGACGTATCGGTGTCTATGAGATCATGGAAGTGACCCAGCCCCTAAAGACCATCATTAGTAAGGGCGGCACCGCGGAGGATATCAAGAATAAGGCGCTGGAAGAAGGGATGAATACCCTGCGCATGAGCGCCACAAAGTATGTGCTGGAGGGAATCACCTCTGTACAGGAGATGATGAGGGTATCCTTTGATCTGTAAAAAAGGCTCCAAACAGATGATAAACGAAATTTCGTCTATAAATTTTTCAAAAAAACTTGACAAGAATTGGCGTATGATATATTCTTAAAACAAAGCAGCCGGTCATCATGACGTATGAGGCCGGCTGTCTCTATCGACGGCATTGTGTCCGTATCAGGTATTCTGGCAGATTCTGCCATAATTTCACAGACATTGGCGGGGTTTGCAGGACGAAAACAGAAGAAAAGATGTCCCGGCGGCTCTGCACACTTTGAGGAGAGTCAGATGGGACAGAAGGATTTGGCGGCAAAGACACCTATCCGACGATTACGCTTGTGTTATATTGGGGAGATGCTGTATGGAAATCCAGTCCTGATTTACATCACTATTTCCGCAGGAAAAAGATTCACCCCAAAGCCGGAAAGTACATAGATAATGTTTGTCTGCACATGTATTCGATGAGGAATCTGCCCAAGGAAATACGCCAGAGATTTACGAGCGATATGAGAGTGGTCCTTGATTATTTGGCGGAAGGAGAACTATATACACCCAGAGATCAGGAGATTAAGGACATAGAAACTACAATGCGCATGTTACACGCATTGACAGGTGAGACAAATTTTATAGACAATATGAAACAGCTTCGGGCAAGAAGAGAGGAAGGAGAAGAGATTACTATGGGATATGCAGTAAGTATGTTTGTGGAAAGAGGAAGACAACAGGGAATAAAGGAAGGAATAAAAGAAGAGGAGATGCGTTGCGCGGAAGCATTTGTAAAAGAAACCGTGAAGCAGAAACAGACAAAAGAATATATTACAGGTATTTTGCAGGCATGTTTTCAGTTAGGTGAGGAGGAAGCCGATAATCTATACCGGGAATGTACGGGGATCAGGCTTGTTGTCGGATGAATAATTATCCATTGTTACAGAAAATAGGCAGCATACTGACAGCGGCAGCGGACAAGATAGCTGCTCTTGCGCAAAAAGCGGAAGCGCTTCCGGGAAAAGTCCCCGAAATTCTGGCGCTCCTCTTTTACGCGGCGGCGCATCTGGGGATGGCGCTTGTACACGAGCCCTTCTTTGACGAGGCGGAGGCGTGGCAGATCGCGCGCTGTGTCTCCCTGCGGACGCTGTTTTTAGAGACGACCCATTACGAGGGGCATCCGCCGCTGTGGCACCTGATCCTGATGCCGTTTGCGAAAGCGGGCGCGCCCTACGAGTTGTCCCTGACGCTTGTGAGCCTTTTGTTTATGGGAGCGGCGGTGTTTCTGATCCTGTGGTATGCGCCTTTTCCCAGACTGGTGCGGCTTCTGCTGCCGTTTACCTACTTTTTCTTTTATCAGTACGGCGTGATCTCCAGAGTGTACTGCGTGATGACGCTTGCCTTTGTGTTGCTGGCAATCGTTTATCAGCGCAGGAACGAGAGGCCGGGCAGGTATGTGGCGGTGCTGATCCTCCTGTGTACGACCATGGCCTACGGGCTGGTGATCGCGGGCGGGCTGGCGATCGTCTGGCTGTGGGAGATCTGGAACGAGGGCGCGTGCAGACAGGACGGACATGCCGGTGGAAATGCGGACGGCCGGGGGCAGCATGAGAGCCGGAACGACACGGGAAGCCGCGGAAAATGTGAGGGTCTCAAAAGGCATGCCGGCCTGACGATTCGGGAGCGGCTGCGCGGCTGCGTAACAGACAGGCGTATTTGGTGGCTGGCGCTCCTTCTAGCAACGGCGCTTTTGGTGATGTGGATGATTGTGCCGCGGGAGGATACTTACGCTACTGCACCCGCTGCTCCCGGAATGATAAAAAATGCCTTTGGCGTACGTTTACTCTATACTCTTTTTGTAATGCCTGTGGATACGGTACTGACAGATATTTACAGCGATTTTATAATTCTTTCACGGGCATTTCTGCCAATCTCAGCGTTGGTAAGCGGAACGGCCGTGGGTCTGCTGCTCTGGAGTCTGTTTCTATATTATGGAAGAAAGCGGGGCACGGCGCTTCTGCTGGTTCTTCCCTACAGCCTGTTTGCGGCCTTTTCTGCCGCAGTGTACGTGTCGCTCCATCATATCGGGATCGGGCTGCTCTATTTTTGCTTTTGGTGTTGGGTCACCATCTCGGTGAGTGGAAAGTGCGCGGAGCAAACGGGGGAAGAGGGTGCTTGTTCGGAGAAAAGCGCCGTAGAACGGCGAAAAACGGTGTCGGGCGGCGGAATGCCCATGACCGCGGCGCATGTGGCGCGCTGTACCGCAATTCTCCTCGGCACGCTGGCGATGACGGTTTCCCTGTTCTGGACGGGGGCGGCCTGTGTATTAGATATTTGTAAGAACTATGCACCGGGAAGGAAGGATGCGGCGTTTATCAGGGAACATCATTTGGATCGGTATCGGATGATGTCCGGCTGGACCGTGGAGTATGATGCGGAGGGAAATGTTTGGAAGACGGATATCAATGAGTGTGATCAGGCAGTCAATCTGGCGCCCTATTTTGAGCATAACCTGTTTTTTAATTTTAATGACGGACAGGATGATCACAACTATATCACGCATATACGCCTTTCGGAGGAGGAAACGCTAAGCTGGTATGAAAGCTGGAGACAGGGGGGATTGCCGCAGGTACTCTGGATGTCGCCTGACCTTTTTGCAGTTTACGGAGAAGCTGTCAGATGGCAGGACTATGTGCTTGTGTATCAGGAAGATTCGTGGCGGGTGTGGAAAGCGGGAGCGAGTTATTTTGATAGCGATATCCATGTGCGGCGGGAGCTGCTGGAGGAGACCGGATGTGTTCCGTTTGAGAAAGGCGGCGGAAAATGACTAAAAAATGGATTTTGGGGATTGGCTACTGCTATGTTTGGCTGCCAACTGTGATTTTTTTTGTCGGCTGGGTAAAATCATGGATTGCTGTTCCGTTATGCCTGCTGCTTGGCTGGTCCTTTTTAACGGCGCTTAAGGCGGATGTCGATTTGTACCTGCCGGATTGGAACCGTGGAAATATCATACGCGGAATCGTAATATTGTGTATCATTGCAGTCTGGGTATACTTTTCGGGTATCGGTAATTTTGTGTGGCAAAACAGCGACTATATGGCCAGAAACGCGCTTTATGAGATACTGGTAGGCAATGATTGGCCGGTGGTTAGGTACATTGCATGGAATGATGGGACGCAGCTAAGGGGATTGATTTATTACATTGGCTATTGGCTGCCGGCGGCAGCGGCGGGAAAAATGTTCGGCGTGGGGGCCGGATACCTTTTTCAGTATTTTTGGGCTGTGTTGGGCATATCGATAAGCGTTGTGTTTTTGAATTCCTTCTTAAAGAAATGGGCGGTGTGGCCGCTTGTTTTGTTTATTATGTTTAGCGGTCTGGATGCTCTGGGGTGCGTATTGAGCGGTAACGGGGATCTGGTATTCTCTTTTCGGCATATAGAGTGGTGGAACCGTCTGCAGTTTTCCGGTTTTACGACACAGCTTTTTGGGGTCTTTAATCAGGCGATTTACGCGTGGGTAATATTTGCACTGTTGATGATTCAAAAAAGCAATGGGCATATATTGTGTATATGGAGCCTTGGCATGCTCGTATGCACGTTCCCGACTGTGGGTATGATCCCTTTTGTGGTTTATAAAGTTCTTCAAAACGGGAAGATTGACTGTGTTGGTCATACCGATAAAAAAATCAGAATGGTCAAAAGGTTGTTATCGTTGGAAAATATTGTAGGGGGAGCGGCGGCGGTCGTATGCTTTTTCTATTTAGCAGGGAATCGCTCCGCTCAGAATAGCGGGCTGGCGGCTTCGGCAGTATCCGGCATGCAAGACGGGCAGGACACAGTCAGTCAGCTGATCGGATATATCATGTTTCTGCTGATTGAAATAGGAATCTATTATTGCTACATATACCGTTATTATAAGAAGGATTGGCTGTTTTATGTTTCTATGGCGACCCTTTTGGTTTGTCCACTGATAAAAGTCGGATCCGGAAGCGACTTTTGCATGCGCGCTTCCATTCCGTCCCTTCTGGCTATGTATTATATGGTTGCGGACAGCCTGCGGCAGGATATGGTGAAAAAAACAGGTTATTGCTTTGTAATCATTATCATTTTGGCGATAGGAAGTATCAATACTGTGCATGAAATCGGGCGCAGTGTGATGAAAACCACACAATTATATCAGCAGCATCATAGAGTGACCAATGCGGTCACTTCCGAAGAGAAGATACTGAAAAGCAATAATTTCTCCGGAAATATCGAGGATAATCCTTTTTTTCGCTATTTGGCGAAGTAGTCATCGGCAGTTAGGTAGTTGGAAAATGAGCCGAAAGTTACTTAAGGGCGTGACAACATTAGCATTTTTTAGACTGCTTCTTGCGCTTGCATTTCTAGGAAGAAAGTGCTATAGTGATACATAAGAAGCAATTAGTACCGAATGAGAAATCGGCGCTAGTATCTCTGGCATTTGGTCAGGGGGTCGCGGGCAAACTCTTGTATCGGAGAATATGAGGGGAAGTACGGAGGATGTGCTATGGCGGTCTGGGGATATGTTGCGATCGATAAAGGTGGCAAGGAAATCAAAGGCAGTAAGGACGCTGATAACAAGGATCTCGCTCTCAGGGATCTGAAGAATCAGGGTCTTATTGTGCTTGAATTAACAGAGCAGAACGTCCTGACAAAGGATATCAGTTTTGATTTCGGCGCAAAGCCGACGCCGCGCGATATGGCGGTATTCTGTAGACAGTTTGCCAGCATCACCAGAGCCGGCGTCACGATCATCGAGACCTTGAATATGCTCGCGGACTCGACAGAGAATAAAAAGATGCAGAAGGCCCTCTACGCCGTGCGTGCGGACGTGGAGAAGGGCGAGAGTTTCGCGGATTCCCTTGCGGAGCATCCGGCGGTATTTCCTGAACTGCTGGTGCAGATGGCCAGAGCCGGCGAGGCGTCCGGTAGTCTGGATACGGCGATGGAGCGTATGGCGGTACAGTTCGAGAAATCCGCCAAGACGCAGGCGATGGTAAAGAAAGCGATGATCTACCCGATCGTGGTGGCGCTGATCGCGGTGGTGGTCGTGGTCGTCATGCTGGTCTTCGTTATCCCCCGTTATATGGATATGTTCGCGCAGTTGGGGACAGAGCTTCCGGCGATCACGAAAGCCGTCGTTGCTCTCAGTAACTTTATTAAGAATAACTGGTACATAATCGTTCCGGTCATCATTGTCGCGGTCTTTGCGATCAAGGCTTTTGCAAAGACTTACACCGGAAAACATCTGTTCGGAAAATTACAGCTAAAGATTCCTGCGGTCAAGAATCTGGTGGTAAAATCGGCCAGCGCGCAGATGGCGCGGACATTAAGCACCCTGTTGACGGCGGGCGTGCCCCTGCTTGAGGCGGTAGACATCGTGTCGGATACCATGACGAATATCTGGTTTAAGGAAGCTTTGAAGGAGGCGCTCGAACAGATCATGATCGGCGTACCCTTATCCCAGCCCCTGCAGACCTGCGGCCTGTTTCCGCCCATGGTCTACCATATGATGCGCATCGGTGAGGAAGCCGGTTCCACCGAGGAGATGTTAAACAAACTGGCGGACTACTACGAGGAAGAAGTGGAGATGGCGGTGCAGTCGCTGATGGCGGCGATGGAGCCTGCGATCATCATCGTGCTGGCGGGCATCGTCGGCATCCTGATTGCGGCCGTGATGGCGCCTATGGTGACGATGTACTCGGCGCTGGATAGCCTGTAATGATGAAATAATATGTTACGGTTGTAGTATAATAAAAATAAAAGGGATGAACGGAGAATAAATTAGTGCCGGTAATATCAAGATTCTATGGAATTGTGATTAAAATGTATTTCAGACAGGCAGAGCATAATCCACCGCATATCCATGTAATCTATGGTGAGTATCTGGCGGAGATTGATATTTAAACAGGTGAAATGCTGGTTGGCGATCTGCCGGGAAGAGCGTTAAAGATGGTTAATGAATGGCTGGAGCATAATCAGGATGCGCTTCTCGAAATTTGGAAAACGCAAAATTTTGTGGCACTACCGCCGCTGGAATAATCTGGTGTCCCACATGGAAGGGGGCGTGATAATGTTTTATAGAGTACAGAGCGTAGAAGCGAAAGACAATTTTATGCTATCTGTACTGTTCACAGATGGTGTGATTACGGAATATGATGTAAAGCCTTTATTTATGAAATGGGATGTATTTAATAATCTCAAGACGATTAGAGGTCTGTTTCAACAAGTAAAGGTTGATGCCGGAGGATTTGGCATTAGTTGGAATGATGAGATAGATTTGGCAAGTGAGGAATTAAGGCTAAATGGTAAAGAAAAACCGAATTAAGCGCGCTGAGTAGGGAACAGCCGCGTTTAAGATAGAGTAACTATTAACCATCAACCAAAAAAAGATTCATGAGGAAAAGGAGACAGGAACAATGAAAAAGGAAAACATGAATAACAAAGGTTTCTCCCTCGTTGAGTTGATCATCGTTATCGCTATCATGGCGATCCTGATCGTGGTGCTGGCACCTCAGTACCTGAAATACGTGGAGAAGTCCCGCAACTCAACCGATCTGCAGTCCGCTACGGAGTTCAAGAGCGCTATTGAAATCTATGCAGCTGACCCTGAGGCTAAAGAGTCATTCTCGACCACGGCAGTCGACGTTATATTTTCGTCAACTGGTGTTAATGGCGTAGTTGATACTGATCTGGCGATTAAGGCCGCTTTGGAGAATGCTGCGCTGAGTAAGGATAAACTGAAATGCATGAGCAAACAAAAGTGGGATTCGTTTACACTGTCGTTGAAAGCTGAGACCAATGGCTCAATTAAATGGGAATATAAGAGTTCACTCAAGGGTAAAGCTAACGATAATTTCAAAAACGCTATGAATAACAAGAGCGGCACCTGATAAAACAGGAAAAAGAGAAGCTCGCAAGACAACCTAATACTTAAGGCATAAAAACAAAAACAGACGTAACCCCTCGCCCCTTGTGCAGAAAAGCGAACCGAAAAAACCGCTTTTTTGCATGGGGGGGGGGTAATACGTTACAGACATTTTTCCGCAAAGGACAGGATATGGCACCGGACATCATACTACTCAGCATCATATTTATCTTCGGCGTTGTGATCGGCAGTTTTCTAAACGTCTGCATCTACCGCATCCCGAAGAAGGAGGATATCGTAAAGACCTCCTCCCACTGTATGAGCTGCGGCTACCATCTCAAGTGGTACGATATGATACCGCTCCTTAGTTTTCTGGCCCTGCGGGGGAAATGCCGCAAATGTAAAGCGAAATTATCTGTCCAGTATCCTCTGATTGAGGCGGCGAACGGAATCTTGTACGTTTGTATCGTATGGACAGGCGGCCTCGGCATAGACTCCCTACTCTACTGTCTGATGGCTTCCGCGCTCCTTGTGTTGAGCGTGATCGACTTTAGAACCTATGAGATTCCTTTTGGGATCAATCTGTTTATACTGGCATTGGGGCTGGTCCGGGTAGCGACGGACGCATCAAACATCCTGACCTATCTGGCCGGCCTCTTAGCTGTCAGTATCGTACTAGCAATTTTGTACTACGCCACCGGCGGCAGGGCAATCGGCGGCGGCGACGTAAAGCTGATGGCGGCCTGCGGGTTGCTGCTTGGCTGGAAACTAATTATTATGGCTTTTTTACTCGGCTGCGTTTTGGGCGCGGTCATTCATGTGATCCGTATGAAGGTAAGCGGCGAGGGCCGCGTGCTGGCGATGGGTCCCTATCTTTCCATGGGAGTCCTTATAGCGGCGCTGTGGGGCGAGCGGCTGATCACATGGTATGTAGGGCAGTTCCTATAGCCTCATAGACAGGCTTTTTGACTACTTGACTTGGAAAATATTACCTGCGGGCATTCCCGGCAGGTTTATTGTCACTTTATAGATAAGAATATGAGGGAGGAAACAGTACATGGCTTCCAAAAAAGCGATCACGATCGAGATCGGTTATTCGCTGACAAAAGTCTGCGAGGTGGACTATAAGGCGAAGACTCACAGGATCTATAAGAGTTTTTCGATTGCAAACGGCGGGGAGATCATAAACGACGGTGCGCTTACCGTCAATGAGGAATATGTGGCGAATCTGCAGCGCGCGTTTGCGGTGAACCGCGTAAAGACCAAACAGGTGGTGTTCACGATCACATCTTCCAAGATCGCCAGCCGTGAGGTCATGATCCCCTTCGTGAAAGAAAACAGGATCGCGGACGTGGTCAACGCCAACGCTTCGGATTACTTTCCAGTGGACTTAAGCCAGTACCAGCTCTCTTACACGATCTTGGGGACGGTCGGCGAGAAAGGTTCCCAGCAGTATAAGCTGCTGGTGATTGCGGTGCCGTCAGCGCTTCTTTCCGGTTACTACGAGCTGGCAAAGGCGCTGAAACTGGAAGTGGCGGCGATCGATTACGCCAGCAACAGTATTTATCAGGTGGTAAAAGAAGACTGTGCGAAGGGCAAGCACATCATTGTTAAGATAGACGAGAGAAATTCGCTGGTGATGGCGGTGGAAGATTCCGTGATGACCTTTACCAGAAACGTCGCTTACGGCGTGGAGGAGGTCATGGATGTGGTGATGAATACGCTCTGCTGGGGCGAGGTCACTTCCGTGGAGCAGGCGATCCGCGTCCTGCAGCGAAACGATTGTATTCCGTTGGAAGAAAAGCTGAAAGAGCCTAAACCGGAATCGGAGGAGCCGCATGTCGGCCGGCCGACGCCGGAACCGGTGGTGAGGACGGCTAAGACCAAGGCGATGGAAGATGTGTGGGATGCTATCATGCCGCTGATTAACGGTATCTCCCGCGTTGTCGATTACTATGCGTCCAGAGCTGCGGGCGAGGGCATCGAACGAATCCTGATCACGGGTCTCGGCGCGGACTTTAAGGGCGTGGGCGAGCTGCTCTCCCATGAAGTCAATATGCCGGTGACGGTCTTAAAGGAAGCGGCGGGCTGGAACCTGATGCGTAACTTTAAGAACGAGTGCTTCAGTGAGTACATAGCCTGCGTGGGCGCGGCTGTCGCACCGCTTGATTTCAAGCAGGAGGCGGAGAAGCGCGGCAGGGATAAGGCGAAGAAGGGCACAGATAGCAGCGCCGGTGCGGGAACAAACTGGGCGCCGCTCGCCTATACGCTGTTCGGTGTCGGTCTGGTGGCGGCAGCCGCGCTGGCGGCAGTACCCATGTATTACTACGCACAGACCGTAAAGACGAACATGGAATTAAAATCGCAGGCGGGCAGCTTGGAAGATATCATTCCGATTTATAACGAATATGTCACGGTTCATAACCAGCACCTCGTGGTGGAAGCGATGTACGAAGCGACGGAGAACCGGAATGAGGAGTTAGAGGAGTTCTTGGGAGAATTAGAGGATAAGTTGCCTTCCAACGTGAATGTCCTCTCGTTTACCAGCACTGCCAATGATGTCACTATCAATATGCGGGTGCAGACCAAGGACGACGCGGGTGAGACGGTGGAGCAGATGCGTACTTTCCATTCGCTGGTGCCGGAGAAGGTAACGGTGACGTCCCTTGTCGAGGAGGAGAATCAGGAGACCGGCGAGCATGTGGTCAACTTTACGGTGACAGCGACGTATCAGGCAGTGGGCTATGTGCCTGAGGAAACGGAAGAGACAGAAAATGACGGCACAGACGCTGCCGCAGCGGAATAGGAGGCGTACAGGATGAAGGTATCAAAGAAAGAGGTATTGCTGTTGCTTGGATTTCTGGGAATCCTTGCCGCCGTCTGTTCTTACTTTTTCGTCTGGCAGCCGACGATGGAAAAGAGGCAGGCGTTAATGGACGAAAATAAGCAGCTGGAGGAGCGGATCGCGGATCTGCAGGCGAAGTCTGATAACAAGGACACTTATGAGAGCCAGACGGCGCAGATGCGGCGGGAGATGGAGGAGATTTACCAGCTCTTCCCCGTTGATGTGCGCGAGGAAAACGCGGTCCTTTTGGCGATCAATCAGGAGCTGCTGTGTCCGATGAAGGTAAATTCCCTCACGATAGACGCTCTGCTGCAGGTGCCGGTGGTGGATGCACAGCAGGAGGAGATGCCCGACGCTACCTACGAGTACGAGCAGGTGGAACAGCTTGAGAATGAGACGGGGACGCAGGATGCGGAGACGGTGACACCGGATTATACGGACGACTTTGCCGGCGTGAATCCCTACAATCTGATGTACCGCAGGGCCACGCTCAATTACGAGGTCTCCTACGAGGGCTTAAAGCGCAGTGTTAAGAATATCTGCATGCAGACGGATCGTATGGTCATCGACAATATTTCGGTGGTCTTTGATGAGCAGACGGGATTATTGAACGGTTCTACGATGGTGAATATGTTCTGCATACCGAATCAGGAGGGCAAGGAGTACGAGGAGCCTGACTTTGGCGGTGTGCTTCTGGGCACGAATAATATTTTCGGCACGAGGGTGATCCGCAGTGAGAGCAATCTGCCCGATCTGGAAGAAGGAGCGGAGGCGACGGAAGAATAACAGACGTTATGATTGAGCGATATAACAGGAGGTATTGGATGACAGCAGCAGAAAGCCGAAAACTGAATAAAGACGCAGGCTTTTCCCTGCTGGAGCTTTTGATAGCAGTTGTTATTCTCGCTATTATCGTCATCCCGCTTTTGAATCTGTTTCTCTCATCCAACAGGCTCAACATTAAGTCCAGACAGACTCTGCGGGCTACCACGGCGGCGCAGGATATCATGGAGGGACTGAAAGCCTACAACATTGAGGAGATCAAAGAGCAGTTTGATAAGCCTGCGGATGGTTTCTATGTGATCGACAGCAGGCTGATCAAGGGCGGCGTGAAGGAAGAGGACGCGCTGGAGAAGGATCCTTCAGGAAATCTCATCCCCGGCCTCTATGTGTTCAGCATGAAGGATGTGAACATGCAGGGCAGCAAGTTCGACGCGAAGATCGTGGTGGACGGCAGGGAGTACAGGACGGATACCAGCACGGGCTCGCCGGATACGCATGATAAGAAATTTAACGATGCTGCGCTGGCGGATGCCAGAAGTATTGATAAGAAGAATGGAACCTTTGTGGAGACGGAAAAGATCAGACACGCGATGCTGACGAGCGTCTTTGAAGACGGAGACATGAAGACGGCTATTAAGGAGAAGCTTTTGGCGGGCGCTGCGGACGTGGAGAAAGCGTATGCGGATCTGCGGAAGGCGGATGAGCCGTCCTATATTGGGTTTAAGAATCTTACCACCCATTTTGCCAAGGTCAGCCGCACGATTAAGATCGAACTTGAAAACAGCACAGAGAAAGATAAGAACAATCATTTCATGGTTGTTATGAAAGTTACGGAAACTTACGAGTTTACGTATCGGGACAAAAACGGCGCGGATGTCAAGGTGACCACATCAGGCTATATGGACGAAAATGTCATGGTGAGCGATATGCCCTGCGGCAAGATCACCAGAATGGTGGATGAGGCCGGCAAAGAAGAGATCAATGTCAATCTCTTTTATTATCCGCTCTACGGATATGGCTCCGGTTCCGATAAGATCGTGATAGACAATAAGTCGGGCGCGGACATCAATCTTCTGATTGCGAAGCAGCGGTATGAGAAAGAAAAAGACGATCCGATGAATCCGGGGAAGAAAGTACCTGATTTGACGGATCCGGAATATTTCACGGATCCCCAGTTAATGGCGGCGGAACAGTTATATCATGTGGAAGTTGAGATTAAGAACAGTGATTCCGGTACAGCGATACCGAAGGATAACTTTTCCTTAAAGACGAATCTGGGCCTGAATCTGGTAGGCGAGAAATATGCCGGGCCGTCGATAGAGCTTCCGGGACAGTTTACCGTAAATGGAACCGCTATGGATCTAAGCGGCACCAGTGACATGAACATCTTTACGCTGGACGGCGTGCGCAGCCCTATGGGCCGGCCGTCCGGACCCGGCGAGGCTACGGAGCTGATCTACGACGTGGAAGTCAGTCTCTACGAGATGGGTGCGGCCGTGAATGGGTTCCCGGATGACAAACGGATGGTCGTGATCGGGGGCAGTATGACGAACTGATTATAAATAACACCTGTGACGATTAGGAATGGCCGGAAAAAGTATGTGTAACAGATAACGGGGTATTGGGTATGAAAAGAGCGGGCATAAAAATGGCACAGCTTTATAGGCAGACAAAAAAGAAGATGAATGACAAAGGTGCCGCGATCATCATCGTCATCATAGCGATGGCAATGATCGGCATTCTGGCTACCACCCTGCTCTGGATGGCCTATATGAACTATATGATCAAGGTGGCGGATATCCGTAATAAGAACAGTTTCTACTCCGCGGAGGAAGTGGTGGAGCAGATCATGTCCGGACTGCGCAGGGAATCGGCCGAAGCGGTGGGCGTGGCTTACCGGGATGTACTGGCTAACTGGGATAATCTGGATTCGGAGGCGGCGCGGACAAACGTCTTTATGACCACCTATATGGATACCCTGATCGACAAGTTTAAGCATCCGACGTACGGAACGACCCAATATGACAGGGAAAAGCTGGAGGAGTATGTGGATGCTGCCATTTTTCAGAGAACCACGCCGGATAAGGGGGTTGACGCGGCAGCGTGGGATCACGGCAACGCGCTGACGGATCCCGAAGGCCTGCCTCTGATGGAAGTCGTAAACAATAACAGTATCATTTTTAAAAATATTTATGTTTCCTGCATGGCCGATGACGGCCGGGTGTCTATTGTAAAGACGGACATCTGTATGGATGTGCCGAAACTGATCTTTGAAAACAACGGCAACATCGATGCCCTTTATCAGTATACCCTCATCGGCAATAAGGGGATCGACGTACAAGTTCCCGGCGCCATTAAGACGCAGGGCAGCATCTATGCGGGTGCGGATGAAACCGGCAAGGGCGGTCTTCAGATTGGAAAGGATACGGTCGCCGCTACGCAGATGACGATGGAAAACGCCCTGCGTGTAATCTCAAAAGGAGATATTACGGTGGATCCGGTTTCCAGTCTGCTGGTGCGGGATGTTGCCGGTCAGGATACGCGTGTATACGCGAAAAATATCACCTTAAACAGCGCGACGGCAAGTCTTGACAGTAAGGTATACGTGGCCAATGATCTGACGCTTGACGGGGTCGGCAGCCGCGTCGCGCTCACGAAAGAGTATTACGGCTATGGAGATTCTACCGCTAACGGGCTGCCGGGAGAAGTGATGGCGGTGGATTCCGCGGCCAGCAGCGCTATCATCATAAACGGAAGGGATTCCACGGTCGATATGTCTTCGGTGACGAGACTGTTGATCGCCGGACGGTCCTATATCGGATCGCCTACCGGAAACGCGGCGGGTGACGGAAATTATATGAAAGATCCTGCGGATCCGGCCAATAAGGTACAGACGGTGCCGGTAATGATGGGCGAATCCATCGCCGTCAAGGGCGGTCAGGTAGCCTATCTGGTACCTGCGGAGTGCATCGGTACGCTGGAAGGGGAGAGCGAAATCGGCCAAAACCCGATCAATGGCGACAAGGAAAGCGATATTACTGATTTTAAGACTGCATACGGCAGTGATTTCAAGGAAGTGGATTTCGACAGGAAGGTCTATCGTCTCGGCGGCAAGACGCTGCGGCAGATGGGCTTGGGGGCAAGCCCGGTGGACGGTAAGGCGAACGACGCGGAAGATATGAAATATATCCGCAAGGTTTATGCGCCTTATAAAGGCGGCACCCTGCTTTACTATTATCTGGTCATGGATAAGGACACCGCGGAAAAGTATTTCGTGCAGTACTATGATTTCCATGCCAACAGGGAAGAAGTGGATACCTATTTTAACAGATATCTCTCCGGCGGCTTCCAGCTCGGGGATTTTGAGGATGCAAAGACAGAGTACACGATCTTAGGCAACAGCCTGATTAGCAGCGCGCTTACGGACAGCGGTGTGACGTTGTTGACAGGTATCGATCAGACGACCTTAAATCTGACGGGGACGCCGGAAGGCGGCAGTGTGCCAGACGGCGGTACAGATCCGGCGGCGCCTGTCGATCCTGACGCTTACACGGAAACTGGCGAAAACGCAGAGGAAGTGACAAGTGACAGGGATGACGCGGCCGTAGGCACGTTGATTGCGGATATCAAGAAGGAATATACGAGTTTGGTTTATAATCTCATGGAGGACGGGTCGGTTCCTGCTTTTGCAAATCCCGAGCTTCCTTCGGATTATGATCCTGTCGCCGCGTCGGAGTATGTGTTTAAGAGCATTATCAAATGTAAGGAGTCGGGCGGCAGCACGGACAATGTCGAGGATTATCTGGACGGACTTGATGGTGGAAAAACGCATGTTACTTATAAAACGTCAACAGGTCTGCAGGCGCATCTTGCGAAGGATTCTGTGAGCCTGTCAGGAATTACCGGAGTCGATCCGACGAAGTTAAGACTCCTCGTCTGCTTAGGCGACGTGACGGTGGACCGCGACTTTACCGGTCTGATCATCGCCAAAGGAAAGATCACCGTGACCGGCGGCAGTACGATCAAACTTGGCGGGACGGAGCTGGCAGATGTGCTGCAGGCAGACAGCGAGTTTTATAATGCGGCCGATCCGACCGATCCGGCAAGCGATAATAGAAAACCGATCGATATGTTTCACAATGCCGGCGGCAGCCTCTTAAACGGCGCGCAGGCGCCCGATGTGGACGATGCGGGCAATCTGGCGCTCGACTACAGCGAGATCGTGCGTTACATGAACTGGATCAAGAAGTAAACTTTGTACAGGGGACAGAGGTTTCAAAAGGCTGGGAAAGAGCTGCGGCAGGAAACTGATCATATAGGAAATGGCAGGAAGGAAACGAAAGTTTGAGTGCAGAGAGATATAACATGAGCGAACTGCATAGAGGGAGAAATAATAGAAGTTGTTATTTTAATAACGATGGTTATTCTTTGATGGAACTGGTCATTGTGCTTGCTATTATGGCAGTCATTCTGACGACGGTGTTCTTTTCCGTCATCCTGATTTTTAGCGCTAACGCAAAAAGTACCGCCAATGACATCCAGCGTTCCATTGCGGACTGCAAGGTGACGACAATGGGAAAGTCGGCGGCCTACATGGAGCTGTATCGGGACGCGTCGAATGAAAATGTGTACACAAAGATGTATGTCTGGGATAACAGCGCCGGAGACTATGTGGAGTCAGAGCCGCAGAAGGTAGGCCCCAAAAGGGTGTTTGTGGCCTATAAACCCAAAACCGGCACCAAAACGGAGCTTACGGCGGGAGATAAGATACAGATCAGGTTTGACCGGGCGACCGGCGGCCTGACAACGGATGGAAGCAACCCTCTCTACGAGGTGATTTATGTGGAGGGTGGCAGCAAGAAGTATGAGATCACGTTGACGGAGCTTACAGGTAAGGCCGAACTTAAGGCGGTGCCGTAAGCGGAAGGTAGTTGCGTCGGTGGTGTGTGAGGCAGATAGCGGGGGAAGGAAATGCGTATGAAAAGAGATCAGAAAGGTTTTACCATAGTGGAATTGTTGATCGCGGTGGCGATCCTGTCCATCGTCGTGGCGTCGGTGTGCGGGTTTATTCTGGTCGGCTCCAGAAGCTACGCGGCGGGAAACAGCGATATCAACGTCCAGCAGGAATCGCAGCTTGCCCTCAATCAGATGTCGGACCTGCTGATCGACACCACCAGAAGCGTGACCTATACAGGTTTTGACGCAGGCGGGACGACAAAGGAGAATGCCTTGAAGGACGCGGAGTTTTCCTTTACGCCTAAGGATAAGAGTCTTGTTATGATTAACGGTGTGGTGGAAGAAAATGTGGATCCCAGCGGCGCGCCTACCGTAAAGGTGGCGGAAGGAAACGGAAATAAGCACTATCAGTTTTATTGGAGCAAGGATGACGAGAAGCTTTATTATACGGAGTTGGCTGTCGATCCGGATACGCATGTGAAAACGGCGGACATTCATTTTCCGAATTTTGATCCCACGAATCCTGACTGGGTGGTATTGGCCACGCGCGTGACGGATTTTTCGGTGGATTTAAGTCAGTTGGAGGAGAAGCGGGTGGTGCAGCTTTCTCTGACTTTTGTGGACGGCGTAAAAGAGTATGTCACCTCTAACAACGTTACCATCCGCAATAAGGTGGGCGTTAACGACGCGGAACTCGATCCGGTCAATAAGAGAAAGACCATCTCCGTAGCGGCCAGAGATTTTGGCGTTATTATCGAGCCCGGCGAGACCTATCATTTTTCCACGCCCAAAGTGACGGGCGAGAACGTGACGGACAGGAGCGTTACATGGTCTGTCGAAACATCGAACAGTCCTTCGGGCGGCACGCAGTTTACGGATGCGGCCAACGGAATCTTAAAAGTAGCGACAGACGAACCGGGGGGAGACGTTAAGCTCAAGATTACGACCAACGCGGTGGGATCGGACGGCCTGCCGGCTACCTGCTCCGTGACGGTTCATATCAAACGGGTCAGGACGGTCAATCTGGCGGCAAATGCGGATAAAGAAGGGGATACCTATCTGGTATCGCCGGGCGGCACCTATACGATCACTGCGGATGTGCAGGGCTATAAGCTGGAGGAAGTCTGCAGCGTCTGCGGCGAGGACACTACGATTGATAAACAGGTAGCGTATACGGGAAATCCGCGCGGAAGGAGTGAAGTATGGCGCGTATATGAGCCCAACGGCTATAATGTGGATTATGCGACTCTTGAAGATCAGGCACCGAACAGCGTAACGCTTAAGATTGCGTCGACTGCGCCGACTTCAGATGAAAATGTCACGCACGGTTTTGTGGTGCAGGCGCTTTCGCTGTTAGCTCTGTGCGACAACACTTACGGCAGGCCTTCCGGCTGGGTGCCGGGCGCTATCAGCTTTAAGGTGGTGAAAGGGAAAGAGGATGCGGAACCGTACGGCGGCAAGCTAAAATATGGGGAGCAGACGCTGGATGAATCGATCCGTAAGGGATTGCCTACAGACTACCCGAAGTATCTGACGGCTATTCGTGTGGTGGATAATTCCAGACCCAAAAAGATGGAGGACAGGATACTGCTGCATTTTACCATCGGCGGCGGCGCAAACTACCGTATCTGTCCCGACCTGTTCGATCTGGATCTGAACGGAAGTTATACCTTCTATATACAGGCAATTTTCCCAGTACCGGATGAAGGATATATAGAGGGGCAGGGCGGTACTGCGGATGACAATGAGACGATCTGGAAGGAGTATTCTGAGAATATAAAGGGTAATACTGCGGCGGAAGGGTATACCGGAACGAAATACCGGCACGGTAAGGTGTATTACGCCAAGCTGGATCGACCAATGGTTACTTTTTGCTATAAGGGAGAGGAATATCGGGGGAAAAACATCTACTATGATACCGTCAATGTTTACAGCGGAGACCGTCTCGTTGAGAAGATAGCACCCGCAAAACTGGATGGCACTTCTCCATACGAGAATATCGAAGGCAATGCAGGTATGGACGGTATGGTTTACAGCACCTACAGACAGGAGGAAGGTCAGTCTGAGTGGAATAAAATTTATTATTACGATGAGGACACGATGTCTTATCAGGGAAGCAAATCGTTTGGGGACGGCGCGGTGTCAGTTAGTCCCGGCGGCGATCCCTTTATGCAGGTAAATGATCAGGGCAGAAGACTTAAGGCCTGCGGCAGTTATCGTATTGTTCCCGGTATGTTATATAAGAATGAGAGATACAAAGACTATGAGATTGTCGGCTATCAGGGCTTTGACTATTATGCGGAGCGGAAATTGCGCTACTATGAGTTTGACGAGAGTACGATCCATGTGAAGATTACTTCGGAATTTACCATGGATATCAACCATGAACGGTTTACGGGAAAAGCAATGTTCCCGCTTCCGTCGGAGATGGAGAAGAGTCCGCAGTTTCCGGATATGAATAATATGGAGTGGCAGACCGCTGGCGGCATGACGGTAGCGGGTGCGGACCAATGGGGCAATGCGAAACAGGTTACGTTTGCCTATATCAAATATCACTATGTCTCGAAACCGGAAGTCTGGGAGGTAGAGCCGTTTGTGGAGGAGTTCCTTCCGGGGGAGAAAAAAATCCGCACGTATTCCTATGGTATCTATCAGTGCGGCAAGGATGATAAAAAGTGGTCATTTTCCAGATCCGGCACAGCTATTACGGAAAGGAATATGGAGTTTAATCTGGAGAATTTCATGATAGACGGAAAGCCTTACAAGATGTATTTCCCGTTGCCGTCGGAGGATAGTTTCCCGTTTAAGGGCGGCGTGGTTAAAATTGATGGCAATGACAGCCATGTGGCATTTGATGAGGTCGGGAATACAACTACATGGATAAAAGATAGTGCGAGAATAAAATATGAGCGTGTTGGAAATGTTCACAGAATCATATTTATTAATAAGTATTATGAAGCACAGAAATTTGCCACTTACGAATGGACGGACGGTGCGACAAGCTGGACGAAGGTAAATGAATAAGAGGGTATAGTTTATGGGGAAAAACGTATCAAAAATGAATATGCGGCGAAAGACAGATAAAAAGCCGGTTCACCCGATTGTCGTTTTTCTGGCGTTTCTGGTAGGAACGGCGGCGGCCTTTGCCGCGTTCTGGCGCATCCGGTCGTCGAAGCAGAAAAAGAGTGCGGATGCGTCCGTAGGAACGACCGACAGCGGCAGCGCGCAGGCGGAAAAAGAGCTGCGGGCGCTGGTAAAAGAGCTGCGTGAAGAGAACGAACGCCGGATAGAGGAGATGCCGAAGGTTACAGCCTATGTGCCGCGCAAACGCGTCTCTGTGAAGAAAATCTTCGGGCGGGCGACGGCGGTCGCGGTGGCGGCTGCGCTCGTGGTGACGGGACTCTATGTGGTGCCGGGCCGGATGTCCGCGCCTGAAGTGCTGGCGAAGGAGAGACAGTCCCTCGGTGGCATAGGGCAGGTCGTACAGGAGCATAATGCGGAGCCCTTTGTCATTCTGGATATTGTACCCGGAACGGCGCATGTTACCTTAGCGAACGGTGGTACCTATGATTTTTCTCTTGGTACGATCGGATATTATGCGCCGGGGCAGTCGCCGGTCCAGAAGGATCTCGCGCGTATTTTTGAGGGGGAGGGAAAAGAAAACCTCTATACTTTTAAAGCGAGGAATGATTTGGTCGATCCCGTTATCAATGCTTTTAGCGGACTTTCTTATCGGGAGGCTTACGCTGGTACGGAGAAAAATCAGAATCTGACCGGCTGGACGCAGATATTTGCGCAGAAGGAGTTTGCGCTTGAGTGGAATGCAGACGGTACGGTGAAGCTGCCGGCTGTGGGAACTGTCCCCACAGGGAGGCTGGTTGCCGGCGTGACGAAGTTGGGTGAAGGTCAGACAAATACGTCCGGATTTGACTATGAGCTGGGGGAGAATAATGGCCTTTTTGAGGATTCCGGCAGGTCTGTATTATCGCTAAACGGTATTTATACCTTGAAAACCGCCGCGGGAGATTATCATGTCATTTTTGGCGATTCCACGATGGCAACGAAGGGCTATCGTCTTGAGAGACGGAGCGAGAATTTTGCGGATTATCCTGAAACGACGGGAGTATATCGTGTTGAGGACGGCAAATACCGTTATATCGGTATGATCAAGGATGTGAGGGATAGTCTGCCTACGGAGCCGCAGGCGGAAAACTCCGAACCGGAAGATGCGGGGGAGTCAAAGACGGATAAGCCCGATTCGGATAAGCCGAAACCAAATCCAGACGATCCGACACCAACACCGGGTCCAGACGACCCGACACCAACACCAAATCCAGACGACCCGACACCAACACCAAATCCAGACGACCCGACACCAACGCCGGGTCCAGACGACCCGACACCGACGCCGGGGCCCGATGATCCGACGCCGATACCGAGTCCGGATGAACCGACGTCTGGTCCAGAAGACCCGACACCAACGCCGGTTCCGGATGATCCGACGCCGACACCGGGTCCAGACGACCCGACACCGGTGCCGGGCCCTGAAGAACCGACGCCAGCACCGGGTCCTGATGATCCGGCACAGACACCCGGTCCGGAAGGTCCGGCGGAACCTCAACCGGAAGAACCTGCAGCAGCGGAACCGGTGCAGAATGAGCCTGTGGCATCCGCTTTTCGGACGCAGGCTGTCCGCAAGACAGTAGGCGGCTGGTATCTGCTTGTGAGCACGGGTGACCCTATATTACTTGCGTCTGCGGATGCTGACCCGAATCCGAACGAGAGCGGGAATCAGACACCTACATCGAATCCGGATGAAGGCGGGAATCAGACACCTACACCGAATCCGGAAGAAGGCGGGGAACCGACGCCGACGCCTACACCGAATCCGGAAGAAGGCGGGGAACCGACGCCTACACCGAATCCGGAAGAAGGCGGAGAACCGACGCCTGCACCGAATCCGGACGAAGGCGGGGAACCGACGCCTACACCGAATCCGGACGAGGGCGGAGAACCGACGCCGACACCGAATCCGGAAGAAGGCGGAAACCAGACGCCGACACCGACACCGAATCCGGACGGAGATCAGACTGCGAATCCGGAGCAAACGCCTGTGCAGCAGGAAATGCCGCCTGACGGTACGTACTGGGTATTAGAGTTTGCTTATGCAGAGACGGAGCAGGAAGAGTTCCTCTATCAGGTCTGTGAAGTAAATCCGGTTTTGGCGGATAGTGCGGCCCCGTGGGACAGCTATGTATTAGAAGGAGGACTGCCTGACAATCTTGGAACATACGGGGAAGCAACGGCTGAAGATGCTGCAGGTGAAGCTGATCTTAAGGGAAAGTTTTTATATGTCGGCCCCGGACAGGGATCGTATAAGATTGAGAGAGATAAGAAAAAAGAATACATTGCTGCAATGACGGGGGGTGTGCAGCAGGGTGAAGAAATGCAGGATGCTGATGACCAGCAGATGCAGGAATATGCACAGTCGTCGGCAATCGTTGGATATGGTTTGGTCGAAGTGCAGAATGCGCCTGTATATATGCGGTGCACCGGCGGTAAGGACTGGCTGAGGCAGTATGTGTTCAATACCCATCCGGGACAGGACAATGCGTCTAATAACTTTACAGTTCAGGTGAACACGGTGCTTGCCCAGGATGTGGAACCCGGAATGATACAGGAGGCCGACCTTGTCTATCTGGAGGACGGCAAAGGTCCGAATTTTGAAAATAAAAGTTATATTTATACGGAGACAAAAGGAAACGTCGATGACGGGCTGGGAGATATCTCTAAAGAGGTGATTCAGAGTCTGCTGTATGGGGCTGTTGAGGAGTCGAAACCGGTTATCGTGGACTACGGAGCCGCGCAGGGCGAGGACTATCCGGGTTCCTATTATCAGAGTCTGGCAAAAGCCTTCCTGAAAAAGGATCTTGCCGCTTTCTATCACGAGATGGGAAAAACGGGAAATCTGGCCGATAACATTTGGATGAATGTCAATAAGGACTCCAAGGAATATCCGGATAAAACGGACAACGGATATCATTATGTAAACCGAAATGTTTATGTGGTAAATGGTCTGGTGGGGGACGACTTCCCGAATGAGATGGAGAAGAGCGAAGCTTCGGCGGGTTTTTCCGAGGTATTAGCGGCGATTCGTGCGGAGAATGCCCTGCTTTCGGAGGATGAGCGGATATCGGAGAATATCAGCAAAGCGATGGCCGTGCAGTATATTATTAACTACTCTCTGGGATTGGTCGGAGAATATAAGGACCTTTCGATTCTGGAACTGCAGCCGACGGCAAATACAGACTCCGATCTGCACCGTGACGCGGACGTGGAAAAGGGACGGGTCGTCCTATACTGGCAGAAGGATAAAGACGGCGAAGGGCAGCAGATCCTCAGAAGCTCTAAGTTGATCGAGACGAATGTTAGGATCAGTTCGGTGGCGGCGTTCAACAGCAGCTATCAGGATATCAACGCCGACTATAACATGATCTTTATCGGTCTGGACGGGCAGCGTCTCTACCGTGAGAAGGATAGTGAAGAAAACGGCGGAAACCGTCATCGCTTTTCTGGTCCGCAGCGTCTCTACCGTGAGAAGGATAGTGAAGGAAAGCTGTCTACGGTCTACAATGACGGAAATTTAAACGGAACAGTCTACCACACGGGAGACCGCGTGGGCGGCGGCGGTGATGCCAGATACGATGCAAACGATATAACGCAGCGGAAGAAAGAAGCGCTTTTAGACTATCTGCGGGCCGGTTATCCGATTGTGGTCGAGAACGATTGCTTTAAGGGAAAGAGCGCCCAGAAAGCGGAAGAGAAAGATATCAATACGGATTATATAGCCCGTGATACGCAGATGTATGATTTTCTCAAGAAAGCGATTTCCATGGGCAGATCGGATCAGGACGGGGAATATCGGGAGACCGGTATTGGCATCTATACCATTGAGGACGTACACAGCAGCGCCATGTTTGCGGTGCAGTTAAATGCCCTGCGGCCGAAGGTTTCGCTCTATGTGGAAAATACGGAAGGCGGCGAAGATTCCGAAGTGGCCTCTGATATGATCGCGACACAGTCTGTACCGGATATGGCAGGAATTACCCGCGGTACGTTTGAATATCGTATTGCGAGCGATCGCATGGGAGAAGATAAGACTTACAGAGGAAATCTGGATCGACATTTGTATCTGGATCTGAATTATGACGGCTATTTTGCGCCGGAGGAAGAAATTGATACCTATCAGCACGAGCAATCGGAGAACGGCGGTAAGATCAGCGTTGATTTTAATGAGATCAACTTTGGTATCGTACCTTGGAAGCTGGAAGTGACGGATGCTGAAAACCGGTATCGGCGCGGTGCGGTGCAGGGCTGCTTTACCATAAGCGGAAGGGAAGCGGCAAAAATCAGGGTACTGCAGGTACTCGATAGCACGGCGGCAAAGGAAGACGAAATGGCGGGTAATGAAGCCAATCTCCAGAATCAGTATGAGAGCGTAGAGAACTCTCTGCTGGCCCATTATCTGCGGGGAGCGGAATCGCGTCTGCAGATGAACTGGAAGTTTGAGACGGTGACGCCGGCTGAACTGGCGCTTCGACTTTCTAAGAACGCAGACTACCTCTCCCGCTGGGATGTGATTGTGCTGGGCTTTGGCGAAAGTGGGGAACCCGTGGCCACAGAAATCAATGATTTCATTGATAAAGGAGGGAGCGTGGTCGTTTCCTCAGCAGGCGCATCGACAGACAAGGGCAGGCTTGGCTTATCGGCGGCAGTCCTTGGACAGGAGGAAGGGCAGACCTACGGAAAGCTTGGCTCGCTTTTCAGAGACATCAAATACCGTTATGACGGCATTCGGGCTGATATGTTTGATAAGAAGGCCGACCTGCTTGCACAACGGATCAACGAAGGCGCGATTACCAGATGGCCGTATCCGATTGAAGAGGCGCCCAGCCTTAACGGCACGGAGGTTTCGATGCCCGACTATCTGTTGGATATCGGCACGACACAGGATGAGGGAAAACCGAATGCAACGGCATGGTTTACCCTGATGAATGACGATTACGAAGGCGGTTACAGTGTGTCGCCCCGTGACGGAAGAAATAACTACTATTTATATAGCAAGGGAAATGTCGTATATGTGGGACAGTCGTCCTATCCCTATACGTATGACAGAAGTAGCGGGGAGACACTGGAGGGAGCCGGGATAAATGAGAGTATGATTTTTGTGAATGCTTTGCTGGCGGCCTACAACGGCGGCGTGCATCGGGCGGATGTCTCCATAGTGGCGGGCTTTAACGGCGCGGCAAAGGTGGAGAGCGTCACCATTCCCTTCGATGTGGCCTTTAAGGAGGGTGGAGACACGAAGGGCGGTATCCTTGGCGATATGGTGGATGTATATTTCCGCTTTACGGATAACAACATTGCCGTGGATAAGACGACGACAACGACCTTCTATTATAAGAATGCGAGCGCAGCTGCGGATGCGGCGCTCCTGCTGCCGGATGGCGGGATCAACGAAAACGATTACACGAACTTTACCGATAGAACCCCCATTTGGACAGTAGAAAACAATCGTCTTGTGGAAGTGACGGATGGCCGCATTGTTCCGGGTAAGGTCTATCGTATCAAGGCGCCTTTGGATGCGATGCAGGCGGGAGACGACGCGCAGTCGCAGATCTGCGTGCTGATCACAAACAACTATACGAGGGCGAAAAAGGATGTGCAGGCGTTCAGCATGGACAGCGTATCCTTAAATCGCGCCCAGATGTTCCTGTTAGAATAAGGGATGGGACGCTGGGAAATCATAATAAAAAGGGAAAAAACCCGTGCATATGCGCGGGTTTTTTTGATGCTTGACAAAAGCATCCCCCTGCCGCATAATAGTCCTATCGGAACTTTCTGAATTTTCTAATTTCATTCAAATGAATCAGGCATATCGCCGCAGAATTTCCGAACGAAGCAGCAGAAACATAATATTACGGTAAAGGGGGGAGCGTTTTTTTAGTGGAAATTTATTGGAAAATGTGATAAAATACGAAAGGAGAAAGAAGCTGCATGATGGAGGTTGATATTTTAATTGACAGGATTACAGACTGTCTGATTGACACAAGAACCGGAGAGGAGGTGGAAACGGAATACCGAAGGCGTGAAACGCCGATCAGGCCGAGAGATTATAAGGGATGGAAATTTAACTGGAGTATCACGGAAGAAAACGGATATGATATATATGAGTTGTTTTTAAAAGATGATGATACCGTGCAGGGCAGGATTTCTGTCAAGATTGATGGCGGGGTAGCGGACGTTGATATTGTGGAGTCAGCGCCGCATAATTACAGTCATAAAGGAGTCTATACAGGCGTTGGTGCGCATTTGTTTGCAATTGCCTGTCAAGTGAGTTTTGATGCAGGCTATGGTGGGTTTGTGGCGTTTACGTCAAAGAGTGATTTGGTGGAATACTACAAAGAAAAGCTAAATGCAGGCGTGTTTCGTGACAGGCGGATGTACATTGATGAAAGAGCGGCACAGATATTGTTAGACAAGTATATGAGAAAGTAGGTGAAAGGATGCAGGTAATGGCTGAAAAATTAACAGACGATACACATGATATTACTTATTATGCAAAGGACGGCAGATTAACGGAGCCGTCAGATGGAAAAAGATATCGATGGAGAGATATGATAGATAGATGTAAGCTGTTGGGCAGACCTCTTACGGAGGAAGAAGCAGAAGAATTTAGGGTAGAATAGCGATACGGCAGGGCAGGTTTGTGCTTGACAAAAGCATCCCCCCTGCCGCATAATAATCCTATCGGAACTTTCTGAATTTTCTAATTTCATTCAAATGAATCAGGCATATCGCCGCAGAATTTCCGGGAGAAACCGTAGTAAGAAGTAGTAAGAAAATGAAAAAAGATGATGAAGGATCGTCACAAAAAGGAGGTAATGTTTTTGCTTAGTACAACTACATCGGGAGCCGTTTACGGTGTCTGCAGCCACTTGATCGAGGTGGAGGTGGACGTCTCTTCGGGACTGCCCTGTTTTCAGATCGTTGGCCTGCCGGGGAGTGAGGTGCGGGAGGCCAGAGAGCGGGTGAAGGTGGCGCTCAAAAATGTGGGCATTAAACTGCCGCCCGTCTGCATTAATATCAATCTTTCGCCTGCGGATCTTCCCAAAAACGGCACCATGTTCGACCTGCCCGTGGCGGTGGGTATCCTGATTGCTCTTGGGCAGCTTGCGCAGGAGTCTGTGCAGGATACGCTGCTTTTGGGGGAACTGGGGCTTTCGGGGGAGCTAAAGCCCGTAAAGGGCGTGCTTCCCATCGTGCGGGAGGCGGCAAAGCGCGGGATAAAACGCTGTCTTCTGCCGCAGGAAAATGCGTGGGAGGGCGCGCTGATCCCGGAGATGGAAAGCGTCGGCATGGGGGACGTGAAGGAAGCGGTAGACTTTCTTGCCGGTAAGATCGAGAAATCCGGAGCCGGACAGGAAGGCGCGGAAACGCTTTCGAGGATGCTCTCCGGCGGGACTGTCTCGGGCCAGCCGGACTTTGCCGAGATCAATGGCCAGCAGGGCTTAAAACGGGCGGCGGAGGTGGCGGCGGCAGGCTTTCATAATCTGCTCATCATCGGCGCACCGGGCTCCGGCAAAACCATGCTGGCCAGACGCATCCCCTCGATCCTGCCCCCGTTGTCCTTGGAGGAAGGACTGGAAGTTTCCACGATCTACAGCATTTCCGGTCTGCTGCAGTCGGCCGCTTCCGTAAAGATGACGAGGCCTTTCCTGAATCCGCACCACACGATCACGGGCAGGGCGCTCGTAGGCGGCGGGCGCATCCCTGCGCCGGGGGTCATCAGTCTGGCGCACAGGGGTGTGCTTTTTCTGGATGAGCTGCCCGAATTTAAGCGGGAGACGCTGGATATCTTAAGACAGCCCTTGGAGGATAAGCAGGTGCAGATCGCAAGGAGCAGCGGCTCCTATGTTTATCCGGCGGATTTTATGCTGGTAGGCGCGATGAATCCCTGTCCCTGCGGCTTTTACCCCGACAGGGACAGGTGCCGCTGTACGCCCTATGAGGTCAGGCGCTATCTTTCCAGAGTGTCGGGTCCGATTTTAGATCGCATGGATATCTGCGTGGAGGCGCTTCCCATGCGTTTTGCGGAGATCGCGGCGGGCGGCTGCGGGGAGACGAGCGCGCGGGTCAGGGAGCGGGTAATGGCGGCCAGAGAGCGGCAGACGGCGCGCTTTGCCGGGACAAACCTGCATTTTAACGCGGACATGGGAGCAGGAGAGGTGGAGCGTTTCTGTGCGCTGGGAGAGCAGGAGAAGGCTTATATGGAGAAGATGTTTGCCGCGATGCAGCTCTCCGCCAGAGCCTATCACCGGATATTGAAGGTGGCGCGGACGATAGCGGATCTGGATGGCAGCGAACGGATTGAAGAGACGCATCTGGCGGAGGCGATCTGTTACAGACAGTCCGACCGCAAATTTTGGAACTGAGGAGGGGAGGCATGAGGGCATTGGAAAACGAAAGAGTGACAGGGGAGAAGGCAGAGACGGTGACGACGGTGGCAAAGGCGGAGGAGGACAGCGCGGTGACGGAGCGGGAGAAGGCGTATCTGCACTGGCTGTATCAGGCTGTCGGCATCGGCAGCAGGGGATTTTTGCGGGCGCTTGCTCATTTGGGGACGGCGGAGGAAATCTATGGGCAGCTGCATTCCGGAAAGCTGGCGGAGCGGATCGCACCCCGGTATAACCAAAAAGTGACACAAATGTTGGAATTTAGCAAAGGGTACGATGTGGAAGGAGCCTACGGAACACTGCGGGAGCGGGGCGTCTGTCTGGTGACGGAGCGGGAGCCGGATTTCCCGAAACGCCTGAAAGAGATCCCGGACGCGCCGTTTGCCCTCTACTATGTGGGGCGGCTGCCGGAGGAAGCAGAGCGGACGGTGGCGGTAGTCGGGGCCAGAGAATGCACGGAATACGGCCGTTTTATGGCGAAGCAGTTCGGGGACGCGCTCGCGCGGGCAGGCGTGCAGGTGATCAGCGGCCTTGCCAGAGGGATCGACGGTATCGCCCAGAAGGCGGCGCTTGCGGCGGGCGGGTATTCGCTGGGAGTCTTAGGATGCGGAGTGGACGTCTGTTATCCGGAGGAGAACAGGGAACTCTATGAGGCGCTGGCGACTTCGGGGGGCTTCTGTTCCGAGTATCCGCCGGGAACGCCGCCGAAGGCCGTGTTCTTTCCGCCAAGGAACCGTCTGATCAGCGGCTTTGCGGACGGGATCGTGGTGATCGAGGCAAAGGAGAAGAGCGGGACGCTCATCACTGTGGACATGGCGTTAGAACAGGGGCGGGAGGTCTACGCCCTGCCGGGACGGGCTACGGATCCTTTAAGCGGAGGCTGTAACCGTCTGATCAGGCAGGGCGCGGGTCTGGTGTGTACGCCAAAGGAGCTTTTGGACGAACTTTACGGGACGGGCAGTGCGCCGGAGGGCAGGCAGATCAGGCTGGTCTTTTTGGAGGGCGTGCAGGGGGAACTTATCGAAATTCTGGATTTCAATCCGCTGCCGGCGGAGGAATTACAGCGCAGATACGGGGAAAAGTTTGGAAAACAAATCGCGCTGCCGCAGCTTTTCCGGGAGCTTTTGGAGCTGTGCGCGGGCGGCTATGCGGGGCAGATCGGCGGCAGTTATTTTATGAAGATTATAAAGTAAGTAACAGGAACGAATATGAGTAAGCACCTTGACCGACTGTTTCGCTTTACATATAATCATCTTAAGAGCGGAATATTCGGAAGGAGGAAAGGAAAATGAAGGGAGAAGAGATTATGGGAATGACAGACAGCCAATACAAGGGATTTTTGGTAAATGAGTTAGAGAATTGGGAGGAACTTCTTGAACTGGCGCGGGAGGAAGGTGCAGGAAATACGGTAAAGAAAGCGGAAAAACAGATTGAAAAGATCAAAAAAATGCTGGAATTTTAGAAAGGAAACGGGCGGAGCTGAAACCGCCTGTTTCCTTTTTTCTCTATTTTGAATATCATTTTACACTTGCAACCGCTTGCAAATTGGTGTATAGTGTTGCACGTTGGACGGGGTCTGACCATAGAATGACACAGATAGGGGAACGGTTATGGCAAAATATCTGGTGATTGTGGAGTCGCCTGCAAAGGTGAAAACAGTAAAAAAGTTTCTCGGCCCGAACTATGAGGTGGCGGCCTCTCAGGGGCATGTGCGCGACCTGCCAAGGAGCGTACTGGGGATCGATGTGGAAAATGATTTCGAGCCCCGTTATATTACGATCAGGGGAAAGGGAGACATTTTAGCGAATCTGCGTAAGGAAGTGAAGAAGGCGGAGAAGGTCTATCTGGCGACTGACCCGGACCGCGAGGGGGAGGCGATCTCATGGCATCTTCTCTTCGCGCTGAAATTGGAAAATAAAAAGGTGTACCGCATCACCTTCAACGAGATCACAAAGACGGCGGTGAAGGAGTCCCTAAAGAACGCCAGAGAGATCAATATGGATTTGGTGGACGCCCAGCAGGCCAGAAGGTGTCTGGACCGCATGGTGGGCTACAAGATCTCGCCCGTGCTGTGGGCGAAGGTCAAGCGCGGGCTCTCCGCGGGCCGCGTGCAGTCTGTGGCGCTGCGCATCATCTGTGACAGGGAAGAAGAGATCGCGGCCTTCATTCCGGAGGAATACTGGACGCTTGATGCGCTCCTTAAAGTGGAGGGGGAGAAAAATCCTCTCATTGCCAAATATTATGGCAGCGGCGGGGAGAAACGCACAATCTCTTCCAGAGAAGAGATGGAGCAGATCAAGAAGGAACTTGCGGGCGCACAGTATCATATCGAGAGCGTCAAGTCGGGCGAGCGGGTGAAGAAAGCGCCCCTGCCCTTTACGACGTCTACGCTCCAGCAGGAGGCCAGCAAAGTCCTAAACTTCTCCACGCAAAAGACCATGCGTCTGGCGCAGCAGCTCTACGAGGGCGTGGAGATCAAGGGAAACGGCACGACGGGTATCATCTCTTACCTGCGTACCGACTCCACGAGGATCTCGGAGGAGGCTGAGGCGGCGGCGAAGGTCTTTATCACGGAAAAATACGGGGAGGCGTATGCTGCGGGTACGGAGCAGGAGCGCAAGACCGGTCAGAAGATACAGGATGCGCACGAGGCGATCCGTCCCACCGATATCGCGCGACTTCCTCTGGATATCAAGGATTCTCTTTCCAGAGACCAGTTCAGGCTTTATCAGCTCATTTGGAAGCGCTTTGCGGCCAGCCGGATGGCGGCGGCGGTGTATGAGACCACCTCGGTGAAGATTGACGCGGCAGGACACCGCTTTACCGTGGCGGCTTCCAAACTGAAATTCGACGGCTTTTTGAGCGTTTACACGCAAGAGGAAGATAAGGAGGAGGAGAACACCCTCATCCGGGGGATCACGGAAGCGACGAAGCTGACCCTGTCCTCTCTGGAAGAAAAGCAGCACTTTACGCAGCCGGCTCCCCATTATACGGAGGCGTCCCTTGTGCGGGCGATGGAGGAGCTTGGCATCGGCAGACCCAGTACCTATGCGCCTACCATCACCACGATCCTCGCCAGAAGATATATCGTAAAGGAAAATAAGAACCTCTATGTCACGGAGCTGGGCGAGGTGGTCAACAACATGATGAAGGAGGCCTTTCCTTCCATCGTGGACGTGAATTTCACCGCCACCATGGAGGCGCTTTTGGACGGTGTGGAGGAAGGGACTGTTAAGTGGAAGACGGTGCTTGAAAACTTTTATCCCGACCTTCAGGAGGCCGTGGAGAAGGCGGAGAAGGAACTGGCGGAAGTGGAGATCGCCGACGAGCTTTCCGATGAGTTCTGTGAGATGTGCGGCAGGCAGATGGTCATCAAGTACGGTCCGCACGGCAGATTTTTGGCCTGCCCCGGGTTTCCGGAGTGCAGGAATACGAAGCCTTATTTTGAGAAGATCGGCGTGGCCTGCCCGAAGTGCGGCAAGGACATCGTTCTCAAAAAGACCAAGAAGGGGCGCAAGTACTACGGCTGTATCGACAATCCGGACTGTGATTTCATGGTCTGGCAGAAACCCGTGGATGTAAAGTGCGACCGCTGCGGCGCGATCATGCTGCAAAAGGGGAATAAGCTGGTCTGCTCCGACGAGACCTGCGGTTTCGTCAGGGATATGCCCAAGGAGACGGTGCAGGATGCCGCTCAGGCACAAAAATAGACAAAATATTCATAAAATGGCAACAATTTATAGGATTTACAGTCAAATTGTAGCATAGACACATTGAAAATGCTCAAATAGTGTGATAAAATCAAAGTGTTGGATTCTGATTTTCAGTCGTTTGAATTGGGGAGTAAACACAATGAGCAGTGTGCAGTTACTGGATAAGACCAGAAAGATCGGTAAGCTTTTACACAACAATAACTCAGGAAAGGTCGTGTTTAACGATATCTGCGACGTCCTGAAGGAAATTCTCACCTCCAATGTACTGGTGGTGAGCAGAAAGGGAAAGGTGCTTGGCCTCGGCGACACGGATTCGGTGGAATCTATCACGGAGCTGATCGTGGATCACGTGGGCGGTTTTATCGACCCCATGCTCAACGAGCGGCTTCTTGGCGTGCTTTCCACCAAGGAGAATGTGAATCTGGAGACGCTCGGCTTTGAAAGTCCGGGCATCAGGCGGTTTCAGGCGGTGATCGCCCCTATCGAGATATCGGGCGAGCGCTTAGGGACCCTTTTTCTTTATAAGTGTGACGATCAGTACGACATCGACGACATCATCCTGTGCGAGTACGGCACGACGGTGGTGGGCCTTGAGATGCTGCGGGCCGTCAGCGAGGAGAATGCGGAAGAAAACCGTAAGGTGGCGGTGGTGAAATCGGCGATCTCCACGCTTTCTTTCTCGGAGATGGAAGCGATCACCCATATTTTCGACGAGCTGGGCGGCATGGAGGGCATCCTTGTGGCCAGCAAGATCGCCGATAAGGTGGGCATCACCCGCTCGGTCATCGTAAACGCCCTCAGAAAGTTTGAGAGCGCGGGCGTGATCGAATCCCGCTCTTCGGGGATGAAGGGTACGTATATCAAGGTTTTGAACGACGTAGTCTTTGAAGAAGTGGATAAATTAAAGGAACAGGGACGATTCTAGGTTTTCGTTTTCCGTTTTTATTTTAATAAGAAAAAACTTGTATTTTTTTGTATTTTATTTATAATGAAAGATGGACTCTGATTATTGTGGAAGGAGTGTGACCATATGAGCTCTTTGATTGATACGAATGTATTTGACTATGTGAATGTGCTGGACAAGGCGATGGATGCGTCATGGATTAAGAATGAAGCGATCTCTAACAATATCGCCAATGCGGATACGCCCGGCTATAAGAGGCAGGACGTTAATTTTGAGACCCAGCTTGCCAAGGCGCTGCGCAGTTCCCGTTATAAGACGATGGACGCGAAGGTGGGGGATGTAAAGATGAACCGTCTAAACCCCATTGCCTACACGGATTATTCGGGGTTTTCGTACCGGATCGACGGCAATAACGTGGATCCCGATACCGAGGGCGTGTATCTGGCGAAGAATCAGGTGGTCTATCAGGGCCTTTACCAGAGTGTCAGTGAGGAATTTAAAAACCTGAAGTTGGTCATGAAATAATGACACAGTTTAGATAATCAGGAGGTAACATCATGGCAATGTTTACTGCTTTTGATATCAACGCGACCGGCATGACGGCGGAGCGTTTCCGTATGGATACGATCTCACAGAACGTGGCGAACGCGAATACGACGAGAACGGAGGACGGTACGCCCTACCGCAGAAAGATCGTGGTGTTTGAGGAGAAAAACTCCCAGACGCCTTTTCGTCAGGTACTCAGAAAAGAGAGGGATCGCTATTCAGGCACCGGCGTGAAGGTGACCGGCGTCTACGAGGATACGAAGACGGAGGGGAATAAGGTCTACGATCCTTCCCATCCCGATGCGGATGAGAACGGTTATGTGATGTATCCGAACGTAAATATCATCACCGAGTTTACGAACCTGATCGACGCGACCCGCGCTTATCAGGCAAACGGTACGGCGTTTACCGCCAGCAAGAATATCGCGACCATGGGTCTGAATATATTGAATAACGGCTAAGCGGCCTGAATAGCAGGGGATATATAAATTACGGATGTTATTTATAATATCCGGACAGATATTGAGATAGGGGAACAGCGGAGGGATAGGAAATGGCTTTGGATATTACGGAATTATATAACGTGTCTTCGGGCGTGATCCGGGAGGCAGCAAAGGCTGCGCCCACGACCAGGATCGAGGACTATAAAGAAAACGGATTTGACAGTTTGTTACATACCGCGATCGACAATATCAACACGACGAACAGTTTTTTGTCGGATGCGGAGAACGAAAAGATCAAGTGGGCGCTGGGTGAGACGGAGAATACGCACGACCTCACCATCGCGCTGTCGAAAGCTTCCACGGCGCTGCAGTACACGGTAGCGATCAGAGATAAGCTTCTGGACGCATATAAGGAATTGATCCAGATGCAGGTTTAATTCTCAGCCGCTAAGTACGGGATGCTGAAAGGGAGAGAGTTACTGTGGAAAGAATCTTAGAGAAACTAAAGGAATTAGGAAATCGAATACTGGAATGGTGGAACCGTTTTACGGCGAAACAAAAGACCCTGATCGTCGGCGTGGTGGCGGTATTGATCATTGCGATCGTGGTCATCGTATCTATGATCACCAAACCCCGCTACGTACTGCTCCGGGAGTGTGAGACGACGAAAGAGACTTCGGAAGTGAGAGATCTCTTGGAGGCGGAAGGCTATCATTATCAGATCACGGACGACGGATTGACGGTTTCCATTTTGGACAAAGAGCTTGGAAAGGCGAATGTCCTGCTTGGCGCAAACAATATCCAACCGGCAGGTTACGGCATCGAGAACGTGACGGACGGCAGCTTTTCTACCACGGAGTCCGATAAAGAGAAAAAATACGGGAAATATATGGAAGAGCAGTTGGCAAACGACTTCCTGTCCATGTTTACGGCGATCAAGAGAGCGCGTGTCAAGCTGAATATCCCGAAGGATAACGGGACATTGATTGCCAAAGAAGAGGAAGCTTCCGCCTGGGTACAGCTTGAATTAAAGGACGAGTTCACACAGGAGAACGCGGCCTATTTGGCGCGCGCGATCTCCACAGCCCTTGGCAATAAGACGACGAATAATATTGTCATTTTGGATACGGAAGGCAATATGCTCTTTACGGGAGATGAAAATTACACCGCTTCCGGCATTGCGAGTTCCCAGCTCTCCGTCAAGAGCGAAGCGGAAAAGAGTGTGATCAACAATGTGCGCAGGGTGATCCTCGGTACGAATGAATTTGACAATGTGGAAGTTTCGCCCAATCTGGTGCTGGATTTCTCGAACCAGAAGAAGACGACACATACCTACACGCCGGCGGAAGGACAGCAGCAGGGTGTTTTGAGCCACGAGGACCTCTTTAACGCTGAGAATGTAAGCGGTATTGGCGGCGTTCCCGGAACGGACTCTAACGATGACGACTCGACCTATGTGCTGGAGGATAATAACAGATCTGTTTCCACGCAGAGCGAGACTTCCAGAGACTATCTGCCGAATGAGGAAATTACAACGACGGAAACTACAGGCGGGGTGATCGATTACAGCGCATCTTCCCTGTCGGCTTCCCTGATCAGATACAATGTGATCCGTGAGGAAGACGCAAAGGCACAGGGACTTTTGGACGGCGTGTCATGGGCGGAATATAAGCTCAGTAATGCGGAACGCACCAAGATCGAACTGGATGAGTCCTTTGTGACCGTGGTGTCAAATGCCACGGGCATTTCGGCGAATAAGATCGCACTGGTGGCCTACACGGAAAATCTGTTCTTTGACGCGGAGGATTCCGCAATCACGGCGACGGATATCATACAGATCCTGCTCATCATTCTGATCCTTGCGCTCCTTGCCTTTGTGGTACTCAGGAGCATGCGCAGCGAGAAGCACGAGGAGGAAGAGGAAGAACTGTCCGTGGAGACCCTTTTACAGTCTAATGTACAGTTGGAAGAGATCTCCTCTGAGAATGAGTCCGAGGAGAAGCGACTTGTCAATAAATTTGTGGAAGAGAATCCGGAGGCTGCGGCGAACCTGCTGCGCAACTGGTTAAATGAGGACTGGGGGTAAGTGAAATGGCAGCTAGACCGTCGGCAGACCAAAATATATCCGGCATTCAGAAGGCGGCTATCCTGATGATTGCTCTGGGACCGGAGAAATCCGCGGCGATCTTTAAGCACCTCAAAGAAGACGAGGTGGAGGAGCTGACGCTGGAGATCGCCAATACCAGAAGCATTACGCCACAGCTCAAGGAGAGCGTGATCAACGAGTTTTATCAGGTATGTCTGGCGCAGCAGTATATCGCGGAGGGCGGTATCAACTACGCGAAGGAACTGTTGGAGAAATCCTTCGGTTCGGAGAAGGCAATGGACGTGATCGGCAAACTGACGGCGTCCCTGCAGGTAAAGCCGTTCGAGTTTGTAAGAAAGGCCGACGCTGCGCAGCTTTTAAACTTTATTCAAGACGAGCATCCGCAGACCATCGCCCTCATCTTATCCTATCTGGCACCCGGTCAGGCGGCGATCATCGTCTCGGCGCTCCCGCCCGACAGGCAGGCGGACGTTACCAAGCGTATTGCCGTCATGGACAGAACCAGTCCGGACGTGATCAAGGAAGTGGAGAAAGTATTGGAATCCAAGTTATCCTCTCTGGTGAATCAGGATTACACGATCATCGGCGGCGTGGATGCTGTCGTAGAGATCTTAAATACCGTGGACCGCGGTACAGAAAAGCATATCATGGAGACGTTGGAGATCGAGGAGCCGGAACTTGCGGACGAGATCAGAAAGAAGATGTTCGTCTTCGAGGATATCCTGCTTTTGGACGACCGCGCGATCCAGCGTGTGCTGCGTGATGTGGATAACTCCGATCTGGCGATCGCTCTGAAGGGTTCCAACGAAGAGGTGCAGAACGCGATCTTTAATAACCTCTCAAAGCGTCTGGCCGTGATGATCAAGGAAGATATGGAATTTATGGGTCCTGTCCGTATGAAGGACGTGGAGGAAGCGCAGCAGAAGATCGTAAATATCATCAGAAAACTGGAAGACGCTGCAGAAATTGTTATCTCCAGAGGCGGAGGTGACGAGATCATTGTTTAATACAAAGCAACGGAATTTATATAAAGCCGGCTGGGTCAGAGTGGAAGGCGAAGAGAAATGCGTGATAGACAGCAACAGCCTCGTTGCGGAACGCATCGAGAAATGGGAGAATCTTCGCAGGGCCAATGCGTCCGCCCTGCCTTCCTTTGAAGAGGAGGAAGGGGAGAGCGGCGAAGAGTTTACAAGCGGCATTGCCGGCGAAGAATTAGACGTGCTCTTTGCAGACGGAGAAGGCGCATCCAATGTGATCAAGGCCGGTGAAACTGCGGGTCCCAGTCTCGAAGAGATTGAGGCGCAGGCGGAGGCGATTATAGAGGAAGCGAAGGCCGAGGCGGAACGAATTTTGACGGGCGCCCGCAGTCAGGGTGAGTCCCTGCGTGCCGAGGCCATTGAGGAAGGAAACAGACAGGGTTACGAGGCCGGTTACGAGAGAGGTATGGCCGAGGTGGACGGCTTAAAGCAGGAGCTGGCTGAAAGGCGGCGCGCGCTGGAGGCTGAGTATGACGAACTTTTAGAAAATCTGGAGCCGCGCTTTATCGAGACGATCACGGATGTCTACAGCCATATCTTCGGCGTGGATCTTATGGATAACAGGGATATTCTGGTACATCTGATCGATTCCACCCTGCGCAAGGTGGAGAGCAGCAGGACCTTTATCGTACATGTGTCGGCGGACGATTATCCGCATGTCAATATGCAGAAGCAGACCCTGATGGAAGGCGCTGTGGCCGGCCGCGGCCTGATCGAGATCATTGAGGATATTGCCCTTTCCAAAGGCGATTGTCTGATCGAGACGGACGGCGGAATCTTTGACTGCGGCGTAGGCACGCAGTTGGAAGAATTAACGAAGAAATTACAGGTGTTATCCTATGAAAAAGTCTAGTATCGAAAAGGTTTGAGGATGAATCCGGCGATTAATTATTATAAATACAGCAGTATAAAGGATGAGACGTTTTTTAAGAAAAAGGGCAGGGTGGAGAATGTCGTGGGACTCACCATTGAGTCCGCGGGTCCGGAGGCTAAGCTGGGGGATCTGTGCGTGATCTATCCGGTCGGAAGCGATTTCCCGCCGATCACGGCGGAGGTGGTCGGCTTTAAAGATAAACGCACGCTTCTGATGCCCTGTGACAAGACCGACGGCATCGGGCTGGGATGTATCGTAGAGAATACGGGCAATCCTCTGACGGTGCCTGTCAGCGAAGACCTTTTGGGTAAGGTTTTAGACGGCCTTGGCAGGATCGACGGCGAGTATATGCCGGGCGTACCTTACAGTGTGGAGGCACAGCCGCCGGACGCTATGAGCCGTAAGATCATCGACGAGGTATTGCCTTTGGGAGTGAAGGCTATCGACGGCCTGATGACTGTGGGCAAAGGTCAGAGAATTGGCATTTTTGCAGGCTCCGGCGTGGGAAAATCCACGCTGATGGGCATGTTTGCGAGAAATACAAAAGCGGACATCAATGTGATTGCCCTCATCGGCGAGCGCGGCCGTGAGGTGCGCGAGTTTGTGGAAAGGGATCTGGGCGAGGAAGGGATGCGCCGCTCCGTGGTGGTGGTCGCCACCTCGGACAAATCGGCTCTTGAGAGAAACAAGGCGGCGAAAACCGCCTGTGCGATCGCGGAGTACTTTAGGGATCAGGGCAAGGACGTCCTCTTGATGATGGACTCCCTGACCCGTTTTTCCATGGCACAAAGAGAGATTGGCTTAGCCAGCGGGGAACCGCCGGTGTCGAGGGGCTATCCCCCCAGCGTCTACTCAGAAATGCCGCGTCTTTTGGAGCGGGCGGGCTGTGCGGCGGTGGGATCCATCACCGGCCTCTACACGGTGCTGGTGGACGGCGACGACATGAACGAGCCGATCACGGATACCGCCAGAAGTATTCTGGACGGGCACATCATGTTAAACAGAAAATTGGCGCATTTGAATCATTATCCGGCGATCGACGTGCTGCAGAGCATTTCCAGATGTATGAGTCAGATCGTGGATAAGGAACATAAAGCTCTTTCGGGAAAGCTGAAAAACGTTCTCGCTACCTACAACGAGGCGGAAGATCTGATCAATATCGGCGCTTACAAGAGCGGCAGCAACAAGAATATCGACTACGCGATTGAGAAGATCGAGGCTGTGAACGAATTTTTGATGCAGGATGTGGATGCCAAATACGACTACACAGATGCCGTGAACATGCTGCGTGAACTTTTTGCGGATACGGACGAGGAGTAAAAGGTGACCGGCCATGGCGAAATTCAGGTACAGGATGCAGAGCATCCTGAATATCAAGTATCAGCTTGAGACGCAGGCCAAGATCGAGGTCGGCAGGGCGCAGATGCGGATGCAGGAAGAAGAAGAGAAACTGCAGAATCTGTTTGACAGGAAGGAAGCGTACTTTGAAGAGGGCAGAAGGATGCGGGAGGATGCGGTGAGCGTCACCGATCTGCGGGATAACCGTAATGCCCTGATCGTGATGGATGATTTGATCGCGGCGCAGCAGTTTGAGGTGATGAAAGCCGCGGAGGCGCTGGAGCTTGCGCGGGCGAAGCTGACGGAGATCATGCAGGAGCGCAAGATGCACGAGAAGCTGAAGGAAAAGGCCCTGCTGCAATTTTTGGAGGACGAGAAAAAGGCGGAGGCCAAGGTCGTGGATGAGCTTACGAGCTATACCTACGGGCAGCGCGGAGAGAATCAAAAATAAGTCTGATGATCTTATTTTTGATTCGGGAATTTGTGTAGAAGCGTCACAAATTCCTCTGATCGCAGAACCGAATTTGAGATTCGGTTCGCGTATCTTCAGCCTGACGCTTCAGATATGGCGGAAAGGAAAAGGAAGATGGCAGCGGAAGCGATGAATATGGGGATGGAACCGCCCATTGATAAAAAAGCGGAAAAAAAGCGATTAAAGGATGAGCGCAATAAGCTAAAAAACGACAGCAAGGCGCAGAAAAAGGAAGCAAAACAGCGTGCCAAGGAGATTTCCGAGCAGGAAGCGCAGCTTGATGAAGATGAAGGCGGCGGTATCTCCGTGTTTTTCGTAACACTTGTTATTGTAATAATCTGGGTAGCGATCCTCTGCCTGCTCATCAAACTGGATGTAGGCGGTTTCGGCTCCGGCGTACTTGCGCCTGTTTTAAAGGATGTGCCGGTAGTCAATAAAATCCTGCCTACGGACACGACTGTGACGACCGATGATGAAGAATCCTACGGCGGCTACACGAGTCTGCGGGAGGCTGTAGACTACATAAAGGAGCTGGAACTGCAGCTTGAGGACGCGCAGGCGGCCAGCACCGTGGACTCTGAGGAATTGGCACAGCTGCGTGCGGAGATCGAGAGACTGCAGACCTTTGAGGATGCACAGATAGAGTTTGAACGCATCAAGACGGAGTTTTACGAGGAAGTGATCTACGCAGAAAATGGTCCGGGCGTGGAGGAGTACCAGAAATATTACGAGACCATGGATCCCACCACGGCTGAGTATCTGTATAAGCAGGCGGTCGAGCAGATCGAGGCGGATAAGCAGATTCAGAATTATGCGCAGGCTTACGCGGATATGGAGGCTGAAAAGGCGGCGAAGATCTTTGAGGCTATGACGGAAGATCTTGATCTGGCGGCAAAGATCCTTAGTCAGATGAGTTCCAAGGACAGGGGCAGCATTCTGGGCGCAATGGACGCGGAGATCGCGGCCAGATTAACGCGAATCATGGATCCAGACTATTAAGAAACGCAGAAAAACGCCGATATAGAATATAGGATTTTTGATATATTTCGCGTTTAGTAACACGCGTTATATATAAATAAGGGCGCAGCGATGTGCCACAGTACCTTGAAAACTGCAGAAAGGAGGAAAGAGCAGGAATGACGGTAGACAAAGTAAAAGCCCTGTCGCCATTTGGCACAGTGCAGGGCAGCCAGACCTCTGCCAAGACGGACGAATTCGTACAGGAACGCTTCGATAAGCTCATGACAAAGATGGGCGATCAGCTTGCGGGCATGCAGAAGTCGCAGGCGGCCGCTTCCGCTGCGGCACAGGCGCCGAAACAGAACGTGCAGGTGACTGTGGAGAAGACGCAGGCAGGCACGGACAATGCTAAGGCGACTGCGGATAAGGCGCAGGAGACCGCGCAGCCGAAGGATGCGGAAAAGCAGGAAGGCACGGAGCAGACCGCCGGGACTCAAGATTCTGAGGAAGCGAAAACTGCCGCGGACGGCGCGCAGGATAAGACGACCGAAGAGGAGAAAGGCGAAGGGCTTACCGGGACAGAGGATGGCAAAGAGACAGACGCTGCGACACAGGAGACTGTGGAGAAAGCAGCCGGAGAACTGGTCGCCGAGATCGTCGACGTGATGCAGATTCCGCTTGAAAAAGTGGAGGAAGCCATGGAAGTCTTGGGACTGACGGCAGTGGATCTCTTCGATCCTGAGAATCTGAAACAGCTGTTATTACAGCTTTCGGAGACGACGGACGAAGTGGCTCTGGTGACCGACGCAGCACTCTATGGTAACTTGCAGGAGCTTTTCACCGCGGTGGATGAGACGCTTAGCGCCTTACAGGAGGAGCTTTCACTTACGCCGGAGGAACTGGAAAAGCTGGTGGCCGACATGAGCGAGACGAAGGAGGAGACACCGGCAGAAGTCGTGCAGCCTGACGTGCAGACGCCTGTGGGTGAGGAACCAGAGGTAAGCGTGGAAGGCATGAAAGACTATGCGGTATCCGTGCAAAAGGACGGCGCCACCGTACAGATTGAGGTAAAGGTGGACGATGCCAGCGGCGAGAAACACGTGAGCGAGCAGGTGACACAGACGGCGAAGCCTGAGACCGAACCCGTTGCGAAAAGGAACGATGCGGGCGCAGAACATCAGGGACAGGAAAATCCTCATGCGGGAGAGCAATCCGCAGGAAGCGCACTGCTGCAGCATCTTACGGGGCAGACGGCAGAGGCGGAAGCGCCGGTGGAGCAGCCGGTATACACACAGCCTGAGACGAATCAGATCATGGATCAGATCGTGGACTACATGAAGTTCAACATAAAGCCCGAGACGCAGGAACTGGAGATGCAGCTGCATCCCGCGAGCCTTGGTACGGTCCATGTACAGATCGCGGCGAAGGACGGCGTCATCACGGCTCAGTTTGCAGCGCAGAACGAAACCGTAAAGGCAGTTTTAGAGACACAGATGATCCAGCTCAAACAGCAGTTTGAAGAGCAGGGCCTCAAGGTCGATTCCGTGGAAGTGACCGTGGCGAACCATTCTTACGGCGAGCAGTATGGCGACGGACAGGATACGGCGGATCAGGGAAGAGAGAGCGCGAAAAAGAACGGTACGCGCAGGATCGATCTGAACGACTTAGGCGAGGAAGAGCTTGACGAGCTTGGAGAAGCGGAGCGGGTCGAGGTGGAGATGATGCAGGCAAACGGCAGCACGGTAGACTATATGGCCTGACCGGATGACGGACAGAAAGGAGTGAAAGAATGGGAGTAGTACAGAAGGTAGAGAACGGTAAATTCGTGGAATCTAATTCCGCAGCGTCTCTGGCAAAGGAAAAAGAGAAGCTGAAAGGTTCCAACACACTGGATAAGGACGCTTTCTTACAGCTTTTGGTAGCACAGATGAAGTATCAGGATCCTCTGGAGCCGACTTCGAACACGGAGTACATTTCGCAGTATGCGACCTTCTCCGAATTGGAGCAGATGCAGAACATGAGCGCATCGATGGATCTTTTCCGGGCATCCAGCCTTGTGGGCGAGACGGTGCTTCTTAAGGTGAAAGATTCCCAGGGCAGAGAGACTACGGTACAGGGTAATGTGGACTACGTGGTTTACGAGGGAAATAAAGCATATCTTTCCGTGAACGGCGATATGTATTCGATGGACGATCTGGACACGGTGGCGGATCCCACGTATCTGGAAGCCTACAAGATGGGAGCGGACTTCTTAACCATCTACAACAAACTTCCCAAGATCGAAGATCTGTCTCTCGCAGACAGGGAGAACGTGGAGAAGTTAGACGAGATGTACCAGAGCATGAACGATTACCAGAAGAGTTTCCTGACCGACGAGCAGGTTGAGACCATGAAGAAGTATGTGAAGAAGATGAAGGATATGGTGGCGGTCTTAAATTCGCAGAAGACGGAAGAAACCTGAGCATGTTCTGAGAAAACAGGAATGGGCAGCTAGCTCAAATCTCAAGGAGGAGAGAAGATGAAGATTCAAAATTCATTCCCTTCCATAGCGCAGCTGCAGGATCAATATTTAGGCGCGGGCAGAAAGCAGGATCCGGCCCCGGCGAAAGGGAACCTAAGCTTTCAGGATATCCTGACAAAGAAGACAGATGTCATACAGGAGTCCGGAGAGGTAAGATTTTCCAAGCACGCGGCAAACCGCCTGTCGGACAGAAATATTGAGCTGACTGAGGAGCAGGTGGAACGCCTGAATCTGGGAGCAGCAAAAGCTTCGGCGAAGGGGATAAACGAATCGTTGGTCATTGTGGATTCCCTCGCGTTCATCGTGAGCGTACCGAATCAGACGGTCATCACGGCGATGGATCAGACAGAGACTGATGAGAATGTATTCACAAACATAGACGGAGCCGTAATCATGTAATGAAAACTAGAAGCCGGACCTTACAGGAGGCTTACCGTCCCCGACTGACAGAGGGGACGACGGTTCTTGTCGACCAATAAGGAGGTCATTTCACTATGATGAGATCACTTTTTTCTGGCGTGTCGGGCCTTAAGACCCACCAGACCAGAATGGATGTTATCGGTAACAACATTGCAAACGTAAACACAACTGCATATAAGGCACAGAACATGGTGTTCAGCGATCTGCTCTATCAGCAGACGCAGGCAGCTTCCGGCGCGAACGATAACCGCGGCGGTATGAATGCCAGACAGATCGGTCTGGGCGCAAAGACGGCAGCCATCAATACTGCCATCACCAGACAGGGTTCCGCGCAGTCCACAAATAACCCTTGGGACGTGATGATTTCGGGCGAAGCCTTCTTCATCGTCAGCAGCGGTTCCCAGAATTTCTTTACCAGAGACGGTTCTTTTACCATCGACGGATCGGGTAACCTCGTTATGGCCAGCACCGGCTACCGCGTGATGGGCTGGCAGGTGGATCCGGAGACCGGAGATATCCGTTCTGACACGGTATCCGCCCTGCAGGTGATGAAGCGCGAGAATATGGAGATGCCCGCTGAGGCGACCACACAGGGTATTGTCTCTGGTATCCTCGATAAGAACTGTACCGAAGTTCACAGCAGCAGCGGTCTGGTCAGGACCTTCGCTTTCTACGACCAGCTTGGTTATAAGTATACGGCGAAACTCAGCTTCCATGCGATGAGTCTGGACGGGAACTATTACGTAGAGCTGGACGATATCTTAAACAGCGACGGCGTTTCCCTTGTGGACTATTATAATCTGAGCAACATCAACCAGATCGCGAGCTTCGGCGGCGGCGGCAATCTGGATCCGATCACAAAGGTGTACAGCGTGCCGCAGGGTGTGACCTATACGCCTGCCGATGCCACAGCGACTCCGCCGGTGACTGCAAACTATAAGGTAGACTACAGCTTTGCGGATGCGCTCAAAGGCTTTTCCGAGAATCCGATGATGAGTCTGGCGAATGATATCAAGATCATTAAGGTCGGTACGGCGGAACTGACGGACGCCACGCCGATACCGGACGGAACGAAAGCGGAGACAGGGGCGGCCAATGTAACCGTGGAGGGTTCTGCGGAAATCAGCGAGGAGGTCTTGAAGTCGGAGTACGGCCTGATCCGCATCAAGGAGGGAGACAATAAGGGAAAATATTATTACAGCGATACGAGTACCAACCCGCCGACAGATGTCTATTTGGATGGAGATTTTGCTACTTCCGGGGCGGCTTGGCAGAAGGTTCTGCAGAAACTGACCGGTGCCAGCGGCTCTGTGACGCTGAGCGATGTGGGAATGAAAGAAGACGGCACATTGACGGCAAGTTTCACCGCAGCCTTTGAGCCTGAGAAAGAATTGCTATATAATCAAAAGACCGGAAAGCTTTCCGAGACCATTGAAGCGACCGATGCGAACAAGGCGACGATTCTGGAGAGAGTGTACGGCCTGAAGGATACCGAGACCAAGAAGTATACCATCAAGGCCATTGCGCCCGATGACGGACAGGCGAGCATTGAGCTCAACGAGTCTTACAAGGGCAACAGGCTGGTATTCGATACCAAGACCGGTGAATTTACCTACATCGGTTCCACCGGTCAGGAGGCGGCGACCCTCGACTTTGCGGCGTCTGCTACCGATTTGACGGGTGCGAACGTGGATCTGGGACATTTCCACGATACGTCCATCAATTTTGCGACGATCAGCAACGTCAATAACGGCAAAGTTTCCACCATTGCTTTTGATCCCGGCGACGGTTCTTCCAACAACCTCGGCGCAGGCCGTAAGGTGGGTAAGATGATCGGCGTGGAGGTCGCTCAGGACGGTAAGATCAGGGCTTCCTATGACAACGGTACGACCAAGCTCTTAGGACAAATTGCGGTGACGAAGTTTGCCAACGCCGCGGGTCTTGCGAAGGCCGGCAACAACCTCTACTCCACGACCATGAACTCCGGCGAGTTCGACGGCGTGGGTATCGACATCACCTCGGACGGTGAGGGTTCCATGGAATCCGGCGTTCTGGAGATGAGTAACGTCGATCTGGCGGGTGAGTTTACCGAGATGATCACCACACAGCGTGGTTTTCAGGCGAACAGCCGTATCATCACAACCTCCGACTCCATGCTGGAGGAGCTTGTAAATCTTAAGAGATAATAAAAAATCAGGGGCTTCCGTACTGCGGGAGCCTCTATTTTTGCGCGCATTTTGGGGATTATTAAAAATTGGCAAAAATTTTTTTTGCAGTTTGGGAGAATTTGTGGTAGAATATACGAGTTGCAGACCTTATATTTTTTTGCTTTGAAATAAGTTTTTTGGATTTTCCGCGCAGGGGGAGGATATCGTATGATAGAGGTCACGAAAATCAACGGCGTCAAAGTGCTGATTAACCCCGATTTGCTTGAGCTTGTCGAGGAGACGCCCGATACGGTGCTTACCTTGACGACCGGTCGGAAAATAATTGTAAAAGAAAGTAGACAAGAAGTGAAAAATTTAGTAAAATCGTATAGAAAGGATATTTTTGCAGACTAGTGTAAAGTGGGTGCATACATATGGATATAGCTTCGATTATCGGTTTGTTGGCGTGTTTGGCACTGATGATATTCGGTATGGTGTTCGGAAAGACATTTGCTACCGTTACCAGTTTCCTGCACGTCCCCTCGGCATTGATCACATTTGGCGGCGCCTTATGCTGTATTATGGCCAGTTACTCTATGCCGTCCTTTGTTTCGGGGTTAAAGAGTATCGCATTGATCTTCAAAACGTCCGCTATGAACGTGCCGGAGATCATTCAGAAGATCATAGATTTATCGAACGTCGCCCGTAAGGAAGGCCTGCTCTCTCTGGAGGAAGCGGCCAGCGATATCGATGATGAATTTTTAAAAAAAGGCATCCTGTTGATCGTGGACGGTACCGATCCGGAATTGGTTCGGGCCATCATGGAGACGGAGCTTGTCAGCGTGGAGGGCAGACATAAGGAAAAGATCGGCTTCTGGGAAAATCTGGGAGCGATGGGTCCTGCGTGGGGTATGATCGGCACCCTGATCGGACTGATCCTTATGCTGAAAGACCTGTCCGATCTGGCGGCAGTCGGCCCGAACATGGCGACGGCCCTGATCACGACTTTCTACGGTTCCGTCCTTGCAAACTGGATCTGTGCGCCTGTGGCCACGAAGCTGAAAGGTAAGAACGACGAAGAGATGATGGTGAAGGAGATCGAGATCGAAGGTCTGCTCTCCATTCAGGCGGGTGAAAACCCCCGTGTCATTGAGGAAAAACTGAAGTCCTTCCTGGCGCCTGCTGACAGAGGCTCCGCCGGTGAAGGTGGCGGAGGTGAGGAGAATGGCTAAAAAGAAGCAGGATGAGCCGCCTAAAGGCTCACCGGCGTGGATGGCCACATTCAGTGATCTGATGAATCTCCTGCTCTGCTTTTTCGTGTTGCTATTTGCAATGTCCAATGTAGACGAAGCAAAGCAGGAAGCGATCGTAGCTTCTTTGAATCAGGCGTTTTCCGTGTTTGACGGAGGCGCGCAGGCGATCGGTGACGGGATCCTGATCAGTAACGGTGTCAGCCAGCTCAATGAGTTGGATGATTTTATAAACAGTACGGGTAAACTGGACGAAGGTCAGGTCGTCGATGACGATATGGCACAGAACGCATCTGCACAAGCCGCGAAAGAGCAGCTTGAGGAAGCGCAGATGGAAGAATCCGAGAAGCTGGCGGAGATGGTTCAGGAGGCTGTGGATGAGAGCAATATGCAGGATGAGGTTCAGGTACAGTTCACATCCCAGTATGTCCAGCTCACGCTGAAAGGTTCGATCCTCTTTGACTCGGGGCAGACGCTTTTAAAAGAGGAGGCAAAGCCTGTACTCGATCAGGTTGGCCTGATCTTGGAGCGCTATGCGACAGGGACGGTTGAGATCGAGGGACACACGGACAATGTGCCGATGTCGGGAGCAAAATATTCTAACAATAATGAATTGAGTTCGGGGCGTGCGCTTTCGGTGTTTGATTACGTCCTTTCGGTGACGAATTTGAATCCGGCGAATATCAAACATGCGGGCAGGGGAGAATATCTTCCAATCGCGGACAATGCAACGCCTGAGGGAAGAGCGAAGAACAGAAGGGTAGAGATCAAGATTTACAACTCCATGAGTTCTTATTGATTCAGGAGCTTTAAGTCATGTGAAATCATAGATACAGCATCTATAGAAGGAGAAACAAAAGGCTATGAAGAAGAATCTGATTTCCGTTATTATTCTGGCGCTTATGATCGTGAATATCGTTCTTACTTCGATCATGATGTTCAGCGTGACCGGCGCTTCCAAGCAGACCGCCGCGCTGGTGAATAACATCGCTGCGGCGATGGACTTGGAGCTTTCGGCAAGCGGCGAGGGCGGACTGGGGAGCGAGGCTGTTTCCATGGCGGACACCGAGACGTATTCCTTTGCAGAGAATATGACGATCCCGTTAAAAAAGAGCGAGGGGGACGACAAGGATCACTATTGTATCGTTTCCATCACCCTTTCGATCAATACCAAGGCCGACGGGTATAAGGAGTATGGTTCGGCCGAGAGTCTGGCCGCAAAAGAAGGCCTGCTCAAAGATGAGATCAACAGTGTGTTTTCCGCATATACGATGGAGGAAGCACGCGATAATCAGGAGATGATCAAGAAAGATATCATCGCAAGAATACAAAAAATGTTTGATTCCAAGTTTATCTATAACGTGTCATTCGGTGACATCATGTTTGGATAGTACTTAGACAAAATGACTACCACAGGAGGTGAACTTTCGTGGGTGAGGTACTATCGCAGAGTGAGATAGATAATCTGCTCGCTGCCTTAAGCAGCGGCGATTTGGACACCGAAGAGTTAAATAATGCGGATGACAAAAAAGTAAAGACTTACGACTTCAAGCGTCCCGCAAAGTTCTCCAAAGAACATCTGCGAACGTTGGAAATCATATACGAGCATTACGGACGGCTGCTTTCCACGAGTATGCCGGTGTATCTGAGAAAGAATATACAGGTCTCGGTGACCAGTTCCGAGACGGTCATATTCTCAGAGTTTTCCAACTCTTTGTCAAACCCGGTGATCTTGGGCGTGGTAAACTTCCAGCCGCTTGGGGGAACGATCCTGATCGAGCTGGCGTCACAGCTTGGCTTTGCAATGATAGACAGGATGCTCGGCGGTTCGGGGGATCCACTGGAAAAGACCAGAGACTTCACCGAGATCGAAATGACGATCATAGAGAAGATGATGGTGGTATGTATGCAGCTCATGCGGGAACCATGGAAAAATGTGGTGGACATCAATCCCATGATGGAACGCATCGAGACAAACTCGCAGTTCGCGCAGATTATTGCCCCCAGCGATATGATCGCTATCGTCACCTTGAATATGAAAATAGGCGACGTCGAAGGATTTATGAATGTATGTCTCCCCTTCTTCACGTTGGAGAGCGTTATGGATAAGCTCAATACAAAGTTCTGGTACGCCAATATGCAGGAACGGGATTCGGAGAACTTCGAGGAATATGTCGAAGCCCTCATCAAGAGAGTGGATGTTCCGGTCAAGGCGGTGCTGGGAAAGACGAGCATATCGGTCACCGATTTTGTGAATCTGCAGCGCGGGGACATCATAAGACTAGATACCGAGGTAGAGCAGGATCTTACAGTGTATGTGGGGAATATCAAAAAATTCACCGCACTTCCGGGAACCAGCAGGGAAAAGAATGCTGTACGGATCACTTCGGTGATTAGAGAGGGGGAGTAGAAGCATGGACGGAATGTTATCACAGGACGAAATCAATGCGCTCTTGAACGGCACAGACGATTCGGCCGGCGACGATGCGGCTGCGGATACAGCGGCGTCTGTGGATGGGTCTGAAGCTGACGAGTCGCTCTTGACAGACAGTGAAAAGGACGCCATCGGCGAAGTCGCCAATATCAGTATGGGCGCCTCGGCAACTACCCTGTTTTCCATTGTAAACCGCAAGGTCAATATCACGACGCCTGTGGTCAAGATGGCGACATGGAAGAACGTACTGGAAGATTACGAGAAGCCTTGCGTCTTTATTTTGATCAAGTATACACAGGGTCTGGACGGATCGAATATCCTGATCTTAAAGGAACATGACGTAAAGGTCATTACCGACCTGATGATGGGAGGCGACGGCACCAACACGGACGGCGAGCTGGGAGAGCTTCATCTCTCGGCAATCTCCGAGGCGATGAACCAGATGATGGGGTCCTCCGCCACATCGCTCTCCACGATGCTGGGCAAGATGATTGATATCAGCCCTCCGGAAGCGAGTCTGGTGGATCTGACCGCCTTTAAGTCAGGCGGCGATATTGCTGATTTCCTTGAAGGGACCTTCGTCAAGATCTCCTTTAGAATGCAGATCGACGATCTGGTGGATTCCACCATCATGCAGTTGTATCCGGTGGATTTTGCAAAAGATATCTACCACACCTTCATCGTGAGTCAGGGTGAAGAAACGCCGGCTTCCGCGCCTGAACCGGCACCGGCACCTGCACCGGCTCCCGCGCCGATGGCATCTATGCCTGCGGCGGCACCGGCTCCGGCACCAGCGGCATCTATGCCTGCGGCTGCACCTGCAGCGGCGGCACCGCAGATGGATATGAACCAGATGCAGATGATGATGCAGATGATGATGCAGCAGAATATGAATGCGCAGCCGAATATGAACGCACAGCCGGTTCAGTTCCAGAGCTTTGCGGCGGATTTCAATCCCATGCAGAGTCAGGAAAACATCGAACTGATCAAGGATGTGCCGCTCGAGGTTACGGTGGAACTTGGCAGGACTTCCCGGTCGATCGCAGAGATTCTGGATTTTGCGCCGGGTACGATCATCGAGCTTGATAAGATCGCGGGCGAACCGATCGATGTGCTGGTGAACGGCAAGTTTGTTGCAAAAGGCGAGGTAATGGTAATCGAGGAAAGCTTTGGTATTCGGGTAACCGAAATTATCAAATAATATGTGATAGGAGAAGAGAGATGGCAAAAAATATTTTAGTATGTGATGATGCAGCGTTTATGCGAATGATGATCAAGGACATCCTGACCAAGAATGGCTATAACGTGGCAGGAGAGGCAGAGAACGGCGCAAAAGCGGTTGAGAAGTACAACGAGCTGAAGCCCGATCTTGTGCTGATGGACATCACCATGCCCGAGATGGACGGCATCCAGGCTCTCAAGAAGATCAAGGAAGGCGATCCGGGAGCAATGGTCATCATGTGTTCCGCGATGGGACAGCAGGCCATGGTTATCGAGTCCATTCAGTCAGGCGCTAAGGACTTTATCGTAAAGCCTTTCCAGGCAGATCGCGTACTGGAGGCTGTTAAGAAGGTCGTGGGATAATGCTTCTCGCATTGCCGGACAGGACTGACTCCTATGTGCAGCTTATAACAGTATTATTGTTGTTCGTGTTTGTGCTGGCTGTCACGGCTGTGGTCACCAGATGGATCGGCGGGTACCAAAAGGGGAGATCCGCTGGTATGAATATGGAACTTTTGGAGGCGATTCGGCTCTCCAATAACAAATATATCCAGTTGGTGAGGATCGGCAGGAAGTATTTGGCGCTTGCAGTCTGCAAGGATACTGTTACAATGTTATCAGAGATTCCTGAGGAGGATTTGCATTTTCCTGAGGAGTCTGCCAGTGGCGTGTCCAGTTTTAAGGATATGCTCGCAAAAATACAGAGAGAAAGAATCCTGGAAAAAGAAGACGGGCGAGACGAATGAAAAAAATTTTTTCCGGATATGCTTTGGCAAAATATATATGCCTGCTGATGGTGGCAGGCATATTGTATCTTAGTCAGGGGGTAACCGTTTATGCCACCGACAATGTGACAAGAGAAGTGACAGACACCCCTTACCGGGACTCCAATCTCACCGGCACCACCGCGGAGAGAACGAATCAGAATCTGCCCGGAGCCTCGGAGACTGCCGAAGAGCTGGCCGAACTGAATATTGCCAATACGGTGACGGTGACTTATGACGGCGGAAACGGCAGCATAAACGGTGCGCTGCGCATCCTGCTGATCCTTACGCTGATCGCGATCGCACCGACACTGATTATTATGCTGACCTCGTTTACGAGGGTCATCATCGTTCTGCATTTTACCAGACAGGCCTTAAATACGCAGACGGCGCCGCCGAATACGGTGTTGATCGGTATTGCCCTGTTTTTGACGTTTTTCATCATGCAGCCTACGCTGACGGCGGTCTATGCGGAAGCTGTAGTGCCCTTTGAAGCGGGAGAGCTGACGCAGGAGGAAGCCCTCACGGCGGCGGCAAAACCAATCAGGCAGTTTATGTATAAGCAGACCCAGAAAAACGATGTGTATTTTTTCATGGACATCAACCGCACGGAGTGGAACGGAGAGCTGGATGATATCCCGATGAGCATTCTGGTGCCTTCGTTTATCATCAATGAGCTCAGACAGGCGTTTATCATCGGTTTTCTGATTTATATTCCGTTTATTGTGATCGATATGGTGGTGGCTTCCACCCTGATGAGTATGGGTATGATGATGCTGCCGCCGACTACGATTTCCATGCCTTTTAAGATTTTGTTGTTCGTGCTTGCGGACGGCTGGTATCTGGTGATCAAAGGCGTTGTGGAGAGCTTTAATCTATAAGCGTCAGGTATACAGTTTTGCCAGATGCTCTGTGAAAATGGAGGGTGTAAGGAAATGACAGTCAATGACGTCACAGCCATTGCTGAACAGGCGATTTTTACGATCATAAAGTGCGCGGCGCCGATGCTTTTGGTGTCTCTGTGCGTGGGATTGGCAGTCAGCATTTTTCAGACGGTAACCTCGATTCAGGAGCAGACCCTGACATTCGTGCCTAAGGTGTTGGCAATCTTTCTGGCGCTGATCCTGATGGGACACTGGATCATGAATCAGATGGTAGAGTTTATGACCGGATTATGGCTGAATTTTAATCAGTATTTACGTTGAACAGGGTAGTATGACTACATTCCGTTTTTGGGAAGTGGCTTTATGATAGATATAAGCTTTACCTATGCAGATTTGGAATATTTTTTACTGATATTGGTACGGATTAGCTGTTTTGTATATGCTGCTCCGTTTTTCAGCATGTCAAATGTACCAAGAACGGTGAAGGTGGGCTTTTCCATTTTTGTGTCCTATCTGCTCTATAATGCGATAGACCGTAACGAGGTGGTGTACAGCACTCTTCTGGGCTATGCCGTCATTGTGGCTAAGGAGGCGCTTACGGGATTTGTTATTGGCTGGGGCGCACAGATCTGCGCTTCCGTGACTTCCTTTGCAGGCAGCATCGCGGACATGGAAATCGGACTGTCCATGGTCTCCCTGCTCGATCCGGCCACCAAACAGCAAGCCACCTTTACCGGTGTGTTTTACCAGTATATGTTTACGTTGTTTATGATCATTACGGGTCTTTACGAGTATCTGCTGCGTGCGCTGGCGGAATCCTTTATCCTGATTCCAATAAACGGCGCGATGTTTAAGACGGAGGCGCTGCTCTCATCCGTCCTCCTGTTTTTGGCGGATTACGTCTCGATCGGCTTTCGTATCATTATGCCGATCTTTTGCGCCATGATTTTTCTAAACTGCGTACTCGGCGTGCTGGCCAAGGTATCGCCGCAGCTGAATATGTTTGCCGTGGGTATGCAGCTTGAAGTGCTTGTGGGACTTGGCATTCTTCTTCTGTCAACACAGATGCTGCCGGCGCTGGCGGACAATATCTTTGTACAGATGAAGAGGATGGTCGTATCCTTTGTGGAGGGCATGGTTTGAGTTTAGCATATGATCTCCAGTTTTTCGCTAAGGACGGTCCCGGCGGAGAAAAAACAGAAGAACCTACCGGTAAAAAACTGTCTGACGCCAGAAAAGAAGGACAGGTGGCCAAGAGCAAAGAAGTCACCAATGCCTTTGCGATGCTGTCAGCATTCCTGATGCTGCGGTTTCTGGCACAGTATATGGGTATGTCTTTTGTGGGGAATATGCGGATTGTTTATACCCGGATTCCGGAGTTTACGAATACGTATGAAGGGTATATCCGTGAGCGGTTGTTCCGGTCGCTGTTCGTTAACTCGCTGACGAGGATCCTGTTGATCATACTGCCCTTTCTGATAGTAGGTTTTCTGGTTGCCTTTATCACGAACCTGCTGCAGGTGAAATGGAAAGTTACCACCAAACCGCTGAAACCGAAGTTCAGCAAGCTGAATCCGGTAAGCGGATTTAAACGTTTTTTTTCGATCAATTCGGTGGTTGAACTGATAAAGTCCGCTTTGAAACTGACGCTGATCGGTTATGTGGTGTATAATTACCTAAAGAAAAACATGCCGCCGATCTATATGCTCTACGATCTTTCCCTGAATCAGGGGATCGTTCAGGTGGGCATGCTGGTGATCAATCTGGGGATCCGGATATCCATCTTTTATATGTTGATTGCGGCTGCGGACTATGTTTATCAAAAGATCAAGTTCAAGAAAGACATGAAAATGACCAAGCAGGAGGTCAAGGACGAGCATAAAAATTCGGAAGGCGATCCGCAGATCAAGAGCAGACAGCGCCAGAGGATGATGGAGGCTTCCAGACGCCGTATGATGGCGAACCTTCCGCAGGCGGATGTGGTCATCACGAACCCGACCCACTTTGCGGTGGCGATCAAATATGACCCGGAACTTTACGACGCCCCCTATGTGGTGGCGAAGGGCGCCGATTATCTGGCGCAGAAGATTAAGGATGTGGCGAAGGAAAACCGCATCGAGATCGTAGAAAACAAACCCCTTGCCAGAATGCTCTACGCGAATGTGGACGTGGGCAGCGTGGTGCCGCCGGAACTCTATCAGGCGGTGGCGGAGGTACTGGCTTTCGTCTACCACTTACAGGGAAAGGTTTAGACAAATCAAATTTCGTTTGAGAAATAATAACGGATGTTACGAAAAGGAGGTGAACCGCGGTGCAGAAACTGAAGATCGGAGACGTTGGCGTAACTTTATACCTGCTGGCAGCTTTTATCATGCTGATCGTGCCGCTCAAGCCGGCGCTTTTGGACGTTCTTCTGGCCTGCAACATCGCGATCGCCTTTACGGTCATGTTCAGCTGTATGTTTGCGAACGAAGTGCTGAAGATGTCCTTCTACCCGACGATCCTGCTCTTTACGACGGTATTCAGGATCGCGCTGAACGTTTCCTCCACCAGACTGATCCTCTCTACCGGCGATGCCGGCAACGTGGTGCAGACCTTCGGTCAGTATGTGGGCGGCGGCGATCTGGTCATCGGCGTTTTGGTGTTCATCATCCTCATCATCGTGCAGTTCATGATCATCAACAAAGGTTCCGAGCGTGTGGCTGAGGTTACGGCGAGATTCACGCTGGACGCGATGCCCGGTAAGCAGATGGCCATCGATGCGGACCTTAATACCGGCGCGATCACCGACGAGGAAGCGAAGGTGCGCAGAGAGAAGATTCAGGATGAATCCACCTTCTTCGGTTCCATGGACGGTGCCGTGAAGTATGTAAAGGGAGATGCGACGGCAGGTCTGGTGATCACCTTCATCAACATCGTGGGCGGTATTTCCTTCGGCGTGTTCCGACAGGGCATGGAAGCGGTCGAGGCCCTGAATAAATATACGATCCTGACCATCGGCGACGGTCTGGTAAGCCAGATCCCGTCTCTTCTGATCTCGCTCGCCACCGGTATTCTGGTGACGAAGGGCTCCAAAGAGGCGGATTTCGGTACGGTATTGATCAGCCAGCTCTTCGGTGTGCCGAAGGTCATGTATCTGGTGGGAGCGGTTCTTGCCTTTCTGGGAATCGTGACGCCCTTAAATCCCGTGGTCTTTGTAGGCCTTGGTCTTGTCTTTGTCGTGGTGGGCAGGGTGATCGCCGGTACCATCGAGACGGCGGAGATCGAGCATGAGACGGATGTGGAGGAGGCCGCAGCGGAGGAGATCAGGCAGCCGGAGAATGTAACGGCGCTTCTGCAGGTGGATCCCATCGAGTTAGAGTTCGGTTACGGCATCATCCCGCTGGCTGACGTGAATCAGGGCGGCGACCTCTTGGACCGCGTGGTCATGATCAGAAGACAGATCGCGCTGGAACTTGGTACGGTCGTGCCGATCATTCGTCTGCGGGACAATATACAGTTGAACCCGAATCAGTATATTATTAAAATAAAGGGTGTGCAGGTCAGTGAGGGTGAGATCCTCTTCGATCACTATATGGCCATGAATCCCGGCTATGTAGAGGAGGAGATCACGGGTATCCCCACCTTCGAACCGTCCTTCCATCTGCCGGCCATCTGGATCACAGAGGGCCAGAGGGAACGTGCGGAGAGCATGGGCTACACGGTCGTGGATCCGCCGTCCATCATTGCGACGCACTTAACGGAGATCATCAGGCAGTACATATCGGAGCTTCTTACGAGGCAGGATGTACAGAGCCTTGTGGACAATTTAAAAGAGACGAATCCTTCTCTGGTGGAGGAGCTGGTGCCGAAGCTTTTGGGTCTTGGCGAGATCCAGAAGGTGCTGCAGAATCTCTTGAAGGAGGGCATATCGATCCGCGATCTGCTCACCATCTTCGAGACGCTGGCGGACTATGCGACCACGACCAGAGATACGGATATTTTGACGGAGTATGTCAGACAGAGCTTAAAGCGCGCGATCTCCGGCAAGTTCTTCCCGGCCAACGAGACTTCCAGTGTGGTCACGCTCGATCCGAAGCTGGAGCAGGAGATCATGGCCAGCGTCAAGCAGACGGAGCAGGGCGCTTACCTGACGTTAGACCCCGCCAAGACCAAGGAGATCATGGAAAATGTGGGTACGGAGGTCAAGAAGCTGGAAGATCTCGGCAAGATGCCCATCGTTATTACTTCGCCTATCGTCCGCGCTTACTTTAAGAAGCTGACGGAGGACTACTACAGGGATCTGGTCGTTGTATCCTACAACGAGGTGGAATCCAATATTGAATTACAGTCTGTTGGGATGGTGACGGCATAATGATAATCAAGAAGTTTACCGCAAAAACCGAGATAGAGGCTGTCGAGAACGCCAAAAAGGAATTGGGGGAGGGCGTTGTCGTTATGAACGTCAAGCCCGTGAAAAACAAGGGCCTTTTTGCGTTCTTAAAGACGCCTATGGTGGAGGTCACGGTGGCGCTGGAAGAAGAGAGCGAAAAGTATACGGCGGCAGTGTCCGCTATCAATAATGTGATCGCTTCCAGTAAAAGTACACCTGTTATTGAAACACCTGTTGCGGAAACGCCCGAGAAGAGGGACAGCAACAGCGCCATAGAGGAAAAACTGGACAGCCTGCAGTCTCTTCTGGAACAGCAGCTTCAGAAGCCCGGAGAGGAGAAGGAAGAGAAAAAGGACGAGACGCCCGAACCTCCGAAGGAGGAGACAGAGACGGATAAGTTTATGCGCCTGCTCCATGATACCATGCTGGAGAATGAGGTGGACGAGAAGTATGCGCAGGAGATCATCGAGGAGATCGAGCTGGTAAACAAGCCCAATATCCCGTTTGATTACGCGCTTGCAAACATCTACCAGAAGATGATCCTCAAATTCGGCAAGCCGAGCGGGATCGAGCCGGCGGCAAACGGCATCAAGCTGGTGTTCTTCATCGGGCCGACGGGCGTTGGAAAGACGACCACCATCGCAAAGATCGCGTCCAAGTTCCGTGTGGATGAGAAGAAAAAGGTGGCCCTGCTCACAGCCGACACCTACCGCATCGCTGCGGCGGAGCAGCTGCGCACCTACGCGAATATTCTGGAGGTGCCTTTCCGCGTGATCTACACGGTGGAAGAGATCAGCAAGGCACTGGAGGATTTTAAGGACTACGATTATATCATGATCGATACGGCGGGGCATTCGCACCAGAACGCTACGCAGAAAGATAACATGTGTAACATAATTCATTCCGTTGATGATAAAGTGGAGAAAGAAGTACATCTGGTCCTGAGTGCCACCACCAAATACCGGGATCTGATCAGTATAGCGGACTCTTATAAAGAGATGGCGGATTACAAGCTGATCTTTACGAAGCTGGACGAGACGACGACGCTGGGAAATCTCCTGAATCTGCGGTTGTATACGGGAGCTTCCCTGTCCTATGTGACCTGCGGACAAAACGTGCCGGACGACATCGAAGACTTTAATCCGCAAAAGACAGTCAAGAGACTGCTCGGAGGAAAGAACTGATCAAAGAGAGTTGATCGATGGAAACACTAAGGAGGAGGCCCGGATGGATCAGGCTGAACAACTGAGAAGGATAATAAAGGGCAGCGCTGTGCCGAAGCGTCCTCTGGCAAGGGTCATCACCGTGACCAGCGGCAAGGGGGGCGTGGGAAAATCCAACACGGCGATCAATCTTGCCGTACAGTTTCGAAAGATGGGACAGAAGGTCATCATTCTGGATGCGGATTTCGGCCTTGCCAATATAGAGATCATGTTTGGTGCGGTGCCAAAACATAACTTGTGTGATTTTATTTATCAGGGGAAAAGCATCAAAGATATCATTACCTGGGGGCCTATGGAGGTAGGCTTTATTTCTGGCGGTTCCGGAATCGCAGGGATGTCGAATCTGGATAAGGATCATCTGAGTACGATCATCGGCGATCTGACCCAGCTGGACGAGATAGCGGATACGATCATCGTGGATACCGGAGCGGGCATTGCCGACGCGGTGTTGGAATTTCTGGTGGCAAGCGGCGAGATCCTTTTGGTGACGACGCCGGAACCGACCTCGATCACGGATTCCTATTCTTTGTTAAAGGCCTTGAGCCGGCATCCGCGGTACTCGCCGGAGAAGACGAAGATCAGGGTGTTGGCAAATAAGGTGACGGGGGAGAACGAGGCGCAGGCGCTCTACGCAAAACTGCAGACGGTGGTGGAGCGGTATCTGAAGGTGCCGATCACCTATCTGGGGATGATTCCGCAGGATCCGCAGCTGGCCAGAGCGGTGATGCAGCAGATGCCCGTATCGTTGGAAAATCCCAAGGCGCGCTCGGCCATGGCATATGAGGCGGTGGCGGCGAAGCTGATGAACCGGGAAATCCAACAGGATGTAAAAAGACGTGGTATGGCGGCATTCTTTTCCCATATCATTTCCAGAAGATAGGATGAAAAGAAGTGACAGGGGGTAGTGTATGGCGGAACTATTGTCAAAATATGTGGCGCCGGGCGGCGAAGTAGAGCTGCGTGCCATCGAGAGAGGGCTCGGGCCGGAGGCGCAGGATGAGAAGGATAAGAAACCGCATCGCAGTCATGTGCTTAAGGTACTCACGGAAGACCGGCTGGAAATCGCTATGCCGATTGAAAACGGCAAGCTGATCCTTCTTCCCGTGGATGGCGAGTACGATATGTATTTTTACGGAAAGAATGTGGTCTATCAGTGTAACGGCAGAGTGGTGGACAGATACCGGCTGGGCGGACAGTATGTGCTGGTGATGGATCTGACCAGCAATCTGCGAAATTATCAGAGAAGAGAGTATTACCGTTTCAGCTGCGCGCTGGATATGGATTCCAGAGAACTTGGCGATCAGGAGGAGTTTTCGGTCGCAGAGCAGAAGGAACTTCTGCCTTCGCTCCCGCTTAAGAGCAGCGTGATCGTGGACATCAGCGGCGGCGGACTGCGCTTCGTGGCTTACTACGCTTACGAGGTCAACAGTCTGATCCTGTGTAAATATACGCTGTGCGTGGAGGGAAAAGAGAAAGAGTACCGTCTGGTGGGCAAGGTGCTGGCAGTGAACGAGCTGGAACACCGGCCCGGCGTATTTGACCACCGTGTGCAGTACGTGGATGTGAATCCACAGGATCGGGAAGAGATCATCCAGTATATTTTTGACGAAGCCAGAAAAGTACATAAGTAAGGTAAAACGGAATAGAAAAGCAGGGATAGAACATTGCTGAAAGAGCAGAAGTGGCAAATGCAGAGGAGGTGCAGATGTAAAAAATGAAAAATATATTACTTGTTGACGACTCTGCACTTATGAGAAGGGTACTTTGTGATATAATTGATTCTGATAAACGATTCCATGTACAGGACCGTGCGGTAAACGGTCTGGACGCATTGAATCTGCTCAGCAGAAAAACCTATGACGCGGTGATTTTGGATGTGAATATGCCGCAGATGAACGGTCTGGAGCTTTTAAAGCAGCTGCAAAAGAGAGGCATTCAGGCAAAGATCATCATGGCAAGCACAGCCACCAGTGACGGCGCGAAGGTCACATTGGATGCGCTGGAGCTGGGTGCGCTTGATTTCATTCACAAGCCGAACAGCACGCTGGAGTGCAGAGACGGCGATTTTGGCGAAGAGCTTTTGCGGATTCTTTCAGCCGTCACAGAGATGGATGTACCCTCATCCGCCAGAGCGGTCGGGCCGACGGCGCCCGGCGGCAGGATCGGACTGACGGGTATCGCTCCGGCGGCTGTGGAGAGGAAGGCGCCAGCGCCTTTGGTGCCGCCAGCATCGTCCGTACCGGCAGCGCCGCCCGTGTCGTCAGGCAAGGCGGTCTACGACGCGGGCAGTCAGATCGTGGCTATCGCCAGTTCCACAGGCGGCCCCAAGGCCTTACAGGCGGTGCTCCCGAAACTTCCGGCGAATCTAAAGGCGCCGGTCGTGGTGGTACAGCATATGCCGCCCGGCTTTACAAATTCACTGGCGGAGCGCTTAAACTCTATGAGTGCCCTGACTGTGAAGGAGGCGGCGGAGGGAGATTTGCTCTTACCCGGCAATGCTTACATTGCCATGGGGGGCAAGCACTTAAACATCCTGAATGCTTCGCCGGGAAAGTACACAGTCCACTATTCGGACGAACCGACCAGAGAAGGCGTAAAGCCCTGTGCGAATTACATGTACGAATCCCTGATGGACAGTAAGTTTGACAGGGTATTGTGCGTGGTGATGACAGGGATGGGCGCGGACGGTACGCAGGGGATCCGGAACCTGAAGGAAAAGAAAAAGGTTCATGTGATCACGCAGGAAGCGAGTACCTGCGCGGTGTACGGGATGCCAAAGAGCGCGGTGAACGCAGGGCTTGCGGATCAAACGGTACCGCTTGAGCAGATTGCACAGGAAATCATAACGAACGTGGGGGTAAAATAATATGGATGTAAGTCAATATCTTGAGATTTTCCTTGATGAAACCAATGAACATCTGCAAAATCTCAATACGCAGATTCTCTCTCTGGAGCAGGATCCCGAAAACATGGATACGATCAATGAAATCTTCCGTGCGGCACACTCTTTAAAGGGTATGGCGGGAACCATGGGTTATAAGCGGATGCAGACCCTGACTCATGATATGGAAAATGTTTTTTCCGAGGTGAGAAACGGCAATATCAAGGTGAAGGCCGACATGATCGACGTGCTGTTTCAGTGTCTTGACGCGCTGGAAGAGTACAATACCAATATCAGGGAAAGCTCCGACGAGGGTACCAATGATAACGGTGCGCTGATCAAGCGCCTGAATGATATCATGGCGGGCGGTACCGGTGCGGAAGATGCGCCTGCGGCAAAGGAAGAGGCGGCAGGGGAAGCGCCTGCGGCACAGGAGGCTGCTGCTCCGGCAGCAGGAGGCGGTTTCCATGGGATTAAGCTGGATGAGAATCAGCAGACTGTTTTGAGCGACGCCATTAAGCAGGATAAGAAGGTATACGGCCTGACCGTAAAGGTGCAGGAGTCCTGTATCTTAAAAGCGGCGAGAGCCTTTCTGGTGTTTAAGGCGATCGAGGAGACCAGTGAGATCATAGTTTCCGATCCCTCGTCTCAGGACATTGAGGATGAGCGTTTCGATCTTGAATTTAGCCTGATCATCGTCTCCGAGGCGGATCTGGATGTGGTAGTGACGGCTGCCAAGAGCGTATCGGAAATCGAGGACGTTGCCGGCAGCGTGTTGAAGTTAGAGGATGTGACCGGCGCGGCTGCTCCGGAAGAAGCGTCCGATGCGTCGGAGGTTCCGGCGGAGACTTCGGCACAGACACCGGCCCAGTCAGCGGAGACATCTGCGGCACCTTCCGAGGCACCGGCCGCGCAGCCGGCGGAGAAACAGGCACCGGCGGCACAGACGGCGCCTGCTGCGAAGAAGAATACGGCGAATAAGCCGGTAGTGAACAGGACAGTCAGAGTGGATATCGAGAAATTAGATACCCTGATGAATCTGGTCAGCGAGCTGATCATTGCCAAGAACTCTCTGGTATCGGCTTCCACGATGTCGGGTAATTCCAGTCCGGCCGTGAACGAGCAGATCGAGTATCTGGAGAGCGTTACCACCTCTCTTCATGAATCCGTGATGAAGGTGCGAATGGTACCCATCGAGAGTACGGTCAATAAATTCCCCCGTATGGTCCGCGATCTGCAGAAGAAGCTGGGCAAGAAGATGGAGCTGTACATGAGCGGTGAGGAGACGGAGCTTGACCGTACCGTGGTGGATCAGATAGGCGATCCGCTGATGCACCTGCTCAGAAATTCCGCAGACCATGGACTGGAGTCCGCTGCGGTGCGTAAAGAGAGAGGAAAGCCGGAAGTCGGTTCCATCTTCCTCGACGCTTATCAGGACGGTAATAACGTCGTGATCGAGGTCAGGGATGACGGTAACGGTATCGATACGAAGGCAGTCAAGAATAAAGCCATTGAGAGAGGCGTTATTACGCCGGAGCAGGGCGAGGCCATGAGCGAAAAGGAGATCATCGATCTTCTGTTTAACGCAGGCTTCTCCACGGCCAAGGTGGTGTCCGATGTGTCGGGCCGCGGCGTCGGTCTCGACGTAGTAAAATCCATGATTGAATCGTTAAGCGGCGAGGTAGAAGTAAAATCCAAACTCGGTGAGGGAAGTACATGGACGATCAGACTGCCTCTGACTCTGGCGATCATTCAGGCCCTCATGGTTGAAATCGGTGAAGAGAAGTACGCGATCGCTCTGGGTTCGATCCAGACCATCGAGGATATCCTGCCAGCGGATGTGAAGCTGGTGCAGGCGAAGGAAGTGATCCAGCTGCGCGATCTGGTGATTCCGCTGATTCGCCTGAACGAGATATTGGATATCCCCAGCAAGAAGGAGCCCGAAGACAATCTCGTAGTCGTGGTAGTCAAGAAGGGCGACAAGCTGGCAGGCCTTGTGGTGGACGAGTTGATCGGGCAGCAGGAGATCGTTATCAAGTCCCTTGGCAAGTACATCAGCAGATGCAAGATCATCAGCGGAGCGACCGTGCTTGGCGACGGCGAGGTGGCGCTGATTCTGGATGCCAACGCGCTGCTCTAGGCGGCCGGGTTACCAAATAAAGGAGGGAAAAGACGTGAGTGATACAGGAGCAACCTATGAAATAGATGAATTAAGGCCTATCAGTGAGACGACGCAGTTTATCGTGATCAAGCTGGGGGATGAGCAGTACGGTATCGATATCAAGTACATTGACAATATCGTGAGGATGCAGCACATTACCAGAGTGCCGAAGGTGGACGAATACTTAAAAGGTGTGATCAACCTGCGAGGTGAGGTCATTCCGGTCATGAGTATCCGCATCAAAATGGGACTGGAGCCCGATGTGGAGACGAAATCCAGCAGGATCATTATCCTGAAGCTGGAGCAGCAGGGCACGATCGGCGTGATCGTAGATGAGGTCAAGGAGGTCGTGACTCTGGAGAACGACAGGATCGAGAAGATGGCTTATGACTCAAAGGATGAGAGAGCGAGTTTCTTAAGCGGCGTGGGAAAGAGCGACGGCGGACTGATTTCGCTGCTGGATCTGAATGCAGTTGTTTTGGATCCGTCAATGATGTGACAGATGATGCGATATAGGAGGAGCCATAGTGGGTGGAATTAATCTGGATGAAATGTCAAACGAATATTTTGACGTTTTGAAAGAACTGGGTAACATTGGCGCCGGAAATGCGACAACAGCCCTTGCACAGATGATGCAGACAAAGGTGGATATGTCGGTTCCCAGAGTACAGCTTCTGGAATTTAAGGATCTGGGCGAGGCTATGGGCGGCGAGGAACTGGTCATGGCCGGGATTTATCTGGCGATAGAAGGCGATATCAACGGCAGCATCATGTTTCTTTTAGAGAAGAAGGCTGCCAAGCATCTGGTGGGAAAACTGATGGGAATGGAATCAGAGGGAGACGACTTTTCGGAGATGGAGTTTTCCGCTTTAAAAGAAGTGGGAAATATCATCACGGGTGCTTACCTAAATTCCATTTCCAGCATTACAAACCTGATGATACAGCCTTCTGTGCCGGACCTGACGGTGGATATGGCGGGAGCGATCATAAGTGTGCCGGCGATTGAGTTTGCAGCGCTGGGAGACAGGATGCTGATGATTCAGACCCAGTTTTTTGATGAGATGGTGTTAGACGGATTTTTTATCCTGATACCGGATCTGGATTCATATGGAAAGATGTTAGCGGCGTTAGGAATCAGTCTGTAAGGACTGCTGACGGGAGTATGGATTAAGAATGTGTAGACAGGAGATAGCGATGTTATGGGAGTGGAGATAAAAGTCGGAATGGCCGACTTAAAAGTATGCGTCAGTCCCGATAGTGTCACAACGTTGGGACTGGGGTCTTGTGTGGGTATTGCGATTCGAGATCCGATCACAAAGATCGGTGGTCTGGCACACATCATGCTGCCGGATTCCACCATGATCCGCAACAACTCTGACATCCCGAAATTTGCGGATACGGGGATCGAGGAGCTGGTGAGACAGGTAACCTTAAAAGGGGCGAGCAGGGCGCGGCTGGTAGCTAAGATCGCGGGCGGTGCGCAGATGTTCGGCTTTGGCAGTCAAAGCGAAACGGTTCGGGTGGGAGAACGAAACGTGGAGGCGACTAAGAAAAAGCTTGCCCAGATGAGGATACCGATTCTGGCGGAAGATACAGGGAAGAATTTCGGAAGAACGGTTATTTTTTATCCGGAGACGGGAGATTTTGTGATCAGGGCGGTCGGCAAGCAGGAATATAAGATTTGACATCTGAACGGCAGAAGGACGAAAGGGTTAGCAAGTGGACTGGGAACAAACAAACAGGGAAGAGACGGATGTAGATAGTAACGCAGAGCCGAACGCTGAGGGAGAATTAGCGGAAGGCGACATAGAACCCGGAGAGGAGCTTGAAACTGCTGCCCAGCGGGAGGCGAGAGAAAAACGGGAGGAAGAGGAGCGACAGGAGAAGGAGAGAAAACGCAGATTGATTCCTGCTTTTGTCACGCTGCTTGCCGGAGCGATCGTCAGCATAACCATGAGGGTTTTGCACTATGAGCTGCAGACGATGTTGATCGTTCTTCTGTGTGTGCTTGCGGGTTTTTATTTTGTGGGACGGATCCTGCAGATCATGCTTGACAGATTTGAGATTCAAATACATGAGGCGCAGATGGAGGAAGGCGAAGTGATCGAGAAGGAGCCTTCCGAGTAAGAAATGCAGCGTATCTGCGGCCAAAAGGCAGGTAGGGATTCTACATGGATGAAACAGGCAGAAAGAAACTCTGGGAGGACTATGAGAGTACAAAGTCCCCGGAGATTCGGGAAAAGATCATATTGGAATACGCGCCGCTGGTGAAGGTGGTGGCCGGACGTCTCAGCATGTACCTCGGCTATAATGTGGAGTACGAGGATCTTGTGAGTTATGGGATATTCGGTCTGATCGATGCCATCGATAAATTTGACAGCTTAAAGGACGTCAAGTTTGAAACCTATGCGAGTCTGCGGATCAGAGGCGCGATCTTAGACCAGATCCGTAAGATGGACTGGATTCCCCGTACGATCAGACAAAAGCAGAAACGGATCGACGCGGCCATTCGGGAGATCGAGACAAAGAACGGCAGAAGCGCCACGGATGAGGAAATCGCGCAGATCTTAGGGATCACGGACGAGGAGTACATCGACTGGCAGTCCCAGATGAAGATTACAAACGTGGTATCCTTAAACGAGTTTCTGGAACAGGGAAGCGAAGTTTCCAACGAGGCGGCTCCGACAAAGAGCGCCGCTTTTGATTCTCCGGAGGAGATCCTTGAGAGAGACGAGTTAAAAAAGATGCTCGTGCAGTCTTTGGAAATTTTGACGGAGAAAGAGCGAAAGGTCATTCTTCTCTATTATTATGAGGAATTGACCTTGAAGGAGATCAGCAATATATTGGAGGTGTCCGAGTCGAGAATTTCCCAGCTCCACACCAGAGCCTTGCAGAAGATGAGAGGAAAACTGGGCGATTATATCGGGATCCTCACTGATACTGACAGGAGAAAGTAAAGCAGAGGTGCTTATGAACGGATATTTCAGACTGGTAAATCAGCAGGGGAGATCGTCACTGAAACTGTTTCCGCCCACCGGGAAGGGAAAACCGGTAGATGTGACCGACGTGGTCGAGTATCTGACCATGAAGGATTACGCCTGCGATCTGCCCACCCTGAAGCGGGCGGTGGAAGGCGCGCAGGAGCAGGAACAGGAGATTTCGCTCGGAAACGAGACGAGACTTCCGGAGCGGGAGTGCTATAAACTGTCGGTGAAGCCTGATAAGATGCAGGCTTATGCGAAGTTTTACGCGGCTTCCGTGGACGGCGAGGATATGACATTCGACGAATTTCTGGGGGATCTGGAGCATCGCGGCATCAAGAGCGGCGTCAATCAGGAAGCCATCAAGATGTTTTTTGCCAGAAGAGAATACTGCGAGGAAATCCTTGTGGCGGAGGGAAAGGAACCCGTACAGGGAAAGAATGCTTATATCGAATATAAATTCAATACCGACAAATCGGCGAAACCGACTTTGAACGAGGACGGAAGTGTAGATTTCTTTCATTTGAATATACTAAACCATTGTAATAAGGGAGATGTGCTGGCGATTTTGCATCCCGCGGAGCCGGGAACGCCGGGTGTGAACGTTTTCGGAGAGAAAATCGCACCTGCAGAGGTGCGGGGAGAGACCCTGAAATTCGGGCATAATATCGAGCTTTCCAAGGATAAGTCCATGCTGACGGCCATGGTGGACGGCCATGTGGAGCTGGTGGAGGATTCGGTGTTTGTCTCCGACGAGCTGGTGGTGGAGAATGTGGATACCGCCACGGGAAATATCGAATACGAGGGGAATGTGCAGATCAACGGCAATGTAGCGACTAACTTTGAGGTGAAGGCAAAGGGCGATATCGTGGTAAAGGGCGTCGTTGAAGGCGCAAAGCTTACCGCTGACGGCAACATCATCATTGCCAGAGGCATGAACGGTATGGGCAGGGGCGTTTTGAAGGCCGGCGGCAATATTGTCTCCAAGTTTTTAGAAAATGTCACGGCGCAGGCGGAGGGCTATGTGGCGTCCGAATCCATCCTGCACAGCAAAGTAACGGCCGGCGGCGAGATCAATGTGGACGGCAGAAGAGGATTTATCACGGGCGGAAGAGTTGCCGCCACGGGAACCATCAATGTCAAAACGCTGGGTTCCGAAATGGGCGCGGACACCATTGTGGAGGTGGGTGCGGATCCCAAGGTCAAGGAGCGCATCAACCAGCTTCAGAAGCAGATCATGGAGGATACCAAGACGCTGCAGACGGTACAGCCCGTTTTGATTTCTACCAAGCAGAAACTGGCGCAGGGCGCGAAGCTTAGCGCAGAACAGATACAGTATGTGCAGACACTTGCGGCTACGAACCAGCAGAAGACACAGGCACTGGCTGAGGCAAACAAGGAGCTGGAGGTCTTGCAGAAGCAGGCGGGAAATCCGGCGGAGGCAGTGGTGCGTGTGAAGGGAGAGGTATATCCGGGCACGCGTATCTGCATCGGGGACGTCTCTATGGTAGTGCAGAAGACTACGCATTATTGTCGTTTCGTCAGGGAACGCGGCGATGTCAAGATGGCGCCATTTTAAGGTATAGGGGGAATCGGTATGGCGATCGGTTTTGTGGAACTGCACGGGCAGATCACGAGAGCGCAGGATTTTACCACCATCAAACATAATGAAGACGCCAAAGATATGGTGGATCAGACAAACTTCGGGCAGCAGATGACGAAGCAGGTGGAGAAACAGGCGCAGCGTGTTAATGAGCGCGAAAAATGGGAATATCGTCAACAAAAACACGATGCGAAAGAAAAGGGCAGCAACGAATATTTTGGTGATGGCGGCCGTAACAGAAATCAGGAGAAACAGGAGAAAAAAGAGCCCGACGGCAAGGTGCTTTTGAAGGGTGTGAATACCACCTTTGACACGTCTTTTTAGAGCAGCAGTCGGAGTGCGAAAGGGACAGATATGAGTGTGATAGAGATCGTTCTGATCGTCGTTGGCGCGGTAATCCTGATCGTGGGTTATCTTTTGCCTGCAGGAAAGAGGGATGCCGATGACGAAGTACAGCTGATCAGCGAGGCGGAGATCAGAAAGCTGGTAGAGGGCGAGGCGGAGACCGTCAGGGAGCGGGTTTCCGAGATCGTGGAGGAGACCATCGGCTATTCCATTGAAAAGACGGAGCGCGCTATGGAGCGTGTGGCCAACGAGAAGATCATGGCAGTGAACGAATATTCGGATACTGTCTTGGAAGAGATTCATAAAAATCATAAAGAAGTTACCTTTCTTTATGATATGTTAAACGACAAGCATGATACGCTGATGGCCAGTATCGGTCAGGCTTCACAGGCGGCGGATGAGATCAGGCAGACGATACGGGATGCAGAGATCACTGCCGACGAGACGGTCAAGAAGGCGAAGAATGCCGAAGGCGCGGCGGATGAGGCAATCAGGAGGATCAAAAACGCCGAACTCTCCGCGAAGGAAGCGCAGGAAGCCGTACAGGAGGCGGTGCAGTCCGTGATGGGTGCCGTGGAAGACACAAGAACCGATTTCTGGTCGCTTCACAGCGCGAAAAACTATGAGCCGGAAGATGCGGAGGAGATATCCTTTGCGGAGCCGGAACCGGAAGAGGATGGGGAAAGATATTCAGAACCGGAGAGGGAGCCTGTGTACGAGGAGCCGTATGAGCCGGAGGAGGATACGTTTCAGCCGATCAAGGCCAAGCGTGTGGAGATCATTCATGAACCGGATGCGGACTATGTGGCACAGGAGCCGGATATTTCCACGAGCGCGGCTTTTGCCGAGCTTGGTATTTTCGGCAATGCCGCAGGCAGAGGGCCGGCAAAGGAGGAGCCGCGCGGGGTGGATATCCGTTTTGCGCAGGGCCAAAACGACGGGCATAACAGCAACGAGCGGATCTTGGAGCTTCACAAAGCAGGAAAGTCTAATATGGCGATCGCCAAGGAACTGGGACTCGGACTTGGGGAAGTCAAACTGGTGATCGATCTTTTTGAGGGCGTATAGGGGCGTATCAATATGGAAAAAAAGTACTATTTTCGAGGGCTGGGTCTTGGCATCATCGTGACGGCGCTCATCATGGGGATCGCGCTTTCACACGGCGGAAAGAAAGAGATAACGGACGCTGAGGTGATCGCCAGAGCCAAGGAACTCGGCATGATAGAGAATACGACACTGCTGGAGCCGACGGAGGATGATGAGGATCAGGAGAAAGCAGAGCCTGCGGCGGAGCAGGAACCGGCGGAGCCTGTAAAGAAGGATGTGGCGGTAGCGCAGCCGAAGGACGATGCGGTGGCGAAACCTGAGGATGATGGGGAAGATGCTTCTGCGAAGCAGCCCGCTGACCATGCGGAGGGCAAATCGCAGGAGGATCCTGCAGTACAGGAGAAACCGAAGTCGCAGGAAGGGACCACATCAAAAAATACCACGCAGAATAAAAAGCCGCAGACAGGCACCAATGAGATGACGAAACAGGACGAGGATACGGGACAGAAAGCGCCGGTTGAAACGGAATCGTCAGGGCAGAAAGCGGCCAGCGTTACCATCGTCAGCGGCGACGGTTCTTATACGGTGGCAAAAAAATTGGAGGCGGCAGGTGTTGTCTCTTCGGCGTCGGCTTACGACGATTATCTTTGTCAAAATGGCTACGATAAGCGTCTCAGGACGGGGACGTTTCAGATTCCGTCGGGCGCAGATGACGAGCAGATCGCCAAGATCGTGACTGGTCAGCCATAATAATATCATACTATCAATGTCAAAGGGGTGGAATTATGAGATCGATTAAGAGCAGGATTTTGGTAACAGTCGTTATTTGTGCATTGCTGTCATCTTTTATTTGCGGCATTGTCAGTATTTTTAATGCCAGCGGGACCGTCTATGAGGATTCCAAAAAGGAGATGCAGTATGCCTGCGCCAGTCAGGCGGCCGGACTCAACGCGCAGATGCAGCGTGTAGAGCAGTCTGTGAATACGGCTTATAATCTGGCGCTGCAGCAGATTGACAGTCTGCACGCCTTCAAGACATCTAAGCCCTATGTGAACAAGGTCACAATGACCATGAATCAGCTTCTCTATGAGATCGGGCGCAATACGGAAGGCGCGCTGACGGCGTACATCCGTTACAATCCGGAATTTACGGATCCTACGAGCGGGGTGTTCTGGAGCAGGAGCAATGAAAACGAGGATTTTACGCCGGAACCGTGTACCGATTTTACCATGTATGAGCCGGACGATCTGGAGCACGTGGGCTGGTATTACATACCCGTGAATTACGGGAAGCCGATGTGGATGGCGCCTTACCATAATTCCAATATCAATGTCGATATGGTATCCTATGTGATCCCGATCTTTATAGACGGCGAGTCCGTCGGCATCATCGGTATGGATGTTGAATTTTCGAAATTTACCGCCTATGTGGATCAGATTTCTGCGTTTGATACCGGATATGCTTTTCTGGCGGATGGAAGCGGCAATATTGCCCACCATAAAGCGATTGATACAGGAACCGCGATCTCCGGACTGGAGGAGGGCGGCGCTATGACGGCGGCGCTGGCGGATCCCGCCATGGAGGGAACGGCTGTCACTTACCGTTATCAGGGCGTGGATAAGGATATGTGCTATGTGACGCTCTCCAATGGAATGCAGTTTGTACTGACGGCTTCGGAGAAAGAGATGAAGGGCGCGGCAAGGCATCTTGCAATCCTGATCCTGATAGGCGCTGGCGTTGCCGTGGCGATCGCCGGTGTGATCGGCACGGTCATGGGTATGGTCATCACCAGACCGATCACCCAGATCGACGATATCGTGTCCAAGACGGCACACTTTGATTTTTCCAAGAACGCGAACAGCGACAAGCTCTGCAAAAGACAGGATGAGAGCGGCAATATGGCAAATTCCTTAAGAGAGATGCGGGCAAGCCTGCGCTCGATGGTGGCAGACATCCAGAGGACATATTCCGATCTGGACGATACGCTGCACCGGCTTTCGGATACCACCGATCAGGTGCAGAATATGAGCGGGGCGAACACGGAGACCACGCAGGGACTGGCGGCGGCCATGGAGGAGACGGCGGCGGCCATGGAGACAGTGAACGCTACGGTGAATCACATCAGGGAGCGCGCGCAGGCCATCCGCGACAATTCCAAAGAGGGCGAGAGGGCTTCTCTGGAGAGCAAGCTTCGCGCCGACGATTTAAAGAATACGACGGGAGAGGCCCAGAGCAAGACTACCGAAATGTACAAAAATGTGCAGGAAAAGACCGCGGCGGCTATGGAACAGGCACAGGCGGTACAGAAGATCAACCAGCTCACCCAGTCGATTTTGGATATTTCCGGACAGACCAATCTGCTGGCCCTGAACGCTTCCATCGAGGCGGCCAGAGCGGGCGAGGCGGGCAGAGGCTTTGCGGTGGTAGCGGATGAGATCGGCGGTCTGGCATCCCAGACGTCGTCCACGGTCGGCAATATCAACGGCATCACCACGGAGGTCAATAAGGCGGTACAGAATATGGAGTCCTGCCTTCAGGAGACGCTTTCCTTCTTGGAGGAGACGGTTCTCAAGGATTACAGCGACTTTATGGGTGTGGCGGAAAAGTATACCGAAGATGCTTCTAATTTTGAGGAGAATATGAAGGCCATCGGAGACGAGGTGGATACGCTGCTTAAGGCCATTGTGGAGATCGCGGATTCCGTGAACAATATCACGGTCACGGTAGGAGAGGCAGCCGAAAATATCACCAGCATCGCCCAGAAGACCTTGGATGTATCCCGTCTTGTGGAGGGCAATGCCGAACTGATGGAGACCAATTCGGAGAATGTGGTGAAGTTAAGGAATATCGTGGATATGTTCCACAATTAATAAGATTTTCAGACCACCGTATGATTTTAGAAATATTGCGGAAAATTAAGGGAATCCCTCTTGCATGGGGGATTCTTTTATGTTATAGTATCTAAGTGTGCGCAAGCCGCACAAAACCTAATAATCACATATACCCAGCCCATGCCGGTGCCCGATCAGGGTGGCAGGGAGGCGCAAGGTATATGGCAGACAACCAAACGGAGGGAAAGAACATGAGCGTTATTTCAATGAAGCAGTTACTGGAAGCGGGCGTCCATTTCGGACACCAGACGAGAAGATGGAACCCTAAGATGGCTCCCTATATCTTCACCGAGAGAAACGGCATCCACATCATCGACCTGCAGAAGTCTGTGGGCAAGGTGGACGAGGCCTACAAGGCAGTATTCGACGTGGTGGCGCAGGGCGGCACGATCCTCTTTGTGGGCACCAAGAAGCAGGCGCAGGACGCGGTCAAGACCGAGGCGGAGCGCTGCGGTATGTACTATGTCAATGAGAGATGGCTGGGCGGCATGCTCACCAACTTTAAGACCATTCAGTCCAGAATCGAGAGACTGAAGGCAATCGAGAGAATGAGCGAGGACGGCACATTTGAGGTGCTTCCCAAGAAGGAAGTCATCCAGATCAAGAAGGAATGGGAGAAGCTGGAGAAGAATCTGGGCGGTATCAAGGAAATGAAACGGATCCCCGACTGCATCTTCGTGGTAGATCCCAAGAAGGAGCGCATCTGCGTGCAGGAGGCGCATAATCTGGGCATCACCCTGATCGGTATCGGCGATACGAACTGCGATCCGGAAGAGCTTGACTATATCATCCCCGGCAACGACGACGCGATCCGCGCGGTGAAGCTGATCGTATCCAAGATGGCGGATGCCGTGGTGGAAGCGAATCAGGGCGCGGAGGCTGACAGCTACGCTGAGGAAGCCGAGGCGGAGAAGGTAGAGGAGACCGACGAGGAAGCATAAGGTCGTAGAATAGAAGATTCAGGAGGGAAAATAGATGGCTATTACAGCGGCAATGGTAAAAGAGTTAAGAGAGATGACCGGCGCGGGCATGATGGAATGTAAAAAAGCGCTTACCGAAACGGATGGTAATCTTGAGGAAGCAGTTGAAGTATTAAGAAAAAGCGGTGCAGCAAAGGCTGAGAAAAAAGCAAGCCGTATTGCGGCTGAAGGTATCTGCCGGATTGCTATGAATGGAAATAGGGCTGCAGTTGCAGAGGTTAATTCTGAAACGGACTTCGTTGCAAAGAACGAAGTGTTCCAGACATTTGTACAGGCAGTTGCCGATAAGGCGCTTGCGTCAGGCATTGAAAAGGCCGGTGACGGTGAGGATGTCTGTGAGATTCTTGGGATGAAGGAAGAATTAAATGAGAAAACTTTGACAATTGGTGAAAAGCTTTCGATCAGAAGATTTGAGAGCGTTTCCGCAGATTGCGTTGCTTCTTATATCCATGCCGGCGGAAAAATCGGTGTCCTTGTAGCTGCTAATGGTGATACATCTGACGAAGCAAAGACGGCGCTTACAAATTTGGCTATGCAGATTGCAGCTATGAGTCCCAAGTATATCTCAAGAAATGATATTTCTGAAGAGGAACTTGCCAAGTTAAGAGAGATTACGCTTGAAAGTTCATTAAATGACCCGTTCTCACTTCCTAAGCCTATTTTACAGGGACTTCTTGATAAGGCTGTTTCAGGTGTATGGAGCGAGGAAGATGTTGCAATTTATGAAGAGAAGAAGAGCAACATGAACTACTTGCCTAATTTTCTCTCTAAGGAAGCGGCAGCGCAGCTTGCAGGTCTTGCGCTTGAGGATAAGGAAGCTATTTCCGGAAATAAGATTTTTACCGGATTGGTGGATGGACGTGTTTCAAAGCACTTGAAAGAAATCTGTTTACTTGACCAGACTTATGTAAAGGCTGAGGATGGAAAGCAGACTGTTGCGGCATACCTTGCTTCTGTGAATAAAGCAATCGTTATTAAAAAGATTGTTCGTTTTGAAGTTGGTGAGGGTATGGAGAAGAAGTCAGAGAACTTTGCCGAAGAAGTGGCAAAACAGATGAACGGCTAAGAAGAATGCGAAAGCCACTTCTTCCAGAAGTTGGCAAAACAGATGAACGGTTAAGAAGAATGCGAAAGCCACTTCTTCCGGAAGTTGGCAAAACAGATGAACGGTTAATTAAAATCTTAAGTGTGAATCAATGAAAAGGCTCTGGATGCAGGGCCTTTTTTTGTTGACTTTTTTAAGACACAGATTTATAATTTAAATAAAAGTAGGCGAAAAAGATAAGCCGATTTTCATTAAATGGACGAGTGAAATAGAAAACAGCGGCACGGCGCGGGCACATCCGTGTCAGATCGGGTGATAACGATGACAAAAGAATTGGAGATTTCCGGGGAGCAGATGATCCTGTCGATTCAGGAACTAAAGGATGCAGGTTTTTCCCACTATAAGATCAATCAACTGGTAGAGGAAGGGCATTTGCGCAAACTGAATAAGAAATATTATGAGAATCTGCGCTATCAGGGGGAGAGGTATCCTTTTTACTATATCGGGGCCTATACGCCGGAGGGAGTGGTCTGCCTGCGGAGCGCCGCCGCCTATTATCGACTGACAGATGCTGAACCGGAAGCGGTGGATGTGGCTATCCCCAGAAAGGCGAGGATCTCCACGATGCCAAAATATCCGCCGCTTGCGGTCTCTTATTTTGCCGAAAACCGCTATGAGACGGGGATCACCACAGTCCGTGAGGGAAGCAATTCATTCCGCATTTATGATAAAGAAAAGACGGTGTTAGATATAGTCTCCTCGCAGGATAAGGTCGGCATGGAGGAGGCGGGGAACATCGTCGCGGCTTACCTGAAACAGGAAGACAGGAATCCGGACAGGCTGATGTGGTATGCGCAGCTTTTAAAGTGTACGGACAGTATGCAGTCCTATCTGGATGTGTACGGAGAGAAGGAAAGGGGGCGAAAGGTCGTGGAATTAGTGGATGTGTGCAGGCAGTACGGGGAGGGCGCGGGACGGGTGGACGCTTTAGATCACGTCAATGTCCGGATTAACAAAGGCGAGTTTGTAGCGGTCGTGGGCGCTTCCGGCAGCGGAAAGAGTACGCTCTTAAATGTGTGCGGCGGGCTGGATACGCCGACTTCTGGGGATGTCTACATAGAAGGCACGGACCTTGGCGGGCTGTCCGACGATGAAATGACGGAATTTCGCAGAAAAAGAATCGGTTTTATTTTTCAAAACTATAATCTGGTGCCGGTGATGTCGGTGTATGAGAATATCGTGCTGCCCGTGCAGATCGGCGGGCATTTGGAAGATAAGGTGTTGCTTAAGCGGATTATGGATTCCCTCGGACTTTCGGGGCTGGAGAACCGCCTGCCGTCGGAACTTTCCGGCGGACAGCAGCAGCGGGTGGCGATCGCCCGCGCCCTGATCTCCGCGCCGGCCATCATTCTGGCGGACGAACCGACGGGTAATCTGGATTCGGCGGCTACGGAGGATGTGATGGGGCTTCTTAGGTGCGCGGTCAGGGACTTTGGGCAGACCGTCATTATGATTACCCACAACGAGGCCCTGACGAAGGAATGCGACCGCATTCTGCGCATGAAGGACGGCAGGCTGACGGAAGAGGGAGCGGAAAAGGGCGCTGCGAAAGAGAGAGAACCTGTTTCGGAAAAGGATGCTGCGGAAGAAAGGAAAGCTGTTGCAAAAGAGGACGTATCGGGAGGAAAAGCACATGCGTAAAACGGCAGCGGAGAAAAAGGTGTCCGACGGGATGATCAGGCGGCTGGCTTCTAACCTGTACCATGCGGACAAAAGAAGGAACGTCACAGCGATCGCGGCAATCGCCTTATCTTCCATGCTCATCATCATGGCGCTCTCCGCTATTTTGTCCATCGAGGCGGCGATGAGGCGGTCGAGGCAGATGCTAATCGGCACGAAGGCGGAAGGCGTCTATATGTTTCTTTCTTATAACTGGTTTGAAGCGCTGCGGGACAGCGGGCATTTTGACGCGATGTCGATGGTGTTTCATCTGGGGTATTATGAGACGGCTGCTTCCACAGGAGATACGCATAGGATTTACTCTACGGACGAGGAGACCGCGTCATGGAATTTCAATGAGCTTTTGGAGGGGAGCTGGCCGGGGGAACTTGATGAGATCGTGGTGGATGCGCGTTTTGTGCGGGAAAACGGCGGCGGAATCAAAGTGGGAGACAGTGTTCCCATCGTCCTGCAAACAGGGCTTCATGAGTATCGGCAGGATATGGTAATCTGCGGCATCTGCGCCTGCAACGAGGAACTGGAAGAGGCGAGAATCTATGTGTCCAAAGCGTTTCTGGACAAAGATTTGAGCGGATTCGGACAGCAGGCCTTCTGCCGCTTTGAAAAAGGAAAGTATACGGATGAGGATCTGATCAATTTCCTGCATGAAGTCCAGCCGCTTGCCGACTGCAACGCTTTTGTCAATCCTTCTGCGGGCGACTGGCCCGAACCCGGTTATTTAAGGCTGATCGCGGGCCTGATCGGACTTACGGCGGTCTGCGCCGCGCTGATGATCTATACGATTTACTATATTTCCATGGTGAAAAATGTGGCGCAGTACGGGCAGCTAAAACTGATCGGCGTGACGGGTGCACAGATTCGGAAAATCGTCAGGCGACACGCGCTCAGACAGTATCTGACGGGGCTTCCCGCAGGCTGTCTTTTAGGCGCGGTATTCGGTTATGCGCTCATGCCGCTTCTTTCTTCCCTGATGGGAATGCAGGGAACGTGTGATTTTACGGTCAGACCGTCCTATTTTCTGTGCGCGGCTCTCTTGTCCGCTGTGGTGGTGTATTTCGGCGTGCGAAGGCCTATGCGTATTCTGGCCAACACGCCGCCTGTCCATGCGGCGGGATTTACGGGCAGCGGAAAAATTGCAATGGGAAAAATCCGAAACGGGCGGTTCACGCCGGGGCGCTTTGCGCGCAGAAATATCAGGAGACGCAGAAAGAACACGACGCTTGTAGCCTTTTCCATGAGTATCGTCATACTGCTGTTTGTGGCTACCATGAATATCATAAACAGTCTGAATCTGGATGCCTTCCTATCCATGTTCAATCTGTTTGCGGATATAGAGATCGCCGCGGACGATTATCTGTTTGGTCTGGAAATGGGATACGGGGACGGGATCGTAGCCATCCCGGATACGGTCCGCGACGAACTTAATAAGATCACGGAAAATGTGGAGATTGTGTACCATTATGAGTTGAAGGCGCCGGTGTTTTTTTACGGGGAGGATGCCGGACGGTACTGTGAGACGGTGCTTGACAGTGAAATCTATCGGAAAAATGTGGCGGACGATACGTGGCTCTATGAGCAGATGGTGGGACGGGGCGAGGCGTACCGGAATAAGAAAAAGTCGTTCATTCTTTTGGAAGATCATTTTCGCTTCTATGACTATGACAAGATTGCGGGCTTCGAGGTCTTTGAGGGCAGTCTCGACCGCGAAAAATTTGAATCCGGGGATTATGTGCTGGCCGTCGCGCTGGATGGAGACGGCACCAGCCTGTATCATGCGGGCGATGTGGTGGAGCTTGCCGACGAGTTTCCGGAGGAAGAGGCGTATAGCTATGCGCGTGACGAAAACGGAAGATTCCCGTATTTTGACGCGCTGCGAAAGAAGGAGTATACCGTGATGGCGGTGGTCGGTGATGCTTACCGCAACCGGATGGCGTGGGGAGATGAGAATACCACAGGGTTTGAATATATCCTGCCCACGCAGCGGATGGAAAGCTTTGACAGGATGCCCGATTTATTTTTAGTGACCATGGACGCGCCGGATACGGAGACGCTTGCACGGGCGGAAAGCTATGTGGAGGAATGTCTGCAGAAGATAAACGGCGAGGTGAAGCTGTCCTACCGCTCCAAGGGGACATACAAGGCAGGGCTTGAGAAGCTTGGCATGACGGTGAGCCTGTTCGGGAACGGGCTGGCGCTTATGGTGGGCGTGATGGCTCTGGTAAACTTCTTAAACAGCACGGTCAGCGGTATTGCCGAAAGAAAAGAAGAGTTTTCTACTTTGCAGGCGATCGGGATGATGAAACGCCTGTTATTGAAAGTGCTGCGGCTGGAAAATGTGTATACGGTCCTGCTTGCCGTGGTACCGGGATATCTGATCGGACATGCTTTAAGCGTGGCGGCGATACGGAAAGCCTCGGAGAGCCTTCCGTATCTTAGGTGTCAGGTCACGCTAATGCCGGGACTTCTGCTGGCGGCGCTTATCGGCGTACTGTCGATGGCCTATCCCAACAGAGGGACGGATATTGGGGGCAAGTGCCTGCGGCGGTAGTGGAAACGTTTCTGTTTCCGTTGCCGCCCTGCGGCTGTTTATTGCTTTTTTAACCATGCAGAAGGTCTGGTGAAATTTTCTTGTCTATTTTTCACAAAAAATTCTTTTCGTAATCCTTTAGATGTGATATAGTATAAGAGAATGTGGGATAAGAGATACAAAGGAGCCGATGAAGATGGATGCCGAACAGGATGCACATTTTCAATTGATGAAGCGGCTGCTCGTTATCATTCCGCTTTCCACAATACTGATTCTGTCGACGTTATGTATTATTTTGGGCGTGAATCTCTACGATGCGAGACGGCAGCTTCGGGAACTTCGGGAGGAAACGGTACCGGCGATGGCGCGGGATCAGGCTCCTGAGGAAGGACAAGAAAACGGAACGGTGTATACGGCTTCCGGAGTGAATGAGTCCGTGCGCAGCGCATCCGACACAGAGGAGGCGGCAGCCGGGGAAAAAGACGGCGGCCGGAAGGTGTACCTTACCTTTGACGACGGTCCCAGCGGCAATACCGGCGAGATTCTGGATATTCTGGCGGCTTATGATGTGAAGGCGACCTTCTTTGTTGTGGGGAAGACGGAAGAAAAATATCAGCCGTTATATAAACGAATCGTGGAGGAGGGGCATACGCTGGCGATGCACTCCTACAGTCATAAATATAATGAAATTTACCAATCGCGGGAAAGCTATATAGAGGATCTTTCAAAATTACAGGAGTTTCTCTATGATACGACAGGTGTCTGGTGCAGATACTGCAGATTTCCGGGCGGCAGCAGCAATACGGTCAGCAGGGTGGACATGCACGAGCTGATCGACTATCTGGAAGAACAGGACATGACCTATTTTGATTGGAATGTGTCTTCGGGAGACGCGTCCGCGGATTATATCAGTTCGGAGGCTGTCGTGAGAAATTCCACAGCGAGACTTGCGGAATTTGAAGAGGCAATCATACTCTTACATGACGCGTCGGACAAGGATTCTACGGTAAAAGCGCTGCCGGAGCTGATCGAGAAGATTCAGGCGATGGAGGATACGAAGATCGTTCCGATCACAGACGAGACGGAACCGATTCATCATATCAGCAACGATTAAAGAATGGAGGATTAGGGAATGGGATTTTTTACGGATTTAAAAGATGACTTATCCCAGGCGGTCAATGAGCTGATGCCCGAAGAGGAAGCGGCGCAGGGACTGGCCAACGAGGCGGCCGGGACGCCTGTTTCAGACGATACGCTCTCATCGGTGGATCTGAGCGGCATGTTGGATAAGATAGAGGAGATGGGAGAGCTTGGGGCTGCGCCTGAGCCGGTGCCTGAAGCGGAACCGGTAGTGGAAGAGGTCCTGACGGCAGAGCCGGTGATTGAAGAGGTTTTGGTCGAGGAACCGGTAGTGGAGGAAGTTTTGACAGCAGAGCCGGCGGTCGGTGAGGCCGTGGTCGAAGAACCTGTGATTGAGGAAGCTGTCATCGGGGAGACGGCAGTGGAGAGTGTGGTAGAAGAAATCAAGGAAGAGGAGGCAGAACCGGTAATGGCAGAGGAAATTTTAGCGGAAGAAACCGCAGAGAAAGAGCAGAGCAGCGGAGGGAAAGGAAAGGCTATGGAAGTACAGGCAAATCGTGTGCCGGTAGACGAGACGGCAGTAGTGACGGAGGGTATGACAATAACGGGTGATATTGTATCTGAGGGCTCGATGGAGCTGATCGGTACGGTAAACGGTAATCTGGACATTCTCGGCAAGCTGAATATCACCGGTACGATTCAGGGTAACTCTAAGGCGGCAGAGATCTTTGCCGAGGGCGCAAAGATCACCGGCGAAGTGAATAGCGCCGGCAGCGTAAAGATTGGCCAGAGTTCCGTTGTGATCGGCAACATTACGGCTACCAGCGCGGTAGTAGCAGGCGCGGTCAAGGGTGATATCGACGTGCAGGGGCCTGTCATTCTGGATACCACGGCTATCGTGATGGGCAATATCAAGTCTAAGTCCGTACAGATCAACAACGGTGCTGTGATCGAAGGTATGTGTTCGCAGTGCTATGCGGATGTGAATCCGACCTCCTTCTTCGAGGAGTTCAAAAAGAAAAAATAAGTCCCGGCCTCATATGACAGACCATTTAGGAAGGGAAACAGATTCGGGCATATAGGGGAGATAATATGAAGCGTATACTCTTGAAGCTGAGTGGAGAAGCTCTGGCCGGTGCGAAGAAGACGGGCTTTGACGAGGAGACGGTGCGCGGCGTAGCTATGCAGGTGAAGCAGCTTGTGGACGACGGCATCCAAGTGGGTATCGTGATTGGCGGCGGCAATTTCTGGCGTGGACGTTCCAGCGAGAACATCGACAGGACGAAGGCGGATCAGATCGGTATGCTGGCCACGATCATGAACTGTATCTATGTGTCGGAAATCTTCCGTTCCGTGGGTATGATGACAGCGATTCTGACGCCCTTTGAGTGCGGCTCCTTTACCAAGCTGTTCTCCAAGGACAGGGCAAACAAGTATTTTGCGAGAAATATGGTAGTCTTCTTTGCGGGCGGGACAGGACATCCTTATTTCTCAACGGATACCGGCGTGGTGCTGCGGGCTGTGGAGGTGGACGCGGATGTGATTCTGTTAGCGAAGGCGGTGGATGGCGTCTACGACGACGATCCGCGAAACAACCCGAATGCGAAGAAGTATGATGAGGTCTCTATTGGCGAGGTGATCGCCAAAAATCTTCAGGTGGTAGATATGACGGCTTCCATTCTGGCCAGGGATAATAAAATGCCGATGTGGGTGTTTGGCCTGAATGAGGAAAACAGTATCGTCAACACCGTGAAGGGCAGATTTAACGGCACAAAGGTGACTGTGTAGCCGTATGATACAGAAAAAAGGCAGTCGGAGGTAAGTATGGACGAGAGATTAAAGCCTTATGAGGAAAAGATGCAGAAGTCATATGACTTTCTGGTAAACGATCTGGGTACGATCCGTGCGGGACGCGCGAATCCCCATGTCCTTGATAAGATCAAGGTAGATTATTACGGAACGCCTACACCAATCCAGCAGGTAGGCAATATCACGGTTCCGGAGCCGAGGATTCTGCAGATCGCGCCGTGGGAGAAGAGCCTGATCAAGGAGATCGAAAAGGCGATCATGGCATCGGATGTGGGAATCACGCCCACAAACGACGGTTCGCTGATCCGTCTGGTATTTCCCGAACTGACGGAGGAGCGCCGTAAGGATCTGGTGAAGGATATCAAAAAGCGGGGCGAGGAGAATAAGGTGGCGATCCGCAATGTGAGACGGGACGGCAACGATGCTTTGAAGAAGTTAGCTAAGACCGAAGTCTCTGAGGATGAGATCAAGGAGCTGGAAGACAAGTTACAGAAGCTGACCGATAAGTTTATCAAAGACGTGGATAAGCTGATCGACGAGAAATCCAAAGAGATCCTGACCGTGTAACAGATCGGCAGCGCTTACTGATTACGAATGGAGTTTTGAGGGGCTTACAGAATGCGTGATTCTGTTGCCCCCTTTCCGTTTAATGGTTTACATAATGTGGACTTTGCTGCATCTTGAAGTTTGCATAATATTGTGAAATAAATGGAGACAGGAAGGGCAGAGAATACTATGGGCGATTCTGTGACAGAGGAGAAAAAGATTCCGCAGCATGTCGCAATTATCTTAGACGGCAACGGCAGGTGGGCGAAGAGTAAGGGAATGCCCAGAAACTACGGTCATGTACAGGGGGCGAAGACGGTGGAGGTCATCTGCGAGGAGGCTTACCGCATGGGGATACAGTACCTGACGGTGTACGCCTTCAGCACGGAGAACTGGAACCGTCCGGCGGACGAGGTGGAGGCGCTGATGGGGCTTCTGAGGAATTATATGAAGACCTGTCTGAAAACAGCGGCAAAAAATAACATGTGTGTTCGCGTGATCGGGGAGAAGTCCCGGCTGGCAGAAGATATCAGAAAGCGGATCGGCGAGCTGGAGGAGGCCACGAAGGACAATACGGGGCTTCATTTTCAGATCGCTATCAATTACGGCGGCAGGGATGAGATCGTGCGAGCCGTGAAAACGCTTGCGAAACAGGTGAAGGACGGAGCGCTCCCGCCGGAGGAAATTACGGAGGAGCGATTTGGCGAGGCGCTGGATACGAGGGGCATTCCGGAACCCGATCTTTTGATCCGCACCTGCAATGAGCAGCGGATCTCTAATTTCCTGCTCTGGCAGTTAGCTTATACAGAACTGTATTTTACGCCGGTGGCATGGCCTGATTTTACGAAAGAAGAATTGGAAAAGGCTGTGGAGGCATATAATAAGAGAGACAGACGCTACGGTCTGGTCAAGGAATAGGAAATGGTTTAGGAGGCGCTATGTTTCGTACAAGATTACTCAGCGGCATTGTGCTGGTAGCGGTGGCCGTGGCAGTTCTTATTAAGGGCGGCACGCTTTTGGCGGTGGTGTTGTTTTTGGTTTCCATGATTGCCTATCAGGAGCTGACGGCGGCCTGCAAGATACGCGGAGAAGGGAAGATGCCAGGCGCGCCGGTCATAGCGGGTCTGGTGATGACGCTTGTCTATTATGGGGCGCTGGGACTGGCTGCGGCACAAGGGCTTTTGGATGCTTTCTGCGCCATGGTGTTCGTGATCGCGGCGGCCTTTCTCGTTTTTTTGTTCGTCTATGTATTTGCGTTTCCGAGATATCATGCAAATCAGATTATGGCGGCCATGTTTTCTTTTCTCTACGGGCCGGTGATGCTTTCCTTTCTTTATCTGCTGCGGGAAGGGATTGACGAGGGCATCTATCTGGTGTGGTTCGTTTTTCTGGCCTCATGGGGGAGCGATACCTGTGCCTATTGCGTGGGCGTGCTGATCGGGAAACACAAGATGACGCCGAAGCTCAGTCCGAAAAAGTCGGTGGAAGGCGCGATAGGAGGCGTTCTTGGTGCGGCTATCCTGTTTACGGTATATGCGCACTTTGTGATCAATGCCTATTCCGGGATGACGCTGGCGTTGCCTTTTGCGGCGGTACTTGGTGCGGCGGGGGCGCTTGTCTCTATGATAGGGGATCTGGCAGCCTCGGCGGTGAAAAGAGACTATGAGATTAAAGATTACGGGAAGCTGATACCGGGGCACGGCGGGATCATGGACCGCTTTGACAGCGTGATCGTGGCAGCGCCGATTGTCTTTATTGGCATCAGTCTGATCGTAGCCTATTAAGGCGGCTTAGGGATAAATAGCATGTGTTATAAATAGTGCAGGTATCAAAGTTAGAATAGAAAAAACAGGTGACAGAAGATGAAGAAAATAGGCATTTTGGGTTCAACGGGCTCGATCGGGACACAGACGCTGGAGATCGTCAGGAAGGAGAAGAACTTAAAGGTCGTATCTCTGGCGGCAAATTCCAATGTGGAGCTAATGGAGGCGCAGATCAGGGAGTTTAAGCCAAAGACTGCTGCACTCTGGGATGAAGTGTCGGCTGCCGATCTGCGGGAGCGGGTGAGAGACTTGCCCGTGCGTGTGGTCAGCGGCATGGACGGTCTTTTGGAGGTCTCCACGGAGTCCGATATGAATATCCTTGTCACCGGCATCGTGGGGATGATCGGCATCAGGCCTACCATTGCCGCGATTCAGGCGGGGAAGCATATCGCCTTGGCAAATAAGGAAACGCTGGTGACGGCGGGACACATCATCATGCCTTTTGCCAGAGAGATGAAGGTTTCTATCCTGCCGGTGGACAGCGAACACAGCGCGATCTTTCAGGCACTGCGCGGGGAGAGCGGCGCGCGGGTGGAAAAGATCCTGCTCACGGCTTCGGGAGGGCCTTTTCGGGGAAAGAGCAGGGAGGAGCTTGCGGACATGACGGCGGAGGATGCCTTGAAGCACCCGAACTGGTCTATGGGCAAGAAGGTCACCATAGACTCCGCTTCCCTCTGCAATAAGGGACTTGAGGTGATGGAGGCAAAGTGGCTCTTCGATGTGGATTTCTCACAGATCGAAGTGCTGGTGCATCCCCAGAGCATCCTGCATTCCGCGGTGCAGTTTACGGACGGCGCGATCATCGGACAGATGGGGGTGCCGGATATGAAGCTGCCCATTCAGTATGCGCTTTTCTATCCTGACAGGCGGCCCCTGACAGGCGGGCGGGTCGATCTTTGCGAATTGGGAAGCCTTACCTTTGAAAAGCCGGATACGGATACGTTCCGGGGGCTTGCGCTGGCCTATGAGGCGGGGAAACGGGGCGGATCGATGCCCACGGTCTTCAATGCGGCCAACGAGAAGGCGGTGGCCCTCTTTTTACAGAAGAAGATTCAGTTTTTGCAGATTCCTGAGCTGATTCAGGCGGCTATGGAAGCGCACAGTTATGTGGAGAGCCCTACGGTGGAGGAAATCCTAGCAGCGGAGGCGCAGACCCACGAATTTATCAGAAGAATGTTTGGAGAGTAGAGACTTGATCAGAACAATCATACTATTTGTCATTATATTTGGTCTGGTGGTGATTTCTCACGAGCTGGGACATTTTCTCATCGGCAGAAAAAACGGCATTCGCGTTCTGGAATTTGCGGTGGGGATGGGGCCGACGCTGTTTTCATTTAAGAAAAACGGCATCAAATATTCCCTAAAGCTTTTGCCCATCGGCGGCGCCTGTATGTATGACGGCGAGGACGGCGTGGAACAGACGAGCGGCGAGACGACGTCTGCATCCGGCAGTCTGGACGCGGAGGAAGACGGTCCGCGGGGGATTGCCTTTACGGAGGCGAATGTCTGGGCGCGTATGGCTTCGGTCTTTGCGGGACCTTTTTTCAATTTTATCCTTGCCTTTATGGTGGCGGCGGTCCTGACTGCAATTACAGGGGCGGATTTGCCGGTGATCGGCAATGTTGCGGAGGGCGCAGCGGCAGCCGAAGCCGGTCTACAAAAGGGCGATGTGATCGTAAAGATTGGCAGGGAGCCGATTCACTTCTTCCGTGAGGTCAGTATGATTTCCTTCCTGAATCAAGGGGAACCGCTGGAGATTGTCTATGAGAGAGAGGGAGAGGGTAGGCGGACGACGCTCCTTACGCCGCAGTACAGTGAAGATGACGGGCGTTATTATATGGGAATCACAGACGATGGGGCTTTTCTGAAATGTAATCCGCTTCAGGTGTTCCAGTACGGCTTCTACGAGGTCGAATACTGTGTCAAGCTCACCTTTAAGAGCTTGACCATGCTGGTCAGAGGACGGCTGACAAAGGACGATGTGGCCGGGCCGGTAGGGATCGCGCAGATGGTGGGCGAGAGTTATGATCAGGCGGAAGAAAACTACGGTACTCCTTATGCGATTTTGACCATGCTGCAGATCGTGGTGCTTTTGTCGGTGAATCTGGGTATTATGAATCTGTTGCCGCTGCCGGCGCTGGACGGCGGACGGCTGGTGTTCATGTTTGTGGAGGTGATACGGGGCAAACCCGTGCCGCCCGAAAAGGAAGGCATGGTACACTTTGCGGGGCTGGTGGTGCTGATGGCCCTGATGCTCTTTATCATGTACAACGACATCATGAGGCTGGTGCGGTAAGCGCCGGCCTTTTTATGTCGGTGTAAAATAGTGGAGAAGAGCGCTTGCAATTTTTTTGCGAATAGATTAAAATAATCACATCGGTCCCCGTTCGGGGATACCATAAAGGGTTTGGCGGGCTTCCCGCAGTTTTTCACGGAACTGGAAGAAAACAGGGTTTTGAAATGGATTACGCATGTTATTAGGGAGGGAATTTCAGCATTATGGAGTATCTGACAGGAGTATATTGGTGCCGCGGCAGTGCGGCAAAGAGCAATCAGGACGCGCTTTTGTTACAGCAGGTCCTGACCCGCAGAGGGCGGGCGCTGATAGCGGCGGTATGCGACGGAATGGGAGGGCTCTCCCGTGGGGAAATGGCCTCTGGTTATGTGACGGAGCGGCTTTTGGAATGGTTTTATACAGAATTTCTGCAGATACTTCGCAAAAAGAAACGCATCTGGGTGATCCGCAGGTCGCTGGACCGGCTGGTCTTTCATATGCAGCAGCAAATAAGGCGCTATGCCGGACAGGAAGAAATCTCACTGGGGACGACCATGACGGTGCTGATGGTGTGGGAGAAAGTCTGGCTGCTCTGGCATCTGGGAGACAGCAGGGCTTACAGGCTGCGGCGCGGCCGTATGGAGCAGCTCACAACAGATCATGCGCAGAGTGCGGGAAAGCTGACGAAATGCGTGGGGAGTTTCGGGGACTTTGTGCCGGAACATACAATGGGTGTACCCGGTGCGGGGGAGGGGTTTTTGCTCTGTACGGATGGATTTTGGCGGCGCATCGAAGGGCGGGAACTGCAGGATGTCCTTGCACCCGACCAGATCAAGGAGGAGACGCAGATCGAGAGGCGGCTTAAGGAGATTGGGGAGGCCTGTATGAAGCGGGGGGAGAGGGATAATCTGTCTGCGGTCTATATAAAGGTGTGCAAATAACATAACCAACGCAGACGCGCTTGCGCTCCGTCGAACGTAATGGTACTAGGCTCGAAAGAACCTCGCCAAGTGCCAACGTTCTCCAAGGGTCTGCTTATGGTTATGCTATTTGCACAATTAGAAATACAAGGAAGGAGAAAGAAATGGGAGAACAGATTGGGAAATATCAGATATTGGGTCCGCTGGGGCAGGGTGGTGAGGGGGTCGTGTATCTGGCGGAGGATAGGGGGCTTGGGCGGTTGGCGGCGTTAAAGCGATTGCGAAAGGATGGGGAGCGCGGGGAGGGCATCAGGCGGGAAGCGGCTTTTCTGCGGGATCTGCGTCATCCGATGCTGCCGGTGGTGTACGAACTTTTCTGTAGCGATGTGTGTGCGGACGGCTCTTCTTTTTCAGAAGAAGGCTGGTATCTGGCAATGGAGTATATTGAAGGGATAAGTTTACATAACTATATTAAGCAAAGAGGGAGCGTGCGGGAAGAGCAGGCCTGTCTGTGGGGAGAAATGCTGTTAGATGTCCTCATCTATCTGCACACTAGAGAAACACCTGTTATTTATCAAGATTTAAAGCCGGATAACATTATGGTCTGTCGGGATGGCAGTCTCAGGCTGGTGGATTTCGGGGCCGCTTTTCTCAGAAGTTACGGCGAAAAAAGAGACGAGCGTTTGGCGCAGACGCAGGGATATTGCGCGCCGGAGCAGACAGGGGCGGCCGGCGTGGAAATTTGCGCGGATGAGCGCAGCGACATCTATGCCTTTGGCAGGACGCTCTACTACATGGTGACGGGGGCCGATCCCGGAAAACCGCCTTACGGACAGCTTGCGCCCTCGCTCTATAACCCTCTGCTATCTCCGGCGTTCGAGCGCCTGATCGGGCGCTGCACGATGGAGAAGGCGCAGGAACGCTATCAGGTGGCGGCCGAGGTCCTTTATGATCTGCGGGAGCGGGGCAGCTGGAGAAGAGGGAGCGGAAAGAGGGGATTTTTGCGCTGTGTGGAAAAGCAGATTTGTCTAATGCAAACGGAGGGTTGCGGTTGTTTTGCGGAGGGGATTCGTTTATAATAAGAGGAAAAGAAGAAGCTGGGGAGGTAACAGTGAGTACACACAGAGAGCAGACGAAGATCATTAACATCGGTGACAGGAAGATCGGCGGGGGAAATCCGATTTTGATACAATCGATGACGAATACGCCGACGCAGGATGTGGAGGCGACGGTGGCACAGATCCTGCGGCTGGAGCAGGCGGGATGCGACATTATACGCTGTACGGTGCCTGATAAAGAGGCGGCGCTTGCGCTGAAAGAGATCAAGAAGCGGATCCACATCCCGCTGGTGGCGGACATTCACTTTGATTATAAGATGGCGATCGCCGCCATGGAGAATGGCGCCGACAAGATCCGCATCAATCCGGGAAACATCGGCGGCAGGGAGAAGGTAGCGGCGGTGGTAGAACGCGCGAAAGAGCGGGGGATTCCCATCCGCGTGGGTGTCAACAGCGGCTCTCTGGAACGGGAACTGGTGGAAAAGTATCATGGCGTTACTGCGGAGGGGATCGTGGAGAGCGCACTTGACAAGGTGAGGATCATCGAGGACTGCGGCTATGATAATCTCGTCATCAGCATCAAGTCTTCCGACGTGATGATGTGCGTGAAGGCGCACGAACTTCTGGCGAAAGAGACGAACTATCCCCTGCATGTGGGAATCACGGAAGCGGGAACGGTGATAAGCGGCAATATCAAATCGGCTGTGGGCCTTGGCATTATTTTACATCAAGGTATCGGCGATACGATCAGGGTGTCATTGACGGGGGATCCCGTGGAGGAGATTAAATCCGCCAAGCTGATCTTAAGGACGCTGGGTCTTAGAAAAGGCGGTATCGAGGTGGTTTCCTGCCCGACCTGCGGCAGGACAAAGATAGACCTGATCGGGCTGGCTGCGCGGGTGGAGGAGATGGTGCAGGATATTCCACTGGATATCAAGGTGGCGGTCATGGGCTGCGCGGTGAACGGGCCGGGAGAGGCTAAAGAGGCGGATATCGGCATTGCCGGCGGCATAGGCGAGGGCCTTTTGATCAAGAAGGGCGAGATCGTGAGGAAGGTGCCGGAGGATGCGCTCTTAGACACGCTGCGGGAGGAGCTTTTGCACTGGGATGAGTAAAGCGTTTTTTGAAGTCTTTCCAACCTTAAAATTGGATACAGGATTAAAAGATCTGTTTGAAGAGATCACGGTGGAAAAGGTGACCAGCACGAAACGGAAGGATTTTCTGCGCGTTTATATTGCATCCGAACATCTGATTGCCAAGGAGGACGTTTATCGGGTTGAGCGGGAGATCGGCAGGCAGTTCTTCCCCAATATGCCTGTTACGGTCAAGTTTTACGAGCATTTTACACTCTCTTCCCAATACGATCCGGAAAAGCTGATGGACGCTTATGGGGAGAGCATCCGGCTGGAGCTGAAAGAAGCGTCCCCGGTGGAGTACAATCTCTTTCGGCGGGCGGACCTTGCCTTTTCGGGAGAGACGTTGCGGCTGACTGTGGAAGATACGGTGCTTGGACATGATAAGTCACAGGAGCTTGCAAGGATACTGGAAAAGATATATAACGAGCGTTGTGGAATCCCGGTGCGGGTCGAGATCGCATACAAAGAGCGGCCTGTGGGGAAACGCAGAGAGGAGGACGAGCACCGGCTCGCTATGCAGGTGGCGGAGATTTCCGCACGGGCGGGATATGCTGTGCGGGAGAAAGGGGCTGATCTGGCCGTTCTGCGAAATAACATAACAGACGATATTGATGCAGAGGGCCGGACGGGGCAGTCTGCTTATGCGGATTTTGCCGGCGTCGATCCGAAACGGGCGGAGTTTGCAGCGACAGGACAGGAGCAGGCGGACTTTGCAGGCAGTGAAGGTTTGGCGGCGGGTGATCCGGCGGACAAAGCTGCCGTCTCCGTGCAGTCCTTCCCGACTCCGGCAAAGAAAGGAAAATGGTCGGACGGCGGTAAAAAATCTGACTTCAAACGCTCCCTGAAGCGTTCCGATAATCCTGATGTAATCTACGGCAGAGATTTTGAGGAGGAGGCTATGCCGATCGAGGACATTATCGGCGAGATGGGCGAGGTGGTCATCCGCGGCAGGGTGATTCGTGTAGATAAACGGGAGATCAAGAACGAGAGGACCATCCTGATCTTTGATGTCACAGACTATACGGATACCATGACGGTGAAGTTTTTTATCCACAATGAGCAGGTTAGTGAAATAACGGGCGTTATAAAAGAGGGGGCCTTTGTCAAGATCAAGGGTATGACGATGGTGGACAAGTTCGATCATGAGCTGACCATCGGATCTATTGCAGGGATCAAGAAGATCACGGATTTTACCACTTCCAGAGAAGACCGGAGCGTCAGGAAGCGGGTGGAGCTCCACTGTCACACGAAGATGAGCGATATGGACGGGGTATCCGAGGCTAAGGATATCGTGAAGCGCGCCTATAAGTGGGGGCATCCGGCCATCGCCATCACCGATCACGGCGTGGTACAGGCCTTTCCCGATGCCAACCATGTGTGGGAGGATCTCTGGAAGGCGGAGAAGGCACGCTTAAAGGAAGCAGGAGAACCGGAACCGGATAAGCAGGCCTTTTTCAAGGTGATCTACGGTGTGGAGGCTTATCTGGTGGACGATCTGCACGAGATCGCGACCAATGAGAAGGGGCAGGACTTTGGGGCGGACTTTGTGGTGTTCGACATCGAGACGACCGGTTTTTCCCCCACGCGAAACAGGATCATTGAGATCGGTGCGGTGAAGGTCAGCGGTAAGAAGATCGTGGAGCGGTTTTCTACCTTTGTCGATCCGTTGACGCCGATTCCTTTTGAAATCGAAAAGCTGACAGGAATAACGGATGATATGGTAATGGGAGCGGAGCAGATCGACGCGGTGCTGCCGCAGTTTCTGGCTTTCTGCAAGGGCTGTATCCTTGTGGCCCACAACGCGCAGTTCGATATGAGTTTCATCATCGAAAACTGTGACAGACTGGGGATCGCCCATGACTTTACTTATGTGGACACTCTTGGCATTGCCAGAATCCTTTTGACGAATCAGAAGAAGCATACGCTGGATGCGGTGGCGAAGACCTTGAACGTATCGCTGGAGAATCATCACCGGGCGGTGGACGATGCGGAGGCCACGGCGGAGATCTTTGTAAAATTGATCCCCATGATGGCAAAGCAGGGGATCACGACCCTTGCTCAGATCAATGAGAAGGGGAAGGCGAGTCCGCAGATCATCGGCAAGCTTCCCACCTACCACGCGATCATTCTCGCGAAAAATAACGTGGGCCGCATGAATCTTTACCGCTTGGTGTCGGAGTCCCATCTGGTCTACTTTGCGGGGCGGCCGGGAAGGCCGAGGATCCCTAAGAGCCTGCTTGCGCAGTATAGGGAAGGTCTGATCCTTGGGAGTGCCTGCGAGGCGGGAGAGCTTTACCGGGCGCTTCTGGAGCAGAAGTCCGATGCGGAGATCGCCAGACTGGTCAACTTTTATGATTATCTGGAGATTCAGCCGCTGGGCAACAATCAGTACATGATTGAGGCGGAGCGGGTGCCGACCGTGCAATCCATGGAGGATATCAAGGAGATCAACAGGCGGATCGTCCGCTTGGGCGAGCAGTTCGGGAAGCCGGTGGCAGCCACCTGCGACGTCCATTTCTTAAATCCCGAGGACGAGATCTACCGCCGCATCATCATGGCGGGGCAGGGTTTTCCCGATGCGGATAATCAGGCGCCCCTGTATTTTCGTACCACGGAGGAAATGCTTGAGGAGTTTTCGTACCTTGGCAGCGACAAGGCCGAGGAGGTGGTCATCACCAACACCAACCTGATCGCGGATATGATCGAAGTGATGTCGCCGGTGCGTCCGGATAAGTGTCCGCCTGTCATCGAGGACAGCGACAAGCAGCTTACGGACATCTGTTATACCAGAGCCCATGAGCTGTACGGGGAGACGCTGCCGCAGATCGTGGAGGACCGCCTTCAGAAGGAGCTGAATTCCATCATCTCCAACGGTTTTGCAGTGATGTACATTATTGCACAGAAATTAGTATGGAAATCCATTGAGGACGGTTATCTGGTAGGTTCCAGAGGCTCCGTGGGAAGTTCCTTTGTGGCAAATATGGCGGGGATCACGGAGGTAAATTCCTTGAGTCCTCACTACCTTTGCCCGAAATGCCATTACTATGATTTTGATTCCGACGAGGTGAAGGCTTACGGTGGCGGCGCGGGCTGCGACATGCCGGACAAGGACTGTCCTGTCTGCGGCACACCCCTGAATAAGGAGGGCTTCGATATCCCGTTTGAGACCTTCCTCGGTTTTAAGGGGGACAAGGAGCCTGATATCGACCTGAACTTTTCGGGAGAGTACCAGAGCAAGGCCCACAAGTACACGGAGGTGATCTTTGGGAACGGCCAGACCTACCGCGCGGGCACGATCGGCACGCTGGCGGATAAGACGGCCTACGGATATGTGAAGAATTACTATGAGGAGAGGGGAAAACACAAGCGCGTCTGCGAGATCAACCGCATCGTGGCGGGCTGCACGGGCATCCGCAGGAGTACGGGCCAGCATCCCGGCGGCATCGTGGTGCTGCCGGTGGGGGAGGACATTAACTCTTTCACGCCGGTGCAGCATCCGGCCAACGATATGGATACGGACATCATCACGACCCATTTTGACTACCATTCCATCGACCATAACCTGCTGAAACTGGACATTCTGGGGCATGATGATCCCACCATGATCCGTATGCTGCAGGATCTGACGGGACTTGACCCGGTGACGATCCCGTTGGACGACAAGGGCGTGATGTCGCTGTTCCAATCGACGGAAGCGCTGGGTATCACGCCGGAGCAGATCAGCGGCTGCAAGCTGGGGTGTCTGGGCATTCCGGAGTTTGGTACGGAGTTTGTTATCCAGATGGTGATAGACGCAAAGCCTAAGTGTTTTACGGACCTTGTGCGTATCTCCGGCCTTTCCCACGGCACGGACGTGTGGCTGGGCAACGCGCAGACACTGATCGAGGAAGGAAAAGCGACCATTTCCACGGCAATCTGCTGCCGTGATGACATTATGATCTACCTGATGCAGCAGGGGGTGGAACCGTCCTTATCCTTCACCATCATGGAGAGCGTGCGCAAGGGCAAGGGCTTAAAGGACGAATGGATCGAGGCGATGAAGGAGCAGGGAGTGCCGGACTGGTATATCGGCTCCTGCAAGAAGATCAAGTACATGTTCCCCAAGGCCCATGCGGCGGCCTATGTAATGATGGCGTGGCGTATTGCCTACTGTAAGATCAATTATCCGTTAGCTTACTATGCAGCCTATTTCAGCATCCGCGCTTCGGCCTTCTCTTATGAGCTTATGTGTCAGGGTCAGACTCATTTGGAAGCAATCATGGCGGATTATAAAAGGCGGGACGACGAGCTGTCCAAGAAAGAGCAGGATTCCTTCAAGGATATGCGGATCGTGCAGGAGATGTATGCGAGAGGTTTCGATTTTACGCCTATCGATATATTTACGGCGCAGGCTAAGCTGTTTCAGATCGTGGACGGGAAGCTGATGCCTTCCCTGATCAGCATTGACGGGCTGGGGGACCGCGCGGCGGACGCTATCGTGGAGGCGGCGAAGGACGGGCCGTTTCTGAGCAGGGATGATTTCAGGGATCGGACGAAGGCCTCAAAGTCGATCACCGATCTGCTGGACCGGCTGGGGCTTTTGGGGAATATTCCGGAGTCGAATCAGATCAGTATATTCGATCTTGCATAAAAAGGAGGACAGGACATGAGAAAGATTATCACAATCGGCAGGGAGTTCGGCGCGGGAGGCGGCGAGATCGGCAGGCAGGTAGCGAAGGCACTGGGGATCGAGTATTATGACAAGGACATCATCCTAAAGACCGCCGTCTCCGGAAAAAATCTGGATCCGGAGCAGGTGCGCAAGTGGGACGAGCGGGTGCCGAAAAACTTTGGCTTTGCCCAGAGTCTCTTTGATTTTTATAATAGGCCTTTGGATGAGGAACTCTGGCAGGCACAGCGGGACGCGATCAGGGAGCTGGCAAATAAGGAGAGCTGCGTGATCGTGGGCAGGAACAGTGACTACATCCTGAGGGAGTTTGACCATTGCTTAAACGTTTTCATCCACGCGGGCTTTGAGTGGCGCGTGAAACGGATGACCAGGCTGATGGATCAGGTTCCGCCCGAACAGGTGGCAAACGATGTGCGCGCGGTGGACAAGGCGAGGAAGCGTTACTGCGAGTATTATACCAAGTGCGCTTACGGAGACGCCCGTAACTTTGATCTGACGCTGAATACGGAGAAACTGGGCTTAGACCGCGCCGAAGAGTTGATTCTTATGGCTGCGAAGGATATCTGAGCGGCCTGACGGGGAAAGGATGTCTGGCAGGTCTATAATAAAATAGCACACGATATTGTATACAATGATACAAAATATCCTTGACAATCAAATAAAATCTTTTTATACTAAGGAAGATTAAAAAAGACAAATAGATTGGCAAGGAGGAGGAAATTGATTATGAAAAAATTGATGAAAAAAGTAACGGCAATCGCGCTGCTTACCGCTATGGTGTTAAGCATGACGGCCTGCGGCAATCAGGGCGGCAGCGGCAAAAAGTATGTGATCGCGACGGACACGGTTTTCCGCCCCTTTGAGTTCACCAATGAGAACGGCGAGTTCGTGGGCATCGACGTGGATATTCTGGCGGCGATCGCGGATGATCAGGGTTTTGAGTACGAACTGCAGAGCCTCGGCTGGGACGCGGCTGTGGCGGCGGTGCAGGCAGGACAGGCGGACGGCCTGATCGCGGGCGCTACCATCAAGCAGGAGCGTATCGATTCCGGTTGGATATTCTCTGACGGCTACTATAATGCGACTCAGACTTTCGTGCTTCCCGAGGGCAGCGACGTGACTTCGTTCGAGGATCTTGCAGGCAAGAAGGTGGCGGTCAAGAACGGCACTGCAGGCATGGATTTTGCGGAGAGCTTAAAGGACCAGTACGGCTTTACCACCACCGTATTTGATGATTCACCGACAATGTATCAGGATGTGATCCTCGGCAATTCCGCGGCCTGCGTGGAAGATACGCCGATCATGGCGGATTCCATCAAGACCGGCGGCCTTGCGCTGGTGATCCCGGAGGGGATGGAGAGCGACGGCGCGCCTTACGGCTTCGCAATTATGAATAAGGACAGACAGGAGCTTCTTGACAAGTTCAACGCCGGCCTTGCGAACATCAAGGCAAACGGTAAGTACGACGAGATCCTTGCGAAGTATCTGGGAGAATAGGAATAGTATCACTAAAATATAACTCGTGTTATTTATATTAGAGACAGTGGGAGGACTTCTCTATGGTAATGATCATTCAGACATACTGGGAGATGCTTTTGAAAGCAATGGGGCAGACGCTTTTGCTGTGCCTGCTGTCTCTGGTGTTTGCTTCCGTGATTGGTATGATATTCGGGCTGATGAATGTGGGGCATAACAGGGCGCTTAACTTTATCGGAACGGTCTATGTGGATGCGGTGAGGGGCGTACCCCTCATCGTACTCGCTTACTTTATCTTTTTCGGTATTCCTGCGGCCATTCAGGGACTGGGCTTTAGCGATTTCAGGTTGACGGCCCTGCAGGCGGGTACGATCGCGCTGTCCATGAACTGCGGCGCTTATATGGCGGAGATCGTCAGGGCGGGCATTCAGAGTGTGGACAGAGGACAGATGGAGGCGGGCAGAAGTCTGGGCCTTTCCTATGGTGCCGGTATGGCGCTCATCGTGGTGCCGCAGGCAATCCGCACGATGATTCCGTCGATCATCAACCAGTTCATCATTACCCTGAAGGATACGTCGATTCTCTCCGTGATCGGATTTCCGGAACTTACGAACGTGGGTAAGACAGTCATGGGCAATACGTTCAGACCCTTGCAGGCATGGGCAATCGTCGGCATCATGTATCTGGTCGTCATTACCATACTGAGTAAGGTTTCCAAGAGGATCGAGAGGAGGGTGAACCGTGGCAGGTAATGGAGCGGTAAAGATCAGCGTTAAAAATTTGAAAAAGAATTTCGGTTCACTCGAAGTGCTGAAAGATATCAGTCTTGAAGTGACGGAGGGCGAGGTGGTCGTGCTGATCGGGCCTTCCGGCAGCGGGAAATCCACCTTGCTGCGATGCCTGAACCAGTTGGAGAAGGTGACTTCGGGGCAGATTTTGGTGGATGGCTGCGATGTGACCGACAAACATACGAACATCAACAAGGTGCGGGAGAACATCGGCATGGTCTTCCAGCATTTCAATCTCTTTAACCATCTGAGCGTGTTGAATAATATGACGCTTGCGCCTGTGCACCTAAAGACGCTTTCTAAGGAAGAAGCGAAGGAGAAGGCGCTGCAGCTTCTTACGCGGGTGGGACTTGCGGATAAGGCGGAGGCCTTTCCCAGTCAGCTTTCCGGCGGTCAGAAGCAGCGCGTGGCGATCGCCAGAGCTTTGGAGATGAATCCGGATATCATGCTCTTTGACGAGCCCACGAGCGCGCTTGATCCCGAGATGGTGGGCGAGGTGCTGGCCGTGATGAAAGAGCTGGCGAAGGACGGAATGACCATGGTGGTGGTCACCCACGAGATCGGCTTTGCCAGAGAGGTGGCTGACCGCGTGATTTTTATGGAAGGCGGCTACATCGTGGAGGAGGGCACGCCTGACGAAATCTTCAACCATGCGAAGGAGCCGCGCACCATCGACTTTTTGAGTAAGGTGCTGTAAGCATCTTTGTAACAGGCAATTGCAAACTGGATTTCAGTTGTTGAAATTGTGCAAATAGCATAACCAACGCAGACGCGCTTTCGCTCCGTTCCAGAAGTTAATTCCGAAGGAATTTACTTCAGTCATCGGGTCTACTTATGGTTATACTATTCGCACAATTATCGTAGCGTTGAAATGCGTTTTGCAATTGCCTGTTTTTCTTGACACGATGGTCGATAAATGATAGACTAAATGTGTAGTCTATTAACAATAGACCAAAAGGAGGATGAGATGAAGAGAGAATATAAACTGGCGGAGGGGGAGGCCCGCTTTGCGAAGCTGATCTGGCAGAGGGAGCCGATCGCTTCTCCGGAATTGGTGAAATTATGCGAAAAAGAATTTGGCTGGAAGAAATCCACTACTTACACTGTATTAAAAAAGCTTTGCGAGAGGGGCATCTTCCAAAACGAAAACGCTGTGGTGACCTCGCTTTTGTCGGAGGAAGAGTTTAACGCCTATAAGAGCCGAAAGTTTGTGGAGGATTCCTTCGGTGGCTCCATTCCCCGCTTCCTTGCGGCTTTTATGGGCGGAAAAAAGCTGACGAAGAAGCAGGCGGAGGAGATCAAGAAACTGATCGACGAGCATACAGGCGATTGAGCTGCGGTGAAGCAGAGAAGATACAAGAAAAATGATGTAGGTGAGCCGAAGAAAACATAGGATTAACAAGGAGAGCATGAATATGGCGAAATTTTATTGCGGCGTATTGTTTTATAAAATATTAGGTATGAGCCTGACGGCCGTTTACTGCATCGGCGCGGTCATCGTGCTGCGGCTGCTGCTAAAAAGGCAGGCGAAGCTGTTTTCCTATCTGCTGTGGAGCGTGGTATTGTTTCGGCTGCTTTGTCCCGTTTCTTTTACCAGCAACTACAGTCTGGTGAGGATAGATCCCGCCGTTGTAGAGGAGAAAATCATTTATGACGGACAGGAAACAGTGTGGCAGGGGAAAGGCTATCTGCCTGATGAAAACGAAGAGGCGGATCAAAACAGCAGAGTGACAGAATCGGCGGCTACTTCACCGATTGAGAAATGGCAGGCGATAGAGATGCTGCAAAGAGTCCTTACAGTATGCGCAGGAATCTGGCTTGCCGGCGTGGCCGTCCTGCTTGGTTACAGCGTTTGGACGGCAGTCAGACTGAAACGTTTTTTGTCCAAGGCGCAGCCCGTGGCAGAGAAAACCGATGGGGGAGCGAAAGAGAATGTCTATGAGACGGATGGGATTGCCGCGCCTTTTGTGTTCGGGTTGATCCGCCCGCGCATTTATCTGCCGGCGCATTTACAGCCGGAAGAGCGTCGCTATGTGCTGGCGCATGAGCGGGTGCATATTGCCAGAAAAGACTATCTGGTCAAGCTGCTCTTCTGGGGCGCGGTGTGCCTGCACTGGTTCAATCCTTTTGTGTGGCTTTCCTTTAAGCTGATGGAGAACGATATGGAGATGTCCTGCGATGAGACGGTTCTAAAGCGGCTGGGCGAGGAGGTAAAGCAGGACTATTCGCGGGCGCTTTTGTCCCTTTCCTGTGAGGAAACAGGGTTTCATCCGGGTCCCGTAGCCTTTTGTGAGAGCGGGTTAAAAGGCCGCATCCGCAATATTCTCTCTTATAAGAGAGGCAGAATCGCGACAGCGGCGGTACTGACGGCGCTTTTGTGCGCGCTGGCGGCAGGGCTTGCGCTCAATCCGGCGGACAAGGGCAGTAAACAGGAGGAACTGACGGCGGAGAGGCTTCGCTTCCTCGATACCTATGCCAATACCTACTGTGAACGCAACGGGGATAAAATCGTGGGTATGTATGCGGATGAGGAAACCGCTTATCAGAGCCTGCCTTATTTGGATCAGACGGAGGGAGTCTATTCCTTTGGTTTGTCGAGTCCCTGGCCGAATGAGTTTCGCTGTGTGTTGACCGAGGAGCTCGGTGCGGGCAGAGAAGGTGAAAATCAGGCTGAGATCTGGTATTATGCGTGGACTTCCGATCCCCATGTGGTGGTCTGGAAGGAGGAACTTCGTTTTGTCTGGAGTGAGACGGAAGGAGAAGGGAATTATCAGGTGACAGGCAGCGAACTCCGCTATCTGGACAATATTTCTTCTAAGGAGGAGTTTGACGAGGCTTATTTGATCGCTGGGAGTTACTCTTTTACGGATTATGTGGAGCGGGGCTTTTTGGAGTCGATTCAGTTTCAGACCGAATCTGACAGGGAAAACGGCGGTGAGGACCGCAATGCCGTCTACAGAAGTCCGGACACGGCGGCGGAATGGATCTTAAATCTGACGGGCGGCAGCGCCAAGATCAGTTCCATGAAGTCGGACGGACGTGCGCTTGTGGACTATACCTTTGCCGATGGCAGCGACGTGGTGATTCCCATGTATAACGCCGCATACCGCAGTACGACTGAGAACTCTGAGGATGCGGACGCAGGCCAGACGACGGATGATGTGTGGCTTTTTGACGGCGGTTTTGAAAAAATAGAGAAAAAATAGTAAAAAGGACTTGCATTCTCTCCGAAAATATAATAGAATAAGCAAGTGTCAATCAGATGGCTCGTTGGTCAAGCGGTTAAGACGCCGCCCTCTCACGGCGGAAACAGGGGTTCGATTCCCCTACGAGCTGTTGACTGTTTTAGAACAGCCCAACCCGAAAGAAAACCGACAACTGTAAATTCAGTTGTCGGTTTTCTTTCGTTTGCTGATTATGTTCCGCATTAAGCGAGTTTTGCCTTTACCTTCCTCATATCGGATTCAAGCACGCCTACTCTGATGGATAGCATTTCCACCTCATTGCTTGGATGCATTGCGTCATGCAGATTTCGGGAGAGGTCGAGATGACCTTCCGCCACTCGCCGGATATTGACGCGAATCTCGTTTTCGAGGATTAAGTTAGTGTGAACCAGCTTATTTTCGATGGCGTCTGTTTTTGCATCAAGATTTTGGAAGCTTTCTTTCAGGGTTTGAACATCTTCATTTAAGACCCGGAAGTTTTCTTTCAGGGTCTGAACATCTTCATTTAAGACGCGGAAGTTCTCTTTCATAGTCTGAGAGTCCTCTTTGAGGACATGGACTTCCTCCTTTAAGGTCTGGACGTCCTCGCTTAAGACGCGGAAGTTCTCTTTCATAGTCTGAGAGTCCTCTTTGAGGACATGGACTTCCTCCTTCAAGGTTTGGACATCCCCTTTCAAGGTCTGGACCTCATCTTTTAAGAGATGGATATCCCCTTTCATAGTTTGGACATCCTCTTTCAGGAGATGAATGTCCCCTCTGGCTTCCCGCATTTCAGATAGAAGCAGATCCAATTTTGCACTGTCGTTCATAAGTAACCTCCTTTTGGTATATGAATGTTGCACGGCAGCACGCACAGATTACTATATAATTTTGCAATTGTGTTTCTCTCCAGGTAAACAGAGTATATCACAGATAGAAATGAATGTCCACAGATTTTAGAATTATTTTACAAAAAAATATTACGAAATTACGTTTATATCATTCGGACTGTCTATGCGTTCCTTCTCTTCCGGCAACATCGCCGTCATCAGATAAAAAGGCAGACACAAAACCATAAAGTAGACATAGCGAAACTCCGTGGCCACGGGCGTCGCGACCAGCACGGTGAGAAGCAGGGTGACGCTTGGCAGATAGCAGATGAGCTTATAGGATTCTCCGCGGATGACCACGGTGCAGATGGAAAAGAGCAGAACCCAGCAAGCCACGCCCATGCTCCAGAGTGTGCCGTAGATGGGTACCATACCGCCCAGTTTGATGGCGATTTCTTTTCCCTTTATGACAAGAGGGCCGCCAATCAACGGAGTATGGGAGACACCGAGATCCGTGGCGCTGACACCTTCGGCCTCCGCCACCAGATAGAAGGAGTCAGGATACCAGTAGCCATAGGTCTGCCGGATATAGGCGGTCAGGTAGTCTCCGGGATAGCGCAGACCCAGATGCAGCCAGAGATCGAAAAATTCCTTCTTGTGGGCGACAAGGTAGTCCTGATTTCCCGCGCGCACCAGTTCTTTGATATTATCCGCAAAACCGGGATTGTAGAGCTCATGGATGTAGGTCAGGTCCACCACTTCCTCGATCAGAGCGGTCTCCTCGGCCGTAAGTGCTCTGTCATTGCAAATAACGGCTGTTATTTGCTGCATAGGGATGCTGACGGATTCAATGAAATCAGGCTGTTCTACGTGGAAGGCCCGCATCACGGGATATTTGACAATGACGGCGCAAAGCAGCGTGAAAAGGAGCAGGGGATAGATTGCTTTCGCCTTTTTGCGGAAGCCGAACAGCAGAAAAGGCAGGGCCAGAAGATAGGCGTACCAGCCGTTCGAACGGAATAAACATATCATAACACCTGATATTGTGAAAATGGTGAGATGTTCTGCATCGATATCGCCGCGGATGGAAAGGCGCAGGATGGAACAGCAAAATAAAAGCGCCGCCGCCGCAAAGGGGATGTCTTTCCAGAGGGTGACGGAGAAGACCGCATGGTAGGGGATGAACGCATAAAAGCCTGTTACCAGAAACAGGACAAAGGGACGGATCCGGTATGCGCGCAGCGTGGAAATGAAATAGGCGATGCTGCCCGCGAGCAGACACATCTGGAAAATGGTATAGGCGGAAACGGCGGCCACCATGTCGCCTGTGAGCGCATAGCCCAGACGGTAGAAGAAACCGAAGAGCAGCGTATGGACCCATGGATGGTGATTAGAGTAGGGGATGAGGCCCAACACCTGCTCGAACTGGTTGATGCTGTCGGGCGTCATGATACCCGGATATTGATAGAAATAATAGGGCAGCCAGCACAGCATACAGGCGAGAAAGGCGCTAAGCGCCGTGCGGCTGCGGCCAAAATTCACGACCGCGCTGATGCAGGCGGACAGCCTTTTATGCGGCCCGGTATGTGTGTACAGGGCATCTTGATAATGAGTGAGGAGATTGCGTTCCAGCAGCTCTTTGTCGCAGGTATAGGAAAACAGAAAGAGCAGCAGGTTATAAAAAAGGGATACAAAGCCGACAAAGATGACGACAAGTATAATCGTACGGTAAAGGCGGCTTGTGAGCAGTTCGATATAATGCGGATAGTCCACGGCCATGTAGAGGAAGGTAAAGAGGACAGCGGCGGCGAGCGAGAGCCGGTTGGAGATCTCCAAAAGAGCCATCCTGCGGTTCACATGCCGATAGAAGAAAAAGGCAAGGAGAAAGAACACGAAGGTCAGGATGTTTCCGGGTTCCATGCGGGATGCCTTCATCAGCGCCCAAGTAGTAAAGAAGCTCTGGGCAAGATGAAACAGTAAGATGCGGTCTGTCTTTTTAGTCATTGTCTGTCTCCCTTATAGGATATAGAATTATTCTTAGCGTATAGGAAAATCACTATTCTGTCAAATAGCACTTGCAATGAAAGAAAAAGGGTGGTATAATACTTTCAGTATTTAGAATGGTTACTGAAAGTAAGAGTGGACTTAACGAGTCCACTCTTTCTATGTGCGGGCTGCATTAGGAGGAAGATTGAAAAGTCACGCTGATGTGCTGATTTATCAATCGCGGGTTTGTGACTCCTGTATGGAGGTAAATATGTCAAAGAGAGAGACTTACGAAGAGAAGACAGAAGGTCTTCTTGCTCCTATCGTTGAAAAAGCGGGCGTTTCCGTCTATGATGTGGAGTATGTAAAGGAAGGAAAGGACTATTATCTGCGGGTCTATATCGATAAGCCGGATGGGGTGAACATTCAGGACTGCGAAACGGTGAGCCGCGCTTTATCGGATGCGCTTGATGCGGAGGATTTTATACCGGACGCCTATATTTTGGAGGTCAGCAGTCCGGGGCTTGGCAGGATTTTAAAAAAAGACCGGCATCTGGAGCAGAGTCTTGGGGAAAAGGTGGAGATCAAAACCTATAAACCTATCGACAAAACCAAGGAATTTTCAGGGATATTGAAGGCGTATGACGCGGGTACGATCACCATAGAGGAAGACGGTAGCCCGCGCGTCTTTGAGAGACGGGAGATCGCGACGGTCAGAATGGCGCTTGACTTCTGACTCGTTTATGGATAATCAGCAATGAGACATAGGAGGACAATGGAAAATGAATAAGGAATTGATGGAGGCGCTCGACATTCTGGAGAGGGAAAAGGAGATCAGCAAGGACACTCTCTTTGAGGCCATCGAAAATTCACTGATCACCGCCTACAGAAACCACTATGGTAAGGCGGACAATGTGAAGGTGGAGATCGACAGGGAGACCTGCGACTACTACTGCTATGCCGAAAAGGAAGTCGCAGAGGAGGTTGAGGATCCGGTGATGCAGATTTCTCCCGAAGATGCGGCTGAAATCGACCCGACGGCCAAGGTGGGTGATATCGTTCGCGTAGAGATCCGCTCCAAGGAGTTTGGCCGCATCGCTACCCAGAATGCCAAGAGTGTGATCTTACAAAAGATCCGCGAGGAAGAGCGCAGCGTCATCTATAACCAGTATTTTGAAAAGGAAAAGGATGTGGTGACGGGTATTGTACAGCGCTACATGGGAAAGAACATATCGATCAATCTGGGAAAGGCGGATGCCATCCTCAATGAGAACGAGCAGGTGAAAACGGAGCATTTCCGTCCTACCGAGCGCATCAAAGTATATATCCTTGAGGTGAGGAACACCCCTAAAGGGCCGCGGATCTTAGTGAGCCGCACGCATCCGGAACTGGTGAAGCGCCTCTTTGAGTCCGAGGTGACGGAGATCAAGGACGGTACGGTGGAGATCATGAGCATTGCCAGAGAAGCGGGCAGCAGGACGAAACTTGCGGTGCGCTCCAACAATCCCAACGTGGACGCTGTGGGTGCCTGTGTAGGCATCAACGGCGCCAGAGTCAATTCCATCGTGGATGAGCTTTGCGGGGAGAAGATCGATATCGTGAACTGGGATGAGAACCCCGGTAATCTGATCCAAAATGCGCTTTCCCCGGCAAAGATCGTGGCGGTGTTCGCAGATCCTGAGGAGAAGACGGCCAAGGTCGTGGTGCCGGATTATCAGCTCTCCCTCGCAATCGGTAAAGAGGGGCAGAACGCCAGATTGGCAGCCAGACTGACAGGATATAAGATCGACATCAAGAGCGAGACGCAGGCCAAAGACGCGCCCGGCTTCCGTTATGAGGATTACGTCTACGACGACGAGGAGTATGACGAGGAAGGTTACGATGAGGAGGGCTATGACGGCGAGTATGAGGAAGCGGCCTACGCAGAAGAGGGCGGCGAGTCCTATGAGCCGGAAGAAATGATAGAAGAGGACGGCGACGAGTCGTAAGTGTGAAGCGAGGAGCAGTATGGCAAAAAAAGTATCTCTGCGCCAGTGCGTAGGCTGCGGAGAAATGAGAGATAAAAAAGAGATGATGCGCGTGTTGAGGAGCGCGGAGGGGCCGATCTTCCTTGATATGACGGGAAGAAAGAACGGCAGGGGCGCCTATCTGTGCAAGCAGATGGGATGCCTTGTAAAAGCCAGAAAGAACAAGGGTCTGGAGCGTTCTTTTAAGCAGCGCATACCGGACGAAATATACGAGACTCTGGAGAAGGAGTTTGAGGAGGGCGGGCATGAAGCAGATACCGGGAAGGGATAAGGTATTGTCCATGCTGGGACTCGCCGCACGCTCCAGAAATGTTGTCAGTGGCGGATTTGCAACGGAACAGGCAGTGAAATGCGGTAAGGCGCGCCTGGTCATCATCGCGGAAGATGCGTCGGATAATACCAGAAAGAAATATAATAACATGTGTGATTATTACAGGGTTCCCTGTGTCGTCTATGGGACAAAAGAAACAGTCGGGCATTCCATGGGCAGGGAGGAGAGATCGGTCCTTGCGGTGACGGATGAGGGATTTGCAAATTCGATACGGAAGCATTTAGCGGACTCGAAATAGGTGGAGGTAGTAAGTATGGCGAAGATGAAAGTACATGAGCTGGCAAAAGAGTTAGACAAAAAGAGCAAGGAGTTGATCGACTTTTTGCAGGCTAAAGGATATGAGGTGAAGGTGGCGCAGAGTTCCATTGAGGACGATGCGATCGCGCTTGTGCGCAAGGCGTTTGGCCCTGATGGGAAGAAGGCTGCTGAAACGGCGGAAAAGAAGGCACCTGCGCCGGCAAAGGAAGCGGCGCCTGCGGCAAAAAAAGAAGAAAATCCGTCTGCAGAAAAGCCGACTAAAGAAGAGAAAACGGCGCCTGCGGAGACAGGGAAACCAAAGGCTGAGAAGGCCGCGGGTCCAAGGCCTGAGGGAAAACCTGAGTCCGGGAACGAAGCGCCCAGGAAAAAGAAGATCATCTTCGTGAGTAATCCGCACAACTCCAAGATGGGAGGACGGCCGGCGCAGGGCGGTGGTCAAAACAGGGGCGGCGGCAGGCCGATGTCAAACGGCGCGCGTCCCGTACAGCCCCAGAATGCGCCTCATAAGATTATCCGGCCCACCCAGAAGCCGATCCCGGTGACGGCGGAGCCTTATGAGGTCCGTCAGCGACAGCAGGAGGAGAGACGGCTGGAGCAGCGGCAGCAGGAGAAACGGGAAAATGCCAGAAATGAGGCAGCCGGAACCAAACCGGCAGCAGGACAGGAGAGGACGGTCAGTGCAGGAGAAAATCGCAAACCTGAAGGTCAGGGCAGACAGAATCATAGCGGCGGTCAGACTGATCGCAGGGGCGGCGGCGCTCCTTTCGCTGCTGGAAGGAATGGTGCAAATAATGACCGCCCTCAGAGAGGCACTGGCGGGCAGGAAAATAGATTTCGGAAAAATAACGGTCAGAAGGACTTTGTCGCTGCAGCGCCCGCTAAAGATGGGCCAAACCACAGAGACGACGAGAAACGCAGAGCGAATCAGGACAGGGATAAGAGGTCGAAGAAGGACCATATCTACGAGGACGACAGCGCAGCGGTAAAGAACCGCAACAAGGCCGGCCGCTTTATCAAGCCGGAGAAGAAGCCTGAGGAGGCGAAAGAAGAGCAGATCAAGGTGATCACGATCCCGGATACGCTGACCATCAAAGAATTGGCTGATAAGATGAAGATTCAGCCCTCTGTGATCATCAAAAAGCTTTTCCTGCAGGGGCAGGTCGTGACTTTAAACTCCGACATCAGTTTTGAGGAGGCGGAGAACATCGCGATCGAATACGAGATTATCTGCGAGAAGGAAGTCAAGGTCAATGTGATCGAGGAGCTGCTGCGCGAGGAGGAGGAAGATACCGATGCTATGGTGGCGCGTCCGCCCGTTATCTGTGTGATGGGGCACGTAGACCACGGCAAAACATCGCTTCTTGACGCCATCCGTAAGACCAATGTGACGGATAAGGAGGCAGGCGGTATTACGCAGGCCATCGGTGCCTATACGGTAAGCATAAAAGACCAGAGCATCACCTTCTTAGATACGCCGGGTCATGAAGCTTTCACAGCTATGCGTATGCGCGGTGCGAACTCTACGGATATCGCGGTGTTGGTAGTGGCGGCCGACGACGGCGTGATGCCGCAGACGATAGAAGCCATCAACCATGCGAAGGCGGCCGGTATTGAGATCATCGTAGCGGTGAATAAGATTGATAAGCCGAACGCGAACATTGACCGCGTGAAACAGGAAATGACGGAATATGAACTGATTCCGGTAGATTGGGGCGGGTCCACGGAGTTTGTGCCGGTTTCCGCAAAATCCGGAGAGGGCATTGAAAATCTGTTGGAGACCATCCTGTTGACGGCGGAGATTTTGGAACTGAAGGCGAATCCGGACAGGAACGCGCGCGGTCTGGTGATTGAGGCGGAACTTGACAAGGGCAGGGGGCCCGTAGCTACCGTGCTGGTGCAGAAGGGAACCCTTCATGTGGGCGACTTTATCTCTGCGGGTGCAAGCCACGGTAAGGTGAGGGCTATGATCGACGACAAGGGCAGACGGGTGAAGGAGGCGACGCCCTCCACACCGGTAGAAATCCTTGGGTTGTCCGACGTGCCCAGCGCCGGCGAAGTCTTTATCGTCCATGAAAACGATAAGAGCGCGAAGAGCTATGCGGACACCTATCTGGCGCAGCATAAGGAAGAGATGCTTGCGGAGACTAAGACGAAGATGTCTCTGGACGATCTGTTTAACCAGATTCAGGAGGGTAACCTGAAGGAACTCAACCTGATCGTCAAGGCGGACGTACAGGGCAGCGTGGAGGCTGTAAAGCAGAGTCTGATGAAGCTGTCTAACGAGGAAGTGGTCGTGAAGTGTATCCACGGCGGCGTGGGCGCCATCAACGAATCGGATGTATCTTTGGCTTCCGCGTCCTCGGCCATCATCATCGGCTTCAATGTGAGACCGGACGCTACCGCAAAAACAGTGGCTGAGCGCGAGGGCGTAGATGTGCGCCTTTACAAGGTCATCTATCAGGCCATCGAGGATATCGAGGCGGCCATGAAGGGCATGCTTGATCCGATCTTTGAGGAAAAGGTGATTGGCCACGCGGAAGTGCGCCAGATCTTTAAGGCGTCCGCCATCGGTAATATCGCCGGATCTTATGTGCTTGACGGCGAGTTCCAGAGAGGGTGTAAGATTCGTATCCGCAGAGGCGAGGAACAGATCTACGAGGGCGAGCTTGCTTCCCTTAAGCGCTTTAAGGATGACGTCAAGGAAGTCAAGGCGGGCTTTGAGTGCGGTCTTGTATTCGAAGGCTTTGATAAGATGGAAGAGCTTGATATCGTGGAAGCTTATATCATGGTCGAGGTTCCGCGCTAATCGTAACAAGCGTTATATTATAGAGACGCAGAGGAAAGGATTTATTTGAATGCGTAAAAACAGTGTTAAAAATACCCGAATCAACGGGGAGGTACAGCGTGTGCTGGCGCAGATCATCAGGGGAGAGATCAAAGACCCCCGGATCGCGCCCATGACCTCGGTGGTGGCGGTGGAAGTAGCGCCCGACTTAAAGACCTGCAAGGCGTGGATCAGCGTACTCGGTGACGAGAAAGCGCAGGCGGACACGCTTGCCGGTCTAAAGAGTGCGGAGGGCTATATTCGCGGGCAGCTCGCGCGGACCATCAATCTGCGCAATACGCCGCAGATCACCTTTATCATGGACCAGTCCATTGCCTACGGGGTGAGCATGTCGAAGCGGATTGAAGAAGTGGTGGCATCCGACAGGGAGGCCGCCGGAGAAAGCAAGGGGAGCGAAGATGATAAGGAGCAATGATTTGGCGGGGGTAAAGTCCATAGCGATCGGCGGGCATGTGAGACCTGATGGGGATTGTGTCTGCTCGGTTATGGCGCTGTACCATTATCTGAAAAAGGAGATTCCGGAAGCGCAGATCGATGTCTATCTGGAGGAGCCCCCCGTTGTCTTTCAGATTTTAGAAGATATTGAGGTTATTAAATCAGAATTTAATACCGATGCGTGCTATGATGCTTTCTTTGCGCTGGACTGTAATGAGGAGCGGCTGGGCGATGCGCAGCCTATTTTTGCACGGGCGAAAAGGCGGATCAACATAGACCATCATATCAGCAATATGGGCTGTGGGAGCGAATGGGTAGTAGAGCCGGAGAAAAGTTCCACGGCGGAGCTGCTCTATGAGATGATGGATCATTCGCTTGTGGATGAGGAGATCGCAAAGGCTATTTATCTCGGTATTGCCCATGATACGGGCGTATTCCGCTTTTCCAATACATCGCCGCGGACGATGGAGATCGCGGCGGAATTACTTAAATTTGGATTTGATTTTTCGGCTTTGATAGAAGAAACTTATTATGAGAAGACTTATCTGCAGTCGCAGATCATGGGCAGGGCAATTCTGGGCAGCGTGCGCTTTATGGACAATCGCTGTATCGTCAGCATGGTGAGCCGGCGTATGATGGAGTTTTACTGTGTAGGACCGAAGGATCTGGACGGCATCGTTAATCAGCTGCAGGGCATCAAAGGCGTGGACTGCGCCATTTTCATGTATGAGACCGGCACGCTGGAATATAAGGTGAGTATGCGCTCGAACGGTACGGTGGACGTGTCGAAAATCGCCGTAAAATTCGGCGGAGGCGGACATGTGCGTGCTGCGGGCTGCATGATGAACGGTACCTATCACGACAATATCAACAATTTGTCGCAGGAGATCGCGACCCAGCTAAAATAAACAAGGAGATTTATGTACAACGGAATCCTGAATGTATACAAGGAGGCGGGCTATACGTCGCACGATGTGGTGGCGAAGCTGCGAGGAATCTGTAAGCAGAAAAAGATAGGGCATACAGGGACACTTGACCCGGAGGCGGTCGGCGTGCTCCCTGTATGTTTTGGTTCGGGTACGAAGCTCTGTGATCTGCTCACGGACTGGGATAAGGAGTATATCGCCGTCCTGCGGCTGGGACTTACCACGGATACGCAGGATATTTCAGGACAGGTGTTATCGAAAGCAGACGAGGAGACGCTCGCGCATCTGGACGAAGGGCAGGTACGGGAGAATATCCTGCATTTTCTGGGCGGCTATGAGCAGCTCCCGCCCATGTATTCCGCTCTTAAGGTGGATGGCAAGAAACTCTATGAGCTTGCCAGAGCCGGGAAAGAAGTGGAGCGCAAGCCCCGTCCGGTGACGATTCATGAGCTGGAGATTCTGGAGCTTTCCCTTCCAACAGTGCGCTTTCGCGTGGTCTGTTCCAAGGGCACCTATATCCGCACGCTCTGTCACGATATCGGGGAGAGGCTTTCGGTGGGCGGCGCGATGGAGAGCCTTACCAGAAGCCGGGTCGGTATCTTTGGCATCGACAACGCCCTCACCTTGGCGGAGTTTGAAAAACTGCGGGATGAAGATAAAATATCAGATGTTATCATACCGCCCGACGCAGTATTCCCTAATCTGCGCGCAGTGACGGTGGCGGACAATGCCGTGCGGCTGCTCCAAAATGGCAACCGCATCCCCGGGAGCCTGCTTGCACAGGGCATATCTCTGGAGGACGGCGAAGAAATTCGTATGTATGACGAGGCAGGTTTGTTTTATGGTATTTACAAATATCATGTCAGGGGACGAGATGCGAAGCCTGTGAAGATGTTTCTGTCGGAATAAATAGCAATTATTAAACAATAAATAAGGACGATCACATGAAAATCATAGAAGGTACGACTGACTTTGCGCTGCCTGAAAAATCCGCCGTCGCCATCGGCAAATTCGATGGCATCCATCTGGGACACCAAAAGCTCCTTTCACAGCTGACCGCACAGAAGGCGCAGGGCCTGTTGGCGACAGTTTTTACTTTTGATACTCAGGCATCCGCTTTCTTCGGCGGGGAGGAGAAGGAACTGACCACCAAAGCGGAGAAACGGGCGGCATTTGAGCAACTGGGCATCGATGTACTGATCGAGTTTCCTTTAAACAGTAAGACGGCGGCCACCGCGCCGGAGATATTTGTGGAAAGTTATCTGGCGAAGCGGATGCGGGCAGCCTATATCTGCGCCGGCCCCGATCTCTCTTTTGGAAAAGGCGGGGCTGGGGATTTTAATCTGCTCTCGCGCTATGCGGACCGCTTCGGTTATTGCACGGAACTGATCGAGAAGGTCAGGGTGGACGGAGAGGAAGTCAGCTCCACCAGAGTGCGGGAGGCGGTACGCCTTGGAAATATGGAAGAAGTGCGCAGGATGCTCGGGAGAGCTTACAGTGCGGAGGGAATCGTGGAACACGGAAAGAAGCTGGGGCGTACGCTGGGTATGCCGACTGCCAATCTGATGCCGGAGGAAGATAAGCTTTTGCCGCCGAACGGCGTCTATCACACGCAGGTGCGGTTTGGCGGGACGGAATGTGTTTACCGGGGAATTTCGAACGTGGGCTGCAAGCCGACGGTGAGCGAGGAGAACAGGCTGGGGATTGAGACGTACCTTTACGATTTTGCGGGCGACCTTTACGGGCGGGAGATCACCGTGGAATTTTTAAGTTTTCGCCGGCCGGAGCAAAAATTTGATTCCATAGAGGCCCTGCGGAGGCAGATTGCGGCGGATATCGCTGCGGGAAGAGAAGATTCCTGATTTATATTTTTATCAGGGGGCTTGTCAGCAACTCTCATTTTCGATAAAATAGTAACGTATAGCTTTTTGTAGGAGAAGAACAAAGGAAGGATATCTGAAGCGAGATGAATCCAACGATCATTCTTTCCATGGCCGGCGGTCTGGGACTGTTTTTATACGGTATGCGCATCATGAGCGAAAGCATCGAGAAGGTCGCCGGTGCCAGACTCAGAGGGATTTTGGAGAGACTTACGACAAATCGTTTTATGGGAATTTTGGTGGGCGTGTTCTTTACGGCGGTGATTCAGTCATCCTCGGCCTGCACGGTCATGGTGGTCAGTTTTGTCAATTCCGGTCTTATGACGCTCACACAGGCGGCCGGCGTAATCTTTGGCGCTAATATCGGTACGACGGTGACGGCATTGCTCGTTTCCCTGAAATTAGAGAAAGCCGCGCCCGTCATTCTGCTTGTGGGCGTGCTCATCATTATGTTTGTCAAAAAACAGAAAATCTCCCGCTGGGGAGAGGTCATCATCGGCTTCGGCGTTCTTTTCATGGGACTTGCCACCATGTCGGGCGCTATGTCCGGCATGAAGGATTCTCCGGCAGTCTTACATATGTTTGCTTCCCTGCGTTCGCCGATTCTGGCGGTGCTTCTGGGGACGATCCTCACGGCGGTAATCCAGAGTTCTTCGGTGACGGTCAGTATCATGGTCCTTCTCGCCAATCAGGGCCTGATGAGTCTGGACATCGGTATGTTCATTATTCTCGGCTGTAACATCGGTGCCTGTACTTCGGCCCTTCTCGCCTCTTTAAACGGTAAGAAGGATGCCAAGAGGGCGGCTATGATACACCTGTTATTTAATATCATCGGTACGATCATTGTTTACATTATCTTTCTGCTGGCGGTGGGTACGATCGTGGACGGGCTTTCCTTTTTGGCCTGCGGCGATGCGGGGCGCGTGGTCGCTTTCGCACATATTTCCATCAAGGTATTTCAGGTGGTCATCATGATACCGTTTATCAAGCAGATCGTAACGCTCACTTATCTGCTGGTGCCGGGCGACGACAAGAAGATCGGCTATCGCGACAGTTACCAGCTTAAGTACATAGGCGAAAAGATGCTCCTAAATCCGGCTACAGCCATGGTCGAAGTGATCAAGGAGCTGGATCGCATGGGTTCCCTTGCGGATGAAAATCTAAATCGTGCCATGAACGCGCTGATCACGCTGGACAGGGAGGAGATCGACGAGGTTTATGAGGTCGAAAAGAACATCGACTTTTTAAGTCATGCCATCACGAATTATCTGGTAAAGATCAACCAGACGACCCTGCCGATCGAAGACTTAAAGAGCATCGGCGCGCTTTTCCATGTAGTTAACGATATCGAGCGGATCGGCGACCATGCGGAAAACATTGCGGATGCGGCGGTGCGCAGGGAAGAGACCGGCGTGGGCTTTTCCAAGGAAGCACAGCGTGAGCTGGGTGAGATGATGGATATGGTCAACACGATCCTCCGATTCTCCTTTGAAATGTTTGTCAAGAGTACGGAGGAGCACGAGGAGGATATCCGTAATCTGGAGGAGGCCATCGACGAGAAAGAGAAGGAATTGCAGCAAAAGCATATCGAGCGTCTCTCGAGCAACGAGTGTACGCCGGAAGCGGGGGCGTTGTTCTCCGATATCGTATCGGGACTGGAACGGGTGGCGGATCACGCGACCAATATTGCCTTTGCGAACAGTTACTTTGAGCCAAATTAGGGACGTACGGAAGTAAGAGGAATCATTTCTAATGAAAAAACGTGGAGTGACACTTATAATAACGATAGTTATTTTTATAAACACCCCGTTGACGGCGCGGGCATCTATGCCCATATCCGATCTTTTGCCGATTGGACAGCTTCGGCTGGATCAGGAACCGGAACAGGAGGCGGAAGGAGTCAGCGACAATAATACTGGCAGCGCGCAGACCGACGGAGACAGTGCGCAGACGGCGCAGGATATATTGGGCGATTCGATCGGTTCCGGTGTGATCCTTATTTCCGAGAAGACGGCGGAAGATTACGAACTTGCCTATGAGCGGGCGAAGAATGCCAACTGGGGTTATACCAATCTCGGAATTGCCGACGTGAGCGATAACCTGAATATCAGAGCCATCGCGGGGGAGGATGGGCGTTTGGTGGGAAAACTGCCGAAAGACGCCGCCTGCGAGGTGCTTGACATGGATGATAGCTGGGCGCATATCAGTTCCGGAAATGTGGAAGGCTATGTGAGCAGGGATTATCTTTTGACTGGGATCCCCGCCAAACGCAGGGCGGAAGAACTTGCCACCACCATGGCCCGGGTCACGACGGACAGCCTGAAAGTAAGAGCGGAAGCAAATACGGAGTCGGAGGTCATCACGCTGGTGCCCCGCGGCGAGGAGCTGGAGGTTTCGGCCGTGGAGGGAGAATGGGTGAAGGTCTTTCTGGACGACGACGAGGTCTTTGTTTCGGCGGAGTATGTGGAGGTCAGCGCGGAGCTGGGTACGGCGGTCACCATGTCGGAACTTCTCTATGGACAGGGAGTTTCCGATATCCGGGTAGACATCTGCCAGTACGCGAAAGAGTTTATCGGTAATCCTTACGTTTGGGGCGGCACCAGCCTGACGAAGGGAGCAGACTGCTCCGGCTTTGTGATGAGCGTCTTTAAGAAGTATGGCGTGAAGCTTCCCCGCAATTCCAGAGAGCAGGCAAACTGCGGCACTACCATCAAGGTGGCGGAGGCAAAGCCGGGCGATCTGATCTTCTATGCCAAGGGCAAGACCATCAACCACGTGGCGATCTATATCGGCAACGGGCAGGTGGTTCACGCCAGCAGCCCAAAGACGGGGATCAAGATTTCCAATGTGTCTTACCGCTCGCCATTTAAGGCAGTACGGATTTTGTACGATTAAGTGACTGCGGCGCGGCGTTACAAACAGAAAGAAATAGCGCATGTTATTAAATGCAATGCGGAAATAGAGGAGAGATGGAAAAACGTATCCTGACATATCGAAAATATATGGACGAACTGCTTCTGCGGGAAGATGTCGATTGGGAAAAAGTCCGTGAAGAACATCTCGTGCAGATCGGGTTCTTTCAGCATGAGAGGTTGATTCATCTGATTGTGACGGTGATATTTGCCCTGCTTACCGTGTTTTCCATTGGGATGTCTTTTGGATTGATGGCGTTTGCAGCCGATGGGGCGGGAAGCTGGCTTTTGGTGACGGCGGCATTTTTGATCCTGCTGATCCCTTATGTGAGGCATTATTATATTTTGGAAAATGAAGTGCAGAAAATGTACAGACAATATGATGAAATTGCCGCAAAGATGGGCTTTACATTATACTATCACTGTGGTAAAATATCAAGGTATGAATTTTAGCCGACACGCGGAGGCGGGACACTCCGACCCCTTCCTGGTGTCAGGCGGTTGTCAGGGCAGCCCCCTGAAGGAAAGGAGAAACTATGATTTCTAAGGAAAAGAAGACAGCGATCATTAACGAGTATGCCAGAACGCCCGGCGATACCGGTTCACCGGAGGTGCAGGTGGCGGTTCTGACTGCAAGGATTCAGGAACTCACCGATCATCTGAAAGAGCATCCGAAGGACCATCATTCCAGAAGAGGTCTTTTAAAGATGGTAGGTCAAAGACGCGGCCTGCTGGGATATCTGAAAGATAAGGATATCGAGAGATATCGTGCACTGATCGAGAAACTTGGACTTCGTAAATAATCAGGGATGATGAGCGGAGATAGGGTTGGCAGGTCCGACCCTAAATCCGCTCTTCGCTTATATAAATAGTTTATCCTGTGCTGCAAATCCGGGCACGGATAAACAGGAACAAAGAAGAAGTAAGAAGAGAAGAAGGAGAGAGGATTATGTACAAGAGTTATACCATGGAACTCGCCGGCCGCACCCTGCGTGTGGACATCGGCAGAGTCGGCAAACAGGCAAACGGCTGCGCTTTTATGCAGTATGGAGAGACCACGGTGTTGTCTACCGCTACGGCTTCCGATAAGCCGAGGGACGGCATTGATTTCTTCCCCTGCAGCGTAGAGTATGAGGAGAAATTTTATTCCGTAGGTAAGATTCCCGGCGGCTTTAATAAGAGGGAGGGTAAGCCCTCCGAGAACGCGATCCTGACGAGCCGCGTGATCGACCGGCCCATGAGACCGCTGTTTCCCAAGGATTACCGCAATGACGTGACCTTAAACAATCTGGTGATGAGCGTGGATCCGGCCTGCCGTCCCGAGCTGGTAGCGATGCTGGGCACGGCGATCGCGACCTGTATTTCGGATATCCCCTTTGCGGGACCCTGCGCGATGACGCAGATGGGTCTTTTGGACGGTGAGCTGATCGTGAACCCTTCTCAGGAGCAGTGGGACAGGGGCGATTTGAAAATGACAGTGGCTTCCACCTCAGAGCGTGTGATGATGATCGAGGCGGGCGCAAACGAAGTACCGGAGGCAAAGGTACTGGAAGCAATCTATAAGGCGCATGAAGTCAACCAGACGATCATTGCCTTTATCGATCAGATCGTTAAGGAAGTCGGCAAGCCCAAGCACAGCTATGAGAGCTGCGCGGTGCCGGAGCAGATGTTTGAGGATATGAAGAAGATCGTGACGCCCGAGGAGATGGAGACGGCAGTCTTCACGGATGAGAAGCAGGTGCGCGAGGAGAATATTAAGAATGTGACCGCAAAGCTGGAGGAGGCGTTTGCGGAGAACGAGGAGTATCTGGCGGTTCTTGGCGAAGCGGTGTACCAGTACCAGAAAAAGACCGTGCGCAAGATGATCTTAAAGGATCACAAGCGGCCCGACGGCAGAGCCCTTGACCAGATCAGACCGCTGGCGGCGGAAGTGGATATCATTCCCAGAGTACACGGTTCGGCGATGTTCACCAGAGGACAGACCCAGATCTGCAACGTATGTACGCTGGCACCGCTTTCCGAGATGCAGAAAGTAGACGGTCTGGATCCGAATATTACGGGTAAGAGATATATCCACCACTATAATTTCCCGTCTTACTCGGTAGGCGAGACCAAGGTGAGCAGAGGCCCCGGCAGAAGAGAGATCGGCCACGGCGCGCTGGCGGAGAGAGCTTTACTCCCGGTTCTGCCTTCTGAGGAGGAGTTCCCTTACGCGATCCGTACCGTATCGGAGACCTTTGAGTCCAACGGTTCCACGTCCATGGCTTCCACCTGCGCGTCCTGTATGTCGCTGATGGCGGCGGGCGTGCCGATCAAGAAGATGGTGGCGGGTATTTCCTGCGGTCTGGTAACGGGCGATACGGACGACGATTTCGTACTGCTGACGGATATTCAGGGTCTTGAGGACTTCTTTGGCGATATGGACTTTAAGGTGACGGGAACCCATGACGGCATTACGGCGATCCAGATGGATATCAAGATCCACGGTCTGACGAAGCCCATCGTGGAGGGCGCGATCGAAAGATGTCGCGAGGCGAGAGAGTTTATCATGGCTAACTGCATGAGCCCGGCAATCTCCGCACCCCGCAAGGAGGTCGGTCCTTACGCGCCCAAGATCATTTCCATCCAGATCGATCCGGAGAAGATCGGCGACGTGGTGGGTCAGCGCGGCAAGACTATCAATGAGATCATTGCCCGTACCGGTGTGAAAATCGACATCAACGACGAGGGGCAGGTTTCTGTGTGCGGCACGGATAAGGAGATGATGGACAAGGCTGTGGAGATGATCAAGATGATCGTCACGGACTTTGCGGAAGGCCAGATTTTCCAAGGCAAGGTAGTCAGCATCAAGGAGTTTGGTGCGTTCATCGAGTTTGCGCCCGGTAAGGAAGGCATGGTTCATATCTCCAAGATCGCGAAGGAGCGGATCAACCGCGTAGAGGACGTGCTGACGCTCGGCGACGTCGTTACGGTGGTGTGCCTTGGCAAAGACAAGATGGGAAGGATCAGCTTCTCCATGAAGGATGTCGCGCAGCTGTAAGCGCGCGGCTATCCGTAACACAGATTACCGGTCATAAGGAGGGTAACTATGAAAAATCCTGTTATCTTGATTGTGGACGATGTGGACATCGACAGAGGCATTCTGTGTGAGATTTTTTCAGATTATACGACGGTAGAAGCTGTCAACGGCAGGCAGGCTATCGAGATCATCGAGGCGAATCCGGATCGAATATCCGTGGTTCTCCTCGATGTTGTCATGCCTGTGATGAACGGACTGGAAGTGATCGACGAGATGAAAAACCGCGGGTGGCTGGCCCGCATTCCGGTCCTTTTGGTATCGGGCGAGGCGACGATTGCGGCCGAGCGGGTGGCCTATGAGATCGGCGCGAGCGATGTGATCCATAAACCTTATGACAGTGTCGTGATCAAGCAGCGTGTGAAAAATGTGATGGAACTCTACTATAATAAACGCCATTTGGAGGAGATGGTAGAATTACAGACGGGAGTGCTGCGAAGGCAGGCAGATGAATTGCAGCGCATGAACAACCGCATCATAGACACGATGAGTAATGTGGTGGAATTTCGGAATCTGGAGTCGGGCGATCATGTCAAGCGGGTAAAGAATTTTACCCGCATTCTGGCAGAGCATGTGGCAGCGGTTTATCCGGAATATCATCTGGACGAGGCAGCCATCGAGGTAATCACTGCGGCGGCGGCCATGCACGATGTGGGAAAGATCGCGATTTCGGACACCATCCTTTTAAAACCCGGCAAGCTCACCGAGCAGGAGTTTGAGGTGATGAAAACGCACACCACCAAGGGCTGCGAGATCATCGAGATGCTGGAGGATATTCAGGAAGGCGAATACGGCAGGGTGAGTTACGACATCTGCCGCTATCACCACGAGCGCTATGACGGGAGAGGCTACCCCGAAGGGCTGAAGGGTGAAGAAATCCCCATTGCCGCGCAGATCGTCTCTGTGGCGGACGTCTATGATGCTTTGGTCAGCGACCGCTGCTACAAGGACGCCTACTCGCCGGCAGAGGCTTACGATATGATCATGCGGGGCGAGTGCGGAGAATTCTCACCCAAGATCCTTATGTGCCTAGCCCGCGCCAGAGAAGAATTTGAGCGGGAGGCCATAGAAAACAGGGGGTAGCTTACCATTGGCTTGAGGAATTGCCGGCTTTCTCCTCACAGTATTTACAGCGGTAGATTTCTTTGTCCTCATCCGCCAGCACGAAGATATGCGGCAGTTCCTGTTCGATCGAGGTAATGCAGCGCGGATTTCTGCATTTGATGACATTGTGGATCTCGCGTGGCAGCGTCAGTTCCTTTTTTTCCACGATCTCGCCGTTTTTGATGACGTTGACGGTGATATTGTGATCGATGACTGCAAGGACATCCATGTCCAGAGTGTTGATGTCACACTCCACTTTGAGGATGTCCTTTTTTCCTTTCTTGTTGCTGCGGGCGTTTTTGATGATCGCCACCGTGCAGTCCAGCTTATCTAATTTCAGGTGATGATAGATATCAAGGCTCTTGCCGGCTTCAATGTGATCGAGTACGAAGCCTTCTTCGATTTTTCCTACGTTTAACATATGAGATACCTTCTTTCTTACTTATTTTTCTATTTCCAGCAGTGTCAGAATCAGTGCCATCCTCACATAGACGCCGTACTGCGCCTGCTTGAAATAGACGGCTCTGGGATCGTCGTCCACCTCCACGGAGATCTCGTTGACCCGCGGCAGGGGATGGAGTACCAGCATATCGTCTCTGGCGGCAGAAAGCTTTGCCTTGTCCAGAATATAGAAATCTTTTAAGCGGACATAGTCTTCTTCGTTAAAGAAGCGTTCCTTCTGCACTCTGGTCATGTAGAGGAGGTCGAGCTGCGGCATGCAGTCTTCCAGACGAATGACCTCTTCGTAGGGGATGTGTCGCTCCGTCAGCATGTCGGTGATGTAGTCGGGAACCTTTAACTCCTGCGGGGAAATGAAGAGGAAGCGGATGTCCGGATAGCGGATCAGCGCGTTGATCAGGGAATGCACGGTGCGTCCGAATTTCAGATCGCCGCACAGACCGATGGTAAAGCCGCCAAGCCTTCCTTTGAGGGAACGGATGGTTAAAAGGTCCGTGAGGGTCTGGGTGGGGTGCTGGTGTCCGCCGTCGCCTGCGTTGATCACGGGAATACCGGAGCGGCTGGCCGCAACCATAGGAGCGCCCTCTTTGGGATGACGCATGGCGCAGATGTCCGCATAGCAGGAGATGATGCGGATGGTGTCCGACACGCTTTCGCCTTTTGCGGCGGAGGAGGAACCGGCGTCCGAAAAGCCAAGGATCTGTCCGCCAAGATTCAGCATGGCGGCCTCAAAGCTTAAGCGGGTGCGGGTGCTCGGCTCGTAGAAGCAGGTGGCCAGTTTTTTGCCCTCGCAGGCGTGGGCGTATTTTGCGGGATCGGCCTCGATCCGGTTTGCCAGATCGAAGAGCCTGTCCAGCTCCTCCACGGAAAAGTCGAGCGGGTTCATCAAATGTCTCATGGGATATCACACTCCTTTGTTGTATTGTAAAAAAAGTAGAAGAGAAAATTCTCTTCTACTTTAGTCATCATGATTGATAGGATAACAATTCTTCCACCGGTTTTCTCCGGGGAGCAACAGGCGCCTCGTCAGGGTAACCGATGGGAATCAACGCGACAAGCTCCCTGTCTTCGGGAATCTGTAAGAGAGATTCCGCGGGTTCCTGATCGAAAAGCCCAAGGATAACGGAACCAAGCCCCTTTTCATAGGCTGCAAGACAAAGGCTCTGGGATGCGATACCGGCGTCATACATCTGCCAGCCGTCGCCTTTGGGAGTACTAAAGGATCCGTCGCGTTCAAAGCCGCTGCGGTTTTTGATGATGGTGACTGCCATCAATACGGGAGCCGCCGAAATGATATCGCCGTTGGGCGGATAGAGGGAAGAACACTCTTTGGCGATCTTTTCCTTCAATGCGCCTTCCACTGCGATATAACGGGTAATCTGCGTGTGCTTCCAGCTCGGAGCGTAGGAAGCGGTCTCAACAATCTCTGCGATCAGATCATGGGAAACCGGGTCGGCCTTAAACTTACGGATGCTTCTGCGGCCGAGGATACAGTCTTTAGCGGTCATGCGGACACCTCCTTATGATGTGGTGCGGTTTTTGTGTTCTTACTATATTTTGTATATCATAGCACAAAGGCGGACGCGTTGCAAGGAGATTCTGGCGGGCGAGACGGGGAGTGGCACGGAAATCGGTACAGGGCTAAGTGAAGCTTGTGAAACGGGGCGTTTTATGCTATAGTAAACGGTGGGAATTAATAAACAAGGAGAGGAGACAGACGATGGAAGAGAGAGTGGAAGATGTGAGGGAAGAACAGGCGGACGATGTCGTAGAGCAGTATGTGGAGCGCAAACGCTGGCTCTTTCTCGGACTGCCGTTTACCTTTACCAAATATACGATCAACGAGCAGGTAATCACCGTGCAGGCGGGATTGCTCAACACCACAGAAAACGACTGTTATTTATATAAAGTACAGGACGTGGAGTTAAAGACCAGCCTGATAGAGCGCATGTTCGGGCTTGGCACCGTGGCATGCTACACCGGCGATAATACGCATCCCCAGCTTTTTTTGGAACATATCAAGCATGCAAAAGAGATTAAAAACTATATCCTGCATACCTCGGAAGAGGCGAGGAGAAAGCGGCGCACGCTCAATACGCTGAATATCGACGCCGACGACATCGACGCCGATTAATCATCATTTTCGCGCAACAGCCGCTCGTAGAGAAGTCCGGTCAGGAACCAGAAGGGAGCGTAGTCTAAGCGGATCACCTTTCCAAGGTTCCAGCGGGCGCGTTCATAGTTCCATGGACAGAGTTTGCGGCGGTTCAGCCATACGCCGGTAAGAAATTCCCCGCAATAGATCAGCACGGTATAGACAAAGCCGCGCAGCCAGACGGAGCGGTTTTTTAAAAGGCGGCAGATGGGGGAAAAGAACGCCATCAGACCGTAGATGGGAAACATCCAGATCGAGGTGCTGCCGGAGAGCTTTAAATCGCGCTTGCGAAGGGCGTGCAGGGCCGTAAAGATGATTTCCAGAAACCATCCCAGCAGGCCGCAGCGAATGAAGTTATATAAGAATTTTTTCATAGAATTAGTTTTGCCGGCTTTGAGGAAGCTTATACATAGGACAGAAGGGGGCCGCCATGAACTATCGGGAAGCCATGGAGTATATAGAAGAATTGCGTCCTCTCGGCAGCGTCATGGGCCTTGAGACGATGCGGCGGCTGTGCGCACGTCTGGGCGATCCGCAGGAGCATTTAAAATTCGTACATATCGCCGGTACCAACGGCAAGGGTTCCACGCTTTCCTATATCTCCACGGTGATGCAGACGGCGGGGTATCGGGTGGGAAGATATCTTTCCCCCACAGTGCGCGATTACAGGGAGCGCTTTCAGGTGGACGGCAGGGAGATCACCCAGTCCGGCCTGTGCAGGTATCTGGAACCGGTACGGGATGCGGCGCAGGCGATTGCGGCGGAAGGGTATGCCCATCCCACCCTCTTTGAGGTGGAGACAGCGGTGGCTTTTCTCTGGTTTCAGGACAAGGCCTGCGATCTGGTGGTCTTGGAGACGGGTCTTGGCGGCGCGCTGGATGCTACCAATGTGGTGAACAATACGCTGGCGGCGGTGTTTTCCTCTATCAGCATGGATCATATGGAGATCCTTGGCGAGACCTTGGAGGAGATTACGCTTGTTAAGGCAGGAATCATAAAAAACAAGTGTTATGTAATATCGGTTAAGCAGCCGCCGGAAGTGATGAAGGTCCTGCGCCAGTCCGCGCTGTTAAAGAAGGGAAAATTCCTGACGGCGGATGTGACGCGGGCAAAGCAGATCCGCTATGGCGTGACGAAACAGAGGTTTTCTTACGATCGCTTTAAGGATCTGGAAATCTCCATGGCAGGGCAGTTTCAGATCGAGAATGCGGCGCTGGCCGTGGAGACGGTCATGGCTCTGGCAAGATGCGGGTTCGCGGTGCCGGAGGAGAAGCTGCGCGAGGGATTGCTTGCAGCCAGATGGCCGGGGCGCTTTGACGTGATCGCCAAAAGGCCGCTCGTGATAGCGGACGGCGCACACAATGAAGACGCGGCCAAAAAATTGGCGGAAAGTATCCGTTTCTATTTTACAAATAAGAAAATAATTTATATAATAGGTATGCTACGGGACAAAGAGTACGATAAGGTCATCCGTCATACATACGCTCTTGCATCCCATATCATCACTGTGACGCCGCCCATCAGGGAACGGGCTCTCTCAGCGTTGGAGCTTGCCCAGACGGCCAGAGAATACCACAGCGCCGTGACGGCGGCGGACAGCGTGCAGGAGGCGGTGGAGATCGCATATCTCCTTACGGGAAAAGATAAGGACGCTGTGATCGTCGCCTTTGGTTCCCTGTCTTATCTTGGGGAGCTGATGAACACGGTAGAACATAGAGACACGATCAGGAGAGACGATCATGGTAGATCAGACAAAGATTAAGGAAGCGGTGAAACTGCTTCTTGAGGGGATCGGGGAAGATACTGGGCGGGAGGGCCTTAGGGAGACGCCGGACAGGATCGCCCGTATGTATGAGGAGATTTTTGCCGGGATGGAGGATGATGCGGCAGGGCATCTTTCCAAAACCTTTGCCGTGGAGAGCAACGAGATCGTTTTGGTAAAAGATATCACCTTTTATTCTATGTGCGAACACCATCTGATGCCCTTTTACGGGAAGGCGCATATCGCTTACCTACCAAACGGCAGGGTCGTAGGTTTAAGCAAGCTGGCAAGGACCGTAGAGGTGTATGCGAGAAGGCCGCAGATTCAGGAACAGATGACGATTCAGATCGTGGAGGCCGTCATGGAGCATCTCAAACCGCAGGGGGTGATGGCGATGCTGGAAGCGGAACATACCTGTATGACGATGCGGGGCGTTGAGAAACCGGGCAGCCGCACGATCACGGTGGCATCCAGAGGCTGTTTTCAGGAGGATCCGCAGTGGCAGGCGTTATTTTTCAGGATGCTGGGCAAAGAAAATGAATCAAATCAGGATTTAACTTAGAAGAGTCCTGTGGATAAACGGTTATATATCAAAAAAACACGGAGGGAAACAAAATGAGGATTGGACAGAGGGATTTCAGGCCGAAAGGGCACACTTATGTGATGGGGATACTAAACGTAACACCTGATTCTTTTTCTGACGGCGGGAAATATAACGAGCTGGATCAGGCGCTATACCATGTAGAACAAATGATAACGGATGGTATGGATATTGTAGATGTGGGCGGAGAATCGACCAGACCCGGTTATACCGTCGTTCCCGATCAGGAGGAGATTGAAAGAGTCGTTCCTGTCATCGAAGCCATCAAATCCAGATTTAATGTTCCGATTTCTTTGGATACCTGTAAGTCCGGTGTGGCGAAAGCCGGTATTGCGGCGGGCGCGGATATGATCAACGATATCTGGGGCTTAAAATATGATGAAAAGATGGCGCAGGTGATCGCGGAGTCGGGACTTCCCTGCTGCCTGGGACACAACCGCAAAGAAGCGCGGTATACAAACCTGATCGAGGAGATCCTCTGGGATCTGGAATCTTCTCTGGAGACGGCGCGGGGCGCGGGAATCGCCTATGACAGGATCATTCTGGATCCGGGCATCGGTTATGGAAAGAGTTATGAGAATAATCTGGAGATCATCGATCATCTGCAGAATTTTCATTCGCTGGGATCGCCGCTGCTTCTGGGCGCAAGCCGTAAGTCCGTGATCGGTATGGGACTCGATCTGCCGGTGACGGAGCGCGTGGAGGGGACGATCGTGACCACGGTATACGGCGTACAGCAAGGCGTTATGTTTGTGCGGGTGCACGATGTAAAAGAAAATGTGCGCGCCGTCAAGATGACGGAGGCGATCAGGGACGCTTACAAAAACTGATCATCCCCAAAAGCGGGCGGGGATCAGGTAAAACCGTAAGCGTAAGATAGACAACAAATGAGTAACGCGTGATATTTTATCAAACAAATGCGGCAGGAGAAATGAGCATGGATGAGATCATCATCAGGGATCTTCAGGTTTACGCGCATCACGGCGTGTATCAGCAGGAGACGGAAAAGGGACAGAATTTTCTGGTCAGCGCGGTGCTTGAGACGGATACCAGAGCGGCGGGGATGACGGACGATCTGGGGCTTTCCACGAATTACGGCGTGGTCTGCCGGTTTTTGAACGCCTATTTTACGGAGCATACCTTTAAACTGATCGAGACGGCGGCGGAGAGGACTGCGGAGGCACTCCTCTTACAATTTCCCCGCGTGCGGGCAGTTACGTTGGAGATCAAGAAGCCGGAGGCGCCGATTCCCTTTCCGTTCGGCATGGTGTCCGTCAAGATCCGCAGAGGCTGGCGGCGCGCTTATATCGCCTGTGGTTCCAACATCGGAGACAAGAGGGCACATCTGGACTCGGCCGTGGCGGCACTGCGTGACGACGAGCAGTGCAGGGTGATTCGCGTTTCGGACTGGATCGAGACGACTCCTTACGGCGGCGTGGTACAGGCAAATTATTTAAACGGCGCGCTGGCGATAGACACGCTCTATCCGCCGGAGGTACTGCTTTCCAGATTACAGGAGATCGAACGCGCAGAGGCCAGAGAGCGCAAGGAACGCTGGGGGCCGAGGACGCTTGATCTGGATATTCTTTTGTATGAGGATGTCGTGATGGAGGATGAAAAGCTGACCATTCCCCATCGGGATATGAAGAACCGCGATTTTGTATTAGAGCCTCTCGCACAGATCGCGCCGTACGAGAAGCATCCTATTCTGGGAAAATGTATTTTGGAGCTGATGGAAGAAGTGGTACAAAATGGAGAAAAACACGCGTTATCTTAACGGCTGGCGAATTATTCTTTCATGTTAGCGTAAGCTGCCTCTCTGGCCGCATCAAATGTGGTCACGTTGACCGGACCGTAGGTGTAGGTCCGATAGACAGGGACGCTCTCGTTAAAGGCATTGAAGTATACATATTCTGAGGTGATGTTGATATTCTGGTAGACACCTTCACGCACCAGTTCCGGTAAACTGCCGTCCGTCATCATCCGCTTCAGGGCGGGCGCATCCGGCGAGCTCACCTGATAATAGATATAATTGTCGTATACATTGAACATATCAATACGGTCGTTGGTCAACACTTCTACCGTTTTTTCACTTAAATGATACCGGCAGAGACGGTAATTTTCCGAGATATCCATGTAGTAAACATAGTTTCCCTGAACAATAGGATTCCAGATGTTTCCCTGCCAGACGACGGAGGAGCGGTCGGTGCGCACATCCAGAGCGCGCAGATAATGATCTCCCGATGTGCCGTTATAGTAGATTTTGCCGTTGACGAAGCAGTTGGGATTAATGATCTCTTTGGCTACGGTCTGCTGGTCTTTCTTATCGATCCGAATCTTATCCAGAGAGGTACCGTTTTGGCTGCTGTAGGTCTCGTAGTAGAGATAGTTGCCGCAAAGCTGCATGGTGACGATATTAAGGCGTCCGAGGCCGGCAGTGGATTTTCCTTTTTTCGTGCTGCGGTAGATGCCGGCGGTCTGCTGACCCAGATAGCCGAGACCGCTGCCGTTTGCGCTGCTGCTGGTCATGTAGTAGTAGAGGTATTTACCGGCGGCATTGATGGAGGAGACGGCGTTGCCGCTTAACTTCACCATCTCGGTCTCGTCCGGATTCATGGAGTAGAGGGCATAATTATCATAGGCGTTGGCAAAGTAGACGCGCCCGTCCGACTCACAGAAATAACCACCGTTATTTAAATTGCCGGGGGTGTTTCCTACCGTATTGGGATCGTTTTCGGGAATGCGGCCGAGGAAATACATGGACACGGCCAACGCAGTTAAAATAACAACTGCTATCAATATAATCAGGATGTTCTTTATTTTGCCAGACATGAAGCTATCTCCCCCAGACTCTTGTTTCTTATCTCTATTATATCGACAATCCCGCTTGCTATCAAGAGAAAATTGGGGTAAACTTAGGGAGTAACAAAGGCGAAAGGAAACGAAGCAGATGGATTTACTGGAATTGCGGGGGGAATTGGATCGAATCGACGAAAAGATCGTGGCCCTTTATGAGGAACGCATGGAGATCTGCGGACAGGTGGCGGATTATAAGATAGAGACGGGGAAAAAGGTCCTCGACAGGAGCAGGGAAGAGGAGAAACTAAAGAAAGTACGCGCTCTCACCCATAACGCTTTTAACGCCCACGGCGTGCAGGAGCTTTTTGAACAGATCATGTCCATGAGCAGGAAGCTCCAATATAATAAACTGGCGCAGGCCGGTGCGCTCGGCAGACTCCCCTTCATTGAGGTGGACGAGCTTAAGACCGGACAGGCCAGAGTGGTCTTTCAGGGAGCGGAAGGCGCCTACTCGCATTTGGCGATGCAGCGCTACTTTGGAGAACAGGTAAAAAGCTTCCATGTGGATACCTTCCGGGACGCGATGACGGCGATCGAGGAAGGAAGTGCGGACTTTGCGGTGCTTCCCATAGAAAATTCCACGGCAGGTATCGTGAGCGAGATCTACGACCTTCTGGTAGAGTTTGAAAACTATATCGTGGGAGAGCAGATCATAAAGATAGAACACTGTCTGCTGGGGCTTCCGGGGACGGATATCGACCAGATCAGGACGGTGTACTCCCATCCCCAGTCGCTGATGCAGAGCGCGAGATTTCTTTCTGCGCATGAAGACTGGAAACAGGTGAGTCTGAAAAATAATGCCTTTGCAGCCGAAAAGGTCAGCAGGGAGGGCGACCCGACGCAGGCTGCCATCGCGGGCGAGCAGGCGGCGAAGGTCTATGGTCTGGAAATCCTAAAGCGGGGCGTGAACCAGTCGGAGAATAATTCCACCCGTTTCATTATCGTTACCAACCAGAAGATATTCAGGAAGGATGCGGGAAAGATCAGTATCTGTCTGGAAGTGCCGCATGAGAGCGGCTCCCTTTACCACATCCTGTCCCATTTCATTTATAATAATCTGAATATGACAAAGATCGAGAGCCGTCCCATCGAAGAGCGGGACTGGGAATATCGGTTTTTTATTGATTTCGACGGGAATTTTACGGACGGAGCTGTAAAAAATGCCTTAAGAGGCCTGCGCGACGAGGCGCGGAACCTGAGAATCTTGGGGAACTATTGATGGAGGCAGTAAAGAGATGAGAGAAGAAGAACTGATCGTATATAAGGAATTTGCGGACGGAGACATCCTGCGCGACGTCGTCTGGCTGATGGAGCATTACCGCGCCGGGGACGGCAGGGCGAGGCCGCTTTTTTACAAGTGTATGCACAGGCTTTCTGAGCTGGCGGCGGATCACGGTTTTTACGGAAATCTCTGGCACTGTTATTTGACGAACCTTTTGGTGAACAATGAGAACAGCTACAGCCTTGCCTGCGAGATGCGGGGCGAGGTGGAAGGCAGCGTGGGCGAGCTGGTGCTTCACGACATTGCCATTTTCAAAGAGTTTTTCGATTATGATTTCACGGAGATGATGGAGGTCTTAAAAGCGCCTGAATTTGCCGTGATACTGGATTATGAAGCGCCTTCCCAGGACAGCAAAGTATACAATAAGCGCATCCGCGACCGCATCTGCACGCTGGCGCAGCATTTTGTGAAAAACGAGACGGCCGCCGCCATGAAGGCGACGCTCACGCAGTTTTACAGGGAGTACGGTGTGGGGGATCTGGGACTGCACAAGGCCTTCCGCGTAGAACACGGAGAAAATGGCGTTTCGATTACTCCGATACGCAATATCATGCACGTATATCTGGACGACCTTGTGGGCTATGAGCTGCCAAAGCAGAAGCTGAGAGAGAACACGGAGGCCTTTGTCGCCGGCAGGAAGGCTAATAACTGCCTGTTGTTCGGGGACGCCGGGACAGGAAAATCTTCCTGCGTGAAGGCCATTGCCAATGAATACTATGACAGAGGGCTGCGTATTATTGAACTGTACAAGCATCAGTTTCAGGACTTGAACGACGTGATCGCGCAGGTCAAGAACCGGAACTATAAATTCATCATCTATATGGACGACTTGAGTTTTGAGGATTTTGAGGTAGAATATAAGTACTTAAAGGCGCTCATCGAGGGCGGACTGGAAAAAAAGCCCGGCAATGTGCTGATCTACGCAACGTCCAACAGGCGTCACCTGATCCGGGAGAATTACAGCGACAAGGAGGATCGGCGCACAGAGGATATGCACGCTGGCGATACGGTGCAGGAGAAACTGTCTTTGGCATACCGTTTCGGCGTGAATATCTTTTTCGGCGCGCCGGATAAGAAGCAGTTTCAGGAGATCGTGAAATCGCTGGCTGCGCGGAACGGTTTGAAGGTGCCGGAGGAAGACCTTCTTCTGCTGGCAAATAAGTGGGAGCTGTCCCACGGCGGGCTCTCCGGCAGGACAGCGCAGCAGTTTATTGATTTCCTCCTCGGCCAAAATATAGGGGGTTAACATGAAAACATTCGCGGCAATAGACGTGGGCTCGTATGAGCTTGCGATGAAGATATTTGAGATTTCCTCGAAGGACGGTCTGCGGGAGATCGACCATATCAGACATCGGATCGATCTGGGGACGGACACTTATGCCACCGGCAAGATCAGCTATGACAGAGTGGATGAGCTGACCGGCGTGCTGCGGGATTACCGGGAGATCATGAAGAGCTATCGGGTGGACGATTATACGGCCTACGGCACCAGCGCGTTTCGGGAGACGGAGAACACTGCCATCGTTCTGGATCAGATCGCGCAGCGCACGGGCGTCCGCATTGAAGTTTTGAGCAATTCGGAGCAGCGGTTTCTGAATTATAAGGCCATCGCTGCCAGAGGAAGTTTTAACCGCATCGTCGAGAAGGGAACGGCCATTGTGGATATCGGCGGCGGCAGTATCCAGATTTCGCTCTTTGAGCAGGATATCCTTGTTACCACCCAGAATATGCGTCTGGGCGTGCTGCGGCTCCAAGACCGGCTGGACCGGCTGAATATCAGCCCCAGACAGTATGAGGCAATCCTTGACGAGCTGGTGAGTTCGCAGATTTCAGTATTCAAAAAACTGTACATGAAAGACCGACAGATCGAAAACATTATTGTGGTGGACGATTATATTTCCGCCATTGTAGGCAAGGACGTGAAAGGACTGGAGGAGAGCAGCGTGGAAGCGCCTGCAGTCGAACGGTTTCTGGAGCGGATCCGCACGAAATCGAACCAGCAGGCGGCCAAGGCGTTAGATATGCCGGAAGAGAGCGTGCCGCTTCTCTATATTTCGGGCGTGCTGATCAGCCGTATCGCCCGCATGATGGACGCGCATATGATCTGGGCGCCGGGCGTGGCGCTCTGCGACGGCATGGCATATGAATATGCCGAAAAGCATAAAATCATCAAGGAGGAGCATGATTTTGAGCAGGATATCGTGGCCTGCGCGCAGAATATCAGCAAGCGCTATATGGGAAGCCGCCGCCGGGGAGAGACGCTTGAAAAGATCGCCATGACTATCTTTGACAGCATGAAAAAGGTGCACGGACTGGGGAAGCGGGAAAGGCTGCTTCTGCGGATCGCCACCCTCTTACATGATTGCGGAAAGTACATCAGTCTGGTCAATCTGGGAGAGTGTTCCTACAACATCATCCTTTCTACGGAGATCATCGGTCTCTCCCATAAGGAGCGGGAGATCGTGGCGAATGTGGTGAAGTACAATCACATGGATTTTGATTATGGCGAAGTGATGGGGGAGAGCGATACCATTGACAGGGAGGCTTATCTGACCATTGCAAAGCTGACGGCGATCTTAAAGGTGGCAAACGGTCTGGACCGCAGTCACAAGCAGAAATTCAAGGATGTCAAGGCCGTTCTCAAGGAGCGGGAGCTTGCCATTATTGTGGAGGATAATGTGGACATTACGCTGGAGAAGGGGCTGTTTACAAAGCGCTCGGACTTTTTTGAGGAGGTCTACAGCATCCGTCCGGTGATCAGGCAGCGGGCGTAATAGGGATGAGCCGTATCATAGGAATAATAACATATGTTATGAAATAAAGACATGATAAGGAGGCCATAATTGCTATGGCGCAGAAGGTTGATTTTTCGGAGGACAGGTATTATACAAACAGGGAGTTAAGCTGGCTTCTCTTCAACGAGAGGGTGCTTTCGGAGGCGCGGGATAAGCAGCTGCCGCTTTTTGAACGCCTGAAATTCTTAAGCATCACGGCTTCCAATCTGGACGAGTTTTTCATGGTGCGGGTGGCTTCCCTGAAGGATATGGTCAATGCAGGCTACAAGAAGCGTGATATCGCGGGTATGACGGCCACGGAGCAGCTTGCGCTGGTGAATGAGAAGACGCACGAGCTGGTGAACAGGCAGTACAGCACCTACAATCGCTCCTTGCTGCCGCAGCTTTCGGCAAACGGCCTGCATCTGGTTTCCCATCACGAAGATCTGACCAAAGAAGAAGGGGCCTTTGTGGACAGCTATTTTACGGATAATGTGTATCCGGTGCTGACGCCCATGGCGGTAGATTCCTCCCGCCCTTTTCCGCTCATCCGCAATAAGTCCCTGAATCTGGGGGCGCTTGTGACAAAGAAAAACGGAGACGGGGAGCTTGAATTTGCCACCGTGCAGGTGCCGAGCGTACTGTCCCGTCTGGTGGAGCTTCCGGCGCAGGGAGAACGCCGCCTCATCCTTTTGGAAGAGGTGATCGAGCGCAATATCCATAAGCTGTTCCTGAATTATGATATCGTGTGCAGCTATCCTTTCCGCATCATGCGAAATGCCGACCTCACCATCGAGGAGGAGGAGGCGGAGGATCTCTTACAGGAGATTGAGAAGCAGTTAAAGAAAAGACAGTGGGGACAGGTGATTCGTCTGGAAGTGGAGGAAGGGATCGACAGCAGGCTTCTTAAGCTGATTCGGGAGGAACTTGCGATTCCCAAGGAAGATATCTATGCGATCGGCGGTCCTCTCGATCTGACCTTTTTAATGAAACTGTACGGGATGGACGGGTTTGACAACCTGAAAGAGCATGAGTATCTGCCGCCCCAGCCGGTACCGGAGCTTCCGGAGGAGGCAAATGTCTTTGAGAAGATCAGGGAGGGTGATATCCTGATGCACCATCCCTACCAGAGTTTTGAGCCGGTGGTGCGCTTTATCAGGCAGGCGGCAAAGGACCCTGACGTTCTTGCGATCAAGCAGACGCTTTACCGCGTCAGCGGTAATTCTCCCATCATCGCCGCGCTGGAGCAGGCGGCGGAGAACGGGAAGCAGGTTTCCGTGCTGGTGGAATTAAAGGCGCGGTTTGACGAGGAAAATAATATCGTCTGGGCGAAAAAGCTGGAAAAAGCGGGCTGTCATGTGATTTATGGCTTGGTCGGCCTGAAGACGCACAGTAAAATAACACTTGTTGTTCGAAGAGAGGAGAACGGCATCCGCCGTTATGTCCATCTGGGTACGGGCAATTACAACGATTCCACGGCCAAGCTCTACACGGATGTGGGCTACTTTACCTGTTCGGAGATGATAGGAGAGGACGCGACGGCGGTATTCAACATGCTCTCCGGTTATTCGGAGCCAAGAAGCTGGAACCGGCTTTCGCTTGCGCCCTACTGGCTGAAAGACCGCTTTATCCGCCTGATCAGAAGAGAACAGGAGTATGCGCAGTCGGGGCGGCCCGCACATATCATTGCCAAGATGAACGCCCTCTGCGATAAAGATGTGATCGTGGCGCTCTACGAGGCCGCGGCGGCGGGCGTGAAGATCGACCTCATCATCCGCGGGATCTGCTGTCTGCGCGTGGATGTGCCGGGCGTCGGGGAGAATATCAGCGTGCGTTCCATCGTCGGAAATTTTTTGGAACATGCAAGGATCTTTTACTTTGAAAATGACGGCACGCCGGAGTATTACTGCGCGAGCGCGGATTGGATGCCGAGAAACTTAGAGCGCCGGGTGGAGATATTGTTTCCCATTGAAAAAGCGGCTTTGCAGGAAAAGCTTTGGCATATTTTACAGAGTCAGCTGAAGGACACGGTGAAGGCGCATGTCTTACAGTCGGACGGCAGCTATGGCAAAGTTGACAGGCGGGGGAAAGAACTGTATAACGCGCAGCTTTCTTTCTGCGGAGAGGCCAAAGAGGCGGCGAAGGTCAAGACGGGGACGGTACACAAGAGGGTGTTTATCCCCAAAACGCACCACGATTAGAAAGGATGACAACATGAAGATATACTTAGCTTCGGCGTCTCCAAGGCGGAAGGAACTGCTGCGGCAGGTGGGAATCTCCTTTAAGGTCATGCCGGGTACGGTGGAAGAAAAGATCACCAAGGAGAAACCAGACGAGGTGGTGGAAGAACTTTCCTACCAAAAGGCGGTGGATGTCTGCGGGAGGCTGGCGGCGGAAGGAAAGGAAGACTTTGTGGTGATCGGCGCGGATACCGTGGTCTCCGCGTGGGGAAAGATCTTAGGAAAGCCTGCCGACAAGGCGGATGCGGCGCGGATGTTAAAAGACCTGCAGGGCGGCAGCCATCAGGTCTACACGGGCGTGACGATCGCTTGGAAATATCAGGATATGTCTCCTATGTACGCCACGTTTTCGGAATGCACGGATGTGACCATGTACGGGATGACGGATGAGGAGATCAAGGCCTATGTGGACAGCGGGGAACCGATGGATAAGGCGGGCGCCTATGCGATCCAAGGGCTCTGCGCCGCGCATATTCAAGGGATTTGCGGAGATTATAACAATGTGGTAGGGCTGCCGGTGGGCAGGCTATGTCAGGAACTGAAGAAGAGAGGGCTGTTGTGACTAACAGCCGCACCGGAGACGAAGAAAGTTATGTAAACTATAATACAGAAAGGGGGAAGGGTCTGTGTTTGACGAGGCGGTAGTGCAGTGTTTTTTGGAGAACCAGCTACAGCTTTATCCGGAAAAGGTGGCCGAGACTTATGAGGAGGCGGAAACCTTTCTGGAGGATTGCATGGCTGTGGTGGTAGATTCCGTGAAGGAGGTATGGGAGTTTTTCGAGGAGGAGGGCGTCGATCTGGAGGGCGCCGACGAAGAAGAGATTTTGGAGGCAGAGGAAGTATTTGACGTGGGGGACGGAAGATACCTAATTGTCGAGGGATAATGCCGCATTATTCTCCGAGGTTAATTTAACAGCTTTCGCATCATATCAGCGAGCCCATCCTGATCGTTGTCTAAATCTGTGACAATGTCAGCGTGGGCTTTTACTTTGTCCGAAGCGTTCTTCATGGCGATGCCGCAGCCGGCGGCTTCCAGCATGGAGATATCGTTGTCCGCATCGCCGGCGGCGTAGGTGTCGGAGACGGGAACGCCCAGATAATCGCTGAGAAAGAGCAGGGAACTGCCCTTGCCCGCGTCCCATGGATAGACTTCCAGATATATTTTGCTGGAGTAGATGGTGCGGACCTTGTTTTCCGCCCAGTCTGCGATATTTTTACGGAATGTTTCCAATTTGTCAAAGTTATGTAAACTTACAGCCAGCATCTTGCAGGGCTCGTCGTTCAGGGCAGCCGCCAGATCTTCTGAAACCTGCATGGGGAGATGGATTTTTTTGCGGTAGTAATGAATCTCCTCATCGTCCGCGGGGGAAATGATGGCGTCCTCTTCACCGTCCTGTTCCCTGTAGGTCTGGATGTGAAGGGAGAGCGACTTTGCCTGTTCCTGCAGATAGGAGACCCAGACAAGGGGCAGTCCTTTTTTCAGGATGGTGCGCTGCCTGTCGCAGTCATAGATGCGCGTGCCGTTGGAGCCGCTTAAGAAAATGCCGGGCTGGTGCAGGCCGGCGGCTTCTTTTACTTCCATGACGCTCATGAGCGGGCGGCCGGAAGAGAGGACCAGACGGTTTCCGGCGGCCAGAAATTCGTCCAAAAAGGCTTTGGTGGCGGGAGAGACCTGACTTTGATTGTTTAGGAGCGTATCGTCTAAATCAGTGAACAGAAGTTTCATGTTACAGCGCCCTTCCAGTGCTTGTTTGCGTTTGTTTGGTGGTTTCAGGTTAATATATTACATTACAGATGTTATTTCATGCTGCTAAGACGTTCTTTCATTTTTGTGAGAACTTCTTCCGGCACATACAGTTTTCCGTAGCCACAGCCTAAGTCCAGTCCCGGCTTATTCGTGCCGTGAAAGTCCGAACCGCCGCTAAGGAGCAGGTCATATTTTGCCGCCAGCCGCTGCATGTCGCGGATATCCTGATTGCTGTACGTGCTGTAGAAGGCTTCGATCCCCATCAGGCCTTCTTTTTTTAAGGCGGCTGTCAGGGCATCCAGTCTGTCGTTTCCCATGTGATAGAGGGGCGGGTGGGCTAAAATGGGGATGCCGCCTGCGTGCAGGATGAGTTTAACGGCCTGTTCGGGCGTGACTTTCTCACGGGGAACAAAGTACTTTGTGTGATCGCCAAGATACTGCGCAAAGGCGTCCTGACGGCTTTTGACATAGCCCTCTTCCAGCAGATAGGAGGCGTAGTGGGCTCTGGTGATGACCGAATCCGGATAGCGCGCCCGCAGTTTTTCGTAGGTGATGTCGATGCCCGCGCCCTGTAGGTTCTGGCACATTTTTTTGTTGCGGTTTGTGCGGGAGTCCACGAAGTTATCGAGCGCTTCCTGAAAGACGGGGCTGTCGTAGGCGATGAATAAGCCCACCACATGTACGTCCTGTTCCCCGTATTTGGTGGAAAATTCGATGCCAGACACCACTTCGACAGAGGGCAGGCCCTTCTCTTTCAATGATTTCGCATGTAAGAGCGCCTCATCCAGCCCTTCGATGCTGTCGTGGTCCGTGACCGCCACGGCGGAAAGCCCCTTTTCGATGGCATAGTCCACCAGTTCCGTGGGGGTGTAGCTGCCGTCAGATTTACAGGTGTGCGTGTGCAGGTCTATGGCATTCATAATTTCCCTCATTAATCAAAACATTTATGCAGAGAATGCCGCTTTTGGGCATTCTCTTGAATGAAACATAGAACTTCTTAGCGAGGCAGCCTTTGCTGCCAAGCTTTAGAAGTTCTTTTCATTCAGTCATTTAGTCGTCCTCGGGATTAGCGGTGCTGGTGTAGACAGTACGCTTTCTTGCCATCTCATCGCTTTCCAGATACTCGTCGTAGGTGGTGATCTTGTCGATCAGCGTGCCGTCCGGCAGGATCTCCATGATGCGGTTTGCCGTGGTCTGGACCACCTGATGATCGTGGCAGGCGAAAATCTCCACGCCCTTGAATTTTTTCATGCCCTCGTTTAAGGCAGTGATGGCTTCCATATCAAGGTGGTTCGTAGGTTCGTCAAAGAGCAGGCAGTTTGCGCCGCTGATCATCATTTTGGAGAGCAGGCAGCGTACCTTCTCACCGCCGGAGAGAACCTTCACTTTCTTTACGCCGTCCTCGCCGGCAAAGAGCATACGGCCTAAGAAGCCGCGCACATAGGTCACGTCCTTGACGGCTGAGTAACCCATCAGCCAGTCGGTGATGGTGTAGTCGTTGTCAAACTCCGCCGTGGAATCCTTCGGGAAATAAGCCTGCGATGTGGTGACGCCCCACTTGTAGGTGCCTTCGTCCGGCTCGATCTCTCCCATCAGGATCTGAAAAAGAGTGGTCTTTGCCAATTCATTGCCGCCCACCAGTGCGATCTTGTCGTCGTGTCCCACGATGAAGGAAATGTTGTCCAGCACCTTTTCGCCGTTTACGGTCTTGCTGATGCCCTCCACGGTCAGCACCTCGTTGCCGATCTCGCGCTCCGGCCGAAAATCAATGTAGGGATATTTGCGGCTGGAAGGACGGATGTCGTCCAGCTCGATCTTTTCAAGCGCCCGTTTTCTGGAAGTCGCCTGTTTGGATTTACTCGCGTTTGCGGAGAAGCGGGAGATAAATTCCTGTAACTCCTTGATCTGTTCTTCCTTTTTCTTGTTAGCTTCCTTGCGCTGTTTGATGATCAACTGACTGGATTCGTACCAGAAATCGTAGTTGCCCGCATAGAGCTGGATCTTGCCGTAGTCGATGTCCGCTGTGTGCGTGCAGACCTTATTCAGAAAATAGCGGTCGTGGGAGACCACGATCACCGTGTTTTCAAAATTGATCAGAAATTCTTCCAGCCATGCGATCGCGTCTAGGTCCAGATGGTTCGTAGGCTCGTCCAAAAGCAAGATGTCGGGGTTGCCAAAGAGCGCCTTGGCGAGAAGCACCTTGACCTTTTCATTGCCGTTTAAGTCCGCCATCTGGCTGTAGTGCAGGTCCGTTTCGACGCCCAGACCGTTTAAGAGCATGGCGGCGTTTGATTCCGCGTCCCAGCCGTCCATCTCGGCGAACTCCGCTTCCAGTTCGCTGGCGCGGATACCGTCCTCGTCGGAGAAGTCCTCTTTTGCATAGATAGCGTCCTTTTCTTTCATGATCTGGTAGAGCCGCTCATTGCCCATGATGACCGTGTCCATGACCGGATAGGCGTCGTATTTGAAGTGGTCCTGCTCCAAAACGGAGAGGCGCTGGCCGGGGGTGATCGATACGTCGCCGTTCGTGGTCTCTAAAACGCCGGAGAGAATCTTTAAAAAAGTGGATTTTCCCGCGCCGTTTGCGCCGATCAGCCCGTAGCAGTTGCCTTCGGTGAATTTGATATTGACGTCCTCAAAGAGGGCTTTTTTTCCTACGCGTAAGGTTACGTTGTTTGCCTGAATCATATAAAAACCTCTTATTTTCCATAATTTATGCTTGTTTCGGTTACTCATACCATTATACATAAAATGGGAGTTTTTGCAATGAAAAAGAATTTCAGCTTTATTTATGCCCATTTGAAACTTTTTCCTTTTCTGATTCGTATTACTGGTAGAGACATATCTTTGTCTATTAAAATAGGAAGAAAAGGAGAGGAGCGGATATTATGAGCGGTTTCCTTTTTATGCCGATGACGCGGTTTTATGCGGAGGCATTGGCTTATATGAAAAACACGGGCGACAAAACGGCGGCAAAGGCGTCGGGCGCGGGCAGCTTTGCGGGAGCGGTACAGGATCAACTCGCGCAGGCAGCAGGCGGCGCTTCCCGCGTGGGAGAGCGGGATGAGCGGGCCGTAGAGGCTATGTCCATGGAACAGTATAAGGCGTATATTTACCAGAAGATATCGGGCCTGCCCACCAGCGAAACCCAGAAATGGGACGCGGTGTCCGTCAATATCTCCGAGGAAGGTTTTGCGGCGATGAAGGCCGACCCCGCCTATGAGAAATGGGTGCTTGATACGCTGCGAAAGGATTTTGCTTTTTACAATCCGTGGAGCGCCTATGCGGGCGGCACTTACCGTGTGCATTATTTCGGCGCCACCAAAGAGGAATACCGGGGAGAGAGCTTCCAGATGGGATTTCGAAACGGCGGGAAACACACGGATTCCGCGAAGAAAAAGAAGCAGAAGAGTTTTTGGGAGAAGCGGGCCGAGCGGCACAAGCTGTATATGGATCTGGCCACGAAAGCGTGGTATAAGCGGGAGAATGAGAGAGAATATCAGGAAAAGATCGATCTTGGCAGGAAAGAGGTGAGCAGTGCGCTCTTACGGCAGCAGGCATTGGAGAGGGCCACGGGGGAGCAGGTGGAACTGGGCGTGAATCCGGACATCCTCTCGCAGGCGGCCACGGAGCTTGCACAGAACTATGTGTTCTTTAAAATACCGAGCGCGCTGATCAATCCGAAACCGAAGAAGTGACACCTCACCCCGGCAGTATAATCATAAATACGCTTCCGCCGCCGGCGCGGTCGTTTACCGTGATGGAGCCGTGGTGCAGTCTGACGATCTCGGCGGCAATTGATAAACCCAGCCCGAAGTGTCCTTTGACGCTTCGGGATTTTTCCGCCCGGTAGAAACGGTCAAAGATTTTTTTCTTATCTTCCGCGGAAATTCCTATGCCAGTATCCGAGACGGTCAAATAAAAGCGGTTCTTCTTGTGGGAGAGGGCCAGCTCGATACGGCCGCCCTCAGGGGTGTAGCTGAGCGCATTGTGGAGCAGGATGGAGAGGAGCTGGACGATGCGGTCGGCGTCCGCCGTGCACAGGGGCAGGGATTCTTCCGGCAGGGTGACGGTGAGTGTCAGTTTTTTTTCGGCGGCCAGCGGCTCGAAGGCTTCGTAAGTATTGATGAGCAGCGTATCCAGCTCTACGGGAGCCGGATGGAAGGAGAAGCGCTGCGAGTCGGAAGCGCTTAAGGTGAGCATATCATTGACTAAAGAAGTCAAAATATCGCCTTCCTGTTTGATGGTCTCCAGAAAGCGGGCCTGCCGTTTGGCATCCGCATTCCGGCAGCACTCGGCAGCGGAGAGGATGACGGCAAGGGGCGTGCGCAGCTCGTGGGAGGCGGCCGCCACAAATTCCGTCTGTTTCCTGCGGCTCTCGATCACCGGCTGCAGCAGTTTTCCGGTAAAGAAAAAGGAAAAAAGGGTCAAAAGCAGGATGGCGGCAATGTCGATCAAAAAGAAGCGCACCCGCTGTTTTGTGATCTGCTTTTGCAGAAAATCCAGCGGGGAGAGTATCAGAAGCTGCAGGGAAGAGGTCCCGCGGTTCAGTTCGATGACGCTGATATGGTACTCGTATTTTTTGCCTGTGGGGTTAAAGGGAAATTCCACGTGATAACAGGTGTTGTAGGCGCTGTCGCTATCATGATCCGCAAGACTGACCGCAAAGTTCGCTTGATAAAACGCCAGACAGTCTTCCAGCAGCTTTTGGGTGTCCGCAAAATCCGATACAGCGGCGAGACGATTATATAAAAACGGGATACCGTTATCTAAGGCGTAAAAAGTATAGCCGCCGCGCGATTCCATCTTGGAGAGCCACTCCATTGAGATCACGGACTGCTGTTCTAAGCTGGTGGCGATGGTATTCATATCGTTCTGAAAGGAGCGGTACTGGTTTTCGTACAGTTCCTTTTCAGACAAATACAGATACAGCAGGGACATCACGATGAGGATAGCGGTGGTGATGCACGTGCAAAGCGCAGTCAGATACAAGTGTACTTTCCGAAACATACTTTTTCCTTCCTGTCAAAGGAGCGCGGCATTAGGAGGATTCCGCCAGAGAGTATCCGATACCGCGGACGGTCTTGATCGAGAGCGTGCTGCCGACTGTTTTTAAGCGTCTGCGCAAAAAGTGGATATAATTGTCCAGATTTCCCTCTTCCACATCGCTGTCCGGCCCCCAGACTTTTAAGAGCAGATGGTTTCTGGGGAGAGTCGCGCCGCCGCTTTTTAAGAGGGCCTCTAAGAGAGAGGCTTCCCGCTTGGAGAGCGTGCAGTTTCCCAAAGGGCCTTTCAGCCGGCATTCGGCGGGGAACCATTCGACATCCGCAAGAGACAGGGTCTCCTCATCGAGGATCCGGCGCGGCCTTCTGGTGACGCAGCGGATCCTTGCGAACAGCTCTTCCTGCGCGAAGGGCTTGACCAGATAGTCGTCCGCGCCCAGATCCAGTCCTTCCACCTTGTCGGAGAGGGTGCCAAGGGCGGTAATCAGGATCACCGGGGTGGCAATGCCTTTTGAACGGAGCGCTTCAAGGACGTCGGTGCCCTGCATACCGGGCAGCATACGATCTAAAAGGATGACATCATAGATATTCTGCTCTCCGTAGAATAGGGCGTCTGTCCCGTCAAAGCAGGCGTCTACGATAAAGCCGGCCTGTGTCAGACCGTAGACCAGCGTTTCATTCAGTTTTTCATCGTCTTCCGCAAGCAGGATTCGCATCGTCTTTTCACCTTTCGTAAATAGTTTAACCAGACTGTCAAAGAACCCCTGT
>DKUU01000005.1 GCA_002490835.1 Lachnospiraceae bacterium UBA7196 | reverse complement strand
GTAAAGAATTTCGCCCGATTCCGGAGCAAGGAGGCCGGCGATAATGGAGAGCAGGGTGGATTTGCCGCAGCCGCTGGGGCCGACGACCGCCACGAAGCTGCCATCTGAAATCTGTAGGTCAATGTGGGAGAGCGCGGGCGTTTCCCCTTTCAGATTGTGGTAGGAAAAGGAGATATCCCGCAGGGAAAGTATTGGCTGCATAGAAAGTAGCTCCTTGTGTAGTTAACGACATCACATTTTTCGCAGATTGAAATCTGACGGGTCGTTTACTACGGTTATACCATATTTTATGACTGCAAAGAAAAAATGTGTTCTGGCTGTGCTTTGTGATTGAAATGAAATTTATTTTGTGATATCATCAAATTTAGATTTAATTATAATGGAGGTTTTAGGCATGGCGCAGTTGTGGGGCGGCCGTTTCACAAAGGAAACGGATCAGCTTGTATATAACTTTAACGCGTCGATCTCCTTTGACCAGAAGTTTTTTCTGCAGGATATCGAGGGTAGTATCGTACATACGATCATGCTTGCGAAGCAGGGGATTCTGACGAAGGAGGAGAAGGACGAAATTTTAAAGGGGCTTACCGGGATCAGGCAGGATGTGGATGACGGAAAGCTTGCGATCACAGAGGAGTACGAGGACATTCACAGCTTTGTGGAGGCCAATCTGATCGAGCGGATCGGCGACGTCGGGAAAAAGCTGCACACGGGCAGGAGCCGCAACGATCAGGTGGCGATGGACATGCGGCTGTATACCCGGCTTGAGGTCCTCTATGTGGACGGACTTTTAAAGGAGCTTTTGCAGACGCTTCTTGCGATCATGGAGGAGCATGTGGAGACGTATATGCCGGGCTTTACGCACTTGCAGAAGGCGCAGCCGGTGACGCTTGCGCACCACATCGGCGCATACTTTGAAATGTTCAAAAGAGATCGTTCCAGACTCAAGGATATCTTTTACCGCATGAATTACTGTCCGTTGGGGGCAGGGGCGCTGGCGGGGACGACTTATCCGCTGGACAGAGCCTACACGGCTTCGCTCCTTGGCTTTGAGGGGCCGACATTGAACAGCATGGATTCGGTGTCCGACAGGGATTATGTGATCGAATTTTTATCCGCGCTCTCCACGATCATGATGCACTTAAGCCGCTTTTGCGAGGAAATTATCATCTGGAATTCCAACGAATACCGTTTCGTGGAGATTGATGACGCCTACTCCACAGGCAGCAGCATTATGCCCCAGAAGAAGAATCCGGACATTGCGGAGTTGATCCGGGGAAAGACGGGGCGCGTTTACGGGGCGCTGACGGCTATTTTGACGACCATGAAGGGGCTGCCTCTCGCATACAATAAAGATATGCAGGAGGACAAGGAACTGACCTTTGATGCCATTGATACGGTGAAGGGTTGTCTGAAACTGTTCGAGGGCATGATCCGTACCATGAAATTTAATAAAGAAGTGATGGAAAAGAGCGCGGCCATGGGCTTTACCAACGCCACGGACGCGGCGGACTATCTGGTCTTAAAAGGAGTGCCATTCCGGGATGCCCACGGTATCATCGGCAGGCTTGTGCTCTACTGTATCGATAAGAATTGCAGTATTGACGAACTTTCCTTAGAAGAGCTTAAGGAGATCAGCGAGGTCTTTGAGGAGGATGTCTATCAGGCCATCAGCTTAAAGACCTGTGTGGAAAAACGGCTGACCATCGGAGCGCCGGGGCCGGCGGCCATGCGTGAGGTCATACGGATGAACAGGGAATATCTGAAAAAGGACTGGCAGGATGCGGATGATATGTTTGGCGGACGGCTTAGTGAAGCAGAAATAAAGGACATAAGAGAGGAGTAAATTATTATGAGCGAGAAATTAAAGGTAGGGATCTTAGGCGGCACAGGTATGGTAGGGCAGCGGTTCATCGCCCTTTTGGAGAATCATCCGTGGTTTGAGGTGACCACGATCGCGGCAAGCCCCCGTTCTGCGGGCAAGTCTTACGAGGAGGCCGTCGGGGAGCGTTGGAAGATGGATACGCCCATGCCGGAGGCGGTAAAGAAGATCGTCGTGAAAAACGTGAACGAGGTTACCGAAGTGGCGGCGGAGGTGGATTTCGTTTTCTCAGCAGTAGACATGACGAAGGATGAGATCAAAAAGATCGAGGAAGATTACGCGAAAGCGGAGACGCCTGTCGTTTCCAATAACAGCGCCCACCGTTGGACGCCGGATGTGCCGATGGTGATACCGGAGATCAATCCGGAGCATTTTGATGTGATCGAAGCCCAGAAAAAAAGGCTTGGCACAAAGAGAGGCTTTATCGCTGTGAAACCGAACTGCTCGATCCAGAGCTATGCGCCGGTGCTGACTGCGTGGAAGGAATTTGAGCCTTATGAAGTGGTGGCGACCACCTATCAGGCGATCTCAGGCGCCGGCAAGACCTTCAAGGACTGGCCGGAGATGGTGGAGAATGTGATCCCCTATATCGGCGGCGAGGAGGAGAAGAGCGAGAAGGAGCCTCTGCGCATCTGGGGTAAGATCGTGGACGGCCAGATCGTGCCGGCGGAGAGCCCGGTGATCACCTGCCAGTGTATCCGTATCCCGGTCTTGAACGGCCACACGGCGGCTGTGTTTGTGAAATTTAAGAAAAAACCCACCAAGGAACAGCTGGTGGAGAAGCTGGTACAGTTTAAGGGGCTGCCGCAGGAACTTGACCTGCCCAGCGCACCCAAGCAGTTTATTCAGGTGATGGAAGAGGATAACCGTCCGCAGGTGAAGCTGGACGTGGACTACGAGAACGGTATGGGCATCAGTATCGGGCGCATCCGCGAAGACAGCGTATACGATTGGAAATTCGTGGGGCTTTCCCACAATACGGTACGCGGGGCAGCAGGGGGGGCTGTGCTGTGTGCGGAGACGCTGAAGGCAAAGGGTTACATCACAAAAAAATAAAAACCCTGCCTGAGATGACAAAAGAGAAAACGGAAGGGAGGATATGCCCGAAAAGACGGGTATAGGCATAACGTGGGAGAGGCAAAAAGCGATAGAAGGGGCGAGGAAACGATCGCGGCGCTTGAGGTGGAGAACCAGAAACTGCGTATGGAACTGAAGATGCTGCGTTTGCTCTTTGAAACTTCAAACAGTGCGTTTATTTATTATAACTATCAAGAGGATAAGCTCGAAACAATGGGCAACTGGGATCATTTCTTTGATTTTACGGTTGCACAGGTCAGTGATTTTGAAAAATTTTATGAAAGGGTGGAAGAACAAAACGTTTTACCGCTCAAAGAAGGATTTTTTATCGAGAAGCAGAACGGAGACCGGCAGATTTTTGAGATCAAACTTAAAAATGGCGGCATGTGCATCGAGGTAGAGATCAATATCGTCTACGATGAACAGAGGCGGCCTGCCGATAAGATCATCCGCTTCAAGGATATCACGAGAATGATGGCGCAGAAGGATGAGCTTACCTACATGGCCTACTATGATATCCTGACGGGACTTTATAACCGTAATTATTTCGTCAGGCTTCTGGGCGAGTTTTTACGCCGCGCCGGGACGGAAAACCGCAGGGTAGCGGTGATGTTTCTCGATATCGACGATTTCCGCAGGGTGAACGACGGCATCGGCATCATTGCCGGAGACGATCTGGTGCAGCTTTTTGGGCAGTATCTGACGAATCTGATGAACAGTAACGTGATCATCTCGCATTTCAGTTCGGATATCTATTGTATCGGCATCTACGATCCCTGTGGGGCGAGAAGTGTGGAGACGATCTATCAGGTGATCAGGGAACGTCTGCAAAAGCCGTTTCGGATGACAGACGGACAGGAGATCAGCATGACGGTGAGCGTGGGGGTAGCCGCGTATCCGGAGGCGGCCAAGGGCACGCTTGAACTGATCAACTGTGCGGAGATCGTCATGTTTAAGGCGAAAAGTCAGGGGAAGGATACGATCCAGTATTTTGACTGCGCGATTTTAGATGATTTTCTGCAGACGGTAACGATTCAGAATAAATTAAAGGAAGCCGTATTTGATCAGAATTTTACCATGGTTTTTCAGCCGCAGTGCTATGCGGCGAGTGGGAAGCTGCGCGGCGTGGAGGCCCTGATCCGCTGGAAGGACGATCATGGCGATATGATCAGTCCGGCGGTCTTTATTCCAATCGCGGAAAAAAACGGCGCTATCGTACCGATTGGAAACTGGGTGATCGAAAAGAGTGTGCAGATTTTTGCAAAATGGCGGGAAAAATATGCGTATCCGCTGGTTTTATCGCTCAACATTTCGGCAGTACAGTGTAAACAGAGTGATTTCATAGAGAGTATTTTACATATATTGGAGCAATACGACGTGCCGCCGGAAAAGATAGAGCTGGAGATCACGGAGACGATTTTGGTAGACGATTTTGAAGAAACCAAAAAACGTCTGGGCGAATTAAGGAAGACGGGAATCCGTATTTCACTGGACGATTTCGGTACAGGATTTTCCTCTTTGTCCTATTTGAAGGGGCTTCCCATCGACACGTTGAAGATCGATAAATCATTTGTGGATACGCTGCTGACGGATGTAAATACGAAGATCATCACGGAATCCATCATCTATATGGTCAAGCGCCTTGGCTACGAGACGATCGCGGAAGGCGTGGAGACAAAGGAACAGTTTGCCTATTTGCAGGAGCTTTCCTGCGACATGATCCAAGGGTATTATACGGGAAGGCCTATGCCGGCGGAGGGTATAGACGATCTCTTGAAAGAACAGACAGAGAAGGCAGGGTGAGGGAAGCAAAGATATGTTACTTGGCAGAACAACTGAACTTGGGTATCTGAATAATTATTATGACAGGGACGGCAGTCAGATCCTGATCGTTTACGGACAAAAACATATCGGGAAGACTGAGCTTGTCAAGGAGTTTATCAAGGATCGTCCGGGTTACTATTATCTGGCCAAAGCCTGTTCGGAGAGAGAGCAGGCCTATCAGTGGGGCAGACAGCTTGCGCACGACGGGTATATCATCGATAAATTTCCGAACTTTCAGGATATTTTCGAGAAGATATCGCGCCGCGCCACGGGCAAGAAGGTATTGGTGATCGATGAGTTTCAGAATATCGTGCGGGCCAGCGACGCCTTTATGAAGGAGCTGGTTGCGTTCGTGCATAGCCAGTGGAATCGGGATAACGTAATGGTGATCCTCATCAGTTCCTCGATCGGCTGGATCGAGAACAGTATGATCACAAGAATCGGCGAGGCGGCCTATGAGCTTTCCGGCCTTCTCAAGATCAAGGAGATGCCCTTTGCGGATATCGTGGAGCGGTTTCCGAATTTTCGTATTGAGGAGTGCGTGGAGGCATACGCTATCTTAGGCGGGATCCCCGGCCTGTGGAATCAGTTTGACGACAGGCTCACGATCCAGCAGAATATTTGCCGCAACATTTTGGATGCTAACAGCTTTCTCTTCGAGGAGGGAGAACGCATCCTGACCGAACAGCTCAGGGAGCCGGGCGTTTACAATACCATCATGGCATCCATAGCGGCGGGCGCGCATAAACTAAACGACCTCTATCTGCACACGGAATTTTCGCGGGCGAAGATCAGCGTTTATCTGAAAAATCTGATCGAGCTTGAGCTGGTGGAAAAAGTCTTTTCTTATGACACGGCGGGCAAGGAGAATGTGCAGAAGGGAATTTACCGCATCAGCCACCCGTTTGTTGATTTTTATTACACCTATATGTATCCGCATTTGAGCGATTTGCAGATGCTCTCGGTGGGAGAGTTTTATAATCACTATATCATGCGGGATTTCAGGCGCTATGTGGCCGGCTATTTCAAGATGGTCTGCAGGCAGCATCTGACAAGACTGGGAGAGCGGGGCAGGCTGCCCATCGCCTGCGGGACTATCGGCGAGTGGATCGGCAAGGCCGGCTCTTTGGATATCATTGCGCAGGATCAGGAGGGACGCACGCTGATCGGGCTGTGCAACTGGGAGAAGCCCATGACCTACGAGGATTACGAAAATCTTCTCCTCTATGCGAAAAAGGCGAAGATCAGCGCGGATTATATCTATATGTACACGGCCTTTCGGTTTGATGAGAAGCTGAATCTGGAGGCAAAGGTGAAGTCGAATCTGAAATTGGTGCAGATTTCGGATTTATAAATGTACGGAAATGTAGAAGATTATGGGAAAGAGTCTGTTTATTGCGGAGAAGCCCAGTGTGGCGAAGGAATTTGCAAAAGCGTTAAAATATAATATGAAGAACCGCGACGGCTATCTGGAGTCCGAGGAGGCTGTGGTGACTTGGTGCGTGGGGCATCTGGTGACGATGAGTTATCCGGAGGCTTACGACGAGAAGTACAAGAGATGGTCATTAGAAACGATTCCCTTTATTCCGGAGGAGTTTAAGTACGAGGTGATCGAAAGTGTGAAAAAGCAGTTTGGCATCGTGAGCGGACTGCTTAACAGGGAGGACGTGGAGACCATTTACGTCTGCACCGACTCCGGTCGTGAGGGGGAGTACATCTACCGGCTGGTGGAGCAGCAGGCAGGCGTCAAGGGCAAGGACAGAAGAAGGGTCTGGATCGACTCGCAGACGGAGGAGGAAATCCTGCGCGGTATCCGTGAGGCGAAGGACCTTTCGGCCTATGATAATCTTTCAAATGCCGCTTACCTGCGGGCGAAGGAGGATTATCTCATGGGAATCAATTTTTCCCGCGCCCTGACATTGAAATACAGTTATTCGATTAAAAATTATTTAAATACAGACAAGGCGGTAGTCTCTGTGGGCCGCGTCATGACCTGTGTGCTGGGGATGGTGGTGAACCGTGAGCGTGAGATCAGGGAATTTGTAAAGATTCCCTTTTACCGTATCCTGATGCAGGCGCAGATCGCCGGCTCCGACGTCAGTCTGGAGTGGAAGGCGGCGGAGGGTTCGGCCTATTATCAGTCGCCGAAGCTCTATAAGGACAACGGTTTTTTGCAGGAGGCGGACGCGGATGCCTTTATTGCGAAGCTGGAAGAGGAACCTGCAGAGCAGGCGCGGATTGAGAAACTGGAAAAGAAGAAGGAGACCAAGAATCCCCCTCTTTTATATAATCTGGCGGAACTGCAGAACGATTGTTCCAGATTTTTTAAAATCAGTCCCGACGAGACGCTGCGGATCGCGCAGGAACTCTATGAGAAAAAGCTGACCACCTATCCGAGAACGGATGCAAGAGTCCTCTCCACGGCGGTGGCGAAGGAGATCTGGAAGAATTTAAAGGGCCTGCAAAATTATCAGCAGACAGCGGCATTTACGGCGCAGATACTGGAGAAAGAGAGTTTTCGGAATATTGCCAAGACCCGCTACGTGAACGATAAGCAGATTACGGACCACTATGCGATCATCCCTACGGGTCAGGGTTTTTCGGCCTTAAACAGCCTGCATCCTACCTCGGCAAAGGTCTATGAGATCATTGTCAGGCGGTTTTTGAGCATTTTTTATCCGGCGGCAGTGTATCAGCGGATCGCTCTGACCGCAAAAATGAAGGGCGAGACTTTCACTTCGGCCTTTAAAGTGCTGGTAAATGCGGGATATTTGGAAGTAGCGCAAAATTCTTTTGCAAGAAAGCGCGCAGAGGAGTATACTGGAGAGGAGAGGACAGATGAGGAGCGGCAGGAGGCATCCTGTGACGCGGCCTTCATGGAGGCGCTGGGGGCCCTGAAAAAGGGTGATACGTTGGAACATAAGGGCTTTGAGAAAAAGGAGGGGGAGACCTCGCCGCCCAAGCGTTACAATTCAGGCACCATGATCCTCACCATGGAGAACGCCGGGCAGTTCATCGAAGACGAGGAACTGCGGGCGCAGATCAAGGGGAGCGGTATCGGCACTTCCGCTACGCGGGCGGAAATTTTAAAGAAACTGGTACATATCAAATATCTGGACTTAAACAAGAAGACGCAGATCATCACGCCCACGCTTTTTGGGGAGATGATTTACGAGGTGGTGGCGGGCTCCATCAGACCGCTGCTCGATCCCAGACTGACAGCGAGCTGGGAGAAGGGGCTGACGTTAGTGGCTTCGGGGGAGATCACAGAGGAGGAATATATGGGAAAGCTGGACGACTTTGTCACCAGAAGGACAAACGCCGTCAAGCAGATGACGAATCAGGGAGCGCTTTTTCACAGGTTCCAGTATGCGTCTCAGTTCTATCAGGATAAGGGCAGTAAAAAAGGGAAGGGGTAAAGGTTATGATCGGATTGCAGGACGCTGCGATCGAGGCTCTCTATACATTGGAAGAGACGATCGCGAAGGAGTTATTCGCGGGACTTACCTACCCGTGGGAGGCGCTTCCTAAGATCAAGGATTTCATCCTTGCGCTGGGAGAGACGCTTCCGGAGGAGATATTCGAAAAAAAGGCGGACGGCGTGTGGATCGCAAGGAGCGCGAAGGTTTTTCCAAGCGCCTATATCGGCGGCCCGGCCATCATTGACGAGGAAGCGGAGATCAGGCACTGCGCTTTTATCAGGGGCAGCGCCATTGTCGGGAAAGGCGCGGTGGTAGGTAATTCCACCGAGTTAAAAAACGTGATTCTGTTCAATAAGGTACAGGTGCCGCATTATAATTATGTGGGCGACAGTATCTTGGGCTATAAAGCGCATATGGGAGCCGGTTCCATCACTTCCAACGTGAAAAGCGATAAGACGCTTGTGGTGGTGAAGGCGGGAGAGGAATGCTGTGAGACCGGACTGAAAAAGTTTGGCGCTATGCTGGGAGATCAGGTGGAGGTCGGCTGTAATTCTGTCCTGAATCCCGGTACGGTGATCGGTAAAAATTCCAATATTTATCCTACGTCGATGGTGAGAGGCGTCATTGCCGCAGACAGCATTTACAAACGGCAGGGCGAGATCGCCGGAAAACAGTGAGACAGGGTAAATACTGTTAGTAACAGACAGAGAAGAGTGTTGAGGATGAGCGTATGGCGACGGATTTAAGTATTGAAAACTTTGGCTCCATGATCGATAATGTGATAGCCGGAATCTGTTTCTTCGAGTATGAAAACGGGAATTTTACTCCCATCTACATCAACGAGGGATTCTTTCGTATGCTCGGCTATTCCAGAATTCAGGGCATGAAGTATCTGGAGAGGATCGATCTGAGCATTATTCCGGAGGATCTCCCCACCTTCTATCAGGCGATCGAGGATGTGCTGAAAGACGATGGCGTGGTGGACACAGAATTTCGTACCGTGACGGGAAGCGGCGGACTGCGCTGGGTGCATGTCCGGGGAAACCTCTACGCCAGAGAAGGAAAGAAGTATACCATCGTTTCGATCATTGAGGATGTGACGGAGAGAAAGACGGTGGAGGAGGAATTAAAGAGACAGGCGGAGCGTCTGCACATTCTTTCGGAAGCCGAGGGCGAAAAAATCATCGATTACAATGTGAAGACTGATGTTATGACTATTCGCGATACCGACGAATATGGTATGGCCAAGGATAATATCCTCAACAAGTATCTGGCTAAATTTGACGATAAGACGATATTTGAGGAAGATGTGGCCTATTACAGGGCGGTCTTAGACGGCCTGATGCGCTCGCCTAAGCACGATACGATAGAATTTCGGATCAAGCGGTTTGATGAGGATTTTACATGGTATCAGATCAATCTGACGTCTCTTTTGGGGGCGGAGGGCTATGTGACCCGTATCGTCGGCCGTATGATCAATATCCATGAGAGAAAGATGCGCGAGATGGATCTGCTTTTGCGGGCGGAAAAGGATGCGCTCACAGGCCTATATAATCAGGGGGCGACCGAGCAGTTGATCCGCAGCGCGATTGAGGGCAGCAGCGAGAATGATCTGAGCGCGATGATACTCATAGATCTGGATAATTTTAAGGAAGCGAACGATCTTTTGGGGCATGCGAACGGCGATCAGCTATTGGAGCAGACGGCCGGACTTCTGAACGATATGTTTAAGGGCGGCGATGTGATCGGCCGTATCGGCGGCGACGAGTTTTTGGTCTATATGAGAAATCTTAACACGATTTCCGATGCGGACGAGATGGCCGGCGATATCGTGAAAAAAGTAAAATATGATTTGGATTTTGAAGGGCAGCCCATTCATGTCACCTGTAGTGTGGGCGTGGCCGTCTATCCCTATCACGGCGAGACTTACGAGGCCCTTTTTGAGAAGGCTGACAGAGCCGTCTATACGGTAAAGGCAAACGGTAAAGAGGGCTACCGCGTATACCATGCGGCGACGACCACAATCTATCATGCCAACAGAAAAGTCGGTTACGATATGTCCAAGACGCTGGACTATGAGCGTAATATCGAGGATCAGGTGATGCAGATTCTCTTTGAGGACAGAGTGCTTGAATCCGCCCTTCGTTCTTCCATCGAACTGATGACGGCGAAATATCAGTTCCACAGAGGCTATATCTGCGGGAACGATTCCCTGCCGATCTCCCGCACGATCCAATTCAGTTTGAAAGGCTATGCGACGGGTAAGGAGTCGGATGAGCATTACGAGATGAAACGGACTGTCAACGAGATTTTTTATGCCTTTTTCCCCAGTGTTACCATGATTCATGACTACGATCTGGTGGCGGAGGAGATGCGGGAATATTTCCGTGCGGAGGGCATCAAGAGCATGCTCTATTATCCGCTGACGTCGAAGGGAGAGTTTCAGGGCGCTATCGTCTTTGAAAACCATGAGGATGTGCAGATGGAACTGAAAAAGAGCGAGATGGAAGAAATCCGTTCGCTGTTCCGTCTTATGGAGGCAAATATCCTGCAGATCGGCTTGATGGACAGACTGCAGAACTTTGTGGCGCAGGTGGCTATTTTTGATAATCTGGACAGCTATATCTACGTGGTCAATCCCGACACCCATGAGATCACCTTTATTAACAAGAAGGTGGTCATGAGCTCGCCGGATGTCAAGATCGGGGATATTTGCTACAAAGCGCTGCAAAACAGGGAGACGCCGTGCGAGAACTGCATTTTAAGAAATCTCGACAAGGCGGACGCCCACTGCCGCTGCACGGAGGAGATCTTCAACTTCTCTTTGAGAAGCTGGACCAGAAGCAGCGCAAGCTGGCTGGAGTGCAGGGAAGAAGGCGGTCTGGCCCTCATCAACAGCTTTGATATTTCGGAGTACTTTATGGGGTAGAAAAATTAACAAACATCTGGATTTTTTTGCCGCAATGTGAGACAATGAAAACGGCGGTTATGACAGGCAAACGGCCTGTTAGCAAATAATTATTACATAATCGAAAGGAGTTATCACATGATTTATTCAAAAGAAGTTGAAGAAATGTGTACAGTGGCACAGGGTGTTCACCATGGCTGTGCGCCGATCCCCGAGGAAGCGAAGTGGGTGCAGGCGAAGGAAGTGAAAGATATTTCCGGCCTGACGCACGGCGTGGGCTGGTGCGCTCCCCAGCAGGGCGCTTGTAAGCTGACCCTGAACGTAAAAGAGGGTATCATTCAGGAAGCTCTGGTAGAGACGATCGGATGCTCCGGCATGACGCACTCCGCTGCAATGGCTTCCGAGATCCTTCCGGGACTCACGGTTATGGAAGCGCTCAATACGGACTTGGTATGCGACGCGATCAATACGGCGATGAGAGAGCTGTTCTTACAGATCGTGTACGGCCGTACACAGTCTGCATTCTCCGAGGACGGTCTTCCGGTTGGCGCAGGTCTTGAGGATCTGGGTAAGGGCTTAAGAAGTCAGGTAGGTACGATGTACGGTACCCTCAAGAAGGGCCCCCGCTATCTGGAAATGGCAGAGGGTTATGTGACCGGGATTGCACTGGATGCGAATGATGAGATCATCGGTTATAAGTTTGTCAGCCTTGGCAAGATGACTGACTTCATCAAGAAGGGCGACGACCCGAATACCGCATATGAGAAGGCTTGCGGTCAGTATGGCCGCGTGGACGATGCGGTGAAGATCATTGACCCCAGATGCGAATAATGGAAGTGACTTTGCGAGGCTGTTATCACAACCTCGGAACACATAGATACCCTTATTATAACTAGGAGGAGAAGATAAGATGGCTTTATTTGAATCATATGAAAGAAGAATTGACAAGATCAATTCCGTATTGAGCAGCTATGGCATTTCTTCCATTGAGGAAGCAGAGAAAATCACAAAAGACGCCGGCTTGGATGTATACGAGCAGGTGAAGAAGATCCAGCCCATCTGTTTTGAGAACGCGTGCTGGGCATATACGGTGGGCGCGGCGATCGCGATCAAGAAGGGCTGCAAGAAGGCGGCTGACGCTGCGGCTGCGATCGGCGAAGGCTTACAGGCATTCTGCATTCCCGGTTCCGTGGCGGATACCCGTAAGGTAGGTCTAGGGCACGGTAATCTGGGCAAGATGCTCCTTGAGGAGGAGACGGACTGCTTCGCATTTCTGGCAGGTCACGAGTCTTTTGCGGCGGCTGAGGGCGCGATCGGTATCGCGGAGAAGGCAAACAAGGTTCGCCAGAAACCTCTGCGCGTTATCCTGAACGGTCTGGGCAAGGATGCGGCGAAGATCATTTCCAGAATCAACGGTTTCACCTTTGTAGAGACCGAGTACGATCCTTACACCAACGAGGTGAAGGAAGTGAGCAGAACCCCTTATTCCGAGGGCCTTCGCTCCAAGGTAAACTGCTACGGCGCAAACTCCGTACCCGAGGGCGTGGCGATCATGTGGAAGGAGAACGTGGACGTATCCATCACTGGTAACTCCACCAATCCCACCAGATTCCAGCATCCGGTAGCAGGTACATACAAGAAAGAGAGAACAGAAGCAGGCAAGAAGTACTTCTCCGTAGCGTCCGGCGGCGGCACGGGTCGTACCCTGCATCCCGATAACATGGCGGCAGGTCCTGCATCCTACGGCTTTACCGATACGCTTGGCCGTATGCACTCCGACGCGCAGTTTGCGGGTTCCTCATCCGTTCCGGCACACGTGGAGATGATGGGCCTGATCGGTATGGGCAATAATCCGATGGTAGGCGCTACCGTGGCTGTGGCGGTCCTGATTGAGGAAGCGGCTAAGGCTGGTAAATTTTAATTGAACTGTACTGAAAACTGAAAAAATATCTATAAAGACGGACAAAACGCCATAATTCTTATGAATTGTGGCGTTTTGAACGCAATACAGCCTGAAACCGCGCGGGTTCTGGAATTTTTATGCTTATGACGTTCAAGATAAAGGTTATTTTTGGTACAAAAAAGTAGTTGACTTTTTATATGTATTTGCATATAATAACTTCAAGAAATCGGTTTTTCGAAACTGCTTTCTTATAGATAACGAACGGGCTTGTGTGTTTTATACATGCAAGCCTTTAGATTTATGGAGGGTGTATATGCTTAGAGGAATGGTTTTTATTGATCATATGAATTTTGATATTGCATTGCAGAAATATTATAAAAGCCTTAGTAAACCAACGATAAAATTGGATTATAATAAATTATTTAGAAATGTTTGTACTCAGATTTCAAATGTAGATTTTTTGAAAGGCTTTATATTTGTTCCTAAGCCAGATGAATTTTTGATGAAAGATAAAAGTCTTGAAAATTATTATAACTGGGTCACAGGCATGAAAAATGCTCCATATACAGATGTGATTGAAGGAAGGTATGTAGCACGGCAGGTTGATGAGAGCATTCCGATGGAGATAGGGAATAAAAGTACATATTACAAAGTGGAGAAAGGAACGGATATAAATTTAGCCGTACATGCTTTAAGTAAAGCATTTTACAATTCATATGATATAGCGTTTTTTCTGAGTGCGGATACAGATTATATAAAAGTATATGAGGTTTTAAAAAGTATAGGAAAGATTACGGTTGTAGTTGGAGTAAAAGGGCAGAATGTAAATAGTATAAGGCCTATAGTAGACAATACACTGATCTTAGATGAGAAATTTTTTGATAAATGTAAGAGAGATGCGGTGGTCAGGCATTAAAGTCAGAAATATAAATTCATGCGTCAGAGCTGCTGCTCCTCGATCATCCGCTCAAACTCATCCGCTGGCACGGGCTTGGAGTATAGAAAGCCCTGCAAAAAGGACACGCCGATACTGCGGATGATGTCCTGAATCTCCTCCGTTTCGATGCCTTCGGCTATGGTCTGGATCGATAGCTGGCGGCACATATTTACCACGTTTTCAATAATGGCCATATCGGTCATATTTCCCTCACGGATCAGGCCACGTACAAATTTCTGGTCGATTTTCAGGATGTCCATGGTAACGTCGTGAAGCAGTCCGAAAGAGGCATACTCCGTTCCGAAATCGTCCATCGCGATCTTAAAGCCAAGCTTTTGAAGCTTATCAAACTGGCAGGAGAGCATCTTTGTATCGTCGGCATTGCAGCTTTCCGTAAGTTCCACCATAACAAGTCTCGGGTCCACCTGTAATTCCTGCGCTTTTGCGATCAGCTTGTTTATAAATTCTCCGTCTAACAATTGGATGTAGGAGACATTAAAGCTTACGCTGATGTCATGGTATTTTTTCTGCCACATAGAGGCATGGCGCAGGGCCTCCTCCATGACCCAGAAACCGACTTCCCTGATTTCGCCGCTGTCTTCTAAAATCTTTATAAACTCATAGGGTGTGGCATCCTGTATTTCAGGCGTCTTCCAGCGCAGTAAGGATTCACATTCCACGATTTTTTTGGTCTTCGCATCCAATATGGGCTGAAAATACAGCTCAAAGCCTTCGAAGTTATTATGGATGCTCTTGGTCAGCGCCTCGTGCAGCAGGCTGGTGCGCAGATGGCGCTGTGAGATTTTTTCAGAGAACTCAGCGATCCATTCGTTTTTCTGATCTTTGGCGTATTCCAGCGAATGTTCCAGATTGCTCATCAGGGTATTAAAATCCGTCCCGTCTTCCGGATAAGATACCAGACCGGCGGAGACGGAAAAACTTTTCAGGCCCCTGATATTCAGGCAATACTCGTTCACCTTTTCAAAAAGCCTGCGCAATTCGTCCTTGGAGCCGTCAGGCGCTAAAATGATGAACTCGTCGCCCTGAAGACGATAAACGCGGTCTTCTTTACCAGCCATCTGTTCCAGACATTCGGACAGGGCGATCAGCACTTTGTTGCCGTAGAGAAAGCCGTTTGTGTTATTGATCTTGCGGAAGGCATTGATGCCAAGCAGGAGAATGGCGCCCCTTCCGGTAGAAAAATCATATTTTTGCATCTCGTAACCCGTCAGCAGGTGTGTGAGCGGGTCATATTTATTTTGGTTGTCAAGCCGTGTCATGATTCCGGCAAAAAAGAGGGGCTGTCCCTCAGGACTGGTGATCACGCTGCCTTTGCACTCCATCCAAACATAGTCTCCGTGCTTGTTTTTTGCGCGGTACTGGCAGCTGTGACGGGTGGATGCGCCGGAAAAGACGGCTTCGATATCCTTGAGGTATGCGTCGCGGTCTTCGGGGTGGATATGTTCCATCCATTTGGGACCGGCTTCTTCTATGTATTCGCTTTCCAGACCAAAATAGTCCACGGTGTTTTTGGACCAGCGGGACAGATCGGACTGCATATCGCAGACATAGATATAAATATTGTCAGACGCGTTTGCGAAGGATTCAAACAGCTCATTCTTCAAAATATCATGTGCCATATGCAGAGACTCCTTTCGGCGAAAGTAAATTGTTTAAAATATTGGTTTTTATATAGTACTATTTTATCATAGATTTGGTAAAATGGAAATGTAATCCGGTAAAGAAATAGAGAAAATTGAAAGTGGAATACACCATGATCAGAATGCCGATAGATTTCCTTGTGTTCCCCTGCGGAAGCGTGTATAATAAAAGCAATGGTGTTCGTGCATGGATTTTAAGGGAAATGGAAATACTCCGTATCAGAGGATGGCAGAGAGTGTATGCTTTCGCATACTGCTGCACCGCCAAAAGAAAGGAGTATTGACTATGATACTGACGGAAAAAGAGACGACCGCGCTGCGTGATTTGCAGACACAGGAGAAATCCTGTATCACAAAGTATGAAAAGTATGCCGCACAGGCGAAGGACACGGAATTACAGAGCCTGTTTCGGACGCTGCAGCAGGATGAGCAGAAGCATTACCAGTCGATCGGGCAGGCGCTTCACGGCAATGTGCCGGACTGTGACTGCAACGATACGCAGGGAAAGAACTATACGCCGAGAGGCACATACAAGGACGGCGCGAACGCGGCGGACAAGGAGCATGACTGCTTTCTTGCTACGGACTGCATCGGCACGGAAAAGCTGGTTTCGGGAGAGTACAATACCAACGTTTTTTCCTGTGACAATTCCGGCTTGAGAAAACTGCTGGCTGACATTCAGATCGAGGAGCAGAACCACGCCGAGATGCTTTACAAGTATAAGCAGGCGAATGCGATGGCATAGACGGCCAGAAACTGATATGCGTAGGAGGGATCCTTCGGTGAGGGATTTCTCCTGCACATCGCTCATATAGGACGAAGGACATATGTATGAAGGGTTAGTAATTTTTCAAATTTTTATGGTCTTGGGATGTTTCTTCTTTATCATCCTGATGACCAGACAGCGTGAGAGCGTACTCTCTAAGCTGATGCTCTGCATTGGCTTTTTTGGCGCGATTCAAAATGCGGGCTATCTGCTGGAAATACTGTCGCGGGATGTCGGAGAGGGCATGATCGCCGTGAGGGTGGAATTTTTAGGCGGCGTTTTTATCAGTACCTTTCTCTTTATTTTTGTGGCAACCTATTGCGGATATCGGATTCCCACAAAGATCGAAGCGGCCATGTTCCTGTTGGATACCTTTGTCCTTTTGTGTATTTGGGGTTATCGTTACACACCGCTTTATTATACGCGGGTTTCTTTTGTGACGGAGGGATTGTTTCCCCATCTGATTTTGGAAAAAGGACCTTTGTATTATGTCTTTTATGTACATATGTTCATTCACATGATCGGCAGCCTTGTGATGACGATCCAGACCAACAGGAGAATGGGAGGAGGAAATGCGAACCTGATCGCGCTGGGAATTTGCAGTGTTTTTCCAATTCCCGGATTTTTATGTATTCTTTTTGGATGGATCGAGGGCTACGACGCCGTGCCGGCCTGCGAAGCGCTTGGTGTTATTGCGTTCGGAATCGTAATCATATTTTATCATATTTTTGATATTGCTGTCTCGGCTCACGAGGAGATCATCCGCACGCTGGATGAAGCGGTGCTGATCGTGGACGCGGACGGCGGTTTTGTGGAGGCAAACGATAAGGCGAAGGAGCTTTTCAGAAGCCTTTCCAGTTTTCGTAAAGGCGAGCGCATCTGCAGGGAAAATCTGAGGGACGTCTTTAATGCCAATAATTATTTTGAATACATCAGCTGTAATCATAACTTTGAAGTGCATGCCAATAAAATCTGGAATAACCGTGTGCTTGCCGGTTACGCGATCGTGTTCGTGGATATCACGCAGAGCCGTAAGCAGATCGAGCAGATGCAGCTCTTAAAGGCCAATGCGGAGAAGGCAAACAGGGCGAAGTCGGAGTTTCTGGCGAGAATGTCCCACGAGATCCGCACGCCGATCAATGCGGTGCTTGGCATGAACGAAATGGTGCTTCGGGAATCGAAAGAGGAGGACGTGAAAAAGTATTCCATGGATATCAAGTCCTCAGCGCACGCGCTCCTTGGCATCATCAACGATATCCTTGATTTTTCAAAGATCGAATCGGGTAAGATGGAGATCGTACCTGCGGAGTATGAACTGAACAGTATGTTCAACGATCTTTATAATATGTTTTCCCTGCGGGCGCAGGAGAAGGGGCTCATGTTCGACGTATCGGTGGATTCGTCTCTGCCCTCAAAACTTTACGGCGACGATCTGCGCATCCGTCAGGTGCTCAGCAATTTATTGACTAATGCAGTCAAGTATACCCGCAAGGGAACAGTCACTTTCGAGGCGGCAGGAGAGCGGGACGGCGCGGATGTGATCCTGCATTTTGCGGTGCGTGACACGGGTATCGGTATCAAGCAGGAGGATATCCCCAAACTGTTCTCCGCCTTTGAGCGCATCGACGAGGAGAAAAACCGCGATATTGAAGGAACCGGGCTTGGGATGAATATCTCCCTGCAGCTTTTGAAGCTGATGAATACCGATCTGCGGGTGGAGAGCGTTTACGGCGAGGGTACCAGATTCTTCTTCGATCTGCGGCAGGGGGTTGTAAACGAAGAACCGATCGGCAGTTTTCAGGAACGGGCTAAAAAGGCGGCCAGAGAACATACTTATCACGCGAGCTTTACTTCTCCTGAGGGCGAGATCCTGCTGGTCGATGACAACCGCGTAAACAGGAGAGTGTTCTGCGGCCTTTTGAAACAGACCAAGGTGCAGATCACGGACGTGGGAAGCGGCAGGGAGTGTCTGGATCATATCAGGCAAAAGCATTATGATATGATATTCTTAGATCACATGATGCCGGAGATGGACGGTATGGAGACCATGGAGCGGATGAAGAAGATGGAGGATAATCTCTGCAAGGATACCCCCATCGTCATGTTGACGGCAAACGCTATTATGGGAGCCAAGGAACAGTATCTGGCAGCCGGATTTGACGATTTTCTGGCAAAGCCCATCGATCAGACAAAGCTGGAGCGGCTGATGATGCACTGGATGCCGCAGGATAAGATACATAGTAATACTTAGATCATATTTGGGAAAGAGGGGTCGTTCTAATGAAAGAATGTTTGAAAGTGAAAGTCACGGCGGCGCATGGATCAGGATGGACCGCAGCGCGCATACGGCTTATCTTTCGGAGCTTGCCAGAAGCGGTTTTGTGGTGGCGAGCGTAGAGTACCGTACCAGCAACGAGGGCTGTTTTCCCGTGCAGCTTCAGGATGTGAAGGCAGGGATCCGCTATCTGAGAGCGCTGAGTGAGCGTTATAATATCGACACGGAACGTTTCGGCGTGATGGGAGAGTCGGCGGGCGGTTATCTGGCGGCTATGGCGGCGCTGGCGGACGATCCGGCCTATGATACGGGTGCGTTCGCGGAGTATTCCAGTAAGGTGCAGGCGGCATGTCCGTGGTATCCGGCGGCGGATCTGACCGGATTTCCTTATCCCTCTGCGCTGGAAGCGGCGGCTTCCATGGAATCCCTGCTCCTTGGTAAAAATGTGATGCTGAATAAGGAGGAAGCGTTGGCGCTCAGCCCGATCAGCCTTGCGACAAAGGATGCACCGCCCTTCTTGATCATCCATGGAGACAATGACCATACCGTTCCCTTTGCGCAGGGAGAGACTTTACACGATGCGCTGGAAGGGGCGGGAGCGGAAGTGAAGCTTCTGGCACTGGAAGGCACGGATCATGCGGATATGCCCTTCTTTCAGGAGGAGATCTGGCAGCGGATCATCGGCTTTTTTAAGGAAAAACTGGGAGAAGCCGTACTGGTTAAAGCATAGTGAGAAAGGAAAAGGATGAGTTATTATCTGGTAGATTTTGAGAATGTAAAGAAGGATGGTCTGGACGGGATACATCTGCTTGAGGAGGAGGATAAGGTCTGTATTTTTTATTCTAAAAACGCGGACAGTATCACTTTTGACCAACATAGGCGTATTATGGAATCCAAAGCATCCATCGAGTTTTGCAAGGTGGAGGTGGGGAGCAAGAATGCCCTTGATTTTCAGCTTGCTACGCAGTTAGGATTTTTGGTCGCGAACCGCACGGCGGATCAGTATTATATCGTCAGTAAGGATAAAGGGTTTGAGATTCTCGGCGGTTACTGGAAGGGCAGAGGCGTTTCGGTGACGCTGATCGCGGACATTACAGGAAAAAGTCACGACCATGAGACACAGGAACTGCGGGAAAAATTATCGGAAAAACTGCAGGAGATCCTCAGGGAAGAAAAAGATGTCAGCGTGGACGTCGTCTTAAAGATCATCCAGCAGTATAAGACAAAGCAGGGCATTATGAACGCTCTGATGAAAAAGTATCCCAGCGCCGATAATAAGAAGTCCAGTAAGATTTATAAGACCATTAAGCCGCTTTTGTCGGATAAGAAGGGGAGTTAAAGGTTTCATTATGATTCTCTATCACGCAGGTAAGGAGACAGTAAAATATCCTGAAATACGTAAGACAAGGTATACAAAGGACTTTTCATGGGGATTTTATTGTACAGAAGACTTTGAACAGGCAGTGCGATGGGCGAACCGTGGAAATGGGGACCCGGTTATTAATTTTTATGAAGTTCTGGGTGTTGGCGGAATTCAGACACCCAACACATCAGATTAGTTTTCATACGGAGGAAGCGTTACAGTGTTTGAAATTTGACAGGAGTGAGATTGTTTATGACCGAAAAGAGACAAAATGATCTGTTCTATGTATGCTCTTTAATTGAATACATTGCGCGTCAAACAAAAAACAGGCGTGGAGTGGTCGCGGCGGCCTTGGGAAAAGAAGGCGTGGAAAAGCAGTTATATGATGCGAAGGTAAATCACTGTCTCTCCTTTGAACAGGTAAGCGATGAGATTGTGAAACAGTATCAGATTTCAGAGGGGAATTTTGATACGATTGCGGAGTGTAAGTATACGATTCCGGGTTTCATGGATATTGGCAGATTATACAGTGGCATGGTTGAAGAATGTGCCGAGTCGGGGAAAGAAGTGGAGGAGTTGATAAAGATTTTTTCCTCATTTATCAGTGATAAGATATCAGATTTTAAGTCGGATGTTTATTATCAAAACCCGGATTACTTAGTGTGTTCCTATCGGGCCGGTTATTTATTAGATTAATAAGACAGGAGATGGATTTATGAAGAAAGCGAATACAAACAGGATTGGAAAGAAACTAATATTTGCGGCGCTTTGCCTTTCTCTGGCAATGCTCTGTATCGCGTGCGGGGATAAAAATAATGCTTCCGACAATCTGGAAGGCTCCCTGACGGATATCATGGCGTCTCTTTATGAAAACGCGCAGCTTGACGCGGATTTTCGGGAAAGCCTCAGCGGTTATGAGACGACGGAACTGACGGACGAATTAAAGAGCAGTATCCTCGGCACGGAAGACATCACCTACACGGAGGGCGTGGTTTCCATGCCGATGATGTCCTCGATCGCCTTTCAGTGCGTGCTTCTGCGGGTGGACGACGCGGACGTCGAGACGGTCAAACAGACCCTCAAAGATAACGCCAATCCCGATAAATGGGTGTGCGTCAGCGCGGAGACGACGCTGATCGAGAGCCGCGGAAACGTGATCTTCTTTATCATGTGCGGCAAGAATGAGGCCTATGCGCTGAATGAGGCGTTTCAGAAGCTGTAAGCTTGCGCACCGGCAGAAAAAGCAGCAAAATATACTCTGCGTACTATTTGGAAAAGTTAAAGAAATTACTTTGCGTACTGTGGGGCCCCTATGGAAATAAAGAGAAAAATATATCATAAAATGCTGGAATGGAAGCATACCTGCAACGGAAGCAAAGCGCTTTTGATTGAAGGCGCAAGACGTATAGGAAAATCTACCATTGCAGAGGAGTTTGGGAAGAATGAATACAAAACTTTTGTAATGATAGATTTTAATAAAGCAAGCAAAAAGATATTAGAAAGCTTTGATGATTTGACAAATCTGGACATTTTCTTTCAGACAATTGTTTTGGAATACAATGTACAATTATATCCAAGGCAATCTCTGATTATTTTTGATGAAATTCAAAAATTCCCCAAGGCAAGAGAAGCCATAAAATATCTGGTAGCAGACGGAAGATATGATTATATGGAAACAGGATCGCTGATATCAATCCGTGAAAATGTTGAAAGCATTACCCTGCCGTCGGAAGAACGCAAAATAAAGATGTATCCTGTTGATTTTGGAGAATTTATGGTTTACATGAACGAAGAAATCCTGCTTCACTATATAGAAACCTGTTTTAAACAAAAGAAACCCTTAGAGCAGAAAATGCACGATAAGGCAATGCACTTATTTAAGGAATATATGTTGGTTGGGGGAATGCCGCAGGCAATTGTGGCGTTTGCAAAAGGAGGCAGAAATTTTGCGGCTGCCGATATTGAAAAGAGAGATATTTTAGAGTTGTATCGGGATGATATCAAGAAAGCTGCTAAGAGATATCATTCCAGAGTATCGGCATTATTTGAGAATATTCCCGCATATTTATCTACCCATGAAAAGAAGATTGTTTTGAAGGAGATAGAAAATGGCGCGACATTTGATAAGTATGACGAGCCTTTGTTTTGGCTGGAAGATTCCATGATTTGTAATCTGTGTTATAAATGTAATGATCCCAATGTGGGATTTGCCCTAAATAAAAATGATTCCGCAGTTAAATGTTATATGGGGGATACCGGATTGTTGGTAAGTCTGGCCTTTAGTGAGAATGAAATCTCAGACCAGCAGCTTTATAAGCAGATTATGAATGACAGACTGTCGTTAAATGAGGGCATGATTTATAAGAATGCGATTGCTCAAATGATAGCAGGCAGGGGGAGAAAATTATATTTTTATACAAGATACAGCGAAGAAAAGCATCGGAATGATATTGAAATAGATTTTTTGCTTTCCAACGAGAGCAAAACAAATTTCAGGGTGGTTCCCGTTGAAGTAAAATCCTCAAAGAATTATACAGCAACCTCTTTGGCAAGATTTAAGGAGTTATTTGGCAAAAAAATTGCGGCGCAGTACATTATTCATCCCAAAAACTTATCCGTGGATGGCGAAATCATAAAGATTCCGCCATATATGTTCGAATCCGCATTTTCTTAATCTTTACCCTGCGCTTTTGGCAGCGTTTTTAAAAGCACCACCGTATAGGAAACCGTGATCGCGATCATGCTCACGCAATTTGCGATCTGCTGCTCTTTCGTAAATCCGGCTTCTCTGGCAAAGGTGCTGAGCGAGTTGATGGCGGAGTGGGTGATGATGCAGGGGAGCAGGCTCTGACCCCGATAAAACAGGATGACAAACAGGAAGCCGACCGCGATTGCAAAGATGATCTGATACAGATTTTCCATCAGGGTCATACCGCTGCCGTTTAACAGATTGATGATATGTCCGATGCCGAAGGTCACGCTGGAAATAATGATCGCCCTGTTGACATTTTCTTTGGCAATCGCCTTGAACAGGAGTCCCCTGAAAATCATTTCCTCAAGGAAGCCGACGCAGAGCATGGCGGCGATACGGCAGGCCGTACCGGCCGGTGAGTAGTTTAAGGCTGCGCCGTTCCAGAGATTTCCCGTAATTAAGAAGATGAGCGGTATGTAGTATAGAAAACGGCTGGCTGGAACCGAAGAGCGGCAAAGCCCGTATCGCTTACATAAGCCGTTCTTTTTGAGAAAGACAAACAGGACAGCGGTTTGTAAGATACAGAAAGTGGCATTTGCCGCGTATTCAATGCCAATGATTTCATTAAGAAAATTGGCAAGGGACTGCACAAAGCAATAAAATATGATCCAGACGATCGCAAAGGTCGATTCATTTTTCTCATATAGTTTTTTCATTTTTTTCCTTCCTTTCAGATTATTTATGCGACAGTCAACGCTGCAAATCTTTCGCAGCGTTTTCTGCCTGTGCGGCATAAACCGCGCCTGTGTATACCCGTTCTAAATGCAGTTTGATCAGTTCTTCTTCATATGCGAAAGAATTATTGGCGATGATGCTGGCATAGCCGTGGACAAACATCGCCAGAGTGACAAAGATATCTTTTGTCTGGGAAAGGCTCATATCCATCGCTTTCTGCATGGCCGAAATCACAGGAGTGAGGCCGTCGGAATCGATCATTTCAGGGAGACTGTTTTCCACGGCATAGCCGGATTGAAACAGAAAGCGGAACAGGTGTGGTTCCTGCACGGCAAAACGGATATAATTTAAGCCGATTTCCATCAGGACATTTTCGTTAGAACGCGCACTTTTCATCAGAAATTCCGAATGATATTGCTCGGCTTTTTCATAAACAGTCTTTTTTAATTCCTCAATCGTGGCAAAGTGATACATGACGGGCTGGGTGGAGCAATGCAGCCTTTCCGCTACGGTTCGCGCATTGATCTGTTCCACACCTGAAGCGCGGGCTATCGCAAAGGCAGCTTCCAGCACCATGTCTTTTGTGATTTTTGGTTTTGGCGGCATAGGTCGTCCTCCTGTTGTATAATCGATGTTATATAATGATAATTATATATATGTTTCAATTATTTGTAAAGTCCTTTTTCTTATGCAATCTGCCCACAAAAACGCTGATTTTATTAATGTTTTGATAAAAATTAAATTTTTTTATAAAAAAAATCAACAAAAGGTTGAAAAATTAAAAAGAATAATTCATAATGAAATGATAAAGGGGAATGATACAATGATTAGAATAGCCATATGTGACACTAAGTTACAAGACAGGATTCTGCTGAAAGAGTTCCTTAACAGTTATGAGCAGGAATCCAATACGAAATATTGCCTGAAATTATTTGCGTCGGGAGAAGCGCTTTTGCAGAGTCGGTTTATGCCGCATATTCTATTTCTGGATGTTGTCATGGATCATCAGGACGGTATCCGGATCGGTGCGGAGATGAAAAAGATGAATGCGGATACGCTGATTATTTATACGGCCGATTTAGGCGATAAAATAACTACGGCGATGAATGATGTGCATTCTTTCGGATTCTTTGTAAAACCGGTCGAGAAAGAAAAAATCTTTCAAATCCTGTCGGATGCGCTTGCGCAGATACGGCACATCCGGAATCGTAATCAGGAGAAGCTGAGATTCCTTTCGGAGTCTAATACCATTATTCATCTGGATCCTATGGATATTTATTATTTTGAATATGTAAACCGTAAGATAAAAATCGCTGCAAAAGAAAATACGTTTATCTGTAAGGGGACAGTAAGGGAGATAGCTGCCCAAATGGAAACGTACGGATTCATGATATCGCATCAGAGTTTTGTGGTGAACTTATTCCACATAGAGAAAATATCCGCGCAGATGCTGGTTATGAGCAATGGGGAGGCCATCCCGTTGGCACAAAAGAGGGCATCCGCGGTTCGGAAAAGGATGATGCAGACGGTAAAAGGAACCGTCGATGAATGAGGAAGGAACCTCTGTATCAAGGGAAGGAGTGGCCATGAAAGACTACAATAAATAGTCGATTAGACGCAAATATTGTCGAATAGGTAAATAATATTGCATATTTAAAACAAATTGCTAAGATGAAAGCAAAAAAGTAAAGGGTAAACTATGAAAGTTTTTAAGTGTGTTATGCAGTTATTAGTAATAGTTTCCATTGCTGCAATTGCTTTTTTGTGCGGGACCTATTCGGCGAAGTTTAGTCAGGAGCAAAAAGAAAATAAAAGCACGATCATGACCATAGCGGTGGTGAATGCGGATACCGGCGTGATGATCGAGGGCGAAAAGAGGTACTATGCCTCGGAATTTATGCTGTTTCCGGATGCTAACTTTAAGACCACGAGCCTTATCGAAGCGGAGGAAGGTCTGGCGGGCGGAAGGTATGCTGCGTATATCGTGATTCCGGAGAACTTTTCGGAGTCGATCGAGAGTGTGAACGGCGAGCCGGTTAAGACACGGATCAGCTATGCTCTTTATGATGATCTGCGTCAGGATGTGGAAATAAAAGTAGTAAATGACATTCATAATTTTATCTCAAATCTCAGCACAAATATTTCTTATGTCTATGTAAATGCTATTTTAAAAGAAGTTCATGACGTTCAGGACGATTCCCAGATGATTATGCATAATGATGTCCGCGACCGGGAAGCGATTGAAAAAGTACAGAATACAGACCTTATCACAGAAGTACAGTACGAACCGCTGCAAGTGGTTGAAATGGAACTGGAGTACATGGATTTATCTCCGGCGTATGAGACATTGGAGCAGACGATTTATGGTCTTGATAAGACCTATACGGATGCCGTAACAAATGCGCAGACGGAATTTGCCCACCTGAAGGAGAACGGGCTTGCCATGAATGCGCAGGTAGCGGAAGCGGAACAGGTGTTTGCGGAAGTTGATATTCTGACAGATGCGGAAGGCAATTGCGTTTACGAAGAAGGGATGGAGAGTCTGGGAAACGCCGCGGAGGAGTTTGACATGGCGTTTTTTGAAAAGAAGATGACGGCAAAAAAGAGACTCGGCTTTAAGGATGGGGAGGAAGATCCGGATCCCGAGCCGGAACCGGAGCCGGATTCTGAGCCGGAACCGAATCCCGACCCTGAGCCGGAACCAGACCCCGATCAGGAGCCGGATCAGCCGGAAGAACCGGAAAAAGAAAAGAAGTACATATCCAAGGACGATCTTGTCGGGAAAGTAAACGAGCAGATCAATTACATGGAGGAAATAGCAAAGGATCTGCCGAAACCGGCCAAGGCGGATAAAGCGATCAAAGAATTAAATGACCTTAGGGAGGATATTGAAAAGTATTACCGGAATGCGATCCGCGCCGTCAATGAGATACCGGCGCCTTCCGAGATCACGCCATTCACGCAGGGGATTATCAATGATGAGATACAGCCGCCCCTGATGGCGGAAATCGCGTACGAAGCCGGGAATGTGGCAAATGCGTTGAATACGATGCTGGGAAGCATAGATTCCTATGTGACGGAAATCGATAAATACGACGCTATGTCCTATTTGGACAACAATGCGGTTATGGATTATCAGGAGTCTCTGCATAAGACCATATTTGATATGGAAGAGGATATCATGAAGCAGGACGCCAAGTATCTTGCTTATCTGGAGGAAGTAGAATCGGTTGCGGCGAGCAACACGGAAATGCTGCAGGAAAGTCTGGAAGCTTCTTATGAACAGACGACAGAAACGATTGACGAGGTGATGACGGGATTCCGGGAAAACCGGGAAACGCTCAATGAATTGAACGTCTCCTTACTGGATGGAATCACAAAGAAACTGCCTTATACAAGATTGGGAACACTGGAATTTACGCAGGTCTATGATTTTATCGTGCAGCCGGTGGTCTCTAATGATGAATCCGACTATCGAATAGAAACCGCTCCGACTTCCATCTATTTGGATGAGATGGATTTGCTCAGATTATGTTTGGGAGCTGCGGCACTTGTCATACTTTATGTTTCAGTGCTGTTGATTCATAGAAAAGCAGTAAAAGCAAATCCAAAAGGAGAGGGGGGAGAAATGTGGCAAACGGAATAGCCGTGACCTATGACGTTATGGATCAGGTGTCTAACGAATTGACGTCTATTGTCAGTGAAATCGTTACGAACAAAGCGACCATGATGGAAAAGGTCAACTATTTATGCGAGACATGGAAATCGGAAGCAAGCCAGACGCATCAGGATGAATTTATGTCGGTCGGGAAAAACATCGACACGCTGACACAGCTTGCGGATGAACTGGTAAGCAGCATCAAGAAGTATCGCGCGGATATGGAACAGCTGGATCAGAGTTACGCATAAAGAGTATGTTTCCCACAGCCGGCGATCCTGCCGGCTGGATGGGAAGCCTGCCGGAAAGGCGGGAAGGACATGAAGGGAATGTGTATATGGGACCGGAAATGGAAGACAATACCAATCTACAGCTGGATACGGGTTCTGTCATAGACAGGGTGGGCGTGCGATCCTCTCTGACGGATATCAACCGGATATCTGTTTTTACGGATGGTTTTATGCGGAAAAAAGAGGCGGTAGAGAAGGAGCGGCAGGCGGCGGAAGAAGAACTGTATGTTACGGTTTTCGTAGAACCGCCGGGCAATGATACGGAAACGGATCTGACAGATTTCATCTTTCTGGAAAATACGGAAGAACTGCTGATACGAAACGAAAAGGAGACGACGGAGAGCCGTTCATGGTTCCTTCTGGGAATTTTGCCCGTGACGTTTATTTTGTTCGCGGCAGCGCTTTTATATATGAGCAACAGGAAAGGGAAAAAGAAATATGATGCTGACAATCAGTCTGAGGCAATTGCCTGACAGCGAAAACATTACGGTTATGGTGGATGAAGAGCAGACGATCTTTGGAACACTGCAGATTTTGATACAGGCGGGTATCATAGAAGACCGAACGTATCATACAGTGCAGTCTCACAGGAGCAAGGCAAGAATAGCGGTCACATCGACCTATAAAAAGGGCAGTATCTACAACGGAGATATCCTGCTGTTAAAAGCATAGAGGCGGCAGGCGCACAGGGAGAGGAATGGGAATGGAAGGCACAGAAAAAGAGATTTTGAAACAGACGGTCAAAAAATCAGAGTTATGCGCACAGACAGTATATGACTATAAAAAGATGGCATATCCGCATGACAGACTTTTAAGCTGCGCGATAACTGAAGAAGCGGAAACGCTGGAAATCGTTTATGATACGGAGGGATACTATCCCTTTTCGGAGATCCGCAGGCGGACACAGGCGGAAAGACTTTGTATTCTGGCGGATGCGGGGAGCCTTTTGTCCCTGCGGGAAGCGTATACCTTTTCGCTCGATCCGGAAAATCTGTATTTCGATGATAACGCGCGCGTCTATGTGGTAAGCAGGGACGTATCCAGAGCCGGAGGAGAACCGGACGCCGTCTTTGCGAAAGAGTATAAAGCGCTGATCGGCTATGCCTTGCAGAAAAAATACAGCTACGAAGATTATCTGGAAGGCGGCGAAGACCTGATGCAGAAGCATAAATTTCTGCAAAAGGCAGCGCCGCTTCAAGAGACCGGAGCGATCCGAGCAATTGTCGAAGAAGAATACCGCAGGCTGGCGGAGGATATCCGGACAAACAAATTTCTGGTGAATAAAAACGGTTATCGGTGGAGCAGGATTTATATAGGGATCAGCATCCTGCTCATCATAGCGGGCGTGGCGGCTCTTTCCTACGAATGCCTGATGGAAAGACCCCGTATCGAAGCCAGACTGCAGGCGGAAGCGGATTTTATCAGAGGCGATTACATTCAGGTCATAAACGACCTGTCGGATCTGCCTATGAAGTATCTCGCCTATGATCAGAAATATATCCTCAGTACCGCTTACGTCCGTATGGAAAGCCTGACGGCAAAGCAGAAGGAGAATATATTGGAGCGGCTTCCGATCGGTGCGGATGAGAAACTGATGGAATACTGGATATACATAGGCAGACTGAATCCGTTGGAAGCGGAAAATATCGCCATGCAGAGGTCGGACGACGAACTGCTGCTCTATGCGTATATGCTGGAAAAAGATCTGACGGAGACGGACGTAGAGATGAACGGTGAGGAAAAGGCCGCCAAACTTTCAGAATTAGAGGAAAAGATAAAGAAACTGGCGGAAAAATACGAAATCGAAGAAACCGATGAGACGGAAGGACTTACACAGGGATAACAGGGGGGAAGGTACATGTCAGGGATAGGACAGAACCGTGTATTCGACACAGCGGCGCTGGAAGAACTGAAGAGCCGCGCGGTGGAACTGATGCAGGAGGCGCAGGAAGCGACGGAGAAGATACAGGAAGAGATGAACACGCTGCAGGCGACCGCTGCCAAAGTCCCCGAGGAAGCGAAGCACGCGGCCCTGCCCGCGGCAGCACAGGAGCTGGCTGGCACCCTTGCGGAAATTCTGGGCGAGAGCATCTACCTCACCCTGCAGACAGGCATCAGTGAGACGATCGATAAGCTGACCACCCAGATACCGGTCTTTGACGCCGAGTCCGCGGCGGTGCTGAATGAACTGGGCGCGGCAGCGGGCCAGCTGTCCGCCATGGCGGAAGAACTGAAGAGCATGATCGGTCAGGGCAGCCTGAAGATGAGTCTGGAGGAGTTTTCACAGAAACTGGAGGAATACCGCACGTCATGGGAACAGGGAGGGAAGTCCCTCGAGGCAAAGATGGCGCTGGCGATGACATACTTAAAAGGCTTGGTCGAGATCAGTAAGTACAGCGAAGATCCCGTGAATCTGTCCACGGGGAATTTCTATTATGAGAGAGAGGACATGACCATCCGGGGGAGGATGCCCCTTACCTTAAAGAGACACTATAACGCCATGGACCGCGGAGGCGGCATCCTCGGACAGGGATGGAGTCACAGTCTGGAGGAGCGGCTGACGTTTGCGGGGAAGGGGGAAGAAAAGAATCCTGTCCTTCATCTGGCGGACGGACAGGAGATCGCCTTTGCCCCCGCGGAGCCAAAAGGGGAGGGTGCAGAAGAAGCCGCCGCATCCGGACAGACTTACCGTGACATCCATACCGGAGCGGAAGAACTGCACCGGGACGGGGAAGGGTACCGCTGCCGGAAAGGAGACCTGACCCGCCTGTTCGATGCGGAAGGCCGCCTGTTAAAGATAGAAGATAAGGACGGCAATGCCATCCTCTATACCTATGACGGGGCAGGCCGGCTGGAAAAGGCAGCACAGCACCCTGCCGGCGGCTCCTTCCTCTTTGTCTATAAGGAGGACGGGAGCCTAAAGACCGTCACGGATCATACCGGCCGCAGCGTGGAGTACTTTTACATGGACGGGAGACTGTGTGAAGTGACGGACCCCGAAGGAAAGGTGACCTGCTACCGCTATGCGGAAAACGGGAAACTGCGCGCCGTCAAGAATCCCAGAGGGATCCTCACGGTACGCAACGAGTATGATGAAAAAGGAAGGATCAGTGTACAGAAGTTCCCCGACAAAGGACAGATGCGCTACGCCTATGACGAGAAGGCGAACACTACCACGCTTACGGAAAGAAACGGGAACGTGATCACCTACGTGCAGGATGAGAGGCTCAGGAACACAAAGATCATCTACCACGACAGCGAGGAGACCACCACCTATAACGATCAGAACTTAAAGACCAGCCATACCGACAGGAACGGGAACCGGACAAAATACCGCTATGACGAAAAAGGGAACCTGACAGCCGTCATCAACGCGCTCGGGAAAAAGACGGACCTTACCTATAACGGGGAGGGGAAGCTGCTGTCCGTAAGCCATGCCGGCAGGGAAGTGATGAAAAATGCCTATGACGAAAACGGACGGCTGACACAGAGCGCGGACGCCCTCGGCAGGTCCATGTCCAATACCTATGACGAGAGCGGCCTGCTAAGCGCCGTCACCGCACCCGACGGCAGCCGCACGCAGTTTTCCTATGACGAGAGAGGAAATATCCTCACCATAACAGACCCCTACGGCGTACAGACAACGTACGCTTATGACGAGCTGAACCGCGTCATACAGACCACCGACGCGGACGGAAATGTGACCCGCTATCAGTATGATAAGAAAGACAGGCTGACCACCGTCATAAACCCCGAAGGCAGCAGCAGGGAATACACCTATAACCCCAGCGGGAAAGTAGAGAGAGTAAGAGACTTCGACGGCGCCGTCACCACCATAACCTACAATGACTTAAACAGGCCGGAGACCCTGACAGATAAAGAAGGCCGGCGAACGGTCAGACACTATGATCAGATGTGGAACGTCTGCGAGGAGATCTCCCCCACGGGGGCGGTGACTAAGTTTGCCTACGACGCCGATAACCGCCTTCAGGAAGTGAGCCTGTGCAGGGCCGAAGGGGAAGAGCCCGGGAGCGTCATCCGCTACAGCCATGACCCCGCCGGCAACCTGATCCGGATACAGGCGGGGGACAAGACCCTGTCAGACGCCGGTGCAGAAGAAAAGGCCGGAGCGGACTGTGCCGCCACCTCTTATGAATACGACGCCTTAAACAGGGTGATCAGAGCCGTGAACGAGACAGGCGGCGCCACCCTCTATACCTATGATGAGACAGGAAAACTGCAGACCCTCACAGACCCCGCCGGCCATACCCTCACCTATACCTATAACGAGGCCGGGGAACTCATAAAAGAGACAGACAGCGCGGGTCATACCCTTACCTATACCTACAACGCATTAGGCCAGCCCCTTACCGTCACCGATACGCTGGGCCGTACCACCACCCACACCTATGAGAAAGGCGGAAGACTGCAAAAGACCACCTATCCCGACGGAAACAGCGTCACCTATACCTATGATACCAAAGGCCGCTTGAGGACAAAGGAGAACAGCGACGGCTATGCCCTCACCTATACCTATGACTGCATGGACCGCGTGACGAAAGTCAAAAGCAGTAACGGGCAGGAGAAACACTATGCCTATGACGTGATGGGAAACGTCACCGCCCAGACCGACGCGAACGGCCATACCACCGCCTATACATACACCCCCGCCGGGAAACTTTCATCTGTGACCGACGCCCTCGGGAACCGGACGCAGTATCGCTATGATGCCCTTGATAACCTGATCCTCATTGAGCGCACCGGAGAGGGAGAAGAGGCGGAGCAAAAGACCGAGTATGTCAGGGATCCCTTCGGCCGCGTGCAGGCGGTAAGAGACGCCCTTGGGAGAGAAGAACACTATACCTATGACGCCTTTGGCAGGATGAAGGAAAAGACAGACCGGGACGGCAATACCACCGCCTTCACCTACGAACCCGACGGCAAGACAAAGAGCATCCTCTACGCCGACGGGAAGAGCGTGGAGATGACATATGATGCCCTGCGCAGACTCGTGTGCGTAAAGGACTGGCTCGGCGAGACCACCATTGACAGGGACACACTGGGACAGATCGAAGCCGTGACCGATCATACCGGAAAGAAAGTCACCTACCGTTACGGGCAGATGGGAGAGCGCACCGCCGTCACCTATCCCGACGGGAAGAGCGTCACCTACCGCTATGATGAGCAGCTGCGCCTGACACAGATGCAGATACCCGGCATGGAAGGAACAGACGACGACGGCATCATCACCTACCATTATGACGAAAGAGGGAGACTTTCTGAGAAACACTTCCCCGACGGCCTGCGCACCTTCTGGCGCTACGGTAAAGACGGGGAACTGACGGGACTCATCCATGAGGATAAAGACGGCCTCTTAGACAGCTATGCCTACGAATACGACCCCATGGGCAATAAGACCGCTATCACCAGAGAGAGGAGAGGCTTAGGAAAAGAGAGCGGCAGATACGGCTATGCCTATGACGCTCTGGGCAGGCTTGCCGCCGTCACCAAAGACGGGGAATCTTTACGTGACTATGCCTATGATCCCTTCGGCAACAGGATCCTGACGGCAGACTATGAGACAGGCGCAAAGACCGCCTTTACTTATGATGCCCTCGACAGACTGACCGCAAGAAGAGAGACGGCGGACGGGAAAGAGACCGTCCGCGAATACCGCTACGACAACAGGGGTAACCTCACACAGGAGACCGGGGACGGCCGCCTTCTCCACGGCTATGCCTACAATGCCATGAACCGCCTCGGCCGCGCATGGGACGCGGAAGGGAAAGAAGCCGTATACGAATACAACGGCTTAGGCCAGCGGACCGCCAGAGAGACGGCGGGTACCAAGGAAGCTTACCTCCTCGACCTGACAAGGCCCTACCATAACCTCCTCGGCATGGTGAGAGGAACCGATGAGAAGGCCTTCTACTGGGACGGGAACGTGGCCGCGATGGCGGAGAGGACAGCCGCGGATGAAAACCATCCTGCCCTGCATTACTATTTACAGGATGAACTGGGGAGCCCCTTGAGAGTGAGCGGGTATCCGGCAGAGCAGGGGATGGGAGCGGGAACAGCCACGGCCATGACCTATCTCACCTACGGCTATGATGAGTTCGGAAACGACCTGTACGACAGATACAGCGACTTGGAAGCAACGGGCATCCCTAACCCCTACACCAGACAGGGAGAAGACCAGCCTTTTGGCTATACCGGCTACCGTCATGATGAGGTCAGCGGAACCTACTTTGCGCAGGCGAGGGAGTACCAGCCGCAGAACGGGAGATTCACGGCGGAGGATGTGCTTAAGGGGAACGGTGTGGCTCCAGAGACGCTGAATCGGTATGGGTATTGCTGGGGGAATCCGGTGGGGTTGGTGGATAATGATGGGAGATTGCCTAATATTTTTGTGATGACGAGCCCAAATGTGTATTATTTTGGTACTGATATATGGGTGAATTACGCTGCAAATAAATTTGTCAGCGGATATGATGAACAGGGACAAGAACTAATTAACAGATATTTATATGGAGATGGAAGTCCATACATAATCGATAATGATGATAAATGGAGTGACTATATGATGTCAAATGAAGCATTAACTGTTTGGAGTGGAAGTTATTTGGCGCCCATTGGAGAAAATCTAAAAGAGGGAGAATCCATAGAGGTGAATATGCAATTATCAATGATAATCCAAGATAACAATCCTAAAACTGGATACATGTTGATTTATGGGTCTAATGCAAAGGTTGGGGGATATCAAATACAGGGAACAATATCTAAGGGATTTGATAGTACGGTTGTTTATGATTTAGGATATACATTTAATGATGTAATGGATTCCAATTTTCGATATGTAACTGATATTGTACATTATTCAGGAGCAAATGTGTTGAGGGCATATGATAATAATGTTACACTAAATATTTATGACTTACACATTTCTTGGAAGGATAAGACCATAATATATGCGGATGGGAGAGCAAATGAAGGATGGTTAAAAGATATGAAACCAATTGATTTGCAGAAAAGAATTAATCAGTTGGATATAGTAATAAGTGATGCTGAAGAACATTGGTGGAAAAGAGGTAATAATCCTAGCGCTGAATTGACTAAAAATATATTAGTAGAAATGCAAAATTATATGAGAAATCATAAAGAATACTATGGCTGTTTTGCAGATTGAAGAAAGGAAAAGGATGACAAGAAATATTGTTAGAATAAAAATAATATTTATATTGACATTCATTATAATTATAAGCATTATATCTTATTTATATTTTGGCGCTGAACAAATACAGCGTAGGATTAAAGGACGAGTATACAATAAAGTTATAATGCAGGAGGATGTATTATCGGAAATTGTAGAAAAAAAAAGGCTAGAAGAAATATTATATTTTAAAGAGATGAAGAAGGATATAGATTCATCAATTAAGTATACATATTATAAAGAATTGAAAGATGAAAGAATTGATAAAGTGTTTCAGGAATTTTCCCTCATGCGAATTAGTGAGAAATGGGATGAGACCGTAGTTTTTGAAATTAGTCCCACAGTTATATGTGCCTTATGGGATGATTATATGTATGGTTTCTATTATACTGTAAATGACGAACCGATTGATGCAGTATGGGGTAATGATGTTGAAGAGAATGAATTTGAGGCTGTGATTGTCGGAATCGGAAAATACTGGTATCGAACCGAGAAGATTACAGATCATTGGTGGTATTATGAAACAAAAACAATATGGCTTTATCCGCCGGCACATAGGTTTTGAAATCTCCATTTTCCGTAGGACAATATTTTATATTCATGAATTTATGTGAGGGATAATGGCAAAAAATCTAACAGACAG
>DKUU01000028.1 GCA_002490835.1 Lachnospiraceae bacterium UBA7196 | reverse complement strand
ATTCCTTACTTGACACAAGCAGATCTGTATCTGATCCACCAACCGATGAGCGATTATTACGGTTCGTGGCGGGCTATGGAAGAGCTGTATGAGGAAGGGAAGGTAAAGGCGATCGGCGTCTGCAATTTCTATCCGGAAAGACTGACCGATTTATGCCTGAACGCAAGAATCAAGCCGATGGTCAATCAGGTGGAGCTTCACCCGTTCTTTGCGCAGACAGATGCACTTGCAACGATGAAGGAATTTGGCGTGCAGCCCGAAGCGTGGGGACCGCTGGCGGAAGGAAAACACGGCATATTCTCTCATCCGGTTCTGACAAAAATCGGCGCGAAGTACGGGAAGACGGCGGCGCAGGCTGCTCTTAGATGGAATGTGCAGAGGGGCGTTGTCATTATTCCAAAGTCCATTCACAGGGAGCGCATGGAAGAAAACTTAAATATCTGGGACTTCAAGCTGAGCGAGGAGGATATGGAAGCGATCAACGCGCTGGACTTAGGGCACAGCGAGATCATCGACCATGGTGCGGCCGATACGGCGAAGTTTTTGAATGGCTGGAAGATTCATGATTGATGTCTGAAAATGGTACTTCTCATACCATGGCCAAACATCTGCCCTATGGGATTATGTGCGCACCGGTTATTGCAATATGCGTTTTGGTTATATATTATTATTTATTATAGATATTAGACATTTTGATGCGCTTTCAATTATAATATATACATCTCGAAGAAGGTGCTTGTTTTTTTACAATGTGCAAGTACAAAGATTATGGTCGTTCCACAGGCGACAGTGCGGCGGGTAGGGAGAAAAACTCTCTAGTCCGATTTAGATGCGGCAGCTTTAAGGGCACGGAGGAGGATGAGGTATGAAAGCGGGAAAGCGGGCAAAGATCATAACTTTGGCAGTAACGGCCGTGTGTCTGGCAGTGATTGGCGTTGCCATATTTTCCTATACAAGGGGGAAGGAAACGACGTCGTCAGGAGCGGGAACAAGTCAGGAGAGATCAGAGATGACGCAGGGGGCCGGAACTGCACAGGAGGGAGCAGAAATGACGCGGAGAGCGGAAACAACACAGACACAGGAAACGGAAGCAGCTGCGGCAGTGCCAGAGACAACGCATATTGCAGACGGTCTGATTCTGCTTCCCGGTGCGGCATTTTCTATGGGAAGCCCTTCTACCGAGCGGCAGAGGCAGGAAGATGAAGTGCAGCATGACGTGACGGTGGATAGTTTTTATGTGGATCCTTATGAGGTCACGCAGAGAGATTATGAAGCAGTCATGGGCGAAAATCCGAGTGTTTTTGACGGTGAGAATCTCCCTGTGGATAATGTGACGTGGTACAATGCCATTGAATACTGCAATCGCTTAAGCGAAAGCCGGGGGTTGACGCCTGTCTATACGATCGACGGGAATACGGTGAGCTGGGACCGCGGCGCTAACGGTTACCGGCTCCTGACCGAAGCGGAGTGGGAATACGCGGCCCGCGGGGGAACGGAAACCATTTACCATTTTGGCAATCAGGTACACAGCGACTATGCCAATTTTGAAGACAGCTATCCGTATCTGATCGAAGAAAATTATGTGTCGCGTCAAGATCCGGAGGTGGTCACCAGTCAAAACCGCGGGACGACGATCGCGGTGGATGAACTGCCTCCCAATGCCTTTGGGCTGTATCAGATGCACGGAAATGTGGCGGAGTGGTGTTTTGATTACTATGGGGCATATGACTTGACTAACACAGTCAATCCGGTGGGAGCGGAATGCGGTTCCCTGCGCGTTAATCGCGGCGGCAGCTACAATGATTTCGGGAAACATCTGCGCAGCGCATATAGAAGCGCCACGAATCCCCTTGACGCGGATCAGAATCTGGGGTTTCGTATCTGCCGCAATGCAAAAGCGCTGGATGAAACGGTGACGACTACTTATTCGCTGGATATTGCAATTCCTGAGAATCCCAAAATCCTGATCGCATACTTTTCTTATTCAGGCAATACGGAAAATGCGGCCAAGATCATTCGGGACAAAACGGGGGCGGATCTGTTTGAGATTACGATGGAACATCCGTATAACGGTAATATTTATGACGTATCGCAGTATGACCTGATGCACGACATCCATCCGGCGCTTGCGACCCATGTGGAACATATGGAGCAATACGATGTGATTCTGTTGGGCTACCCTACATGGTGGGCGACCATGCCGATGCCGGTGTATTCGTTTCTGGAGGAATATGATTTTGGCGGAAAGACGATCCTGTCTTTCAGCTCCCACGGCGGCACGATGTTTGGGGACAGCGTTTCCGACCTTTCCAAGATGGCGCAGGATGCCTATGTGGGGATCGGCTTTGAGTTTCATTATTCCGGGGGCAGCGGGCTTTCCGATGAAATTTCACAGTGGCTTTCGGCAAGCGGCATTCGGGAGAGATAAGGCGGAAGCATAGAGCGAAAAAGCTTCAGTATGGGGGAAAAGAGAGATTGAAAAAGCGAATCAAGATATTAACGGATGCGGTGATGCTCGCTCTGTTCCTGTACCTGATACACTATCATCCGGGGATGGGGCTTAGGCTTCACGCGATACTCGGCATCGCACTGTGCGTGCTGTTTGTGCTGCACCATTTTCTAAATATACGGTGGTATGCCGCATTGTTCAAGGGAAAGTACCGCTTCTACAGAATCCTGCTGACTGCCTCGGATTTTCTGCTGTTTGCCGCGATGCTGGCGATTATGGGCAGTTCTGTTATGATTTCCGGACTGGCGTTCCCAATCTCTTTTTTGCCGATTGCTTTTTACTGGCGGAATATTCATATTATGTCAACCGCTTGGGGATTTGTGCTGATGGCGTTTCATCTGGGATTGCACTTGCACGGTTTCCTTTTGAAAATTGAGAAAAAATTGAGTGACACCGCTTTTGCCTATGTCATTTATCTGTTGGAACTATTGGTTTTGGGGATCGGAATCTATGGATTTTTACAGAGCGGTTTATGGAACGATATGCGGATGATGCCGCAGAGCCGTCCGTCGCTTTCGGAGCTGCTCTTCTATGCGGAGTATCTGGGAATCATCGGGGGCATGTGCGTGACGGTGCACGGTTTGATGATGGCAGTGCAAAAAGCGGAGGAGAAATTATTATGAAAAAAATAGTTGCAGTTCTGATTGTTGCGGCCATGCTGGTTTCTTTGACAGCCTGCGGCGGTGCGGATCAAGTGAAAGAACAGGCGGCGGTGGCGGAGACTGTGGGTGCAGATACAGGCGCGGATGTTTTGGAGGCAGGAGGCGCGGTGGATGCGGACACGGGTATTTCAGAGGAAGGAAGTGGAACTGCGGATGTTGACACGGATTCTGCGGACGAAGCAGGTGAAACGGCAGATATCGGCACAGAAAATGGAAACGGGGACACAGAGCATGTGGAGGGCGATAGCATGAAGATTACGGCAGGCAATGCGACATTTACGGCAACGCTGGCGGAAAATTCCTCCGTGGAGGCGCTTAAAGAACTTTTGGCGGAGGGACCGCTGACGATCGATATGCACGATTATGCAAATATGGAAAAAGTCGGCCCCATCGGTAAAAACCTTCCGACGAACGATGAGCAGATTTCTACCGGGGCGGGCGATATCATTTTGTATCAGGGAAATTCTCTTGTAATCTATTATGATACAAATTCTTGGAATTTTACGAGGATTGGGAAGATTGAAGGCGTGACGGGAGAGGAACTTCTGGATGCGTTCGGCGAGGGGGATGTGACGGTGACGTTTACACTGGAGTAGAACCTGCGGAGAAAAAGGACATGTTGGAAATAGCAGCATTTCAACGGGAACAAAGCAGGTATCAATGATGTTGGAATAGGGGATGTATCCGGAAATTGAATCAAAGTAGTAGAGGAGGATATGAGGATAATGAATTATTATGAAACCGACCCGGAATTTATGAGGATCGTGGAGCATTTTGCCCATGAAGAAGTGGTGAAAGAACCCGCTCAGGAACTGCCGGAGGACACACGCTATCTGGCGATCCTTGCCACATTGCTGGGCTGTCAGGGACTGGAAGTTTATAAGGAGATGCTGCCGAAAGCGCTGGATGCGGGGCTTACGCCTGTTATGGTGAAAGAAGTGGTTTATCAGGCGGTGGATTATCTGGGGATCGGCAGGGTGATGCCGTTTCTGGGCGCTGTCAATGACATTTTAGCTGCGCGGGGCGTCAAGCTGCCGCTGCCTGCGCAGGGAACCACGACTGCAGAAGACAGGCTGGAAAAAGGCGCGGATGCGCAGGCAGAGATATTCGGTGCACATATGAAGGAAGCGTGGAAAGCTGGGCATATCAACCGCTGGCTGGCGGCGAACTGTTTCGGGGATTATTATACGAGAGGCGGACTGGATTTGAAGCAGCGGGAACTGATCACCTTCTGCTTTCTGGCGGCGCAGGGCGGCTGTGAATCGCAGCTTACTGCCCATGCGAAGGGAAACATGAACCTTGGAAACGATAAGGAGTTTCTGATCCGGGTCGTGTCACAGTGCCTGCCGTACATCGGTTATCCGCGCAGCTTAAATGCGGTGAACTGCGTCAATCAGGCGGCGGAGGGATAAAATAGGGAAGAATTAAGACGGGAAACATAAGGAGAGGATTCAGAAAGCGGAGGCAGTATGAAAAAGAAGGTATGTTATCTGCTGATGGCAATGCTTATTTTTAGTGTTTCAGGGTGTGGAAACGGCGGCGGTTTGTCGGAACAGAATGCGGGACAAAGCGCAGGTGGAATTGTGGGCAGGGACGAGGCGGTTTCAGCAGCGGATTCTACAGGGACAGACGATTACGCATCAGAGACATCTGCATCCAATATGGCAGATCCTATGACGGCATCTGCAGCCGGAACTTCTGTCGGGGATGGCGAGATTGACCGAAATAGTCAAGAAAGCGGCGCGACACAACATGCAGGGGCGTCCGTTGTCTATATGACCACGGACATCAGTCCGAAAGGATTGATGAGCGTCTATGAGGCGCTGGGATGGGAGCCGGAAGGAAAGGTCGCTGTCAAACTCAGCACGGGGGAGCCGCCTGCCAGCAATTATCTCAGGCCCGAACTGATAAGGGAACTGGTCCAATCCGTAGACGGCACGATCGTGGAGTGCAACACGGCTTACGGTGGTTCCCGCGCGGAGACGGCAATGCACTATCAGGTGGCGGAAGACCACGGCTTTACGGCGATTGCCGACTTTCAGATTCAGGATGAGAATGGTTCTATGTCCCTTCCTGTAGAGGGCGGAACGAGGTTGACAGAGAATTTTGTGGGCGCAGCGTTTGGGGATTATGATTCCTATCTCGTGCTGTCTCATTTTAAGGGGCACGCGATGGCAGGATTTGGCGGCGCCATCAAAAACATTTCCATTGGGCTTGGCTCCGGCGAGGGAAAAGCGTGGATTCACAGCGGCGGTACCAGCCGTACCAGTCCGTGGGGCGGTGAGCAGGATGCCTTTTTAGAGTCTATGGCAGAGGCGGGGAAATCCGTGTCTGATTACCTTGGAAACGGGGAACGCATTGTGTATGTCAATGTGATGAACCGACTCTCCGTAGACTGCGACTGTAACGGAAATCCGGCGGAACCTGACCTGCACGATATCGGTATTCTGGCGTCAATTGACCCCGTGGCGCTGGATCAGGCATGTGTTGACCTGATTTATGCACAGAAGGACGGAGACGGAGCGTCTCTTGTGAAGCGCATCGAGTCCAGAAACGGGCTGCATACGCTGGAACATGCGGCGGTGATCGGGCTCGGCAGCAGGGAATATCGCTTGGAGAGAGTAGACAATTGACAGCTTGAGAGACGGTGGTCTTATATGGTTGACATAATTCAAAGAGAATGGGTTTATTTTTGGTACTATTTCAGCATCCAGTTCGGGCAGATTTTCCGCTATTGGGTGCTGGGAATGGTGTTGGGAAGTGTGATCTCGGTATTTTTTAAGGAAAAGATTCACCGGGGTTTTCGGTCGTTGGGGGAGAAGAAGCTTGGTATTGTGGGGATATTTGCCGCAAGCGCGCTGGGCATTGTCTCCCCTTTGTGCATGTACGGGACGATCCCCATTGCGGCTTCCTTTTCCAAAAGCGGCATCAAGGATGACTGGCTTGCCGCTTTTATGATGAGTTCCATTCTGTTAAACCCGCAGCTTATTATTTACAGTGCCGCATTGGGACGGACGGCACTTGCCGTGCGCATTGTGAGCAGTTTTCTGTGCGGCTCTCTGGCGGGTTTGCTGGTGCGGCTCTATTCGCATGGACATAGGATTGACCTGTATAGTCAAAACGTGCCGGAGCAAAATTCCTTCTTTGATTTCAGCGGGTTTGCGGAGCCGGAAAGCAGGGACGTCGATCCCAATCTTTACCTGCGGTTTTTGAAAAACTTCGGCAGAAATATCAGGGCGACGGGGGTGTGGTTCTTAATAGGCATTGTCCTGTCTGCCCTTTTTCAGAGATATGTCCCGGCGGAGGCAATGACGGCGGTGTTTGGCGGCAATCAGGCTTTCGGGGTGCTGATGGCAGCCACTGTCGGCGTGCCGCTCTACGCCTGCGGGGGCGGGACGATTCCGCTTTTGCAGGCATGGCTCCTTGACGGGATGCCCATGGGGAGCGCGGCGGCTTTTATGATCACGGGACCGGCGACAAAGATCACGAATCTGGGCGCGGTGAAGATTGTGCTGGGAATCAGGCGGTTTGTATTGTACCTAGCGTATGTGATGGCGTTTTCGTTTCTGACGGGCGTGGCGGTGAATGCCATTGTCTGAAAACTTTATGGGAGATAATGATTTAATCATAATTGGTTGCGGGTTTGCCGGAACGCGGCTATAATGGTTTTAGAAAATGCCATTGAGGGGAATACGCTGACTTTGATGGAAACGAAGGTTGTGCTGGAGAGATATTTCTCAGACGGGGAGGGACCGACAGCGGCGGATCAAACGTTTATTAGGGAATAAGAAAGAAGGGATTCCTATGGAAAGCCGTATGGATATGATAAACGGCTCATTGGGTGACAAGATTATCAAATACGCGCTGCCGCTTGCGATGACGGGTGTCTTACAGCAGCTGTTCAATGCGGCGGATCTGGCGGTGGTCGGGCAGTTTTCCGGCAAGGAGGCTATGGCGGCGGTGGGCGGAAACGCGCCGGTCATCGGACTTCTGGTCAATCTTTTCGTCGGCATTTCGCTTGGCAGCAACGTCATCATCGCAAGATCGATCGGACAGGGAGATAAAGAGACGATCGCCAAGACAGTACATACGTCGGTAGTCATGGCCTTGCTTGGCGGCGTATTTCTGACTCTGTTGGGCGAATTTCTGGCGCCCGGAGTGGTAAGACTTTTGGACGTTCCGCAGGATGTGTACCCGCTGGCAGTTAAATATCTGCGAATCTATCTGGCGGGAATGCCGGTGATCCTGCTCTATAATTTTGAAGCGGCTATTTTTAGAAGCTGCGGAGACACTCGTATGCCGCTTGCGGCTCTGGTGATTTCCGGCATTCTGAATGTGATCCTGAACCTGTTTTTTGTTCTGGGACTTGGCATGGATGTGGACGGCGTGGCGACAGCGACGGTACTTTCCAATCTCGCGAGTTCCGCAATCCTGCTTGTGGCGCTGATGAAGACAAAGCTGGCGATTCGGGTTACACTTGGAAAGCTGCGGGTGCATACAGATGTGCTGGGGGAAATGCTAAAGATCGGGGTTCCTGCCGGCATACAGGGCATGATCTTTTCTTTTGCCAATATCATCATCCAGTCGGCTGTCAACAGCCTTGGGACAACCGTGATGGCGGCTTCGTCCGCCGCATATAATCTGGAAGTTTTTGCCTATTATATCATGAACTCTTTCGGGCAGGCCTGCACTACCTTTGTCGGTCAAAATTACGGAGCCGGGAAAGGGGAACGCTGCCGAAGGGTATTGAAGCTCTGTCTGCTGCAAAGCTTAATCAGTACGGCGGCGGCCAGCGGATTGATCCTGCTGTTTTGCCGTCAATTGCTTGGTATTTTTAATACGGATCCGCATGTGATCGAGATAGGACGAATCCGGCTTATCTATATATTCTTTGCCTATCTGTTCAGTTTTGCGCAGGAGGGGCTATCGGGTTATCTGAGAGGTTTTGGGGTTTCCTTTATCCCGGCGGCATGTGCGGTTATCGGCATCTGCGGCGTGCGGCTTACATGGATATTCACCGTGTTTCGACAGTCCCCTTCTTTTACGACGATCATGCAGGTGTATCCGCTCAGTCTGGGTGTTACGGCGGCAGCGATTCTGGCTGTGACACTGTTTGTGAAGCCGTCTGAGAGGTATATTGGTCGGTCTGAGGTGTAACAATATGCAGGGCGGCGCGGAAACGCCGCCCATTGTTTTACACTTCTTCCAGAATCAGGAAGTCCCAGCGGGAGAGCGGGAGACGGTCACCGTCCTTGACTATAGAAGTCAATATTTCTTTTGGAGTCTCCGCACTGTTGCCGGAAGCATTGTCTTTGCCGTCCGGAGTTTCGTGTCCCATAAGCAGCACGCGGGCGTCCGCGCCGTGGTAGACGGTTTCCTGCGGTTCTTCGGAATAATTAAAATAGTAAATGATTTCTTTTTGCAAGTCGTTTGTGCCCCGTTTGACGATCAGAGGCCAGACGGCTTCTTCTCTGGCAATACCCGCCTTTTCACAGAGAAAGCAAAGCAGCTTTTTTACCACGTCTATATCTGTGTAACAGCCCAGATAGGCGGCATAGCCTTGACCGAACCGGTTTCCTGTGATGGCGGCATGATCGCCCCAGTGGGGATGGTCGTAAAAAGCAAGCGTCTCCGCTGTGTCAGGCTGGAGCAGTTCCATCCAGTGATGGACGCAGTCATTTGCTTCCGGATTTCCAAAATGCGTTCTCAATCCTACCCGCACAGCGTCCGTAAACTGGTCGTAGGTCACGCCGAACATATCCGTCAGTCCGTGGGGGAGATCGTCGTGATAAATTTTTAACATCCGGTCCGCCACTGCCGTGCGGAAGGTGGCAAGCAGGACACCGCCCGCTTCGACATAGTGTTTCAGCGCATCGACCATGGTGTCGGAGACACTGTAGAGGGCGGGCACAATTAAAAACTTGTACTGACTAAATAAGTCAATATCGTCTTCCGCCGAGAGAATATCGCATTCTACATTTATCTCATAGAGGGCGTCGTAAAGGCGGCGGAAGATTTCGTTGTAGCCGAGGCCGCCGCCGGTGGGGAACCACTTGAGGGCGGTCAGGGATTCATTGTCTAAGAGGATCGCAGCCTGACAGTGTTTCTTTAAATTGACCAAGTGAGTACCGTATTCGGCAAAGTCCGCACCGATGCGGCAGGCTTCCCGGTAAGTAGCGTTCTCTTTCAGATTATGGCTTAAAACTCCCTTCCAGTAGGATTCAATGGCGTTGTGGATGGAATGCCAGTGCCAGTATTCCACGCAGTTTGCGCCGTTTGCCAGATGACTGAAGGCCTGCAGGCGCAGTTGACCGGGATAGGAAAGCCAGCCGTGGTTTCCCTGCGCTTCCGTCTCCAAGACCAGATAGTTGCCTTTCTTTAAGGAGCGGGCGATGGCGCCGCCGAAGGAGATTTCTTTGCCGGTCAGATCCTGCGCGGAAGGGTGGTAGATATCGCAGCCGGCTATGGTCATGGATGCCGCAGCTTCCCACTGGTCAACTTCCGGCTGGACGCCGAAAGAATGACCGCGCCAGTCATAATCAAAATTATGGGTGATGAACTGCTCCGGCCGGGCGTACTCCTGTACGATGGCGCTCTGCCATGCGAGGAAGTCGGTCACCAGCTTTCGCTGGAATTTCTGATACTCTGCGCCCAGACTGCCGTTGATGGTGCCGCGCACGTCGGGGAAATCTTCCCATGTGTTGATGCGGTTGCTCCAGTAGTCGAGGCCCCACGCTTCGTTTAAGCGTTCCAATTCGTCGTGAAACTGTTCCCGCACACAGGCTACGAATTTTTCCTGCGCATAGACAGAGCAGGTATCGTAGGACTTGGTCTCATTGTCGAGCTGAAAGCCGATCACATGGTCGTAAGGCTGCACTTCCTCCATCAGTCTGCGGATGATGCGCTCCGCGTGTTTTAAGTACATGGGATGAGCAATATCCATGTTCTGTCTGCGGCCATAGCGTTCCTGTCCTTCATGCGTCTCGGTGAGGATGTCGGGGTATTTGCGCGCAAGCCACGTAGGGACCGCGTAGGTGGGCGTGCCGACGATCACCTGTATGCCGTACTTTTTCGAGCAGGTAAGCATCCGGTGAAGGTGGGTAAAGTCAAAGACGCCGTCCTGCGGTTCCCAGGTACTCCACGTGGATTCCGCGATGCGGATCAGGTTCATGCCCGCCTTTTTCATCATTTCCATATCGGTTTCGATGCGGTCTACGGGGAGATATTCGTCGTAGTAGGCCGCGCCGTAGAGAAGTTTGTTTGTGTTCATAAAGGTATCCTTTCCTGTTAAAGCATGGGTATCGCCGAATCTGCGTCTAGTATAGCATAGGCGTTTCTCGTATAAAAGTATAAAATCGAAAAATATCAGTATAATACCCCTTATGAAAACGATGTCCTGCGATAACGATTTAGTGTACACTGTCGCAGCTTCTTACTAAAAATATCGGCGGCAGGAAATAGGAGAAGTTATGTCAACTAATAGCGCGACAATTTATCTGAAAGCGGAACAGAATGTGGAAGTGCAGGAGCCCGAGGTGTGCGTGAAAGATATTGCCACGCTTACCTGTTCGGATTCTCACGTGCTTGCAAAGGCGAAATCCCTCAGGCTGTGGCAATTTTCGGAGGGCGCGCGCAAGCGGCAGGTCATCAGTGTGCTCAAGGTCATCGAGGAGATCGAGAAAGCCTGCCCCGGCGCGAGCGTGGAGAATCTGGGAGAGACGGATGTGCTGGTGGAGTGGATCGACGTGGACAGGCACAAGGGTTTCGTCCAGTGGTGCAAACTCGCCTTTGTGTCGCTGGTCAGCTTTTTTGGCACGGCCTTTACTATCATGGCCTTTCATAACGATATCGGAATCAATGATGTTTTTTCCAAACTCTACGAGATGGTGACGGGTCTTCCAAGCGACGGGTACGGCATTTTGGAGCTTTCCTACTCAGTGGGATTGGCGGTAGGTATCATTGTTTTCTTTAACCATATCGGCGGCAGGCGGCTCACCAAGGATCCCACGCCGATCGAGGTGGAGATGCGGATTTACGAAGAAGATGTGAATAAGGCGCTGATCGCGACGGCGGACAGGGAGGGAAAGACCATTGATGTTTCTTAGTAAGTTTTTACTGGCTGTGATCGGGGCAAGCGCAGGTCTGATCGTGTCGGCCGGGGTCTTTACGGTGCTGATCTCCGTGGGGCTGATCCCCCGGTTTGCGGGGAAGATGCACGTAGCCAAAAAAGTGTTTGTGCTGGAGGAGATGGTGGTATTCGGCACGCTGACAGGAAGTTATTTCAGTATTTTCGGAGACTGGGGGCAGGTGGGCGCCTTCGTGAAAAACAGAGCGCTTTTCGGGTCAGCCACGATGGGCGTCTGGAATCTGACAGGCACTTTGTTTATGATCATGTTCGGGGTGTTTGCGGGCATTTTCGTGGGGTGTCTGGCCCTTGCGATCGCGGAGATGTTAAATACGATTCCCGTCTTTGCCAGAAGGATCGGTTTTCGGCACGGGCTGGGGGTGGCGATCCTTTCCGTGGCGCTGGGGAAGCTGTGCGGGAGCCTCATTTACTTTACGCAGCAGGTGTTCCTAAATGGTGGGTGAAAATAGAAAGAAAAAAGGAGAGAAAGATGGAACAGGCAAAATCGACAGAACAGATGACGAAACAGGAGAGGGAGCAGGCTTATCAGCAGAAGGTGGAGCAGGCCACGCCAAAGTACAGCATGACGCTTCGCATGATCAAGGCATTTTTGGTGGGCGGCCTGATCTGCGTGATCGGGCAGGGCATCTTAAATTATGCGACGAACCGGATGGGGATCGACAAGGAGACGGCGGGATCGTGGTGTTCGATGCTTCTTGTGCTGGCGAGCGTCCTTTTGACGGGTTTTGGCATCTACCATAAATGTGTGGAATGGGGCGGTGCGGGAGCGCTTGTACCGATCACCGGCTTTGCCAATTCCGTGGCTTCGGCGGCGATCGAGTACCAGAAGGAAGGGCAGGTATTCGGTATTGGCTGTAAGATATTTACCATTGCCGGACCGGTGATCCTTTACGGCATTTTTACCAGCTGGGTGCTGGGCGTGGTGTACTGGGCGGTAAGGACGCTGGGAGGCATGTAGACGCGGATCAATAAGTATTTGACAAACGTCATGATCTGTCATAAGATATCTTTAATCAAAGACCCATGGGGGAGTAGCAAGCGGATACCGTAGCAAGTCAACATACTGACCGGTTTGGTCTGGCTTGTTTTAAATTGCGAGACTCATGTATAGCAAAAACTATACGTGCAGTCTGTAAATTTTAAATCGCAGCCAGGTATAGTTTTTGAAACTGTACTTGGCTTTTTTGCGCGTATAAGCAGAGTCAGGAACCGACAGAGTCAGAAATGGAGGGACAGAAGATGGAATGGAACGCATTATTTTTTGTAAACAGCGCACTGCTCGGCGTGGGACTGGCGATGGACGCCTTTTCCGTGTCGCTGGCAAACGGTTTGAACGAGCCGCACATGGAGAAAAAAAGGATGTGCCTTATCGCCGGAGTGTTTGCCTTTTTTCAGGCGGCTATGCCGTTGATCGGCTGGGTCTGCGTGCATACGCTGGTGCAGTATTTTGCGGTGTTTGGTAAGTTCATACCGTGGATCGCCCTGATCCTGCTTTTGTTTATCGGCGGTAAAATGCTCTTAGACGGGATAAAAGACGACGGAACGGAACAGGAAGGGCAGGGAGTGGGCATGACAGCTCTTATCGTGCAGGGGATCGCCACCTCGATCGACGCGCTGTCCGTGGGATTTACCATTGCGGAATACGGTTTTGCGGCGGCTCTTGTCTGTGCCCTCATTATCTCGGCGGTCACCTTTGTCATCTGTATGGGGGGTCTGGACATCGGAAAGAAGTTCGGGACCGTGTTTGCCAGCAAGGCATCCATTCTGGGCGGCATGATCCTAAGCCTGATCGGGATCGAGATTTTTGTGACGGGGGTGTTTTAAAAAAAAGTAAGGAGTTTGCGAAAAGTTATGTTATAATAAATACGATACTATATTGTTGCATTGCCGTATGAATGATTGTAGAAAGTTTTTTCGAAGGCGGCATATGGGCCATAAATTGTCAAGGCAGGAATTTGACAGGAAAATGAGGATGACAGTATGGAAGAACAAATGAACTTTTTTGAGCAGAATGACGCACAAGTCTGCGCGCGGCTGGCAAAGATACTGCTGTGGATGACGCTGGTATTTCCGGCATTATTTCTTTTTTCCGCGATTGGGGTATTTCAGATTCAGTTCAAGGATCTGATCCTTCTCTCTATTCCGGGATGTATCTGTACCGTAGGGCCGACTATTTTGCAAAAGATCGGCGTGCCGGCCGATAAGATGAAATATGTCAGCGTGCTGGCGGTAGGCTTTGTGGTCATGCTCCTTGGCGGTAATTCGGCGGTCGGTATTTATATGACCTACGGGTTGGCGATGCTTTTTAGCTGCATGTATTTTGATAAAAAGTTTACGACACGGATTGCGGTGATCAGCTATTTTTTTCTGGTCGCATCATTGTACTTACGCTCGCTGAATGTGAAACAGATTGAATATCCGACGAATATGGAATGGTTCCTCACCCGTACCGTAGGATTTACGATCGAGCAGGTGGTTATGGGCGTGGTATTTGTCAGCATCGCCAAAGCTTCCCGCGCATTGCTGGAAAACTTACATAGCGCGAATCAGGTAAAGGAAGTGATGGAGACCTGCGGCAAGGTATCCTCCGAACTGGTATCCATGACAAAGGAAGTTGCGGAGAGCATGGAGGAGTCTAAAAGGGTAAATGAGGCAATCGTAAACAGCGCAAAGGATACGGCTAAGGACTGCAGCAGGAGTCTGGAACATGTTAATTCCATGCAGGATTCCGTAGGCGAGATGGTGCAGTATATCGGTAAGATCGATGAGCGTACCAGAGAAATGCTTGAGATTTCCGACGATATGGGGCAGAGGATGGAAAATTATGTAGGACTTATGGATCAAGCGGTGGAAAGTATGCGGAATATCGAAAAGACGGCAGGTATGACAGGGGATTCCATTCAGGATATGGAAGGGATCATTGCTGAAATTTCCACTTTTGCCGGTGAGATAACCGAGATTACAGGGCAGACGAATCTGCTGGCCCTGAATGCGTCCATTGAGGCGGCGCATGCCGGAGACAGAGGTAAGGGCTTTTCCGTGGTGGCGGAGGAAATCCGTGTTCTTGCGGAACATTCAAAGGAGGCAAGTAATTCCATCGAGGCCGTCATCTCCAATGTACGCAATATGCTCAACAGTGTAAAGCAGTCGAATACACAGAATATGCAGTCGGTCAATGTCGGGATCGAGCAGATTTCCAGCGCGAGGCAGGAGGCGCAGAATCTCGGCAGTCTGCAGGAGGATTCGCGTAAAAAGACGGAGCAGATCGTGGAGAACAGTGAGGAGACCAAGCAGCACAGCAGCCGCGTGCTCGAGATGACACGGGAAATGTCGGAGCTGGTGCAGAATTCTTTGAACTGCGCGGGGTCTATTGTGGAAGAGGCGGATAATCAGGGAAAGATTACCGATATGACCGGAGAGACTTTCTCCAATGTGGAACGGATCGCAGAGGAGTTGTATACATTGAGCCAGCTTGAGGAAGGAGAACCTACAGAATGAAGGCAAAAGCATATTTGATTTTTGAAGTGTTTATGGCTGCCGCATTGATCGGACTGAATGTGGCGTTTTTAGGCGATTATGCTACTTGGGCGATCGTGATGAAGGCGGTGACCAGCCTGTTTTTCATTCTGGCGGGTTTCTGCGGATATCGCAGGAGCAAAGAAAACCAGACGTTTTCCAGACTGCTGATGATCGCTTTTGTCTGCTGTATGGCGGGAGATGTTTTACTTGCCCTTGACAGCAGCGGGCTTCTTTTTGTGATCGGCGTCATAAGTTTTGCCGGCGCGCACATCCTTTTTTCCGTTGCTTTCTGTAGGATTTCTCCCGTCAAAAAGACGGACATCATAGCAATGGCGGTGCTTTTTGCCGGCTCGACACTGCTTTTGTGCCTTGGAAATTTTGAATTTCAGGGACTGCTTCCGGTATTGGTACTGTATGCGGCGATCATTTCCTTTATGGTAATCAAAGCGTTATCCCTGTGGCGCTGCCGAAAGGGCAGGGCAATCGGCATCAAGCTGATCATGGCAGGCGGTGTGTTTTTCATTCTTTCCGACTTTCTGCTGCTGTATTGGCTTTTCGGAATCGATATGCCAAGGAGCGTGCAGTCTGTAAACTGGGTGCTGTATTATCTGGCGCAGGGATGTCTGACGGCGGCGCTGAATGTGGGCGTTGAAAACTAAGAAGATTTGGAATGGCAGGAAACTGCTCTGACATGGAGGATTAATATAAGAGGACGGGAGGCTTACATGTACACATTTCAATACCGGGTGGCAGGCATTGACGGGGACTATGCGAACTTAGAGCGCATCGACGTGCCTGAAGAGGGGTACAAGCTGGTGGCCCGCGCGCTTTTGCCGCCGGAGATCAAAGAGGGAACGAAGCTTTTGTATGAAATGATGCAGTATTCCATTCTGGACGAATAGCATAGAAAGTTATGTAAACTACAAGAACCTGTTTATGCCATTGCTTTTTATGCGGTAGTTCCTATATAATTGAGTAAAAAGCACGGAAAGAGAGAGCCATGAAAATACCATGCGAATACTGCGGACAGATGATCCCGGAAACGGCGCAGGTCTGTCCGCATTGCGGCGCGGCAAACAGCAGAGTAAAAAGGACGGCATACGGCGTTCCCACGACCATAGAGGAGCTGCGGGACTATTGTCGGCGTCACAATTTGCCGCTTCAGGATATGCGGGTGTTTCTCGGAGAGGATTACCGGGGCGCAAGGGCCTTCGGTATTTACCGGGATGAGAGGACCGGCAATTTTATTGTCTATAAGAATAAGGCCGACGGCAGCCGCGCGGTCCGCTATGAGGGCGATGACGAGGCCTATGCGGTCAACGAGCTATATTTAAAGATCAACGAGCGGGTGGCTGAGCAAAAGCGTCATTTGGGGGAGAAAGGCGCAAGAGGGGCAAAAGAAGCGAAAACGCCGGAAGGATTCGTAGGGCTTCTGGTCAAAAGACTGATCCGTGTCATGGTCTTTCAAACGCTTATCGTTATATTGATAGCTGCGATCGTGGTTTGCGGCGGGTTCTTTTCGGGACCTTCCTGCGGCTATTATGATTATCGGGGCAGCACCTATTATTATGATGCTTCCCGCTGGTATGAGTGGGATGATTATGTGGAATCATGGTCGCCCACGCAGGTGGATCAGGAGCTGAAAAAGAACGCTGACGATTACTATCAAACGTACGGCTGGCGGGAAGATTACGAGGCCGGGGATTTTACCGAATCGTCCTACTACAGTGAGAAGGAGTGGGAAAGCGACGACTGGGATTACGATTATGACTGGGATTCCGGTGACAGTTGGGACAGCGGTTACGACGATTGGGATTCGGACTGGTAAACAGAATGAGATTGAATAGAAAGGTTAAGGATAAGGAGCGCGGATTTGAATAGGACAGAGCATGTGGTGAAGGAGGTCGAGCCGGGTTCCATCGCGCAGGAGATGGGGATCGAGGCGGGCGACGTTCTCCTTTCCATCAATGATCATGAAATAGAGGATGTGTTCGATTACCGCTATCTGCTGAAGGACGAGTACGTGGAAGTGCTGGTGCGGAAAGCGGACGGCGAGGAGTGGCTTTTGGAGATCGACAAGGACTACGACGAGGAACTGGGCGTAGCGTTTGAAAACAGCCTGATGAGCGATTACCGCTCCTGCAGCAATAAGTGTATTTTCTGCTTTATCGACCAGATGCCGCCGGGGATGCGGGAGACCTTGTATTTTAAGGACGACGATTCCCGGCTTTCCTTTTTGCAGGGCAATTATATCACCCTCACCAACATGAGTGATCACGATGTGGAACGCATCATTCAGATGCAGCTTGCACCTATCAATATATCCGTGCAGACGACCGATCCCGAATTGCGGTGCATGATGCTTCACAACCGCTTCGCGGGAGAGAAACTGCGGTATCTCGACCGGTTTTACCAAGGGCATGTGGAGATGAACGGACAGATCGTGTGCTGCAAGGGGGTCAACGACGGAGAAAATCTGCGGCGCAGTATCGGGGATCTGATGAAATATCTGCCTTTCATGCGCAGCGTCTCGGTGGTGCCGGCAGGGATCACAAAATACCGGGAAGGCCTTTACCCCTTAGATTTATTTACGAAGGAGGAGGCTGTGGACATCATCGAGATGATCGAGGCATACCAGAAAGTATGCTTTGACCAATACGGTCTACATTTTGTACATGCCAGTGATGAGTTCTATCTGCTGGCGGAGCGGGATTTTCCGGAGGAGGAGCGTTACGACGGTTATATCCAATTGGAGAATGGAGTGGGCATGCTGCGGCTGTTTCAGGAGGAATTTGCGAACGCGATGCGGATGCTCCAGAGTGACCAGACAGGTCAATACAAACTGCGGACAGGGAAGCGTGCGCTGACCATAGTCACAGGAAAATTGGCATTTCCCGTGATACGGGCAGCGGCGGAAGAGTTGTGTAAGGCCTGTGATGGATTGACCATTCAGGTCTATGCTATCCGCAATGATTTTTTCGGGGAAACCATCACGGTGGCCGGACTGGTCACGGGGCAGGATCTGATCGCACAGTTGAAGGAGCGGCAGCAGGCGGGGAAGGAACTTGGAGATACGCTGTTACTTCCCGCAAATATGTTAAGAAGCGGGGAGCAGGTCTTTTTGGACGATGTTACCGTGCAGGATGTGGAGCGGGCGCTGGGGCTTTCGGTGACGGTGGCGGAACCTACGGGTCAGGCCTTTGTGGAGGCGGCGTTAAATCCGGATTACCTCATGGGCAGGGAGAATGACGGGGAGACCTTTGTGTATGTACAGGGGTATGACAAGTAAGATGACATATCTGTCGTGCAAGATTGAAAATTAAAATTTTCAATCGCGAGATTTGTGTCTGCGCGTTGCTTGCCACAAACTCGTTTATGCGCAAAAAAGCAGCGCAGAAATGGAGAAAAATATGACAGCGGGATTTATGTTATGTAAACTAAAGAAGAACTAAAACAGGTATAGAGGGCAAGTGTCTGAAGATGCAGGTAAGGAGGAACGAATGAAGAAAATAGGGAAGCATGTCATACTATGCACGGCGCTGATCCTGATCGCAGCAATTCTGGAGTGCGCCGCCTTTCTGCACTATGACAGCTTGAGAGAAAATTCGCTCATCCTTAACCGCTATATGGAGATCAGGCCCGTTTATAATACGGACGGAAGCTGGCTGCACGGGCGCTGGGGGATCGGCTACAACGGGCTTTTACTTTATCTGGAGAATATTGCGGGGCTTTTTGTTGTGGGATATCTTTTTCGGATGGTCGCCGCTTATAATGCCTTTTTCGGTCTTTCTGCGGGCTGGCTGTATTTCCTTGATTTTGAGATCATGGTGCCGGTCTATCGGATGGCTTCCAGACTTTTTCATCCCTATACGCTGGATTATCTCCGCATCCGGGGACACGGGACCTTTGATTTCCCTGATTTTTGTATCGGGGTGGGAATAGCGGGGATTCTGCTGTGGCTGATTCCGTCGCTCATTAAATATTATCGCTATAAGAGGAAAAAGACTGCCGGCATGTCTTTTGTACAGAAGTTGAAATGGGAATTTCGCATGTCGGGGCGGCTTATGTATCTGCCGTTTGTGAAAGAGGGCGGCTGGGAGGAGCGGTTTGAGAAGTGGAGGGCGGAGTGAACTATGTCATATCATATCAAAACGCTGGCGGAAGACAAACTGGCTGAACTGTACGAAACGCATATGAGACAGGATTTTCCCGCAAGCGAGCTAAAACCGTTAAGCCACATCCTGCGCAGTATGGAAGCGGGCTATGGCTTTTCTTTAGGCTTGTATGAGGAAGAGGAACTGGCGGGCTATGCGGTCTTTATTCTCTGCAAAGAGACAAGCTGTGCGCTCCTCGATTATTTTGCGATCCTGCGGGACAGGCGGGGAAAGGGGATGGGGCATCAGGCCTTTTCTTTGATTGAGACTTATTTTAGGGAGAACCTGCCGGAGATAGAGACGCTCTATATCGAGTCGGAGCGGGTTTCGGCGGCCGAAAACGAGGCGCAGCGGCTGGTCAGGGAGCGACGGATCGCTTTTTATCTTTCCTGTGGCTGTAAGATGACGAATCTTCGTTCCGTGCTGTTTGGGGTGGATTACAGCGTCCTGTACAAGCCACTTGGGGAAGCGCAACAGGCGGGACTGGCATCGAGGGAGGCGCTGGATGCGCTCTACAGGCTGATGTTTAAACCGGAACATTATGCCAAGGCCGTGAGGCTTACCGTGATGTCCGAAAGCAAAGATAATGCGGTCAGCGTATGATAGGGGGTTATTATGAGCGATAAAAAGGCAGTGATCGGCCTGTTGGCGCATGTCGATGCGGGTAAGACGACATTGGCGGAACGTATCCTCTATGCCGCGGGAGAGATCAGAAATCCGGGGCGTGTGGATCACCGGGATACGTTTTTAGATACGGACGCGCAGGAGCGGGAGAGGGGCATTACCATCTTTTCCAAGCAGGCGCGCCTGTCATGGAAGGGGATGGATGTGACGCTTTTGGATACGCCGGGACATGTGGATTTTTCGGCGGAGATGGAGCGGACGCTGCAGGTGCTGGACTGTGCGGTGCTGATTATAAACGGAGCGGACGGCGTGCAGAGCCACACGCTGACTTTGTGGAGACTGCTTAAGCGCTACGGCGTGCCAGTCTTTCTTTTTATCAACAAGATGGACCAGCCGGGGACGGACGCGGATGAGCTGCTTGCGGGGGTGCAGAAGGCGTTGGACGGGCGTTGTGTGTCCTTTGCCAGCCCGGAGGGAGGGCGGTCTGACGAGTTTTATGAGAATATCGCGGTCTGCGACGAGGCGCTGCTGGAAAAGTATTTGGAAAGGGTGGAGCAGGCAGACGCGGGAAGACAGCAGGCGGCAGATGGGAAGCAAGGACAGTGCGCAGCGCAACGGCAGCAGGGGCAGGCAGCGGCGGATGAGCCGCAGGGTGGGAAGTCTCCGGTGAGCGACGGAGAGATCGCCGCGCTCATAGGCGGGCGGCAGCTCTTTCCCTGCTTTTTCGGTTCCGCCCTGCACGGGGACGGCGTGGAAGATTTGCTCGATGCGCTTCTTTCCTATGCGCCCACGCCAAAGTACGGGGAAGCGTTTGGCGCAAGGGTTTTTAAGATCACCAGAGACGCGCAGGGAAACCGCCTGACGCATATTAAGGTGACGGGAGGCAGTCTGAAGGTGAAACAGACAATCATGACGGCGGCGGACAAGGCAGCAGAAGTGGATGGATTGCCGAACAGGACAGGTGGAGCTGCAGACTGCGCGGAAAAAATTGACCAGATTCGTCAATATTCAGGAGAAAAGTATGAGACGGTGCAGGGGGCGGCTGCCGGAGATATCTGTGCGCTTCTGGGGCCGGAACACACCTACTGCGGGCAGGGGCTTGGCACGGAGAAAGAAACTGTGCTGCCGGTACTGGAACCTGTTATGACTTATCGGGTCAATCCACCGGAGGGCTGCGATATCCATGATTTATTTCGAAAGTTATGTAAACTAGAAGAAGAGGAGCCAATGCTGCATCTTGTCAGGCAGGAGCTAAGTGGTGAGCTCCATGTGCGGCTAATGGGTGAGGTACAGATTGAGATTTTAAAAAAGCTGATCGGGGAGCGTTTCGGTCTGGAAGTGGATTTTGATGAGGGAAGCATCCTTTATAAAGAGACGATCGCGGATGCGGCGGAGGGCGTGGGTCATTATGAACCGCTCAGACACTATGCGGAGGTGCATTTGATCTTGGAGCCGGGGGATCGCGGCAGCGGCCTTGCCTTTCGCAGTCGTCTGAGCGAGGACGATCTGGACCGGAACTGGCAGCGCCTGATCCTCACGCATTTGGAGGAGAAGACGCACCTTGGCGTCCTCACGGGTTCGCCGATTACGGATATGCAGATTACGCTGGCGGCGGGGAAATCCCATTTGAAGCATACGGAGGGCGGCGATTTCCGGCAGGCTACTTACCGTGCGCTCAGGCAGGGCTTGTGCAGGGCTGAGAGCGTGCTGCTTGAGCCTGTTTATGAATTTCGCATGGAAGTCCCCGCTTCGTTGGTGGGCAGGGCAATGACGGATATTCAGGCGATGTCGGGACGTTTTGATCCGCCGGAGACCATGGGAGAGGAGGCGCTTCTTACGGGTACGGTGCCGGTTTCCGAATTTGGCGGGTATCACACAAAGATGCTTGCCTATACCGGCGGAAAGGGACGGCTTTTCACCAGAATGAAAGGCTATGAGCCTTGCCACAATACGGATGAAGTCATAGAGCGCATCGGTTATGAGGCGGAACATGATCTGGAGAATCCCTGCGGTTCCGTGTTCTGCGCCCATGGCGCGGGGTTTGTGGTGGAGTGGGACCACGTGGAGGAGTATATGCACTTGGAGCCTGCGCTGAAAGCCGAACAAAACAACGGCGCGGGAGCAGGGGATTTTGCCGCGCGCTACGCGAAACGGACAGCATCTGGCGGGACGGCGGTTGACTTTATTGGTCAAGACGAGATTGAGGAGATCTTTGCCAGAACCTATGGGACGAAAGAGCCGAAAAAGCAGGGCTGGGCCAGAACCATCCGTGCAAAGACAGCGGAACCGGCGGAGGTAGAATACCGTGGCAGCCGGACGAAGCAGGAAGACTACCTTCTGGTGGACGGCTACAATATCATTTTTGCGTGGGAGGAACTTTATGCTCTTGCGAAAACGGACCTAAACGCGGCGCGCGGCAGGCTGATGGACATTCTCTGTAATTATCAGGCCTTTCGTAAGATGCACCTGATTCTGGTCTTTGACGCTTACCGCGTGAAGGGAAATCCCGGCAGCGTGGAACACTATCATAATATTGACGTGGTTTACACCAAGGAAGCGGAGACTGCTGATCAGTATATCGAGAAGGTGACCCACGAGATGAGCCGCAAAAACCACCGTGTACGGGTGGCTACTTCCGACGGGCTGGAGCAGATCATTATTTTGGGGGCGGGCGCGATCCGGGTGTCCGCAAGAGAATTGCTTGAGGAGGTAAGGGCGGCGGAGAAGGAGATGCGGGAAGGGTTTGATATTTCTATCGGATAATGTAAGATAGATTTTGCAAACTCTCTAAAAAGATGCAAACTATTTGAATATATTTGTCAAATTAAGTGCGATTTTATAAAATAGAATTGCCCCAAAAGATGCAAATAGGATTGACGGAATGTGCTGGCAGTCAGTATAATATAAGGGAAAACAGGAACTAATAGGAATAGAATCCCGAAAACGATTGGCAGGTGCAGTCTATGTTAAAAAGAAAAATATACGATGCGCTATTAGAATGGAAGCGCAACAAGCAGCGGGAATGTCTTTTGGTACAGGGCGCCAGACAGATTGGGAAAACCTTTATCATTGAGGAATTTGGGAAAAGGAACTATACCAACTATATTTATCTGAATTTTTATCAGAACCCTGAACACAAAGAAATATTCGAGGGTTCTCTTGAGGCGTCGGAACTCTATAAGAAGATATCCCTCTATGTCAGGGACGTCCGATTTACAGAGCATGATACGCTGCTTTTTTTTGATGAGATACAGGAATGTCCGAATGCAAGGACGGCCTTAAAGTTTCTGGCGATAGATGACCGTTATGATGTGATTGCCTCAGGATCTTTGTTGGGACTCCATTATCGGGAGATGAGTTCTATCCCTGTCGGGTACGAGAGGACCATGGAAATGTTCTCCCTTGATTTTGAAGAGTTTCTCTGGGCAGTAGGGAAAACGCCGGAAGCTGTGGCGGCGCTGAAAACGTATTTTGATAACAGGGAAAAGGTGGACGCCGGCATTCATGAGCAGTTTCTTTCGCTGCTTCGGGAATATCTGGTGGTGGGCGGTATGCCGGAGGTGGTAAATACCTTTCTGCGCACCAATAATTATCAGGAAGTGTATGCGACGCAAAAGAAAATCATGGAAAGCTACCGTGAGGATATCAAGCATTATGCTTCCACGACAGCCAGACAAAAGATCAGTGACTGTTATCTTTCCATACCGAGGCAGTTGTCGAAAGAATATACAAAATTCCAGTATAAGGTCGTGAGCCGCGAGGGAAATGCCAGAAGGTATGAGAACAGCTTAAACTGGCTGGTAGATGCGGGCATGATAAAACTCTGTGTCAATGTATCGATACCACAGTTTCCTCTTGTGGCGTATGAGAAGCCGGAACAGTTTAAGGCGTATGTAACCGATATCGGGCTGCTGACTTCCCTTTACGGATATGAAACGCAGACCGCATTATTAAAAGATACGCTGACAGGTCCGGCAAAGGGAGGCATCTATGAGAATCTTGTATTTGATATGCTGGTGAAACGGGGATTTACACTGAATTATTTTAAAAATGATAAAAATACGCAGGAGATCGAATTTCTTTTCGCGCGCGACGGAGCGGTCATTCCTGTGGAGGTAAAGTCAAAAAGAGGGGCAACCATATCCTTAAATCACTTTATCGAGGCATTTGCTCCGCCTTATGCCTATAAACTAGTCGCAGGTAATGTGGGGGTGAGCGGCACGAAGATTACCCTGCCTCTTTATATGACTATTTTTATTTAAGAAACTTATAAGAAATCCCACGAGTTTTTTGTAAGGACTCCCCTTTATGATGGGGGCAGGCTTAAGGATAAGGGGGTAAGATCATCAAATGAACGAATGTGTGCTGGTGGTGGACGACGACAGGGAGATCGTAAAGGCGATCGCCCTTCTGCTGGAAAAGGAAGGCTACCGTGTGGTAAAGGCCTACGACGGCATGGACGCGCTGCGGATTCTGGCCGAGACGGAGGTGCAGCTCATCATTATGGATGTGATGATGCCGAAGTTGGACGGGCTGTCCGCGATGATGAAGATCAGGGAGCGCAAAAACCTTCCCATCATCGTGCTGAGCGCAAAGACGGAGGACACCGATAAGATTCTGGGGCTCTCTATGGGGGCGGACGACTATGTGGCCAAGCCCTTCAACCCGCAGGAGTTGGCGGCCCGGGTAAAAAGCCAGCTGCGCAGGTACACGACACTCGGCGGAATCCATGCAATGAATGAGGAGGACGAGATCGAAAACGGCAGACTCTGTTACCGTATGAAGGAACGCACGCTCTATGCAGACGGGGAACCTGTCAGACTGACCGCCACGGAAACAAAGATCATCGAGCTTCTGATGAGGAACAGGGGGCGCATCTTTCCGGCAGAGGAAATCTACGAGAGAGTTTGGGAGGAACCCTCCTTTTCGCCGGAGAATACGGTGATGGTACACATCAGGCACATTCGGGAAAAGATCGAACTCAATCCGAAAGACCCAGAATATATAAAGGTGGTGTGGGGCATTGGATACAAAATGGAAAAAAAGTAGGATCATTATTAGTTTTTTGGCTTTTGCAATGGGATTGACCATATTGGTCATTCATCTGATGTCGGCGGCAGCCCTGCTCGTGGCCTGCGGAGAAAAGGTCTTTGCGGGGCCGTTAGATTATCAGGAAAACGGAGAGTTTCGATGGATCATCAGCAACAGACTCTCTGACCTTTTGGGTGTGGCCACGGGCAGCCTGATCGTTTCGGCGGATTACAATTATAATGCGGGAATGGCTGAGAAATACCAGGAGCAGTTTGATAAGGTGCTGAACGATATCGAGGATGGCTTGATAAGCGACATTGTGACGGAAGGTGCGGCGGAGGTGACTGTTGCAAAACTGCCTGCGACAGAACAGGTTGCCGGTTACAATGAAGACGCGGGACGGATTCCGAGTCTTGAAGAGTTTGGCGGCAATGTGGACGACTATCTTAACTATCTGGGAGAGCGGCAGGCGCACTATGAGGAACTGTCCGCCGAAGCGAAGACGATCGACGGCAGTTACTATGGCTCCGGCAGTTATTTCTATACGGATGAAAAAGACTATATGGCGAATATGGCGAAGGACTTAAATATCCGCTATGCCGTGATTTATCAGAACAAACTCCTTTACTCAAACATCGAGGCGTATGAGGAAAAGGCAGGCGAAGCGTGGAACGGTGAGGATTATACAAAAGCCCTTGACGCCAAAGCCTATAATTTTACGCTCTGGTTCAACAAAGCGGGCGACGGCAAGGCAGAGATCGTAAAGGATGGCAGGAAAGAGGATGTGTACGGCGATGGGCTTTACACGGATGCGAGCCGCTGGCAGGTACCCGGTTATGCGAATTATAAGCTGGGGGATAAGGCCAAGGACGCGGTCATCTTTCTGGCGGTGGCAAAGAACCCGCAGCGCTATCTGGTGGCAAACGAGAAAGGAAGCGGTTACGCAAGCTATGGAGGCAGCCTCTATTACTTGAAAACCAATATCGACTATTTGCAGTATCAGGCGGAGTGGACGAGACACTTTTTGGGTGCGGCGGCGGTTTTACTGCTCATCGCTTTTCTGATGCGAAAGAGCAGAAAACAGGCGGCGGAGCGCATCGGGGTTTTTCTGGGGAAGCTGTGTCTGGAAATAAAACTGGTGCTGTTTGTCATTCTGTTTCTGGCTGTCGCGGTGAAAGGCTGGGGAGCATTCAGTGAGGCAGTCTGGTATTTCGGTACTGGTGGTTTGGGTTATTATAACTGGGATGTTTATTTAGGGGGCGATATCGCATGGCAGTATACCCGTATTGCGATGAGCGGCGCGTATCTGGCAATCATCTTCTGGCTTATTTATCTGGCGGCATTGGATGTCCGGTATAACGGGAAGAAGCAGAAAAAACCGCTGATCGATCTGTTAAAGACAAAGGACCTCAAGTATCCGATCCAGAAAAGGCTGGTGAGGAGACAGAGATTGACTTTGATCGCAGAACTGGTATTGCTTACGCTGTTTGCGGCGGCGTTTGTCTTATATGCTCTGTTAGCACAAAATCCGGACGCGGTCGATATCTTATCCAATGAGGTCTTGGGGCACATCTATGAGACAACGGTGGTGGAGGATGCGGCGGAGTACGGGCTGGCTGTATCAACCGTAGGGACACCGTTTCTGCTGGTCATGGAAGTGGTCTTTGCCATACTCGCTGTCTTTACGGCGCTGACGGCATGGGATTTAAAGAAAAACCGCAGGCTTGCTATGGATATCGGCGCGCTCAGCGAGCAGATTCTGGCGGTGCGGGAAGGCAATCTCACGGGAGAACTTACGCTGTCTGAGGATACCGATCTGCGGGAGGCGGCTGACAACCTAAACCAGATTCAAAAGGGATTGGAGACTGCACTGACTGAACGGGTCAATAGCGAGAGGATGAAGGTGGAGCTGGTGACAAACGTGTCACATGATATCAAGACGCCGCTCACTTCCATTATCAGCTATGTGGAACTGCTAAGGCAGGAGCCGGATCTGCCGCAGCACGTCAAAGAATATGTACAAATTTTGGGAGAAAAATCGGAACGCCTGAAAAACATCGTACAGGATGTATTTGAAGTCAGCAAGGCGGCATCAGGGCAGCTGCCGATGCAGATGGAAGTGTTGGATCTTAGCAAGCTGCTGAGGCAGACCCTTGCGGATATGAGTGACCAGATCAGTCAAAGTACGCTGGTGATGCGCACGACGATCCCGGAGACGCCTGTGTCGGTGCTGGCGGACGGCCAGAGGCTTTACAGGGTGTTCCAAAACCTTTTGCAGAATGCGCTGCACTATTCACTGGAGGGTTCCAGAGTATATTTGACGCTTGCTGAAGAAGACGGGCAGGCGGTGGTGCGTGTCAAGAATACTTCCAGTGTGGAGCTTACGAACAGCAAAGATTTTACCGAGCGCTTCGTGCGCGGCGACGCAAGCCGTACCGACGGCGGCAGCGGGCTGGGACTTTCCATCGCCAAGAGCTTTACGGAGGCCTGCGGCGGGAAACTGACCGTGGAGACAGATGCCGATTTGTTTACGGTGACGGTGCGGTTTGACAGGGCGGAGCGGGTGCATGGACGCGAGGAAGACACCACATCTGCGGCAGGAGCATCCGCGTCAGGGACGACAGGTGAGCCGACGACACAGACGGAGGTGGAGTCGGTATGAGGAAAAAAGGACAGGCGGCGGCAGTTGGTTTTACGGCTGCCGCACGTAAAGGGAAAAGGATTTGGTCGGTTGGACTCTGTCTGGGCTTAGGCGTGGCGGTGACGGCCTGCGGGACAGATGGTCGCAGTTTCAGGGAGCAGTCGGTGACTGTCATCAAAAGCGATCAGATGGAAGCGACAGGCACACAGGCGGCAGAGGCGCTGAGAGAGCAGGTTTTGGCGCAAATGTCCGACGAAGAAAGGAACTGGATGGGCGGGCTTTCCGGCAAGCAGCGGCTGGCGGATTTTAAGAGCCTCTGCGACGGCCTGCGGGAGAATTACCCTTATTTGGAATTGGCGAAGCGGCAAGCCGGGGCGAATCTGGATGTGCTGGAAGCAGAATATCAGTTAAAAGTGGAACAGTGCGCAAACGACGATGCTTATTTTTATACCTTAAAGGATTTTGTCAGGGAATTTTCATCCCTGGGGCATCTGGAGCTTTGGGGGCGGCGCTATGAGAGTGAACTTGCGTCTAACAGGGAATATGCTGAAGCGTCGGACAGGGAAGAGCAGGAACGGTGGGAGCCCTATCTTAAGGCATTGGATAATCCTTTTTCGCACAGGACCTATGCTTCCATGACAAAGTATTATCAGGAAGTGGAGTGCAGGATGGAGGAGAAGCGGGCGGAGGAAGGCGGCGGAGACTGCGGTGAATCCACAGAGGCAGAAGGGGAAACTGCCGTATTTGAGGAAGCGGCGCCTGCCAATGTGGAGACAAAGATTCTGGAATCCGGAAAAACAGCCTATGTTTCCATCGGGACATTTTATCCTGATAGGATGGAAGCTGACCGTAAGATTTTGCTGCCTTTTTATGAGGAGGTGAAAGACTGGGACAATCTGATCATTGATATCACCAAGAATCCGGGCGGCAGTATGAATTATTTCAATGAGCTGATCGCAGCGCCGCTTGCCAAAGAGACGCTGACGGTGCCGGGGTATCAGCTTTTCAAGGACGGGGAGAACAACAGAGCTTTCCTGCGGGTGGAAGAAGGTGTCGCTTCCGGACTGTATCAGTCAATCAGTGAACTTCCGGCGATGCCCAAGTTAAATCGGGAGGATGCCGCGGACTGCGACTGGTTTTATCCGGAGATCTATGAGGTAAAGCCGACTGGAAACGGATTTCGCGGGAAGATCTGGCTTTTGGTCAGTGAGACAAATTATTCTTCTTCCGAGTATGCGGCGATGTTTTCCAAGGCGAGCGGTTTTGCCACGCTGGTCGGTCGGACGACGAGCGGGGACGGGATCGGCACAGATCCGGCTTACCTGATCCTGCCAAACAGCGGTCTGGTGGTGCAGTACAGCCCCATGTACGGGGTGACGGCGGACGGCGCGGGGAGTGAGGAATGCGGCACCGTACCGGACATTGTGAGCCCTGACGGGGAGAGTGCGCTGGAGACTTGTCTGAGGTGGATTGAATAAAAGTTTCACGTTGTGTTGACGTTGCTTGCAAAACCGGATATACTAAAAATATAATATCTCTGTATGCTCAGTGATGAAGGAGGCATCAGCATGGCGAAGACGGCAAATATCAATATCAGAATCGATCCTGAGACAAAAACGAGTGCAGAAGAACTTTTTTCCAGTTTTGGAATCACCGTTACCGATGCAATCAATATCTTTCTCCGGAAATCCATCATGGAAGGTGGATTGCCTTTTGAAATGAAGCAGCCACGTTATAATGCGGAAACAGAGGCGGCTATGAAGGAAGCGCGAGTTATCATGAAAGGGCAGAAAAAGGTAAAGCGATATCCTGATGCGCATACTCTTTTTGAAGAATTGGATGCGGAAGGGGATTACCGCAAACCACAATGAACAACATTCTAATCATCGAAGACGAAAAACTGATCCGGGAAGAACTGCAGACCCTTCTGTCAAACGCGGGGTTTGCAGTTTCCTGTGTCACCGATTTTGAAAACGTACTGGCGCAGGTCAGGGCGGAATCTCCCGACCTGATCCTGCTGGACATCAGTCTGCCCGCGCAAAACGGTTACAGCCTGTGCGCGTCCATCCGCCGCTTTTCCGAGGTGCCGATCCTGTTTCTCACGGGCCGCAGCACCGCGATGGACGAATTGCAGGCTTTGACTCTGGGCGGGGATGATTTTATTTCCAAGCCCTACAATATCCCCATTTTGCTTGCCAGAATCAATGTGCTGTTAAAAAGAGGACAGGCGGCCGGGCAGTCCGGCAGTCTGACTTATAGCGGGATCACGCTCGATCCGGTTGCGGGCACGCTCTCCGCGCAGGAGCAGGAAATCGAATTGACAAAGACGGAATTAAAGATCATGTACTGCCTGTTTTCGCATGCGGGCGAGATCGTATCAAGGCTTCAACTGGTGGAGTATCTCTGGGACAATGAGATCCATATCGACGACAATACATTAAGCGTCAATATTATGCGCATCCGGGAAAAGCTGCGCGTTCTTGGAAAAGAAGAGCTGATCCGCACGAAGCGGGGAATGGGGTATAAGATATGAGGTTTTCCGATTGGTTACGGGACAAAAGGGCAGTGCTGCTGGTCTGTTTTGCCGGTGCGCTGTTTTTCTCTGCGCTTTTATGGCTGTTTGGTCTGGAAGCCGGAGAAATCTGCCTGCTGATTATCTGTTTTCTCCTGCCGGCGGCGGGGCTTTTGCTGTGGGACTGGCTGCGCCTGCGCAAACAGCTTTCGCATCTTCGGTCTGTGATGGATGCGCTGGATAAAAAATACCTGTTTGCGGAGATCGTGGACGCCCCGGTTTCTGCATGGGAGAAGGCGTACTTCGACCTGATGAAGTCTGCAATGAAAGCGATGACGGAGGAAGTGTCTTACGCAAACCGGCAGGGCAGGGAGTATCGGGAATTTATCGAACAGTGGATTCATGAAATGAAGGTGCCGCTCACTGCCATCAGGCTGATCTGCGAGAACCATAAAACGGAGGAAGCCCGCAAGATCCTTACGCAGACGGAGCTGCTTATGCAGGGGGTGGAGCGGGTGTTGTTCTACGCGCGGCTTGGAAGCGTGGAGAAGGACTATCTGATCACGGAGGTTTCGCTGAGAGCCTGCGTATCGGAGGCGCTTGCCCAAAATAAGCAATTCCTGATCCAGAACAACGTCTGCGTGCAGATGGATACATTGACCGGTACAGTCTATAGTGACGCAAAGTGGCTGCAATTCATGTTAAGTCAGCTCATTGTAAACAGCGTCAAGTATCGGGGCGCGCAGCCGCCGGTCATCACCGTGGCTTCTCATGAGCAAGAAAACGGGATCACGTTGACTCTTTCGGACAACGGTATGGGAATCCGGGAGAGCGAGATTTCCCGCGTTTTTGAGAAAGGCTTTGTCGGCAGCAACGGCAGGGCTGGGGACAACGCGACCGGCATCGGCTTATATTTATGCGATAAACTCTGTGAGAGATTAGGGATCGGCATCGACATTCAGTCAAAGGCGGGAGAATCTACGACGGTGCTTCTGCACTTTCCTAAAAGTGATTTTTTGCGGGTCTGAACGCATATCTGACTGCTTATCTTACAATTCTGTTATATTAAATCAATGAATTTATATACAACGGAGTACCTCGATTAGGTAGAATATAGTCATCAGATGCTTGCGAAACGCATAGATAGTTGTTGAAATTGCACAAATAGCATAACCAACGCAGACTCGCTTGCGCTCCATTCCGAACATAGCGGTACTAGGCTCGAAAGAACCTCGCCAAGTACCGATGTTCTACAAGGGTCTGCTTATGGTTATACTATTTGCACAATTATTCCGGCATTATGATGCGTTTCGCAATCATCTAAATACAGGCGGCACCCAAAAGGAGAAACTATGATATCGGCACAAACCCCACCCCTGCTCCATGTGGAGCATATCGAAAAATATTACGGCAGCCCCGGCGCCCTGACAAAGGCGTTAGATGACGTCAGCTTTACCGTACAGGCAGGAGAATTTATCAGTATTATGGGAGCATCAGGCTCGGGTAAGACGACGCTGCTCAACTGTATCTCTACCATCGATACGGTGAGCGCGGGCCACATCCTCTTAGACGGACAGGAGATCACGACCATTGGCGGGGAGGAAATTGCCGCGTTTCGCAGGGACTGTCTCGGTTTTGTCTTTCAGGACTTTAATCTTTTAGATACATTGACATTGGAGGAGAACATCGCCCTGCCCCTGACGATCGGCGGGATATTGCCGGAGGAGATCGACAGGCGTGTGCATGAGATCGCGGAGAAGTTAGATATCAGTGACACATTGCAAAAATTCCCCACGCAGGTATCGGGCGGACAGAAGCAGCGGTGCGCCTTTGCCAGAGCGGTGGTCTGCGATCCGAAGCTGATTATGGCTGACGAGCCCACGGGCGCTCTGGATTCCCATGCGTCCCGCGTTCTCTTGGAAGTTATGTCAACCTATAATCAGGAAATGGGCGCCACGATCCTGATGGTGACACACGACGCTTTCTGTGCCAGCTTCGCAGGCCGCATCCTCTTCTTAAAGGACGGGCGTATTTTTAATGAGATTTACAAGGGGGAAAAGAGCCGCAGTACCTTCTATCATGAGATTCTGGACGTACTTTCGCTGTTGGGAGGTGATGCGCCGTGTTGAGAAAACTTTCCCTACGCAACGCCAAAAGACAGTTTAGCGAATACGCGCTCTTTTTTGTGACGCTCGCCTGTGCCGTGGCGTTTATGTACGCCTTTAACGCCCTGCTCTTTTCGGATATCGTAAAAGCGCTTCCGGAGATGGAGATCCTGCCTTATCTGATCATTACGGCTTCCGCCCTGATCATTCTCATCATGGGCTGGATGATCGGCTACATGATCCATTATATGTTAAAAAGACGCAGCAGGGAGTTTGGCATCTACCTGATGTCAGGCATCCCGAACAGGAAACTTGCCACGCTCCTGTTCTATGAAAACTGTCTGATCGGGTTGATCGCCTTTGGCTTAGGGCTTGTTTTCGGCATGCTGTTTTCGCAGATTTTGGAGGCTGTCCTGCTCAATCTGTTCGGGCTGCCTTACACGCTGCATTTTGGCTTTTCTGTGTCGGCTGCCGGCTTGACGTTTCTGTATTTTACAGTGATGATGCTGTCTTCCATCAGCAGAGACAGAAAGTGGATACGGCGGGTGCAGCTTAGAGAACTGCTTTATTATGACAGGCGGAATGAGAAGGCTGTCGTTTCAGGCGGGAAAGCGGCATGCCTATTGTTTGGACTGTCCGTTTTGGCAGGCTGCGGCGGATGCCTGTTCTTAGCATTGCAGCCCATCGGAGACGGCTATGACGTTTTGTGCGGCACCGTCCTTCTGCTTTTGTTCCTATTCGGCTTTTTTAAAAGCGTGCCGGCATATCTTTGCGCGCGGTTTGGAAACAGCCCTGCATGGAAATACAAAAAGCACAGGCTGGTGCCGCTGCGGGGCTTTATCGCAAAGATCAATTCCACAAGTACCGTGATGGGGGTGCTGTCCATTCTGTTTATGCTGGCATTTACTTTTTTGGGAATCGGTTCCATGATCGGTCTGATGGTCACGAAAAATGTGGAGTCGGGCGCGTTTGACGTGATGATCCTGCACAGCGGGGAAATGGGAGACTTCTCCCGTTTTGACAGTCTCCTTAGGCAGGAGTATGCAGCAGATGGGCATCATTACGGGATCTATACCAATGGGGAAACGGATTTCCGTATTGTCAGAGAGCAGACGGTGATAGAAGCGGGGCGCGAGCCTTCCCTCCTGTTTGCAGAATTTGAATATGATACCTGTATGGCACAGAGCGATTATCTGACGCTGCGGGAGCTGCTGGGATATGAGCATTTGGAATTGGAACCTTCTCTCTGTTATGTGCACTGTGTTCCGACTATGGCGGAGGGAGTCAGGACACTGATCGAAGGGCAGAGCGGGTTAGAATGCGGCGGCTATGCCTTTGCGGATGACGGCGTATTTACCGAAGTCTTTGGTCAGGTCAATGAATACGGCAACGGCTACGGTTATATCCTTGTCGTTCCCGACAGCGCGGTCAAAGAGATGAAACTCGTATACAGTGTTTATGCGGCAGTCACCGAAAAGCCGTTAAACACTGCCGAGCTGGAGCAGCTTACGTCTCTCTGCGAAAATACGGTTTCCTTAGACCGCGGCATCGCAAAGAGCAATTTCGACGGCGCGCCTACCCTGTTTTACGGTGATTGGGATTTTCTTTCCGGGAAATGGATGGATAAGGCGGGATACGGTTACCTGTACGCCATGCTGATCTGCCTGATTTATCTGGCGTTGGTTTTGGAGATGACAGGGGCGGCTATCTTAGCGACGCAGGTTCTTGGCGACTGGCAGGAGAAGCAAAGGCAGGAGCGCATTCTGCGGCAGCTTGGCATGGATGCGCGGATGATGTCCGGGCTGCGGCACCGCCAATTGGCGCAGCTCTTCCTGTTTCCGCTCATTCCTGCGCTTATAATCAGCGGCAGCTTTCTCCTGATCTGTGACCAGAAAATGTTATTTGGATTTTTTGAATTTCCGCCCGCTGCGGACATTGTCCTGATCGGTCAATCGTTTGCGGTTACGCTGCTGCTGTTTTCCCTGCTTTACGGCGTTTATTATGCTGCCGCAAGAATCAGTTTTCCTCTTTCTCCTTCCGGATAAACATCAAGCCAAAGGTTCCGATGCCGCAGTTGCTCGAAACGGTAGCCGAGGCCTTCTGCAAAACGACTTTTTCAAATGTAATGTGCCGCTCGACGATTGCCAGCACCTCGTCGAGCTGTGCCACGCTGCAGCCCGCGTAAGTGACAAACAGAAGGCGGGAGTCGATCTGCGCGCTGTGCTTAAACAGTTTTTTCACATACTGTCTGGTGGTCCGCTGCATATTGCCGGTCTCGATCCGCCACAGTTTCAGCTTGTTTTTGGACATGGCCAGCACCGGATGGAGATTTAAGACGGTGCAGAGTTTGTGTACGGCGCCGGAAACTTTGCCGCAGCGGTGGAGCGTGGCTGTGCTTGGCACAAGGAAATTCGAGAAGACGTGTTCTCTGTAAAGTTCCAGAGCCTTGCAGATCTCGGATACCGTCTTGCCTTCCTCGGCGAGCATGGCGGCGTGGAGTACCATAAAGCCGTGGCCGCTGCTGATGTGGCCGGAGTCTAAAACGGTCACATTGTCAAAGCTGGCAGCCGCCTGACTGGCGTTCGGGTAAGCGCCGCTTAAGTCTGACGTGGCGGTGATGTGGATGACATGCTCCGCTTCCGCCAGCGTCTTCGCAAAGAAATACTCGTACTCGGAAGGAGCCGCGGTAGAGGAGTGCGATTCCTTGCCCCCGGTTTCCAGATAGGCCAGCAGGCTGTCGGAAGAAATCTCAAAGAGGTCGCAGAAACGCCCTTCTCCAGTATGGACATAGCAGTACATGAGGCGGATCTTATAGTGATCCAGAAATTCTTTTGGCAGGTCGCAGATGCAGTCCGCGGTTATGGCGATCTTGCGCTTTCTCGCACTGCTCACCTGATTGGGTCCCTCATAGGCAGTCTCTTTTTCTTCCTCTTCTTTTGCTAGGTATTCGATCAATTCATGCGGCAGGTACTGTAACAGCACAGCTTCCAGAAGCGGGGTGCTGATGGGTTTTGCCAGATAGCCGTCGAAGCCCATATTCCGGTAGACCTGCGCCGCGTCGGACATGACGTTGGCAGTCAGGGCGATCACGGGAGCCTTTTGGCAAAAGCCCTTGGTCTGGGTGCGGATTGCCCTGAGTGTGGCAGCTCCGTCCATCTCCGGCATCATGTGATCCATTAGGATGAGATGGTAAGCAGTTTCCGCCGTCTTTTTCAAGGCTTCCTTTCCGCTTTCCGCCGTATCCACCTGCACTTTGGTATCCCGCAGGAGTTTTACCGCTACCATCAGGTTCATGGAATTGTCGTCCACCACGAGGATACGGGCATCCGGCGCGATAAAGGTCTGGCGGTAGCGGGCGCGCTGGTTCAGCTGCTTCTGGGCGGCAAAGTTGATGGCGCCGATGGGGCGCACATTGACGATGCGCTGCTTTACTTCAATGGTAAAGACGGAGCCCTTGTGGTAGACGCTGTCCACCGTGATCTTGCCGCCCATCATCTCGATGAGCTGTTTAGAGATGTTCAGTCCCAGACCGGTTCCCTCGATGTGGCGGTTATCCGTCTCATCCACCCGCTTGAAGGAACTGAACAGGTCTTCCAGACTTTCTTTGCGGATGCCCATGCCGGTATCTTCCACAGAGATGCGTAAAAGGATCTGGTCGGCGGCAATGCGTTCGCCCTTGGCGGTCAGAGTGACGGAACCCGCCGCTGTGTATTTGACTGCATTGGTCAATAAATTGGTCACCACTTGTTTGATCCGCACTTCGTCGCCATAGAGCATGGAGGGGATCTCAGGATCGATGTCCACCTTAAATTCCAGATCTTTCTGGTGCGCGCGGATCCAGACAAGGTTCACCAGATCGCTGAACATGGAACTGATCTCATACTGGGTGGGCACGATGTCCATCTTGCCGGATTCCAGCTTGGAGAGGTCAAGGATATCGTTGATGGTCGTCAGCAGCATCTTGCTGGCATTCTGGATATTGATGGCGTTTTCCGCGATCTCGTCGGAGATGTCTTCCCGCAGGATCATCTCGTTTAAGCCGATGATGGTGTTGATGGGAGTGCGGATCTCGTGGCTCATGTTGGCGAAAAAGGTGTCTTTGGAGCGGGCAAGCTGTTCCACTTCCCGTTTCTGCTGTTCCGCAGTCTGCCGTTCCCGCTCATATGTTTTGGCCTGACTCTTTAAAAGGACGCCGATGAAGCAGCTTACAAACAGCAGCGTGACAAAGGAGTCCGTAAAGCCGTAGAAGCGGGTGGAGGGCGGCAGGATTGTCGGCCGGTAGTAACTGACCAGATAAGTCAATAGGAAAGAGAGTGCGGACAGGGCAAAGGCTAACAGGAAGGATTTACCCTCAAACAGCAAAAAGATATAGACGAGCCCCAGCACGAACCAAACCGGCGTGCCGCTCTGGGTGCCGCCGCTTAAAATAAAGACGATCGGAAAGAGGATCACGTTGGTGCCGATGATCAAAAGCCACGAGGCCAGCTTCATGTTACGGCGCGAGACGGCAATGTAGATGGAGAGGCCGGAGACGGCGCACATGGCCAGTAGCGCGTAGAGGACTCTGGGATCCGCGCCCAGAAGGACGCGCCCCGTGCCGATCACAGAGGCAGTAAACACAAGCAGCAGCACCATGTGGTTCATCCGTTCATGGAAAGTGAGCTTGTCGGAAAACATTTGTTTGAAGAAATATTGTAATTGTCTGATCATGCGCTATTTTCCCATCCTTTCCAGAACTTCGGCCGCACCGAGGAAATCAAAATCGTCAGTCAGTGAGCGGATTTCATCCACAATCTCTTTCAGGGAGCCGTTTTCCGTGCGGCAAAGAGCCAGCCTGTCAAGAAGCGCGGAGAGGCCTTCGCTCTCAAAAGAGGACAGCTTTTCGGAGATTTCGTTAAGCAGTGCCGGTACGGATTCTTGTGCGCCGGTATCCGTTTCCGTTTCGTCCGCCGCCGTCCCGTCTGCTGCTGCGTTTCCTGCCGCTGTCGGACCGTTTGTCGTCCCGTCTGCTGCTATGTTTCCTGCCGCCGTCTGACCGCTTTGCACCGGATAGACAAAGGAGTTGTCTGTGAGCGCGTTAAGCAGCGCGTCATGCTGCGCCATCATTTCCCCGTGATGCTCTAAGATATAGTCGATCCGGTTTTCCTTGCCCGCAAATTCCAGCTCCTTTGCCGCTGCGGAGAGGTCGTCCGCGCCGATGCCCTTGGCATTTCCCTTTAAAGCGTGGACACAGATGACATAGTTTTTCCAGTCCTGCTCAGTATAATAGTGCGTAAGATTTTGCCGGCGTTTTTCTCCTTCCGCGTGGAAGATGGCTACAATTTCCCGGAAGCCTTCCTCGTCGCCGCAGTAAGCGCAGGCATGTTCCAGATTGATGCCGGCCTTGGTCAGGCGCAGTCGTCCGCTTGATCTGTCATCCTGTTCGGCATGTTTTGGAGAAGGCGCTTTTTCGGACGCGGACTTTTGCCCTGTTTCACTCTCTTTCAAAGGAGACGTTTGCCCGCCGTCCCCCTCATCCTCCACCACGATCTGCATCTGGGAGGGGATGTAGCGGCGCAGGATGCGTTCCAGCACGCTCAGTTCGATCGGTTTTGCGATAAAGTCATTGAAGCCTTCCGATATGAACATTTCCCTCGCGCCGCCGATGGCGTTGGCGGTAAAGGCGATGATAGGAAGGGACTGGTAGTAAAGACCGGGTTTCTGCCTGATCTTGTGAAGCGTCTCTACGCCGTCCATCTCCGGCATCATATGGTCTAAGAAGACGCAGTCGAAGTCCGGTGCGTTCAGTTTCTCCAAAGCTTCCTGTCCGCTGCCTGCCATGGTGACCTTGAGCTGATAGGGAAGAAGGAGCCTTGCCATGACTTTCAGGTTCATGGCGTTGTCGTCTACCACAAGCACGCGTGCCTGCGGGGCAATAAATTTATTATGTAAACTAATATGCGAATCCTCGCCGACAAGAATCTTTTGTCCGTTGAAGACTGCGGCGATGGAAAGCACAGTGAAGGGTTTGTAGATGCGCAGCATCTGTCCCTGCACCAGAAATTCCTGATCGTAGTTTAAAAGCAGCACCACGGTCCGTTCGGCGCTGAGTTTTTCGAAGAAAGGCCTGTCTTCACAGTATTCTTCCCAGCCGATGAAGATGTGGGAGTAGTTTTCGCGTTCCATGCGGCGCTCCAATTCGGGCAGGTTCCGGCAGATGCGGAAAGGAAAGCCGAACTGGGAAGCAATGTGCCGGATACAGCTTTCGTAGCCCTCGCGCACCACGGTGTAGTCGTATTTGTCCAGATTGATGTAACAGGCGGCGTAGAGGTTCTTTTTATCCCGGATGGAGACGATGGGCGTCTCATCCAAAACCTTCTGTGGGATGGTGAATTGAAATTCGCTGCCAATCCCCGGCGTGCTGCTTACGGTGATGAATCCGCCCATGCTGCGCACCAGAGCCTGCGTGATGGCAAGGCCCAGTCCTACGCCGCCTTCTTCGCGGCTGCGTCTGGTGTCAACCTGACTAAAGCTCGAAAAGATTTTTTCCAGATCAGCGCGGTCGATGCCGATGCCGGAATCCCTGACGCTCACAGACAGGTTGATGCCGTATTCTTCACGGCGGCTTTTGATGCGCAGGATCACGCCGCCTTCTTTTGTAAATTTAAAAGCGTTTTCAATGAGATTGATGATGATGCGCCGCAGCTTCTGTTCGTCCCCCAAGAGGTTGCTCGGCAGATCGGCGTCGCAGTCCACGATCAGCTCCAGATGTTTGCCGTTGTCCATGGTCATCGCCATATTGATGATGTCGGTGATAGTGGAGGTGATGTTGTAGCTTTCCTCCGCAAGTTCCAGCTTTCCGGTCTCCAGTTCCGAAAAATCAAGGATATTGCTGACCGTTGCCAGAAGGTTCCTGCCGGCGGTCTGGATATCCACCACGTCCCGCCGCACTTCCAGAGGAAGGTCTTCCTGCAGGATGGCCTCGCTCATGCCGCAAACCGCGTTGATGGGAGTGCGGATCTCATGGGAGACGTTGACTAAAAAATCGTTCTTGCTGCGCTCTGCAATCTCCAGCTCCCTGATATTTTCAAATAAAAGTTCATTTGCCGCCTGACGGTTTTTCTGAATAATCCAGATGACTGTAGAGATGGTGTAGAGGGAGACGAACTGGATGGCAAGCCTGAGGACATCGTGTATCGAAGCGATCGTGATTGTGTGCGCGATAAAACCGTGATAGAGAAAAAGAAAAAGAGGGATGATAAAACCCGGATAGAGGATGGATTTCAGGCTGAAAATGCTGAGCAGGACGATGACCCCTGCCATGGTAATCAGCATAGAAGAAAAGCTCTCCGTAAACAGAGCGTAGATAACAAAGTCAGCCCAACACATTGCGGCGATGAACTGCGCTCTGTGTTCGTGATCCCAGATTTCGCGCCAAAAGACGAACCAGCCGGCAATCGGGGGCAGAAACAGGATTTCCAGAATAAAAATGCTCCAGTCGGAGAGGATACCTGCGGCAAACATAGCGATGGCGTACAGGGTGAGGACAGCCAGTACGGTGCACTCCAGTTTTCTGTGGGTCAGTTCCGTTTGAAATTGTAGATTATCCAAGGCAATAAACACTCCTTCTTATAAATGACAAAAATGTCGTATTATATGACAATGCTGTCATGTGTATGACATTCCTGTCAGTTGTTGACATCTGTAATATGAAGCACTTCCTTCAACTGCGGCAGCATTTCGTTAAATACGTCAAGGATGACAGGATCAAACTGCGTCCCCCGGCCCTCCGACATGATCTGCATGATACGCTCGATGGGGCGGATGGGCGGTTTGTAGCAGCGCTCCTCGTAGAGGGCGTCGAAGACGTCCGCCACAGCCATGATGCGGGCGGAGAGCGGGATATTGCTTCCGGTGAGACCGGAGGGATAGCCCGTGCCGTCCCAGCGCTCGTGGTGATAGAGAGCGATATCTTCCACCAGCCGCACATAGTGTTCGTCCTCGATATCGCCGATGATGGTTTTTATGATCTTGCGGCTGTGGGTAGTGTGCAGCTTCATGGTATCGAATTCTTCCGGCGTCAGTTTACCGGGTTTTTGCAGGATGGCGTCGGGGATCTTGATCTTGCCCACGTCGTGCAGGGGCGCCGCCTTGCACAGATCCTCTATGTAGTCGGGGGTCAGTTCCTCCGTAAAGAGCCCTCTGGAAAGCAGTTCGTTAGCGATCATGCGCACGTAGTTCTGCGTGTTTTTTACATGCTTTCCGGTGCTGCCGTCCCGACTCTCGATCAGGTTTGCCATACCGATGATGACGGAATCCTGAATGCGGCCAAGGCGCTGGGTGCCTTCCGTGATCTTTTGGGCCTGCTCGTTTACCATATTTTCCAGATTATGACGGTACTGGTCAAGCTCGATGGTCTTGCTGACACGGCTTAAGAGGATATCCGGCACAAAGGGCTTTGTCACAAAGTCCATCGCGCCGAGCTGGAAGCATTTGATCTCCGTCTCCGCCAGATTATCCGCAGTCAGGAAGATGACGGGAATCTGATCGGTATTGTAATTTGTGCGCAGGCATTCCATCACCTCGAAGCCGTTCATCTCCGGCATGTTGATGTCAAGGAGGATCAGGTCCGGGCGGTGGCATTCCAGATATTTGAGGGCGGCTTCGCCGGAAGTGGAGGCCGCGATACGATACTGGGAACCTAAAATTTTCTGGGCAAGCGCCAGATTGGTCTTATCGTCGTCCACCACCAGAATCACATTTTTCATCGGAATACTCCTTCTCGTCAGAGTCACAGATAAAGCGGCGACAGCCACTTTGCCTAATATAACTATTGTAAAACAAGATGGAAAGAAAAGCAAGAAATGGTGATGGGGGAAGATTTTGACAGGACGGGGTATTTGCGTTAACAGAGTAAGATGTGGTATCATTTATCTATGAGCGAAAACAGACAGGAAGAAAAAAGAGAACAAAACAGGCAGAGAGAACGAATAGAAGCGGACGGCGGAGGAAAGCAGCCGCCGCGGGACAATTTTCCGGAGCAGCTCTGGAAGCCGTACGAGCAGACTTTTTTCCATTTTGAGGCGGAGGAGAAACGTAAGTTTATCAGAAGCACGGAGAAGCAGCTTGGTCAGCTGGAGCGGCGGATCGCCCGCAAGAAAAGGCAGGAAAATCATCAGGTGCTGGCCGACATGCGGGAGCTGCATAAGAAGGTCGCACAGGTCGGCTATACGGTGGTGCTGCGGGATACCAAATGGATGAAGAAGTACCGCCATGTGGTGCGTATGCTGGCCAGACTCGACGTGTCTTTCTTAAAAAAGATGGCTGCGGGAGCCGCGCCGGAGGACATCGCCGCCATGGAAAAGACGGCGGCGCTTTTGCGTGAAAAATCCCTCTATGAGATCTACAAAGAGGATTACATGCAGTATCTGGTAGGCAGGCGCATCGAGGAACTGATGGAGGCGGAGCCGGAGAAGCAGTATCCGGAAGCCAGAGGTATGAAGCGGCATTTCATTCTCCACATCGGACCGACCAACAGCGGTAAGACCTACGAGGCCCTGCAGCGCCTGAAACAGGCTTATCACGGCATCTACTTAGGACCGCTGCGGCTTCTGGCGCTGGAGGTTTACGACCGCATGATGGCGGCGGGGATCCCCTGTAACATGATCACCGGCGAGGAGACGATCTACACGCCGGGACATTTTGTGCAGGCCTCCACGGTAGAGATTTTGAATATCAGGGAAGTTTATGATATCGCGGTGATCGACGAGGCGCAGATGATGGCCGATGAGAACCGGGGAAGTTACTGGACCAGAGCGATTTTAGGCATCCGCGCGGAGGAGATCCACGTCTGTGCGTCCGGCACGGCGGAAGATATTCTGGTGAGGATGCTAAAGCGCTGCGGCGACGATTATGAGATCGTCCATCATGAGAGGAATACGAAGCTAACCTTTCTTCCGGGACGCTACGACATGGCCGTGGATGTGGAGCCGGGCGACGCGCTGATCGCCTTTTCCAAGAAAAATGTGCTGGCGATCGCGGCGGCGCTGGAGGGCCGCGGTATCCCTGCCAGTGTGATTTACGGGAACCTGCCGCCCCAGACGAGGCAGGAGCAGGTGCGCCTTTTTACGGAAGGCGTCAATCAGGTGGTGGTGGCGACGGACGCGATCGGTATGGGCATCAATCTCCCCATCCGCCGGGTGGTCTTCATGAACACGACGAAGTTTGACGGCGTGGGCAAGAGGCGGCTTTTGGCGGAGGAGATCAGGCAGATCGCGGGACGCGCAGGACGCTATGGCTTTTATGACACCGGCTATGTGCAGTCGGCGATGGATATGGAGTATGTCGGCAAGAAGCTGGCGGAGCCGTTTTATCCGATTAGGCGGGCCAGAGTGGGCTTCCCGGAGGTGCTGCTTGATATCGACATCGAGCTCGACGAGATCATTGAGGCGTGGGAAAAGACCGGGAACCCGCCCATGTACGATAAGATCTCCATGAAGGAGAGCGTGGATAAGTACCGTTATCTGCGGGATTATCGCAGGAAGATAGATTATATGGATGACAGGAAGCTGGTGCTTACCCTCATCACCTGCCCTTTTGACGTGAAGGACAGAGAGGTGCTGCGGCTGTGGCTGCGCTACTGTGAAAAACCGGAAAAACAACAGAACTGTCCCATGCTGCCGAAAGATTTTTCGCTTGAAGGGCTGGAATCTTACTACAAGCAGCTCGATCTGTACACCCAGTTTTCCGCGCGTATGGCGTGGGAGATCGACAAGGAAGAAGTGGCGGCGAACAGAGAGTGGGCGCAGCATGAGATCGGAGAACTCTTAAAGGAGGATAAGGGGCAGTTTGAGAAAAAATGCCGCATCTGCGGCAGGCCGTTGTCGTGGAATGCGGCCTACCCGATCTGCGACCGCTGCTATCGGAAGATGAGTAAGGAATAAAGGGAGAAGAAACCGCTATGTTCTACACTTATTACGCGGATGTGCGGTGTCTGGCAAACCGGGCGCTGTTTCAGGAAAAATGTAAGCTGCTTTCCCCTTACAGACAGCAGAAGATCGCCCTTTTAAAGCATGAAAAGGATAAAAATAGGAGCCTGGCGGCCGGACTTTTGCTGGATCACGCGCTGGGGATCTACGGGCTTCAGGAAAAGAGCGAGGAGTATGAGATCGGCGAGTGGGGAAAACCGGTCCTCAAATATCATCCGCAGATCAGTTTTTCCCTGTCCCACTCCGGCGACTACGCGATTTGTACCATCGGGGAGGGGCCGCTGGGAAATGATATCGAACGCGTGAAGGAAGGCCGGCTTGCGGTGGCGGACCACTTCTTTGCGAAAGAGGAGCTTACATGGCTTTATGAGGCAAAGGAGGATGCGCAGCGGAATCTGCGGATGTTCCGTCTCTGGACGATGAAGGAGAGCTTTCTAAAGGCCACGGGGAGAGGCATGTCTCTTTCTTTGAAAGATTTTTCAATTTATGTGGAGGCGTCGGGGCGGCCCAGAGTGCGGCATACCTTTGACGGAAAGTATTATTCCATGCGGGAATATCGGGAAATAGAGGGGTATTGCACGGCGGTCTGCTGTCAGGGAAAGGGCGATATGGCCTATAGCATGATGCCGGTGGAGTTGTATTGAGAATGGGGGATGCGGATGCAAAAGAGAATGCGGATCGCGGCGGCGGTTCTGGCGGCGCTCTTTTTGATCTATACCGTCTTTGTGTACTTTCTGGTGAGTGCCTGTCTGGTGCCATCCTTTATGGATAAGCTGGATGCTTTCGAGGATATCACGAAGAAATGCTACAGCGAACAGGTACAGACCGCGCAGCTTCAGGAGAACAGGAACAGGCTCCTCTCCGAGGCGGCGGATTGGATTAAGACGGCAAAACGTGATAAAATATATGCCAAAACGTCTGATGGATATCGGCTTGCCGCAGAGGAATTTCCTGAGCGGACAGAAGAGACGTGGGTGCTTCTTCTACACGGCTACACCGGCTGGAAAGAGGAGATGTATCAGTTTGCCTACTGGTATCAGAGGCAGGGCTATGCGGTGCTTGTCCCCGATCTTCGCTGTCAGGGTGAGAGCGAAGGAGATTTTATCGGTATGGGCTGGACGGATCACTATGACTGTCTGCTCTGGATCGAACGCATATTGGAAGTGTCTCCAAACGCAAAGATCGTGCTGCACGGGCAATCCATGGGAGCCGCTACGGCGCTGATCATGGCAGGTTCACCGGAAGTCTCGGAGCATATCAGGGCGGTGGTCTCCGACAGCGCTTACACGGAAGCCTATGATATGTTCGGGGACAAGATCACGGAGTGGTTCCATTTGCCGGCGGCGCTCTTTGTGGATTCCGCCTGCGTGATGTTAAAACTGCGGGGCGGCTATGATCTGCGGGACGCTTCTCCCCTGAAAGCGGTGCAAAACAGCGGCATCCCCACCCTTTTCATCCATGGGGAAGAAGATAAGATGATCGATGTGAATATGTCCTATGAGCTGTTTGCGGCCGCCGCCTGCGAGAAGGAGCTTTTTATCGTGGAGGGTGCCGGCCACGCGCAGGCGCAGGATAAAGATCCGCAAGCTTATTATGCAAAAATAGAGGACTTTTTGTCGCGCTATCTGTAAGGGAGGCGGCAAGAAGTCCTTTGCTTTTTTACAGAAAAGATTTATACTGAATATAAGTGGAAAGGGAGGCGCTCTTTTATGGGGAATCAGAGAAGCTGTGGAAAGAGAAAAGGGAAGCTGGCGCTGCGGGCAGCGGCGGGGACGATTGCCGCCGTATTGCTGTTTTTATTTCCTTTTGGACAGGGAGGAGCGGATGTCGTACAGGGCGCCGGAAAGCGCACAGTGCGCGTGGCCTTTTTTCCGATGGGCGGTTACCACGAGACATTGGCGGACGGCACCCTTTCCGGGATGGACGTAGAGTATCTGGAAAATTTACAAGATTATGTAAACTGGGATGTAGAATATGTCCCCTGTGACAGCTGGGACGAGGCGCTTACAATGCTTGCGGATAAAGAGGTGGATCTGGTGGGAAGCGCGCAGTATTCTTCCGAGCGGGCGGAAATCTACCGCTATGCGAATCTGGCGAGCGGCTACACCTTTGGGACCATTGCCGTGGAGGGAGAGAGCGGCCTTGCCTACGAGGATTTTGCCGCCATGCAGAATCTTACTTACGGCTGTGTGGGGACCTATGTCAGAAAACAGGAATTTATCGAGTATTTAAAGGGACATGGGATCGAGAATCCGAGGCTTCGCGAGTACGAGAACACGGCGCAGCTTCAGGAAGCGCTCACAGAAAGAAAGATCGACGCGCTGGTGCATTCCCTCACGGAGATCAGGGAAGGGCAGCGGGTGGTCGGCCGGTTTGCGCCCATGCCTTTTTATTATATCACCTACCCCGGAAACGATGACCTGCTGCGGGAGCTGAATCAGGGCATCGCGGATCTGAAAATGAACCGGCCGGAACTGGAAAACGAGTTGATGGTGAAGTACTATGACAGCCGTTTGGATCAGACGATCCTTCTGACCAGTGAGGAGAAGCAGTATATCGAGGAGAAAAAGACATTGACGGTCGGCTGGTTTGACGGCTGCTATCCTTTCTCCTATGAGAACGAGGAAGGCGCGCCGGGCGGCCTTGCTATGCAGATATTGGAGGAGGTGGGCGTGAGTACGGGCCTTTCCTTCAGCTATGTCAAGATGGAAAATATGGAGGAGGCAAAGCAGGCCCTTGCTGACGGCAGTATCGATGTCATCAGTTACTGCGGCGAAGAAGTCAGCAATATCAGACAGGCGGGCGGTGCGTTCACAAAGGTTTACGCGCAGGTGCCGCGCGTGATCGTGATGAAGCGCAGCAGCAGGACGGAAGAAATACGGACGCTGGCCGTGACATCCGCAAATATTTATGAGGAGGGCGGCGCTTCCCTTTTCCAAGGAGGGCAGGTGCAGCTATTGATCCGCGAAAGCCCTGAAGCGTGTCTGTGGGCGGTGCGTGCGAACGAGGCGGAGGCTGCGCTGTGCGATGGCTATCTGGCGGAGTATCTTTTGGGCTCCAATCTGGGGCTGGGGCAGCTTGAGATCCACACGGTGTTAAGCGATGTACATAGTGTCCGCATGGCGGTGCGGGATGATGAGGAATCGCTGCTTCCGGGGATTTTAAATAAGGAACTTCTGGAGATCACCGACAAGATGGTGAGCGATTACATGCTGCAGGATAACTTCTATTCCAAGATGAGCGTGGACGCCTTTATCCGGGAAAACAGCACTGTCATCATCGTCCTTTTGATCGCGGTTGCGGCGATCGTCATTCTGGTGCTGTACCGTATGCTGCAAAGCAGCAGGCGCCTGCAGGAACTGATGTATAAGGACACCGATTTCAATATCTGGAACATCAATTACTTAAAATACAGGGCGTCTTTGATGCTGAACAAAGAAAAGGACAGGAAATACGCAATCGTGTACACGGATATCTGTCAGTTTAAGAGCTACAATGCGCTCTATGGCTGGAATGCAGGGCAGAAGCTTCTGGAGCGGACCATTGAGGTGATCGCGGACGAGATCGACAATGAGAAGGAACTGTACGCCAGAAGCTACGGCAGCCATTTTGTGCTCTTTGTGTGTTACGAGGATATGGAGCAGCTCTCAAGGCGCATGATGGCGATGTCGGAGCGCATCTCCAATCAGATCTATGAGCGGGAAGGCATCCGTATGGCGCAGGCAGTGGGCGTCTGCGCGATCGAGCCGGAGGCGGAGGATATCCAGCTGGCCCTCTCTTATGCGATTCAGGCGGTCGATCCCTTAAAAGACAGCCACAGCAACGCGATCAGGATCTATGATGATAAGTTAAGAGAGCAGTTAAGAGAGCAGCACGAGCGGGAAAAACTCCTTGATTCCGTGGATTTCCAGAAGGATTTTGTGGCCTACTATCAGGCAAAGGTGGATATCAGGGACGAGCGCGTGGTGGGCGCGGAGGCGCTGGTGCGCTTCAAAGATCCTACCGCGGGCGGCGCGATCCGCGCGCCGGGCTTTTTCGTGCCTTATTATGAGCAGACGGGCAGGATAACACAGATTGACTTCTTTGTGATGGAGAGCGTGTGCAGGATGTTAAGAAGACGGCTTGACGCGGGTCTTTCCGTGGTTCCCGTGTCCTGTAACTTCTCAAGGTCCCACTTTGTAAAGGACGGTTTCCCGGAACAGTTTGAAGCGGTGCTTACGAAATATAATGTGCCGAAGGATCTGATCGAGGTGGAGATCACGGAGACGCTGGTGGTCGAGGAGATGCAGCAGCAGATGGTGAAAAAGAATGTGGAGATCCTAAAAGGCAAGGGTGTCCACCTCTCTATCGACGACTTCGGCTCCGGTTATTCTTCCCTCGGTGTATTTGAGCAGATTCCGGCTTCCGTGATCAAGCTGGACCGCTCCTTCCTCTTAAATAATGAGAACCGCGAAAGACAGGTGCAGATCATGAAAAATATCGTAAATCTGGCCTCTGATCTGGAGGCGCAGGTGGTATGCGAGGGCGTGGAGACGGAAAAGGATACGGAACTGATGATGGAGATTGGCGCTTATGTGGCGCAGGGCTACCGCTACTGCAAGCCCGTGCCGGAGGATGTGTTTGAGGGCATGTTATCATGAGGAAGAGAATTATGATCGGGCTTTGCATTTTGGCAGCGGTTTTGTGTTTTACTTACTGCTTTATCGTGTTCCGCATTCGGTCGGGCAGCCGTTTTTATCTGATCTGGGCGCTTGGCGGCATATTCTTTATCGGTCTGGCGTTACTGCTGCGTTTTGACTGGTGGAGTCAATTCCCCCTGCTGCTGCGCAGGATCATCTGCGGATGTCTGATCGCCGGCATTCTTCTCTTTGTGGTGACGGAAGGGTGTATCTTTGCACATTACCGCGATCAGGGCAGGCCGGGGCTTGACTACATCATTGTATTGGGCGCGCAGATGAAACCGCACGGGCCAAGTATCGTCCTTCGGTTTCGGCTGGATGCGGCTTATGAATACCTGATGGAAAATGAAGACACGATCTGTGTGGTGTCCGGCGGGCAGGGGGCGAACGAGCCCTGCAGCGAGGCGCAGGGGATGTACGATTATCTGGTGGGTAAGGGCATAGCGCCGGAGAGGATCTTAATGGAGGACAAGTCTACGGACACTTCCGAGAATATCGCGTTTAGTGCAAAGATCATCGGCGGGACGGATTACGATGTGGGGATCGTCACCAATAACTTTCATGTGTTCCGGGGGATGATGCTGGCCAGACACGCGGGGTTTGAGGATGCCTGCGGGATCTCGGCCCGTTCCAATGTTTATTTCCAGCCCAATAATCTGGTGCGGGAGTTTTTTGGGATCATGAAGGATCTGGTGTGCGGGAATCTAATTTAGAATGCGGGCATATTGCGCAACTTGCTCTCTCGCGTCAGGCTCCGAAAAGAGGATTTTCTAAATATTCTGGCATGGCTGTGAAAGGCGACGCAACCGCCCTCTACTCGCCGTCCGGGCTCGTTTCGGGCTTTCCGAGACATCCGTGTCTCGAAATTGCTGGGTATTGGACAGAATATTAAGAAAATCTCACTTTTCTCCGCAAGGACGGCTTCGTGAGCAAGTCGCGCAATCTGCCGCAGAAGTTTAAATAAGGTTCCCGCATACCAGATGGTGTAGTGTAAAGAAACATGACAGATCGAGCAAGCTCGATTATCCCTTGACAGATTGAGCAAGCTCAATCGCGAGGACTGCTTCGCAGCCTCGGCAAATGTCCCTTGACGGACGGATGGAAATACGGTTAGAATAGAACAAGTACAGAAGAAATATTTGCGTGCCAAACGGAGATAGAGCGTGGAGAAACGAAGGAGAAGGGCGAAAAAGGGAATAAGGCTTGCGGCGGCGCTTTTGGGTGCGGGCATGCTTCTTACCGGCTGCGGGAAGGGCGGCGAGCCCAGCTACACCAAACAGGGCATGGACGCGGTGGCGGCCCTTGATTACGATCAGGCGCTCAACCTGTTTCAGACGGCCAGAGAGAAGGGTGAGGAGGAACGGCTGCTCTACCGCGGTATGGGGCTTGCTTATCTGGGAAAAACGGATTATGAGGCGGCGATCGCCTATCTGGAGACGGCGCTCACGCTCGGCGGCAGCAGGGTGGAAGACCTTGATTTCGACATCAATTATTATCTGGCGACAGCCTATTATAAAGACGGTCAGTATGAGGAGGCGGTGCGCTCCTATGACGCCATTCTGGGATTGCGGCCGGATGAGACGAACGCCTACTATCTGCGGGGCTGCGTGAAGCTGACCGAGGGTAATTTTGAGAGCGCGCAGGCTGATTTTGACACAGCAGTGGCCAAAGATCCGAAAAATTACGATCAGATGATCCGCATTTATATGGTACTTGAGGAGTATGGATATAAGGAGGCGGGGCAGGTTTATCTGGAAAACGCCATGAAGGAGAATGAAAAGTCCATCTCCGACTATGATATGGGCAGAATCTGTTATTATATGGGAAATTACGAGAATGCCCGCAATTTTTTAGAGCGTTTAAAGACGACGACCGACTACGGTGCGGCCCTCTATCTTGGCAGGACCTACGAGGCGCTGGGAGATTACAATTACGCGGCCAGCATATATGCGGGCTATACGGAATACGATCAGACGAAGGCTGAGATCTACAATCAGCTCGGTCTGTGCAGGATGCAGATGGGAGAGTATGATTCGGCGCTCACGGCCTTCCAGACGGCGATGAACATTGAGAACAACGAGATGATGCAGACCCTGAAATTCAACGAGATCATTACTTATGAGTATATGGGGGAATTTAAAACCGCATCGGCGCTGATGAACAGTTATTTAAGAAGCTACCCCGATGATGAGACGGCGAAACGGGAGTATGAGTTTTTGCAGACAAGATGACAGAAACCATAGAAGGGAGAGAATATTATGAAGAACACATATCTGCGAGTGAAGGGTATTATCAAGAAGGGAGACACGTATCTGTTGCTAAAGCGCTGGGTGGACGACCGTATTCCGGATCCGTTTGTCTGGGAATTTATCGACGCGGAAGTGGAACACGGGGAAGCGCCGGATGAGGCGATGGGAAAGGCCATCATGGAGCTTTTGTCCGTACACGGCACCATTGACAAGATCGAGTATACATGGTCGCAGCTTCTGGGCGATACGCACTGCGTGGGCATTGCCTATCTTTGCTCTTTGACGCAGGAGGAGGAGGCGGGCATCGTTCTGTCGGAAGACTACGGAAGCTACGAGTGGGTGAAGCGGAAGGATTTTCCCAAGTATATCGAGAATCAGTATGTGCTGAAGGATTTGGAGGGTAAAAAGCTGTGATTAATATACTGACGGAGAAGATCAAGAAGCTGGAAGCGCCCATTGTGGTGGGACTCGACCCGACCATGAAATTTGTGCCGGAACAGATCAAAAAGCAGGCGTTTGCCGAATACGGGGAGACCATGCAGGGCGCGGCGGAAGCGATATGGCAGTATAATAAGGGGATCGTGGATGCGGTCTGCGATCTGATTCCGGCGGTAAAGCCGCAGATCGCTATGTACGAGCAGTTCGGTGTCGAGGGCATGACCGCTTTTCAGAAGACGGTGGCTTACTGTAAGGAGAAGGGGCTTGTCGTGATCGGAGACATCAAGCGCGGCGATATCGGTTCCACTTCTGACGCCTATGCAGTGGGTCATTTGGGGCAGGCACAGGTCGGAGATACCATGTGCCGCGGTTTTGATCTGGATTTTGCAACCGTCAATCCTTATCTTGGGTCTGACGGCGTAAAGCCGTTTATTGAGGTATGCAAGAAAGAGAAGAAGGGCCTGTTTATTCTGGTGAAGACTTCCAATCCCAGCAGCGGCGAATTTCAGGACAGACTGGTGTTGCCGGAAGGGTCTGCGGATGCGTCTGCGGCAAGACCGCTCTACGAGATCGTCGGAGAGAAAGTAGCCGAGTGGGCGGCGGAACACATGGGCGAAACCTACAGCTATATTGGGGCTGTGGTGGGTGCGACTTATCCGGAGATGGCTAAGATTTTACGAAAGATCATGCCTAAGTCCTACATTCTGGTGCCGGGGTACGGCGCGCAGGGCGGAAAAGGCAAGGATTTAAAGCCCTTTTTCAATGAGGACGGTCTGGGAGCCATCGTTAATTCTTCCAGAGGCATTATAGCGGCGTATCAGCAGGAGGCTTACGCAAAATACGGAGCGGAAGGCTATGCGGACGCGGCGAGGGCGGCGGTGCTTGCGATGAAGGAAGATATTCGGACGGGTATTTTTTAAGGATTGTAGATAAAAGAATATTGTAAGAAAAAAGGCGGCATACTATTCCTGAGTAAAAAAACAGAAAGGGATCGTATGCCGTTATGTTAGGAAAGCAGAGTATTCAGTTTGAGAAGAAACCGTATCTGATAAACAGCGCCTCGATCGTGGGCAGCAAGGAGGCCGAGGGGCCGATGGGGAAGCTGTTCGACAAGGTAGGCTATGACGATAGCTTTGGGGCAGAAAACTGGGAGGAGGCGGAGAGTCGTCTGCAAAAGGAGGCGCTGGAGATCGCCCTCTCCAAGGCGGGTCTGACGAAGCAGGATGTGCAGATGGTGTTTGCGGGGGATTTGCTGGGACAGTCCATCGCCAGCAGCTTCGGGCTGGCAGGCTATCAGCTTCCCCATGTGGGCCTCTATGGCGCCTGCTCTACCTGCGGGCTTTCCCTGACGATGGGAGCCGCTATGGTGAGTGCCGGCTTTGCACAGAGGGCAGCTTGTATCACGTCCAGTCATTTTGCCAGCGCGGAGAAGGAGTTTCGTTTCCCCCTTTCCTACGGGAATCAGCGGCCGAAATCCGCTACGTGGACGGTGACGGGGAGCGGTGCCTTTCTCCTTTCAGGAAAGCCGGAAAAGGGAACACGGGCACAGATCGAGGGCGCGACCGTTGGTAAGATCGTGGACTACGGCATCAAGGATTCCATGAATATGGGAGCCTGCATGGCCCCCGCCGCGGCGGACACGATTAAACAGAATCTGGAGGACTTTTCCAGACAGCCGCAGGATTATGATAAGATCATTACCGGCGATCTTGGTATAGTAGGAAAAAAGCTGTTGTTTGAGCTGCTCTCGGAGCAGGGCATCGATATCGCCAAGCAGTATATGGACTGCGGTATTGAGATCTATGAGAGCGAGAAGCAGCACACGGACGCGGGCGGGAGCGGCTGCGGCTGCAGCGCGGTGGTGTTGTCCGCTTATATTCTGAAGAAGCTGGAGGAGGGCGTGTGGAAGCGGGTGCTCTTTGTGCCGACGGGAGCGCTTTTGTCCAAGACCAGCTATAATGAAGGACAGACGATACCGGGGATTGCGCATGCGGTGGTGCTGGAACACTGGCAGGGGTGAGTGGAGTTGGGAACGGATAAATGGCCATGGAAAATAGATGATGAATCAGACGAAAAAGGCCCCGGAACTGCAGAAAGTAGTTCCGGGGTTTGTATTGTTAATAGATTAAAAAAAGTATGGTGTAAAATAATGTGAAATTTAAAGTATTATTCATGTAATTTGATGCAAAAATATCAAAATTATATATTGATTTTTACACGAATATAAATTATACTATACATAACAACAGGAATGGGGATTATTTATGTATAGAAAAATCATGGGTTATCTGGAAAACTGGATGCGCAGTGAACAGCGCAAACCCCTCGTTTTGCAGGGGGCAAGACAGGTTGGCAAAACCTATACCGTTTTGGAGTTTGGACGCGCAAACTATGAGAATGTGGCGTATTTCAATTTTGAAACGAATCCCAGACTTGCCGAAACCTTTGCGGATGATATCAGCCCCGATTATCTGCTGCCGATCTTGTCTCATATTGCGGGGCAGACGATCATCAGGGAGAAAACGCTGATTGTTTTTGACGAGATACAGCTTTGCGAGCGGGCTTTAACAGCATTAAAATATTTTTGCGAAGACGCGCCGGACTATCATATCATCGTGGCTGGCAGTTTGCTCGGTGTGGCGGTCAACCGGGCGAAATTTTCGTTTCCCGTCGGTAAGGTCGATATGAAGACCATGTATCCGATGGATCTGGAAGAATTTATGATCGCTATGGGGGAGGGGGCGCTTGCAGGGCAGATCAGGGAGTGCTTTGCAAAAGATACGCCGCTGCCTCCCGCGCTTCACGATGCGGCTATGCAGCTTTACCGCAGATATCTCATTGTGGGCGGAATGCCGGAGTGCGTGGCGAAATTTATCGAGACGGGGGATGATATTCTTGTGCGGCATACACAGGATACCATTCTTGCAAGCTATTTAAACGATATGAGTAAATATAATAATCTGAATGAGATAAAGAAGACGCGTCTTGCTTACGACAACATTACCGTGCAGCTTTCCCGAAAAAATACCCGTTTCCAGTATAAGCTGATCAAAAAAGGCGGGCGGGCCGCGGAGTTTGAAAACGCGATCGAATGGCTCTGCCTGTCCGGGATCGTGTCGCAGGTTTATCGGGTGGAACAGGCAAAGAAGCCGCTTGAGAATTACCGTGACATAGATGCTTTTAAGATTTATGTGTCGGATATGGGGCTTCTCTTTGCCAAGAAGGATCTGACGGCAAACGACATTCTTTATATGGTTGAGGAGATCAATGATTATAAGGGCGGCATGGTTGAAAATTACGTCAATGTGCAGCTTACCATAAACGGATACCGGACTTACTATTGGGAGTCTGCGCGCGGAGCGGAAATCGATTTTGTTATTCAGCGTGACGGCAGACTGATCCCGATCGAAGTAAAAGCGGCTGATAACACCAAGGCGAAAAGCCTGAAGGTTTATATGGAAACCTATCAGCCGGATTATGCTATCAAACTTTCCACAAAAAACTTTGGCTTTGAGGACGGGAAAAAGACCGTGCCGCTTTACGCTGCGTTTTGTATCTAAAATTAGGATGGCAGGACAATCTTTTTTATGATAAACTTATCTGGTACGAAGTATGCTGCAAGAATGGACGCGGAATATATGCGCTGCCGGAATAACCATGGGCAGTACCATATCTGGTATACGTGGCAGGAAAGAGACGTGATCAGCATGAGGGAGATGGAATTTAAGATGGAGCGTCCGGGGCTTCTCAAGGAAGGCGACCGCGTGACGGTGACAGAGGGCGTACTCCCCAGCAACTATTACTATACCATAGACCCGTCGCTGGCGATGTCGGGCAACTTTCCGTTCCGTGAGCGGATGCTGGAACGGGAGGGCGTGGTGACGGAAGTGATTGAGAATGCCAGAGGGTTCTATGTGAGGGCGAGGTTTGGGGAATCATGAAGCGGAAAATCATGAAATATTTTGTAATTCACATGAAATAGTTTATAAAAAGAAAGGAAGGGTAAAGTTATGTTAACTAAAGTATCTACAGACAAGGCACCGGCGGCGATCGGTCCCTATTCTCAGGGCATCATTGCAGGAGATCTTCTGTTTGCATCGGGGCAGATTCCCATTGACCCTGCCACGGGAGAGATCAAGGGCAAAGACGTGACCGAGCAGGCGCACCAGTCCATGAAGAATGTGGGCGCGATCCTTGCGGAAGCTGGAACAGATTATACAAAGGTGGTAAAGACCACCTGTTTTCTGGCAGAGATGGCTGATTTTGCGGCTTTTAACGCTGTTTACGAACAGTATTTTACCGAGAAGCCCGCGCGCAGCTGTGTGGCAGTCAAGCAGCTGCCTAAGGATGTACTCTGCGAGGTGGAGGTTATCGCGTACTTGAAATAATCAGATATCGCGCATGGTTTATTGGTTTACATAATGAATGAAAACGGTATTGCATTGTGGTTTACATAAAGCAAGAAGTTATTGCGACTGGAATCTCATATAGCACATCAGACTTTTGCTGCGAGCTGGATTTGCTGTTTATGTAATGAGTTAGAATGGTTGTAAATGGAGAATAAATTATCTGGATGCGGCATAAAATTTAAGGGAAGGTTTTATTGACTTTCTTTTTTGTGCCTGCTAGAATATAGGTACGAAGAAAGTTTACCACTGACCGATATGTGGTATATAAATGGTCGGGTCGAAAGTTTACCGCTGACCAATATGCGGTATATAAGTGGTTGGGTTGAAAGTATAGTCCTTCGCCGTAAGGCGGGGGACTTTTTCCTTAATGAGGATATTCAAATGAAGAAAACGGGGTTTTATATCATAAAGGATAAATTTTTTGAGGATATGGCGGATCCGTACCTTAAAAGCAATAAGGCAGGAAATAGACCGCATTATTATTGTTTTGAAGATACAAATACAGGAATTTACTGGATGATACCTTTGTCCAGTCAGATTGATAAATATAAGCGAATTATGGAAAAGAAAGAAAAAGCGGGAAAGCCCTGTGACATTATCCATATTGTGAAATTGGATGACAGTAGGCAGAGTGCATTTTTGATACAGGATATGTTTCCGATAACAGATGAATACATAGAACGGGAATATACCATAGCCGGAAATCATTTGGTGCTGACAAGCGAACATACAGCGAAAGAGATTGAACAGAAAGCAAAAAAGGTTATGGGTATGCTGAAACATGGTGTGAAATTTACGCCAACGCAACCGAATGTAATAGCCATATTAGGAAAGTTGAAAAAAGGTAAATAATGTTTTTATGGATGCGCTAATTATATGGTGCCAGCAAGCGTTTGGCAATTATGTTTTAACCATGGGAAGTTTACATAATATATAGGAGGTTTACATAATCTGTGAATAAAAACAATATCATACTGATCGGTATGCCCGGCGCAGGCAAAAGCACGGTGGGCGTGGTGCTGGCCAAGAAGCTCGGCTATTCTTTCGTGGACGCGGATCTGGTGATCCAGAGTCAGGAGGGAAAACTTTTGCATGAGCTGATCGCGGAGCGCGGTGTGGAAGGCTTTTGGAAGCTGGAAGAAGCGGTGGGGGAAGCCATCGGGGGAAAAAGGACGGTAATCGCCACCGGCGGAAGCGCGGTTTACGGCGAGAAGGCGATGGAGCACTATCGGCAGATCGGCACGGTGGTCTATCTTTCCCTTCCGTTGGAGGAGATCAGGGAACGGCTGGGCGACCTTACCGAGCGGGGCGTGACCCTGCGGGACGGACAGGACTTAGACGGACTGTATGCAGAGCGGCAGCCGCTTTATGAAAAATATGCGGACGTTACGGTGAGCTGCGAAGGACTTTCCATCCGCGAGATCGTAGAAAAAATCGCGAACACAACTGCATAATTTAAGAAGAAAGGCAGAGAATATCAAAAAAGGTATTCTCTGCCTTCGCGTATCAGCAATATGACGCGCAGACAGGATAGATGACAGGAGGAATCAGGATATGGATTACTTGAACGCATTCTGGGTAGGCGGCGCGATCTGCGCGCTGGTGCAGGTACTATTGGAAAAGACGAAGCTTCTGCCGGGGCGGGTGATGGTGCTTTTGGTGGTCACGGGGGCGTTTATCAGCTTTTTCGGGTGGTACGAGCCTTTTATGGAGTATGCGGGCGCGGGCGCGAGCGTGCCGCTCCTTGGATATGGCAATATTTTAATGAAGGGTGTAAAGGAAGCGGTGGATCAAAACGGCTTCATCGGTCTGTTTCAGGGCGGCTTTAAGACGGGAGCCGTGGGCTGCGCGGCTGCGCTGATCTTTGGCTATCTGGCAAGTCTGGTATTTCAGCCGAAACCAAAAAAATAAAAATTTTATCAGATTTGAAGACGAAGCGGTTTTCCTTTCGTTATAATGAGTAGGTACAGGAAAGGGGGCGAAGTGTGATCGGACGGGAAGAACAATTGTCAGCGCTGATTGATTCTTACCAACATCTTGTTTTTTCTATATGCTATCGGATGACGACGGACTACTTTGCCTCCGAGGATCTGACGCAGGAGACCTTTCTTTCCGCCTACAATCATCTTTCCGCCTTTGACGGAAAAAATGAGAAGGCGTGGGTCTGCCGGATCGCCACCAACAAGTGCCTTGATTATCTGCAGAGTGCGGGGCGGCGGAGCATTCCCGTGGCGGATATCGGTGCGGAGAGCGCGAGGGCGCCGGATGGAGAGAAAGGCGTCAGTCCGAGAGTCGGAAAGCTTTCCGCAGACGATGTCGCGACACAGCAGACGCCGGAAAGCATTCTTCTGGAAAAGGAAGTGCGAAAGACATTGCTGGAACGGTGCTTATCCTTAAAGCCGCCGTATGACGAGATCGCAAAGGCTTATTACTACGATGAGCTTTCGGCGGAGGAGATCGCGAGTAAGAAGGGCATGAAGAAAAAGACCGTGCAGACGCAGGTTTATCGGGCGAGGAGCATGCTGCGCAGGATGTATGAAAAATCGTCGCTCGGCAGCGATGATAAGAGTATGCCTGCGGCAAACTCTGAGAATGCTCCGCATTCTCCCTGAATGGTTTACATAGTTGCAATTTTCGAATGGTGTGGAAAGGAGAAGGGCGCATGATACATAATATAGTAGAGGAAAGAGAAAAAAGGAATAAACAGGAAACTTTCTCTGTCGATGCCATCACCGATGAAGAACTGCTGCGGCTCATTGAACAGGTGGAGGAGCGGGAACTGATTCACGCGCCGGGACACTTGAAGGAGGATGTCTTTCAAAGAATCGACAGGGAAACGAAACAGGAACGCAGCAGAAGGCTTATTTTCTACCGGGTTCAGGTACTGGCGGGAATGGCGGCGGCACTGACGGTATTGCTGCTTTTGCCAATCGAGGGACAGAACGCTCCAGAAAGTCCGCGGTCTTCCGTGGTTAATCGTCTTTTGCGGGGGAATGAGATGTCTGTCGAAGACGAATGGGAGCAGGAAGCTCTTTTGCGGGAGCAGGAGATCGACAGGGTGTGGGAGCGCTATCAGAAGAAACAGAAGAGAAAAGAAGCCGGAGAGCGGTACTTGCGGGAAATGAAAGATTATATCACGAATTATTTTGAATAGGAGGATGGATTATAATGAAAAAAAAGAAGAACAGGTTTTGGTTGTTTGTATTTTCCTTATGTCCGGGGGCAGGGCATATGTATCTGGGGTTTATGAAGATGGGACTTAGCTTCCTTTTGGGTTTTGCGCTCTCCATCGCGCTGATGGATTTAACGTCGCTTGACGTGCTGGCCGTGATTCCTGCCGCAATCTACATATATACCCTTTTTCATGCCAACAACATCGGGGCGCTTGATGATGAGCAGTTTTACGCGTTGGAGGATCAATATCTGCTGGGATTTGACAATATCAAGGCAGCAAATTTTCGGCTGGATGGCAGGGTCAGAAGTATTGCGGCGGTCGTTCTTATTCTGATCGGCATTTCCATGCTGGGTGATCTTGGGTTGGGGCTGCTGTGGGATTATTTCGGGTTGGAAAATCCTATTATGAGACTCATTTATCATACCGTGCGGGATGTTGTGCCCAGAGTGCTGATCGCAATTGCAATCATCTGGTTTGGGATTTACCTTCTGCGCGGAAAGAAGGTGTCTGAGGAGCAGGTGCCGCGGATCGAGCAGAAGCCGGCAGGCGGGCAGGAGGAACAGAATCAGGTGAGTATGGAAAACGGGCAGGATCAGCCGGGCGTTCAGAATGAACAGCGCAATTAGGCGGGCAGCGAAGCAGAAAAACGTTTCGAAAATGAGAAGTGACCAAAGTGGTCAATAAAAGGGACGAAACGGTCTATACAATAGAAATGGAATGGAGGGATAAGGATATGGAAGCAAGTAGGGCAGAGGGCGTTCAGAGCATGGAAGCGGAACGTGTTCAGATGTCGGAAACGGCGCCGCAGCCGCAGCGCACCAGACGGGTCGGCTCCGTTACCTTTGGACTTACCTTGATTTTATTCGGCGTCCTGTTTTTGGTAAATATGATCCTGCCGACATTACATTATGAAGTGATTTTTCGCCTGTGGCCTGTGGTCTTCATTTTTCTCGGCATTGAGATTCTGGTGGAAAACCACAGGAGCAATATGGAGAAGTGCAGGTTTGTCTATGACTTTCCGGCGATCGTTATGCTGGCGCTGATGCTTTTATTTGCGATGCTGATGGCGGCGGTGGATTATTCGATCACCTATCATAATTTTTACTGGTAGTTACGCCTCTTCATAGTCGATTTGATGTTTTGTCAAAAATTGTTTGACGGCACGATCCCAGAGCGCGTCCGGCGTCTTGTCCATGAGAAAGGTGTGGAAGGCGCAGCCGGTTACAAGCGTGAGGGCAGTGCCGTCATATTTTATGTTCAGGACAAAGGCCTTTACCTGATCGGCAGTGACCGCCGTGTCGCCTGTTTTCAGAACGGCGGCGGTGTGATCGGGTGCAAGATGCAGTACAAAGTGAAAGGCGGCGGGCGTGTGCTTGCCTTTGATCAGGTCGAAGCAGACGGGCCGCACTTTTTTCCAAGTGGAAAATTCATAGGGGCGCAGTTCCTTATCTTCCCATTCTTCCGCAGAATAGAAGTCCCTGTTTTCCCTGCCGTCGATAGTGAAGGTATTGTAGGTGCTGATCACGGCCTGCTCTAACAGGAAGGCGTCGAAGTCGTCCCCTGCTAGGAGCTTTGCCATAAATTGTTTGATGTTTTTGATCTGTAATGCAATCATATGCTTTCTCCTGTCTTGGCACAAAAATTCTGGCATTGATTTCTAATATAATTTAATCCTTCTGCCATTACTCTGTCATAATGATTTTCATAGTCTTTTAGCGTATTATAACATTCGATATCAGGCTGGATGCCCACATTGTTATAGTCAACCATATTATCCATCAGACATTTCTGAGTGCAGACAGCATAGTTACCGCCACCGGGAAGCGAACGGATCAGCGGCTGCCCGTTCGTCCCGGCACTTCTTTCACCGATGAACACAGCTCTGTCATCATTTTTCATCATGACAAGGAATGATTCCGCTGCACTCGCAGTAATGCCGCCAACCAATACCGCAACAGGTCTGTCCGTATGGAAGGGCACCTCAAAGACGTCCGGCTCTGCCGTGATGTCTGTCAGTTGCTTTTCAATGTCCCCGCCATGTGCTGCCTCCCATGGATTGATCAGACGTGTCAAGTATTTGCCGCCGGTGATGGGATGTTCAAAGAACAACGAAGCGACCGCACGACTGGCATAATCGCTGCCTCCTGAATTTGTTCTGACGTCGATTAGAAAACCTCGGCAGTCTTTTAGCCGATCAGCGTTTTGGTACAAATACTCTTTCACGTCCTTTGTGCAGGCATGAAAGCCAATGATACCTATGTGATCTTTTGTGATTACGATATCCAGATTCTCTGAACGGCATATATTCTTTGCCTGCTCTATTTCCGGCAGCGTTATATATAAATTTTTTTCAACGGTTTCCGTATCTTCTCTGGCAGTCACCGAAAATTCACCTTTGTCAGTGCCAATTGTTATGGTTCCATGTTCTGTGCAACCGATCACATATCCCAAAAGTCCATAATAAAAACGAGAAGTTTTACTTTCGTGCCAGACGAGCGGGTAAAGAAACTCATCGAGATACGCTTCAAGCTTTCTGCCATTTACGGATAAAATCTCCCCGTATAAAAAATCTTCGTGTTGCTTTGGCGCTTTTATAAGGATATGCTTCCCGTCTATATAAGTGGTGCCGATGGCAATGCGATACGGCGGACGGACTTCGTCAGGAACGAGGATATAGGTGTGTCCATCGTTCAGCGTCGCTACAAAGCGCAACAAAAGCTCGTAATAGTGGCGCAAATCCTCCGCTTTTGCCACAAGGGGAAGATAGGTACAATAAAGCGTGTCCCATTTTTCGTCGCTCGTCACGTCGTAAAATCTTGCAAAATAGAATTTTACATCACGCCAGATTCTTGAAAGACCCAAGATTCTTTCTTCTCTTGAAATGTTTTTTCCCATAGAGACCTCTTTACGTGTGTTTACTATTAACGGGAAATTCTTCTCACACTATCATATCGAAGCATCAGCGTTCATGCAATGTTTTTTTGCGGCATTTGATCAATCATTATATTTTTTAATATAGACCAGATTATCGTTTGCCAAAAACGATATACTGTGGTAATATAGGAGAGTATAAGTAGTAACGGAAACTACGTGAAAAGGTTATGGAGGCTGTATGAGTTATAAGATCGTAGTGGATAGCTGTTGCGAGCTGCCCGAAACTTATAAGAATGACAATCGTTTTCAAATCGTCCCGCTGGGTTTGGAAGTGGGCGATTATGTGATACAGGACGACGAGACTTTTGATCAGAAGGAATTTCTGCGGCAGGTGGCGGCTTACCCGCTCTGCCCGAAATCATCCTGCCCTTCTCCTGAAAAATTCAGGGAAGCCTATCATGATGAGGCGGAGGAAATCTATGTGGTGACGCTCTCCTCCCATCTGAGCGGCAGCTATAACAGCGCGGAGCTGGGAAAGAGCCTTTATCGGGAGAAATACGGAGAAAAGAAGATTCATGTGGTAGACTCGGAATCCGCAAGCTGCGGGGAGACGCAGATCGTGGAAAAGATCGTCGAATATAAGGAAGCGGGACTTTCTTTCGAGGAGACGGTGAAAAAGGCGGAGGTCTTCAAGCGGCAGATGCGTACCTATTTTGTGCTGGATAATCTGGAGACGTTGCGCAAAAACGGGCGTCTGAGCGGCGTGAAGGCGCTGGTGGCATCTACCTTAAACATCAAACCCGTGATGGTGGGAAACTGGGGCGTGATCGAGCAGAAGGGGCAGGCGATCGGCATCAATAAGGCGCTTGCGAAGATGGCGGATCACCTTGTAGCGGATGTGAAAAATCCGCAGGAGAGGACATTGATGATCACCCACTGCAACTGCCCTGAGCGGGCGGCTTATATGCGGGAACTGATGGAAAAGCGAGCCTCTTACAAGCGGATCGTAGTTATGAACACGGCCGGAGTCAGCAGCATGTATGCCAACGACGGCGGGGTGATCGTGACACTGTAAACCCTTTTGGGAGAATGCCGAAAAACGGGCATTCTCGTGTCTGTTGAAAGTAATCTTTTAGGCGTCGTTTCTTGCCAGCGCTTTTTTGATCTTCCCAAGCGCTAACGGCGATACGTTGAAACCCTGCCCGTCTTTCATAATTATCTTTAACATAGAAATCTTTTCCACAAAAGCAGTATTTACAAGGCAGTGTTCGGATATGCAGATAAAACCGGGGAACATGGCGATCTGTGAGTAAAAGTTTGGCAGGGTGCTCAGAAGGTCGAGGAAACGTCCTTCGGTCAACGTCACATGTACGTAGTTACCGCTTTTTACCGCATAGAGAATTTCGTCTTCATGGACATAGAGGGTGTCCGTTTCGCCGCGCAACTCGATGGTGGGGATCGTTTCCGCCTTCATGCTCTGCGCGTGATCCAGCATTTGATCCAGTTCATCTACCTTGATCGGTTTTTGCAGATAGAGGATCTGCTTTTGCAGCTGCCTGCGCAGGATGTCGTGATTGGAAGCTTCCGTGACGTCTTCCGGCACCTTGGAGAGAGCCGCTTCGATGACGGAAGGGTAATCGATGGTGGAGATGCAAAGCACGATGGGCGCCACCACGCCGGCATCGATCAGTTTTCTGGCCAACTGGAAACCGTTGACCGGGCCGCTCGTCATGTCGATGAAAAAGGCGTCGTAGAGCATGGGAGAGCGCAGGACCGCTTCCACATTTCCGTAAGAATCGATATACAGTACGCCCGTGGTGTGAAGTCTCCTGTCGGAGGCTCGCCCAAGGAGGCGCTCCATCTGTTTCCTGTCCGCAATATTATCGTCACAAACCGCGATGTGCATATAGTACCCCCATTTAAAATGATTACCAAAAATTTAATTCAATCGGTGATAACACCACCGCCAAAATCAAAATAACCTGTAAAGCCAAAATCACCGGCATTCCGTAAAGGAAGTACCAGTGTCTTGTCTTGTGGTGAAAAAGGTGCATACCGATGATGGAACCGAGGCTGCCGCCAATGATGGCCAGTACAAAGAGCGTGGCTTCCGGAATCCGGAAGGCCCGTTTTCTGGCCTTCCGTTTGTCGATTCCCATCACGATGAAGCTGACCAGATTAACAACGATCACATAGGTGAGGATAAGGTCAAAAGAGTTCATCGGTTAGCGCAGCACCTCGCCCTGCTCCTGCATTTTCATGGCGCGCACCTTGCAGGAAAGGCCGAAGAGATTAATGAAGCCTTCCGCGTCATGGTGATCGTAAAGGTCTCCCGTAGTAAAGGAAGCGATGCTTTCATTGTAGAGCGAGTAAGGGGAAGAAGTGCCGGCCTTGATAATATTGCCTTTGTAGAGCTTGAACTTCACTTCGCCCGTTACATACTCCTGTGTGGATTCGATAAAGGCCTGCAGCGCCCTGCGCAGAGGTGTGAACCACTTGCCCTCGTAAACGACCTGCGCGAATTTATTGCCAAGGTCCGCCTTTAATGCGTAGGTGTCGCGGTCGAGGATCAGCTCTTCAAGCTGCTGGTGCGCTTCGTAGAGGATGGTGCCGCCGGGCGTCTCGTATACGCCGCGGGATTTCATGCCCACAACACGGTTTTCTACAATATCTACAATGCCGACACCGTGCTTGCCGCCGAGTTCATTTAAGGTAGTGATGATTTCGGACACCTTCATCTTCTTGCCGTTGACGGAAGTAGGGATGCCCTTTTCAAAGGTCATGGTCACATATTCGCCCTCTTCCGGCGCTTTTTCCGGCGTGGTGCCGAGTACCAGAAGATGTTCGTAGTTTGGCTCGTTAGCAGGGTCTTCCAGCTCTAAGCCTTCATGGCTGATGTGCCAGAGGTTGCGGTCGCGGCTGTAACTGGAATCCGCAGAGAAGGGGAGATGGATGCCGTGCTGTTTGCAGTATTCGATCTCTTCCTCGCGGGAGTTTAAGGTCCATTTTTCATTTCTCCATGCCGCGATAATCTTTAAGTCGGGAGCTAGCGCCTTGATGCCCAGCTCGAAACGGATCTGGTCGTTTCCCTTACCTGTCGCGCCGTGGCAGATCGCGGTCGCGCCTTCCTTGCGGGCGATCTCCACCAGTTTTTTTGCGATCACGGGGCGTGCCATCGAGGTGCCAAGCAAATACTTGTTTTCATAGACCGCGTGCGCCTGTACGCAGGGAATGATAAAATCGTCGCAGAATTCATCGGTCAGATCCTCTATGTAGAGTTTTGCTGCGCCGCTGGAGAGCGCCCTTTCCTCAAGCCCGTCCAGTTCTTCCGCCTGTCCGCAGTTGCCGCACACGCAGATGACCTCATAATCAAAATTTTCTTTCAGCCAGGGGATGATGACCGTGGTATCAAGCCCGCCGGAGTAAGCAAGAACTACTTTTTCTTTCATGTTTTTAATCCTTCCTTTATAATGTATCCTGATATTATTTTGTGCCCTGAAAACAATATACATCAACAAAAGGGAGATTGCAAGAGAAATTTTTGCATAATTATATGAATATAATAAAAAATATTGCATAAAAACAAATTGTTATTGAATATTATACAGATGTGATGTATAGTTATACGAAAGAGATTTCAGAAGCGGAAGTTGCGTAATAAAGTGAAAGGCGGTATCATTGTGTGAAAGAAAAAGGGAGGGCAGCAGAACATGGGCATACAGGATTTTCTGTCAAGCGGTGATAATCGGATAGACAGTCAGCTTCTCTTTACGGCGGAAATTGACAAGATGACTGCTGTTTTGCGGCGGACGCTTTTAATTGACAAAAGCCGCAGGGAAAACGACGCGGAGCACTCTTGGCATATTGCGGTGATGGCGATGCTCTTTTGCGAATATGCTGCAGCGCCCGTCGATATCGGCAGGGTGGTGCAGATGTGCGTGGTACACGATCTGGTGGAGGTCTACGCGGGAGATACGTTTGCTTACGATGCGGCGGGGAACGCCGATAAGGAAGCGCGGGAAAAGGCGGCGGCCGATAAACTTTTTTCAATACTGCCTGAAGAACAGGGACGGATGATCCGCAGCCTGTGGGAAGAATTTGACGCGATGGAAACCGCGGACGCGAAGTACGCAGCCTGTATGGACAGACTCCAGCCCTTCCTTCATAATACATTGACAGGCGGGCATACATGGGTGGAGAGCGGCACGAACCGCGCGGCGGTGGAGAAAAGGATGGCGGTCATCAAGGAGTTTATGCCGAAAGTGTATGCGTGGGTCGCCGGGAATATCGATCACGCAATCGGGGAGGGCTGGTTGAAGCCATGATTACAGCCATATATGACAGACGAAGTATAAGAAAATTTATAGAGAAACCCATTTCCAAGGAAGACCTGACGGAAATCATAGAAAGCGGAATCAAAGCGCCTTCTTCCAAAAACCGACAGCCTTGGAAATTCATTGTTGTGCAGGGTGCGGAAAAGGAAGAAATGCTGAAAGCTTTTCGCAGGGGAATCGCGAGAGAAGAAAAAGGGGACGCATTGCTGCCGCAGAGCAGACAACATATCCCGGCGGCAAAGTATACGGTGGACATCATGGAAAAAGCGCCGGCGATCGTATTTGTCGTCAATTCGCTGGGGCAGGGCATTTCATCGGAAATGACGCCGGAGGAACATATTTACGAAATCTGCAATGTGCAGTCCGTCAGCGCGGCCATACAGAATATGCTTCTTACCGCCACGGAGAAAGGGATAGGCAGTCTGTGGATCTGCGATATCTATTTTGCGTATGCGGAACTTAGCGAATGGCTGCATTGCGGGGGACAACTGCTTGCGGCGGTGGCTTTCGGTTATGCGGATGAATGTCCGGCGGAAAGGCCGCGGAGGGCATTTGAGGATGTGGTTGTCTGGAGGGAATGATATGGGTGGGTTTAGGATAACTTTGATTTAGTGGATAAAGTGATTGTTTGTGGAGGAACCATGGATAAAAAACCGAATACAAATATCATAATGTATACAACAGAAGATGGGCTGACAAAAATCGAAGTTAGTTTTGATGATGAAACAGTCTGGCTTTCTACAGACCAAATGGCTGAGCTTTTTCAGAGAGATAAGTCAACCATTTCGCGTCATATTAAAAATATTTTTGCGGAAGGCGAGTTAAGTCGAGATTCAGTTGTTGCAAATTTTGCAACAACTGCTTCAGATGGGAAGATATATCAGGTTATTTATTATAATCTGGATGTCATTATTTCTGTCGGGTATCGAGTGAAATCTCATCGGGGTACGCAATTTCGTATTTGGGCGACAGGTATTTTAAAAGAATACATAAAAAAAGGATTTGTGCTTGATGATGAGCGCTTGAAAAATTTGGGAGGCGGAAACTATTTTGACGAGCTACTTAATCGTATCAGGGATATTCGTTCGTCTGAAAAAGTATTCTGGAGATTGGAAACAATCGACGATTACTTGAAAATGACTCGTCGAGATATTTTAACAACTACGGGACATATTTCTCACAAGCAGGCTATTGATAAGGCACATTCTGAATATGATAAATTTAAACAATTACAGTATAATGATTTATCAACTGTCGAGCGAGATTTTTTAGCAAACATAGATATTCTTGAAAGCATTGAAGAAGGGATAGGAAGATAGATATTAATTTAAATGCGGGATTAGAGGAACGGAAATTTATGAAAACGGGCATCATACACGGGCAGAGCCATCAAGGTTCTATCTATCATATCGCGTACTCGTTAGGGGAGGATCCGCTATCATGGACATAACGCTGTATGTTGATAAAATAGAAGAATATCTGAAATGCGACAATGTGATTGATTATGACAACGAGGCGGTTGCGAAACTGGCTGACACATTGTTTCAACAGGCGCAGTCTGAACTGGATTTCATCAGAAACGCTTATGAATTTGTCAGGGATCGCATTGCGTATTCGGGAGACGCAGGAGAGGATGAACTTACCTGTACTGCGTCAGAGGTGTTGGGCGCCGGTCATGGAATCTGCTTTGCGAAATCGCATCTGCTTGCTGCCTTATTGCGCAGTAAGTCTGTGCCGGCAGGCTTTTGCTATCAGAAGCTGATCTTGGACGACGAGACGGCTCCTGTCCTGATCTATCATGGATTGAACGGGGTGTACAGCAGGGACTGTAAAAAGTGGTTTCGGCTGGACGCGAGGGGAAATAAAGCAGGTGTGGATGCACAGTTTTCGGTGGAAAAGGAGCAGCTTGCGTATGCGGTACGTCCGGAAATGGGAGAGGAGGACGGTTTTGTTGTATATCCTGATCCCGATAGCAGGGTCATAGAAATACTTAAGAAGTGTAGGACAAGGACGGAACTTTGGAAAGACCTGCCTACGGAACTTGCGTATTGCCAAAACAAAGCCGGCTGAACGGCTGAGCATGATCGGTATTCAGGAGTGGGCGGACTGCCTGTATTACGAAGTGGAAGGGGAAGAAGAATGAGCGCACAGGAAGGAAATTCAGACATGGACGAACGGGAAATGGCAGTAACGCCAGTTGACACAAAACCCTCACCCAAGGGTAGACTTTTAAAAGAGATGGCGGTATATGAACTGTTGGAGCAGCTAAACATCCCCTATCTGCGGGTGGATCACGGAGTGACGGCTACCGTGGACGACTGTCAGGGTGTGGATGAGGCACTGGGCATTCACATCTGCAAGAACCTGTTTTTATGCAACAGGCAGAAGACGGACTTCTATCTTTTGATGATGCCGGGCTTAAAAAAGTTTAAGACAAAGGAGCTTTCGTCCCAACTTGGCGTGGCGAGGCTGTCTTTCGCTGAGGCGGAGTATATGGAGGAATTTCTGAACATTACGCCGGGATCGGTGAGCGTGATGGGATTGATGAATGACAAGGAACACCGGGTAAGGCTGCTGATTGACAGCGAGCTTTTGCGGGACGAGTTTGTGGGCTGCCACCCCTGCGTGAATACGTCGAGCCTGAAACTGCGGATGCAGGATATTCTGGACAAGTTTCTGCCCTATGTGGGGCATGAATATACAGCAGTGGAGCTGGTTGGAGAATAGTTTACATAACACTGAAAAACCTGCAGGGATTAGGTTTACATAATTCAATACGATTTGAGAAAACAGGGGAGGAATGCAGATGTCAGAGCGGGAAGAAAAATTTGAAAAAATGCTGTGCGCGATTCAGGAGGAATATGCAGAAGTATGTAACAAAATGGAGGCGCTGAAAGCGGAAGGGAAGATAAAAACAGTGACTTATAAACAGCTTATGGCCAGAAAACTTACGCTGCAGAATATGCTTTCCATGTATGAAATTTACGGGCTGTTTGATAACTGACAGCAGCGAAACATAAGTTTACATAACTTGAAATATTAAAACTGAAAGACGAAGACTGGTAAATTGCAGAACTGATATGAGTTTACATAACGTATAAGAAACGGAGAATACAGATGATACGAAAAATGACGATAGAAGATTATGACGGCGTGAAGGCGCTTTGGATGTCGATCAAAGGCTTTGCGATCAGGAGTCTGGACGATTCGAAAGAGGGCGTGGCGCGCTTTCTTTTAAGGAATCCCGACACCAGCGTGGTGGCGGTGGAGGATGGCCGGATCGTGGGCGCGATCCTCTGCGGGCATGACGGCAGGCGGGGCTGCCTTTACCATGTGTGCGTGGCGGAAGACTTTCGTATGCGCGGCATCGGCAAGGCGATGGTGGTATTCTGTATGGAGGCGCTCAAGGCGGAACAGATCAACAAGGTGTCGCTGATTGCCTTTACGAAAAATGACGTCGGAAATGCCTTCTGGAAGCAGATTGGCTGGACGAAGCGGGAGGATCTGAATTACTATGATTTTACGCTCAATGAGGCCAATATCACGGCGTTTAATCAATAGGGGGGATGGTGTCCGTTATGGATGAGAAGGACTTTGTGGAAGCATTTTATCAGAGAGTCAATGAGGATGAACGACTGACGGACAGAGCGGGACAAATTGAATATGCTACAACGATGGCCTACATTCACCAATACCTGAAACCCGGCATGAGGATCGCGGAGATTGGCGCAGGAACAGGGAGATACTCGCTGGCTCTGTCGCGGGAAGGATATCAGGTTGAGGCAGTAGAATTGGTAGAGCGTAATATTCAGATATTTAACGGGAAGAGAAAGCCGGAGGATAAAATTCGCATAATACAGGGGGATGCGAGAGACCTTTCCTGTTTTGCGGATGATAGTATGGATATCACGCTGCTGCTTGGGCCGATGTATCATCTTTTTACGGAAGAACATAAGAAGCAGGCGCTTTCGGAAGCAATTAGGGTTACCAGACCGGGAGGCGTTTTGTTTGTGGCGTATTGTCAGAACGAGGCGACGATACTTCAATACTGTTTTGGGCAGGGGACGCTGTGGGAGGATATGAGGAAGGGGCTGCTGAGTGATGATTTTGTATGGCAGGCCAACGAGAACGATGCTTTTTCATTGGTGCGCCCCGCGGACATCAGGGCGTTGACGAAAGATTTTCCGGTAGAACGGCTTGGGCTTATTGCTGCGGACGGCGCGGCAAGATATCTGAGCGGCATGTTGGAACAGATGGAGGAGAAGATGTATCAGAAGTATCTGGCATATCATTTTTCCATCTGTGAACGGGAAGATCTGCTTGGGGCGTCCAATCATGTGCTGGATATTTTGAGAAAAGGAATCCCCCAAGCGCCGCAAACGATGAGTTGACTTTGCGTTGGCCTTGTGCTATACTCTGACAAACAACTGAATAGAACATGTCTTCAGGGCAGGGTGAAATTCCCGATCGGCGGTGACAGTCCGCGGGCGCGAAAGCAAATCACTGCTCTGATGGCATTTTCGGTACACCTAAAATAATAACACCTGAAAGACAGCGGTACTTTCAGGTGTTAATCTATTTTAGGAGGAAATTCTATATGAAAAACAGCAGGACAAAGAAACTGACAACAGTGGGGATGCTGTGCGCGCTTGCGTGTAACGCGGCTTTTTTCTACAAAAGGCATCGCACGAAGTCCGGTGCAGTGAAGGCGCTGGCCTGTGGGTGGACGTGCCAGATCGCGGTGATCACTTTTTTGATTTATAAGCCGGTGGTTACAACTTTGAGAAAACTACAGTTAGTATTTGACACGGATGTTACGAAGTAGCGATTATGGCGCGTATTTGAGTAAAAGGCATTTCATTGTGCACAGGTATTTTCAGGAACGGAGGCTTTGCATATCAATCAGGACCTCTGTCTTTCAGGGAAAATATCTCTACGTCGGGAATTACGATTTTCTATATTCCAACAAACCATGTATAATAAAAGGGGTCATTGCAGCCATAACGCACTACCAATCCCCCAAACATGAAACAGTAAAGGAGGCATGAGCAAATGCTTCAGATCGCAGTCTGCGAGGACGAACAGGCGGACAGGGCTGCCCTTAGAGGCATCCTGAGACCGCTTTTAGACAAATACATAGAAGAATACCGGATCACAGACTTTACTTCCGGCGTGGAGCTGCTGCAGTCGGGCGGCTGCTTCCATCTGATTTTTATGGATATTATGATGGAGGGCAGGAACGGCATCGAAACGGGGCAGGAGCTTTACAGCCGGAACCAGTCCGCAAAGATCATATATACCACCAATTTCGGGCAATACTGCATGGATGCGGTGAATACCGTACACGCCTTCGCCTTTTTGGAAAAGCCGGTGTCGGCACAGGTGCTGGAGGAACAGCTGCAGGCATTCTTACGGCAGTACCAAAAGGAGGAGGTGCGGCTGGAGTTTTGCAATGTATCTTATGAGGAAAACGGCGTCCTGTCGGAAAAACCTGCCCTGCTGCTTCCCGTTGACTCGATCCTGTACTTTGAATACATCAAGTCAAAAAAGAAGGTCAGGATCGTGACGGAAAATATGGTATATGAGTACCCGGACGCCATCAGCAGGCTGGAGGAACGGATACAGCCCTACGGATTTGAGACGAGCTGCCGGGGCATCCTTGTGAACCTGAAAAATGTGGCAAAGACAAAGGGATATGAGGTCGTGCTGAAAAACGGCGTGACGGTGCCGCTGTCACAAAAGCGGGTGGCACAGTTCAAGGAGCGGCTCAATGAATATATCCATAACAGCGGGGAGTAGGTACATGGAGAATTTAGTATATTTGTTTACCTGTTTTTTGTCATGCGTAATCATTGCAAGGCTGATGTTCCAGTTCATGGATGACCGTTATGGAAGGACATTTGGAAATCCGTGGATTTACCGGATTGCCGCCGCTGTCATTGTGGTAATCGTAACGCTGGTAAACTTAAAACGCAGTACATTATGGAATATAGGAGCAAACTTTCTGGTATTTGGCATTGTCAGTTTTATCTTCTATGAGGATAAAAGAGGCAGGAGATACTGGCGGGTGCTGGAATCGGAATGCTTTTTTTTAATGATCGCATTGTCTGAGGGTGTCGGCGTATTTGGGATCGACCTCTTGATGGAGGGACTTTCCCTTATGCCGGAGGATGCGGTGATCAGCAGCAGTATAGAGGTGGCTTTTTCCAAGCTGGTGCTTGTCTTCTTTTATTACGCTCTGGTGAGGCGGCTGTGGAAAAAAGATTACAAACAGAGCCGGACGCAGGTATTTCTCTATCTTGTTATGTTTATATATGGTATGGTCAATATTTTGATGCTTGCAATAGCCGTCACAAGGAAAGCGGATTATTTCCTGTTCTGCGCGAATCTGGGATGCGTCATTTTTGCCAACCTGTACCTGTTCTATACCCTGAAGGTGGAGGATGAAAAGAGCGGCATGGAGTACCAGATCGCCATGATGAAGCAGCAGGAGAGCCTGCAGTATGGGCATTACGAGAGGCAGCGGGAGAAATACGGGAAATCCATTGAAGTCCTCCATGATGTCAGCAAGCATCTGCGCTCTATTGAGGAACTGTACCGGGCAGGCATGACGGACAAGGCAATGGAGTATACAAGGCAGATCGGGGGCATCCTAAAGCCCCTTGTGCCGGAAAATTATTCTGACAATCCAATGCTGAACATTCTCCTTGCGGACAGGAAGCAGGCGGCGGAGGGCAGCGGTATCCGCTTCGTGGTAAAGGTGGAAAGTACAGGGTTTGGGTTCCTGGAGCCAGTGGACGTGACAACACTCTTTGGGAACCTGTTGGAAAATGCGATGCAGGCTGCCTTACAGTGCAGCGGGGAGCGCTATATCAGGGTGCATATCAGAAATTATAATGAAATGCTCGCCATCCGCATTGAGAACAGCGTGGAAAAGGAAGTGAAGATAAAGAACGGCAAGCCGGTGAGCGCAGATAAGAAAGGTACGGGAATCGGCTGTCTGAATGTGGAGCGGTGCGTGGAGAAATACGGAGGAAGTGTCCTTTATAAAAACGGTGACGGAAAATTTTACAGTGACGTGATCCTGAACAGGTAGAAAATCTGTACTTCGGGGAAAAAATCTGTACCTCGGAACAAAAGTATAAGATTTTGTATACAGATTTCCGATTATAAGAGTGGCAGGGTAGTATTAAGAACAAGATGATGGAAGGCGAAGTTATGGCGATCAATGTTGAGCATGGAACTGGAGCATTAACAGTATATCAATATGCAGATCAGACGCAAAGAATGTCTGCCAATGGAACAACCTTTGCTGAAAAGGTGGCTGAAAAAAGCATGGAAAACCGGAATGCAGCGGAGTCGGATAAACAATATTGTCTGGACAGAGCATCCGCCGCATTTGATACGATTGGAGCGCACGCACCCGAAAAAGTAAGGCAGGCATGGATGGAGGCATCGGAGGAAACAGGTTCAAATGGTTTTTCTATTACTAGTGATGGAAAGCATTTTCATATTCCAAAATTGTTGGTACAACACGCTATCAGATGGTATAACGGGGAAGTAGATCAGGATAATATCTTGGGAAATTCCGTTGAAAGCGCGATCAGGGTTGCGGAAAAAGCGTTATATGATATAGACCACCCGCTTCCCGGTTCACCGGCAAAAAGGATAGAGGTACAGCAAGAGATTATGAAAGAGCGGGCGTTCTATGTAGCTTTTCTTGAAAAGCTGAAGGGGTTTTCGTGATAAATTTGGGGCATGAACGAAAAACAGTTTCCAAGTCAAAACGATTCATGATACAGGAGGGATGAGAATGGGTATGGATGTTAATTTAACAGGTTACACAGGAATCAGGGAAAGGAAAGCCGAAAACCGTAAAGACCGGGCGGCGGCGGAAGCGCAGCGGGCAGTAGGACCGCAAACTGTGGAAGAACGTAAGAAGGCTTACGAGGACGTGGGGATTCATGCTGATAAGATTACTTGCGATTTCTCTCCGGGTTCGCAGGAGTTTATGTCATGGGTTGCGGAACGGAAAGCTGAGCAGGCGGCGGAGCAGGCAAAGCTGGAGGCGGAAAATCCGTGGAGCCCTTTTGACTATAGGGGGGATCTGAGCAAAAATGAGCCGACGCAATATCTGGTGTTTAGTAAATTCCTGTATGACAAAGGCGTGTTTCATGATATGGATGATGAACAGGCGGGGAAAATGGAAGATATGCTTCGTAATATTACTGCGGGGATGGACAGTATCAGGGGACCCTTGGATGCAGGACGTTGGAATAATAGTATGTCCCATGAAGCGGCAAAGCTGGATCTGATTTCTTCCGTCAACGCGCTGAACTATTTTGCGGATACCTTTGTACCAGAGGGCGTGCGGGATTCTTTTAAGGACCTGATCAAAGAATATGAAAACTATAACAGCAGAATTGCCGCCGATCACAAAAACGGTATGGACTGGTACAGTGAAAGCATGAAAGACATTTCTGCGCCCAACGCGACCGGCGTGAGTGCAGATGTGCGGCAGTCACAGGAGCGGACGAAGGCGTACCAGCAGATTGGCAGGGTAACGCATACGGATGAGGAAGAAAAATGGTTACAAGAAGATTATCAGGCGCTTTTTGATAAGCTAATGAAGAAAGAGGACAGCGTCGAAAATATTTTTGACAGCCTGAAAAACCTATTTGTGAATTATGCCTCAGGCGGCAGTAAAAATAATATGGTGCTTGATCTGTTAAATGTAAACAATGCAGGAAGCATCAGCCGGATGTTCCAGTATTGGTCAGATTTGTTTTAACCGTTTTTTGGATAGAGAACGGAACGACCTTTGCTGAAAAGGTGGCTTAAAAAAGCATTATGGGAAAGGCCCCAATATGGTTCGTGCGCTTGGCGGCATAGAAAATCTGCCGCAGGAATGATAACATTACTTTGTTTTCCAGCATTGAAACCCGACTGGAAGCGGAAACGATCGTTTCTACAATGAACATCATAGGGAAAAGCATATCGGTCATCCTTTTCGCGATTGGTATTTTAAATTTTATCAGAATGTATTCCTAAAAAATGGGGATTGACAGGGCGGGAGAAATAGATTATTATAAACAATAAGAAATGGGTTTTCACCGTACAGTGTTTCACTCAAGCGGGCTGCTCGTTTCTTTTTTTATTGCAAGAATATCATACAGATATTTCCTGCCATCATTCGCATGACGGACAAGCATATTTGCTGAATAAATATTATATCTTGCTATTTTTCCCGTTTTGTCATCATATACGGGCAATGAAAATCTGATGTTGTAGCGATACCATCCATATACTGCATCTGTTTTGTGTTTTTCTTTCCGGTTTGCCTCATGTTTTGGATTAGTTGCTATCTGTATAAGTTCAGGAACAGCCTGCGCTGCATTTGCTTTAGCCTTTGCCACTGCGCCTTTTAAAGCGATACGGCTTTCTGAACTTGCATATTCATCGGGAAAATCTGCCGAAATATATATTTTTTCAGAGGTTTGCTCAATTTCGTAAAAATCCCCGATATACGCTTTCAGATATTCTTCGACAGCAGTCCAGTCATCCCGCACTTTTGCCTTAAAGCAAATATCATTGATTAAGACCAGCTTTTTACCGTCCGCTTCGGTTATGATAGTTACATTTCGGTTTTCAATCATTTCTTCTGTTCCCCTTTTTCTTTTGATTTGTATGGGCGGTGCGCTAGCAGGATAGACACTTTCTGCAAAATCCCTGAATGATGTCCAATATTTCACTATCATAGTAGACCGCGCCCCCATGCGCATCATTTTCTGCCAGTTCATAGTAAACGGCATTATGACGCGAAGCAATGAGCTTTTCGTATAATGTTCTGCTGTTTTCCACGGAAACGATTGGATCATATTCACTGTGTATCAGCAGGATTGGCGGAAGTTCGATGTTTTCTGAGATATACATAGAGCAGGAAGCCTTTTTTGCGAGTTCCTCATGACCTTCAATCTGATCAACACCAAGCAGTACGGCGGACGGACGAATTTTCATCCACGGGGGCAGCGCTTCTTTTGCACATATGAGCAGATCCGTTGAACCGCTTTCGCAAATAACACCGGAGATTTTCGGTAATGTATTACATAACCCATGCGCGTTAAAAAGAATCGACATCATGGCAATATGCGCACCGGAAGAATTACCCATAAGAAAAATTCTATTAGTATCAATATGAAACGTATCAGCAATCTTTGGGATAAAGTTTAAGGCATTAGCTACATCTTCAATTTGAGCCGGAAATGCTGCAAGATCGGACTCCCGATATTCCATTGCGGCAAACACAAATCCCCGTTTGGCAAGAAGTGAATACTGCGGAATATCATTGTACATTTCCTGCTTATGCCAGGCGGAACCGGGGATAAACAGGATGAGCGGATACTTTTCGTCTCCTTTCATTCTGTTCTCCCAACTATTGATTCGTTCAAAATTTTATTTTCTATTCTACCAAAATCAATGCACTAAGTCTATCGTTCATTTCTCCATTGACATATGAAAAAGCATTTTATATAATTAAACTACTGGTTTAATTATTTTGATATGGAAAATGTGTTTGAAAAAGAAATGGAAAACTTGCGGAAAGGAAAAGCAGATGGGCAGAAGAAAAAAGGAGCCGCCAAGCGTTCACCGTGAAAGCATCGCCGCCGCAGCATCTAATCTGTTTATGGAAAAGGGGATTGCCGTTACATCCATGGACGATATCGCGAAGGCCGCCGGATACAGCAAGGCGACGTTGTATGTATATTTTGAGAACAAGGAGGAGATCGTCGGCATTTTGGTGCTTGGCAGCATGAAGAAACTCTATGACTGCATCGATTCCGCGCTGGCAGCGCAGGAGGGTACGAAGGCCAGATACGATCTGATCTGTAAGGGCTTGGTACAGTATCAGGAGACGTTTCCATTTTATTTTGAGATGGCGCTTGGGAAGATTAACATTGACTTTGAAAACCGCGATTATCTGCCGGAGGAAAAGGAGACTTATCTTGTCGGGGAAAAGATCAATGAAAAGTTGAAGGATTTTCTGATAGAGGGCATGGAAAAGGGCGACCTGCGGGGAGATTTGGAAATGATGCCGGCTATCTTTCACTTCTGGGGGATGCTGTCGGGGATCATTCGCCTTGCCGCAAACAAGGAAGCCTATATTGCGAAAACAATGGACTTATCGAAAGAGCAGTTTTTGGAGTATGGATTCTCCATGCTGTACCGCTCCATTGCGGTTAGCTAAAATTTGAATAGCCGTTTTGGCAGAGCTTAAAATAAATTCGGATAAGGAGCATTAGGAATGAAAGAAAAATTCTCCGAGAAAAGGATAATTATGTGTATCGCCACATTATTAATTTTGATTGTTCTGTTTTCTGCGGCGGTCTATCTGCAAAGTGTGGCAGATTATCAAAATGCGGTAAAGGAGACAACCATAGGTGAGGTGGATTTTTCCGCGATTCCTGACGGCGTTTATGTGGGAGAGTATGATGTGAATTTTATCTATGCAAAGGTGGAAGTGACGGTTCAAAATGGGGAAATGACGGACATTGTTATTCTAAAGCATAAACAGGAGCGGGGAAAAGCCGCCGAAGCGGTCGTCACCCAAATGGTTGCTGAGCAGAAAATCGACGTGGATGCGGTCTCTGGCGCAACCAATTCCAGTACGGTGATCAAGAAGGCTGTTGAAAACGCCCTCTGTCATTAGCATTCCTCCATCCGCCGCCGTAATTCTACCCAATCCGTTACGGTCAAAATACTGCCATCTTCCGTATAAGGCAGATCGATCGCCCCTATGTACCATACCGGAAACAGCCCTGCGTTTAAGGCGCCTTTGATGTCGCATTCGTACTGATCCCCGATATACCAGACTTCATCCGACGGCAGATCAGCCTTTTCCAAAGCCAGATCAAAGAGGCGTTTATTTGGCTTACGGAAGATATAATTACTGGAAGTGATGATAAATTCAAAAGCGTTGTCCGGCAGCAGGCTGTTGATGCGGTCCGCCACGACGGACGGCGCATAGCAGATATTGCTGATCACGCCTGTGCGGATGCCTTTGTCTTTCAGATATTGGAGAAAATCTTCAATGCCCTCTGTCGGCGCGCCGGGAGCGGCGGCATTCCAGAATACGGTGTCGAGTTCGGCATTACTAAGTGCGATTTCAATTCCTAACGATTCATAAAGATAGGGCGTAAACATGGTGTTTGGTATTTCAATCTGAAAAAGATGTCTTTTCTCAGGAGCAAACCTTCCAAGCTCGCGATTGATCTCCTCTGCTTTGGCCTGTACCTGTTCGGCTGTCAGGTGATATTTGTTTTTTGCGGCATGCTGCAAAACAGCCGCGGTTCCCTTAACGCCGTCAAATTTTTCCGCAATCAGTGTCTGCCCGTAATCAAACAATATCATTTTTGGGAGTTTCATGTGCTTTCCTTTCGCATGTAAAATATCTTTTTATTCCCCAACGATCTCCATCCCATCCGCAAGATCCCGTATTACGAGCGCACAGGTATTGGTGAGCTGCAGATGCTCTTTTAAGGGCTGAGTCAGTTTCCCTCTTTTTTCTTCCGTTTCCAAACCCGCTGATGTCAATAATACCCTCATATGCCCTCCTTATTCCGAAACTTTTCTCTCCATTCCAATCAATTTATTATATTTGTATCATACAAAATAACAGTGTTGATTGCAACCAACAGGAAAGCGCTTTTAAAAATGTTATAATGTTTTTGTAACGAAACGGAAGTTGCTCCGTCTAATCATTGAAAGCACTTAAAAAAGAGGTGACGGCAGGTGGAGAAAGCGGCATTTGAAAAACTGTATCAGACCTACTATATGCGGGTGTATTCCTACGTGATGTCGCTTGCGGGCAAGGCGCACATCGCGGAGGAGATCACGCAGGAGACGTTCTATAAGGCGTTCATCACAAGCGCTTCCTTTCGCGGGGAGGCGAACGCGGTCACGTGGCTTTGCTCCATCGCCAGAAACCTCTTTGTCGACGAGATGCGGAGACAGGCAAAGCGCGCCGCACCCATACCGCCCGATGCGGACGAAGACAGCGGCATCGACGTTGCGCGCGAGGTGGAAGATAAGGACACTTCTTATCAGATCCATCAGGCGCTGCATGAACTGGAAGAACCTTACCGCAGGGTGTTTGAGCTGCGGATCTTCGGAGAGATGTCTTTTCGGGAGATCAGCGTGCTCTGCGGCAGGACGGAGAGCTGGGCGAGGGTCACTTATCACCGTGCGAAACTGAAATTGATGGAAAGGATGGGGATTCATGAAACTGAATTGTAATGTGATAAAGGATTTACTGCCGCTGTACGCGGATCAGATCTGCAGTGAGGAGAGTAAGGGGCTTGTGGAGGAGCATTTGACGGACTGTCAGGACTGCAGCGAGCTTTTACGGCGGATGAAAAGCGATGAGGTGGAGAACAGTCTGGAGACGGAGGCGGTGGATGTGCTGCACAGGCAGGCCAACTTTTTTAAGAGGAAGTCTGCCGTGATCGGGACGGCGATCGCGGGCGTTTTTATGATCCCGGTGCTGGTCTGCCTGATCGTGAATCTGGCGACCGGGGCGGCGCTCGACTGGTTCTTTATCGTGCTGGCTTCTCTGCTTGTGGCGTCGTCTCTTAGCATTGTGCCGCTGATGATGCCGGATCATAAGACGCTGTGGACGCTTGGTACTTTTACGGCAAGCCTGCTTATGTTGTTTGGGGTGATCTGCCTTTATACGCAGGGGACATGGTTTTTCCTCGTGTCAATACCGGTCCTGTTTGGAATGTCGGTCTGCTTTTTACCGTTTGTGGTATATGAACAGCCGTTTCGGTCGCTGCTTGGGCAATACAAGGGGCTGACGGTGATGACGGTCGATACCTTCCTGTATATCCTGATGATGCTCGTGATCGGGGCGTATGTGAATATTCCGGCCTTTTGGTACCTTGCGCCGAAGATATCCTTTCCCTGTCTGATCCTTGTGTGGTTTATGTTTCTGTTGATACGTTATGTAAACTGCAATGGTTTTTTGAAAGCGGGTATCTGCACGATATTGGTCGGGGTCTACAGCTTCTTTGCGAATTATCTGATTAACAGGTGGATCGGGGTGGAGCGTTCCATTCCCGTGTTCAAGCCTTTTATCTGGAACGTGGATACGGTTGACGGCAATATCAGGTGGCTGGCGCTGGTCGGCAGCTGTGCGGCGGGAATCATCTTGCTGGTCAGAGGGATCGTTGGCGGGACGAAGGAAAAGTGAAAAATATAAGTCTGATGACCATATTTTTAATCGGAAATTTATGACGCTTCGGAATATATGAAATGATTTTATGGCAGAAGGGCTATGACCAAAATGGTTATAGTCCTTTTTTACATAAACGAAATTAAGTTTATAACAGATTACTTGGTAGTAAAAAAATCTTGATTTATTGATGGTAACATACTATACTAATTGTGATGCTAAGGAGGGAAAATACTATGGATAAAATCTTAAGGGCATTTGCGGGCGAACAGCTTCAGATGAGTGAAGGAGCTGAAACCAAAAGTCCGCGGCACAAGCAATTGGAAGAGGAAGGCTATAAACTCTATAATGAATTAAGGGAAAAACTAAGCGCCGAAGAAGAGGAACTTTTGGAGCGTCTGCTGGATGTTAATGCGGAAGAAAAGAGCCTTTATGCGGAGGATCAATTTATCAGGGGATATCGGTTGGGCGTTTTGATGACGATGGAGGTATTCATAGGAGAGGATCGTTTCTTGTTAGCTTCTTGAGATATCTATTGAAAATGGCCTTCCTAATGCGGTATATTAAAGGGAAAAGCGGCTTTTTTGCGCTGATTTAATTTTCCGAAGAGGGGGACGGACAATGTACAAAATACTTGTGGTAGAGGACGATAAGGTCATTGCGGAGCAGATCGGAAAATTTCTGGAAAAGTGGGGCTACGAGGTGGAGGCTGTCAGGGATTTCGCGGATGTGATGGGGCAGTTTGCGGCGTATGAGCCTCAGCTAGTGCTGCTGGATATCGGGCTGCCTTTTTACAATGGGTACTACTGGTGCGGCGAGATCCGCAAAGTCTCTCAGGTACCGATTATTTTTATCTCCTCGGCCTCGGATAATATGAACGTAGTGATGGCGGTCAATATGGGCGGCGACGACTTTGTGGTCAAGCCTTTTGACTTGGAAATCTTACAAGCCAAGATTCAGGCGCTTTTAAGGCGGGCCTATGCCTTTACCGCGCCGGGGACGGTGTTGGAATACAGGGGTGTGTTGCTAAATATGACGGATATGTCGCTTTCTTATCGAAAAAAGCTGGCGGAATTGGTACGAAAAGAAGAAGCCGCGCAGAGCGGCAGATTGGGCGCGAAAGAGCAGGAGGCAGGAAAAGAAAGCGGCGATGCGAGGATTGAGCTGACAAAAAACGAGTTTCGTATCCTGCAAACGCTATTCGAGGCGGCTGGCGGCGTGGTCAGCCGGGACATGCTGATGAAGCGGCTCTGGGACGACGAGTGTTTCGTGGACGACAATACCCTTACGGTAAATATCAACCGCCTGCGCAAGCGGCTTGCGGAAGTCGGGCTGGCGGAGCTGATTCAGACGAAGAAGGGCGCGGGGTATCTGTTGGGGGAGGCGTAGTGAGTTTATGCAGTTGATATTTTGTGTTCCTTTGCGTATAATAGAAAAGTAAAGAAAGTAAAGAAAACCAAGCGACATGTATGAGAGGATGATGAACAATGGAAGTAGCGAAACTTTCCAGCAAAGGGCAGATTACCATTCCCGTATCGGTGAGAAATGCGCTTAATTTGAAAGCGGGAGATAAGATTGTGATTTTAGAGGAAGACGGCAGGTTCTATTTTGAAAATTCCGCAATGCTGGCGTTTAAGCGGGCGGAGGAAGCATTCGCCGGAGAAGCGCAGAAGGCAGGTTTTACAACAGAGGAAGAAATGCAGGATTATATGAAGGAAATTCGAAGAGAAGTAAGGGGATATTAGTTTGCGGGTAATGCTGGATACCAACGTTTTTATCTCCATGATTTTCTTCCCGTCTGCTCAGACAAGGGAACTGGCGAAGCGATTGACGGACAGTCACCAGATTATAGTGTGTGACTATGTGATCGAGGAACTGCGGCTTGTGACTGACAGAAAATTTCCGGCAAAAAGGAAGTTTCTTGACAGATTTTTTCTAGAACTTCCTTTTGAGTTGGTTTATACGCCGAAAATGTTGGATTTGAGTGAATTTCCGCAAATGCGTGATACAAAAGATTCTCCGATTTTGGCAACGGCAATCATGGAGGGGATTGACGTATTTGTGACAGGCGATAAAGATTTCTTGGTTCTGGATGTGGACATGCCGGAAATCGTTACGATGGCAGAATTTTTGGAACGGTATTAGACATATGAAAAAGACCCCATTTATTTTAGCATCCTGGCTGCGGGAGCGGATGATCCCGGTCTCTATTTATATCGCGGAAGCGCTGATCTTTATGATGATAGCGGCCCTTTACGGTTATGAGGGCGTGTTGGCGAATATGACCTACGCGCTGGGGCTTGTCATGTTTCTCGGCGGCTGTTATCTGGTGTGGGATTATCTCAAATATCGGAGTAAGTACAGGGAATTACAGCAGCTTCTTCTGGCGCAGGAGCGGGCAGACGAGCTGCCGCAGACGGCTTCTGGCATAGAGCGGGTTTATCAGCAGATCATCAGGGCGCAGGAGGCGGAGAAGCGGGCGCTGATCACGCAGCTTGACGAGAAGCAGCAGGATATGGCGGACTATTATACCATGTGGACGCATCAGATCAAGGTGCCGCTCTCGGCCATGGATTTACTGCTGCAAAATGCAGACGGCGAACCGCAGATTGTGAAACAGCTTCGGGAAGAAGTCTTTAAGACGGGACAGTATGTGGATATGGCCCTTCACTATGCCAGAATGGAGAGCATTTCATCGGATCTGTCTTTTACCAAAATAGATGTGGATGAGTTGGTAAAGAAAGCGCTGAAAAAATTCTGGCTTCTCTTCAGCGGCGCAGGGATCAGCCTGCATCTTAATGAGTGTCATGCGCAGGTGGTCACGGACGCCAAATGGCTGTCTTTCGTGATCGAACAGGTTTTATCCAATGCAATCAAATATACGAAGGACGGTTCCATCTCCATTTATGGAACGGACGAAGAAGGCAGGCATGTCACGGATGGGTGTGCTTATCTTGTCATAGAAGACACGGGCATCGGCATCGGGGAGAGCGACCTGCCGCGGATTTTTGAACGTGGTTTTACGGGCTATAACGGTCGTCTGGGCGAGAAGTCCACGGGCATCGGACTGTATTTATGCAGACAGATTATGGACAGGCTGGGGTTTTCGGTGCGCGTGGAGTCGAAACGCGGTGAGGGGACAAAGGTGTTTCTAAAAATCGCGCAGGAGGAACTCTGAGACAGCGCTTTGTGTGACTGAGACAATCGTTATTTCTTGGGAAAGACTGCCTTTACGCTGAATACCATATCTTTGCACTGCAGCGTATAGCTGCCGTTATATTTGCGGATCACGGAATTTACGCTGGAAAGTCCGAGCCCATGATGCTTTTTATCCTTTTTGCTTGTTTTGACGGAATTGTTTCTGATCTTTACGGGTGCAGAAACGGGATTGGAGAAAACGACGGTATAAAAATGTTCATGGTCTTTTCCTGATATTGAAATACACGGATTTTCGGTTTCTTTTGACCCTTATATCGCATTATCCAGTAAATTGGAAAAAAGCGTGCATACATCGATGGGCGAGAGCGTATTAAGCCATGTAAAGTTACCCTTACATGCAAGGCGGATGCCGATGCTGTCCGCGTATGCTTTTTTAATGGAGATCACGGTATCCGCTGCCTGATTTCCCGTGATGCAGAAGCTCTTTGAAAGCATGGGATTTCCCGATAATTCGCCGATATAGTTTTCCATCTGTGCATATTGTTTGGTATTGCACATTTCCTGAATGACCTGCAGGTGATTGCGCAGATCAACGGAACCCTCAACATCATCGGCAATTTCCTTGAAAAAGTCCCCGGCATGGATTCTCTGGCCTCGTTCGCCAAGACCTTTGTCGATATTGCGCTGGGAAACGTGGACGAATGCTGTATGGCATACACCTTTTATTATGAGGATCAGTCAGCCTTTAAGAGCGCGGCGGACGGCGTGGTCATTTACTTTCAAAACTGGAAGACCATTTTAAAGGATGCCCTTAAAACGGCGGTCATCGTTTCCGGCATCGCATGGTTTTGTTTTATGTTTGTGATCATCGGTATCCTGAGCGCGATGGGGATGCCCGGCATCATGGGGCTTGCGGCGGCGCTCTTGCTGGCGATGATGATTATCATCGTCGTGAAATCTGCCGTGATGGACAGCTATACCATGATCTGCATGGTCTGCTCCTATCTGCGGGTCGCTCCCACGACAGAGATTACCTTTGATCTGTACAATAAGCTGTGTAAGCTGTCTTCCAAATTCAAGAGCCTGCTGCAGAAGGCGGGGGAAGCGATATAGAAATAAAAAGCATATTTCTTACAAAAATGTAAGTTACGAAAAGGAAATGTAAGCCAAATATATGGCAGCGCATTTCCTTTTTTGTTTATAATAAAGAAAAACTTGATTTCAAAGAGAGGCTGAAGCTGGAAAAGTCACACGGAACGCTTCGGAAGGAGGTTAAACCATGTCATTGCTAACCGTAAAAAATGTAAAGAAAACCTACACCACCCGCTTCGGTGCGGTCAAGGTGCAGGCGCTTAACGATGTAAACTTTTCTGTGGAAGAAGGCGAATATGTAGCCATCATGGGCGAGTCTGGCTCGGGCAAGACCACCCTCTTAAATATTTTGGCTTCGCTTGATACGGCCACCAGCGGTCAGGTCCTGTTAAACGGGCAGGAGCTTTCCAAGGTCAGCCAGAAGGATCTCTGCGCTTTCAGGCGCGATCATCTGGGCTTCGTCTTTCAGGACTTTAATCTGTTAGACACCATGTCCCTGCGGGACAATATTTTCCTGCCGCTGGTGCTGGCGGGCGCGCCTTACCGGGAAATGGAGGAAAGGCTTATGCCCCTTGCCCGCAAATTGGCAATTACAGAGCTTTTGGATAAATACCCTTATGAGGTGTCGGGCGGGCAGAAGCAGCGGGCGGCAGTGTGCCGCGCCCTGATCACGGAGCCGGATATCGTGCTGGCGGACGAGCCCACGGGGGCGCTGGATTCCAAGGCTTCCGGGAAACTTTTAAAACTCTTCGGAGAGATCAACGGGGAGGGACAGACCATCCTTATGGTGACGCACAGCATTCAGGCGGCGGCTCACGCGGGGCGGGTGCTTTTTATCAAGGACGGCTGCGTCTTCCATCAGATTTACAAGGGAGACCATGACAGAGATGCGATGTACCGTCTGATATCAGACGCCCTGACGGTGATCCAGACACAGCAGAAAGGTGAGGCAGACGATGAATAAATTAAAATTACTGCCTGTCATGGCTTTCAAAGGAATCAAACAGAATAAGCTGGTCTACCGCCCGTATCTGCTGGCGTGCTTCTTTTCCGTGTTTAGCTACTACCTGTTTTCTTCTCTCTTGCACAACGACTTAATGCGAAGGCTCCCAAAGGCGAACTATGCGTGGCTGATGCTTGCGCTGGGGAAAGGGCTGCTTTCCATTATTCTGCTGTTGTTCCTGCTCTATGCGGGCAGTTTTCTGCAGAAGCGGCGCAAGCGCGAGCTGGGGCTTTACAGCCTTTTAGGATTGGAACGAAAGCACATTGGCATCCTGCTTTTTTGGGAGAACTTAGGGCTGTATGCGGTCAGTGTGACGGCGGGGATCCTCTTGGGCTTTGTATTGAATAAGCTGATGTTTCTTCTGTTGCTGCGCATGTCACAGCTGAATGTGGAAGCGGCGTTTACCTTTTCAATCGGGGCGGTCGTGGAGACGCTTCGCTATTTTGTCATCGTCTTTTTCCTGCTTTTTATCAGGAGTCTGTGGGGTGTTTACCGCATGAAACCGGCACAGTTGATGTCTGAGAGCAAAAAGGGAGAAAAAGAGGTAAAGCGGATCTGGCTGTGGTCTGTTGTAGGATTGTTTTGTTTGCTCGCTGGCTATTACATTTCCGTTACCAGCAAGCTGGATGAAATGATTTTCACGGACTTCTTTCTGGCGGTATTACTGGTGGTGCTGGGCACTTATTTTCTGTTCACTTCGGGAAGCGTGTCGTTTCTGCAATTTTTAAAGAAACGAAAAAAGATATACTACAGGCCGTCCAATCAGGTGACGATCTCCGGCATGCTTTACCGCATGAAAAAGAACGCGGCGGGGCTGTCCAACATCTGTATCTTCTCCACGATGCTGCTGATTACGTTGACTTGTACGGTCAGCTTATGGACGGGGATGGATCAGGTCGCTTATTTTGTTCATCCTTACGATGTGGAGGCGGCCTATTCGGAAAACAGTGATGTAAAGGAAAAGGCGGAGGAGAAGGCGAAGGAACTGGCCGAAAAATATGGGCAGAAGATCAAAAGGCTGGACTGCTACAACAGTATCAGGCTATCCTGCGGGAAGGAGGAGGGAAGCAACGCATTTGTGAGCATTGAGGGATATGATTGGGCGGATCAGTATGGCGTTACCCTGCTTACACTGGAGGACTATAACCGTCTGGAGAATAAAAGTCAGACTTTGGACGAGGACGAAGTGCTGTTCTACGCGACGGGGGTGCCGTTTGGCTTTGACAATGTGGTTTTCATGGGTGTGGAGGCAGCCGTCAAAGAAGAACCGGAGCAGATTTATCCCTTTCCGCAGACAAAAAACAGGATGTATAACTTTTATGCGGACTATGTGATCGTGGTGAAGGATCAGGAAACACTTGACAGCTTCGTGACGGCATGGGCGAAGGAAAACGGCGTGACCGATCTGGAGGGCTTTCTGCACAGCGGCGTGCGGCACCTAAAGCTTTTACTTGACGGAAAGGAAGCGGAGAGGACAGCTATGGTCAGGGAATGGATGGAGTGGTGTCAGGGGCAGCAGGATTTTCTGGCGATCGAGAACGGTCTGGAGGGAAGGGAAGGGAACCGCTCCATGAACGGAGGTCTGCTATTTATCGGCATGGTATTTGGACTCCTGTTTTTTATGTGTCTGCTGCTCATCATGTACTTTAAGCAGGTATCGGAAGGGTTTGAGGATCAGGACAGTTTCGGGATCATGCGTAAGGTCGGCATGAGCGACGCGGAGATCAGGGGAACGATCCGCAGACAGATTCTGCTGGTGTTTTTCCTGCCCCTTGCGGGCGCGCTTTTGCACACCGCGGCAGGACTGGTGATGATAAACGGCCTTTTAGCGGCTTTGCAGTTCTTTGACACCGGGCTGTTGATTCGCTGCTGCGTAGGTGTGGCGGCTGTGGTGGCGCTCCTTTATGCGGCAAGTTACGCAATGACGGCGCGGACCTATTACAGAATCGTGAGGAAGTAAGAGAAAGTCCCCGGACTGCATAGGACAGTTCGGGGACTTTTGCCGGTGTTTCCTATTAGATAAACTGTTGACGATAAGGCGTATTTATTATACGCTTATATAGTTGAGACGATAGCGGATATGCTGTGGGACGGATATGGGGAATAAAATGCGCAAAAGCGGGTGTGTTTTCTGAGAGAGGAGATTATGAGATGAGGAGAAGCACTATAGTATTCGCAATGATAATAGGGATGAGCATTCCGGCTTTGACAGGCTGCGGGAGCGCTCATGTCTCAAACCATGCAAAGACCGGTGAAATATCAGAAACGGACATAGCTGCGGATAATATGGCAGATGCTGACGCAGCAAAGCCGGATACAGCCGCTGCCGCAGTAAAGCCGGAGCCGGATACAGCCGCGCTGTCCGGAGAAAACGGGGAGAAAGCGGAGGCAGATGCCAAAGATGAAAAGCAGGAACAGAGTGAAGCCGTGAACGAAACGGGGGATTCCCCAAAAGAGGCGCCGCAACTGCCTGAGACGGGCAGGCAGCTTGCGGATTTCGTGCCGGAAGGCTGGGAGGTCTGGGACAGCGTGGAACTGGACTTCAACGAGGACGGTATCCCCGATTATGCGGTGGTGTTGCAGGCGGTCAGTCCCAATGAGGACGGATATCTGGAATACCGGCTGGATTATCCGCGGATCCTGTTTGCCATAGCGAGCGATGTGAAAGAAGGGTATCGTCTGGATTTTCAGGAGGAGAATGTTATACGTAAAAGAGATGAAGGCGGCGTCTTGGGCGATCCCTATCAGCCGTTGACTGCGGAGGGGACGGTTTTTACCACGCATGCTTACGGGGGCAGCGCGTGGAGGTGGTCGGAGGATTATACCTACACATATAGAGAAGGGACGTGGTGGCTTACATCCTCGGAGGAAACTTACGGATACGGAGATTATATCACGGACTATGAGAAGAACGACTGGGAGAGCGGCGTGGGAATCAGGAAAGAGAGGAGCTCCGACTGGGATTCCATGGAAGAGGACTTTGAACAGATAGAAAACGGTGACTGGGATTTGATCGCCTATGATCTGGAATACGAGGTGCCGCTGGATGGCAGGATGACATTGGAACAGGTGGGAAAGCGCAGGCAGCAGGACAAGGAATTGTCTGAGTTGGCACAGAAGGAGTCTGACATTGACTATCCCCAATTTTATGACGGCAAAATCTACTATACTTCTGAAATCGTGGAAAATGTCACATACAGGACCGTAAAGGATGGGAAAGAACAGATCACGGAAGAAGAGGACACCGTCGGCATGAGGCTGAACAGGATGGAGCCCGACGGGTCAGGGAAAGAAGTGATTTTTGAATACCGTTATCTGGAGACGATGCCGGATATTATGGAAAACAGTATCCCCTATATATCGATGCTCTACGAGATCAGCGGAGGAGAGATCATTGCGGAGGTGTATTTAGGCGGGGAACCGCATCCGTTTTACCGCATGAAGACGGATGGCAGTGGGCAGGAGAAAATAGGGCAGGTGCCAGAATGAAACGGGAATGCCTCCGAAACTGTATGTAACAGGCCGGAGGCATTGCATTATCGAAAGGGAAACAGGAGTGAATGCCGCATCAGCTCCTGTAAATTTCAGCGATCTGCAGCGATTTGTCGGGAAAGTGCTCTTTGATGTACATCAGATACTGCAGGGCGCTGCCCTCATAGGGCTGAACGTCGCCCAGAAGCCCTACCTCATAGCAGCTCCTGATCACATTGATGATGCAATCGTCCGTATGATCTTCTTTACAGTCCTTGCATTCCTTTAAGATGTGCGCGATCGCCGTCTCCAATTCCACCTCGTCGAACACTTTAAAGTCCGTGGTGGGGATTTGCGCCATCCCCTGTGCGACCTCTTTTTTCGGCTCCTTTTTGTAAGCGCTGATGCACTGCTTTCCGTATCCGATGACACAGTTGCCTTTCTGGCACTGGCCGCAGGCCGTTTCTGTCCGGCAGCAGTTTTCCAGATCGTCGCCGACCAGCCCGGCGTTTAACCCCTTCTTATGTTCTTCTGCCATACCTTAGTCCTCCGTATCTGTTATGATCTGATTTAGCTACACTATAACACGGCGGTTTAGAACAGGCAATAGGAATTTAGACGATCTGTCATACCTGATAAAAGGAAAGATTCACATTTCGGAGCGGAGACTGTAGTGTGATGATACTATAAAAAAGCGGCCGGTCTGCCGATACATATATTGTAATAGAAGCGAAACGGAGTATCTCTGTTAGAAGCAGACGAAAGGGAGTATTCATAAACCCTACAGGCGCAGGGATGCGTCTGATCAGGAAAGGGAAGGGATGCCATATGAAGATCGGTGAAGCACAGAAAGCTTATAGACAGCAGCTTGGTCTCTTAAGGGGACAGAAAAGAGATTATGTAAACCAACAGAAAGAAAATCGGGAAAAGATGGAGGAAGCCCGCAAGAAAAGCGAAGCACAGGGCGTGACCTTTGAACTTTCCGATGCTTATCTGCAGCGGGAAAAGGAATTACAGGAGAAGATCGACGAGCTTTCCGGACAGATCAAAGACAACGAAAAGACGTTGGATGACCTGATCGAGCAGGAAGTCGGCATTTTTAACAGTATGGTAGCCGAGCAGCAGGGTGACGCCATGAAGGAGTACGGCGAGGAGATGGCCAAGTGTCTGGAGATCGCCAGAAGGATCGGCCGCGGTGACCGCGTGCCTGCGCAGGATGAAAAGAAGCTGATGGACTTCAATATGGAGATCTATCAGATGGCCAAAGAGATGGCAGCCATGAATATGGAAGGCAAACACAAAGAATGGGATTCCCTCTGGGGCGAGGAGGAAGAGAAGGAATACGAGGATCCCTTTGAGGCATCCCAAAATGCGGAGACGAATGTCGGGATGCCGGCGGGCATGGAAGCGGCGACGGCAGTACCGGAAGGCGACGGTGAATAGACGGCAGCGTTATCGGAAGATGATAGTGAATAGCCGGGGAGGACAGGTTTGTAAATAGTATGAAAGGTGCAAAAGACATGACTGTGGGCAATCCCTTTGCCCTCCTGTTTGGCTTTGCTTTCTCCCTGATGGTCGGCAATGTCTTTCAGCAGTTATATACCTTTGTGGACACGATGATCGTGGGAAAATATCTTGGTGTGACGGCACTGGCGGCTCTGGGCGCAACAGAGTGGCTGGTGTTTGTTATGTTTGGGTGTGTGCAGGGGATCACGCAGGGCTTTTCCATCAGCATGGCGAAACGGTTCGGTAGTCACGATGAGGAGGAATTGAAAAAGGATATAGGCGGGAGCATCTTTCTATGTCTGGTTTTAAGCGTCCTGTTGACGGTGATTGGGATGGCGTTATGTAAACCTATTCTACGGTTGCTCCACACGCCGCAGGATATGATGGAAATGGCACAGGTTTATCTGCGGACGCTTTACGGCGGTGTCTGCATTTCTTTCTGTTATAATATGCCGGCGGCATTTCTGCGGGCCGCGGGAGACAGCAAGACGCCGCTTGCCGCGGTTTCTCTGGCGGCGGTCTGCAATATCATACTCGATTTATTGTTTGTGGTGGTTTTGCATCTGGGGGTCTTTGGCGCGGCCTTTGCCACCCTGCTATCGCAGCTTTTTTCGGCGGCCTATTGTTTGCGGGCGATCAAGGCCGGCGGCTTTGTAAGATTTGAACGGGCGGATCTTACGATACAGCCGGAGCGAATGAAACGGCTCCTCTTTTTGGGACTTCCGATGGGCTTACAGAATATTATCACGGGGCTTGGCGGCGTGGCGGTGCAGTCGGTCATCAATGGGTTTGGCACGATCTTTGTGGCGGGATTTACGGCGGCCAATAAGCTATACGGACTGTTGGAGACGGCGGCCGTCTCTTACAGCTATGCGGTGGTTTCCTACACGGGGCAGAACGTCGGCGCAGGCGATTATCAGAGAGTGAAAAAGGGATTTAGCGCTGCCTGTGTGCTTGGAATCCTGACATCCGGCGCGATGTCCTTTGTTATGTTAACCTTTGGCGAATCCATTCTGGGCTGCTTTTTGTCGGGAGAGGAGGCAGTACTGACACAGACGCTGGAGATCGGCTGCGCCTTTCTAAAGATTTTGGCAGCCTTCTTCTGGCTTTTGTATCTGCTCTATATCGTGAGAGCCTGTGTGCAGGGCATGGGAAACACACTGCTGCCGATGTGTTCCAGCTTTCTGCAGCTTGCCATGCGGGTGGGTTGCGCCTTTTTCCTGACCAGACGCATCGGTCAGGCAGGCGTATTTTGGGGAGAGGTCTTTGCGTGGCTTCTGGCGGATGTGTTTTTGTGCGTTTGCCTGTTTTGGGTCTATCGGCGGCAGAAAAGAGATGGCGCAGCGCCAATCGGTACAGTTTGACGGATTTTAGCGCCTGATTTTTATATTAAGGATTGCAAAATGGTGGAAAGTATTGATAAAATGGTTGTGTGCATAAAGCGGAGAATCAGACAGTTTAGGAGCAGGATATGATTCAGGACATTTTCAACGAATATGCAAAATTCCCACAGGTGCGTTCTATCGCGGTGGGCGGTTCCCGCGCCATCAAAAAGAACGACGCCTATTCGGACTATGATGTGTATGTTTATTCTACGGAACCGATCCCTGTGGAGGAGCGGCGGCGCATTCTGGAACAGCAATGCAGCAGCATGGTTTTGGACAATCATTACAGGGAACATGAGGACATCTGCATTCTGGATGACGACAGTTCGGAACTGAATATTATATACCGTAATTTAGACGAATTTCTGGCAAAGATCGACCGGGTAGCCGTGCACTTTGAGCCGCAAAACGGCTGTACCACAGGCCTGTGGCATAATCTTCTGCTGGGCCGTATTGCCTACGATAAGGGCGGCCTGCTCGCGGCGGCGAAGGAGAAGTATGACATTCCTTACCCGCAGGAGTTGAAAAATAATATCATCAGCTATCACATGAACCTGATCAAGTACGGGATGCCTTCTTATATCGCCCAGATTGAAAAAGCGATGCTGCGGGGAGACATTGTCAATGTCAATCATACGGTGCACCGTTTTCTGGCGTCTTATTTTGACGTCCTCTTTGCGGCCAATGAGATGCTGCAGCCCGGAGAGAAGCGTCTGATGGAAATCTGCAAAGAAGAATGCAGGATGCTGCCGGCTAATTTTGAACTGAATATGAAACTGTTACTGAACAATATGTGTAAGGACCCGGCGACGATCTCCATTGTCAGCGCGATGGTGGCGGAACTCGAAAAAGTGGTGGGAAATGCGCTTTCTTAGGCGGCAAGGTTGCAATGCCGCCTGTTTTATTGTATACTAAATCTCATGTGCGGGAAGGCGGAAAAGGCAGCATTCTTCGCAGCATAGAGGAGCTGGTAAGAGGATGGAAACCTCATATTGACAGGATGATTGTTCAAGCGGGAGTTTGCTCCGCTTTAAAATGGAGGGAAATATGAAGATCATAGACGGCGGCGTCACGGCGGCGCAGGGGTTTGAGGCGGCAGGCGTGGAAGCCGCGATCAAGTATCTAAGCAGGAAGGATATGTCTCTTATTTACAGCAGGGTTCCCTGTAAGATGGCGGGCGTTTTTACCAGCAATGTGGTAAAGGCGGCTCCTGTTTTATGGGACAGGGAGATCGTAGCGCATTCTCCTTACGCGCAGGCGGTGGTGGTCAATGCCGGTATTGCAAACGCCTGCACGGGGGCGGAAGGGTATGAGTGCTGTAAGCGCACGGCAAAAAAGGCTGCCGCTGTGCTGGAAGTTTCGGAAGATGCCGTACTGGTGGCATCCACGGGCGTGATCGGCTGGCAGCTTCCGCTTGAAAAGATAGAGGCCGGGATTGAAAAGCTGGCGGCAGCAAAGGCGGATACGCCGGGAGCGGGGTTGGCGGCGGTGGAAGCCATGATGACGACGGACACAAAGCCCAAACAGGCAGCGGTGCAGATCGAAGTGGGCGGGAAGACCGTGACCATCGGGGCCTGCTGTAAGGGTTCCGGCATGATCCATCCGAATATGTGCACCATGCTCGGCTTTATTACTACGGATATCGCGATTTCCAAAGAGCTTTTACAGGAGGCCTTAAGCGAGGATGTGAAGGACACGTTCAACATGATCTCCGTGGACGGCGACACTTCCACCAACGATACGCTGGTAATCCTCGCAAACGGTCTTGCGGGCAATCCGGAGATTACGGAAAAGGGCAGGGATTATGAGGCGTTTCGGGAGGCCCTGCACTATATCGACACTACGCTTGCTAAGAAGATGGCCGGGGACGGCGAGGGCGCGACGGCCCTCTTTGAGACGAGGGTAACAGGTGCAGCCACAAAGGAAGAAGCGAAGATCCTTGCCAAGTCCGTGGTCTGCTCCAGCCTGACGAAGGCCATGATCTACGGTCATGACGCCAATGTTGGGCGTATTATGTGCGCCCTTGGCTATGCGGGCGTCGATTTCGATCCCGGGCAGGTCGAAATCTTCTGCGAGGGTGACGGGAACCGTATGCAGATCTGTAAAAACGGTATGCTGACGGACTATGACGAGGACGAGGCGACGAAGATTCTTGCCTCCCCCGAAGTCAGCGTGATCGTGGACATGCACAGAGGCGAAGCGCAGGCTGCCGCCTGGGGCTGCGACCTAACCTATGATTATGTGAAAATTAATGCAGACTATCGTAGTTAACCGCTGAAGCAAGGGCGAAGCCGAGCGGACTCATATCAACAATGAAAAGAGGCAAACTATGGAACAGCAGGAAATGAACAAGATTCTGGCCAAGGCGGAGGTCCTGATCGAGGCTCTTCCCTACATCCAGAAATTCAACAGAAAGATCATCGTGGTCAAGTACGGCGGCAGCGCCATGAGCAACGAGGAGCTGCAGCGAAACGTGATCAAGGACGTGACGCTTTTAAAGCTGGTCGGCTTTAAACCCATCATCGTCCACGGCGGCGGCAAGGAGATCAGTCGCTGGGTCGGCAAGGTCGGCAAGGAGGCGGAATTTGTGAACGGCCTGCGTGTGACCGACGAGGAGACCATGGAGATCGCGGAGATGGTCTTAAACAAGGTGAATAAGAATCTGGTGCGCATGGTGGAGGAGTTAGGCGTAAAAGCGGTCGGCATCAGCGGCAAGGACGCGGGGCTTTTACAGTGTAAGAAGCGCTATGCGGACGGGCAGGACATCGGTTATGTGGGCGAGATCTGCGGCGTGGAGCCCAAGGTGCTCTACGACCTTCTGGAGAAGGACTTTTTGCCGATTGTAGCGCCAATCGGACTGGACGAGCAGTTTTTGACTTACAATATCAATGCGGACGACGCGGCCTGCGCGATCGCCAAGGCGGTGGGTGCGGACAAGCTGGTGTTCCTTACGGATATCGAGGGACTGTACAAAGATATCAATGACAAAGCGAGCTTTATCTCACGGCTGACGGCCACACAGGCGGACGAGCTGATCGCAAGCGGCTGCATCGGCGGCGGTATGCTGCCGAAGCTTGGAAACTGTACGGACGCCATCAGGGAAGGGGTCAACCGCGTGCATATTCTGGACGGACGGATCGCGCACTGCCTGTTACTTGAAATTTTTACCGATCACGGTATCGGTACGGCGATCATTGCGGACCGGGACAAGGAGACGATGTTTGGGTGAGAAGCGTTTCACAATACGAAATATGATAGAAAGAGGATAAAAAAATGAGCGCAGAAATGCAAAGTTATATAGACGAAGCGGAACAGGCCCTGCTCCACACTTACAACCGCTATCAGGTAGTGTTTGACAAAGGAGAGGGCGTGTACCTCTACGATATGGACGGGAAGCGCTATTTGGATTTTGTGTCGGGAATCGCCGTGTTTGCGCTGGGTTATCATAATACAGAGTACAACGATGCCCTGAAAGCCCAGATCGACAAGATCATCCATACTTCGAATTATTATTACAATGCGCCGGCAATCGAGGCGGCAAAAAAGCTGAAAGAGATTTCCGGCATGGATCGCGTCTTTTTTACCAACAGCGGCGCGGAGGCGATCGAAGGCGCGATCAAGACGGCGCGCAAATATGGTTATCTGAAAGACGGGCGGACGGATCATGAGATCATCGCCATGAACCACTCCTTCCACGGGCGCACCATGGGGGCGCTTTCGGTGACGGGCAATCCCCATTACCGGGATGCTTTCGAGCCGATGATCGGCAACATCCGCTTTGCGAACTTAAACGACTTTGACAGCGTGATGGCGCAGGTGACGGACAAAACCTGCGCGATCCTCTTTGAGACCGTGCAGGGAGAGGGCGGCATTTACCCGGCCACGGAAGAATTTATGCGTAAAGTCAGGACGCTGTGTGACGAGCGGGACATCCTGATGATATTGGACGAGATTCAGTGCGGCATGGGGCGGACCGGCGAAATGTTCGCATGGCAGCGTTATGGAATAAAGCCGGATGTGATGACGACGGCCAAGGCGCTTGGCTGCGGCGTGCCGGTAGGCGCTTTTCTGATGACGGAGAAGGTGGGGCAAAATTCCCTTGCGGCGGGCGATCACGGCACGACTTACGGCGGTAATCCCTTAGCCTGCGCGGCAATCTGCAAGGTGATTGAACTGTTTGAAAAACAGAAGGTGCTTGCGAATGTGCGGGAAGTCGGCGCTTATCTGGAAAAGCGTCTGGATGAACTTGCCGCGGAATTTTCCTGCGTGGAGACAAGGCGAGGCGTTGGGCTGCTGCAGGGGCTTGTCTTTAACAGGCCCGTGGGTGATATCATTACAGAAGCGATGGAGAAAGGGCTGGTGCTGATCAATGCAGGAACGAGCATTATTCGTTTCGTCCCTTCGCTTGTTATCCAAAAGGAGCATGTAGACGATATGATTGCGATCCTGCGCGAATGTATCAGGTGAAAGCGCTGCGTTTCGCATAAGGGAATGTCCGGAAAGCGGCATTCTCCGTATCGATTTGGAATATAAGGAGAACAGAAGTGACGTTTCAGAAAAGATTAGTCATGATCCTTGCCCTTGCCCTGTGCGCCGGCGGTCTCTACGCGGCGGGAAGGCTCGGCATGACAGTGCACCGGAATGAGGCTGAGGAAGCAGTGGAGGAATCCCTGTTCGGACACCGGGAGACCCTGTATCTGTGGTACGCGGACGAGGCACTCACGGATTATTTAAACAGTATGGCAGTCTCCTACAGCGAATATCAGGACAGCGTGCGGGTGGTTCCTGTCTACACGCAGGGGCTGGAATATCTGGAGACCATCAATCAGGCGTCTTTGCAGACCGAGGAAGGACCCGATCTCTATATTGTCAGCAATGATTCTCTGGAGAAGGCTTATCTGGCGGGGCTTGCCTGCGAAGTGCAGCTTCCGGAGGGCGTGCTGCCCATGAAGGAGACGCTGCCTGAGACGGCGGTCAGCGCGGTGACCTATCGCGACAAACAGATTGGTTATCCTTATTATTTCGAGACGAGCTGCCTTCTCTATAACAGGACTTATCTGGAGGACTGGGCAAAGGCGCAGATCGAATCAGAGAGGGATCAGGCGCTTGCGGAGGATGCGCAGGAGCAGGCGGAGAGTGGCGATGTAGAAGACGAGATCAAAGAAGCTGCCGGGGAAGTTGTGATCACGGAGGAAGAGCTTGCGGCCAAGATGGAAGAGGCCCTTCCGGAGACGATAGACGAGATCCTTGCGCTGGCTGACGTCTACGATGCGCCGGAACAGGTGGAAGCCGTCTTTAAGTGGGACGTATCGGATATTTTCTATAATTATTTCGTGGTGGGGAGCTGTATCGATGTGGGCGGCGAAAACGGCGACGATGCGGACTCTATCCACATTTATAATGAGAATGCAATCCGCGCCCTGAGAGTGTATCAGAATCTGAATCAGTTTTTCTCCATCGATACCAAGGAGATCAGCTATGACGGGGTGCTTCAGGACTTTTTGGACGGAAAGATCGTCTACACGGTGGCCACTTCGGATGCGCTCTCTAAACTGAAGACAGCGAAGGAGGAGGGGAGTTTTTCCTATGACTTCGGTGTATCGCGGGTGCCGGATGTGAGCGGCGAGCTTGCTTCCGCGTCCCTGTCGGTGACGCAGTGCGTGGCAATCAACGGTTACTCGACGAAAAAGGAGATGGCAAACGAGTTTGCGGTATATCTGACACAGCATGCGACGGACGAACTCTATACAAGGACGGGGAAGCTGCCCGTGCATAGCGACAAAACGTATGAAGATGCGAATGCGGCGGCCTTTTTATCAGAGTACGAAAACTCTGTTCCCATGCCGAAGATGATAGAGACCAGCAATTTCTGGGTGGAATTGGAGATTGCTTTTGCGAAGATCTGGGAGGGCGCCGATGCCAATGCAGCGCTGAAAGCATTGTCTGAGCAGATCATGGGTCAGGTACTCGGCGAGGCTTATACGGAAGAGTACATCGACGTGCCGATACCCGTGGAGGAGACGGAGGAAGAGCTGGAAGAAGAGGGCGAAAGCGATCAGAGCGGCGCGCAGGAACAGAGCGGGAGCTGACAGGGCAGCCTGCCGGTACAGTCAGGAATAAAAATAGAATGAATGGTTCAAGATAAGACAAGACGATTATACTGCCTTGTCTTTTTTTGTACATGGGCAGAGTCAGGAAAAGGCAAAGTGAGGAGGAAAAATCATGCTGGGTTTTTTGATCGCGATCCTTTCGGGGGCGCTGATGAGCGTACAGGGAGTCTTTAATACGCAGGTCACCAAACAGTCGGGAATCTGGGTGGCAAACGCTTTTGTGCAGTTTACGGCGCTTTTGGTCTGTTTGGCCGTCTGGCTTTTCTCAGCCGACAGGGCTTCTTTTTCTGCGCTCTTTAAGGTGGAGCCGAAGTACATGCTGCTCGGCGGCGCGATCGGCACGTTTATCACCTACACCGTTATCAAGAGCATGGAGCAGCTTGGCCCTGCGCGGTCGGTTATGTTCATTGTGGTCTCCCAGCTCATCATTGCCTATGTTATTGAAATTCTGGGGCTTTTCGGGGTAGAGAAGCAGCCTCTTGAAATGAAAAAGCTTCTGGGCGCGGGGATAATGATCGTCGGAATCATTATTTTTAAGTGGACATAGGCGGAAATTTATCTTACAATAAAAATACAGCGCATAGCGGGGACCTCCCGGAAGGTGACAGGAGCCGGAAAGGGAGACTATGCAGAAGAAAAACAGAATAGGACAGAGAAAAAAGCTTTGGCTGGCAGGAGCGCTTTTGGCGGCGTGTTTTCTGGGCGGCTGTACAAAGAAGGAAGAGCTTCTTATTTTATCGGAGAGAGCCGCAGCCGATGAGGCGGCGATAAAAAGCGGAGAGACTGCGGATGCGGATTCTGGCGGTGTTGTCGCAGCGGAGGAGAAAACCGACGCGTCGTCTTTGCGGCGGGAGGAAGTTTTGGCATCGGAAAGTGAGGGAACGCCTGCCCAGAAGACCCCTGCGTCTGGCGGCCTTCTCTATGTGCATGTCTGCGGCGCGGTGAAAGCGTCTGGCGTTTACGAGCTGCCGGCGGGGAGCCGTGTCTATGAGGCTGTGCAGGCGGCCGGCGGGTTTACCGGAGATGCGGATCAGAATTATGTAAACCAAGCGCAGATTTTGACCGACGGGGTGAAGCTTGTGATTCCCACAAGGGAAGAAGCGGCGGCGGACGCTGATGCCCAAAAAGGCCAAGAGCCGGAAGATGGTGAAGCAGCGCGGGAAAAGGACGGCGCGGCTTTGCAGATCGGCATCGTCGGGGAGGAAGCTGCTGAGCCGGTGGATGCCAAGATCAATATCAACACCGCTTCGCAGAAGGAACTTTGTAATATTCCGGGCGTGGGCGAGACCCGCGCGGCGGCGATCATCTCTTACAGGGAGTCCCACGGCGGTTTTACAAAGCCCGAGGACATCATGAAGGTGAACGGCATCAAAGAAGGCATGTATGAAAAAATTAAGGACAGCATCAGCGTAGAATAGAGACGGGGAAAATATCAGCATAGATTTAAAGGCGGAACGGGGAAGATGGCGCAGAGAGTATTGGTAGTGGATGACGAGAAATCAATCGTGAAGGGGATCAGGTTCAGCTTAGAGCAGGACGGCATGGAAGTGGACTGCGCCTATGACGGGGAGGAAGCTTTGCGTCTGGCGGGGGAAAACGGTTATGACATGATCCTTTTAGATGTGATGCTCCCCAAGATGACGGGTTTTGAGGTGTGCCAGCAGATTCGTGGTTTTTCCAGCGTACCCATCGTTATGCTCACAGCCAAGGGCGACGATATGGATAAGATTCTGGGGCTTGATAACGGTGCAGACGACTATATCACGAAACCCTTCAATATTCTTGAAGTAAAGGCCAGAATCAAGGCCATCATGCGCAGGACAAACCGCAAGACTCCGGAGCGGGAGAAGGCGGTAAAGATGCTGGAACGGGGAGATATGCGTCTTGACTGCGAAGGCAGACGGGTCTATATCAAAGAGCGGGAGATCAACCTGACGGCGAAGGAATTTGAGGTGCTGGAACTTCTGATGAAGAATCATGGGAAGGTTTACGGCAGGGAAGAGCTTCTCAGACTGGTCTGGGGGAACGACTATCCGGGCGACGTGAGGACTGTCGATGTACATATCAGAAGACTGCGTGAAAAGATAGAGGAGATTCCCAGCGAACCCATGTATGTGCGTACAAAGTGGGGGGTTGGATATTACTTTGCCTAAATTTGATTTTCATAAAATTACATTCTTAAGAAGCCTGAAGGTTCGTATTTTTCTGATCCTGCTCATGGTCGGGCTGATTCCCTGTTTTGTCATGCGTTATGCGATCCTGCAAAACTATGAGCGCCGCGCGATCAGCGTGCGCTCTTCCAATATCGCTACGCAGGTGAGGATCCTTGCGAATCATCTGATTACCCGCCGCTATCTGGAAGACACTTCTTCGGAGGTCATCAATGCGGAACTGGAGCAGCTCTCCAATCTCTACGACGGCCGCGTACTCATCATCAATACAGAGCTTCGGATCGTGAAGGATACCTACGGCATCAGCGAGGGCAAGACCATTATTTCGGAGGAGGTCATCCGCTGCCTGCGGGGAGAGAGTACGGAAAGCTATGACAGGGAAAACGGTTATATCGAGATGACGATTCCCATCATGGAGACCGTGGGGGCAAACCTGCCGGTGGGAGCCGGAGATTCGTTTGAGCTGGTGCGCGGCGTCATGCTGGTGAGCGCTTCAAACGACAGTGTGATCGCCACCATGAACAGTCTGGACAGGCAGGCGATGGTGGTGGAGTCGATCGTGGGCGTGCTGATCTTTGTGGTGACGCTCATCATATCCAAATTCCTTTTTCAGCCTTTTAAGAAGATCATAGAGGCGCTCGATCAGGTACAGGAGGGTTATACAAACGATCCCATTTCAGTGAAGGATTGTCTGGAGACGGAGCATATCGGGGACGCTTTCAACAGGGTGCTGGGGCGGATGAAGATGCTTGACGAGTCCAGACAGGACTTTGTGTCGAATGTCTCCCATGAGCTGAGGACGCCGATCACTTCCATGAAGGTGCTGGCGGATTCTCTGATCACGCAGAAGGACGTGCCCTTGGAGGTTTATCAGGAATTTATGACGGATATTGCCGCCGAGATCGAGCGGGAGGATAAGATCATAAACGATCTGCTCTCGCTGGTGAAAATGGACAGGAAGGCATCCAGACTGAATATTTCTCAGGTCGATATCAATGCGTTGGTGGAACTGATCATGAAGAGGCTGCGGCCTATCGCCATGCGCAGGGATGTGCAGCTTGTCTATGAGAGTATGCGGCCGGTGACGGCTTCGGTGGACGAGGTGAAACTGACACTGGCGCTATCCAATCTGGTGGAGAATGCAATCAAATATAATAAGGAACACGGTTTCGTAAAGGTGACGCTGGACGCTGACCATCAGTACTTTACGGTGCAGGTGGAGGATTCCGGCGTGGGCATTCCGGAGGAGGAACTGGAACATATCTACGAGCGTTTTTACCGGGTGGATAAGTCACGCTCCAGAGAGATCGGCGGTACGGGCCTTGGGCTTGCCATTACCAGAAGCGCGATCCTCATGCACCGCGGCTCCATCAAGGTGTCGAGTCTGGAAGGAGAGGGGACGGATTTCACGGTGAAAATACCGCTAAAACATATCGTGCCGCAGCCTGATGAACGGCGAAGGAAGAGAAGGACATAGAGATTGGATAAGATGGTTAGGGACAGAAAAAGGAGAGATTTTTGTCGGCTGGGCATTCTTTTGGCGGGGATGCTTATCCTGCTTTGCGCCTGTGGGAACGGGGAAAACGGGGAGAAGGGAACTGCTTACCAGCTATATTATGTAAACAATGAAGAGACGAAGATCATATCCAGAGAATATCGCAGCGAGACGACGGACGAAGACGCTTTGCTGGAGGAGCTTATAGAGCAGCTCGCGGTGATATCGGAGCGGCTGGAGTACGAGACGCCTCTCGCCAAGGAATTTACACTGATGGGGTATACCTTGGACAACGGCCTGCTTACGCTTGATTTTGACGAGCGCTATCGGGAGCTGCGGGGCGCAAGAGAGGTGCTTGTGCGGGCTTCCATCGTACGGACGGTGATCCAGCTTAGGCAGGTGGAGCGCGTGACTTTCACGGTGAAGGGCGAGCAGCTGGTGGATCAGGCGGGGGTGGCCATCGGTGTGATGAATGCGGAGAGCTTTATCGAGAATGCCGGCAACGAGATCAACGCCTATGAGAAAGTAGACCTGCGCCTTTATTTTGCCAATGAGTCAGGGGATTATCTGGTGGAGGAAAACCGTCGTAATGTAGTGTATAACAGCAATATTTCATTGGAGAAGCTGGTGGTGGAAAAGCTGGTGGAAGGGCCTGCGGCGGAAGACGTTTATCCCACGATCAATCCGGCTGCCAAGGTGCTCGGTGTCACGGTAAAGGATGGGATATGTTATGTAAACTTAAGCAGCGATTTCTTAAAACAGCCTTACAATGTAACCACCGACGTGACGATCTATTCTATCACAAATTCACTGGTGGAATTGTCCAATGTCAATAAGGTGCAGATATCGGTAGATGGAGAAACAAATATTTCATATCGGGAAAAAGTAAGTTTAAACAATGTGTTCGAGAGGGATCTGGATATGCTGGAACCTACGGGAACAAGATGAAAATAAAACGATAAAGGAGATGGTGCGGTATGCGCAGACCCCTGTGCCTGCTTGGACTGGCATTTGCGGCGGCGCTGCTTTTGGGAAGTTTTCTGATCCCCCCAAAAGAGAATACCTTCGATGGATTAGACAAAGAACGCATAGTAGTGTTCGGCGTCGTCGAGGGGAAGGATCATAAGCTGTCAAAAGGCAGGGAAGTATCGGTGATATCATTGGGACAGGTCATTGTCCTGCAAACGGATCGGGTAAAAGACCTGATGCGGATTCTGAATCAGTCAAAGAAAGATCGACCCCAAAGCGTCGGGGAACATTTCGAGAAAGAGATCGGGGATTATTGTAAGGAACATAAAAAAAGTCTCAGTCTTCCGGAGGCGGAGGACATTGAGGGGGTACTCTGTTATCTGGAAGGAGAGGAGCCTGTCATGGGGAGTCATGTCCTGATGGAGGGAAAGTTTTTTGCCTTTTCCCATGCCACGAATCCGGGAGGGTTTGATGCGGCGGACTACTACCGTACGCTGGGAAAGCAGGGCAGGCTGATGCAGGCCGTCGTACTTTTTGTTGACGGAAAAAAGGACGTTTTCCGGGAAGGGCTTTATCAGTGCAGACGTTATCTTTCCCTGCTTCTTGCGGCCTGTTGTCCCAAGCGGGAGGCAGCCGTTTTGGGCGCCATGCTTCTGGGGGAGAAGGGACTTTTGGACGAGGAGATCAAAGGATTGTATCAGCAAAACGGCATCGTGCATATTCTGGCGATCAGCGGCCTTCATCTTTCCCTTTTGGGCATGGGTTTTTATAAGCTTCTGGAGCGTCTGCGTGTGCCTAAATTGGTTGACATAATATTGACAATTGCGCTGATGTACTGTTACGGCGTGATGACGGGGATGGGCGTATCCATCGTGCGGGCGTTTATCATGTTTTCCATGAAGCTTGCGGCGGGACTGATCGGGAGAAGCTACGATCTGTTTTGCGCCATGACGACGGCGGCGATCCTTATTTTAGTCAGTCAGCCGCTCTATCTGTTCCACAGCGGTTTTCTCTTTTCCTTTGGCGCCGTCTGCGGCATCGGCTTTCTGCCGGCGGTATCCGTGCATTTTCCCCAAAAGAGCAGATGCCTGAAAGCCCTTTTTACGGGCGTGTGGGTCTCGCTGTCCACGCTGCCCGTCTATCTTTGCTTTTACTATGAATTTCCGCCCTATTCGATCCTGCTTAATCTGATCGTGATCCCCTGCATGGGAATTGTTTTGGCGAGCGGCGTTTTGGCGCTTTTGGCATGCGCTTTGTTTTTGCCGCTTGGAAAGGCGGCGGTCTGTCCGGGGATCGCGGTGCTTTTTCTGTATGAAAAATGCTGTGCGTTCTGCGCCGGTCTGCCGGGGAAAAAGTGGATCGCGGGACGGCCCGCAGACTTACAGGTGATCCTTTTTCTGGCAATTTTAGTCACGCTGGCCCTCTTTGCAAAAAGGCTGAAAAAGCGGCAGTTCTATGCAGGAGTCATCACTGCGGTAACGATTCTTTTTCTGCGTTTCCCGACGGGACTGGAGCTTACTTTTGTGGATGTCGGGCAGGGGGACTGTATTTATCTGGGCGCGCCGGGCGGGCGGCATATCCTGATCGACGGCGGAAGTTCGGATCTAAGCGGCGTGGAGGAATACCAGATTCTGCCGTTTCTAAAATACAGGGGCGTTTCCGCGCTGGACGCGGTCTTTGTCACCCATCCGGACAGCGATCACGAGAACGGCATCCGCGGGATGATGGAAGCCTATGAAGAAAACGGCATCCGCATCGGGATGCTGGTTTTGCCGGATGTGGCAAAGGAGAGCCGGAATGAAAATTATCTGACGTTAGCAGCGCTGGCCAGAAAAAAAGGGGTGCCGGTGCGTTTTATCTCGGCCGGGGACAGGCTTTCCTTTGGAAAAGTTATGTTAACCTGTATGCATCCGCAAAAAGGATATGAAAATCAGGACACAAACGCCTATTCCACGGTGCTGCATCTGACTTACGGGGATTTTTCCGCCCTTTTTACCGGCGATCTGGAAGGGGAGGGAGAGGAGCTGGTGACGCAGCGGCTGGGAGAGGGAATAGAGCCTATTACCCTGCTCAAGGTGGCCCACCACGGTTCCAAAAACTCCACTTCCGATGAGTTCCTTGCCCTTACAAGGCCGCAGATCGCGCTGATATCCGCCGGACGGGACAATTCGTACGGGCATCCCCACGAGGAGACGCTTGAGAGACTGCAAAAGCAGGGCTGCCGCATTTATCAGACGCCGGAAAGCGGGGCGGTCACGCTGTATGTGAGGCCGGGGCAGGTGCGTGTGAGTGAATTTTTAAAATAAGATTGAGCGGCAGTCCCGGATAGAGTATACTGTTATTTATGAAGAAATTGAACGAGGAGATCAGGACAGGACAATTGAAGCAGGCCTACCTTCTTTGCGGGGAGGAAGCGTACCTTCGCAGGCAGTACAGGGACAGGATCAAAAAGGCCCTCATGGGGGACGGCGATCTTATGAACCTGCACACTTTTGAGGGCAAAGGCATCGTTTCCGGCGAAGTGATCGATCTGGCGCAGACCATGCCTTTTTTGGCCGAGAGACGGGTGCTGGTGATCGAGAACAGCGGTTTGTTTAAGAAGGGCGGCGAGGAACTTGCGGTTTATCTGGACGAACCGGCTCCCAGCGCATACTTTCTCTTTGTGGAGCCGGAGATCGACAAGCGGAGTAAGCTCTATAAGGCGGTGAGTGCGAAGGGGCGCGTTATCGAGTGTAAGACGCCGGACGAAGCCACCTTGAAGCGCTGGGTGGTCGAATTGCTGATGAAGGACAATAAGCGGATCACACAGAGGGATCTGGATCTTTTTCTGGATAAGACAGGAACAGATATGGAAAATATCCGCGGCGAGGTGGAAAAACTTGTCTGCTACTGCATGGACAGGGATGTCGTCACGGCGCGGGATATCGGGGAGGTCTGCGTCAGACAGATAAACAGCCGGATCTTTGACATGGTGGAGGCAGTGGCTGACAAGCGGCAAAGACAGGCGATGGAACTTTATTACGACTTGCTGACCTTAAAAGAACCGCCTATGCGGATCCTCTTTCTGATCGCCAGACAGTTTAACCTGCTCCTACAGGTCAAAGAGCTGAAAAATAAGGGCTATGATGCGAATACCATCGGCACGAAGACGGGTCTTGCCGGCTTTATCGCCAGAAAATACGTGTCGCAGGCCGCAAAGTTCAAGGAGGCGGATCTAAGGCAGGCGCTTGCGGACTGTGTGGAGACGGAAGAGGCCGTCAAAACGGGGAGGATGAATGACGTGATGAGCGTGGAGCTTTTGATCGTAAAGCGCAGTAAGTAGGCAGCATACGGGAAAGAAATGAAGACAAGATGCCGACAAATACTGAAAACTTCTGCTTGCGGACAGGGGCATTGTTACAGTACAATAGAAAAAGGAAGTGATGCGTCGGCATCGTTTCTCAGATTAGAATTTTTGGAGGAAACACATGGGTATGAATATTGTTTGTCTGGATCTGGAGGGTGTTCTGGTGCCGGAGATCTGGATCGCTTTCGCGAAGGAGAGCGGCATTCCGGAACTTACCAGAACGACCAGAGACGAGCCGGATTACGATAAGCTGATGAACTGGCGGCTGGGCATTCTGAAAGAACACGGACTGGGCCTTCGCCAGATTCAGGAGACGATCGCAAAGATCGATCCGCTTCCGGGGGCAAAAGAATTTCTCGACGAACTAAGGAGCATTACGCAGGTCATCATCATCAGCGACACCTTCACGCAGTTTGCGGGCCCCCTGATGGAAAAACTGGGATGGCCCACGATCTTCTGCAATACGCTGGAAGTGGCTCCGGACGGGGAAATCACAGGCTTTCGCATGCGGATCAAGGATTCTAAGCTCACCACGGTAAAGGCTCTGCAGTCCATAGGTTACGATACCATAGCTGCCGGGGACAGTCATAACGACTTAGGGATGATCCTTGCGAGCAAGGCAGGTTTTTTGTTTAAGAGTACGGAACAGATCAAGAAGGACCATCCGGAACTTTCCGCGTTCGAGACTTACGGGGAGCTGATGGAGGCTATCAAAAAGGCAATCTAGCATGAGAGGAAAAGGAGAGGAGGTATGAGCTTTATGAAATGTGTGCGTGTGTCATTTGAAGCGAATATGGAAAAGTATGAGGTCGGCAAGGGCATGGAGGACGGTTTTGAACTCTGGACGGACGTGGTGACGAGAGGCTGGTTTGTCACGGACTCTCTGGTGCAGATCAAGAAGGAGAACGGCGCGATCGTCTGCCCGTATATCCTGCATAAGAGGGGCAAGACCTTTATCGGCGAGGGCGATTATATCATCACGGAGGCGGACGGTTCCCGCCATGTCTGCAGCGGAGACAAGGTGTTTGACAGATATAAGCCCGTTGAGGAATAAGGGGTATACTGATAGAAGTTATGTAAACTAAACAAAAAATGGGAGAGAGTCATCTGAAAGAAATGGCTTTCTCTCATTTTTTTTGTTCGCAATGTAAGTCCCGTTTATAGGACTTATAAAGTGCTATAGTGATCCTAACAAGTTCGTAATCGCAAAAAGGGGGTGCTGTAGATGAGATGGGGTTTTGGCATGATCACGGCGCTGCTGTTCTTAGCGGCTTTTTTAAGCGCCAGCATAACGGTGATGTAAAGCTTTTCAACAGCCGGGTTGACAGAATAGAACGTTTGTTCTATAATAGACAAAAAGAACAAACGTTCTATCTGCTTCGCGGCGAGAAAGGAATGACAATTCGGCATTTTGGGATTATACTAATAGAGAATGATTTGAAAAAAGGAGATTCCTATGAGACATGATCCCAGACCACAGGAGATGTACAGGCATTTTAAAGGTAAGCAGTATCAGATCAGGTGTCTTGCGAAACACAGCGAGACGGGAGAGATGATGGTGGTTTACCAACAGATGTACGAGCCCTTCGAGACATACGTGCGTCCTCTATCCATGTTTATGGAAGAGGTAGACCGGGTGAAATATCCTGACGCCGGACAAAAATACCGCTTTGCCCTCATCGGTGCGGAAGATGAGGAGGATGTCGTGACAGTCCGATCTGCGGCGGAGAATACGGCAGCGGCCCGGCCGGCGGCGGAGAATAGTCCCGTCGAGGCGGGAGAACAATTAAATATCGATCCTCTGGTGCTGGCGTTTCTCGACGCGGGTTCCTATGAAGAGCGGCTTACGATTCTCGACTCGCTCCACAACAGGATCACGGACGACATGATAAACACTATGGCGGTGTCCGTGGATCTGGAGATTAAAGAAGGCGAGATTGAAGACAGGTACATGGAGCTTAGGAACTGCCTGCGCACATTCGAGAAATACGAGTGTAACAGGCTCAGATAATGGCCAAAGCCCCTGCCGGAGAGATCGGGGACGGGGGTGTTTTATGGCTTACGATCTGGAAAATAAACTTGTGGTGGGCGTTTCGTCCAGAACACTGTTTGATCTGACATACGAGAATAAAATATTCGAGGAGGAGGGCGTGGAAGCCTACAGCCGGTATCAGGTGGAGCATGAGGATGAATTGCTTATGCCGGGGCCGGGCTTTCCGCTTGTGCGGGCGCTCCTAAACCTGAATGAGCTGCCGGGCAGGGAGGGATCTGTGGAGGTCATCATCATGTCCAGAAACAGTCCGGATACTTCCCTGCGCGTCTTTAAGGCGATCGAGCATTACGGACTGCGCATCACCAGAGCGGTGCTTGCAGGCGGCGCTTCCCTTGCGCCTTATCTGTCGGCATTTAAGACAGATCTCTTTCTGTCGGCTTGCGAGGACGATGTACAGCGGGCGATCGATTCAAACATTGCGGCGGGTATCATCTGCACGGAAGGCATAGCGACCTACGACTGCGAGCATCAGATCAGGCAGATCAGGATCGCCTTTGACGGCGACGCGGTGCTGTTTTCGGACGAATCGGAACGGATCTTTCAGGAGAAGGGTCTGGAGGCCTTTGAGGAAAACGAGAGGAAGAATGCGAATAATCCCCTGCAGGCGGGGCCGTTTGCGAAATTCTTAAAGACACTCTCTAAGCTGCAGAAGGACTATCCGGGAGAGGATGTGCCGATCAGGACGGCTCTGGTCACGACCAGATGCGCGCCGGCGCACGAGCGCGTCATCCGCACGCTGCGGGCTTGGGATGTGCGTATAGACGAGGTATTCTTCCTGGGCGGTATCAGGAAGAGGGATGTATTGCAGGCCTTTGGTGCGCATATCTTCTTTGACGACCAGCCTGCGCACACGCTTCCGGCTTCCGAGGTGGTTCCTGCGGCCAGAGTCCCTTATCGGAATCGGGAAAACGCAGAGGAAATCGAAGAGAAAGACAGCAGTTAAAGGACAGTTGGCGAATGAAAAGCAAAAAGACAGTCGGCAGGAAGCAGACGGCAGATACTGGGCGGATGGCAGATACGGAAGTAACGGCGGATACGGAAACGGTGCCGGATACGGAACTGACAGACAGCATCGTAGGACCGCTGCTTGCATGGTACGATCGGGGCAGGCGTATCCTGCCTTGGAGGGAGGAGCCCACATCCTATCACGTGTGGCTCTCTGAGATCATGCTGCAGCAGACCAGAGTGGAGGCAGTGAAGCCCTACTACGACCGTTTTTTGCGGGCGCTTCCCGATGTAGAATCTCTTGCGGCCGTTGAGGAGGAGAAGCTCCTAAAGCTGTGGGAGGGGCTTGGCTACTATAACCGGGCCAGAAACCTGAAAAAGGCGGCGCAGATCGTTATGGAGGAACATGGCGGGCTGATGCCGGAGACGTATGAGGCGCTTTTAGCCCTGCCGGGGATCGGCAGTTACACGGCGGGCGCGATCGTATCCATCGCTTTCGGTAAGGCTTATCCCGCGGTGGATGGCAATGTGCTGCGTATCCTTGCCAGACTGCGCGCGGACGGTAGGGATATTCTGGATGCCAAGGTAAAGAAGGCTGTTGAGGAAGAATTATCCGGGGTGATGCCCAAGGACCGACCCGGCGACTTTAATCAGGCGCTCATGGAGCTGGGGGCTACGGTCTGCATTCCAAACGGGGCGCCCAAGTGCGAAAGCTGCCCGTGGGGAACGATTTGCAGGGCGAGGCAGGAGCAGAGGACGGCCGAGTTTCCGAAAAAGGCGAAAAAGAAGCCCAGAAGCGTTGAGGAGAGGACGATACTGGTCATACAGGACGCAGACCGCGTAGCGCTTCGCAAGCGGCCGGACAGGGGACTGCTTGCCGGCATGTATGAGTTTCCGTCCATGGAGGGACACTGTAAGGAGAGAGAGGTCGCTTCCTATCTGAGGGAGATTGGTCTTTCGCCCATCAGGATCAAAGAACTTCCTCCGGCGAAGCATATCTTCACGCATAAGGAATGGCATATGATCGGCTATCTGGTCAGGGTGGACGAACTTGCCGGACTGGAGGCAGGGGAGGAGACGCCGCCGTTTGTCTTTGTCGAACCGGAAGAAACCAGATCCGCCTATCCGATCCCTTCCGCGTTTGCGGCCTATGCCGCACAGGTGGAGATGGGCAGAAAGCAGGGGAAATAGACGAAAGAGGATAGAATAACTTAAATTATTTTAGAAAAAATAAGAAAAACATAAGAAAACGGTCAACATTTCAGAGGTTTATTGTGATAAAATGACAGGGTGAGTTGACGGAAGATCGTATTTGAGAAAGGCTTGGACGGTTTGGCATGAAATTATTATCTGTGGCAGTACCCTGTTATAATTCACAGGCATATATGGAAAAGTGCATCGAATCGCTGCTGGTTGGCGGCGAGGATGTGGAGATTCTGATCGTGGACGACGGTTCTGCCGACAGGACGGGGGAGATCGCGGACTCCTATGAGAGGCGCTATCCTTCTATCGTCAAAGCGATCCATAAGGAGAACGGAGGTCACGGTTCCGCCGTGAACGCGGGACTTGAACATGCCGAAGGGCTTTACTATAAGGTGGTGGACAGCGACGACTGGGTGAAGGAGAGCGCCTATCGAAAGATTCTTGATACCCTGCGGGATATCATTGCCGGTGGCGAGACACTTGATATGCTCATCAGTAACTTTGTTTACGAGAAGGAAGGCGCAAAGAAGCATAAGGTGATGAAGTATCATCATGCCCTGCCGCAGGAGAGGATATTCGGGTGGAACGAGGTGAAGCACTTCCGCAAGGGACAGTACATCCTCATGCACTCCGTAATCTTTCGGACCAAGCTTTTGCGGGAATGCGGTTTAAATTTGCCGGAGCATACTTTTTATGTGGACAACCTCTTTGTGTTTGAGCCGCTTCCCTTTGTGAAGAACATGTACTATCTGGATGTGAATTTTTATCGGTATTATATCGGCAGAGAGGGGCAGTCGGTCAACGAGGAAGTGATGATCGGCAGGATCGACCAGCAGATCAGCGTCAATATGCGCATGATAGACTATCTCGTGGAAAAGAAGGCAAAAATCTACGCAAAGCGGAAGCTCAAGCGGTACATGATAAACTATCTGGAGATCATCACCGTGATTTCTTCCATCATGCTCATCCGCTCCGGTACGGAAGAGAATCTGGAGAAAAAGGCGCAGCTTTGGGAGTATATCAGGCAAAAGGATATCGGCCTGTTCATTCGCCTGCGCTACGGAGTCTTAGGAAATTCCATGAATCTCCCCGGTAGGGGCGGACGGAAGATATCTGTGGAGGGATACCGGATCTGCAGACGGTTCTTCCAGTTTAATTAGGGAGTGTAAAAAAGAGAGGTCTCCGCATGGATTCCTCTCTTTCCAGTTATACCATATTATACCAGCGTACCGGGTTTGCGTCTGCGCTTACGCCGCAGGCTGTGGTAGAAATTGATCAGCACATCGGAGCGGTATACTACGCCGTACATCGCTGCTGCCAAAATAAAGGCTGTGGTCACATCGAATAAAGAATGCTGTTTGATGAACACCGTCGATAAGATGATGGAGACGCACAGGATAAACGATCCGATGCGGATGCCCCGTTTCTTTTCCAGTCTGGCGCTCTTCATCACCGCGATATGGCAGCCAAGCGAGTTGTAAACATGGATGCTCGGCCAGAGGTTCGTCGGTGTGTCCGTCCGGTAAAGAGCGGCTACCAGTCTGGTGAAGATGTTATCACGCGGCATTATGGCGGGGCGCAGGTCATGGCCGTTTGGCCACAGCGTGCTGATGATCAGGAAGACTGTCATTCCGGTAAACAGGAAGGTGCAGGTCCTGAAATAGTCGTCTTTGTCTTTAAAGAAGAAATAGAGGACGACCACCGCCACATAAGCGAACCACAGAAGATAAGGGATGACAAACACCTCGCAGAAGGGGATATAATCGTCCGGTTTTACATGGATCAGGGTAAAACGCGTCGTCACATTCCGCTCCAACCATGAAAACCACTGCATATATACTAAGCCGTAGAGCAGAAGCGGCAGCGCGTGCCGATATTTGTTGTAATAAAAGCGGCAGATCCGAAGAAGGGACCGCGGCGTATCTTTCTTTTTGGTTATCAGCTTTTCCATAACACTAACATCCTTTTTTATAACTTTATAGGAAAGTGCGACAGTGTAAATCATTTAGGGAGAATGCGAAGCATTCTCTTAATCGAGTGCGCGGGCACTCGATTTTTTATCATCCTGTTTATGTTAGTTTTTCTCTTTACTTCACTTTATATTAGCAGATTAGAAGAAAAAGTCAAAATAAGATTTTCATAAAGTTTTCTTAAAATTCCATGAAAATCTATCCATTGTGCCGAAGATATGTCCGGGCATAGGATTTTCCTTAAGACTTCCTTAAGAAATGTCATAAATTTTAATTGCAATACATAGCATAATACCTTATAATATTGATTTGATATTTCCCCTATAGTGATATCTGTGGGGATAACGGCGGAGTCAACCATTTTGAAAGGCAGGATAAGAGGAATGTATTCATTGGATGAGGTAAGGAACGTAGACCCCCAGATCGCGCAGGCGATTCTTGACGAGCAGAACAGGCAGAATTCCCATATTGAGCTGATCGCGTCCGAAAACTGGGTGAGTAAGGCTGTCATGGCGGCTATGGGCAGCCCTCTGACAAACAAGTATGCGGAAGGATATCCGGGCAAGAGATACTACGGCGGCTGCGAGTGCGTGGACGTGGTGGAGGAGCTTGCAAGGGAACGCGCGAAGGAACTTTTCGGCTGCGAGTATGTCAATGTGCAGCCCCATTCCGGCGCGCAGGCGAATATGGCGGTCTTTTTTGCGGTGATGGAGCCGGGCGACACCTTCATGGGTATGAATTTGGATCACGGCGGTCATCTCTCCCACGGTTCACCGGTCAATATGTCCGGCAAATACTTTAAATGCGTGCCTTACGGCGTGAATGACGACGGTTTCCTCGATTATGATAATGTGAGAAAGATAGCGCTGGAATGTAAGCCCCAAATGATCGTGGCGGGCGCTTCGGCTTATGCGAGAACGATCGATTTCAAGAAATTCAGGGAAATCGCGGACGAGGTCGGCGCGGTGCTGATGGTAGATATCGCGCATATCGCCGGTCTTGTGGCGGCAGGCCTTCATCCGAGTCCGATCCCTTATGCGCATGTGACGACGACGACCACTCACAAGACCCTGCGCGGTCCCAGAGGCGGCATGATCATGTCCAGTCAGGAAGTGGCCGATCAGTATAATTTCAATAAGGCGATCTTCCCCGGTATTCAGGGCGGCCCGCTGATGCACGTGATCGCGGCGAAGGCGGTCTGCTTTAAGGAAGCTTTATCCGATGACTTTAAGGTTTATATGAAGAACGTAGCGGACAATGCGCAGGCGCTCTGCAAGGCGCTGCAGGCTCGGGATATCAGGATCGTTTCCGGCGGCACGGACAATCATTTAATGCTGGTCGATCTGACAAACTATGACCTGACGGGCAAGGCGGTGGAGAAACTGCTTGACGAGGCCCATATCACGGCGAATAAGAACACCATCCCCAACGATCCGAAGTCGCCTTTCGTGACCAGCGGCATCCGTCTGGGTACGCCGGCAGCAACTTCCCGCGGTTTGAATACGGCGGATATGGAACAGGTGGCGGAGGCCATTTCCATCGTCATCAAGGAAGGCGAGGCAGGCATCGGCAAGGCGCAGGCCATCATCAAGACGCTGACGGATAAATATCCGTTAGTATAATATGGCGATAGCCATCAGGATAAACAGTTGACTCGTATAGTCAAAATACGGATTGGAGAAATGACATGATTCAAATCGCGGTATTGGGATACGGCACCGTGGGAAGCGGCGTCGTGGAAGTGATCGAGACGAATAAGGCGGATATCAATAAAAAGGCAGGGGAAGATCTGGCGGTGAAGTATATTCTGGATCTGCGGGAATTTCCGGGCGACCCTTATGAAAAGAAGGTGGTCCATGACTTCGACGTCATCTTGAAGGATGATGAGGTGAAGGTCATCTGCGAGACCATGGGCGGCACCACATACGCTTATGATTATACAAAGAAAGCCCTGCTTGCGGGAAAGAGTGTATGTACTTCGAATAAGGAGCTGGTGGCGGCCCACGGTCCGGAGCTTCTGCGGCTTGCCAGAGAGAATCATTGTAACTATCTCTTTGAGGCCAGCGTCGGCGGCGGAATCCCCATTATCCGTCCTTTGAATTATTCCCTGACGGCGGAGCATATCGACGGTATCACCGGTATCTTGAACGGCACCACAAACTATATCCTTACCAAGATGGATAAAGAGGGCGCCGATTTTGAAGATGTGTTAAAGGAAGCGCAGGACAAGGGCTATGCGGAGAGAAATCCGGAGGCTGACGTGGAAGGATACGACGCCTGCCGCAAGATCGCAATCCTTTCTTCCCTGATGACGGGCAAGAGCGTGCATTATGAGGATATCTACACAGAGGGCATTACGAAGATCACGGCAGCGGATTTCAAGTACGCGAAGCAGATGAATAAATCCGTCAAACTGCTGGCCTTCAGTCAGGATACGGAGGATGGTTTTTTTGCAATGGTTGCCCCCTTTATGATTTCCAGAGAGCATCCGTTATACAGCGTGAACGACGTTTTCAACGCCGTATACGTACATGGCAATATGCTGGGAGACTCCATGTATTACGGACGCGGAGCGGGAAAGCTTCCCACGGCCAGCGCAGTGGTTTCCGATGTGGTGGACTGCGCGAGACATCAGGGCAAGACGATCATGTGCTTCTGGGATGAGGAAAAGGTGAAGGTGGCCGATGTCGGCGGCGCAAAGCGTAAATTTTTTGTCAGGGTATCCGCAGATAAACGGGAGGCGGCGATGGCAGCTTTTGGTGCGCTGGCGGAGATCAACGTGGGGATCGCGGAAGAATTTGCTTTTATGACGCAGACGATGTCCGAGAAGGACTTTGATGAAAAGGTAGAGAAGCTTGGCGGATGCCTGAACAGGATCCGGATCATGGCATAAACAGGTAAGAGTGAGGGGTACTGGAGGATGAATAAAGTAGTTAAGTTTGGCGGAAGTTCTCTGGCGAGTGCGGAGCAGTTCAAAAAGGTGGGAGAGATCATTCGGGCGGACAAGGAACGAAAATTTGTGGTGCCTTCCGCGCCCGGAAAACGTTCTTCGGACGATACGAAGGTCACGGATATGCTCTATGCCTGCTATGCGCTAGCGGAAAAGGGAGAAGACTTTACAGAAGCGCTTGGAAAGATCAGGGAAAGGTATCAGGAGATCATAGACGGACTGGAATTAAAGCTTTCCCTTGACAAAGAGTTTAAGTCCATCGAGAAGAATTTTCGCGAGAAGGCCGGTTCCGACTACGCGGCATCCCGCGGCGAGTACTTAAACGGCATCATCATGGCGAACTATCTGGGCTACACTTTTGTGGATGCGGCTGAGGTGATCCGTTTTAAGGAAGATGGTGAACATGATGCCGAAGAGACGAACCGCCTGATGCGGGCGCGGCTTGAGGGTGTTGAATCCGCGGTGATTCCGGGCTTTTACGGCGCTTATGCGGACGGCAGGGTAAAGACCTTTTCCAGAGGCGGCTCCGATATCACAGGTTCCATCGTGGCGCGGGCGATCAAGGCGAATGTCTATGAGAACTGGACGGATGTCTCAGGCGTACTGGTGGCGGATCCCCGGATCATCTTCAAGCCGCAGGGCATCGAGACCATCACTTACAGAGAATTACGGGAGCTTTGCTACATGGGCTTCAATGTCCTGCACGAGGATGCAATCTTTCCGGTCAGGAGCGAGGGGATTCCGATCAACATCCGCAATACCAACGCACCGGATGATAACGGTACCTGGATCGTGGAGAGTACCTGTCAGAAACCGAAGTATGTGATCACCGGCATTGCCGGTAAGAAAGGCTTTTGCGCGGTCAATATTGAAAAGGATATGATGAATTCGGAGATTGGATTCGGGCGCAAAGTACTGCAGGCTTTTGAAGAGAATGAGATTTCCTTTGAGCATGTGCCTTCCGGCATTGATACGATGACGGTTTTTGTTCATCAGGACGAATTTATGCACAAGGAGCAGAAGGTGGTTTCCGGCATTCACAGACTGGCGGATCCGGATGCCATTGACATTGAGGCGGATCTGGCGCTGATCGCCGTGGTAGGACGCGGCATGAAATCTACCCGCGGTACAGCCGGCAGGATCTTCTCGGCCCTTGCCCACGCGAATGTTAATGTCAAGATGATCGATCAGGGCTCCAGCGAGTTAAATATCATCATCGGTGTGGCCAATGCAGACTTTGAGACGGCCATTAAGGCGATTTACGACATCTTTGTGATTTCCCAGATTTAGAAGCATTTTCCTGATTTAGTGCAGCTTCTTTTGTTGACTTTTTTTGGCTGAACATGGTAAAATAGTACCAATATTATTTGCAGGAATCAACTAAGAAAGAAAAACAAAAGAGTTGGAGGGTGCGATGGGAAATCAACCGATGAACGCGTTAGTGTATACCAATGACAATTGCGTCGGCTGTAACAAATGTATTTCCGCCTGTCCGGTTTTGACGGCGAATCAGGCGGTTGAAGAGAATGGCAAAAATAAGATCATTGTAAATGGCGCGCAGTGCGTAAGCTGCGGCGCCTGCTTTGATGTCTGTGCGCACAAGGCCAGAAGTTACAATGACGATACGGAACGTTTCTTTGAAGATTTGAAAAAAGGGGAGAAAATCTCACTTCTGCTTGCACCTGCTTTTCTTGCAAATTATCCGAGAGAGTATGCGACGATCCTCGGCGGTCTTAAGAAGCTTGGCGTGAATCGCATCATCAGCATCAGTTTCGGGGCGGATATCACGACCTGGGGCTATGTCAAATACATCACCGAACATAATTTCACGGGCGCGATCTCGCAGCCCTGTCCCGCAGTAGTAGGATACATAGAAAAGTACATACCTGAGCTGATACCGAGTCTGATGCCGATTCATTCGCCCATGATGTGCGGCGCGATCTATGTGAAAAAGTATATGAAGGTGTCTGATAAGCTTGCGTTCATCAGCCCTTGTATTGCCAAGAAAAACGAGATCGACGATCCCAACTGCGGCGGCTATGTTTCCTACAACGTGACCTTCGATCACCTGATGCAATATGTGAGAGAACATGGTGTTTCAGGTCCGGCGGTGACAGACGAGATCGAGTATGGTCTGGGATCCATTTATCCGATGCCCGGCGGCCTGAAGGAAAATGTCTACTGGTTCTGCGGCGAGGATATCTTTATCCGCCAGATTGAGGGCGAGAAGCACGCTTATGAATTTTTGGAGGATTATAAAAAGCGGGTGCTCGGCAAGAAGGAGCTGCCCTTCATGGTAGATGCCCTAAATTGCGCGAAAGGTTGTATCTATGGCCCCGGTGTGGAGGAGGAAAAGGTGCATTCCGACGATACCCTCTATGAGCTCCACAGGATCAGGGAGGCCAGCAAGAGAAGCGACAGGCGCCATGCTTTCAGCAGAAGCCTAACTCCGAAGCAGAGGCTTAACAGGTTGAATAAACAGTTTGCGCATCTGGATATCAACGATTTTATCAGACATTATACGGATCAGTCTAAGGGACTTATAAGGAAAGAACCCAGTGCCTCCGAGATGAATGCTATCTTTGTGTCTATGGAAAAACGTACGGAAACGGAACGCACCATCAACTGTTCCGCCTGCGGCTATGACACCTGCGAGGAAATGGCAACGGCGATCCACAACGGCTGCAATAATAGATTTAATTGCATCCAGTATGTGAAGGGCGAGGCGGAGCGAGAGGGCGAGCTTGCGAAGGAGATGGCAGACGAGGCGCAGGGCAAAAATGCGCTGCTTCAGGAAAAGAATGAGAAAATCGAGGAGCTGATCGCAGAGGTGCAAGCTGATTTTGACAGTCTGGATCTTTCCATCAGCGAAATGTCGGAGGGCAACAACAGCAACGCGGAGGAAAGCACAGGCATTTCCGCCTCCATGAGCGACGTAGTGCAGTTTTGCAGTCAGTTAAATAGCGCGCTTGCAAAGATTCAGAATCTGCTGGTGAAGCTGGAAGAGAACAACGAAGAGATCACGAATGTAGCGGAGGAGACGAATCTCCTTGCCTTGAACGCAAGTATAGAGGCGGCGAGAGCAGGAGAGTCCGGCAGAGGCTTTGCCATTATTGCCGAGAATATCAAAAAGCTGGCGGATTCTTCCAAGGATACGGCGAGCGACAGCGATGCCAATAAGGAACAGATTCAGGCGGCGATCAAGGAGCTTCTGGGAGATGCCGAAAAGCTGATCAGCGTCATCGACGGCGTTAATCTGCGGGTGACGAATCTGGCGGCCGCTACCGAAGAGATTGCGGCATCGGCGGATATGGTAAGTACCATTTCGGCGGATTTAAAGGACAAACTGCAGGAACTGAATGCCTGACTGCAGCAAGGCGCAGGGACAGATGAACAGAGATCACAAAAGCCGGAACGCGAAAGGTTCCGGCTTTTAATATATAACGGTGTGGAAATATTTGTTTAGTAACCCAGCTCCTCGCCAACCAGATAAACTTTGATCCGGCCGGAGTGCATACTGCGTCTGGTGATGGCAATCTGGCAGCAGAAGCACTCAGGGGAGAGGCAGTCATGACAGATGCCGGTGGCGGCGCAGGGGAGATTCCGTTCCAGACGGATTGCGTTGGCCGGAGAGGCGACATTTCTGACCCTTGCTACGCCGCTTGCCACATCGGGTACGACCTTGTTCATGCCTGCGACCACGATCACATGGGAGGGGCCCTGAATCAGGCAGGCTACCCGGTTGCCGTTGCCGTCGATGTTGATAAGTTCACCCTCCAGAGTGATTGCGTTGGTACTCATCAGAAAATAGTCGGAAAGGACAGTCCTTGCGTAAATTTGTCTGGTTTCCTCCGGCGTTTTGGCCAGAGTGCGGTCTAAAAGTTCGTAGGAGCCGTTGTGGATCGCATCCATCAGGCCGCATTCTTTCAGACTTTCGCTGCCGCCCCAGCCAATGATTGAGCCGGAAGGAATCCCGGCGAGGATCGCTTTTGTGCAGTCGGCTGCTGTTTCAAAGTAATATCCTTCCATATTTCTCTTTTTCAGATTTTTGATGATCGTTTCCGCCTGTTTGGCCAGTGCGGTCTGTTTATGTGACATTTGGCTGCCTCCATTTTCCTTTTTGCGCTTTTTACATCGCTGTTTTTTTGCTTTGTTCTATCTTACCACTTTATATCGCAGCAGCGCAAGACACAAATTGACAGTCAATTTTATAGATATGTATTAAAAATTAGAAAACAATGCACGATATGATGCGAATTAAATTTTTTTAAAAAAATTTTCAAAAATGTATTGACAAATATAAATCAGGTGATATAATAAACTCATAAAGAAACACTTCACATAGATAAACTAAAAGAAAGAGAGGTACGGTCCACCAAAAACTTAAAGTAGCAACTCAGAAAACTACAAGTGAATAGGAGACCACTGAAAAAGACGAGCGAAATCGAGTACATGGATGAGGATGGCGAATCAGAGAAGAGTCCCAAAGGAAGCTCCCGTAGAAGAAGAGAAGAGAACGGATCAAAGAAGGGTCCGGGGGGAGAGAAAGGGAACAGACGCCCCAGTATCGAGGATACGAGAGAAGAGATGGAAAGAGGACGTGAGGGAAAAGACGGAGGTACAGGCCATTGGACAGTGAGTTTTAGAGACGGGTATTGATTCCTTAGAGAATGAATACCCGTTTCGCATTGTCTAAAATGGAACTTTGAAAATAAAAACTAAAAATGGGGTGGCTTTTCCACTAGAAATAGGGTATAGTATATTTGGGTAAACTATATCTTGTATGATGCTTTTTGGAAAGGACACGCAGAAGATGAGTAAGGAACAGAAGAAGAGATATTCGGAGGAGAATCCTGCGGAAGAAATAGAAGAGATGGAGGAGCTTGCACAGGAGGCCGAAGAAGAGGATGAGTATGATGAGGAGGAGCAGGATCCGGATGAGAGGAGAGCGGTCAGACGAAGACGCAGGATCCGCAATCAGATCATCGTCTATCTTGTGATCTTTGTCGTGCTGGCGGGCGTTACGGCCGGCGGTGTTGTGGCCGGCAGAAAGGTTGCGCTGCGGATTCAGGATAAAAAGCAGGAGGAAGCGCTTGAGAAGGAACTGGAAGAGGCGGCAAAAGAGGAGGAAACCAAGCAGGAGGAGCTTGTGATCGATACGCCGGAACCTGTGGAGGAGGAACCGGAGGAGGAAGATATTTTGGGGGATTATGCAAGAACCTTTTATTCCGAAATGTCGATTGAAAATAAGGTGGCGGGCCTGTTTATGGTGACACCGGAGGCGATTACGGGTGTGCGGACGGCCACGCAGGCGGGAGATGGCACCAAGGAAGCTTTGGATCAATATGCGGTGGGCGGTCTCATTTACTTTAGCCAAAATATCAAAGATAAAGAACAGATTATGAAGATGCTTTCCAATACGTCAACCATGAGCAGTTATCCGATCTTTTTGGCGGTGGATGAGGAGGGCGGCAAAGTCAGCCGTGTAGCAAACAGTAATATCGAAGTCGAAAAAGTGGGTGCCATGGGGATGATTGGAGCGGAAGGTGATACTGCCAAGGCGCGTCAGGCTGGCGGGACGATTGGCTCCTACTTAAAAGAAATCGGATTTAATGTGGATCTTGCGCCGGTGGCTGACGTGGCGGCAGGAGATGACAGCATCCTTGGAGATCGGGCCTTTGGCTCTGATCCGCAGCTTGTCGGAGAGATGGTTGCCAATGTGACGGGCGGTATTGAGGAAACCGGCGTGAGTGCCTGCCTGAAGCATTTCCCCGGACTGGGCAGTACAACGGAGGATACCCATGACGGCAGGGTGGAGATCACAAAGAGTCTTGAGGAATTGAGGGCGTCGGATTTTGTACCCTTTCAGGCGGGAATTGAAGCGGGCGTGGATTTTGTGATGGTGAGCCATGCCACGGCGCCGGCTTTGGATGATAATAATGTGCCGAGTTCCCTCTCAAGAAAGGTGATCACGGATACGCTGCGCGGTGAGCTGGGATTTGAGGGCGTGATCATTACGGATGCGCTGGATATGACGGCCATCACGGATTACTATACCCCTGAGGAGGCGGCTGTCATGGCGTTGGAGGCAGGGGCTGATATGCTCCTGATGCCGGAAGATTTTGAGAAGGCTTACAATGCGGTGCTTGCGGCGGTACAGGAAGGCAAGATATCGGAAGAACGCATCGACGAATCGTTAGAGCGGATCTACCGGGTGAAGTGTGCTGGAGAGCTTAGTAATCTGGAATAGCATACGGCGCAGTGTCAAGAGCCTGAATCAGACACAAAAAGCCCGTCTCCGGAAATGGAGACGGGCTTTACTGTGTGTGTAAATCATCTCTGATGGTTTCGTTTAACCGTGATGTCTACCATGGTGCCCACCGTGATAGCTGCTGCATCCTGATGTTTTGCTTTTATTATGCTTCACACAGGAATTATCGCAGTAACCGTTTGTGTGATTATAACCGCAATAGGTTTCACCGTCGTGGGTATGCTGACCGGTTTTTGTGCAGTCTTCTATAGGACAGACCGTAATCACGCCGCAGGAACCATCGCAGTAGCCGTGTTCGTGATCATAACCGCAATAGGTCTGGCTGTCATGGCTGTGATATCCGGTCTCCTTGCAGCCCTTTACGCTGCAGACCTCGATTACGCCGCAGGAACCGTCGCAGTAGCCACAATCGTGATCATAACCGCAATAAGCCTCATCGTCGTGGGTGTGATATCCGGTTTTCGTGCAGTCCTCCACTGTACATAGCGAACATATTTTGTCAGCGGAATCTGTTTGCCTATGATGTCCATGAGCTGAGACGGGAGTAACCAATAATCCGGCAAGTAAAATACCGGCTGCCCCGCATGTAAACAGCTTCCTGATCCACATAATTTGATCACCTCCCTGTTTTGTTAGTTCCATTTTATATGCCGCTATCATTCTTGTCAAGGGGCTGGGGGAAAGCGGATAGCGTAAGTTTATTGTAGGAAAACAATTTGTAGATTTTTGCAGGTGATTGTTATATAATAGAAATACAAATATAAAGAGGTAACAAAAGATGAAAAATAGTAAAGCAAAAGTTAAGTTGATTAACTATATTGGGACGACTTTATCGTTAATAAGTTCTGTCTGTACTATATTAACATTTTGTGGCGTTGCCGCTAGTTTTAGTCTGTTCAAATTAATAGTAGGAATTGTATTTTTATTCCTGACTGTAATTGTGTTTTTGCTTCGGGATGTAATATCCAAAAGGATAATGGTATATTTATTAAACAAGACCGTTCCAAATTCAAATGTAGTTATTTTAGATAAAATTGTAACATATGAACATGTTGAACGGCATAAATATAATTTTGTGAGTTCTTATCGTATTAAAGTGATAGGAGAGGAATCAATTAACAGTTTTCCTGATATGGTTAAGTGGACGGCTGGTCCTATAACTGAGGTCTCCGCTATTCAAGCAAATCAAACGATTGAGTATGATGAAAGTTTTACAACTTCCAGTATGATTGAAAAACAGAGGTTTACTATTAAGTTTCCCAATGGGAAAAAAATTAGTAAAAATGATGAGCCTTACAGATCCGGATTTAAAGTTTCAAATTTGGAAGATATTCAACATAAAGCGAAATCGATCTTATCAGTTGGAATATATGATGTAACCAAAGGTTTGGTGCTTAAAGTATATTTTGAACAGCATTTGCATCCTCAGGAAATTCGCGGATTGAAATATGCTCATTTTATCGATAAAATTCCGTATGATACGGAACCGCTCAAATTGGAAACTGACAGAGAAAGCAGTAGGCAGTATGTTGAATTTATAATTCCAACTCCTATTTATGGAGGAAAATATGAAGTTGACTGGAATTTTAGTGATTGATTTATTGGGATAAATATGGTATACATATTTATATATAATTTATTTATTGTATTATAATAAATATCAAAGGAGGGTGTTATGGAGTTATAGGAATGGATTACATAAGGAGATCACTAATTTTTATTTACAATTTTACAGGATTTGTGTAATAGACTCTCGATGAATTAATACGCCATGGAGAGTCTATTATAATGTGAAAAAGGATGCTTATGCGCAGAGATATGCGGACGTAGTAGCTGTTTACGGGACGGAAGAAGCCTCTTTATTCCAGCATTACACCGATTATGGAAGAGCAGAGAACAGGGAAGCCGTGAAAGCGCCGGGCAAAGCAACCTTTGACGCTGATTACTATGCAAGCGCCAATCCCGATGTAGTGGCGGTGTATGGAACAGGGAGCAATAACCTCTATCAACATTATTTGAATAATTTGGAAGCCAACACGCCTGAATATGTACGCGAATTTTTTGATTCTAACGGCGACCATAAGATAGATGGCGTAGAAATGGGCTTTCTCCAAGCGTGGATGTTTGATAACTATAATCCAGTAGATAAAAGCGCTTTAGACAAAGAAGAAGTGATTGCGATAGTTCGTGCAATACAGGATGGAACTTTTAAGCTTCCGTCTTCACTGTACTATGTAACGTTCTAATAACAAACTAAAAGCGGACAGGGACTATTTCATAATGATATGAGATAGTCCCATTATCTTAAAGCAAATATATAAATTTTATTGAGGAATTTATGAGTCTGGAATATACAACAAAATTATAAAAAAATCAGCCTCCCTTTTGTGAGTATTTCCCGCTTTCACAAAATAAAAAAAGCGGAAATGCTTGAAATATAAGCATTTCCGCTTCATTAAAAAGAGCGCGAGACGGGACTCGAACCCGCGGCCTCGACCTTGGCAAGGTCGCGCTCCACCAACTGAGCCACTCGCGCTTATTGTCCAGCTGTATCGCTCGGACATCTACTAATATACTATAGGAGTTTTACTTTGTCAACAAAAAAATTTACAGATTTTGTATCAAAAAATAAACAAGGAATAATTTGACAAAAGCAAAAAAAGGTGTTATATGTTAGGGCGTTAAAGAATAGAGGAGAAATAAGGGAGGGAAAAAAGATGAAAGTAATGAACATTGACGATCCTGAAAAGTTTTTCGAGGTAGTAAACGAGTGCAAGGGTACGGTGGAGCTGGTAACAAAAGAGGGGGACAGACTTAACCTGAAGTCCCAGTTAACTAAGTATGTGGCATTGACGAAGCTCTTTGCGGACAACGCGATCCCGGAGATGGAGATCGTTGCGCATGAACCCGAAGATGTGAACCGTCTGCTTGATTACATGGTAAACGCGTAACTATTTGAAAAAGTATGCTGATGTGCTGCTTTCCGCTGCCTTGATTTGTGCGGAGCAGTGCCGGCATGTCCTGAAATGAGGATTACGATGTATAATGAACTGACGCGACAAGATATCCAAAAAATGGAGGAGGAGATCGAGTATCGCAAGCTGGTGGTGCGAAAGGAAGCGCTGGAAGATGTGAAGGCGGCCAGAGCCCACGGCGACTTAAGCGAGAACTTCGAATATCATGCGGCGAAGAAGGTGAAGAACCAGAATGAGAGCCGCATCCGCTATCTGGAACGGATGATAAGGACAGCCGTGGTAGTCTCCGACGAATCCGCCGAGGACGAGGTCGGCATGAACAATACGGTGGAGGTCTTCTTTGAGGAAGATAACCTCACGGAAACGTATAAGCTGGTGACGACGGTGCGGGGCAATTCTCTGGAAGGGCTGATCAGCACGGAGTCCCCGCTGGGGAAAGCATTGCTTGGACACAAGGTCGGCGACAGGGTGTTTGTGGAACTGTCAGGCGGTTCGGGCTATTACGTGATAGTGAAAAAGATTGAAAATACGATCGATGACGGAACGGATAAGATAAGAGGCTATTAGACAATAGTCTCTTTTTTTGCGCGCATAAGCAGAGTCAGAACATGGCAGGAACAGGCTGCGTGCTTGCACGTAAGACTGGTGCTGACAGGTTATGACGAGCAACGCGAATGAAAGATGCGAAGCATCTTGAGTCTGCTTATGCGCATAAGCATAGTCCATCCCGCATATACCTTAAAAAGAAGTGACAAGCCTTCCTTGTGAGCGGAAGGGCGGACAGGTATAAAGGGCGGGAGGATGAACGTATGTATGAGAACAGAAGCGTTTCGGAAACGATACGGGGGCTGGAGACGGACGCGGAGAAGGGCCTTACGGCAAAGGGGGTCGCAGAGCGCAGGAAAAAGTACGGGTTAAATAAGCTGCGGGAGCAGGAGAAGAAAAGCCTTGCGAAAAGGATCATGGAGCAGCTGAACGATCCGCTCATCCTCATTTTAGTGGTGGCGATGGGAATTTCCATGATGCTCTATGAGTTTGGCGACGCGATCATCATTGTGGTGGTGGTCGCCCTGAATGCGGCGGTGGGCATCATTCAGGAAGGTAAGGCGGGACGGGCTGTGGAGGCGCTTAAGAAAATTTCCCAGCCAAGGGCGGTGGCTCTTCGGGACGGCGTGCGGACAGACTTGCCGGCGGAGGAGCTGGTACCCGGTGACGTGGTGATCTTAGAAGCGGGGAATCGGGTGCCAGCCGATGTCAGGCTTATTGAAACATTGGGGATTTACACGGAAGAGTCTACCCTAACAGGAGAGTCTGTGCCAGTGGAGAAGGACGCCGGTTTTGTGGAGACGGGGGAAGCGGAGAACAGCAGCAAAAACATGGCCTATATGTCCACTTATGTGACGAGGGGCAGAGGCCGCGGCGTGGTGACGGCTACGGGGATGGATACCCGCGTCGGCCACATTGCGGACATGCTGCACGGGCATCAGGAGAAGCCGACACCCCTTCAAGTGCGGCTGGGGGAACTGGGAAAGGTCTTGAGCGCGCTGGCGGTCGGCATCTGTGTCCTTCTCTTTGTGATCGCAGTCCTGCAAAGGCGGGATGTGGGAGAAATGCTCCTGACCTCTGTTTCGCTGGCGGTAGCGGCGGTGCCGGAAGGGCTTCCGGCGATCGTGACAATCGTGCTGGCCTTAAGCGTATCCCGCATGGTAAAAGCAAAGACTATCGTGCGCAAGCTTTCTGCAGTGGAGACACTGGGGGCGGTGGAGGTCGTCTGCTCGGACAAGACGGGTACGCTGACGCAGAATAAGATGACGGTGACGGAGTGTTATCTGAACGGAAGGCTCACAGGACGGACGGGATTTGAACCGCTCTTTGCAGGCGGATTGATTGCAGGAAAGGAAAATGACTGCAAGAGCCGCTTTCTTCTGGGCTGTGTACTCTGTAACGACGGGCAGCCGGGACAGGAGATGGGTGATCCTACGGAGCTTGCGCTTCTTCATCTGGCGGCGGAGAGCGGTGTTTCCATCGGGGAGATCAGAGGGCGGTATCCCAGACTTCAGGAGATCGGCTTTGACGCGGAGAGAAAGATGATGACGACAAAGCACAGGGAGGCCGGCGGCGAAGTCGCTTATACGAAGGGGGCGGCGGAACGGGTCTTGGAATGCTGCGGCAGCTTCCTGACAGGAAACGGCGTAAAAGTGCTGGAGAAAGGGGAGCGCGACAGGCTGCTTGGCGTGCAGAAGAGATTGACGGGTGAGGGCAGAAGGGTGCTGGCGCTCGCCATGGAGCCGTCGGGAAATATGAGTGAGCGCGATCTGGTGTTTCTGGGTTTTGTCAGTATGCAGGATCCAATCAGGCCGGAGGCGCAGGCGGCAGTACGGGGGTTTGCGCAGGCGGGTGTGACCACGGTGATGATCACGGGAGATCATCCGGATACGGCGTTTTCCATTGCAAAGGAGCTGGGGATTGCGAGCCGTCCGGAAGAGTGTATTACGGGAAGAGAGCTGGACCGTCTGCGGGATCAGAGCTTTTTGCAGCGGCTTCCCACGCTGCGGGTTTTTGCACGCGTGACGCCGGAACATAAAGTACGTATCGTGGAGGGGTATAAAGGTTTACATAAAATTGTTGCCATGACGGGGGACGGTGTCAACGATGCGCCATCCCTGCAGGCGGCGGACATCGGCATCGCCATGGGGGAAGGCGGTACCGATGTGGCGAGAGGCGCGGCGGACTTTGTGCTGATGGATGACAATGTGGCGACGATCCACACGGCGATCCGGGAAGGCAGGGGCATCTATGAAAATATAAGAAAGTCCGTACTCTTCCTCTTATCCTCGAATCTGGGCGAGATCCTGACCATGCTCTTAACGATTGCGGCAGGACTGCCGGCGCCCCTGAAGGCAGGATTCATCCTTTGGATCAATTTGATCACGGATTCGCTGCCGGCGCTTGCGCTGGGGGTAGATGAGAATGATACGGAGAGCCTGATGCGGGAGAGGCCGAGAAAGAAAGACGAGTCGCTCTTTGCCAGAGGCGGTCTGCTGTGTGTGATCTGTTACGGTCTGGTCATCGGCGGCATCACGCTGGCGGCGTTTTTAAAGGTCCCATATGACCGCATTGTGGCGGAGGGTCTGCCGATAAGTTTACATAATATATTGGAAGGCCTGAAAATCGGGTCCGTGCTGGCCAGAGCGCAGACTCACGCGTTTACGGTATTAGGAATCAGCCAGCTTTTTCACGCCATTGGCATGCGCGATGTGAACCGCCCGGTCTTTCGCATGAACCATCGTAACAATCCGTACATGCTCTTGGCGCTTGCGGTAGGTATCCTTTTACAGGCGGCGGTGACGGAGGTGCCGGCTTTGATCACGCTCTTTGGCACGGTACACCTCTCTTTCGGGGAATGGGCAAGGCTGATCGCACTCTCCGCCACACCCCTGATCGTGCATGAACTTCTGGCAGTATCGGGGGCTGCGGAAAGAACGGCAAAACGGGCTTCATGCCAGAGCGCGGAAAGCTAACAGCAATAGACAGAGGCCGCTGAGCCATGAGAGGTCGAAGCGCAGCAGGCGAAAGAGCAGCCGCCCCAAGAAATAACCACCCGAAAACAGGAGCAGGTTGCAGAGCGCGGCGGACAAAAAGACGAGGAACGGCGAAAGCGCGGTAAAGCAGAAGGCCATACCGACGAGGATGCTGTCTAAAGACAGCGCCAGACTTAAAAGCAGCGCCTCTTTTACGCTTAAAATCTGGAGCTCGGTGCGGTTGGCTTCTTCGGGAGAGAGATAGACGGTAAATACAATGTTGAGCTGCTTGATCTTACAGCCCCAGTTTCCCATGAGACTGGGGCGTTTTTTTGCCAGAAGGCGGATCAGGCTTTCAAAAAGCTTGGCAATGCCGATCAGAAAGAGCAGGCAGAAGGAAAGAAAGGGCAGGACGCCTTCGGGCAGGAGCGAGCCGACAAACGAACCGACCCCTTGGGCGGCAGTGATGAAAAGAGCGGGGACGAGAGCCAGAGGAAGGAGAGCGGGGGGCTTTATATGGACGTTGTTCGTGCCATAGGAGAAACCGGCAGTCAGGGAATCGAGAGAAACCGCCGTCAAAAAGAGTGCAAGGGAAGAAAGTGCAAAGTGCATGGGAGGTTACCTCATTCTGTTTTATTATATTGTATGGGAGCGGCAGACGATGTTGAAAGATGCCAAAAAATGCGAAAAACCTGAAAGAATGAGAAAGATGAAAAGAAATGTGAAAGAAATGCCTGAAAAGATTTACGGTTTTCAAAAAAAATGGTAGAATATATGAGAATAGGAGGGGCTTTCTATGGAACTTATGTTTATCGGGGCAGCACACGAGGTGACGGGAAGCTGTCATTACCTTCGTGTTGGCGAAAAGAATATATTGGTGGACTACGGTATGGAGCAGGGGGTCAACGTATTTGAAAACTGTGATCTGCCTGTGGATGAAGCACTGATTGATTATGTATTTCTGACACATGCGCACATCGACCATTCGGGACTGCTCCCGCTCTTGTATGCAAGGGGATTCAGAGGGCAGATTTTTGCTACGGCGCCCACCTGTGATCTGTGCAGCATTATGCTTCGCGACTGTGCGCACATTCAGATGCAGGAAGCGGAATGGAAAAACCGCAAGGCGAAGAGAAGCGCGGAAATCGAGGCGATGGAGCCTCTTTACACCATGGAGGACGCGGACGGTACGATCAGGCGCCTTGTTCCCTGCGATTATGACAGTGAAGTGGAGGTGTGCGAGGGGGTAAAGATTCGCTTTACGGATATCGGGCATCTGCTCGGCTCTTCCAGCATCGAAGTCTGGGCCACGGAGGGGGACGTGACGAAAAAGCTGGTCTTCTCCGGCGATATCGGAAACAGCGCCCAGCCGCTTATCAAGGATCCGAAGAACACGGAAGAAGCGGATTATGTGATCATGGAATCCACCTACGGCGACAGGTACCACACGAAGGAGAAGGTGGACTATGTAGGGGAACTGACAAAGATATTGCAGACCACCTTCGACCGCGGCGGTAATGTGGTGATTCCGTCCTTTGCGGTGGGCAGGACACAGGAGATGCTCTATTTCCTGCGGCAGATCAAGGCCGAGGGGTTGGTGAAGGGACACGGGGACTTTCCCGTTTATGTGGACAGCCCGCTGGCGGTGGAAGCTACGGGAATCTTCCATAAAAATGAGGCCAGATGCTTTGACGAGGAAGCTATGGCCTTAGTCCGAAAAGGCATCAATCCCATCACGTTTCCCGGACTTCATCTGGCGATCACGAGCGACGAGTCACGGGCGATCAACTTTGAACATACGCCGAAGGTCATCATATCGGCTTCCGGCATGTGCGAGGCGGGCCGTATCAGGCACCACTTAAAACATAACCTCTGGCGGCATGAATGCACGATTTTGTTTGTGGGCTATCAGGCGGTGGGAACGCTGGGCCGTATGCTGGTGGACGGCGTGGAGGAGGTCAGGCTCTTCGGCGAGCCCATTGAGGTCAGGGCCGATATCATGAAATTGATCGGCATGAGCGGTCATGCGGATAAGAACGGGCTGCTTGACTGGGTGGGCGGCTTTAGGAAAAAGCCGGAAAAGATTTTCGTGGTACACGGCGAGGACAGCGTGTGTACGCTCTTTACGGAATGCCTGAAAGGAGAGTACGGGCACAATGCCTACGCGCCTTACAGCGGAACGCGCTTTGATCTTATAAGCGGCGAGTTCATCTGCGAGGCGAAGCCGATTCCGGTCAAGAAGAAGGCGCACGCTGTGGCTACCGTATTTACGAGGCTTCTGGCAGCAGGACAGAGACTTATGGCTGTTATTCACAAGAACGAGGGCGGCGCGAACAAGGATTTGGCGCGGTTTGCGGATCAGATCAACTCATTGTGCGACAGATGGGACAGGTAGTTTACATAACATCTAATAGAAGCGAAACTCCTTTGAGGTTGTTGGGATTGTACAAATAGCATAACCAACGCAGACGCGCTTTCGCTCCAACCGACCCGTAGCGGTACATAAGATGCCAAAATACGGCATCTAAGTACCGACGGTTCGCTAGGGTCTGCTTATGGTTATCCTATTTGCACAATTGGGCCGAGGTTGTGGTGAGTTTCGCAGATGACAAAGATATTATATTGCATGAGAGGAAAAACAGAGCATGAGTCTCGCAGACCATATTTTTATAGAAATGTGCCGCGACATATTAGAGAACGGCACGAGCACGGAGGGGGAGAAGGTGAGGCCCCACTGGCCGGACGGGGAGAGTGCTTACACGGTAAAGAAGTTTGGGGTGGTAAACCGTTATGACCTGTCGAAGGAATTTCCGATCCTGACGCTCAGAAAGACAGCGCTTAAAAGCGCGACGGACGAGATGCTCTGGATCTGGCAGAAAAAGTCCAATAATATCAACGATCTGCACAGTCATATCTGGGATGAATGGGCGGATGAAGACGGCAGCATCGGCAAGGCTTATGGTTACCAGATGAGCGTGAAACATCAGTATAAAGAGGGCATGATGGATCAGGTGGACCGGGTGATCTACGATCTAAAAAATAACCCTTTCAGCCGCCGGATCATGACGAATCTCTATGTGCATCAGGATCTGCACGAGATGAATCTTTATCCCTGCGCCTACAGCATGACCTTTAATGTGACGCAGAAAGAAGGGCATGAAAAGCTGATCCTCAACGCGATCCTGAACCAACGCTCACAGGATGTGCTGGCGGCAAATAACTGGAATGTCGTGCAGTATTCGGTACTTTTGCATATGCTGGCGCAGGTCTGCGGGATGGAAGCCGGGGAACTCGTCCACGTGATCGCGGACGCGCACATTTACGACAGGCATATCCCGATTATTAAAGAGCTGATCGGGCGGCCGACGTATGACGCGCCGACATTCTGGCTCAACCCGGAAGTCACGGACTTCTATGAGTTTACCAGAGACGACGTGAAGGTGGAGAACTATATTACCGGACCGCAGGTGACGGATATCCCTGTCGCCATATAAAGGAGACAATATGAATGCAATCGTAGCGGTAGACAACAACTGGGCCATCGGCTGTAAGAACAGCCTGTTGGTGCGCATCCCGGCGGATCACAAGAATTTCCGGCAGGAGACCACGGGCAAGGTGGTGGTGCTTGGCAGGAAGACGCTGGAGACTTTTCCACAGGGGATGCCGTTGCCGAACAGGACAAATATCATCCTTTCCACGAATCCGGATTATAAAGTGAAGGACGCCGTGGTAGTGCATAACAAGGAAGAACTGGATGAGGAATTGAAAAAATACAAGACGGAGGACGTCTATATCATCGGCGGAGAGAGCATTTACCGGCAGATGTTACCGGAATGCGATGTAGTGCATGTGACTAAGATCGACCACGATTATGAGGCGGACGCTTACTTTCCCGATCTGGATAAGGATGAGGCATGGGAGATCACAGCCGAGAGTGATGAGCAGACGTATTTTGATCTGCCGTATTACTTTGTAAAATACGAAAGAAAGAAATAGGTTTTGATGGGGAGTTTATTGAGGGGCAGGCTGGAAACACAGCGGGAACTGACGTAAAGGAAGGGTGCTTAGGTATGGGGCAGGAGACAAAGAAAACGACGGCTAAAAAAGGGACGGAACTTTCTCTGGCGAAGGAAGCGCTGCAACAGAAGAATGAGGAGCTGGAGGCGGCCAAGAGCGCGGTGGAGAAGGCGGAGTACGCCAGAGATATCTTTTTGGCGAACATGTCCCACGAGCTGAGGACGCCGATCAATACGATCCTTGGACTGAATGAATTGATCCTTAGGGAGAGTCAGGAAGAAGCGGTCAAGGAATATGCGAGAGATATCAGGCAGGCGGGAAATATCCTGCTTGCGCTGGTGAGTGATATCCTTGATTTCTCCAAGCTGGAAGCGGATAAGCTGGAGCTGACGGAGGGCATCTACGATGTCAGTTCTCTTCTGAATGATCTGATCAACAGTATATCGGTGCAGCAGCGCCGCAAAAAGCTGGATCTGGTCTTGGAGATCGCGGAGGACATCCCTTATAAACTTTTTGGAGATGAGATCCATATCAGGCAGGTCATCGGTAATCTCTTGTCCAATGCGGTGCGCTATACGGAAAAGGGCAAGATTACGCTGCATATGAGTTGGAAGGAAGTATCGGAGGATCACATAGAAATCTACGTGATAGTAAAAGACACGGGGGTCGGAATCAAGGAGGAAGATATCCCGAAGCTTTTCAAGGCCTTTCAGCAGATGGATTCCACGGTCCGCAGCAAGGATGACCGGACGGGACTTGGTCTCGCCATTACCTACAGATTGCTTGAAATGATGGGCGGAAAGCTTGAAGTGCAGAGTGTGTACGGCAAAGGCTCGGCTTTCTCCTTTAGGATTGTACAGAAGGTGGTGGACAGGAAGCCGCTTGGCGATTTTGAGAAACAGTACCGGGAAAGCCTGCGGAGCATCGAGGATTATCATGAAAAATTCATTGCGCCCATGGGCAGGATCCTGATCGTAGATGACAATGCCATGAATCTGGCGGTAGCGCAGGGCCTGCTAAAGGCTACGCGCTTGCAGATCGATGTGGCGTCCAGCGGAGAAGAGTGTCTGGAGCTGATCAAGCGAAAGACTTATCACCTGATCTGTATGGATCATATGATGCCGGTTATGGACGGGGTACAGACCCTGCATGCGATCAGGGCGCTGGAGGGGAATCCGTCAAGGGACATTCCGGTGATCGCGCTGACGGCCAATGCTGTGGCAGGAGCAAGGGAGCTGTATCTGAAAGAAGGATTTCAGGATTATCTTACCAAGCCCATCGACGCGGATAAATTAGAGAATATGCTCATTGAGTATCTGCCGGACAATGTGGTCTATCTGACGCATAACAGAAAGATCAGCGACGAGTATGAGCAGACGGAGGAGGGGAGCGAGCTTGCCATCAGGGAGAGCCAGCTTTATCTGATGGGCTTTAACCTTAAAAATGGTCTGCGCTACATGGGCGGTGACAAAGCGCTCTACGGTAAAGTACTTCACGATTTTCATTCTATTTTGCAGGAAAAAGAGGCGGCTTTAAAGGACTTTTTGGATAAGGGGGATATGCCGGGCTATACGATCATCGTTCATTCCTTAAAGGGAAACGCCAGAAATGTGGGAGCCGATGATCTGGCGGATGAGGCGTTTGAGCTGGAGAAAATGGCGAAGGCAGGCCAAGTGGAAGATGTGTCCGTGCGTTCTCCGATCCTGTTTTCAATGATGAGCCGCATGAGAGACAGTCTGAAAGTCTATTTGGAGAACGAGGACGCGCAGGAGAAGCAGCCTGAGCAGGCGGAGAGCAGTACCGCAATCAGGATCACGGAGGAAGAGTGGGTGAGTTCGCTTAAGGAGTTGGCGGCGAGGCTGGATGATTTTGACGGAGAAAGTGCCGCGGCAAAGCTACGGGAACTGAAGCGCTATGACAGGCCGGAGTCGGATAAGAAAATGCTGCGTCTGTGCGAGAAGGCGGTTAAGGACTACGCCTATGATATTGCGCTGGAAGTCGTCAATGCGGTGCTGTGAGGATACATACCCTTGACTTTTGGGGACAAAGGTATAATATAGAAAAAAACGGGTGCGAGAGAGGAGTTGGGTATTATGGAAAAAAAGAATTTGGACTGGGCGAATATCGGCTTTGGCTATCAGAAGACCGATAAGCGTTTCGTGGCGAATTTCAAGAACGGCGCTTGGGACGGCGGTGTGCTGACGGAGGACGACAACATCGTGATCAACGAGTGCGCGGGCGTTCTGCAGTATGCGCAGACCTGTTTCGAAGGCCTGAAAGCCTACACCACCGAGGATGGCCGTATCGTGACCTTCCGTCCGGATCTGAACGCGCAGCGCATGGAGGATTCCTGTAAGAGGCTGGAGATGCCCGTATTTCCGCAGGATCGCTTTGTGCAGGCGGTGACGGATGTCGTGGCTGCGAACGAGGCCTATGTGCCGCCCTATGGCTCCGGCGCGACTCTATATATCAGACCTTATATGTTTGGCAGTTCTCCGGTCATCGGTGTAAAGCCTGCGGAGGAGTATCAGTTCAGGATCTTTACTACGCCGGTCGGCCCTTACTTTAAGGGCGGTGCGAAGCCGTTGACTATTAAAGTCAGTGATTTTGACAGGGCTGCGCCTCACGGCACAGGACATATCAAGGCGGGACTCAACTACGCGATGAGCCTGCATGCGATCGTGACGGCGCATGAGGAAGGCTATGACGAGAATATGTATCTGGATGCGGGCAGCAGGACTTATGTGGAGGAGACCGGCGGTGCGAACTTCCTGTTTGTGACGAAGGACAATAAGGTGGTAACGCCTAAGTCCGGCAGTATCCTGCCCTCGATCACCAGACGTTCCCTGATGACGGTGGCCAAGGATTATCTGGGACTTGAAGTGGAGGAACGCCCCATTGCTTTCGAGGAAGTAAAGGACTTTGCGGAGTGCGGCCTCTGCGGTACGGCAGCAGTTATCTCTCCGGTGGGAAAGATCGTGGATCACGGAAAAGAGATCGCCTTCCCCAGCGGCATGAGCGAGATGGGACCGATCACCAAGAAGCTGTATGACACGCTTACGGGCATTCAGATGGGTAGGCTGGAAGCGCCCGAAGGATGGATCCACGTGATCAAGTAGAAGCGGATGATGTATTGGCAGCGGCGTTGGAAAAGGATAGAGCCAAATCGTCGCTGACAGGAAATGATTTTTTGGAACAATGAGGATAAAATGGAAAAGGATTAGGTTGAGATGCCGCGGCATACAATTTAATCCTTTTTCGGGTCATGGGAGAGCAAAATGAACAACGTGGCGATCAGGGAGCGATATCCCTACTTTTATGAGACGCATCTGCATACTGCGGAGGCCAGCGCCTGCGCGGGAAGCACCGGAAAGGAAATGGCAAGGGCTTGTAAGGAGTATGGGTATACCGGCATTTTTGTGACAGATCATAACTGGGGCGGAAATACCTGTGTGGACAGGGACCTGCCGTGGGAGGCGTGGGTGGACCGGTTTTGTCTCGGCTATGAACATGCGAAGGCGGAGGGGGATAAGATTGGGCTGGATGTCTTTTTCGGTTATGAGGCCGGTTATGACGGCACAGAATTTCTGATTTATGGGATTGACAAGGCGTGGATGAAGGCGCATCCGGAGCTTCTTTTCAGCAGCGTGGAAGAACAGTATGAGCTGGTCCATGCGGCCGGCGGACTGGTGATGCACGCCCATCCTTACAGGGAGGAGGCCTATATTCCCAAGGTGCGCCTTTTTCCGGACTGCGTGGACGGCGTGGAGGGGATCAATGCCGCGCATCTTTGGTATTCCGGTCCCTTGCGTGATAAGACCGTCTATGATAAAAGGGCCGTCGCCTATGCCAAAGCGCATGGCTTTCCTTTGAGTGCCGGCTCGGACATTCATTCCACGAAGCTGTTCGGCGGCGGTATGGCCTTTCGCAGGAGACTTAGCTCGGCGGCGGATTATGCGAAAGCGGTGCTTGGTAACGAAGATTATGTGATGACGGACGGGAAAGTGTGGTATGATAAGGGTGGAAGGGTTATTTCTGAAAGTTGAGATTGTGCAAATAACATAATTAACGCAGACGCGCTTGCGCTCCGTCGAACGTAGTGGTACTAGGCTCGTGAGTTGCAGAGCAACTCATTACCTCGCCAAGTACCAACGTTCTCCAAGGGTCTGCTTATAATTATGTTATTTGCACAATATATACTGTATAGAAAGATGCAATTTATTGGATAGCTGTAGTAGTAGCAAAATAGGAGAGATATGAGCAGAAAGAGATGGAAAAGGGCAGCGGCATATATATTGTGTGTAGTTATGTTAACCAGTACGGCGACGGGCTGTGGGGACGGGAACAGCTTTGGCACGAAGGTGGTACTGACCACGGGTTTTGATAAGGATGAGATTTTCCGCATCGAGACAAATTCCTGCAAGCTGCAGGAGCTGATGGTGTACCTGACAACGATCCAGAACTGTTATGAGAGCGTTTACGGGAGCGAGATCTGGGAGACGACGGCGGACGGCGTGACGCTGGAAGAGAATGTCAAGAACATTGCGCTGGCGCAGATTGCCAAGATCAAGACCATGAACCTGATGGCGGAAAAATATGAGGTGAAGCTTTCTGATGAGGAGGAGGCCCGTGCGGAGAATGCGGCGAAGGCCTACTTCGAGACGCTAAGCGAGCGGGAGATCGAGCTGATGGGCGTCAGCGAAAAGATGATCCGCTCACTGTACAAGGAACTTGCCAGAGCCGAAAAGATGTATCAGTTTACGATCAAGGACATCAATCCGGAGATCAGCGACGACGAGGCGAGAACCATCACCGTGCAGCATATCCTGATCAAGACTTATGCGCTTGACGGCACGGGAAAGAAGATCGAGTACACGGATGAGGCGAAGAAGGATGCCTATAAGCGGGCGGTGGAGGTAATGGGTCTGGCAAAGGACGGCGAGGATTTTGACGCCCTGATCCGCAGATACAGCGAGGACGATAAGCCCACTTATTCTTTTGGCAAGGGCGAGATGGCGGAAGCCTTTGAGACGGCGGCTTTCAATCTGGGCACCGGAGAGATCAGCGACGTGGTGGAGACGGAGTTTGGCTATCATATCATCAAGTGCATCAATACGTTCGATAAGGAGGAGACTGACGCCAATAAAATAAAGATCGTGGAGCAGCGGCGGGAGGAGGCCTTCGGGCAGGAGTACGACGCCTATGTGGGGACGCTCACCAGAAACTTAAATGAGGAACTGTGGAATACCGTCAATTTCATTCATGATGAGGAGGTAAAGACGCAGAATTTCTTTGAGGTATATACGGAATATTTCGGAGCGTAGACAGCGCGATGATATTGCGTGCTTTTGGTATAACGAACCTGCGTGGGAGAGTTTAGAAAAAGTTTATAATTCCCAGAACCCCTGTAAATACGGCATTATCAGCGAATTACTAGCACTCATTGACGATGAGTGCTAATTTTTCCTTGACTTATGAATTTAGGCGTATTAAACTATGCTCTAGGAAATCTAATCTCCGGGAAAAAGGATTTGCCCGGTGTAAGGTGCGGGCGGAGGATATGCCGCATCGTAAGGAATATGAAAGAAAGGAACGTGAGAAAATGGCAGCGAAACATGGTAACTTATCGATCAACAGCGAAAATATCTTTCCCATCATCAAAAAGTGGCTGTACTCCGATCACGACATCTTTTTCAGAGAGCTGATCTCCAACGGGTGCGACGCGGTCACAAAACTGAAAAAGCTGGATATGATGGGCGAGTACGCGCTTGCTGACGATTATAAAGCAAAGATTCAGGTCATCGTCGATCCGGAGGAAAAGACGTTAAAATTCATTGATAACGGGATCGGCATGACGGCGGACGAAGTGGAGGAGTACATCAACCAGATCGCTTTCTCCGGCGCTACGGATTTCATTGAAAAATATAAGGACAAGGCCAACGAGGATCAGATCATTGGTCATTTCGGCCTTGGTTTCTACTCGGCGTTCATGGTGGCGGACGAGGTGGAGATTGACACCCTTTCCTGGCAGGAAGGCGCAAAGGCGGTACACTGGACCTGCGACGGCGGTACGGAGTTTGACATGGAGGAGGGGACGAGAACCGAAGTCGGTACAGAAATCACTCTCCACATCAACGAGGACTGTCTGGAGTTCTGCAACGAGTATAAGGCGAAAGAAGTGATCAAAAAATACTGCTCCTTCATGCCTACGGAGATCTGGCTTTCCAAAGCAAAGACCACGGACACCCAGACCGTTACGGAGTCTGAAAAATTGGATACGGATGAAGTGGTCGAGGAGATCAAGAAGGAGAAGGAGGAGGACGAGCAGAAGTATAAGATTAAAAAGCGTCCGGAGCTTCTCAATGAGACGACTCCACTTTGGGCAAAGCATCCCAATGATTGCACGAAGGAGGAGTATCTGGAATTTTACCGCAAGGTATTTCAGGATTACAAGGAGCCCTTATTCTGGATTCATTTGAATATGGATTATCCTTTTAATATGAAGGGTATCCTTTATTTTCCGAAGATCAATATGGAGTACGAGTCCATCGAGGGCACCATCAAATTATATAACAATCAGGTGTTTATCGCGGATAATATCAAAGAGGTCATTCCGGAGTTTTTGCTGCTCTTAAAGGGCGTGATCGACTGTCCCGACCTGCCGCTTAACGTCTCCAGAAGCGCGCTGCAAAACGACGGTTTTGTTAAAAAGATCAGCGAGTATATCACCAAGAAGGTCGCAGACAAGCTCTCCGGCATGTGCAAGACCGAGAAGGAAGAGTACGAGAAATACTGGGATGATATCAGTCCTTTCATCAAGTTTGGTTGCCTGAAAGACGACAAGTTTTGCGAGAAAATGACGGATTACATCCTCTTTAAGAATCTGGACGGCGTTTATATGACCCTGCCGGAGTGTCTGGAGGTCAATAAGATCGATCCCGACGAGGCGGAGGATGCTGGGAATGCGGATAACGGGGCTGCGGACGGTGAAAAGGAAGCGGGCGCCGCGGCCGTAGACGAGAACGGCGAAAAAGTGGAGGCCGAGGTCGTTGACGAGACGGAAAAAGTGGACGGCGAAGTGCTTGACGAGGACGGCGAGCCGATCGAGGAGGAGAAGAAGGAGAAGGTCATCTACTATGTGACTGACGAGAAGCAGCAGAGCCAGTACATCAATATGTTCAAGGCGGCAAAGATGGACGCGGTGGTGCTGACCCATAATATCGACCAGCCCTTTGTCTCCCAGCTTGAGTCGAAGAACGAGGGCATCAAATTCCAGCGCATCGATGCGGATCTGACAGATACTTTCAAGGCAAAGACCTCAAAGAAGGCCGAGAAGGAGATGGAGGAGCAGGCGGAAAACATCGCCAAACTGATGAAGAAGGCGCTCGGAAAAGATGGCATCAAGGTGAAAATAGAGAAGCTCAAGAATAAGAAGATTTCTTCCATGATCACCCTTGCCGAGGAAACCCGCAGGATGCAGGATATGATGAAGATGTACTCCATGCCGGGCATGGATACGGGGATGTTTGGTAAAGAGGGAGAGACGTTGATCTTGAACGCGAATCACCCGCTTGTACAGTATGTACTGGAGCATCAGGACGGCGAGAATGTGAAGATGATCTGCGAGCAGCTTTACGATCTGGCGCTCTTGCAGCAGGCACCGCTTGAGCCGGAAGCGATGACGAAGTTTGTGGCGAGGAGCAACGAGATCATGATGCTGCTGACAAAGTAATGGAATTGTGTTATGTAAACTAATAGAGTTAGGCGTAAAAAACAGCCGTTCGGGAAGCCGTGTGATACCCGGATGGCTGTTTTTACACTGTTTACGCGTCTTTTTTGTATACGGTTCCCCATTCGGACATAGCGTCCAGAACCGGTCGCAGGGATTCTCCCAGTTCACTCAGCGCATATTCTACACGGGGCGGTACTTCGGCATAGATTGTCCGGGTGACGATACCGTCCTCTTCCATGGAACGGAGGGAATCAGTCAGGACCTTTTGGCTGATTCCTTCCAGATCTTTTTTCAATTCATTAAAGCGCCAAGGGCGGGTCAGAAGATTTCGGATGATCAATAGTTTCCATTTGCTGCCAATCAGAGATACGGTGGTAGCCACAGGGCAGTCGGGTAATTCGTCTTTTGTTTTCATGATTTCCTCCATGCAGAAATATTTTTATCGGATTTTTTAAATATCTGCAATTCCCGCGTTTTTGTTTAATAGTTTCCTAAAGATACTAACATTCTTATTATAGTGCAACATTCATGATATGGCAAGACAGTAATTAGAATGAACGCCGTTTTGTTAAAAGGCGTATTTTGTGTTCGTGTCGCAATCAGGAAAATTTAGCGCCCGGTTACCAAAAGGTGACTATCTAATAAAAAAGTGCGTACTTTTTTTCACCTATCTGTCTTGTTAGAATGAAATTGTCGAAAGGGCAAAACAACAACTCTCAAAGAATGAAGGAGGTAACAAACGATGGCACTTTCTAATTTATCAGGATGGAACAATGGGGCGGTTCCCGCTGCGGCGTGTGGAGCAGGAGACAAACCGGAGGAGAAACCGGCAGCTTGCGGCTCCGCGTGTGGGGCAGGAGACAAACCGGAGGAGAAACCAGCAGCTTGCGGCTCCGCGTGTGGGGCAGGAGATAAGCCGGAGGAGAAACCTGCGGCGTGTGGCTCAGCTTGCGGGGCAGGGGACAAACCGGAGGAGAAGCCGGCAGCTTGTGGCTCTGCGTGTGGGGCTGGTGACAAATAGGCTGGCTTCCAAGGTACATGTGGTTGTCCGGCGGTCTGTGAGTTAACGGGCTGCCGGACGGTTTACAGCAGATAACGCAACTAGAGGTTTACATAAATCAGAAAGCGGGAGACAAAGCATGAGCGAATATTTTTCTTTTCAGTGGCACATTACAGATGACTGTGATCAGAGGTGCAAACACTGTTATATTTTTTCCGAAAATAACTGTAAAAATTTGGAATCCATGAATTGGGAGCAGATGCAGGAAGTTGTGGCAGCGTGCGAGGACTTCTGTCAGGTGTACCACAGACTTCCCTATTTTTACATTACGGGCGGCGATCCCATTCTCCATCCGGATTTCTGGCAGCTGCTGGAGCTTTTGAAAAGCAAAGACATTCCCTTTACGATTCTCGGCAACCCCTTTCATCTGAATGACGAGGTGTGCAGAAGAATGAAGGCGCTCGGCTGTCAGAAATACCAGCTTTCCCTCGACGGGATGCGGGAAACCCATGACTGGTTTCGAAAACCCGGTTCCTTTGACCTGACGCTTGAGAAGATCGGCTGCCTGAAACGGGCGGGCATCCGGGCGGTCATTATGACTACGGTGTCGGGGACAAACATAAAAGAGATTCCCGATATCATAGACACGGTGGTAGAGCATAAAGCGGATGTGTTCGCCTTCGCCAGATACTGCCCCACCAGTGAAGAAAAAGATACGGGGATGACGCCGATGGAGTATCGGGAGCTGCTTGCGACCTGCGACAAAAAGTTTAAGGAGTATGAGGCGGCCGGATGCGAGACCTACTTTAATAAAAAGGATCATCTGTGGACGCTGTACGAGTATGAGACCGGCGAATTTAAGATTCCGGAAGATGCGAAGGAAGGCGTGATTTACGGCGGCTGCAACTGCGGGAACTGCCATATCACGATCCTGCCAAACGGCGATATTTACGCCTGCAGGCGGGTGCAAAACAGCAAAGTGGCTAACATTTTTGAAGACAGACTGGCGGACGTGTGGGTGTGCCAGATGGAGCAGTACCGCGATTACGATAAATTCAAGAAATGCGCGAAATGCGAACTGAAAGCATGGTGCCGTGGCTGTCCAGCCGTGGCGAGCGGGGCGCACGGGGATTTTTATGACGAGGACCCTAACTGTTGGAAAGAGATTTGAGAAGCGAAGGGAGGAAACCGAAATGACAGAGACACAAGAAGCTGTCATCCATAACATTTTAACGAGAAGGACCATCCGCCGCTTTCTGGACAGGCAGATTAACGAGGCAGAATTGCAGACAGTACTGGAAGCGGGACTGTATGCGCCCAGCGCAGGGGGCAGACAGGGCGTGCTGTTTGTGGTGTCTCAGGACAAGGCGGTCAATGAAAAGCTGGGGCGGATCAAGAGGAACAACTCGCAATTCAGGACATCGACGGACACCGTATATATCTCAAAAGAGCAGCCGAGTATCGCTGACGATCCAAGTATTGCGAATGCTTTTTATGACGCGCCGACGGTGATCACCTTGTTTGTCCCGAAGGACTTTCTCTACGGACCGTACGACGCCAGCGCAGCGGCGGAAAATATGCTGCTTGCCGCCCATGCCCTCGGGCTTGGAGGGTGCTATCTAGGCTCGGCGTGGGATTCCTTCCGCGACCCGTTCGGGCAGGAAGTATTGAAAAAATGGGCAGTCAGGACAGACTACTACGCGGCTTTGCATGTGTTGCTCGGGTATCCGAAAGATGCACAGGCGCCGAGGGCGAAAGAGCGTAAAGAGGGAAGAATCATAAGGGGGTAACATGAATTTAGAGATTTGTTTAGAAAAATTGCAACGGGTGGGCGTGTTGAATTTTGCAACGACGGCACAGGATGGCTCTCCGCAGATCCGCAATATCAGCGCGATCCACTATGAAAAGGACGGTTTGTACTTCTTCACAGCCAGAGGGAAGGACTTTTGCAGACAGCTTTTGAACGACGGGCGGGTGCAGATACTCGGCTACACAAAATATAAAGAGATGATTCGCCTGTCGGCGAAGGCGTATCCGGTGGCGGAGGAAGAACAGGAGAAATGGATTGACGCGATTTTTACGGAGCAGCCTTATCTTGCCAATGTATATCCCGGCGAGACGAGAAAAATCGGCATCGTGTTCGCAATAAAAGAAGGGACGGTTGAATATTTTAATCTGGGCGTGCGTCCCATTTTTCGGGAAAGTTATTCTCTGGGCGGAGCGGCGATTCCGGAGAAAGGATATCAGATTTCGGAGCGCTGTATTGGCTGCGGCACCTGTCAGAAACACTGCCCGCAGAGTTGCATCAAAGCGGGAAAACCGTTTATGATCGAGCAGGAGCATTGTCTGCACTGCGGAAATTGCAGGGAACACTGTCCGGTGAAGGCGGTTGAGGAGAGGGGATAACAGCGGTGCGCGGATTGTGGGAAGAAGTAGAAAGACAGAGCAGGAAAAGCCGCATGATGGGCATAATCGGCGGAAGGGCAGTATTAGGAAATGCGTCTGTCTGACGATACAGAAAGGATGATACAAATGTCAGGAACGATTGAGCAGTTAAGACATGCGTTAGCAAGTGCGGAGGCAGTCGTCATCGGTGCGGGCGCTGGGCTCTCCACGGCGGCGGGATTTGTCTACGGCGGGGAACGGTTCCAAAAGTATTTCAGTGATTTTGCACGTAAATATCATTTTGACAATATGTATTCCGGCGGCTTCTATCCGTTCAAAACGTTGAATGAGTATTGGGCTTACTGGTCAAGATACATTTATGTAAACCGATTTATGGAGCCGCCGAAGTCCGTGTACCAAGACTTGTATGAATTGGTGAAGGATAAGGCGTATTTCGTACTTACCACAAATGTGGACCACTGTTTTCAAAAAGCCGGATTTGCCAAAGAATGTTTATACTACACACAGGGAGATTACGGCCTGCTTCAGTGCAGTAAGCCCTGCCACGACAAAACTTATGACAATGAGGCGATGGTGTGCGCGATGGTGGAAGCGCAGGGGTTTCGGATTCAGCCGGAGAAGGGCCTGTATCTGCCGGCGGGCGTGACTCCTTTGATGGAAGTGCCGGATGAACTGATCCCGTACTGTCCGGTGTGCGGCAGGCCGATGACGATGAATCTGCGGGCAGACGATACCTTTGTGCAGGATGAGGGGTGGTATGAGGCGGCCGGACGATACGAGGCGTTTCTTGCAGAGTGCATGGAAAAAAGAATTGTTTTCTTAGAGTTGGGAGTGGGATATAACACTCCCGGCATCATCAAATATCCGTTCTGGAAGATGACGGCAGACAATCCGGGGGCGGTGTATGTCTGCGTCAACTATGGGGAGGCTGTGTGCCCGCGGGAAATTGAGGGGCAGGCTGTCTGTATTGATGGGGACATTGGGAAGATTTTGATTCAGCTTATCGGGCGGTAATCGTGTCAGACAGGATTGATAGGATTGACACAATTTGCTACAATGGAACAGATCATTCATGAGAAGGAGATCCTGATGGAGACAGCAAACCTTTTATTGGAACAACTGAAAGCGGAATCCGCGGAATATTGTAATCTGGAAACGGACAATTACGGTCCGGAACAGAAAAAGCAGGCGATCCGTTCCCTGATGAATATCCGTATGCCGGGAGGACTCTCTGAGGCGCTAGTTGCGGCGCAGGACGAATATCTGAAACAGGAACTTGCGGGGAAGGGAATCGTGACGCTGGCGGAGATTCCCACTATGCTGCAGCAGTTTGGCGGGCAGGCTTTTTGCGGCACCGGTGAAAATGTTTTGGCGGACAAACTGTCCCTCTGGCAGGGCGATATCACGCGCCTGCAGGTGGGCGCGATTGTGAACGCCGCCAATTCACAGATGCTTGGATGCTTCATTCCCTGCCACCGCTGTATTGACAATGCGATCCACAGCGCGGCGGGAATGCAGCTGCGGGAGGAGTGCAGCCATATCATGCAGGGAAGGCGGAGGCGTTACGGCAGGCAGTACGAGGAGCCCGTTGGGACGGCTGTGTTGACAAAAGCTTATAATCTGCCCTGCGACTATGTGATTCACACGGTCGGGCCGATCGTGTACGGGGAGCTGACCGATGCGCTCAGGGATGACCTTAGCCGGTGCTATGAGAGCGTGTTAAACTGCTGCGCGGAAAACGGTATCCGCTCAGTGGCCTTTTGCTGTATCTCCACGGGGGAGTTTCATTTCCCGAACGAGGAGGCGGCGCAGATTGCGGTGAAGGTGGTGAAGGAGTTCCTTAATACACATACAGATGCAATGGACCGTATTATATTTAACGTATTTAAGGATGGCGACCGGGAAATATACGAAAGGATATTATGGTAAAAAAATAGAGGGAATGTGCTCATCATGGGCAGGATAAAAAGGACGCACCGTTTTCGCGGTGTGTCCTTTTTGGTGCGCATAAGAAGAGTAATTCTTCTCATCCCGGCTCTGAGATCCTGCTCACGCCTACATAAATTTCCGAGATCTTATACCACGTCGGATAGTCCACGATCCCCGACTGCGGCAGATTAAAGATTCTCTGGAAGGTGCGTACGGCATTAGCCGTGTTTTGCCCGTAAACGCCGTCCGCAGCAATTCTGGGAATGGCGGGGTAGTTCTGGGCAATGCGGTTTAGCTGCTGCTGAATCTGCAGCACCTTATCTCCGGAGGCACCGATGTTTAAATTGTAGCCGGGCCATGAAGAGGGGACGCCGGAGACTGCCACGGCGGTGTTGATATACATATCGCTGCCGTAGTAGTAGCGGATGATCTGAATGGGGGTGTAGCCCTCGTCTCCCAGATATTTCGACCCCCACTGGCTTAGACCGTTACAGGTCACGTTCCTGCCGTCGCAGTAGGAGGTAAAGATGGGCTGACGCACGCCGGGGCGGGAGAGATAATTTGCAAAAATGGAGTCTACCAGCCGGTCTATATTGGCGTAGATATTGCGGCCCCTGATCCACTTCTGGTCGTAGGCGGTGGAGGAAGTGATGGTAAAGTTATAGCCCTGATTGCGGTACCACTCCGTATAGACGCGGTTTAAGGTAAAGGACATGATCGCCAGTGTATTTGCATAGATGGCGCTCTCCGGCCACGTGGCATAGATTTCGGAGGAAACAACGTTTTTGATATAATCGCGGTAACGCACATAGTAGTTGGGGGCAGTGGAATCCGCGGGGACGCCGTCGTGTACAATGATGTATTCGGGAATCACCACGCGGCTTAGGACGATCTCGCCGGATTCGTCCATGGGCTTGATTTCGTCTTCGGGGATCTTGGGCGGATAGTCGCCGTAAAGGGTGTGGTCGGGAATGGCGATGATCTCTTCCGCATCCTCAGAGACTTCCGTGGGAGTCATTTCGATATTCTGCACCGCGGTCACATCAGGCAGTACCTCAACGCCGGAGACAATGACGGGCTCGTAGCCGGGAGCTGTGACGGACACCGTATACTCCGAGTAGGGCATGGGGGAGTTGGGGGTCAGGCTGTACTGCAGGGGCGGTGTTCTTAAGTCTATCGTTTCGGTCTGGCCGGAAGAATCTGTGGAGAGATTTTCCATGGCGGAATCCGGCTCTCCGGTGAAGGAGATGGTGATGGAGGCATTTTCTATGGGAACCTGCCCCACGTTCGCGGTGACGTTGACCTGCAGTCTTCCGACTGTGTCAGATCCTGCCGCCGCATTATCTTCATTTCGTGTATACAGCAAAGCTGCTTCTTTTTTGATCTCATCCATCCTGTTACCTCATATCTGACGGTCTGCTCTTACGGTTAGCATATGCGGGGAGAGCCTCTCTTGTGCCTTATATACAGAGAGGCTTGACAGGGAAGGGTAAAACTATTAAAATGAAACTAGTTTCATTTTTAATCAAATTTCTCTTTCGAAGAGAGGAAAAAGACAGGCGCGATCGCAGGAAAGATTTTAACTGCGAGGAAAGGCGGCGCAAATAAGTCCCGGAGGTAATGATGCCAAAAGTAACGGAAGAATACATCGCAGACAAAAAGAAAAAGATCACGGACGCAGCCTATGAGTTATGTCTGCAAAAGACGGTCAGCACGGTCACGATGCAGGATATCATTGACAGGACAGGATTTAGTCAGGGCGGCATCTATCGGTTTTATAGGGATATCGACGACATATTTGCGGATATGATCGGGCAGATGCGTAAGCGGGTCAGCATCAAGGGAAAGATCGACGAGATTCTGGCGCAGAAAGACGAATTGCCGCCGCGGGAGATCACGGACCGGCTGTTTGACATGCTGGCGGATTTTATGGAAAGCGAACTGATGGGCATTGAAAAGATCGATTTTGAGCTTTCCGTGCTGGCGATGAATCGGCCGGACAGGATCGAAAGGATCATGGGCGGCCTTCCGGAAACGGGGAATATGGAATATCTGACCCTGCGCACGATGGAATATTTTAAGGAGATGGCGGCACGGGGCAGGATACGGCCGGCCGTGAGCGCGGAGGAACTGCTGGCGTTCATTTCTTCCGCTTACGGCGGCATTCAGATGACCTGCATCGTTAATAACTGCTATCGGCACGAAAGGAATCCGTTTGCGGAACTGTATAGGCCGCGAGAGCTATTGAAGACGCTGGCAATGACGGTGAATGAACTGATCGGGGCGGTGGAATGCGAAACGTGGATTTAGGTGATTGAGATTGTACAAGAAAAAAGGAGTAAAAAGTATGAAACCACAAAAACAATACATAGAAGAATACGCGCGCATCGGGGGCATTGATCACTATCTCCTGCACTACCGCTCGAGGCCGGAGGACCCGGTCCTGCTTTTTATTCACGGCGGGCCGGGGCAGACGGAGAGTTTCTTTGCCTTTCTGGTGGAGGAATACGCGGAGCGTGATTATAACATCGTCTATTACGACCAGCGCGGCGCAGGCAAAACGTGGCTGAAAAACAAAAAGAGCAAGCCCGATACGGAGACTTTAAAAAAGGATTTGCTGGAGATGGTGCTGTACATAAAAAAGCAGTACGGCAAAGAAAAGATCGGCATTCTGGGGCATTCGTGGGGGAGCGTTCTTGGCAGCATGTTTGCGCTGGAGCATCCGGAACATACGCTGTGTTACATCGGCTGCGGGCAGGTCATTGACATCATGGAAAACGAGCGCACCGGCTACGCGATCCTCAAAGAGGCGATCGAAAAGGGCGGGAACCAAAAGGATAAAAAGAAGCTTAATAAGATCGGTGAATATCCGCCTGCTCACTTTGATCTAAAGGTTTACCGCAAGATGGGACAGGTCAGGAGTCTGCAGGGAAAGTACAAACTGGCGCAGGATTTTGGAAAGACGGTCATCGATCTGTGGCGGCGTTCGCCGATTATGGGTCTAAGAGACTTGCTGCCGTTTGTGACAGCGATATCGGTCAATATGCAGCTCATGAGGGAACTGATGAGCTATGATCTGCGGAAAAAAGGAAGCAGTTATCAGGTTCCGGTCTTCTATGTGCTGGGGGAGAAGGACAGCCAGACGCCGATCGAGATCAGCAAGAAGTATTTCGAAACCGTGCAGGCGCCCGATAAGAAACTTTATCTGATATCCGGCGCGGGCCATGCGCCGATGATCGACAATATGGAGGATTATCGACAGGCGGTGCGGGAGAGTGTTCACCGTGCGCACCTATAATGAGGGTTGCGTTTGCTGTCCTCTCAATGCTATACTGTATCTATGATAGTGGATGAGATTTTAGACGGCAAATTTCATGAGGATGACGGTGCTTTAGACTTTTCCTGCCCGCGTGTCAATCTGTCCCTGCAGGCAGACTCGGCCTGCGAGGGCTCTTTTTTCGTGTACGGGCCGGAGGGTCTGGTGACGGAGGGGAGGGTTTCGGCCTCGGACCTGCGCATGGAGTGTGTGACAAAGAGCTTTGCCGGCAGCGAGGACGAGATATTCTACCGTTTTGACGCCGCGGGGATGGAAGCGGGGGAGGAAGTCTCGGGCCTTTTTTATATCATTTCCAACAGGGGGGAGTACTATCTGCCTTTTCAGGTGCAGATCGGATCGGACAAGATCGATTCCAGTCTCGGAGAGATCCGTAATCTCTTTCATTTTACCAATCTGGCCAGAAGCAGTTTTGAGGAGGCGGTAAAACTATTTTACAGCCCGGACTTTAAACGGGTCTTTTCCGGGCATGACAGGCAGTATTATGCGGCCTATAAGGGTCTGGCCTCGACATCAGGGAACGTTCATAACGTGGAGGAGTTCCTCTTAGAGATCAATAAAAAAAAGCTGATGGAATACCTTCCCGAAGAGAGTGAGATTCGCATCGAGGATCCCGTGGGGGATATGCGGTATGCCCTTGTGATAAATCGCAACGGCTGGGGCTATACGAAGCTTAACATCCGCACGGAAGGGGATTTTTTAAAGGCGGAGGAGGAGACGGCGGACGACGTGTCCTTTCTGGGCAATGTCTTCCGGCTGTATTATCATATCGACACGGAAAAGCTGCACGGCGGCTGCAATTTCGGCGCGATTCTGCTTTCTCGGGAAAGCGAAACGACGAGGGTGCCGGTTACGGTGCTTCGGCATATGCCGGACGGACGGCATGCGGGACGCAGGAGGGAGAAGAAGCAGCTCACCGTACAGCTGATGACGTACTATCAGGCGCATCGCCTGAAAAAGATCGGCAAAAGCGTTTGGCTTGCAGAGACAGAAAAGCTGTTAGACAGGATGGAGCAGCTTGACGGAAATGACATTGCGGTCAAACTTTTTCGCAGCCAGATGCTGGTTTCCGGCGCGCGCGACAATGAGGCAAAATGGCAGATCGAAAAGCTGCGGGCGGCGGCGGAGGCCGAGCGGGAGAAGCATCCCGCGATTTGGTGCTATTATTTATATCTGACTACTTTGGTCAATGACAATGACGCTTATGTGGACGAGGTGGCGGAGAAAGTGCGGCGCATCTATGCGCGCAGGAGAGGGGACTGGCGCATCGCATGGCTGCTTTTCTATCTGTCCGAGGAGTATACGCAGAGTCCTTCCCGCAGGTGGCTGCTGTTGGAGGAATTGTTTGCCGGACACTGTACCTCGCCGATGGTCTATATGGAAGCATGGAGTATCGTCTGTATGAATCCGGCTCTGCTGCGGAAGCTGGACCGGTTTGAGGAAGAAGTATTGACTTATGCAGTCAAGAACAAGCTGATGCAGGAGGACGTCCTGCTGCAGGTGGTATATCTGGCCGGACAGAGGAAGGGCTATTCGGAACGTCTGGTGCGCATTTTGAAAGGCTGTTACGGACAGATACCGCACAAGGAAGTGCTGCACGAGATCTGTACGCAGCTCATCAAGGGAAACCGCGTCGGAGAAGACTGCTTTGTCTGGTATCAGGCCGGCGTGGAGGAAAATCTCCGCATCACCAGACTCTATGAGTCCTATATGTTGTCGCTCCCGGCTGATTACGAGGGCGAACTGCCGCAGATGATACTGATGTACTTTGCTTACCGGAGCGACCTGCCGTGGGAGGCGACGGCCCGTCTATACGCCTATGTACACAGGCGGCGGGAGAAACTTTTAGAGATTTACGCCGCTTATCTGGCGGCTATGGAGCGCTTTGTGGTCGAGCAGATCAGACGCGGGCGCATCAACCGCGATCTGGCTTACCTTTATACACAGCTCATCGAGCTGCCAATGATTGATGAGGAGAGTGCAAGGGCCCTTGTCTCCCTGCTTTTTATGCGGGAGGTGAGGACGCGGAGCGCGCAGGCAAAAGAAGTATTGTTATCCTATCCCTGCAGGGCGGACATCAGACGTTATCCACTCACGGATGGGAAGGCCTATGTGCCGGTGTATGAGAACGGCTGTAAGATCCTTTTGGGAGACGGGCAGGGGAATTGCTTTACGCAGAGCCTTTCTTGCGAAGTGGAAGCGCTGATGCGGCCCGGAAAGCTGACCCGCATGATCTCTCCTTATGTAAGGAATCATTTGGGCTATGCGGTCTACGACTGCTATGAGCGCCCGAATACTTTCATGGTGCAGGATGACAATGCGGATCTTTTCGCGCTGCTTTCCCGCTCGGAGCGGATCGAGGAGGCGGAGCGGAAACGGATCCGCCGCATGCTGGTGGATTTCTATTATCAGAAGGACAGGATGCGGGAGCTGGATGAGTATCTGCTATCCCTGCGGCCGGGGGATGTGGAGGCGAAGGACCGCGGCGAAATCGTCCGCTGTCTGGTGAACCGCGGCATGTACGAGGAGGCTTATACGTGGATCGAGCGTTTCGGGCCTTATGAGGTGGATGCGAAGACGCTCTTAAAGCTCGGCAGCAGGCTGCTCCAACTGACCAGATCGCAGGACGTGGAGGAGGATCCGCTGCTGACGGGGATACTCTTTTACGTAATGAAAAAGGGTAAATATGACGATAATAGTCTGGACTATCTGATCCAGTGGTTTGCCGGTACGCTCAAGGAGCTGCGGGACGTCTGGCTGGTGGCGGAGTCCTTCGGCGTGGACACCTATAAACTGAGTGAGCGCCTGCTTTTGCAGATGCTCTATACAGGCGCTCATGTGGGCGAAAAGCTGGAGATCCTTCGCTCCTATACGTTGAACGGCGGCAGCGACAAAGTGCGGGCAGCCTTTGTGTCGGCCTGCTGTTATGATTTTCTGGTACATGAGGAGATCACGGATGCCTATGTGTTTACCTGCGTGCAGCAGCTCTATCGCGAAAAGGTGACGTTCCATCCGGTCTGCGAGCTTGCCTTTTTGCGGTTTTATGCGGATAAAGAGCGGCCGGCGGAGACGGAGAAGATCTGCGGTGAATTTTTAGAGACGCTGCTGGCGCGCGGGATCGTGATGCCTTTTTACCGCAGTTACTTTGACAGCGTTTCACAGCTTGCGGCCTATTTGGATAAGACGATGGTGGAGTATCGTACGAAACCCGGCAGACGGGTGACGATCCATTATCTGCTGCAAAGCGGCGGGAACGCGGGACAGGAATATGTGCACGAGGAGATGCGGGACATGTTCGGCGGGATCTACGTCAAGGATTTCATCCTCTTCTTCGGGGAAAAGCTGCAATATTATATTACGGAAGAGACGGAGGCGGGGGAACAGGTCACTTTAAGCAGTGTGATCACCGCGGGCGACGCTGGGGAGGACGGACATGCCGGACGATTTGGCCTCTTAAATGATATCATGATCGGCGTGACTTTGCAGGATTATAATACGGTGGAGGATTTGCTGTTTACCTATTTCCGGCAGGAACACATGACGGAGCAGATTTTTCAGTTAAGATAGTGTGAGGAAGACAGGCTATGTTTTTGGAGCGTAAGGAGAGCGACAAACCGCATAAGGGTAGTGTGTTTGTGGGGTACGATCTGGGGGAGCGGTATGCCCAGATCAGCTACTGCTTTTTCGAGAAGGGCGGAGTGGAGACGCTTTCTCCGGTGGCGGGGACGAAGCAGTACAATATTCCTGCAATGTTATGTAAACGAAAGGGGACGAAACAGTGGCTCTTCGGCAAGGAGGCGGCAGCAGGTGCCCTGACGGAGGACATGATCCCGGTGGAGGGACTGCTTTCCCTTGCAAGGGCAGGGAAGGAGCTTACGATCGACGGGGAGACTTACGATCCGACGGCGCTCCTTACCCTGTTTGTCAGAAGAAGCCTCGGACTTCTCAGTATCATTGCGCCGGTGGAAGAGATCGACGCCTTCATGGTGACGGTGGACCGCACGGACGACCGTATGGTGGAGATCCTGTTACAGGTGGCAGCTAATCTGAATCTGAAGACGGACCGCATCTTTTTCCAGAGCCACACGGAAAGCCTTTACGCTTATATGCTGAATCAGCCCTCGGAACTGTGGGCCTACCATGCGCTCATCTGCGAACATGACGGGGAGAGGCTTACGACCTACCGCATGTCCTGTAATAAGCGGACGACACCCATCGTTGCGCTGATCGAGGAGCAGCTCTTTGAGACGCTGCCGGTCCCCGATGGAGACGAGGACGAGGCGATTAAGGAGGACGCGTACCGGCTGGCGGACGAGAGGTTTCTGGAGATCTTGCAGAATCTGTGCGACGGGCGGATCGTCTCCTCGGCCTATCTTCTGGGAGACGGATTTAAGGAAGAGTGGCACAGGGATTCCCTTCGGTTTTTATGTAAGAACAGAAGGGTGTTTCAGGGCAATAATCTCTTTAGTCAGGGAGCGGTCTACAGCCTTTTAGAGAAATGGAGTCCGAGCGAGGCGGGGAAGGAACATATCTTTCTGGGAGAGGATAAGCTCAAGGCAAACATCGGGATGCGGCTTTTGCGCAGGGGGAAGGAGTCCTACTACGCACTTTTGGATGCGGGGGAAAACTGGTATGCGCTTCATAAATCCTGCGAGATCCTTCTGGGGGAGGACAAGACGCTCTCTTTTGTGATCACGCCGCTTAACGGAAAGAACCCGCAGACAAAGGAGATCGTCCTTTCAGGCACGAAAAAGACGGAAGCGCCTTTTACCCGCTATCGGCTGGAGGTTTCCATGGCTTCGGCGGATACGGTGCAGGTCGTGGCGACGGATCTGGGGTTGGGAGAGTTTTTCCCGTCGGACGGTCGTAAATGGGAGGAATCGTTTCAGATCATGTAACGGTGAGGTACCGGGAGCAAAAGATGAGCAGCAAGGTGATTCTGGGGACGGGCAGACGGGCCGCGCACCCCTACTATGTAGAAAGGTTTTATGTAAACCTATATTCAGTGGAGGAACTCTGTTTCCTTCTGGTGGATAAGGCGGCGCTTTTAGACGCGGAGATCATGCAGCGGGATATGGTGCGGTGGCTGGAGTCGCAGTGCGGCTTAAGCGAGCTGGCGCACACGCTGGAGGCGGTCTTAAACCGTAAGGGCTCCGTGGCTGCCTTTGCGGGAGCGATCCTTGCCTATGTGAACATTTATCCGGCGGAGACGATAAGGCGCACGGAGGAGATCGTGCGGGGCAATGAGGGCTTAAACCCTTACGAGCGGCTGGGGGCGAGGGCGGATTATCTCTTTGGGGAAAAGAGGTATCTGGCGGCGCTGCAGCAGTACCAAAGTCTGGCGCTTACGATCCCGGAGACGGAAAAGCTTCTCCTTGGGCGGATTTATCATAATATGGGAGCGGCCTGTGCCGGCATGTTTTTGTACGAGCAGGCGGCGGAGTGGTTTATGAAGTCCTACGAGACGGACGGGAAGAAGGAAGGGCTTTTACTGTATCTGGCCGCGCTGCGTATGGGAAAACAGGAAAAGAGTTATATTGACTTTATCGCCGATCATCCGGAGTACCATGAACTGTCTTTGCAGGTAGAGCGGCTGATCAGACGGGCGGAGGGGTCGTTTGAGGGCTCGGATGAAAACCGGATGTTAGTCACCTATCAGGTGATGAAGGAGGAGGGAGCAGGGGCGCTCGGCGATTCTGCGCCTTATTATGAGGAGATCGGGGAATTGACGGCGGGATTGCGTGATAAATACCGCAGGAGTATGAGGTAGAGTATAGAGGAGAAAACTATGGGTTTCATCAAAAAATTACTAGACAGGTTTCGCAGGGATTATGATGAGTATGAAGAGGACTGGGACGAGGAGGAAGCCCCGCGCGAGATAGATTTCAATAACAGGGAACAGCGGATTGACTATGTGAAGAACTGTCTGGAAAAGATGGCGGAAGCCACGAAGGAACTGGAAAACCTGAACTTCGAGTACAACATGGTCACTTCCTATTTAAAAGACATGGAAGAAATCGAGGCGCTGCCGCCGGAGGAGAGCGAACAGCTCAAGGACTGCGCGAGGCGGGTGTCCCTTTTGCAGGACAGAAAGACCGATTTTATGGGACGGCCCAGACGGATTACCGACGAGAAGTACCGCCTGATGGAGCGCATCGAGGATGAGGTGGAAGAGGGCGTCACAAAAATCACGGAGGCGGAGGAGTATCACGAACTGATCCGCAAGGATCTAAACCGTCTGGACGGCGAGCGGCACGCTTATCTCTACCGTAAGAACGAGGTCATGCGGCTCATTTCGGATACCAGAGGGATGGCGGTGATCTGTATCACGGCATTGGGACTGTGCGCGGCCCTGCTCCTGTTCTTACAGTATTTTTTGGAGATGGACACAAAGCTGGGCTATCTGCTGACGGCTGGCGCGGCGGCGGTGATGCTCACACTGATCTATGTCAAGCATACGGATGCCAAACGGGAACTCAAACGCGTGGAAACGGGGATCAACCGCATCATCCTGCTGCAGAATAAGGTAAAGATCCGCTATGTGAATAATACGAACCTGCTCGAATATCTTTATATGAAGTATGGGGTATCGAGCGCGAATGAGCTGACGCAGCTTTGGGAGAATTACCGCCTTGAAAAGGAAGAACGGGAGAAATTCAGGCGGGCGGAGCTTGACCTCGACTACAGCGAGCAGGAACTGTTACAGATTCTCAAATGCTATCAGGTGCAGGATCCGGCGATCTGGCTGCATCAGACGGAGGCAATCTTAGAGCCGCGGGAGATGGTGGAGATCAGGCACAATCTCATCATCCGCAGACAGTCCCTAAGAAGGCGTATGGATTATAACAGGGAAGTGGTGGCCGGCACCTCGCAGAAAGAGATCAAGGCGCTGGTGGAGCGTTATCCGAAGTATGCGAAGGAGATCATGACGATCGTTGAGGAGTATGAGCAGAAATTCAATACCCAATCATAATCAGTGAAAAGAAGAGAAAGGAAAGGCAGAGTATGAGTACAGATAAGTATGTGAGTCCCTTGTCGGAGCGGTATGCAAGTAAGGAGATGCAGTACATCTTTTCTCCGGATATGAAATTCCGGACATGGCGCAGACTGTGGATCGCCCTTGCGGAGACGGAGATGGAGCTGGGACTTTCCCAGAACGGCAAACCCGTGATCACAAAAGAGCAGATCGACGAGCTGAAACAGCATGTGGAAGATATCAATTACGATGTGGCGAAGGCCAGAGAAAAAGAAGTGCGCCACGATGTGATGAGCCACGTTTACGCTTACGGCAAACAGTGTCCCAAGGCGGCGGGCATCATCCATTTGGGAGCCACTTCCTGCTATGTGGGCGACAATACGGACATCATCGTGATGCGCGAAGCGCTCCGTCTGGTGAAGAAAAAGCTGGTGAACGTGATCGCGGAGCTTGCGAAGTTTGCGGAGGAATACAAGGGACTGCCGACGCTGGCCTTCACGCATTTCCAGCCGGCCCAGCCCACCACGGTCGGAAAGCGGGCGACCCTCTGGGCACAGGAGTTTTGTCTCGATCTGGAGGACCTTGACTATGTGCTGGGGAGCCTCAAACTTCTTGGCTCCAAGGGAACCACAGGCACGCAGGCATCTTTTCAGGAACTGTTTGACGGCGATCAGGAGACCATTGATCGGATCGATCCCATGATCGCGGCGAAGATGGGTTTTGAGAAATGCTATCCCGTGTCCGGACAGACCTATTCCCGCAAGGTGGACACCCGCGTGTGCAATATTTTAGCGGGCATCGCGGCTTCCGCGCATAAGATGTCAAATGATATCCGCCTGCTCCAGCACTTAAAGGAGGTGGAGGAGCCCTTTGAGAAGAGTCAGATCGGCTCCTCGGCGATGGCTTACAAGAGAAACCCCATGCGCAGCGAGCGCATTGCGTCCTTAGCCCGGTTTGTGATGGTGGATGCCTTAAATCCGGCGATCACCTCGGCGGTGCAGTGGTTTGAGCGGACGCTGGACGACTCGGCGAATAAGCGTCTGTCCATCCCCGAAGCATTTCTGGCGGTGGACGGGATACTGGATCTGTGCCTCAATGTGGTAGACGGATTGGTGGTATACGATAAAGTGATAACAAAACGCCTGATGAGCGAACTACCCTTTATGGCGACGGAAAATATTATGATGGACGCCGTGAAAGCCGGCGGCAACAGACAGGAATTGCATGAAAAGATCAGGGAGCTTTCAATGATTGCGGGCGCGAACGTAAAGAAAGAGGGAAAAGAGAATAACCTCTTAGAGCTGATTGCGGCCGATCCTGCCTTCAACATGAGTCCAGAAGATCTGCAAAAGACCATGGAGCCCGCGAACTATGTGGGGCGTGCGCCGCTGCAGGTGGAAAAGTTCTTAAAAGAGATCGTGAATCCGATCCTCGCGGAGAATAAGGAATTGCTGGGAGTGAAGGCGGAGATCACAGTCTAACAATGTAAGAAAGAAATATATTTTTGGAAAGTAAGGTGCAGTGATTGAAAAACGAACAGGAATTTGAACGGGTCGCGATGCGCGTTTCCACAGTCAGCATCATTGCGAACGCCGTTCTGACTGTCTTTAAATTATTGGCCGGTGCGCTGGCGCATTCCGGGGCCATGATCTCCGACGCGGTGCATTCGGCATCGGATGTGTTCAGTACCATCGTGGTCATGATCGGCATCCGCATTTCGAGAAAGGCATCCGACAAGGATCATCCCTACGGTCATGAGAGAATGGAGTGTGTGGCGGCCATTGTGCTTGCCACCATCCTTGCGGCTACGGGTTTGGGCATCGGTTATACGGCGGTTTCTAAGATTGCGGGCGGCGATGCTTCCAATCTTACCGCGCCCGGTGTGCTTGCCCTTGTGGCGGCGGTCGTTTCCATCATTGTGAAGGAAGCGATGTACCAGTATACGAGGGTCAACGCGAAACGGATTGATTCCGGCGCGCTGATGGCTGACGCATGGCATCACCGCTCTGACGCGCTCTCTTCCGTGGGCGCCCTGATCGGTATCGCGGGAGCGAGGATGGGATTCCCGATCTTAGACCCGATCGCCAGTCTGGCTATCTGCTTTTTCATTGAGAAGGCAGCCTACGATATTTTTATGGACGCGGTGGATAAAATGGTAGATAAGGCGTGCGACGAAGAGACGGAAAGCGCGCTTAAGGAATGTGCGCTTTCGCAGGAGGGCGTGCTGGGTGTGGATCTTCTGCACACCAGAGTTTTCGGCAATATGATCTATGTGGATATCGAGATCCGCGCCGACGGGGAGGAGACGCTTCGGCGCGCTCACGAGACGGCGGAGCGGGTGCATGATTCCATCGAGAAGGACTTTCCCAAGGTAAAGCATATCATGGTGCATGTGAATCCGGGAGAGGCGCCGCGGACTTCCCGAATGGGCGGATAAGAAACGCCAGAACGATTTTCCATAGACACAATACCATGTGCGCGACGCTATTTCTTGACATGCAGGCAAAATTGTAATATGGTAAGAGTGTATGTTTAGATTTCAATATCCGGCTCTGATATGGAGGGTAGCATGGTAAATTTGGCCATCATAGTAGAGTGCTTTGTCATTTGTCTGACTATGTTTGCGCTGCTTCTTTTGCTGAACGGGGACGGTGCCAAGGAACAAAAGCTTTTGATTATCATCATGTGCGGCTCGCTGATCCAGAACGTGGGATATCTTCTGGAGCTGACCGCACCTTCGCTGGATGCCGCCATGACGGCTGTGACGGTGGAAAATGTAGGCTATACCTTTGTTCCGCTGTGTTATTGCTGTTTTATCTATATTTATTGCTATGCGGAACTTCCGAAGACGCTGATCAGAATCCTTGGCGCGGTTAATTTTTTTGCGCTTCCCTCGGTGTTTTTTAACTGGTACGGGCTTGTTTACCGGGAAGTAGGCTGGGTCGCGGATGCGGATGGAGCTTATCATATCAGCATCAGTTACGGCCCTTTGTATGTGGTTTTTTTGTTCAGCCGCATTTTGATTCCTTATACGCTCTGCATCTATACGCTGGTGAAAGCGATCCGTGAGCGTTCGGACCGGCAGGTGAACCGTCAGTATTGGCTGATTTTTGGGATGTCCACCCTTCCGGTCGTTATATTGATAGCATACATCTTTAAAATATTTAAATATTTTGATCCCACACCGCTGACGCTTGCGGTTTCCGTCTCTATGGTCGTGATCGTGATCTGGGGACGGCGTAATTATGATTTCCGTCATCTGGCGGCGGAAAAGGTCTTAGAGAGTCTGGGAGACGGCGTGATCGCGCTGGACGATCAGGACCGGCTGGTCAGTTACAACAGGGCGGCTGCGGATATCTTTACCCACCTGCCGGCGCACCAGCTCGGAGAAAATATCCGGGTGGTGGAGGATTTCCGGGAGGAGATTCTCAATGAAAACGTTCCTTACAGTTTTTCGATCAGCGGCCAGCACTACGAAAGCCACAGTAAGCATATTATAGATGAGGCGGGAAAGATACAGGGCAGTGTTATCCTGATCCTCGACATGACGGACATCAGGGCTTATATCGACGAGATCAAGCGCGTGCGGCAGCAGGCGGAGAAGGCCAGCATTGCCAAGAGCGAGTTTCTTGCAAATATGTCCCATGAGATACGCACACCCATGAACGCGATCATCGGGCTTAATGATGTTATCATGGAAGAGTCCGAAAATACGGAAATTTATGCGTATGCAAAGGATGTGCAGTCCTCGGCGAAGAATCTATTGGCCATCATCAACGATATTTTGGATCTGTCCAAGGTAGAGGCAGGCAAAATGGAATTGGTGTATGTCAATTATTACATAAAGACGATGGCGGATGAAGTCATCGGCATGATGGATATGGTGGCGTCCCAGCGGGGGCTGGTCCTTAAATATGAGTGCGACCAGACGATCCCCTGCCGTTACAACGGTGATGACGGCCGCATCAAACAGATTTTGATCAATATCTTGAGCAATGCCGTAAAATTTACGAAAAAGGGCTATGTGCGCGCCTATATCACCGGCAGACCGGGCAGGACCGGGGATGAGGAAATGATCATCATCACGGTGGAGGATACCGGCTGCGGCATTCGTGAGGAGGACCTTGGAAAGATATTCGAGGACTTTAGACAGGTGGACTCTAAGCGGAACCGGAGCGCGGAGGGTACCGGACTGGGGCTTGCCATCGTGAAGCATCTGGTGGAGCTGATGGAAGGCACCATTGAGGTGAAAAGTACCTACGGGCAGGGGACGACAGTCACGATCATGATCCCCCAGAAGATCATAGATATGACGCCTGTGTCGGAAATGCCGGAGCTTCCGCAGTCGGAGCAAAAACTGACAGACTTTTTCACGGCACCGGGAATGAAGGTGCTGATTGTTGATGATAATGTCATAAACCGAAAGGTAGCCAGAAGCTTTTTGAAAAATTATGAGTTTGATCTGGCTGAGGCGGAAAGCGGACCGGAAGCGATCGAGCTGGTGCGCGAAAGCCGGTATGATATCATCTTTATGGATCATATGATGCCCGGTATGGACGGCATCGAGGCGGCGGAGATTATCCGCAGGGATTGCGGCGAAAACGGTACTGCAGCGATCATTGTTGCGCTTACGGCCAACGCTATGGAAGGGATGCGGGAACAGTTTTTGCATGCCGGTTTTCAGGATTTTATCGCGAAACCGCTTGACAGGAGAGAATTGAACCAGCTCCTGCTGCGCTGGGTTCCTGAGAAGTACAGACATTCGGAAGAGCCGGAGGAAGCGTCCAAACCGCCGAACCCGCTCGACTTTCAGATCGAGGGTGTGGACATGGAAGCTGCGATGCAGTTTTTTTCCGGCGGCGAAGAGGATTTCGTCGAACTTTTGGATCTTTACTGTACGGATGGCAAACGTAAGATTCAGCTTTTAAGCGAACTGGCAAATACGGATATCGTGGACTATCAGATCGAGGTTCATGGACTGAAAAGCGCGTCGGCAAACATTGGCGCGATGAAAGTCTCGGAGATGGCCAGAGAACAGGAAAACGCCGCCGCGCAGGGTGATCAGGAATCGATTGCTGAAAACTTCCCTGTCCTGTTAGCGGAATATGAGATCCTTTTGGAAAATATCGGGCGTTTTTTGGAGCAGCGCAGACAGGAGAATGACAATAAGGAAAAACTTCCCGCCCTGCCGGCGGAGGAATTGCGGGGGCAGACGGCGGAGGCATTGGAGAGGTTGAAGCATTTTCAATCGCGCGAGTGTGCGGACAGAGTGGATAGGCTGCTGCTTCATGAATTGCCGGAAGATGTGGCAGGCCGGCTTTTGGAGATTCGGGGACAGCTTAAATTATATGAAGATGACAATGCAGAGGAACTGCTGGGTCAGCTTTTGGAGATACTGGAAAAGGAGGAAGAACGCAAATGAGTCAGATAGAAGGTGGGGATTCCAAGAAGTGTATTTTAGCGGTGGATGATAATGCGATCGTTTTATCGCGGATAGAGAGTACCCTGTGTAATGACTACGAAGTCGTCACGGTTAATTCGGGTGCGCGGGCTTTGAAATACCTGAAAGAGGAGAAACCGGACCTGATCCTGATGGATATTCGGATGGCGCAGAAGGACGGCATCGAGACGCTGCGGGATATCCGCAATATGGATGACCGCAAGGATATTCCTGTCATCATGCTCACCGGCGTGGAGAATAAGGACAGCGTTTTAGAAAGCGCCAGACTGGGGATTCGCGATTATATCTTAAAACCCTTTTATTCAGATGAGCTGTTGAAGAGGATTCGCCGGGTCTTTGAGCAGGAGGAACTAAAGCAAGAGGAAGAATGATCAGAAGAGGGGATTTGCGACATGAATACTGCATTGGAGAAAGAGGAACTTGAGCGGATCTTAGATCAGGCGGTTCAGGATGTGACGGAGCGTACCGCAGGCGTGCGGCTGCGTCAGGGGGACCAATCGCCGGGGGAGGATCTTTGCACCGTGCAGATCACGTTTGACAGAGGATTCAAGACCAGCCTCACCTTATGTGCCGATACCAGACTGCTGCAGCGCATGGCATGTAATTCCTTTCATGAGGAGTCAGTCAGTCCTGAAGATCTGGAAGAGTTCAGCAAGGAATATTTCAATGTCCTCTGCGGCAGAATAGCAGGGGCGATGTTTCGGGTGACGCAGGTTCCGGCGCATTTCGATCCGCCGGTGTTTTATCGTGGACGCTATGAGCCGGAGGGACGCGAGATCCAGTTTGTGCTGACATATTCCAACGAGAGTTTTGGCGGCGCACAACTGATCCATCATGTGCCGCGCTCTGACGAGGGCGGGAAAGTATCCGAATGAAGTTTGAGAGAAGGGAGCAGCAGAAATGAGCAAGCGTATTATGGTGGTGGACGATTCCCGTCTGGTCAGGGTACAGTTAGGTGATGTTTTAGAAGGTACGGACTATGAGATCGCGGCATACTGCAGAAGCGGGGAGGATGCGATCGCGCAGTATGACGAGGTGAAGCCCGATCTGGTGACGATGGATATCATCATGCAGGGTATGGACGGCTTGGATGCGACGGAGCTTATTTTGAAAGAACATCCGGAGGCAAGGATCGTCATTGTTTCCTCTCTGGCGTATGACGACACGTTTGAGAGAGCCAAAGCGATCGGTGCGAAAGGCTTTGTGGATAAACCGTTTCATCGGGAACAGCTTCTTAAGGTGTTTGAGCAGGCGCTTTCCTGAACGCCGGCTATGAGTGGAGGTGACTTTGTTTATGGCAACGGATTTGCGTAAGAGAAAGATCACTTATACGATAATATTAACCTCGGATTCTCCGGCGGCAAGCCATCGGAGGATGCACATAAGGACGGGCGCTATTGCGGTGGTTTCCTTTGTGCTGTTTGTGGCTGTCATCTGCTATGCGGTGTACAGCACGATTACCATGGGGGGCTATGTGGAGCGGAGCGCGAAGCAGGTGGAACAGATCGTGCAGCTCAAGGAGGAGAACGAAAAGCTCACGGCGGAGAATAAGACGCTGGGTGACAGGGCGGCGTCTTTGGAAGAGACACTGGAGAAAAAAGAAGCGCAGGAGCATGAACTGGTGGCGGCGCATGAGGAGAATTACATACCAAGAGGGTTCCCCATGAGCGGTGCGGCCCAGATCCTCGAGGAGGATACCGCGGCCCAGACAGAAGAAGAACAGGAGCAGGAGGCAGAGGAGGATGCGCTGAAGGTGGAGGCGAAGGACGAGTGGAAGGAGCGCGTCTTTGTGTCCACGGAAGGCACCAAGGTGGTAGCTACCGCGCCCGGCACGGTAAAGGAAGTGCGGGAGGCTGAGGGAGAAGTCAGTTATGTGATGATCGATCATGGAAACGGCTATATCACCACCTATCGCAATCTGGGCAGTCCCATTGTCGAGGAGGGCAGTCAGGTAGTGAAGGGGGTGGCCCTGTTTTTGGTGGGTGAGGATAATACGGAGACCGGATACAGCATCCGTAAGGACGAGGGTTATGTGGATCCGTTAGAGTTAATAGAGATAAAGGGATAAGGAGGACAGATTGAAAAATCACACTGATGTGCTGATTTTTCAATCGCGAGTTTGTGTCGGAGCCACAAACTCGGAATCGCATGTGAGAATTTGAGATTCTCACAGCGTGCCTTCGCAAAGAAGCTCCGGCATGGAGGTAATTATGTTGGGAAAGAAAACAACGGAACAGATCAATGCGAAGATCAGCAGCGTCATCGGCTCTGATATGGCGGTGGAAGGCAATATACGTGCCAAGGAAGCCGTCCGCGTGGAGGGTAAGGTCACGGGCGACGTGGAGACTGAAGGAGTATTGATCATCAGTGCTGGCGGCGCGGTAAAGGGAAATGTGAAGGGCAGCAGCATCATCATCGGCGGTTCGGTGGAGGGCGATCTGACTTCCGGCGGCAGGACCGAGGTGGCTTCGACCGGTAAGGTGATCGGCAACATCCGCACCAAGAGCCTGATCGTGGATGAGAACGCAGTCTTCCAAGGACAGTGCATCATGAATGCGGATGGCTTAGCGCCTCTTCCGGAAGCGCCCGCGGCGGCAGGCGACGCTGATAAAAAGGAAGAGGAAAAGCCGCAGGAAGACGCAAAAGACAATAACAATAATAACGGCAATAATAAATGGAATAAGAGATAGGAAAAGTGGATCAGATTTCGTTATTTGACAGGGAAATGCCGCAGCCTCTGGCGGCGAAGCTTCGTCCGGAGAATCTGGAGGAGTATGTGGGGCAGAGTCATCTGCTTGGCAAAGGAAAGGTACTCAGACGTCTGATTGAGCAGGATCAGGTCTCTTCCATGATCTTCTGGGGACCGCCGGGCGTGGGGAAGACCACCCTTGCAAGGATCATTGCCAATAAGACAAAGTCATCGTTTATTGATTTTTCCGCCGTGACCAGCGGCATCAAGGAGATTCGCACCGTTATGGAACAGGCGGAGAAAAACCGCCAGTACGGTATCAAAACGATTCTCTTTGTGGACGAGATCCATCGCTTTAATAAGGCGCAGCAGGACGCTTTCCTGCCTTTTGTGGAGAAGGGCAGCATCATTCTCATCGGCGCCACCACGGAGAATCCTTCGTTTGAGATTAACAGCGCTCTCTTATCCCGCTGCAAGGTGTTTGTGCTGCAGGCACTTTCCGCGGAGGAGATCAAGGGGCTGTTGTCCCGCGCCCTGCAGTCTCCGAAGGGGTTTGGCGGGCAAAAGATCATCATGGACGACGAGCTGCTGGAGATGGTGGCTGTCTTTGCAAACGGCGATGCCCGAAATGCTCTTTCCACGCTGGAAATGGTGGTTTTAAACGGCGAGATGGACGCGGAGGGTGCGGTCACAGTCACCAAGGAGACGCTGGAGCAGTGTACCGCCAGAAAATCGCTTCTCTATGATAAAAAGGGCGAGGAACATTACAATCTCATCTCCGCCCTGCATAAGTCCATGCGTAATTCCGATCCGGACGCGGCAATCTATTGGCTGGCGCGGATGCTGGAGGCGGGGGAAGATCCCCTCTATGTGGCCAGACGCGTGGTGCGTTTTGCCAGCGAGGACGTGGGGCTGGCCGATCCGCGGGCTTTGCAGATCGCGGTGGCGGCTTATCAGGCCTGTCATTTTCTGGGTATGCCGGAGTGTAACGTCCATCTGACGCAGGCGGTCGTCTATGTGGCGCTTGCGCCTAAGTCGAACGCCATGGAAGTCTCCTACAATGAGGCGAAGGAGGACGCGATGAAGGACTTGGCGGAGCCGGTGCCTCTGGTGATCCGAAACGGTGTCACGGGACTGATGCGCGAGCTGGATTACGGCAAAGGCTATCAGTATGCCCATGATACGGAGGAGAAGCTGACCAATATGCAGTGTCTTCCGGACGCGCTTTTGGGGCGGGAGTATTACCGGCCCGCGGGCATGGGCGAGGAGGAAGCGCTAAAGAAGCGATTGGCTGAGATTAAGGCGTGGAAGAAGGCCCATGGGGCGAAGATGGGTGAATAGTTTTATAGAAATGAAGGAAAGCATTGATTTAGCAGGCGTTATGCTTTATAATTAGAAAGTAAGAAACGGGAGTCGGTTTTTTACAACCGGCTCTTTCTGTGCGCGGGGGCGCAATAGGAGGTAAGGAGGGTATCTATTATGGTAAAAGCTGTAGTGGGCGCCAATTGGGGCGATGAGGGAAAGGGTAAGATCACGGATACGCTGGCGGAAAAAGCGGATATCGTGGTGCGTTTTCAGGGTGGCGCAAATGCAGGCCACACCATTGTGAATAATTACGGCAAGTTTGCATTACATACCCTGCCGTCAGGCGTGTTTTACGGGCATACCACCAGTATCATCGGCAACGGCGTAGCGCTCAACATCCCGATTTTGGTGGAGGAGATCAAGTCCCTGACGGACAGGAATGTGCCGATGCCTAAAATTCTGGTGTCCGATCGCTGCCAGATCGTGATGCCCTACCATATCCTGTTCGATCAGTATGAGGAAGAAAGACTTGGCGGAAAGTCCTTCGGCTCCACGAAGTCGGGGATCGCGCCCTTTTATTCAGATAAATATGCAAAGATCGGTTTTCAGGTGAGCGAGCTTTTTGACGAGGATGTCCTGAAAGAGAAGCTGGAGCGGGTGTGCGTGACTAAGAATGTGCTTCTGGAGCATCTTTATCATAAGCCTGCCGTCAGTCCCAAGGAGCTGTTTGCCACCATGCAGCAGTATCGGGAGATGATCGCGCCCTATGTTTGCGATGTGTCTTCTTATCTCGATCAGGCGCTGAAAGAGGGCAAGACCGTGCTCTTAGAGGGCCAGTTGGGAACGCTCAAGGATCCCGACCACGGCATTTACCCGATGGTGACATCCTCTTCCACGCTGGCGGCCTACGGCGCGATCGGCGCGGGACTGCCGCCCTATGAGATCAAGCAGATCATTACGGTCTGCAAGGCCTATTCCTCGGCGGTGGGCGCGGGTGCGTTCGTGTCGGAGATTTTTGGCGACGAGGCGGATGAATTAAGACGGCGCGGCGGCGACGGCGGCGAGTTCGGGGCTACCACGGGACGTCCCAGAAGAATGGGCTGGTTTGACTGCGTAGCGTCCAAGTACGGCTGCCGCCTGCAGGGAACTACCGACGTGGCCTTTACGGTGCTTGATGTGCTGGGCTATCTGGATGAGATTCCCGTGTGCGTGGGTTATGAGGTGGACGGCGAGGTGACGACGGACTTCCCCGTGACCTGTAAATTGGAGAAGGCAAAACCTGTGTTGAAAAAACTGCCCGGCTGGAAGTGCGAGATTCGCGGGATCAAAAAGTACGAGGAGCTGCCGGAAAACTGCCGCAGGTATGTGGAGTTTATCGAGGAGCAGATTGGGTATCCTATTACTATGGTGTCAAACGGCCCCGGCAGGGAGGATATCATTTATAGGGAGAGTCCGCTTAAAAAATAGGGCGGAATAAAAAGGAGGGAACATCATGTTACTGGAGAACAAGGTGGCAATCGTGACAGGAGGCAGCAGAGGCATCGGCTATGCGACGGTGGCGGCTTTCTTGCAGGAGGGCGCGACGGTGGTGCTGTGCGCAAGCCGACAGGAGACAGCGGACAAGGCGGTCAATGCCTTGAAGGAAGCACATGCGGACGCAAAAGTGGAGGGAATCTTCCCGAATCTCTCCGACTATGAAGCGGTGAAGTCGGCCTTCGATGAAGTAATGAAAAAGTACGGAAAGATTGACATTCTCGTGAATAATGCCGGTGTGTCGGAGAGTACCCCCTTTGATAAGTATACGGATGAGACCTTTGACAAGGTAATGGACTTAAATGTCAGGGGCGTGTTCAATTGCTCCAAGGCGGTCAGTGAGCATATGATCGCGGCAGGCAGCGGCGTGATCCTGAATACTTCTTCCATGGTCAGCCAGTACGGACAGCCTGCGGGAATCGCTTATCCCACGTCTAAGTTTGCGGTCAACGGTTTTACCCTGTCTCTGGCAAGAGAGCTGGGACCGAAGGGCATCCGCGTGAATGCGGTGGCGCCGGGTATCACCTATACGGATATGATGAAGCAGGTGCCCAAAGAGGTCATCGATCCGATGATCGCGCAGATTCCTTTAAGAAGGATGGGACAGCCGGAAGATATCGCCAATGCCTTTGTGTTTTTGGCGTCCGATAAGGCTTCTTATATCAGCGGCGAAGTGCTGCATGTGGACGGGCTGGCGAGGAGTTGATGTAACACATGGAATGAGTTATGTAAACTTATGATGAGCATTGTAGAATTGCGCTCATAGAGAGCGGAAGATTGTTGACGAGTGAGTTATGTAAACTATCGATAGGGAAGGAACAGTAGGGGATGATCACAACCATCATATTTGATATTGGGAATGTGCTGGCGGATTTTGCATGGGAGGCGCATTACCGAAAATTCGGATTCAGTGAGGAGATTTTTGAGCGTCTTGCAAAGGCTACCGTGAAGAGTTCCATGTGGAATGAGAATGACAGGGGCGTTTTGAGTGATGAGGAACTGATGCAGGGCTATATTGACAACGATCCGCAGATTGAGGCGGAGATTCGGACGGCTCTCTCTGACGTGAGTACCATCGTCATTCGAAACGACTACGCCATTCCCTGGATACAGCAGTTGAAGGGAAAGGAATATCGATGTCTCTATTTGTCGAATTTTTCCCGCAAAGCCCATGCGGAATGCGTGGAGGCCCTTGACTTTATTCCCTATATGGACGGCGGCATCCTTTCTTATCAGGAAAAGATCATCAAGCCCATGCCGGAGATTTATCAGCTTTTGATCGACCGCTACGACCTGACGCCGGAGGAGTGCGTATTTTTGGATGATACGCAAAAGAATCTGGATGCGGCGGAAAAGTTCGGGATTCGGACCATTCATTTTCAGAATCAGGCGCAGGCTGTCGAGGAGCTTCGGAAGCTGGGCGTGGAGGCGTAAGGTTGTGTCAGTATCCTGTAGAACGAAAGATTAGTGAAATATTTTCCCGCAAAACTCATGCATGAATTAGAAGATACCCATTGTTCGAAAAAGACAGTGGGTATTTTTTTGATTTTGGTCAGAAAGTTTAGTTTGGCTGCGAATTATAGGTAACATAGCAGATAAGGAGGTGGTTGCCGTGGATATCAATGAAAATAATTTTGTCAGACAATTGAAACGGAGAAATGAGCAGGCATTGTATTATGTCATAGACCATTACGGCTGGGTCATGAAAACGGTGGTCAAACGGCAGATGGGGACGCTGCCGCATCTGTGGGACGACTGCATGAACGATACGCTGTTAGCCGTGTGGGAGCATATTGACAGCTTCGATCCGAAACGATCGACATTTCAAAATTGGCTGGCTGGCGTATGTCGCTTCAAGGCGCTGACCTATGTGCGCAAATACATCCACGCGTCAAGAGAAGATCTGGTGGAGCGGATGCCTGATTGGGAGGACGAGGCGGCACAGCGGGAATTTCTCAGGAGAGAGTACGAGGAGGAAGCCATGCGAATCCTTTCTTTTCTAAAGGAGGAGGACGCCGAAATCTTCCGTCTGGTCTATTTGGAAGAGTTGCCTATGGATGAGGTGGCACAGCGGATGAATATGAGTAAAACAGTGATTTACGGGCGCATCAGCAGAGGCAGGAAGCAGCTACGGCGGGCTGTCGCGGAAAGTGAGGTGTAGAAAATGTCCAGAATCTATGAAATGTGTAATGATATCGATTCAAAGGATCTTTTGCAGGAAACAGAACAGTTGACCGGAGAAGAGAGGGAAAGGCTGGTGGATTTTATGAAAAGAGAAGGTATCCTTTCAGAAAGCGGAAAGAAGAAAATGCATAACGTTGGCAGGACTGTGGGCTGGGCGGCAGCAGCGGCGGCGCTTGCGCTGGTGATCGTACCGAATACGTCTGCCAAGGCGGCCTACGCTATGGAGCAGATTCCGATTCTGGGGAATGTCATCAGGGTGGTAACCATTCGCAATTATCGGTTTGAGAATGAAAACTATTCGGCGGATATACAGGAAGTGAAGCTGGAGCAGGGTAGCGGGGAAACGGCAGTCGGGGCGGACGGCGCTGAGACGGGGGAAGCATTGCGGCAAGAAGGCAACCCGGGAGATGTCAAGCTGGAAGGCTCGATTCAGACCATCAACGAAAGCATTGAGGAGATGACGGACCGCCTGATTGCGAGATTTGAGGAACAGAAGGAGCTGGAGGGCGGCCATGGCAGTATTGATATGAGTTATGAGGTGGTGACAGATACGGACACATGGTTTACGCTGCGGATCGATGTGACGGAGATCGTCGGAAGCGGCGCCCAGTATCAGTATTATTATCATATTGATAAAACGACGGGAGAGATTGCGTCCCTGAAGAACCTTTTTAAGGAGGGCGCGGATTATATCACCCCCATCAGCGAGAATATCAAGGAGCAGATGCGGGAGGAGATGCAGGCGGACGAATCCAAAATATACTGGATCGATTCGGAGGATGAAATCGTAGAGCAGTTTGAAGCGATAGGAGAGGACCAGAATTTCTATCTGAATGAGGCAGGACAGATTGTGATCTGCTTCGACGAGTACGAGGTCGCTCCCGGTTATATGGGATTGGTGGAATTTGTTGTGGATGAGGAAGCGGTGGCGGGGATCAGATGATGCTTTTCCTTATTCAGCAGAGTGTATCGCATTTGTCCTTTGCTATAATCCGTTTTACCCATTGGAAAGAAACTGCGACAGAAATAAACTCCCTGTTTTGAACGATCCAGAAATAAAAAGGTAATATCGAGAGTTGTGCCATCCCCCATTTTTAATAGAAATTCACTTTCGATGGAGAAATGGGGGAAGGCATTCTTATATTGGCTTTTTGAAATTGTTTGGTATGTAATTTAGCTACAGAGAATTTGCCGAAAGACGGTGCTTCGATTTGCTCTGGCAATATGGAGGTCTTTCAATTTGTGTAATCCGGCCAGATGATGGAAGTCAGATTCGGAGAAACGGAGAATAAGTTCAATCAATTTCCTTTTTCGACCAAGGGTAAAACAGTATTCATAGTTTAAAAGTGTTTGATAATTGACAGCGCATTGTGTCAGTAAGTCCATGATAGATGTGCCCTCTTAGAAAGTCAGAATTTGACATTGACGGTAGATGATATAGATTTGGAGAAAAGCCCTGCCATGCGGCAGGGCTTTCATGAGCATTTTCTTTCGACCTGTTGGTCTGAGCCGGTTTGAGGTTTCATTGCACAACCCCTCTCGCAAACTCCATAAGGCAATGCTTTCCGGCGCACTCCCTTACTTCAACGTTTTGACAGACATACGTCGCTGCCTGTCTTGTAGTATTATTATATAGATAGTTGAAAAATATGTCAAATTATATTTTTAGCGTTTTTAATTCTTGAAAATAATTGCTATTATTTCCCCATCAGCTCCTCCGCCAGCGCTTCAATCTGCGCTACATTTTCTTTCGTCAGGGCGGAGCGGATCTGCACCGAGTTTTCCGTATAGGCAATTTCCTTACAGCTCTCTAATCTGGCCCGCATCGCCTTCGCTGCCATGGGCGCCCAGGAGCCGTTCTCGATCAGGGCGATGGTGCGCTTTTGATAGTTGTGGGAGATCAGCTCGTCGATAAACTCCCGCATGAAGGGGAACATTTCTGTATTGTAGGTGGTGGTGGCGAGCACCAGCTTGCCGTAGCGGAAGGCATCCTCCACACATTCCGCCATATCCTCTCTGGCGAGGTCCGCGACAACTACCTTCGGGCAGCCTTTTTCGGTTAGCTTTTCTGCCAACAGCTCGGCGGCTTTTTTGGTATTTCCGTAGACGGAAGTATAGGCGATCATCACGCCCTCTGACTCCACGTCGTAGGAAGACCATGTCTGATATAAGTTTACATAATATTCCAAATTCTCTTTCAGGACGGGACCATGCAGCGGGCAGATGATCTGAATGTCGAGCGCTGCCGCCTTTTTCAGGAGGTTCTGCACCTGCATACCGTATTTACCCACGATACCGAAGTAGTAGCGGCGAGCTTCACAGGCCCAGTCCTCGTCCGCGTCAAGGGCGCCGAATTTGCCGAAACCGTCGGCGGAGAAAAGCACCTTGTCCTTCGTGTCGTAGGTGACCATGACCTCGGGCCAGTGCACCATCGGCGCGGCGACAAACTGCAGGGTATGCGTGCCAAGGGAAATCGTGTCGCCTTCCTTGATAATCTGCCGCTTGTCCGCGTAGTCCGTGCCGAAAAACTGCTTCATGATGGTAAAGGCGGGTGCGGACGCAACGAGCACTGTCTCCGGGTATGCCTTAACAAAGGCGTCAATGCTGGCGGAGTGGTCGGGCTCCATGTGCTGGACGATCAGGTAGTCGGGGGTGCGGCCGTCTAATACGGTTTTCAGATTCCCCAGCCATTCTTCCTCAAAATTCGTGTCCACCGTGTCCATCACGGCGATCTTTTCGTCCATGATCACGTAGGAATTGTAGGCCATGCCGTTTTCTACAATATATTGTCCCTCGAAAAGGTCGATATCATGGTCGTTTACGCCTATGTATTTGATGTCGTTTGTGATTTGCATTATGGTGTCTCCTTTTTATTAATTTTACAAATTACCAGCGATTTAACTATAGTACATATTGTAAAAGTCTGCAACAGTAATGATGCAGTTTTCCTTTGGATAATGGTTGGTGTTGCCTGTGATAAGTGGCGCGTGACAAAATTTAGCAACTTCATAGAATTTGCGATCACTTTCATCCGTAAATGGAATATTGTTAATCGGGTCGGCTATGACTGAAATACCGTTGGACGTGATGTGAGCGAGCAGGCTTTGGATTTCCCATTCTTCAAAATTAAATTTTGGACGGTTTAGTACAGTATAGTATTCGCTTATAATGCGGTAATCATAGCAGGCTGTAAAACGGCGGCTGAGAACACCGTTTATAATGATGGCGGGTTTACTGTCAGCAGACCATAAAGCAGAGACAAGGACGTTGGTATCCAGTACAATATTCATAGAGTCAATCTCCCTTTCTGGCTGCGCTTATCTCTGCCTCGATTTCTTCCTCACTCATAAATCCACTGGCTTGGGAGCGACTTCGCATATTATTGAAAGCAATCATGGCTTTTGCCTGTCTGACGGCTTGCAGCATTACTTCAAAGTTATCTTCAGAGATATCAAGCAGGAGTGCGGAAGGTTTCCCGTTATTTGTGATGACCGCTTCTCCATTCTCCTTAAGATTTTCCCAAATTGATTTAGAGTCATTTCTTAAATCACGTACGGAATAAAAGTTCATAATATTACCTCCTGTTACTATCTATAATACACGATTGTCACCGTATTATCAACAAAATGTGCGCAGACTTGCCTGCTGTCGGAAAAAAGTGATAAAATAAAGCAGGGATACAGACAGTCAAAAAACGGTCTTACAGGGTAAATGTTATCATGAACAATAAGGTAAAACGGATTTTGCGGGGGATCATATATGTTTCTGTTTTTATCGCAGGGCTGTGCGCGGGAATCCTTTTATTTGGTGATAGCTCTGTTTGGCGGAATCGGACGGATGCGGCGGCGGAAATTTCTGCGTCTGAGACGACGGAAATCGTGGTAGACTATCCGTTTTCTTCTGCTGAGAAAGGCTGGTCGTTGATCCTGTGGGAGAGTATCAAAGAAGATACGCAGGACGCAGATTCCGTTGAGCGACGGTTTTGCCTGTATGACGGGAATGGACAGTTATTGCAGGAATTTCCCTGCGGCATTGCGGCGGCAGAACTGGTCTTTCGGTTCGACGTTCTATTTGAATATTATAAAGATATGGCGGTCTATCCGGCCAATGCGCAGGAGACGGAATCGGACGGGCTTTGTTATCAGTGGGACAGCAAGACGCAGAGATTCGTGGAGGAACCCGTGACGATCCCGTGGTATCAGGAAGGCTCCGTCAGAGACGAGGCCTTTTTGGTATGCGGCAAGGGGGATGGCACAGGAGAAAACGTGGAGACCAAGGCGATTTACAGGATTCACAAGGGGCTTCGGCGCGCGATAGAGCTGCGCAGATGGACGGTGCGCATAGATGCCAAGACGGGAGAGGAAAGCCTTTGCATCCGCGACTGTCTGGAAGAAAAGGACATCTACACGGGGAACGTGAAAAGATACGATACCGGCGATCTGAAGAATGAGAAATATTATCAGTATTTGTTTTGGGAAGGGCTTGAAACATTTTGGAGTGCTGAGAATGACAGTCCGATTCGATTTTGCAATGAACAGTTAGAGTTAATAGAGTATGAGGATAAACAGGCGTTTTTGGCGGATCACGGGTTTGCGGGAGAGGAGCCCTTTTACGAATACCGTGACCGATTCGGTGATCTGATCATGGAGCTTTATTTTGACCGGCAGGCAGGAAGGGGCTGCGGGATCCGTTATTATTACAGTTTTAATGATAAGCTTGAAAAAAGAGCCACCCGTGACGGGTTCGCATTTGAGGAAGTGGAGACCGGGGTGTGGGAGCCGCAGGAGGAATTTTCCAAGTTGACTGTTTACGGAGATGATGTCAGTAAATATGCGTCCGGTTATAAAGAGATTTATGAGTACACGGATGACGGTAAAATATCTTCCTTTGAGGCGAGAGGAATGGATCTGGTTGACAGGGTGCCGATGGAAGTCAGATTGCTTTCTTTGGATTATATTTACCGTGATGACGGGACGCTGTATCATAGAGAATATGATCATTATGCCAAATTTTTTAGCAGCACCAGTCAATCGGAGGACGGCGATTATGATAAGCAGGGCAGACTGGTCTATCAATACAGTTATATCACGCATGGCGCGATGGATGATTATTATATATATGACGGAAATCATACGGAGCCAAAATATCGTCTGTTTTTGGATTGGGGAAATAATTATGCCTATGTGCGGATGATTGCATATGACAGCGCCGATTGACTTAAAAAAGAGGAACCTATCATGCAGAAGACAACTGATTTTTCTAAGGGGAAGGTCTGGCAGAATATTGTCGCGCAGTCCATTCCCCTGATTCTGGCACAGCTGGTGCAGCTTTTATATAATGTGGTAGACCGCATTTACATCGGGCATCTGCCGGGGGCGGACAGCATGGCGCTGACGGGGATCGGGCTGGTGTTTCCCTTAACGACCCTGATCGCGGCGCTCACCTTTTTGTTTGGGACGGGCGGCACGCCGCTTTTCTCCATAGCCAGAGGAGCGGGGCAGGAAGAACGGGCGGGGAAAATCCTCGGCAATACCTTTTCGCTGCTGATTGGCACATCAGTGGTACTGTTTTTCCTCTGCTATCTGTTTCGCAGACCGGTGCTTTATCTGTTCGGCGCCAGCGACGCTTCTTACGTGTATGCCGACGCCTACCTGAAACTCTATCTGTGGGGAACGCCGTTTACCATGCTTGCCACGGGCTTAAACGGGTTTATCAACGCGCAGGGCTTCCCCCGCACGGGTATGATGACGACGTTATTGGGTGCGTTGCTCAATCTGGTGCTGGATCCGATCTTTATTTTTGGTCTGCATATGGGCGTGGGCGGGGCGGCGCTGGCCACGGTGATCAGTCAGGCAGTCTCCTGTATCTGGGTGCTTCTGTTTTTGACGGGCAAAAAGGCGCTGCTTCCCCTAAAAAAGGAGAATCTGCGAATCGACGGAAAACTGGCGAAGGAGATCATGGCGCTTGGTATGTCGGGTTTTATTATGCAGGGGACGAACTGTCTGGTGCAGGTGGTGTGCAATGCCACGCTTAAGGTTTATGGCGGCGATCTCTATGTGGGCGTGATGACGGTGATCAATTCCGCCAGAGAAATTCTGGCTTTGCCGGTGCAGGGAATCACCAGCGGGGCACAGCCGGTACTAGGCTATAATTATGGCGCGAAGGAGTATGCTAGGGTCAGGCAGGGCATCCGCTTTACTGCCGCGCTGGGCATCATATATACGCTGCTTGCGTGGCTGTTAGTTATCTTAAACCCGCATCTGCTCTTGTCCATATTCACGGAGGACGCGGCCCTGATCGAGGCGGGGGTTGGCGCCATGCGCCTGTACTTTTTCGGATTCTTCTTTATGGCCTTTCAGTTTACGGGGCAGTCCGCGTTTACCGCGCTGGGAGATTCCCGCCACGCCATCTTTTTCTCGCTGCTTCGTAAGGCAGTGATCGTGGCGCCGCTGACGGTGTTTTTGCCGAAATTTGGTCTGGGTGTGGACGGGGTGTTTCTGGCGGAGCCGGTCTCTAATGCGATCGGCGGGCTGGCATGTTTTGTGACGATGTATGTGACGTTATATCAAAAGCTGCGGCGGGGTGAAAAAGTCTGACATTGGAGTAGAGTTTTTGAAACAATAGTGAAAACATCGGATTGCTGTATAATGAGAAGTATGTTGTGAGCATTATACGGGATAAGAGAAATGGAGAAATCATGCGGGAAGAATTTAGCAGAACAGAAATGCTTTTGGGCGCAGACGCCATGGACAAGCTGGCTCATTCACGGGTGGCGGTGTTCGGCATCGGCGGCGTGGGCGGCTATGTATGCGAGGCGCTGGCGCGCAGCGGCGTAGGAGCCCTTGACCTGATTGACAAGGATAAGGTAGCAATGTCGAATATCAACAGGCAGATCATTGCCACGCAGGAGACGGTGGGCAGGGAGAAAACAGATGTGATGCGGGAGCGTATCCTTTCCATCAATCCGCAGGCGCAGGTGCGCGTTTATCCCTGCTTTTTCCTGCCGGAGAATGCGGACAGCTTTCCCTTTTGCGAATACGATTATGTGGTGGACGCGGTGGACACCGTGACGGCGAAGATTGAGCTGGTGATGCGTGCAAAAGAGGCGGGCGTGCCGATCATCAGCAGTATGGGAGCGGGCAATAAACTGGACGCCTCAGCCTTTCGCGTGGCGGATATTTATGATACGAGGGTCTGCCCTCTTGCAAGGGTAATGCGCAGGGAACTAAAGAAGCGGAACGTGGAGCACTTGAAGGTGGTGTATTCGGAGGAGGAGCCGATCACGCCAATGGGGAATGAAAACCGCATCCCCGGCAGCGTAGCCTTTGTTCCTTCCGTGGCGGGGCTTATCATTGCGGGGGAAGTGGTGAAGGATCTGGCATGGTAGAAAATTCTTAAATTGGATATTTTATATATGCCAGATAAAGATACAATGGGTTCTAAGCTGCAGCTTACAAAAAGAAAACGGATAGTAATACATCCCTTAGGAAACAGAATGTGCAGGAAGCGTGAAAGAAAACATAGAAAAAAGGAGCGAAATGAGTGAAATGAGCGAAGACAGATATACACTAAATAAACAGTTGGCACAGATGTTAAAGGGCGGTGTCATTATGGATGTGACGACACCGGAGCAGGCGAAGATCGCGCAAGAGGCGGGAGCCTGCGCTGTCATGGCGCTGGAGCGGATTCCGGCGGATATTCGGGCGGCAGGCGGCGTGTCCCGCATGAGCGACCCGAAGATGATCAAAGGGATTCAGGAGGCAGTTTCCATCCCTGTCATGGCGAAATGCCGGATCGGTCATTTTGTGGAGGCGCAGGTTTTGGAGGCGATCGAGATCGACTACATTGATGAGAGCGAGGTGCTCTCCCCGGCGGACGATGTGTATCACATCGATAAGAGAGGATTTAAGGTGCCCTTCGTGTGCGGGGCGAAAGATTTGGGCGAAGCCCTTCGCAGAATCAATGAGGGGGCATCCATGATCAGGACAAAGGGCGAACCGGGTACGGGTGATATCGTGCAGGCAGTGCGCCATATGCGGAAGATGAACAGTGAAATCGCAAAGATCACTTCCATGCGGGCGGATGAACTGTTTGAGGAGGCAAAGCAGCTTGCGGTGCCCTATGAACTGGTGGCCTATGTTCATGACAACGGCAGGTTGCCCGTGGTGAATTTCGCGGCAGGCGGCGTGGCGACTCCCGCGGATGCCGCATTGATGATGCAGCTTGGTGCGGAGGGTGTTTTTGTCGGTTCCGGCATCTTTAAATCCGGCAATCCGGCGAAGCGCGCGGCGGCGATTGTCAAGGCGGTGACCAACTATTCGGACAGCAGACTGATTGCGGAACTTTCCGAGGATCTGGGCGAAGCCATGGTTGGCATCAACGAGCAGGAAATCGAGCTTTTGATGGCGGAGAGAGGGAAGTAAGAGGAGAGTTATGTGGGATTGAAAAATCACACTGATGTGCTGATTTTTCAATCCAGAGTTTGTGCCGAAGCGTCACAAACTCTTTGATCGCAGAGCAAAATCTGAAATTTTGCTCGCGTTCCGGCGCAAAAAACGCTTCGGAATGGAGTAAACAATGCGAATTGGAGTATTGGCGGTTCAGGGCGCCTTTGCGGAACATATTGCGAAACTGAATGGGATGGGAGTGGACTGCATCGAATTGCGGCAGCGGGCGGATTTAGAGCAATGTTTTGACGGCTTGATCCTGCCCGGCGGAGAGAGCACCGTGCAGGGAAAACTTTTGCGGGAACTGCAAATGTTTGAGCCGCTTCGCGATAGGATCGGGCAGGGGCTTCCCGTGCTTGCTACCTGTGCGGGGCTGATTCTTCTGGCGCAGAGAATCGCTGACGACGAAACGGTCTGGCTTGGCACGCTGCCTGTCTGCGTGCGGCGCAATGCTTACGGGAGGCAGCTTGGCAGTTTCCATACCGAAGCGCAGATGGAAGGGATTGGCACAGTGCCGATGACCTTTATTCGCGCACCTTATGTGGAATCACTGTTTGGTGCCGACACCCAAATTCTCGCCCGTGTAGACGGCAGGATCGTGGCTGTGCAGTACGGAAACCAGATCGGCGTGGCCTTTCATCCGGAACTGGATGAGGACGATCGGATCCATGAAATGTTTTTGCGTTTGTGTCGGCAAAACAGCGCTTAAGTAGGCGGGCGGTTATCGTCCCGCCGTTTTTTCATCAAGTCAAACGACCAGATCAAAAGCCAGAGCAATATCGGCAGACCGATCGTGACCACGAGACACCCGGCAAAGAGCCGTCCGGAGTCGCCAAGGTCCAGACAGGCGACCACGAACGCGCCGATATACATACCGACCAGCAGGACGACGCAGATGAGAGCGGCGACCTGCTTGGGGGCTATTTTCTTACCCTGCTTTTTCGTAGTGCTTTCATCAGACTTCATATTTGTCCCCATCTCTGCTTTTCCTCTTTTCCATGTGGTCGTTGCAATCGTCATACTGCGACAGCGCGCGGACGCCCGCCTTTTTGAAATGGGGCGTCCTGACTGTCAGCTTTCTGTTACAATCTATCATATTTCCCTCTAAAAAGGAAGTGTTTGACGAAAGAATGTCCTTTACCCGATCCCCAACTGCCCCTTGATTGCCTTCACAGTCGAGCGATACACCGCATAAATCACCGCACCAATCACCGCAATGATGCAAAGACACAGACCCATCGCGGCCCATTCCGTCTGAAGCAGCCTGCCGTCGTTCGCATACAGGATCATGGCAAACAGCAGAAACATGGCGGTAGTGCCCACCAATGCAGGCATTTTGAAGACATTGGTGCATTGGCTGCGCACTTCTTTATCCAGAAAGGCAGGCGAAGCCCCCAGCTTTTTCAGATCGTCAAAAATATAGCGGTTGTTGAGGGCAATGCTCTGACAGCGGGTATGACACACCACCAGCGCCGTGATCATGCACACAATGAAGATAAAGAGGAACATCATGAACATGACCGCCATGTTGCGCAGAAAATCATTTTGGTTCAAAATGCGGAAACTTGGCATGTACACCCAGAAGGTCCGAAAGGTAAAGGAATCCGACGAATCGTAGCTGATTTTCGTCATTTTATCCGTATCGCCCCAGTACTCTTGCCCCTCCTCGTTTTCCCTGATCTTCTGTACCCTGTCGTAAGAGCAGATGCGCTCACAGGATTCATCAAAGGAGGACACGAAGAGACGAAAAAAGGCATTGGCAAAGGGATAGGAATCCTTTCCGTCCACATTAAATGCCGCGAAACGCCCCCGCCAGTCGTCTGTCAGCCCCTCGGATATCAGGGCATAGTCCGCATTGTCAAGCACACAGCAGGGGATCTCCTCCGTGAGATGATCATAGTGCAGGTATCCCGCAAACTCTGTGGCAAGCACCTTCCTCGTCGTCATATTGGTGATCTCCTTTGCGGAGTTATTGACATAGAGGGAAGTTTCCTCCTGATCATTCAGACACCAATAAGTGCCCGGCCCAACGTCCACTTCCTGCCCAGTGATCATCTGATAAGCGTCCTCGGAAAGTACCATTGCCTCCTGCAGCATAGGGACATATTCGACATGAAAACGCAGACTGTCTTCCTCCTCAATAATAGTCATACCGCCTATTCCCAAAGTGACATAATCGCACTCGTTCCAGTCTTTTAAGGAAAGACCATATTCTCTGCCAAGCGCTTCGACCTTAGCCCTGTCCGGCACGTCTTGATCCGCCTGATATTTATAGAAATAATCATAAGGCAGGGAAGCATAGTGCAATACCGCCGAAATACCAGTGGTCGGCAGATAAAAAACCGCAAAGCACCCGCCTGCAATTAACAGCGTGACCACCAGCAGATTGTTGACCGTCTGTTTTCCCTGAAATTTCATCATGCTGCGGGATATGATATTCTTGTATGGATTCTTGCGATGGCTTTTCCAGCCGTGTACCACCGTGTGCAGCATGATCATGTAAAGTCCCACAAACACAGGTGCATAGAATACACTCACCCAAGCCGGCGGGTACATAGAAAACCACGCATGGCACGCCCAAGGCGCGCCGTACCCTAACACTGCGCCTACAAGCAGTACCAGAAAGCCCACAGGACCGCACCATCTGCCAAGCTCCTTCACAGGCTCGTTGATATGCTCTTCTCTGATCACTTCCATGATGTTTGTTTTCTTCAGATATCGCCACGCCGTCAGACAGGCAAAGCCTACCACCAGCAGCAAAAACAATAGGGAGATAAACAGGCATTTGAAATCAAAGGTGAGAACCATATCGGAACTGTCTACAAGAAACAGCCGAAACGCGTGCCAGATCACCCACACAAAAGGAAAGCCTGCTGCCGTCCCTGCAATGGCGGACACACCGCTTAACAAAAGCACTTCCCGAAACAGTCCCGGCGCAAGCCGCTTTCTGGATGCACCCAGTGCCATCAAAACGCCGAGCTGCCCCGACTTATGACGGAAAAACAATCCCAGGGCATAAATCGTAAAAACCACGCACCCCACTAAGGTCATCACAAAGATCATGTACATCTGTTTTGCGCTGTCGCCGCCCTCCGGGAACACCTTTTGTACCGTGGGCGAAAGCATCAGCGCGGCGTACGCCGAAATGATCATCAGCGCCATAAAATTACAGAACAGATAGAGACGGGACTGCTTTCTGTCTGCCTTCTGTAATTTCTGTTCCAATTGTTTCATATTCATCATCTTTTCCTCCTGTTCTTACGCACTCATTTCTTTTAGCGCATCCAAAAGTTGATCCTGAAATTCGCTACGCGCTTTTGTCTTCTCCAACTGGCGGTAAATCGTCCCATCCTTTAACAAAATTACCCTGTCACAGAAGGATGCCGCAAAGCTGTCGTGGGTCACCATAAAAATGGTGGCGTTCATTTTTTGCTTCGCATTGATAAAGGTCTCGATCACCGCCCGGCTGGATTTGGAATCCAGATTGCCCGTGGGCTCGTCGGCAAGGATGATCAGCGGGATGTTGATGAGGCTTCGCGCCACCGCCGCCCGCTGTTTTTCCCCGCCTGATATTTCCGCGGGATATTTGTTCAGAATATGCCCGATCCCGAACATGGAGGCAAGCTGATCCGCCATCTTTTCCACTTCCTTATCCACTGCGCCCTGCACAATGCGGGGCACCAGAATGTTTTCCCGAATGGTCAGACCGTCTAAGAGCATAAAGTCCTGAAAGACAAACCCGATCTTTGTGTTCCTGACCCTTGCCAGTTCCGCTTCGTTCATCCCCGCAAGCTCTGTGCCGCCCAGCTTGATATTTCCTTTGTCAAAGGGAATATAGCAGGAGATGCAGTTTAGCAGCGTCGTCTTCCCGGAGCCGGACGGCCCCATGACCGCCACAAACTCGCCCTGTGCCACATGGAGATCGATTCCCTTTAGCACTTCGTATTTGTTTTTTCCTACCTCATAAGATTTGTAGAGCTCTTTTACATACAGCATATTTGTGTCCTCCTTTTGTCAACTGTCATGAGAAGACCATAGCACAGATTTGCCGCTGCAAAAAAACGGCTGTCATTTCTGGCAGCTGGTGTGTAAAGTTTGACTGAGAAATGCAAAGAATGTAAAGTTTGGACTGGAGAAATGTAAAGTTTGACGCAGCGGGACGAGACTGTACCCAAAGAAATGTGCTATACTCAACGTAGAGTTAAGCGATTGCGAAACGCAACACAACGTTTATTAATTGTGCGAATAGTATAACCATAAGCAGACCCTTGGAGAACGTTGGCACTTGGCGAGGTTCTTTCGAGCCTAGTACCATTACGTTCGACGGAGCGAAAGCGCGTCTGTGTTGGTTATACTATTTGTACAATTTCAATAGCTAAAAAGGAGTTTCGCAATTTTTATTAATGAAAGGGAATTACACATGCTTCGAATCGCAATCTGTGACGACGAGACAGACGCAAGGGACGCCCTGCGCTTCCAATTAGAAAAAATACTGATCGAGGATGCCGAGGAGATCGTCTACGAATTTTCTTCGGGCACAAATGCTGCCTCATGGCTGAAAAACCACCCGGGCGAAATCGACCTTCTCTTTCTGGACGTGGAAATGCAGGGCTTAAACGGCATGGAAACCGCGAAAAAGATCAGGGCTTTTGATGAGCAGATCGTTATCGTTTTTGTGACAGGATATGCCGATTATGTGTTTGACGGCTACCTTGTGGGTGCATTGGATTATCTGATGAAACCTGTCGCGGAAGATAAACTGCGGCAGCTGATCGGCCGGGTGCGCGTAAAATCCGCACAGGAAGAGTCACGCACGTTCACGCTGAAAAACATGGACGGTACATGGCGTTTTCGTCTCCGTGACATTCTTTACTTTTATTCCGACAGACGGAAAGTCAATTTGGTGACCGTCAGGGGCGAGTATTCTTTTTATGCCAGACTGGATGAGATCGAGGAGCAGCTTTCCCCTGATTTTGTAAGGATCCACCAGCGTTATCTGGTCAATCCCGCAGCTGTGGACTTTTTTTGCGGTGAGTCCGTGACCATAAACGGGCGGGAAATTCCCTGCAGCAGGAGATATCGGGAAACCGCTCTTTCTAAAATCGCCCGCTCCATAATGTAAGGAGGATAGTGTGAAAATATGATATTCCTAATAAATTTCCTGCAATTTACTTCCAGCCTGCTTTCCGGCTGGCTGGTTATGCGCTCCATGTCGTATCTGATCACCGTTTCCCAAAAACGGCCGAAACGGATTTTGCTGCTATTTGGCTGTTCCCTGCTCTGTGATATGGTGATTTTTATCGGAGACCCTTTTAATATTTTGATGAACACGTTCGTTTTTGCGGTGATCGTTCTTTTGACGTGCGAGGGCAGTTTTTGGCAGAAAATCACGATTGGGATGATGTTTTCCTGCACGGTTATGTCTTTCAGTGCCCTGCGGGATAATTATATTCATGATTTTCTGTTTCCGACAAGGCAGAATGGAATCACAGTGGTCTTCTTTCGGAGCAGCAACAGTATCTTCGCGGATCCCTTGCTATTGTCGGATCACGGTTATCAGATTTCCGGTACGCTGATTCTCCCTTTTGCGCTGCTTCTTTACCTTGGCACCAGAAAATTTGCGCCGGATAAGGACTATAGCCTTTCAGACAGTATGTGGCGGTTATTGCTCTTTCTCATGACACTTCCTCTCGGTATTGTAATCGTTGTAGTCGCCTTATTTCCTGTCAGCGATTATGGCTTCATTGACTATCGGAAGCATCGGGAGTGCGTTTTTTTATTGCTGATTGCCCTTTTTTCCTTTATTAGTCTGCTCTGGTGCATTACGGTACTTTCCAGACAGCGGAAACTGGAACAGCAGAGTATGTTTGCAGAAATCAATCGAAAATATTATGAGGCTATGGAACAGCAGCATTTTGAGGTGAGGCGGCTGAAACATGATCTTGCCAATCACATTCAGGTCTTCTCCGCCCTGCCCGAAGACAAACGCGCTGCCTATGCAAAAGAGCTGTCCGGTAATGCGGCATTTGCGCAATCTTTCGCCTACTGCGGGGATGCTACAGTCAACGCTGTGCTGACAGTCAAGAAAAGCGTGATGGAGCGGTGCCATATCCGCCTGAAAACAGAAATAGATATTCCTGAGACGCTTCCCTATGATAAGACAGAACTCTGCGCCCTCTATGCCAACGCATTGGACAACGCCATAGAAGCGTGCCTGAAACTGGAAGAGGGGCAGCGGGAGATTTCCCTGAAAAGTAAAGTTGGAAAAGGATTGTTTTGTCTGGAAATCAGCAACCCCGATCCGGACGCAGAAAAGGAGCGGTGTGCAGATCGGGCAAATAAACGGGGCAGTTTCGCGGCGGGAGAAGGAGCGAAACATGGGGCGCTTCCACCTACTTCCAAGCAGGATCAGGGAAATCACGGTTTCGGGCTGCAGAGCATACGGGAGATCGTGAAACGGTATCACGGGCAGATGGAGATCAAACGTGAGAACGGGGGGTTTGAGTTGTTTTTATATCTTCCGCTGGCGTGACAGGTATCATTGTGGGGAGGTTGGTTTTGTGATAGTATTTTAGCAGCGCTGAGAATGTGATAATGAGATCGGGGAGGAGACATAGTGGATAAAAGGCATATCTTTCTAACGTCCAATGGATTGACGGAGGACATGAAACAAAAGTTTTTTGAAGTAATAAAGAAAAATCCCCAAGAGATCAAAATGCTGTTTATACCGACGGCCGGAATCGAATCAGATGGAGCCAGAGAGAGTTTTGCAATCGGATTGTATGAACTTTTGGAGATGGGAATCCGTTATGAAAATATACTTGTTTACAATCTGGAATTACTTCTTTCAAAAGGGTATGAAAGGACATATTCGTCATATTTTCATGAAGTGCCTGTGCCGGCAAAGGTCTTAAATGCGGAAGAATTGTTACACTTTGATGCTGTGTTAGTCGGCGGCGGAGACAGTATGGTGCTATGTCGGGAAATGATCAGAACCGGTTTTGATGAGTCGCTGAAGCAGGCAATAGAACAGGGCCTTGTTTATGTTGGAATAAGCGCCGGCAGCATGTATGCAGCCGGAAATCTTGATGAGGGGCTGCATCTTATCGATCATCCAGTCATACCTCATTGGGATGGAGAAAGGATAGCGGATCTGCCACAGGGAACTGGGGATATCCTGCTGGCCGACGGACAGACTGTTACGATTGATGAAAGCGGTGTAAAACTGGTGTAGGAGGCGTACTGCATTGAAAATCGAAAATAACATCATAAATCATGAGGAGGTACAGAAGATGGATATTTCCTATCAATATGAGGAACAGAAGTTTAATTACAGAGTGTGCGCAATGATGATTTCAGATGATAAAATTCTGGCGATGCACGATGAGCGTTCCCCCTATTTCTATCTGCCCGGCGGCAGAGTGAAGTTGGGAGAAAGGGCAGAACAGGCAGTGATCCGGGAAGTTTCGGAAGAACTTGGCGTTACGGCAAAGATCATTCGCCCGTTATGGTTAAATCAGGCTTTTTTTACGGAAGATGTAGACCACCTGCACTATCACGAGCTTTGCATCTACTTTTTAATGGATACCACGGAGACGGATCTGCTTGCCAGAGGAAATGTATTTACAGTGAAGGAAGGCTCCAAGACGCATACGTTTGAATGGCTTTCGTTTGACAGGTTAAAGGACGAGTATTTTTATCCGCTTTTTTTGAAGGAGGCTATTTTTGATCTTCCCGATCAATTTACCATCCGCAGCGAATTTGAGTAACTTCGGGAATTTCAGTTTTTATTATTTAACAGAATTTGGGAAATACTTGCTAAAACATCAGAGAAAATGTTACACTATGTACAGTAAAATAAGAAAAGAGCGTACATGTGTATACGGTAGGAAGAATAGACAGAAATATTTATAAATGTGTGACTGAGGATATTGTAACGGATGAGGTCATTATCACGGATGAGAGGATTGCGCATATTCAAGAGAGACATCCAAATGATTATGAGAGATTCTGTAGATATATTCCGGAAATATTAGAAGATCCGGATTACATTATTGAGGCAGCTAAACCCAATACGGCAGTGATATTGAAAGAGATTGAGAATCAAGGAGAAAAGTTCAAGTTAATTCTGCGGATAAAAGTAAAGAGTGATCCGGTAGAGTATAAAAATTCAATTATGACATTTTGGCATGTAGGGGAGACAACATGGAGAAAGTCTTTGAAAAACAAAAAGATACTTTACAAGAGCGAATAAAATAGCTAAAATAAACATAGAGATATGCAGAGAGACTTTGAGGTGAAAAGTGCGTCTTCATGCGCCGCATACTTTTGTAATGGGCAAAAGAGATGTCGGGAGTGACGCTCCGACCAAAGTTTCTCTGTTATCGTTTGAGGTGAAAAGGTACATGGTAAATATTATGTAAACCATGTGCTTTTTTAATACCAAAATATTATTGACCTTTTGGGGAGCTTTTGATTGTTCTTTCTCCCGTTAGTCTCATTGTATTTCCCCCACGTATATGATAAAATAAAAACCGTTATGTGACAGCAGAAGAAAGCGTGGACCGAACAGGTAAGCGCCGGACAGATCAGTAAACGGAGTGATTTAGGATGAACGGAGTGCGAACGGTATTTAAGCATATTAGAAGCAGAAATAAAATATATCATATTCTTTATACGGCGATGGCGGTGGTCTTTCTCGCGATGATCGTATGGGCGACGGTCAAAAACAGGGGACAGTCGCCGACGGCCCTATTGTCGGAAGGAAACGTCGCTTTTGAAACAGGGTGGCAGATGGCGGACGGCAGCGAGGCGGATATGGATCATCTACATAAAATGCCTTCCGTGCAGCCTTATCAGGAGCAGAGTGTGTCAAACACCCTTCCGGCCGATCTGGGAGAGGGAAAGTCACTTTGTTTTCGTTCCAAAAATATCATCTACCGGGTCTATGTGGACGGAGAACTGCGCTATGAACCCATCAAGCGGGAAAGCAGCGTCTATAACCGTTCTCTCGGCACAAGGTGGAGCTATGTTCCGCTCTATGCGGCGGATGCGGGCGCTTCTATCGAGATCCGTTTTCAGACGGTATACAAAAGTGCGCGGGCGTGTATCGATCATCTCACGCTGGGTTTGGCGGCCGGGGAGATCACGGGCACGTTTACGGGCAAGACGGTGGCTTTCTCGACCTGCCTGCTTTTGCTGTTTGCGGGTCTGCTTTTGATCGTGGCGGATATTCCGGCCAATATGCAGAAAGACAAGAACCATGAGCTGCTCTATCTGGGACTGTTTGCGATCAGTATTGCGATCTGGTGTCTGGCGGAGACAAATCTGTTGCAGTTCTACACGGATGACAGCAGACTTTTGCAGACGATATCCTGTTGCTCTTTGATGTTGATTCCGATTCCGTTGCTGCTTTATCTGGACGCGGCTTTCGGCTTTCGCAAAAAATGGGTGATGAAGACCATCTGCACGCTGTCTGTCGTGGAATTTTTCCTCTGTATCGTCCTGCATTTTACGGGCATCATGGATTTTCATGAGACGTTGACGCTCACGCATGTACTGTTGGCGGTATCGGCGGTTCTTTTGTTATACACCATTGTAAAAAATGCCCTTACGGCGCGGGAAAGCAGTGTGAGAAACATTTATAAGGCGATAAGGACCGTGGGTCTTATGAGTATCTGCTTTGCTACAGGGATCGATATTGTCAGGTATTACCGCGCGCATAACAGTGACAGCGCTATGTTCGTGCGTATCGGCCTGCTGCTCTTTATCCTTTGTTACGGCAGCGCCAGCTTGGAGAGAATGGTCAATGCTGTCAAGCTCGGTATGCAGGCGGAGTTTGTCAGCCAGCTTGCTTACCGCGACGGTCTGACGGGTGTGGGCAACCGCACGGCGTTTCAGGAGTGGCTGGAGGAACTGGAAGGGAAAAAGAAGGAATATCCCGGCATTGCGATCATGATGTTTGACGTAAACGATTTAAAATATGTGAACGATCATTTAGGGCATCAGCGGGGAGACGACCTGATCGTCGGCAGTGCGGATATCATCAAGTCCGCGCTGGAAGCGGTGGAGGGTTCCTGTTACCGCATCGGCGGGGATGAGTTTGCAGGGATTCTTGTCGGTGAGAAGGTAGAAGAGCGCTGTGAGAAGGTGATGGCGCTTTTTAAAGATGCGATGGACTGCTACAATGCCGTACCAAGTCAGAGTATCCGCATCAGCATTGCCGGTGGTTATGCTGTTTATGACGCGGCGCAGGAAGACGAGATGCTGATGGATGTTTATCAGCAGGCGGATGTGCGCATGTACGAAAATAAGAAACAGATCAAGAGTAAGCAGATAAAGCCGGAGGAATTTTACCGTGGCCGTTAGGCAAAATCTCTGTATGAGTCCTTGTAATCTCTGCCCGCGGGAATGCGGTGTGAAGCGAAACGAGGGAGAGATAGGGTATTGTCAATCGGACAGCCGCATCTTTGTGGCGCGGGCGGCGCTGCACCGCTGGGAGGAGCCTTGTATTTCTGGAAAAGGCGGTTCGGGAACGGTGTTTTTCTCAGGCTGTAATCTGCGCTGCGTCTATTGCCAGAACCATGAGATCGCGTCGGGCGGAGCGGGAAAGCCCGTTACCGTGGAGCGGCTTGCGAAAATTTTTCTGGAATTGCAGGAAAAGGGAGCGGAGAATATCAATCTGGTCACGCCCGATCACTATGTGACCGCCGTGGCAGAGGCCGTACTGCGGGCCAAGGATCAGGGACTTTTTCTGCCCATCGTTTATAACGGGAGCGGTTACGAGAAACCGGAAACAATCAGGAGCCTTGCGGGGATCGCGGATATTTTCCTGACGGACTTTAAGTACATGGATGCGGCGCTGGCGGGGAAACTATCTCAGGCGCCGGATTATCCGGAAGTGGCAAAGCGGGCGTTAGCAGAAATGGTTAACATAACTCGGAGCAAACATGCCGTAGCAGATTTGTCCGGACTTGCGGTTGACATAACACAAGCCGTCACCCCCTGCTTCGGCGAGAACGGCATGCTGCGCCGCGGCGTGATCGTCAGGCACCTTGTTCTGCCGGGACACAAGAAAAACGCGAAAGATGTGATCCGCTACGTCCACGAGACTTACGGTGACAGCGTGATCTTAAGCATTATGAACCAGTATACGCCTGTTTCGGGCATCGTAGAGCGGACGGACTGTAAGGAACTGTATCGGAAGGTCACGAGAAGGGAGTACGAGGCGGTAGTCGACTACGCGATCGGACTTGGTGTGAAAAATGCCTTGATTCAGGAGGGCGATACCGCAAAGGAGAGCTTTGTGCCGGCCTTTGACGGGGAGGGTGTGTGAGATCGCAGGAAAAAGAAAAGCTCCGCTGTCACGCCTTTGCGGCAGCGGGGCTTTCCAAATAGGGGAGGATAAGTATTTCTTTATCTTTTGCTTATCTTCATTATGCCCTGTTTGCAAAAGGATATACACGGGAGATCATAATTTTATAATTTTGAAAGATTCCTTGAACAAGTACTGCGGTATGGTATAATGACCTTACGCACCGATGATTACGGAGGAATGGGTATGGAACCTTTACATGAAAAATTCTGCTGGTATGAAACAGGGCAAAACGATGAAGAGAACGCAAGTCCCGGGGAACGTTATGAGCAGATCGTAAATTGGGCAAGTCGGGCGAGAGGGATCAATCCTGCGGTTTTTGATGAGCTTTCGGTCTGGCTGATCGGAAGCGGAGAGTGGAGTGACAGTGAGCTTGCAGAAAATGGAACGTATTTGAGGGAGCAGGTGCTGGCAAGGTTTCTGGAACAAAACAGGCAGCTTCGTACGGAACTTACGACCCTGAAGCCGTCGGGGATGGTAAACGCGGCGGTATTTGACGCATTGGATCGTTTTGATTTGGAACTGTCGGGGCAGACTCAGGCGGAATATCTGAAAGAGGCGGTGGAAAGCGTTTTTCGGGATTTTTCGGCTATCAGAGATCAAAAACACAGGGAGTGTTTTGCGGGAGGGATCACGGGCCCTGCGGGAACGGACAGCGTGGAGGTATATGGGTATATCAATATGCTTAAGGACTGCGATGCCTCGGTACAGTGGACACTGTTTATGCCGGATATGGCCAGACGGCAGCAGGACGGTTTTTTAGTGGAGAGTTTTGAATATTTAAAATATCCGGACCTCAGATTTATCGGGATGGAAAAAGATTTTGAAGCCGATGAAGAGGGATTAAAACGGCTGATGCAGACGCTGGATTCCATGCGTGAATACCGCAGCGGTTTTGATCATGACGCCATCCTGCTGCATCACTTTGGTAAGGGAGTGGACGTGGAGCCCTGTCACGCTCTGTGGGGGCGGTTTATGGCGGCAGGTACTCCTGTGCCGGAAGGATTTGCGTACGTGGATTTTGTTTCACAAAACGACGGCAATTCCGGCGTACCTTATCTGGCGCAGTTTGCCTGTGCCCGATTTGTGGGGGACTCTGCTGCCATGCACGGGACGGCAGGATTTGACTGCGATGCCATGTATGACGTGACCAGAAATATTATTCTGGGGCAGAACGTAATGATTCCCTATCCCGATAAATACTGGACGGCGGAAGTGTACCCTGAGGGATTCGGAACGGACAGCACGGTTTATTTGTTCAGTGTGGAACGGTGATCGTCGTGACCCAAAAGAAATATAATTTTACTTTTTCCGCAAAATGTTATATACTTAATAAAAATCGTCGCCGGATGGCGGCGCATGGACGGGCGGCGGTACGTTACGGATAAAACGCCCGCCAAGATTACAGGATAAAGGTGGTACGGTACAATGGCACTATTACAGCAATGGCGCGATATTGCGTATTCGGAGACGGCGAACAAGGGAGATCTGCAAAGACACTGGGCGACCTATTTTCAGAAAGAAAAGGAAATCTATGCACAGCTTTTGAAAACGCCGGACAAAGCGGTAAAAGGTACGGTCAAAGAGCTGGCTGAGAAATACGAAGTGGATATCATGACCATGACGGGCTTTCTGGACGGCATCAATGACAGCTTAAAGAAGGCGAACCCCATCGAGGAGATGGAGGAGGATACCAAGGTCAGCCTCGGTTTTGACAAGGAGCTGCTTTACAAAAACATGGTGGCGGCCGGCGCGGACTGGCTGTATGAGTTGGAAGAGTGGAACGACATCTTTGATGAGGATAAGAGAAAGGCCCTCTACAGGGAGCAGAAGGAATCCACCACCGTCCACAAGGATCCGAAGGTCTATCCCAACGATCCCTGTCCCTGCGGCAGCGGCAAGAAATATAAGAAATGCTGCGGGAAGAACGCGTAACTATACGTCCTCTGCACTGTCTGACCGATCGTGCAGAGGCGTTCATTTTTATGTAGAATTGCAATAAAAAGTTCGGCTGTGGAGGGAAAAGATGGAACTGACTGAATGGAAGGAAAAGGCGATAGACACTATAAAAGGAGAGGTTACGCTCACCAAACTGGATTTCTGGCTGATCGGGGCAATCTGTCTGCTTGCGGGAATCTGCATTGGGATGATTATTGCACCGTTTACGCATGGAATTGAAATCGGGATTGGCAGTAATAACGGCAATAATAATACGGGAAACGGCTGTCATAACGGCAGCGAGAACGGCAACAGCGACTAACTCAGGTCAGGAGGACAGATTAAAAAATCACGTTGAAACGCTGATTTTTTAATCGCGAGTTTGTGATAGAGCCACAAACTCGGAATCGCAGAGCCAAATTTGAGATTTGGCTCGCGGTCCTCAGCAAAGAACGCTTCGGAATGGAGGAAAGTTGAAAATGAAAATCACATTAAAAGACGGCTCGTCGAAAGAATACGCGCAGGCGATGAGCATTTACGATATTGCGCTGGATATCTCCGAGGGGCTTGCGCGCGCGGCCTGCGCCGGAGAGGTGGACGGCAAAGTGGAAGATCTGCGCACAGTCATTGACAGGGATTGCAGCCTGAATATCCTCACGGCAAATGACCCGGAAGGACTTAAGGTGGTCAGACACACGACCTCTCATGTGCTGGCGGAGGCGGTGAAGCGTCTGTTCCCGGAGGCGAAGGTGACGATCGGGCCGGCGATTGAGGAAGGCTTTTACTATGATTTTGACGCCGCGCCTTTTTCCAGAGATGATTTAGATAAGCTGGAAGCGGAGATGAAAAAGATCATCAAAGAAGGACATAAGCTGGAGCGCTTTACCCTGCCGAGAGCCGAGGCAATCAAGTATATGGAGGAGAGGAACGAGCCTTACAAGGTGGAACTGATCCGCGATCTGCCGGAGGATGCGGAGATCTCATTCTACGATCAGGGTGGCTTCGTGGATCTGTGTGCGGGACCGCATTTGATGAGTACGAAAAACATCAAGGCATACAAGCTGATATCGTCTTCCATGGCGTACTGGCGGGGCGATTCTAATAAGGCGCAGTTACAGCGCATCTACGGCACCGCCTTTCAGAAAAAGGAGGAGCTGGAGGCGTATCTGGAGCATCTGGAGGACATCAAGCGCCGCGACCACAATAAGTTAGGGCGTGAGATGGAGCTTTTTACCACAGTGGACGTGATCGGACAGGGTCTGCCGCTGCTTTTGCCTAAAGGTACTAAGATGGTGATGAAGCTGCAGCGCTGGATCGAGGATCTGGAGGATAAGGAGTGGGGCTATGTCAGGACAAAGACCCCGCTGATGGCAAAGAGCGACTTATATAAAATGTCCGGTCACTGGGATCATTACAAGGACGGGATGTTTGTGCTGGGAGACGAGGAGAAGGATAAGGAAGTGTTTGCGCTTCGTCCCATGACCTGTCCTTTCCAGTACTATTGCTATAAGAACACCCAGCATTCCTACCGCGATCTGCCGATCCGTTACGGCGAGACGTCCACCCTTTTCAGGAATGAGGATTCGGGTGAGATGCACGGTCTGACCCGCGTGCGTCAGTTTACCATTTCCGAGGGACACCTGATCATGCGTCCCGATCAGATGGTGGAAGAGTTCAAAGGCTGTATTGCCTTGGCAAAATATGTTATGTCAACCTTAGGACTGCTGGACGATATTACATGGCATCTGTCCAAGTGGGATCCGGAGAATCCGGAGAAATATATCGGCGAGCCGGAAGTCTGGAATGAGACGGAGGAGCATATCCGCAATATCCTGATCGAGCTGGAGCTTCCTTTTACGGAGGACGTGGGAGAGGCGGCGTTCTACGGGCCGAAGGTGGATATCAACGCAAAGAACGTGTACGGCAAAGAGGACACGATGATCACGATCCAGTGGGATGCGCTTTTGGCGGAGCAGTTCGATATGTATTTTATCGACCAGAACGGAGACAAGGTGCGGCCCGGCATCATCCACAGAACGTCTCTTGGCTGTTACGAGCGGACGTTAGCGTGGCTGATCGAGAAGTATGCCGGCAAGTTCCCGACATGGCTGTGTCCGGAGCAGGTGCGCGTGCTTACGATCTCCGAAAAGTATGACGATTACGCGGAGGAGATACGCAAGGAGCTTGCGCGAAACGACATCGACGTGACGGTGGATAACCGCTCGGAGAAGATCGGCTTTAAGATTCGCGAGGCAAGGCTTCAGAAGGTGCCTTACATGCTGGTGGTGGGCGCGCAGGAGGCGGAGGACAAGACCGTTTCCGTCAGGAGCCGTTATGCGGGCGACGAGGGCGTGAAGCCGCTTGGCGATTTTATCGACCAGATCTGCAAGGAGATCCGCACGAAGGAGATTCGCAAGGAAGAGGTACAGGAAGAGAAGAAGTAAAAACTGTGCGGTAAAAATAAAGGGAAATCTATGGAAAAGAAAGCAAAGTTTTCGGGCAGGGAGATCGCGGGATTCATCCTGCTCGGACTCAGCCTGTTCATGCTCGGCAGGAGCGTGATGCTGTGCTTTAGCAATGATATCTGGTACGACGAACTGTTCACCGTGGGGATGGTCGAACATTCCTACGGCGAACTGGTTCGTTTTACAGCGGCAGACGTGCATCCGCCGCTTTATTATTGTATCGTCAAATTGTTTGTAGACTTATGTAAACTAATCATGCCGGAGGCGGGAACGGTCATTCCGGCAAAGATCGTGTCGGTGATGCCGTACTTCATTCTCATGTTTTACAGTGTAACCCTGATCCGCAAACGGTCAGGGATGCTTACGGCAGGACTGTTTTCTTTCTGTATAGTGGCGATGCCGCAGCTCTCCGCTTATACGGTGGAAATGCGGATGTATGGCTGGGCGCTGTTTTTTGTGACGGCGGCTTTTTTGCATGCGCGGGAGTTGATTCTAAGTTATGTAAACCGAGAACCAAAACCAAACGGGTATGCCGTGGGTGAGGCAGCCGGGCGGCAGGTTTGGCCGTATCTTCTTAACGCTGCCGCCCTCGTCCTCTATGGTCTGGCGGCCGCCTACACCCAGTATTTCGCCTGCGCGGCGGTGGGCATGGTCTATCTCTATGTGCTGATCGTCCTGATTCTGCAAAAGCGAAGCGGCATCAGGCTGTGGTTTTTCTGCGTGGGAGTATCTGCCGCGGGTTACGTCCCGTGGCTTTTTGCCCTTGCGGGACAGCTTCGGGCGGTGGGGGAGAACTACTGGATCCTACCGCTTACATGGCGCTCTCTTGGGGGCTGCGTGAAGTTTTTGATGAAGCCGGCCTTTCACAGTGAAGGGTTGAATGTCGTTCTGGCGGTGGTTCTATTCTGCGGCTGCGGCGCGTCGGTGTCCTATGTTGTGGTGAGGGACTTGTTGGGACGTGGGTGCAGCGGCCTGGAAATGACAAAAGATGACAAACTCTCCCATAATAGTAGAGTTTTAGACATACAGGCGCAAGAGAAAGAAAAGGCGGTGTTTGTGCTGGCAGGTATTGGCGTGCTGGCGGGGGTAGTGGTCTTTGGCTTTGCGGCCTCTATCCTGTTTCGCCCCGTGTTTGTTTACCGTTATATGATACCAGCGGCAGGGTGCTTCTGGCTGAGCGTAGCGATGGCAGTCGGAGAGTTATGTAAATCAAAGCGGTTTGCCGAACTGGATGACGAGTTATGTAAACTTGAGATGTCCGGAAAGCCTGATTACGAGTTATGTAAACTAAAAAACGGTCGGCCGGCTGCCGTGACGCGCACCGCGGCCTGCACCTTCCTCATCCTGCTTGTCATCATTGGCCTGCGCGATTATCGTGCCTTTATGGGCGAGGAGGAATATAAAGTCGTCTGTATGCGGGAAACGCAGACGGCGCTTTCCCTGATCGGTCCGGAAGACGATATCCTTTATAACTTCGATCAGGTACAGGCGGTGACGGGGTATTTTTTGCCGCAGACGGCAAAGCGGTATCTCTGGCGCGTGGAAGGGGAGAAGCTGATTCAGGAGATCACTTCGCCCTGCGGCACGGTGGAGGACGTGGATCAGATCAGGACGCTTTTGCGGACGGCGAAGGAAGAAGGGGAATACAAAGATGTCTGGTTTATCGGCAGTTTCAACAGCCGGGAGGACATTGTAAAAGAATGGCAGGATGCCGGGCTGGAAGTGGAACAGATGGGGAGTTTTTTATTGGAACGATATTGGTTTAATCTGTATAAAATTTCGGATTCCGACCATACTATCTGATAACAAGTCACTCAGATAGGAGGTAGTTATGGCGGAATTAAAATGTGGCGTGGAAAACTGTAGTTACAATCAGGAGAATTATTGCTGCAAGGGGGATATCATGGTGGGCGGCACGCATGCCTGCGACTGTGACGGCACCTGCTGTGAGAGCTTTTCGCAGAGGCGGGAGGGCGCGTATGTCAGCTCCTTAGAGCATCCCTGTCAAACGATCAGTATCGACTGTGAGGCGGAGAAGTGCGTATATAATTCGAATTACAAATGTCATGCGGAGCATGTGGATATCAGGGGCTGCGGCGCCTGCGACTGCAGACAGACGCAGTGCGCGACCTTTAGAGAGGCGTAGGGCGTTAGCCGGTAACGGTTTTGCCGGTTTTGGAAAAGCGGTTAATATAGCGTTGCCAGTTTTTCGATTTTATATTACAATACTATTGTTGGGCGCAGGCCGTTTGGCTTGCGTCCTGCACGAATTTGAGATTCCGCAATGCGGGATCAGGTTTTAGGGACCATAGAAAGGGAAACAGATGGTGAAGAGGAAAGGAATCTGCCTTCTGCTTTTGGCGGTGGCCCTTTTGCTTGCGGGCTGCGGCAAAGAGGCGGTACATACGAGCGCGCGTGCGCAGGAGACTGGGGAAGCGGCGAATACGCAAGAAGAGGAAAACGGGACGCTTGCGGATACGGACGGTGAAGAGACTGGAGAATCGGACGGAGAGGAAGCCGGGGAGCCCACGGAACCGGAAGGTGAAGACACGGCGGCCCATTCTGCGGATGGCGGGGATATGCAGGCGGCTGTGGACGGCAGCATTTTGGCCCCGGTCGAGATGGACGAGACGCTGCGCACCGAGTTGACGGAGGAGCTGCTGGCGGAGAGTGAGATGGATATCTCTGTGGTGGAGAGTGCGCCCGTGACGAAGGGCTGCAGCTTTACATTGCCAGAGGCCTTTTCGGAGTCGGAAGACATCGAGGGGATGTATGTGACGAAACGCTATCCGATAGACGCTTCTACGATATATTATGTGGCGCTTGGCAGGGATGTGGCCTTGCAGTTGATGACGGAGGAGACCTTCAAGGCGCAGGCGGAGGAAAATTTTGAAAAAGCGTATGGGGAAAAGATCGAAGTGACCATCGACAGCTTTGAGAGGATTAAGATCGACGGCTGTCCGGCCTTTCGCATCCTCTGTCATTATCAGGTGGGAGATACTAAGATCACGCAGCTTGAGTATGCGATCAACGCAGATAAGAGTTATGTGATCACTTACTCGCAGACCGGTGACTACGACCGTATGGAAGAGTACGAAGCCAGTGCGGAAACCATCCGGCTGGAATTTTAACAGGTTGTACTTTGCGGCGCAGCTTGGGAAAATAATCCTTGACACCGCATTTTTCCTATGTTATAGTGTCACTTGTGTAAAGGCACGGAAAACAAGCAGAGTATCCGCTCTCACCTTGCAACGATCGGGTTCGCAAGCGTTCATAGCCGCACAGCCGCCGGGGACGGCGTTTTGTTGCGGATGTTTATGATCGGGTGGATAGCTTTGCTGTCCATTTTCTTTTTCTATGGGAGGGTAAAGACATTAGCGACTTATTTATCAACGAGCAAATCAGAGACAGAGAGGTACGAGTGATCGGCGTAGACGGCGAGCAGCTTGGCGTCATGCCGACGAGGGAAGCGATGAAGCTTGCGGAGGAGGCCGGTGTCGATCTGGTTAAGATCGCGCCCACGGCAAAGCCCCCGGTCTGTAAGATCGTGGACTACGGAAAGTTTAAGTACGAGCAGTCCCGAAAGGACAAGGAAGCAAGAAAGAAGCAGAAGATCGTGGAGATCAAGGAAATCCGGCTGTCTCCCAATATCGATACGAATGACCTGAATACAAAGGTGAATGCTGCCAGAAAATTCATTAGCAAGGGAGACAGGGTGAAAGTGACGCTGCGTTTCAGAGGCCGCGAGATGGCGCATATGAATACCAGCAAACACATTCTGGACGATTTTGCCGAGGCGCTTGCTGACATTGCGGTAGTGGACAAAGCGCCGAAGGTGGAAGGCAGGACCATGACTATGTTTTTGGCTGAGAAGCGATAGCCTCACAGTTAAAATAGAAAGGATATCCCCAACGGATATCTGTTACAGTAATAAAAATACAGGAGGAACAGTAAAATGCCGAAAATGAAAACCAGCAGAGCTGCTGCAAAACGTTTCAAGTTGACCGGAACGGGTAAGTTAAAGAGAAATAAAGCGTACAGACGCCATATCTTAACCAAGAAGACGACCAAGAACAAGAGAAATCTCAGAAAGCCTGCGATGACAGATTCAACGAACGTAAAGAATATGAAGAAGATCTTACCTTATCTGTAGAGCGGGACTAAGAGAGTGAGAGATTGTGAAATTTAGGAGGAAAAAGACATGGCAAGAGTAAAGGGCGGCATGAACGCCAAAAAGAAACATAACAGAGTGTTAAAGCTTGCGAAAGGTTACAGAGGCGCAAGATCGAAACAGTATAGAGTGGCAAAGCAGTCCGTGATGCGGGCGCTGGCTTCCGCATACGCGGGCAGAAAAGAGAGAAAGCGTCAGTTCAGACAGCTCTGGATCGCCAGAATCAACGCGGCGGCAAGAATGAACGGCCTTACTTACAGCAGATTTATGTTTGGCTTAAAGAATGCGGGCGTTGATATGAACAGAAAGATGCTTGCGGAGATGGCAGTGAACGATGCGGCGGGCTTCACTACGCTTGCGGAGCTTGCGAAGGCAAATCAGAAGTAAAAGTATGCGAATCGTATGAGGGACATGGCTTGCAGTCATGTCCTTTCTGTATCATAACCAGCACGGAGGACTTAACATGGGTGTATTAGCGGGCTTACAGCCGGAGAGCGTATTTCACTATTTTGAAAAGATCAGCAGCATCCCGCACGGCTCCGGCAACATTGGAGCGATCAGTGATTATCTGCGGGATTTTGCGAAGGAGAGAAACCTCTTTCATGTGCAGGATGCGTTTGGAAATGTGGTCATTGTAAAGGATGCAGCTGCAGGTTTTGAGAAAGAGCCGCCCTATATCCTGCAGGCGCATATGGACATGGTGGCAGTCGCGGCGGCAGGCTGTGACATCGATATGAAAACGGAGCCTTTAAAATTGAAGACGGAGGCGGGAAAGATTTATGCCGAGCATACCAGCCTTGGCGGCGACGATGGGATCGGGGTGGCGTACTGCCTTGCACTTCTGGATGCAGAAGATATCGCGCTGCCCCGATTGGAGGTCGTGCTGACGGCGGATGAGGAGGTTGGTATGCAGGGAGCAAAGCAGATCGACCTTTCCATGCTGCAGGGGCATCGCATGATTAATCTGGATCAGGAGGAGGAAGGCATCTTCATTGTCAGCTGTGCCGGCGGCGCCCGGGTGGATGTGGATATTCCGATGGAGGCTGAGCCGGCAGACGCACAAGGCATGCGTCAGTTTACACTGGGCGTAAAAGGGCTGCTTGGCGGCCATTCCGGCGTCGAGATCGACAAAGGACGCGGCAATGCCAACTGGATTCTGGGTGCGCTCTTATGCGGCCTGTCGCTGCGCTTTGATATCAGACTCTCGAAAATACAAGGCGGGCAGGCGGACAATGCGATCCCGCGCGAAGCGGAAGCACTGATCTGGGTGCGGGAGGAGGATGTTCCGGAGATTGAAGCCTTTTTGCAAGCGGAGGAAGATAAGTTCAGGAAAGAACTGGGGGAGAACGATCCCGGTTTTAGAGTGGAAAAACTCTGCCATAATAGTACAGTTTTTGACAAATGCTATACCAGACAGTCTACAGCGCAGGCCTTTACCTGCCTCTGCAAGCTGCCAAACGGCGTGATCGACATGAGCGAAGATGTAGAAGGGCTGGTGGAGACTTCCTTGAATCTGGGCGTTATGTCCCTGCAGGAGAATAGCCTGTGCCTGTCTTACGCGGTCAGGAGCAGTGTGGATCAGTCAAGGGAAAATCTGTGCAGGAATATGATAGTGATCGCGGAGCGGGCGGGCGCGGCAGCGCAGGTCAGAAACGTTTATCCCGGCTGGGCCTACAGAAAGGATTCGCCCCTGCGGGACAAGATGGCGGCAGTCTACCTTGATCTTTACGGCAAAGAGGCGACGGTGCAGGCGATTCACGCGGGCTTGGAATGCGGAATATTGGCGGGAAAGATAGCGGACTTAGACTGCGTATCAGTCGGGCCCGATCTTTCTGATGTACACACCGCGCAGGAAAAGATGGACATTGCCTCTGTGGGACGGGTCTGGGAGTATCTTTTGGCCGTGCTGACAGGCTGATTACACCGATAAAAGGTAAGATAAGTTTCCCTACGCTTTTTTCATGACAGATATTGACAGCATACATTAAAATATTGTAGAGTAAAAATTAGGGGTAATATCTTTATATATGGGGAAGAAATAGGGTGAAAAGGTTATGAAGGACGCTTTAACTGGGTTAGATTCCTATGAAGTCTTTCTGGGTAAATTACAGAAAGAAATCGACACGATCGGCGACGATAAGATCGGTATTATTTATACGGATATCAAGCATTTTAAATATATCAATGATACCTATGGCTATAAGGTAGGCGACTCGCTTTTAAAGGAGTTTGTGGATGAGTTGATGCGGGGCGGAGATCATATTCTCTGTTCTTCCAGAGTGTATTCGGATAATTTTGTGGCGGCCAACAGGATCAAGAAAGGTACGCACACAAACGAAGCGTTTCGCGATATGATTTATCGGATCAATCGCGAGTGGGAAGCAAAATTCCGCGAGAAATACTTAAACAGCCGCCTGCAGTTTTGTACGGGCATCAGTATCATAGATAAGGATAGCCGCAGCAAGGATGCGGAGACCGCAGTGTCGAATGCGAATCTGGCCAGAAAAGTGGCCAAGGAGATGGAGAACGACTGCTGTGTGCTCTTTGATCAGAGCATGATGGAGGGGATCAAGCGAGAGGTCGAGATCACATCCTGTATTCCCAGAGCATTGGAACGAAAGGAATTTCAGGTGTATTTCCAGCCTAAGATGGATACGGACACCTTGAATCTGATCGGGGCGGAGGCGCTTGTGCGCTGGAAGAAACCGGACGGGAGATTTATTTATCCGGATGAGTTTATCCCGCTGATCGAGAGAAGCGGTCAGATAGTGGATGTGGACTATTATGTGTATAGGGAAGTTTTCCGCTTCCTTGCAGAACGCTTAAAAGATGGTAAGAAAGTAGTACCTATTTCTTTGAATGTGTCCCGTATGCATTTAAACAGGAAAGATTTTATCACCTACGTAGAATCGCTTTTGGAGGAGTTTCAGATTCCCTGTTCCCTGATCGAGTTTGAATTGACGGAGAGCATTTATCTGGACAACACGGAAGCGGCGTTGGAATTGATTAAAGGTTTACATGATTTGGGAATCAAGGTTTCCATGGACGATTTCGGTTCCGGTTATTCCTCCCTTAATCTTTTGAGCAAGCTTCCCATCGACATTATCAAGCTGGATAAAGTCTTTCTGAAAGAAGGAGAGATGCAGGAGAGCGACAGGATCATTATTTCCTGCGTGGTGGATATGGCTAAAAAGCTGCATATCACCTCTCTGTGTGAAGGTGTGGAAACGCAGGAACAGAGCGACTACCTAAAGCAGGTAGGGTGTCAGATGCAGCAGGGATTCTTCTTTTCCAGACCGATTCCGAAAGAGGATTTCGAGAATATCATGGAGAGATAGCGTATCAGAGAGTAGGAGGTTTTCAAAAGGGCCTATAAAAGTTTGGAATAGGGCTTGCATTTCCCGAGAGGATTCGTTATAATGGTAAAGGTTTTCGGGGTGTGGCTCAGGTGGT
>DKUU01000022.1 GCA_002490835.1 Lachnospiraceae bacterium UBA7196 | reverse complement strand
GTTGAACCGCCGTATGCCGAACGGCATGTACGGTGGTGTGAGGGGGGAGACTTAATCTCCCCTACTCGATTTTTGTATATAATTATTTCAAAGCGGAGTGTAGATATAATCACATAAAGATTGGGAATCGTTAGTGTTATTATGAGGGGGTTATTTTAAACGTGAAGGTCTTTATTTAGTATCATTACCTTTGACTAGAAGGTTTCTAAAGATTTTTTGAAAAAATATTTGGATGATTACAAAAAGTAGTGTACAATATTTTTAAATTGTTGTATACTATATTATATACAAATATAAGTTGAAGAAAGATTGAGGTAAATTATGAGAAAATAGGATGAGTTTTTAGACAATATGCATGTATTTGGTTAAAAAATATTGATCAATTTAAATTAAAAAAAATAATGTTGTATAATGTCTTAGAAAGGATACAAAAGATGGCTGTTAATAAAATTTTATCTGGTATTATAGAAGATTTTTGTGAGAAAAATACATTTAATGACATAACTCAATCTAAAGCATACGAATATATTGTTAATTATTCTATTATATCAAAATTTCATCCAGAAGCATTTGCGGATTCACAAGATATGAAATCTGTCGATGTTGATGCAAACAATGCAATGTTTGGCTTGGATTGTATTGCATTTATTATTAATGATAATCTTGTTTTAAGCAAAAATGATATTGAAATGTATTCAAAGTCAAATTCGCTGGATGTTAAAATTCTTTTTATTCAAACAAAAATCGAGGAACACTATGATTCTGGTGATTTATTAAAAGCTGCTAATGCTGTAAAAAGTTTTTTGGGAGATAGAAAATTATTAGCTCTTGGAGATGAAATGAAAAATGCATTTGAGATTTATGATGAATTATGTTTATATAAAAATTCGAGGCTATTTAATTCAATAAGTCCAAAATGCTACATATATTTTGTGACAGCAGGAAGACCTTGTGAAGAAAAATTAATATTTGATATTTGTGATACGGAAACAAATAATATTTTGGCGTCTTTTCCAGACATAAAAAATGTTGAATTTCAAGTTCTTGGTAGCGATTACATTGCGAATTCATATAAAGAAGTTGAAAATCGAATCGAAGTTCATATAAATTTTAAAAACAGTCTATCTATGGATAGAATTGAAGCTGTAGAGCAATCGTATTTAGGGTATCTTTCTGGAAAAGAATTTTTGAAAATAATTGTTGATTCTCAGGGAAATTTGCGTAGAAGACTTTTTTATGAAAATGTGAGAGATTATCAAGGGAATAATCCGGTAAATGGAGAAATTCGTAAAACATTAACAACATCTGAATTGCATGATAAATTTATTCTTCTTAATAATGGAATAACTATTGTGGCTCGGCATTTTAAGCCATTAGGGTCTAATGAATATGAAATGACAGATTTTCAGATTGTTAATGGTTGTCAAACTAGTAACGAAATATATTTACAAAGGGAAAAAATTGATGATATATTGATTCCTCTTAAAATTATACATACTACAGATTCGAATCTTATTACCATGATTGTAAAGGCTAGTAATCGTCAAACACCAGTTCCGGATGAAGCGTTTATCGCGATGGAAGAGTATCATAAAAGATTACAAGGAACATTTGATGTATATTCAAGAGAAATGCCTTTAAAACTATATTATGAAAGGCGTTCAGGGGAATTTGATTTTTTAGAGAACCGTCCAAGACGTTTTCAAATTATAAGTTTACATGGACTTATTCGGGCAATTACGTCTGTTTATTTTGCAAATGCCTATATTGTATATAATAATAATCCGGTTAATATATTAAAAAACAGAAAAAATCAATTATTTCGGGACGATCATATACCAGAGATTTATTATGTTTCTAATTATTTGTTTGCAGAATTTTGTTTTTTGAATTATCGAAAAAAGTTTGGGAAAGATGAGAGTAGAATAAGATATTATGTGCCAATGGTGGTGCGAAGTTTAATTGTTAAAAAGACATTTATTCCAAAATTTAATTCAAATGAGATAAAAAAGGAAACAAAGAGAATTATAGCACTTTTGAAGGAGGATTTAAGTGAAATTGAGAATGTTTTTGTTGAGGCTGTAAAAATAATTAATCAGGCACTTGAAGTGTTTAAAAAGCAAAATAAAGGAATGACAAAAACAGAAATCTTGAAGAGTCAAAAATTTAATCGATTGGTTGAAGAAAAAACGAAGGAATATTTGAAATAAGATGGTTATGTAGGTGAAGGCTAATGCGCCTTCACCTCTTTCCATAATTCATTATAAAGGCTATCCCCGTCTTCTCCGAGATAGACATAGGTTTCCAGATTTTCATACTGTGACAGATCAGGAAAGGCGATCTCGGAGTTTTTGATGCTTTCATCCTCGATCAGTTCTCTGGCAGCCACATTGGGAGTGGAATATGTAATGTAATCAAAATTCATCAGCGCAATATCGGCACGACACATAAAGTCAATGAATTTCTCGGCGTTTTCTTTGTTGGGAGCATTTTTCAAAATCACCCAAGCGTCGATCCAGACATTGGTCCCTTCCTCGGGAATCACATAGACCAGATCAGGGTTTTCCTTCTGGGTATAGATAGCTTCCCCGGAATAGATCACGCCGATAGCGGCTTCTCCGCCGATCATCTTATCGCGCACCTGATCGACGACGTAGGCCTGCACTAGCGGCTTCTGCCCGATCAAAAGGTTTTTGGCGGCGGTCAGTTCATCGGGATCGAGGGTATTCATCGAATCCCCGTTCAGCTTCTCAGCCACCATAAAGGCATCCCGCACGGAGTCCTGCATCAGGATATTGTCCGCATATTTTTCGTCCCAGAGCTGTGCCCAGCGGGTGATCGGTTCATCCACCATGGTCTGATTGTAGAGGATGCCCACGGTGCCCCAGCAGTAGGGGATAGCGTACTTGTTTTCGGGATCGAAGCCTCGGGCCTGCTCATAATACTGTGTGCCTATATTATTTTTTGCGTTCGGCATTTTGCTGTAGTCGATTTCAGACAGCATACCGTTCTCGATCATGCGGCTGATCATATAGTCCGATGGACAGGCGATATCGTAGGCCACCGCCCCGGATTCCACTTTCGGATACATGCTCTCGTTCGTCTCAAATTCGTCGTAGATCACCTTGATGCCGGTTTCTTCCTCAAACATGCGGATGGTCTCAGGGTCGATATATTCCCCCCAGTTATAGACGATGACCTGTCCGTTTACGCCCTTGTCCGAGGAGGTACAGCCGCACAGAGAGAGGGCGGCAAAAAGCGCAGTGAGTATGAAAGTTACTTTTATAGGAAGTTTCTTGTTTTTTTTCATTTCTTTTCCTTCTTGCTTTTATCCGGTGAAAGATTGATCAATACCAACAAGGTCAAAACCGTTACGAAGATCAGGGATGAGAGCGCATACATTTCCGGCTTGATCCCTTTTTTGATCTCTGTATATATTTTGGTGGAAAGCGTATCCACGCCGACGCCTTTGGTAAAGTGGGTGATGATGAAATCGTCCAGCGACATCGTAAAGGCCATCAAAAATCCCGAGAGGATGCCGGGTAATAAGTCCGGAAACACCACCTTAAAAAAGGCGTTTAAATGGGAGGAGCCAAGGTCGAGCGCCGCCTCAAAGGTACTCGGATTCAACTGCTTCATGCGGGGCATCACGCTTAAGATCACATACGGGATATTAAAGGTAATATGTGACAATAAAATGGTGCCCATACCAAAGCGGATGCCCAGACTGATATAGAGCAGCATCAGGGAAACACCCGTGACGATGTCGGCATTGAGCATCGGGATATTGGTAATGCCCATGAGGACTGATTTTGCCTGCCGTTTCATGCCCGTCATGGCGATACAGGCGATGGTCCCGATGATGGTGGCAACCAGAGAGGAGATAAGCGCAATGATCAAAGTGTTAAACAGAGCCCGCAGGATCTCCTCATTTTCAAACAGGGCGATATACCATTTGATACTGAAACCGCCCCATTTCGCCCGCGTTTTGCTCGCGTTAAAGGACAGTACCATCAAGGTGCCGATGGGGGCGTACAGGAAAAGAACGATCAGTGCTATGTAGATTTTTTTCGCTGCGTTTTTCATAGCATCGAGCCCTCCCCGTCTTTATCGAAAATAGCAGATAACACCATATTGATTAGAATAAAGATCATTAGCACCATGGACAGGCCGCTGCCCAGATGCCAGTTGGATGTCTTAGTAAATTCTAAGTCGATCACGTCGCCGATCAGCAGCAGTTTGCCGCCGCCAAGCAGCGAACTGATGACGAAGGTAGTGAGCGCCGGGATAAATACCATGGTGATGCCGCTGATGATGCCCGGAATCGAAAGGGGCAGAATAATGCGGAAAAAGGTATATATGTGTCCGGCTCCCAGATCATGGGCGGCGTTGATCACATTGCCGTCAATCTTAGAAAGCGCGTTGTATAGGGGCAGAATCATAAAGGGCAGAAAATTATAAACCATGCCGAGAATGATCGCCGCCGGCGTGTTGATAATCTTTAAGGCAGGCAGATGCAAAAAGGAAAGCACGTGATTGATGACGCCGTTTTTTTCCAGTAATGTCTGCCAGGCCAGTGTGCGCAGCAGAAAGTTCATCCACATAGGCAGAATAAAGATCAGGATAATAAAGTTATGCCGTTTCACCTGTACCTGCGCAAGGATCATCGCCAGCGGATAGGCGAGCAGGAAACAGACGACGGTGCTGACAAACGACAGCAGGAGGGAGAGGCGCAGAGCCTTCGCGTGTCCGGCAGTGGCGATCGCGGTAATGTTTTCAAGGGTAAAGGCGCCCGTCCTGTCAGTCAGGCCGTAGTAGACTACCATGCCAAGCGGCACGATGATAAATAGTCCAGACCAGAAAAGATAGGGTACGGACAGCCATTTTTTCTTAGATATCAATTGCAACAGCCTCCTCATCTTCAGATTCCGGTTTGTTCATGATTTGGATATTGAAGGGATCCACCTGAATGCCGACTTCTTTTCCGACCGGGAAAAGAGTCGTAGAGTGTACCAGCCATTCGTAGCCGTTTGCCGTGACTTCCATTTCATAGTGCACGCCTTTAAAGATCAGATGAGTCACAACACCGTTAATGCTGCCGGCATCCGGTTCTACCAGCATCACGTCCTCGGGGCGGATTACCGCATCCACAGGTTTATTTTCACCAAAACCCTTATCCACGCAGGCAAAACGCGTACCGAGAATTTCCACCAGCTCATCCCGGATCATAGTAGCGGGAATGATGTTGCTGTCCCCGATAAAGTCCGCCACAAAGGCGTTTTCCGGCTCGTTGTAGATGGACTCCGGAGAACCGATCTGCTGGATATAGCCCTGATTCATGACCACGATGGTATCAGACATGGTGAGGGCTTCCTCCTGATCGTGCGTGACATAGACAAAGGTGATGCCAAGCTCGTTTTTCATGCGGATCAGCTCGTACTGCATCTCCTGACGAAGTTTTAGGTCAAGGGCACCCAGCGGCTCATCCAGAAGAAGCACCTTGGGTTCGTTGACGATGGCTCTGGCGATGGCGATCCGCTGCTGCTGGCCGCCGCTTAGGGAGTCGGGCATGCGGTTTTCATAGCCCTCGAGATTGACCAGTTTCAGCGCATAGCGGATCTTGTCATCTATGTAGCTTTGGGTTTTCTTTTTGATCTTTAAGCCAAAGGCGATATTTTCCGCGATCGTCATATGCGTAAAGAGAGCATATTTTTGAAAGACGGTGTTTAACTGCCTTTTGTTGGGCGGGATGCTGGTGATATCCTGACCGTCAAAGACCACGCGGCCCGTGTCAGGGCTTGTAAAGCCGCCCAGAATGCGCAGGGTCGTGGTCTTGCCGCAGCCGCTGGGACCGAGCAGGGTGACAAACTCATTTTCATGGATGGATAGATTTAATTCGTCCAAAACCATCTGCCCGTCAAAGGATTTGGAGATGTCGATTAGTTGGATCAGTTCTTTATTCATAAGAGTGAGTCCTCCAAAGTAAATAATATATTTTTAGAAATTTGGCGGCGTGCTGATCCATAGAAAGACTGCGCCGCTTTTTGCTCCGGCTTTGATGTAGTGCTCCGAGTCCGGCCTGAAATAGAAGGTGTCGCCTTTTTTTGCCCGGATGCTGCGGTTGCCAAGGATGACCGTGAGAGAGCCGGAGAGCACATAGCCGAACTCTTCTCCCTCGTGGGGCTGGTCGGGGTAGGTGGAGCCGCCGGATTCGAGTGTGACGCGGATCGGTTCCATCATGTTTTTCTGCGCGTTCGGGATGATCCACTCGATTTTGTTATGGAGTTCCGTGTCTACCTTTTCAAAAAAATCTTCCGGACGAAAGACGATCTGCTCGTCGTCCGCATCGTTGAAAAAATCTTTTAAATTGGTGCCAAGGCACTGTAAGATATCGATCAATGTAGCGATTGAGGGCGAGGTCACGTCGTTTTCCAATTGGCTGATAAAGCCTTTGGAGAGTTCGCAGCGATCCGCCAGCTCCTCCTGTGTTAAGCCCTTTTTGTTCCGCAGTTCTCTTATTTTGTTTCCGATATCCGTCTTACTGCCTGTGCCGTCCATTTTGATCTCCGTTTTGAAGCGCCTGTGCCCGGATATATTTCCCAAGCGGCCGCAATTCAGTAAAAATAAACTTAAAGTTTACCAGTGCTAAACATACATTGAATCTCATTATACAGGAATGCTTCCGGATGTCAATGGAAAAATGTAAAAAAATATCAAAATTTAAGGATTAACAAGACGATGATAATATGGTAAAATATTTGATAATGATTCGAAGTGCTGGAAAAGTACGGCTTAAGACGCTGAGGCGAAGGTATGAGGAAGCGGGATGTGGTTTCCTAAAATATAGAGAAAGGGCATGGTTACGGCGATGAGTCAGGATAAGTATGTGGCCTACGTGTCTACTTACACGACGGCAAAAGAGGACAATTACGGGATCAAAATCTACGATGTGGATTTGAAAAACGGTCGCATGACGGAGAAAAATCAGGTAGAGATCACGAACTCTTCCTATATCACGATTTCCCACAATGAAAAATACCTGTATTCTATCACGGATTTTGGCGTGGAGGCGTACAGAATCCTGCCGGGCGGCGATCTGGAAGTCATCAATGAAGGTTCGATCAACGGCATGAGGGGCTGCTATCTCTCCACGGATTATGAGGATAAGCTTCTCTTTGTGGGCGGGTATCACGACGGTAAGATCACGGTGCTGCGCCTGCGGGAGGACGGCGGTGTCGGAGAGATCACGGACGAAGTCTATCACAAAGGACTCGGCAGTATCGCGGAACGGAATTTCAGGCCCCATGTAAACTGCGTGAAGATGACGAGGGACAATCATTATTTATGTGCCGCTGATCTGGGGCTTGACCATGTGAATGTATACCGCGTAGATCATGCAAACGGGAAATTGAAACCGATCGATATGATCCGCAGCGAGCAGGAATCTGCGCCCCGGCATCTGAAGTTTTCTAAGGACGGCAGTATTCTTTATATTGTCCATGAACTGAAAAATTATATTGACGTCTATACTTATAAGGAGATCAACAATACGCCGGAGTTTGAGAAGATTCAGACCGTCCCTACGCTGAACGATTATCATGCGGGCGGTTCTGCGGCCAGTGCTCTTAATATTTCCGATGATTTTAAGTATCTCACAAGCTCCAATGCCGGAGATAACAGCGCTGTGATCTACAAGATCGACCAGAAGACGGGGATGCTTGAGAAGATCCTCTGCCTGCCGATCAGCGGAGATTACCCAAAGGATGCGGCGCTCTTTCCGGACAATAAACACCTTGTGTCTCTGAATCACGAATCTAATACGATGACTTTTTTCAATGTGGATATGAAAAACGGGCTTCTGGTAATGAACGGCAGAGAGATTAAGGTGGATCAGCCAAACTGCATTATTTTTCATAAGCTGGTGCAGTAGGCTTTTGGGGAACGTTTTTAGGAAAACGGCGGAAAACAGAATAGAGGAGAAGTCTCCTGCATATACATTTACCAGTATAAGCAGGAGGTTTTTTTATGGATATCTTACAGAATAGTACATATGACCTCTATAGAGATATACAGCACAGAACAGGGGGCGAAATCTACTTAGGCGTGGTGGGTCCTGTGAGGACGGGAAAATCTACCTTTATCAAGCGGTTTATGAATCTTCTGGTACTTCCTTATATGGAAGATGAGAACGAGAAGGAGAGGGCGCAGGATGAAATGCCGCAAAGCGCTGGCGGAAAGACTATCACCACGACGGAGCCGAAATTCATTCCTAAGGAAGCGGCCCATGTGAAGCTGGGGGCGGATATCGATGTGAAGGTGCGGCTGGTGGACTGCGTGGGCTATATGGTGGAAGGCGCTGCGGGCCACATGGAGCAGGAAGAGGAGCGTCTGGTAAAGACGCCGTGGTCGCTGGAGGAAATTCCTTTTACCAAGGCGGCGGAGATCGGCACCAGAAAGGTGATCCGCGACCACTCCACGATCGGCATCGTGGTGACCTGCGACGGTTCTTTCGGGGAACTGCCAAGAGACAGTTTTTTTGAAGCGGAAGAGCGCACGATCAGGGAATTGCAGGCAATCGGCAAGCCGTATATTGTACTGCTAAATTCCGAGAAGCCTTATGCGGAGGAGACCAGAAATCTGGCTGACGAGATCAGCGAGAAGTATCAGGTTACGGTCATGCCCGTCAACTGCGAACAGTTAAAGAAAGAGGATATCAATCATATCATGGAGAATATCCTCTACGAGTTCCCGCTCACCATGGTCGAGTTTTATATGCCGAAATGGGTGGAGATGCTGCCCTGCGACCATAAGATGAAGAAGGACATCATTGCGCAGCTTAAGCTTTTGATGGCAAAGCTGAATCACATCCGTGACATTACGGCGGACAGCTATGTGCTGGAGAGCGAATACGTGAAAAAATGCAAGCTCGACGGCGTAAACATGTCGGACGGCAGCGTGCGCATCCTGCTGGATGTGGACGACGCTTACTACTATGAGATGCTGAGCGAGCTGGTGGGAGAGAATATCGGCAGCGAGTACCAGCTTCTTGCGACGCTTCGGGAGATGGCGAAGATGAAGCGGGAGTATGTGAAGGTGCTTCATGCGCTGGAGGCGGTGCGCTATAAAGGCTACGGCGTGGTGATGCCCGACCGGGAAGAAATCGTACTGGAGAAGCCTGAGCTTATTAAGCAGGGCAATAAATTTGGCGTAAAGATCAAGGCCGAGAGCCCCAGCATCCATATGATTAAAGCCAGCATCGAGACGGAGATATCCCCCATTGTCGGCACGGAGGAGCAGGCAAAGGATCTGATTCAATTTATCTCTGATGCAGATACCGGCGAGGAAGGAATCTGGGCGACGAATATTTTCGGAAAGACGGTGGAACAACTGGTGAATGACGGTATTACCGGCAAAATCTCCATGATCAACGAGGAGAGTCAGGTGAAGCTGCAGGAGACCATGCAGAAGATCGTCAACGATTGTAACGGCGGGATGGTTTGTATTATAATTTAATGGCGCGGGCTGAGTTGTGGCCTGCATTCCTAAAAAAACGAAAGAGAGGGGACGCGGATGCTCCTTACCGCATTCAGGGGAAAGTACAATACCTCGCAACTATTACTGGATGGCATTCATGGCGATCAAATCCGTAAGATTCTGCTCACCAACAGTTTTGCCGCTTGTGAGCGGGAAATCCGGGAAGCGATCGCCGCCAGCCGTCCGGAATATGTCATTTCTTTCGGTCAAAAACCCCTGATCGACAGGCTTTGTATAGAACCCGTCGCCTGTAGTCAGGGGGATGTGATCCGGTCGTCCTTTGCTATTTCCCTATTGGAAGATAGTTTGACTGCAAACCATATTCCCTATATCATATCAGAAGCCCCAAGCAATTATTTGTGTAACCACGCGTATTATCACGGGCTTCGTTATATTGCAGAAAATGAGCTGGATACAAAAATGATCTTTATTCATGTTCCCGGTCGTAAAAATTTTAGGAATATGGATGTGGTCGCCACGTGGCTGCGTGATTTTTGCAGGGACAGGCTGTGAGATATGATTTGTTTTGTCACGCGATAATAGTGGATGCCAAACCGCGGAGAGTGTGTTATACTTACCATAAAAAGGGAAAGGCGGTAATCACATGAATCCTGTCTATGAAAAACTCATGAAATGCTTTGACTGCTACAAACAAAAGATCGACTTCGAACCCAGGGTGGCGGTGGTCTTAGGGTCCGGCCTTGGCAACTTCGCGAAAGTCGTGGATGTGAAGGCGGAGCTTCCTTACAGTGAGATCGAGGGCTTCCCCGTATCCACCGTGCCGGGACATGCCGGAAAATTCATCTTTGGCTACATCAACGAAGTGCCGGTGGTGCTGATGCAGGGGCGCGTACATTATTACGAGGGTTATCCGATCACGGACGTGGTGCTGCCTACCCGCCTGATGAAGATGATGGGGGCGAAGGTGTTGTTTTTAACCAATGCGTCCGGCGGCATCAATCCGTCCTTCCATGCGGGCAGCCTGATGCTGATCAAAGATCATATTTCCCTCTTTGCGCCGAATCCGTTGATCGGGCCGAACATCGAAGAACTTGGCACCCGTTTTCCGGATATGTCCCATGTCTATGAAGAGGACTTGCAGGAGATCATTCGCAGCACGGCCAAGGAGAATGGCACGGAACTGTTTGAAGGCGTCTACGCGCAGCTTACGGGGCCTTCCTTTGAGTCGCCCGCCGAGATCCAGATGCTCTATAAAATGGGAGCAAGCGCGGTCGGCATGAGTACCGTGGTGGAGGCGATCGCGGCCAATCATATGGGCATGAAGATTTGCGGCGTATCCTGCGTCAGCAATCTGGCGGCGGGTATGAACAGCGCGCCCCTGACCCATGAGGAGGTGCAGGAGGCGGCCAATGCGGTGGCGCCTAAATTCGAGAAGCTGCTGGTGGAATCGATTACGAAATTTAAGGAGTTTATCTAATGCAGATAAAGGAATTAATTGCGGCTGCGATCGAGGCGAGAAGGAATTCCTACTCGCCTTATTCCCATTATCAGGTAGGGGCGGCGCTGCTGACCGCGGACGGCAAAATAATTACAGGATGTAATATTGAAAACGCGGCCTACGGCCCCACCAACTGCGCGGAAAGGACGGCCTTTTTCAAGGCGGTCAGTGAGGGTATACGTAATTTTGCGGCGATCGCGATCGTGGGCAGTCCGGAGGGGGAGGCGATTACGCAGTTTGCCTATCCCTGCGGCGTGTGCAGACAGGTGATGCGGGAATTTTGCGAGCCCGAAAACTTTCAAATCATCGTGGCCAAATCGGAGGAAGACTATCGTGTGATGACATTGGCGGAATTGCTCCCCGAAAGTTTTGGACCGGAAAACGTCATGGAGATATAAGAATGCTTGAGAAGTTTTTGATACAGTGTGAAGAGAAGGAGACAAAAAACATATGAACTATAGATTTTACAATGCAAGAATCCTGACGATGGCAACTACGGATATCATCAAAGGGGAACTCTGGGTGCAGGATGATAAGATCCTCTATGTGGGGGAGGGCGGTGACGCGGCGGCAATCTGCCAGTCCCTTTCCATTGAGAGCATTCTCTGGGACAGGGAGATCGACTGCGGCGGCAATCTTTTGATGCCGGGCTTTAAGAATGCGCACACCCATTCGGCGATGACATTTTTGCGTTCGAAAGCGGATGATATGCCACTTTCCAGATGGCTGAATGAACAGGTATTCCCGATGGAGGCCAAGCTTGATGGGGAGATGATCTACCACCTCACAAAGCTGGCGGTTTTAGAGTATCTGACCAGCGGTATCACCTCTATTTTTGATATGTATCTGACACCGGAAACTACAGCGAAGGCCTGCGTGGAGATGGGGATGCGCTGTGTGCAGGTCAATACCACCAGCAGGCAGGAGGATTTTGAAGAAGCGCTTATGCAGATGGAGGAGCGGTATCATACGCTGAACAATTACGACCCGCTGCATTCTTATTTTATCGGTTTTCATGCAGAGTACACCTGTTCCAGAGCGCTTTTGGAGCGGGTGGCCGAGATGGCGCACAAATATCATGCGCCTGTGTACGGACACCTCAGCGAGACAAAAGCGGAGGTGGAAGGATGCAGAGAGCGTTACGGGATGACACCGCTGCAGCTCATGGACGAGATGGGAATGTTTGATTACGGCGGCGGCGGGTACCACTGTGTCTGGATGTCCGATGAGGACATGGATATCTTACAAAAAAGAAATTTGAGCGTGATAACGAATCCCGGCTCTAATACAAAGCTTGCCAGCGGCATTGCGCCAATCTCCGCGTATCTGAAACGGGGGATCAATGTGGCGATCGGCACGGACGGCCCTGCCAGCAATAATTGTCTCGATATGTTCCGGGAAATGTTTCTGGTCACGGGGCTTGCCAAATTAAGAGAAGAGGACGCGGCGGCCGTGGATGCGCTGGAAGTCTTGAAGATGGCTACGGTAAACGGCGCAAAAGCCCTGTATCTGCCGGATACGGATGTGCTGGCGGCGGGGAAACAGGCCGATCTCATTATGATCGATCTCTATCAGCCCAATATGCAGCCCCTTAACAATATTGCAAAGAATCTGGTCTACAGCGGCAGTAAGCAGAATGTAAAGATGACCATGATACGGGGAAAAATCCTGTACGAGAACGGTCGGTTCACAGACGCGTACGATGTGGAGGAAATTTATAGAAAGGCAAACGAGATCGTAAGGGATCTTTGTTAAAAAATGGAGGCATTGATCTTTATATGCCTGATCCTGCTTGCTATCGTGCTGATCATGTGGCGGGAGTATGTGGGGAACAGGCAGTTTATTCAAAATACATTAGCGCAGATTTATGCCGGCTACGGTACGCCGCCGGAGCGTACTTACGGGGCGGAGGAACTTACCCGTATCAGTATGTATTATCAGAAGCATCCGACAGACGATCAGATCGACGACATCACTTGGAACGACCTCAATCTGGATGCGGTCTATCAGCGGTTAAATACCTGCCTTTCGGCGGCGGGCGACGAATATCTGTATTACCGCCTGAGAACGCCGGCGAAGGACGAGGACGAACTATGGCATTTGGAGACGCGCATCCGCTTCTTTATGGAGCGGGAGGAGGAACGCCACAGACTGCAGAAGATATGCTTCCAGCTTGGCAGGACGGGAAAACATTCCATTTATGAGTATCTGGATCACTTGGATCTTTTGGGAGAACGCAGCAGCGGTAAATACTTTTTCTGGGACTTTCTCGTGCTTTTAAGCATAGGGGCTATGTTTATCTCGCTTCCCGTGGGGCTGGTCTGTCTGTTCGGCGTGCTGTTCCACAATCTGATCGGTTATTTTAAGGAGTTTCGGCAGGTGGAGCCGTACATCACCAGCTTTGCCTATGTGAGAAGGCTCCTTTTGGGGACGCGGGAGCTTGGCAGAGAGGACAGCGGAGAGATCGCGGAGGAAATCGCCGAAGTGCGGGAGATTTATCAGAAACTGCGGGGCTTTATCAAAAGTTCCTATCTGATCGCGGCGGCCGGACAGGGGAGCGGGAATCCGCTGGAAGTTTTATTCGACTATCTGCGGATGATGTTTTATTTGGATCTCATCCGATTCAACAAGGCGCTGCGTGATCTGCGCAAATACATGGGCGAAGTGGACAGGCTGATCACTGTGGTGGGACAGCTTGAGTGCGCGGTGGCGGTGGGCGCTTTCCGGAAAAGTCTGGGAGAGGATTGGTGCGTGCCAAAGCTTTGCGAAGAGGCGGGAAGTGATCTGTTCCTGCGGACAAAGGGGCTGTATCATCCGCTTTTGCAGGAAGCGGTGGCGAACGATCTGGATGCGGAAAAGGGCGTACTGCTGACCGGTTCCAACGCTTCCGGAAAATCTACTTTCCTGCGGGCGGTGGCCGTGAACGCATTGCTTTCCCAGACGGTGCATACCTGCGCGGCTGCAAGCTATGAAGCGCCTTTTTTCCGCATTTATTCTTCCATGTCCCTGCGGGACGATCTGGCGGGCGGCGACAGCTATTATATGGTGGAGATCAAGTCTATCAAGCGGATTATTGACCGTGTAAGTCAAAAAGGACGGCCCGTGCTCTGTTTTGTGGACGAAGTGCTTAGAGGCACCAACACGGTGGAGCGGATCGCGGCTTCCACACAGATCATGAAAAAACTGGCGGCGGGGCATGCGCTCTGTTTTGCAGCCACCCATGATATCGAGCTGACGAAACTTTTACAGCGGGAATATGATAATTATCATTTTGAGGAGCGGATCGAGGAGGACGATATATTCTTTCCCTATCAGCTGATGGAAGGACCGGCGTCTACCAGAAACGCGATCGCGCTCTTAAAAATGCTGCAGTATGACGAGGACATCACCGCGGAGGCGGAGGCGATGGCGGAGCGGTTTTTGCGGGAGGGGAACTGGTCGTAACGACCGCGGGTCATAAGGGAGCTTTCGACTGCTTGTGAGATTAAGGTAGTCGGGAGCGGAGAGGAATTGGTATGAAGGTAACGATCTATACGGACGGCGCGGCGCGCGGCAATCCGGAAGGGCCGGGCGGTTACGGCGCGGTGCTGCAGTATATCGACAGCAAAGGCACGCTGCACGAGCGGGAGTTTTCGGCCGGCTACAAAAAGACCACCAACAACCGCATGGAACTGATGGCGGCGATCGTGGGGCTGGAAGCGCTCACAAAACCCTGTGAGGTGCTTTTGGTTTCCGACTCTCGTTATGTGACGGATGCCTTTAATCAGAACTGGATCGAGGGCTGGCTGCTAAAGGGCTGGAAGACGGCGGGAAACAAACCGGTCAAAAATATCGATCTCTGGGAACGGCTTTTGCGGGCGATGGAGCCTCACCGCGTCACGTTTCAGTGGGTCAAAGGGCATGACGGGCATCCGGAGAACGAGCGCTGCGATAAGCTGGCCACCGCGGCTGCCGACGGGACGCAGCTACTTGACGATACCGTCTGAATGGTGATATCATAAACAGGAGAAAGCTGTTTGGCGTTTTAGGCAGCGCGAAAAGAGAGGGATAGAGACAGATGACAAATTTGATTTTATTTCTGAACGCTTTTTTATCGTATCTGCTGGTATTCGGTCTGATCGTTGCACTGGTGATCGTGGCCTGTGTCATCGGCGTAAAATGGAGAAAGAGTAAGGACGCGAAAGCGGAGCAGTAGAAAGCAAATGGCGAAATCCGCAAACCAGAAATTAAAATTATTATACCTTGTAAAGATATTGGAGGAGCAGTCCGACGAGGAACACTGTCTGAGCGCGCAGGCCCTGATCGACGCGCTGGCCGCCTATGGGATCAGCGCGGAGCGAAAGAGCGTTTACAACGACATTGCGCAGCTGATCGACTTTGGCTATGACATCGTGCTGGTCAAGGCTAAGACGGGCGGCGGGTATTATCTGGCGGGCAGGGACTTTGAACTGGCGGAGTTAAAGCTCCTTGTGGAGACGGTGCAGGCTTCCCGTTTTCTCACGGTGGGGAAATCGCGGGATCTGATCTCTAAGATCGAGAAGCTGGCTTCAAAGGCGCAGGCGGGACAGCTGCAGCGGCATGTCTATGTGGCGAACCGCATCAAGACCGCGAATGAGAGCATCTATTACGTGGTGGACGATATTCACCGCGCGATTCAGAACAACAGGCAGATTTCCTTCCAATACCTTGAATGGACGCTTGCGCGCGAGCTGACGCCCCGCAGGGACGGAAAGGCCTATCAGGTCAGCCCGTGGGCGCTTACCTGCAAGGATGAGAATTATTATCTGATCGCCCATGACAGCGATGAGGATAAGATCAAACACTTCCGCGTGGACAAGATGGCGAAGATAGAAGTGCTGGAAGATAAAAAGCGGGAGGGCGCGGCGCTTTTTGAGCGTTTTGACATCGCGGACTACGCCAACAAGACTTTCGGTATGTATGGCGGCAGGGAAGAGACGGTCACCCTGCTTTTTGAAAACAGCCTGATCGGTGTGGTGATGGACCGGTTTGGGAAAGAAACGCCCATTCGCAAACGGGATGACGAACATTTTTCCGTGAGGGTGCGGGTCGCGGTCAGCGGACAGTTTTTCGGCTGGCTGACAGGGCTTGGCGGCGGCGCAATGATAGTTGCGCCGGAAGATGTGAAAGCGGATTATCTGGAGCATCTGCGGGAAACGCTTGCGGGTTATGAGGGAAATACAGATAGTCAATGATTATTTTAAGGGATATGTCACAAAAAGACATGTCCCTTTTTGGTATATTTTTATACTCTTTTTCTGGGGCAGGACATTGACATAACTCTATTCTTGCCGTATACTGTTCCTAAACCGCAATATATTGTGCTATTATGTCAACTGACACTATATTTTGTGGACATGAAAGCGGTTTTGGAACAAAAGAAGCTGCCAAATAAGCAGCGCAATGCTCTGACATGGAGGGGAGTATGGGTAGTAAATTCGATTCAGGCAATTCGGATGGTGAAGATTACGGTCTGAGATATCATCCCGAAAAAGGTGTGAAGGTGATCAAAAAGGACGGGAGTCTGGAGGCTTTCAATGTCCAGAAGGTCATCGACGCAGTGGGAAAGAGCGCATATCGCGCCCTGACCAAATTTACGGAGGAGGAGAAGCGCCACATCTGTCAGACGGTCATCGATAAGGTGAACGAACTCGACGAGGAGCAGATCCCTATTCAGATCATGCACAATATCGTGGAAAGCGCGCTGGAGGACGTAAAACCCATCGTGGCCAAGAGCTACCGCGATTACCGCAATTATAAGCAGGATTTTGTGCGCATGATGGACGATGTCTATAAAAAGAGTCAGTCGATCATGTACATAGGCGACAAGGAGAACGCTAATACGGACAGCGCCCTTGTCTCCACCAAGCGCAGCCTGATCTTTAATCAGTTCAATAAGGAATTGTACCAGAAATTCTTTATGACGACGGAGGAGATTCAGGCGTGTCGGGACGGTTATATCTATGTCCACGACATGTCCGCCAGAAGAGATACCATGAACTGCTGCCTTTTCAATGTGGCGGAAGTCCTTTCCGGCGGTTTTGAAATGGGCAATATCTGGTACAACGAGCCGAAGACGCTCGACGTGGCCTTCGATGTCATAGGAGACATCGTCCTTAGCGCGGCGAGCCAGCAGTACGGCGGCTTCACGGTGCCGGAAGTGGATAAGATCTTAGAGCCCTATGCGGAGAAGTCTTATAAGCGGAACCTTGCGAAGTATAAGAAGCTTGGCATCGACAAGGAGACTGCGGAGGCGGAAGCTCTTGCGGATGTAAAGAAAGAATTTGAACAGGGCTTTCAGGGCTGGGAATATAAGTTCAATACCGTCGCCAGCAGCAGAGGCGATTATCCTTTCATCACGGTGACGGCGGGCATCGGCACGGGGCGTTTCGCAAGGCTGGCCACCATTCAGATGCTCAATGTGCGCCGCAAGGGACAGGGCAAGAAAGAATGCAAGAAGCCCGTGCTGTTCCCTAAGATCGTATTTTTATATGATGAGAACCTGCACGGCCCCGGCAAGGAGCTGGAGGACGTCTTTGAAGCGGGCGTTAAGTGTTCCGCAAAAACGATGTATCCCGATTGGCTGAGTCTTACGGGCAAGGGCTATATCGCCAGCATGTATAAGCAGTACGGGAAGGTGATCTCTCCCATGGGGTGCCGCGCTTTTCTTTCCCCGTGGTACGAGCGGGGAGGCATGCACCCGGCGGATGAGAAGGATTCTCCCGTCTTTGTGGGCAGATTTAATGTGGGCGCCGTTTCCCTGCATCTGCCGATGATCCTTGCAAAATCCAGACAGGAGGGCAAGGACTTCTACGACGTACTTGACTATTACCTGAATCTGATTAGGCAGCTTCATATCAGGACCTACGCTTATCTGGGAGAGATGCGCGCTTCCACGAATCCGCTGGCTTACTGTGAAGGCGGTTTTCTGGGCGGACACTTACAGCTTCACGATAAGATTAAGCCGATCTTAAAATCCGCCACGGCGAGCTTCGGTATCACGGCCTTTAACGAGCTGCAGGAACTCTATAACGGAAAGTCTCTGGTGGAGGACGGCGCGTTTGCGCTGGAGGTATTGGAACATATCAATAATAAGATCAATGAATATAAGGAAGAGGACGGGCATCTTTACGCGATCTACGGCACACCCGCCGAGAATCTCTGCGGCCTGCAGGTGAAGCAGTTCCGGGCGAAATATGGCATTATAGAGGGCGTCTCCGACAAAGAGTATGTGTCGAACAGCTTCCACTGTCATGTGACGGAAGATATTACGCCGATTGAGAAACAGGATCTTGAATACCGCTTCTGGGAAATGGCAAACGGCGGTAAGATTCAGTATGTAAAATATCCGGTGGATTACAATCTGGGGGCGATCAAGACCCTGATCCGCAGAGCTATGGATATGGGCTTTTACGAGGGGGTCAACCTTTCGCTTGCCTACTGTGACGACTGCGGACATCAGGAACTGGAAATGGATGTCTGTCCTGTCTGCGGCAGCCGTAACCTCACGAAGATCGACCGCATGAACGGTTATCTTGCCTATTCCCGCGTCCACGGCGACACCCGCCTGAGTGAAGCCAAGATGGCGGAGATCGCGGAACGAAGGAGTATGTGATGAGATACCACAATATCACTAAAGACGATATGCTAAATGGCGATGGCCTGCGGGTGGTGCTGTGGGTGGCCGGATGTTCCCATTGCTGTAAGGAGTGCCAGAACCCGCTCACGTGGGACCCGCATGGCGGTCTTCCCTTTGACGAGGCGGCAAAGCAGGAGATTTTCGATCAGTTGGAAAAGCCCTATATCAGCGGCATTACCTTTTCGGGCGGCGATCCCTTACACTCGGCAAACCGTCTGGATGTACGCGGATTGATGGAAGAGATCAAGAAAAAATATCCGGATAAGACCATCTGGCTCTACACTGGGGACAGCTGGGAAGATGTACTGCATTTTCCGCTCATGAAGTATGTGGACGTGCTGGTGGACGGCGAATTTAAGGTGGCACTGAAGGATGTCAAACTCCTCTGGAAGGGCAGCAAAAATCAGCGGGTGATCGACGTGCAAAAGAGTCTGTCCCAGACGGATCCGGCGACTCCTGTACTCTACTGCGAGGACTATATGTAGGGAAAAGAAGATAGAAAAGGACAGGATAAACAGGCATAACATTTAAGGTAGGATTAGAAAAAGATGGAACAGATCAGAATCAAATATTTTACGGATAAGATAGAGAAGCTGACCTACATCGACGGGAAATCCGATTGGATCGATCTGCGGGCGGCGGAGGATGTGAGCCTGCAGAAAGGGGAATTTAAGCTGATCCCTCTGGGGGTGGCTATGCAGCTCCCGCAAGGCTATGAAGCGCACGTGGTACCTAGAAGCTCGACGTTCAAGAATTTCGGGATTATCCAGACCAACCATCAGGGGGTTATCGACTGCTCCTACTGCGGCGACAACGACCAGTGGTTTATGCCGGTCTATGCGGTCAGGGATACCGAGATTCATGTGAACGACCGCATCTGCCAGTTCCGCATCATGGAGAACCAGCCGAAGCTTGTGTTTGACGAGGTGGAACATCTTGACAATGCCGACCGGGGCGGACACGGAAGTACGGGGAAACAGTAAGGACTTGACATTTAGTCGGAAAATGATATAGTTATTTTAAGAAGGCAACCGCCCACAAGGTGGGTTGACCAAGTTGAGATAGAAATACCACCCCGTCACTGGCCAAAGTTTAGGGGTGGTTTTCTATGTATGGCTACTTACAAAACGTAAACACGAAGGTAAGCAATGCCAAAAGGAACAGACCGAAGGTCATTACGTCCTTAAAATCAAAATGATTTTTCATAGGCATCACCTCCATTCTGCAATGAATAGGGGGTCAGCCCACCCTGCAACACGGTGCCTTGTTGATAGTATAGCATATATGTTTGAAATAGGGAATATGTTTTTACTGTATTTTGATTTATATTTGGAAAAAGAGTGAGAACGCATAAATATACTCCTTCCAAGACATACTATGGAAAACAATGGTAAGTCACGGAAGGAGTTTTTGCAGTGATGAATAATGATAACTTGCAGGGAAGTAATCAAAAAAAGCAGGGCGGCGGTCAGAAGATGACCACATCCCTGCAGGAGAGTATGTCTTATATGAAGGAGCACATGGCGCCGGATGTCAGTTTTGACGTGGTCTACCGTGTGATCGATGTGGGAGGCAAACAGGCCTGCATCTATTTCATTGACGGTTTTTGCAAAGATGAACTGATGATGAAGATCCTGCAGTATTTTATCAGTCTGAAGCCGGAGGATATGCCGGAGAGCGCCTACGAGATGGCGAAGAAGGCGACGCCATATGTGGAGGTCGATCTCAAAGACAAATGGGATGACATCATTTACAATATCCTGTCGGGTGTGTTTGCCCTCTTTATCGACGGCTACGACCGGTGCGTGCTGATCGATTCCAGAACCTATCCCGCCAGAAGCGTCTCGGAGCCCGATAAGGACAAGACCCTGCGCGGCAGTAAGGACGGTTTTGTGGAGACGGTCGTTTTCAATACGGCCCTGATCAGAAGGCGCATCCGCAGTACCGAACTTCGCATGGAAATGATGAACGCGGGAAAAAGTTCCCAGACCGATATCGTACTCTGCTATATGGATAACCGGGTGGATCACGGCTTCTTGGAGAAGGTGAAGAAGCGGATCGAAAATATCAAGGTGGATGCGCTGACCATGAATCAGGAGAGTCTGGCGGAGTGCCTTTACCAGCGCATGTGGTTTAATCCTTTCCCGAAATTTAAGTTCACGGAGCGGCCGGATGTGGCGGCGGCGCAGGTACTGGAAGGGGATATCGTGATTCTTGTGGATAACTCGCCCTCAGCGATGATCGTACCGACCTCGATCTTCGATATCGTGGAGGAGGCGGACGATTATTATTTCCCGCCTGTCACAGGGACGTATCTGCGCCTGACACGGTTCCTCATTTCCATCCTTACCTACATCATGACGCCGACCTTCCTTCTTTTGATGCAAAATCCCCAGTGGGTCCCCGAAAGCTTTCAGTTCATTATGCTGCAGGAGGAATCGAATATCCCGCTAATAGCACAATTTTTGATCTTGGAGCTGGCGATCGACGGCTTGAAGCTGGCTGCGGTGAATACGCCGAATATGCTCAGCACTCCTTTAAGCGTGATGGCGGCGTTGGTGCTTGGCGAGTTTTCTGTCAACAGCGGCTGGTTTAACTCGGAGGTCATGTTATATATGGCCTTTGTCGCGATCGCCAATTATACGCAGCAAAACTATGAGCTTGGCTATGCCTTAAAATTTATGCGTATCATCAACCTGATCCTGACGGCGATCTTCGGTATCTACGGCTATGTGGGAGCAATCATTTTCTTCCTGTTAGCGATTGTGTGTAATAAAACGTTGTCGGACAAGAGCTATATTTATCCGGTGCTTCCCTTTAATTTCAGGCAGTTGACGAAGCGGCTCCTTAGACTGCGGCTTCCTGAGGCAAAACAATAGCAGAGATTAATATTAAGCTAAAAACGGAATATAAATTAGCTAATAAGGAAGTAAAAATTTGTGACAATTTCCCAAAAATGCAAAAAAAGAAAAGTTTGCCTTGTTATTTTAAATGCTTGATAGTACAATGAATACAAGGAAAAGAACAGGAATCAGGGCACCTTATTAGAGAGACTAAATATTAAGTTAAAAGAGTAAAATTTGGGAGGCGGTCTTATGGGACATGGAGTGAATGCAGGAGAAGGCTGGGTCAACAGGGGAAATCTTTATCGGATGAAAGAGCTGATGCGGCGGGCAAAAAACGGGGACCGGATCACGCTGGCCTTTTTGGGCGGTTCCATTACGCAGGGCTCCGTCTCCTCCCAATATACGAACTGTTACGCCTATCTGGTCTATGACTGGTTTGTGAGGCGCTTTCCCAAGACGGCCTTTACTTATGTGAATGCGGGGGTGGGCGGGACTTCATCCCAGTTCGGCGTGGCCAGAGTGGAGGAAGATGTGCTTTGCTGTCGACCGGATTTTGTAATCATTGAATTTTCCGTAAATGACGAAAATACGGATTTCTTTCGGGAGACTTATGAAGGACTGGTTCGAAGGGTGTACGGAAACGCCTTCGAACCGGCGGTTCTTCTGGTACATAACATCTTTTATGACACGGGTGTCAGCGCGGAGGAGAAGCACAGGGAGATTGGGGCGCATTATAAGTTGCCAAGCGTGAGCATGAAGCCGACCATTTATCAGGAGGTGGCGGCTGGACGTATTCCGGCAAGGGACATTACGCCCGACGATCTGCATCCCAACACAGAGGGGCATGCGCTTCTTGCGGAGGTTATTACGGACTGTCTCGACAGGATTTATCAGCAGATGGATGAGGAGGAGATGCCTTTTTCCATGCCGGAGCCTCTTACAGTGAATGCCTATGAGAATGCGGTGCGGTATCAGAACCATAATAGTACACCTGTCTGCGAGGGCTTTATGGCGGAGCATACCCGGAAGAAATATGTGAACGATCTTTTTTACAGCGGCTGGACAGCTTCCGAAAAAGGGGCGAAGATATGCTTTCAGACGGAGGGGACGGAACTTGCCGTGCAGTATCGTAAATCCATGAAGAAGCCGGCGCCCGTGGCGGTCGCGGTGGTGGACGGCGACGAGGAAAACGCCGTGGTTCTGGACGCTAATTTCGACGAGACATGGGGGGACTGCCTCTACATAGAAACGGTGGCGCATCATATGGAGAAAGGTACACATCAGGTGGAGATCAGGCTGCAGGAAACGCATGAAAACGATGCGGTTCCCTTTTATCTGGTGTCAGTAATCACAGCGTAAAAGCGACTGAGACAAACAGGGAGGGCTATGCAGTGGATCAGAAAGTAAAGCCGATTATATTTTTAAATCCTGTCTTTAAGCAGATGATCTGGGGCGGAGAGCGTCTGGGAACGGACTGGCCCTATGAGATTCCGGGTCCTGACACCGGCGAGTGCTGGGCGGTCAGCGCGCACCCAAACGGCGACTGTACTGTGCGGGATGGAGCGTATGCGGGGAAGGCTTTGTCAGAACTTTGGGAAGAGGAGCCGGCGCTGTTCGGTAATTTTGAGAGTGAGGGGACGCCAAAGCTTGACCGTTTTCCCCTGCTGACCAAGATCATCGATGCAAAGAGCGACTTAAGCATTCAGGTGCATCCGGACGATGCCTATGCAAAGTCTCATGAGAACGGATCGCTTGGGAAGACGGAATGCTGGTATATTTTAGACTGTGAACCGGATGCAACGCTGGTGATCGGCCACAACGCAAAAGACAAGGAAGAACTTGCGGCGATGATCAAAGAGGGCAGATGGCATGAATTTATCAGAGAAGTGCCCGTGAAGCGAGGAGATTTTATACAGATTGATCCCGGTACCGTGCATGCTATCAAGGGCGGCATCATGCTTTTGGAGACCCAGCAAAATTCAGACATTACCTACCGTGTCTATGATTATGACAGGTTGAGCGGCGGAAAGCCCAGACAGCTTCATGTGGAGCAGAGCATTGATGTGATCACGGTTCCTGCAAAACCGGCTGCAGAATGTATCAAAGATGCGGCAAATCTGCTCAAGGATCAGATGAATTTATTGATTTCCTGCCCTTATTACCAAGTGTGGAAGTTTGATGTGACAAATATGGTTTCCTTTGCGCAGGAGCATCCCTTCCTGATCATGAGCGTGATCGCGGGAGACGGTGAGATAAACGGACAGCCGATTCGGAAAGGAGATCACTTCATCCTGCCCTGCGGCTATGGCGAGGTGACATTAGAGGGACGGATGGAGATTATTGCGGCTAGTATCTGAGGAGATTTGGCAGCTTCTTACATAGGAAGGAAAAAGGACATTTATTTGCGTTTCGATGCGTGAATGGATGTCTTTTTTTCGGTACGTATGGTAAAATAGGAAAGTGAGTTATCGTATGCAGCGTGGACAGGGAGCAGGATTGAAAAAGAAAAGGATATGCGTATTTAAATTTTGGGATTGTGATGTTTGGGAATGGAGGAGATTATGAAAAAGGAAAAGGCGGTATTAAGCATACAGGCGGCGGTCATGCTGTGTGCGGCAGGCATGGTGTTAACAGGCTGTGGCGAAAAGGTTGAAACGCCCGGGAAAACGGAGACAGCGGCGGCGGAATCGACGGAAACGGAGCAGGATGGGCAGAAGCCGGAGGATGCGTCTGCGCCTGCCGATACGACAAATAGTACGGCATCGGTTGGGGAAAATGTTTCTGACGGTGCAGATGTCAATGATACGGAGAATGCCGACATAGATACGGCAGAGAAAGAACTGACGTTGCAGCAGGCGCGGATCAGGCATTATTATGGCGGCATCCTCTCACAGATCACGGCGGGATGGCAGCTCCCCGACGGAGAATTGGACACCTCTACTTTGGAAGACGGATTTGGAAAGATGTCTGATAACCGTTTCGCGGTGACGGATATCGACGGCGACGGCAGAGAGGAGTTGATTATCCAGTATACCAATGCCTGTATGGCGGGTATGTTTGAGAGGATATACGATTATGATCCGGGGAGCGGGGAACTAAAGTGCGAGTTTTTAAATTTTCCGGCGCTGACCTATTATAGCAACGGTATCATCAAAGCGGAATGGTCCCACAATCAGGGAAGGGGAGAGTCTTGGCCCTATACCCTCTATCGGTATGATGCCGCGAGCGATTCCTATGTGGAGGTTGGCTCAGTCGATTCCTGGGACAAGGCGCTCAGTGAGACATGGTACGAAGGACAGCCCTTTCCCGATGAACTGGATACGGACGGGGACGGCACCCTGTTCACGATTTGGGAAGCGGGAGAGGAGGAAGATCCCTATGCTTATGAGAAGATAAAGTACAACCAGGCGGATGTGGACGAATGGCTCGGCGGCTATCTCGCGGGCGCGCCGGAGGACGCGAAAGAGCTTTCTATTGATTATCAGCCCTTGGAATCCAAATCCTATGCGGATTTTGTGCCTGCTTATTTGAGATTGTTAGCCGAGGATGCAAACAGCACAAGGACCGATACCGATGCGGATCTGGGACTTCTGATCTTAAGAGACGATGAGGAGCATTATCTGAATACGGCGAAAAGGCTGCTGACGGAACAGTACGGCCTGACCATGGAGCAGCCGGAAGAAAACTTTGAGGAGTATACTGTCGGCCTTCTTGACGGTGAGGAGCGTTTTTCTTTTACCATGCTGGATTCGGGCGACCTCTGCTATATGGGCGAAAAAGTAAAAGACGTGACGATCTTTGGCATCTATCCCGGTATCAGCGTGGACGGCGCGTGGGAGAAATTGAAGGCATACGGATTTTATGCCTCGCCTTATGGGGAGAGTGAAAATAGTCTAATCACAGGAGAAGGATTTAACAATGTGTCAATTTCGTTTGATGCGGAGGACGGAAAAGTGACGACGATCACGGTGCGCCCGTTCTGCGCGTTTGCGGGGTAAGAAGGCGGCGGACGCGGCATCTGGTAAATTGACACCTCAGGGGGAAAATCATGTAGTATAAAAAAATCGGCGGAGACGGTGCAGCAAGGGATTGGGGCAACAGCAAAAAAGGCGGGGTACATATGGGAGAACAGGAATTTTGGCAGAGTAATGCGCGTTATATAGATGCAATGATCAACACGGTGAATACGCTGGCGGAAGACACTTACATCTATCTGCTGCACATACAGCAGGAGAGGGCTTGGTTTTCGGAAACCTTCAAAGCCCATTTCGGCCTTCACGACACCTATGCCGCGGATCACTATGCCGTCATGCGTGGCCTGATCCATCCGGAAGATCAGTGGGAATACGAGGAGGGCATTCCTGAGAGGATGCAGGGGATCAATCTGGACAGAGAGCTGTGCGTGCGGATGAAGGATGTCTTTGGTGAATATCATCTGTTCAGCTTCCATACGGATCTTGTGACAGATGAGGAGAGTGGGGAGTGTTATCTTCTCGTCCTGCTACATAATGAGAATGTACTTCCAAAGATAGACGCACGGACAGACTTGTATTCTCAGGCCAGATTTACGGCGGATCTGGATGCGACGATCAAGGGGGATAAGCCTTTTGCGGTGCTGATGATCAAGCTGGAGCGGTTTAACAATCTGAATATCATCTATGGCAATGAGTTTACTAATCACATCCTAAAAGAGACGGCGCTGCAGTTCATCTATATGATGGATGAAGACAGTGCGGTCTACCGTCTGGACGGACCGAAGTTTGGCTTTATTTTCAGGGGCTGCGGCAGGGAAAAATTGCTCTCCTTTGAACAGAAGATAAGAGAAAGGCTGGCCGGCGGCATTCAGGCGGACAACAGGCGGATCGGCTTGAAAATATGCGCGGGTGCTATCCTGATCGATCATTATGCCGGCAGGGCGGACGACTTGAGTTCTAAGGCGGCTTACGCGCTTGGGCATTCTGAGACGGAACATCAGGGGAAACTGATTATCTTTAACGATGAAGTGCAGACAGTCGGTAATGTGGATCTGGAATTGATGAAGGTGATCCATCTGTCGGTCAGGGAAGGCTGCAAGGGCTTCTATGTGGAATATCAGCCAATCGTGGTCTCGAAAACGGGGCGTATCGTTGGCGCGGAGGCGCTTGTCAGATGGTGTATGGAACCTTACGGTATCGTGTCGCCGGGGAGATTTATCGAATGGATGGAGATGGATCCTGCTATGTATGATCTGGGTAATTTTGTGCTGCGGACGGCCCTGCAGGAGACTGTGGAACTGCTTACGATTCTGCCGGAGTTTGTGGTAAATGTCAATGTGTCGGCGAGGCAGATGGAGCGGGAGGAGTTTCGGGGACAAGTGCTGCGCATTTTGGAGGAGACGGGATTTCCGGCCGATCATCTTTGTCTGGAGCTGACGGAGCGCTGCAGGGATATGCCGCTTGAGGTAATCAAGAGAGAAGTGGAGTTTTTTCAGAGATATGGCATCCGCATGGCGATGGATGACTATGGAACGGGGAGCGCGTCTTCCGGGATCGTCCTTCATGCGCCGATGGATGAGATCAAGCTGGATATGAGCTTTATCCGCGGGATCACGGAAGATGTGAAAAAGCAGGCGATGGTAAAGTCGATCGTGGACTTTGCCAACTGCTGCGGCATGAGTACCTGTCTGGAGGGCGTCGAGACAGAAGAACTGCAAAATTACCTGCGCCTATATCAGGCTACATGGTTTCAGGGGTATTTCTATTCCAAGCCTGTGGGGATCGAGAAGCTGCGGGAATTGATATTATAATAGAGATATATTATATTATCTGCGAAAAGAATAGAGAGTTCAGATTATAAGCTGGTGATAAAAATGGTATTGCTAAAAGTTGCAGTCTGCGATGATATTGAAAAGGAACTGGAAAAGATGAAAACGGCTCTGGATGCTTACGAAAAAGCCCATCCCGGGATTTATTTTGCCGTGGATGAATATCAATCGGCGCTTACCATCTTAAATGCCGTGAAAAACGAAAAAACGTATGACATTGCCCTTTTGGATATCTGTATGCCGGGGATTCTGGGGACGGACGTTGCACAGGAAGTGCTTGCAAAGGCGCCGGATACCAATATTATTTTTCTGACGACCAGCGACGAGTACGCGGTGGATGCGTTTGCCCTGAATGCCACCCACTATCTGTTAAAACCGTTTACACAGGAAAAGTTTGATGCTGCCATGGATCGGGCGGTAGAAAAAATGCCGGAGGAAACGGTGCTTTTCCTTGCCTGTGTGGACGGCATGTACCGCGTGCGTGTCAGTGAGGTCGTATCCGCAGAGTCGCAGGGACATTATCTGTTTTATCATCTTACCAGTGGAAAGACCATCAAACAGCGCGGAAAACTTACGCAGATTTATGAGGATTTACAAAAATACCCGGAATTTATCAGAGTGGGAGTCTCTTATGTTGTAAATCTTATGTTTGTGCGCGGTATTTCCGGAAATATATTAGAAATGTATAATGGCACCAAAATACCTATCCCCAGAAGAAACGTGGCAGAAGTGCAGAAGGCGTATATGGATTTTTGCAGGAGGGAGGCGTTACGATGAGCATACCCTATCAGGTTCCGGGATTGTTTCTTACGGCATTATGCCATGTGATTGTGATTTATCATATGCTGGAATGCAGATATACCAAAGGGAAATTCGTACTCTATAGCAGTCTGTATATCGTCAGTTTTGTCTGCATGGGGTGGTATGCATATGCCGTGCGGGGGATACGCGCCATCATTACCTATCTGGGGGTTGCCGTATGTCTGTTTCTCTTTTTCTGTGTTGTCTCCAGGGAGTGTTTTTCTAAAAAATGTTTTTTATTTCTTACCTATTTTGGACTGTTTTCCATTATAGATAACTGTCTGCGGATTACGCTGGAGCTGCTTTTGCCACAGAAATCCGCAGTGGCAGGGCATTATCTGGTGAGTGTGCTGCGCACGGCGACGTTGCTGTTGATATTGATCCTGTATAAAAAATATGCAGCTTCTGTGATCAAATCCCTTGCAGATATTGAAAAAGGGAGATGGTGGAAGCTGGCGCTGATTGCCTTGGTGTTTTATCTGTTCCAAGCTTCTTTGTCTATTTTGAATGCGCATGGTGAGACACCGAAGCAGTTCCTGATCCTGTTGTTTCTCACAGTCAGTTTTGTCATGTGTGTGGTGTATGGCGTTGTATTCAGCAATATCAATTATATGAAAAAGGATGCGGAATCCGCCTTAGTCCGCCAAAACGCAGAGTACCTTTCCAGTCGTTTGGCTGTCCTGCAAAATGCGGAGGAGGCAAACCGAAGGCTCAGACATGACATGAGGCACCATATTGAAACGATTGCGGAATATGCAAAAGCAGGCGACACTTCGGCCGTTCTTGCCTATATCGGAGAATACCAAAATGAAATCAAGGAAGCGGCGGTAAAGCAATACGCCGTAAACAGTACGGTAAACAGCATTCTTTCCGTCTATGCGGGTAAGGCGGCGGAAAGCGGCATTGATTTTTCGGTGCGATGTACCGGGACGGAAGAGGTAAAGATGCGGGAAATCGACATTATCGCGCTTCTGGGAAATCTGCTTGAAAATGCCCTGCACGGCAGTCAACAGTCGGGAAAAGAAAATCCTTATATCAAGATTCATATCCGTCTGCAAAATGACAGACTTCTCATCGTCTGCGAAAATACCTGCCGGGATGCTTTAGAACTTGCGGATGGCCTGCCTGTTTGCAAAAGCATTGGCATATCCAGTATGATTGCCGTCTGTGAGAAGTATGACGGTAATCTGGATTATACGGTGGAAAACGGGAGCTGCTCCGTCTGCGCTGTCTTGAATCTCCCTTAACCAATTTCGCCTAAAAACTGACCAAATTTGCCAAAAGCCACTTTTCAGTGGCTTTTTTGTTATGGTTATAGAGTGATAAAAAACCAGTCATGGTAGTTGTCGCCATATAATCTAAATTTCTTTACAGGAGGTATCGAAATGGATAAGAAACATACATGGTTAACGGCGGTAGGTAAGAAAACATACGTGCGTATCCTGGCGGCGCTGCTTGCTCTTTGTGTGCTGTTTACGGCGCTCCCGGTGCTTCCGGCAACACTCTCTGTCTTTGCAGCGGAAGAGGAGACAAAGGAGACGGAAAACAAGGATATTCCGGCGGATGATGAAAAATTGTTGGGGGGGGGGTTAAACGATAACGCCGACGCAGAAATCGAGGAAAACGCCGCGGACGCTGTGGTACAGGCAGTGCTTGCGCGGATAGAAGCCCTGCCGGATCTGGAAACCATGCTGGAGGATGCCCCCGGCGAGGAGGAAGAAGGATACGAAGCGTGGGAAGCGCGTTTTTTGGAAGCGGTTTCGGAGGTGCAGGACTTAAAGAAAGCGTATGACGCCCTTACGGAGGAGGAGCGGGCACAGATAGCGGAAGGAATCTATGCAAAGCTCATGGCATGGTGGGTGTATGCCCGAATGATGGAGGAGACGGATTTGTATGCGGATCCTCCCGCATGGGGCGGAACCGGTTATGCGCCTGTCAGGGGTTGGGGAAATGATTCCCCTAATAAAAACGCAGTTTATGCGCTGGGGAACAATCTTACCCTTAGGGCAGGGGAGGGTGATAAAACGAAGGTATATTATACCGGTTCGGATTCGCCTATTGATCTGGCCAATTTAGGGGAGATTAGCAGTAATGGTGTCGACTATTCCTTTCAGGGAGACGGAGATGCAGCCAGCGGTTTTGATCTGACAAATTCCGGTGTGGTTGTCACGTGGAGGGGACAATATCTTGGCTATCGGGATGAAGATACGAGAGGATTAGTAGATGCTTTTATAGATAAGGATGTAGAAATTCGTATAGAGGGGGGAACACTGTTAGGATTATCTGGTATATACCCGAGCGATAATTTTCCTAAAAGCACTGTTCTTTATATGACAGGCGGAACGTGGCTTGGTGGTGAGGCGATGGGATTTCAGGTTAGTGCAAACGAAGCATATGTATCCGGCGGATGCATGAAGGGTCCTATTAAGGAGTGGTTTGGGGTTTATCTTTCCGGTTCTCCGGTCATCGGCGAGAAAGACGGGGGACTGTAGATGAAAAACGGGAAGAAATTCTATCTGGACGGACCGCTCTCGTCCGGCGCAGAGATTTACATCAATCCGCAGGCGGATTTTGCAGGAGATTCAGTAGTGGTCGCGGAGGGCTCCGGCTATACGATACAGGAGTCGGATTTGGCGTATCTTCATTTGACGGGAGATTACATAGAGAACAGAGAGTTAAAGCTTGTAAATAATCAGATACTCCTCGTTACACCCACGGTACCGCCCCATGTCCATGACGGCGGTATGACCTTCGACAAAGAGCTGCCAGCCGCTGGCGGGACGCTGGAGAGTGGGAACTACTATCTGACGGAGGATGTTGCTTTGACGGCATCCATCAAAATAGAATCCGGCGTGACAGTAAACCTCTGTCTCAACGGACATACGCTTTACGGTACAGGACTCCAGAATACGATTGACTTGCAGGGCGGCACGCTGAACGTTTATGATTGCCAGGGCGGCGGGGTATTGAGCGGCGATAGTGAGAATGGGAAAAGCTATACCGCTGTTGGAGGGACTCAATCGAAACCGGGGATTTTCAATCTCTATGGCGGTAAGGTTACAGGCAGTGCAAGAACGGTGATTTCGGGTAGTACATCCACATTCAATCTGTTCGGCGGCGTGGTGGAAGGCGGAACAAGCTATGTAATCGAGAGTGTCGGGGACGTTACCATTAGCGGCGACACCGTGGTGAGCGGGGGTAACAGCAGCTGTGCGGTTTTTATCAACAAATCGGCGGCTGTACTGACAGTGAAGGATCATGCAAGTGTTTCCAGTGTGGGAGATGGTGTGGGAAACTATGGCAAGGTCAATATAGAGGGCGGAACCATTACCAGCACAAAAACGAACGGATATGGCATACGCAATAGCGGTAGCAGCGCTGCTGTAAATATCACGAGCGGCACGGTTACCGGGGAACAGTACGGCGTCTATATGGGAAGCGGCACCGCTTCCCTGAACCTGTCCGGCAGTCCGAAAGTCTCCGGTAAAACGGCGGATCTGTATCTGCAAACCGGCAGTAATGTAACACTGGAAAACGCCAAAGTGGACGCCACCGGCTACACCGGCGGCATACTGACGGTAACGGAATATAGTCCAACTGGCAAAGCGGGTTCCTATGCCATCAAGACAGGTGAGACGAACAAAGATAAATTTACATTGACAAACAGCGGATGGCACTATTCGTACAAAGACGGCGGGCTGTACCTCGACAACCATATTCACAGCTATACCTATACCGCAAATGGCGCGGTCATTACCGAGAGATGCACCTGTGGGCATGAGGAAACGGCGACGCTCTCCTTAAAAGAAGGCGCAGACCTGACCTATACCGGAAGTGCGCTCAAGCCTGTCACCGTTACTTACAGCGACGGCTGGGTGGGAATCGGAACGAATAAGCCGGACAACAGCAAAATTATTTATACCAATAACACAAACGCCGGAACCGCCTCCGCTAAACTGACCATTTCGGGAAAGACGGCAAGCTTTGATTTTACCATTTCCGTCAGGAGCATAGGAGGCGCGGCAGTTACCTTAGCAAGTGGCACCCTGATTTATAACGGTCAGGAACAGACCAAAGGGGTGAGCAGTGTCAAGGTAAACGGCAGGACATTGACTGCGGGGACGGACTATACCATAAGCGGCAATACGGGGACAAATGCCGGGGAGTATATCATAACGGTTACCGGGAAAGGGAATTACAGCGGAACAAAGAACGATACCTTTCAGATTATGCAGAAAACGCTGACTGACGATATGGTGACCGTAGCTCCCGGCCCACACTATTACACGGGAAATGCGATTACGCCCGCCGTGACGGTATTGCTTTCGGGCGTTACGCTGCCTGACACGGATTATACAGTCAGCTATGCAGATCACGTGAATCTGGGAACCGCTACCGTCACGGTTATGGGAAAGGAAAGTGGAAACTGTGCCGGAATGGTCAGCAAGACTTTTACGATAGAGTGCAGACTGCTTCCGTCCGGCAAAAATCTGACGGATTATGTCACGATTTCTCCGTCTCCGAATGATGACGGATGGTATCTTTCCGACATTAGCCTGACGCCGAAGGACGGCGGCAGCGTGGGAGAGACACCCGCAGGTATAGGGGACAGTGTTGTCATTTCGGAAGAAACAGGAACGGACGGCGAGACAAAGACCATTTATATCAAAGACAGCGAAGGAAATATTTATCAGACGCAATTTCTTTATAAGCTGGATAAAACGCCGCCTGTCATAGACCTTACTGACATGAGCGTGGAAAACGGTGTCAAAGGACTGTGGAACGGAATCATCGGCAAAAAGAGCATGATCATCAGGATCCCGGCAGAAGACATTACCGACGCCCTTTCCGGTATAGAGAAAGTGACTTACGAGGCGACACCCGACAGCGGCACGGGGCGGAGCGGAACGCTGAATATAAAGGATGGTCATTATGAGATTGCCTTAAACGCGGAATTTAGCGGGACGATTCGGCTGACCGCCAAAGACAGGGCAGGCAATACCGCGCAGATCAGCCTGACTGCGGATAGCGGCAAGGTCATTGCGGAGGATTATGCGCCCGTGGTCACAATCACAGCGCCGAATACGCCGCAGCCAAATGCGAACGGCTGGTATCGGGATGCCGTTACGCTCACCGTGACCGTGACGGATGATAAGGACAGCGGAAATAACAGCATCACTTCCGGCGGCATTGCCGGGATCAAGTGGAAGGATGGGGAAAACGGCACGGAGCAGACCGTAACGGGACTGCCCGGAGCTTCGCCGGTATATGAGAGGGAATTTACCATAACCGCAGACACGGATGGTACCCATACATACTATGTGCAGGCGACAGACAATGCGGGAAATGAGAGCGGCTGGCAGACAGTTACCGTCCGCCTTGACACGGGCAGCCCCACATTCAGCGGAAACGTAAGCGTCACAAACCGCACGCAGGAAGGGGCGGACATTACCTTTACCCCGTCCGAGGGCGGAAAGGTATACTGGATTGTGTCTGACACAGGCACAGTGCCGAGTGCGCAGGAGGTAGTGGAGAAAGGCACACAGGGCGCACAGAATGGCGGCGCGCAGGATGTGACCGGCAGCGGTGCGGCGGGCATTACCGTCACAGGGCTTACCCCCGGGGAGAAGCATACCGTCTATATAGTATTGGAGGACGCCGCGGGCAACCTGTCGGCAGTAAAGGAAGTCAGCCTTACCACTTTGCAGAAAGCGCCGGAGATTGCACTGGATGACTTGACGATAGACCATGGGAAAGAAACCGTAAAACTGCCTGCCGATATCGGGAATGCGGAGGTTTACACGAATCCGAACGACCCTTCGGGCAGTAAGATACAGCCGGGAGCGGACGGCTCCCTTTCCGTGGAACCGGGAACGCCTGTTTATATACGTTATCCCGAAAAGACGGAGAACGGGGAGACGACTCCGGCAAGTGACGCTGCAAAGATTGACATTCCGGGCAGACCCGCCGCACCTGCGCCGAAACAGACGGCAGTGACCGACACCACCGTTACGGTAACGAATCCGGCTGCAGGGGAAGAATATATCCTTGTGGAAAGGGGGAGCTTGCCGGACGGCACGGAGCCTGACTGGAACGATGCCGATAAGGTGAGTAAGACAGGGACGTTTACGGGACTTGAGCCGAATAAAGAATATGAACTTTATGTGCGCAAGAAAGCGACTGAAGATGATTTTGCTTCTGAGTCAGCAAAGACGGAAGTGCGGACTGCCGTGACCATAGAAGAGCCGATTGTCACGGGCGAAGGGGCAGAGCAGCCCGGAAATACCGCGCTAGGGCCGGATGCACCCGTTGAGAATGGCGGCACGGTGACCTTTACGGGAACCTACGGGGAAGAATATACACCTGTCATCAAAGTGGGCGAAAAAGAAATCGTACCCGGAGAGGGCACGTCCGGTTCAAAAATGGTGTGGGATGAGAACAGCGGAAAAGGGGAGTGGGAGTATTCCTGTGAGGTACCGGACGACGCATCAAACGTGCAGATTACTGTGGAGTTTCGCAGGCGCACTGTTACCGGAATCGCAGCGGAACCGGAAAACCTGATGATCTTTGCGGATGACGCTGCCAATCGTAATGCGGCGGAAGCCGGAAATATGACGCCTCTCACGGCATACATGAAAGATCACTGCAGCGTGCAGTCAGCCTATGACAATGGGACAAAGGGAACCTTACAGGATGCGGCAGCTTTTACCACCGCGGACAGCTTTGTGCAGAAAGGCGCAGTGTATCATTATACCGTCTCCGCGGGGGAAAAGACCTGCGCAGCAGTCCTGACGGTACAGCCGGTGAATGCAGCCGTCCGAAATCCGGACGCGCTCACGAAGAAGCGGAAGAACGGCGGCTATACGGCGCAGGAAGTCAGTGCGTGGCTTCCCGCGCAGGTCACAGTGGCTTACACGGGAACAGGCTACACGGAGAGAACGGAACCGCTGGCGGTCACATGGGACACAAGCTCTTTAGGAGAGGATTTTGGCAAGGCATCAGGAGAAAAAACAGTAAACGGAACAGTGGAACTGCCCCTGTGGGCGACGGGAGAGAACGCTGCCGGCATTGTGATCCGGTTTGAGAATAAAAAGCCTTCGTCCGGCGGCGGAAGCAATGGCAGCGATGACAATACCAGTGAAAATAATGGCGACACAAACGGCGACGGCGGCAGCGAAAACGGTAACGGAAACAACGGCGAACATGGCGGAAGCAATGCCAGTGGAGAAAACGGTGGCGGCAGCAATGCACCGGAGAAAGGCAATGCTTCCGGTAAAACAGCGGTGGCAGCACCCACAGATACGCTACAGCCGACAACTCAGACGAATCCGCCCGGGCAGTCACAGCCGACGACAGTACGGAACGATTCGGGTCGAACAGAAGATTCCAATCGGGAAAACGAGACAGCATCGGCACAGGGGCAGCCGGAAACGGCGGGACAACAGGATGGACAGACCAGACAGGAGACAGCCGGTGCAGACAGCGGCGGACAGACGGCAGAAGCTGTGGGGAGAGCAATAACGGCATCCGTAAATTACGGAAGGATCGTGCTGTCCGGTGAGCCTGTGGCAACGGGCAACGTGGAAGGCATGACTGCCGCAAGCACGGCATTGGATTTAGGAAGCGGCGCGGTCGTCGTGACGGTAGTCTGCGCGGAACAGACATGCACGGCAGGCGTGGCGGATACTGCCGCAGTGGCAAATGCGGTTTTGACGTCGGAGCAGCTGGAGTTTGTAAATCATGGCGAGACCATAGAGATTCGGATCGATGTAACTGATATTTCCGAACAAGTGCCCGCACAGGATAAACAGGTGATCGAGAGCGGCATGGAAGCGTATCGGGAAGAGATGCCGGGGCTTGTGCTTGGCATGTATGTGGATATCTCCATGTTTATCAAGGTTGGGACGGGAGAGTGGAACGTCATTTCCGAGACGAGCGAACCCGTGGAAGTGGTGGTCGGCATTCCCGAACAACTGCAGGGCGACGGCAGGGAGTTTACCATCATCCGTGCCCATAATGGTGAGTATACCGTTATGAATGATCTGGACGATGCGCCGGATACCATCACGGTCAGCACGGAATTGTTTTCGAGCTACGCGATTGCCTATGTGGAAGCGGGACAGTCAGGAGACGGGGCAAAATGTGGTCTCTGCCATATCTGCCCGACCCTTCTGGGGATTTGTTGCTTTATCTGGCTGATCCTGATTGCGGCGGCGGTGATTGTGATGATTGCGCTTCTGAAACGCAGGTCTTCTTGAATTAAATTTGATAAGAGAGCCATTTAAAATATAAAGTGATTCTGCGGCACAAAATCATGCCATGGAATCACTTTTTTACTGCCTGTCTTCTAAGGATTGTTAAGATTTCAGATAAGGACAGTTAAGATTTTAAATGTTATTATATGAGGCATAGGGAGCAGCAACTTAATAAGGTAAGAAAAGGTATAGGAATTGTTTTAGGAGGAAACAAATGGATAAATCTAAGGATGTTGTCATCAACACAAAAAAATTATGCAAAAGCTATACAAACGGCGAGATGCAGCAGCATGTTATCAAGAACATGGATATTCAACTTTTCAACAGGGATTTTACCGTTTTCATGGGACCATCCGGTTCCGGAAAATCCACTCTGCTCCATATGCTTTCGGGAATGGACAGGGCAAGCAGGGGGGAAATCTACTTTAAAGACACTAATTTCACAAAATATTCTGAAAAGCAGCTGGCAAAGTTTCGGAGGGTCAATTGCGGTTATGTTTTTCAGCAGATTCATCTGATTAACAGTATGAATCTTATGGATAATGTTTTGATCAGCGGTCTGCTTGTAGGCAAAAATAAAAAGACGATTTTCGAAAAAGGAAAAGAACTGTTCATGGAAGTAGGTCTTACAGAAAAAGAGTGGGTAAAATACCCTTCGCAGATTTCAGGCGGACAGATGGGAAGGGTAGGGATCGTCAGAGCGCTGATCAATGATCCTGAAATCGTATTTGCCGACGAGCCGACGGGGGCGCTTGATTCTGCGTCCGGAAAGGCTGTTTTAGATCTGCTGACAGAATTTAATCAAAGGGGTCAGACGATTATTATGGTGACACACGATTTAAAATCCGCTTTAAGGGGGAACAGGATCCTTTTCCTTCGGGACGGACGGATAGACGGTGAATGTGTGCTTGGGATATATGAAGGCGAATCGGAGGAAAGAAAAGAGAAATTGATTTATTTCCTCGAAAGGATGGGGTGGTAGAAGTATGGCAGAAAATATGTTATTGCTCATCAAATCAAACATCAAAAAAAGCAGAAGGACTTCGACAGCCTTTTTCCTTTTCATTATGCTTACCGTATTGTTATATCACACAGGAAGCCAATTGACGGAAGGCTTTAAAAGGCTATATCAGGAAAAAATTGCGGAAACGAACAGCGCTGATTTTGCGGCAACTCTGCCTGACGCTTTTTGTGAAAAATATCAGAATGAAATAATTGATTTTGGACAGGTGAATGAAGAAATATCAGAGATTACAATAATTGAAGCAATTTTACTGAAAAATGCAAATATCCAAGACGGTGACGGGGATATCATTAATGGCGGTTGGACTTTCAGGAATGCTGACAGGACAGAGCAATTGTCTTGCCTGAAAATAGCGGAAAGGCTGGAGGAGATACCGGCAGATGGTATTTATGCGCCTTATGTGTGCAAAACATTTTTTGGTTTCGGGTTAGGCGATACGCTTCATATCTCATTCGGAAATAGGCAGGAATCATTTACGATTGCTGGTTTTACAGAGGATGTGCTTTTTGGCAGCAGATCGTATCTTGCCTTTGATTTACCGGAAAGCCAATTTTATTCTTTAAGGGAGAAGGCTGGGACAGAGGCGCAGGCAGCGATCGTTTTGATCAGGGCAGAAGGGAAAGCAGGCGAAGTATCAAATAAATTTTCAGAATTTATAGCTGAAAAAGGAAATGACTTGGATTTCTATTCCAATTCAGATTTAGAGTATGCCGAAAACAGTCGGAGCAATAATATCCGTATCTATGTTGTGGTTATGAATGCCGCTTCACTGATCGGTATCCTTGTCTGCTTTGTTGTGATTGGATTTCATATGAAAAATACGCTGGATAAGGATCAAAAAGAATTAGGAGCATTAAAGGCGATTGGTTATACAGGATTTTGGGTTGTAATGACGTATGTGCTGCAGTTTCTTTTGATGGGGCTGTTTGGTTCTGTGGCTGGCATAGCAGTTTCCGAATCCCTTATGCCCGTGATCGTAGGGAATATCGCTACAGATATCGGTTTTGTATGGAATAGGACATTTGCAGGGCAGACTGTGATACGGGATATTTTGATGATTCCGGTATTGATTGGCGCTGTTACGTTGTTTTTTTCAAAGGGAATCTTAAAGCTTAGACCGGTGGAGGCTTTTCAGGAAAGAGCCGGCATATCCTGCTGCAAAAAAAGCAGGCTGACAGTAGAGAAAATGCCTTTTCCTGTGAATTTGTCCATTTCCTTAAAGATGATAGATCATGAAAAAATAAAAAGCATATTCATCAGTCTGACAATAGCGGTAATCATGTGTGTGGCCGGTTTTGCCGTTATTTTATATACAGGATTGGTGAAAGATAATGACGGACTTTTACAGATTGCCGGGGCAGAGGTGTATTCTGTAAATATGCAGGCGGTTCATCCACAGGAAACAATGGAAATAGCAGGAAAGCTGGATCAGCCTGAGGTGCGTAAGGTCATGACCGCTATAGAGCCGGGTTCTTCAAGACTTTTATGTGAAGGCACAGTATACGCGGCATTAGGTGTGTACAGCGACTATGAGGCATTGGAAAATCCTTCTGTCTATCTGGGCCGTTATCCAAAACATGAGAATGAGGCGGCAATCTCTGGAAATTTGGCAAAAGTATTAGATAAAAACATTGGAGATAACATAAAAATAAGTCAGATTTTTCAGGAAACGACAAAAGAGGAAGAATTTCTTATTGTTGGATTTACGCAGGGAACTTATACAGGCGGAATGGATCTATACCTTACGATGGAAGGGATAAGGCTGATTGAACCAGAAGCAGAGTGGCAGACGATCCATGTCTATTTAGATGCGGGCGCTGACACAGAAAAATTCTGCACGGTAATGGAAGATGAATGGAAAGGCAGGCTGTCATACGTTGGCGGTTTTGAGCAGATATTTTATGCACAGTTTTCGCCTATTGTCAGCAGTGTGTCGGCAATTGTGTTCTTTATCATTATGATCATGCTATTGATCATCTTAATTATAGGATATTTTGTGACAAATTCCATTTTGTTGACACGAAAAGGGGATTTTGGGATAATGAAAGCATTAGGATATTCCACCGGACAGATTGTAGCGCAGACTGTGATGACATTTATGCTCTATATTGCAGTCGGAAGCATCATAGGCAGTATTTTTTTATACAGTTGTTCTAATATTCTGATAGAAACCTTGTTTAGCGGAATGGGTGTTCATAAAATTGCGTTTGCGTTTCCGCTGCTCCGGGTCGTTTTGCTCATATTATGCGCGGAATTGGTTGGCGCGATTACCGCAGTTGTATCGGCGTTAAAAATCAGGAAGCTCGTTCCCTGTAATCTGATAAGGGCGGAGTGATACAGTAACGGATCTGCCGCAAGAAAGGATATGATAGATTTGACATATGATTGTCTGATTGTTGAAGATGAGAAGCCTTTAGCAGAAAACACCTGCAAATACTTAAACTTGTCGGGGATCCGTTCGGAGGCGGTATTTAGCGTAGAGGGGTATTATGAATTTATGAAGGCCAATACCGCGCGCATGATTTTGCTTGACATCAATCTTGGGGATGGATGCGGATACAATTTATGCAGGCAGATCAGGGAGGAAACGCAAATACCTATTGTGTTCATCAGCTCCCAAACAGGGGAGGAAAGTATATTATTGGCTTTAAATGTCGGCGGAGATGATTTTATATGCAAACCGTATTCATTGCCGATTCTATTGGCTAAGATCAAAGCTGTGCTGCGAAGATGCCCTGAAAAAGAAGAAAACGGGATGATTTCCTTTGGGGAATGTGAAGTGAATATGGAGGAAGAAACAGTACGAAGAAAGGGACGATCAGTTTCATTGAAAAGGATGGAAAAGAAACTGCTTTTCTATCTGATAAGGAACCGGAACAGACTCATTGAGAAAGAGGAACTTTTCAGAGAAGTGTGGCAGGAGGGGTATGTTGGCGACGGAACATTGAATGTCCATATAAGAAAACTGAGGGAGCAGATCGAAGAAGATCCTTCCAACCCTGCTTATATCATTACAGAATATGGGAAGGGCTATATTTTTGTGTTAAAGGAGAAGTAAGGTGAAGCGTTTTATTGCGGGAACGGTCTGCTTTTATTTGGTGGCGTGTGTATTGCTGATCTGTTTGTTTGCCGGTGGTTCAGGGGAAGGGACAAAAAATGCAGAGGTCAATGATATTGTATATACCATAAAAAAATACTATCCCGATGTAGATTCCGCGATTGATCTGTTACAGGGGTATGAAACGGATTATATCGTGGTTGGGGAAGATGGAAAAGAAATAGGGGTGTCAAGGCAGGAGTTGGTTACGGATTACCATTATGACTATATACATAGGGATTATAGTGTTGAACTATTAAAAGACGGAAGGGTTCAGGGAAAGATCCTATTTATCAACAGGGAGCCTGATACAAAGCACAAATACCGGTTGTTTTGCGTCATTATCATTATGCTGTTTTTGCTGAAAGATATCATAACAGTCCTGTATTTGAGAAAAAATGTATTGTATCCGGTAAGGAAAATCAATGAATTTGCAAGGCTGATTTCAAAAGGGAATCTGGATGTTCCGGTTGGCAGGGTTGACAGCAGCTTTTTGGGAGCGTTTTCAGAAAGTTTTGATGTGATGAGGGAAGAATTGGCTTATGCGAAAAGGAAGGAACGGGAAGCCGATCAACAGAGGCGGGAAGTGATCGCTTCTATCAGTCATGATATTAAAAATCCGGTTGCTTCCATTCAGGCAATTGCAGAATATCAGTTCTTGACGATTGATTCAAAGGAGTTACGGCAGGAGTTCCAAACCATTATAGAAAAGGCAAATCAGATTAACGGGTTAATTACAAATCTGCATACTAGTATGATGAACGATTTAGAGAAACTTGAAGTAAATCCGGAGGCAGTGGAATCTTTCATCATAGAAAAGGCTCTGCGGCAGGCTGATTTCAAAAAACATATCGGAAAATTTTCTATACCCGAATGTTTGATTAGGATGGACAAAATACGTTTTTCACAAGTTGTTGATAATGTTGTATCGAACAGTTATAAATACGCGGATACGGAAATTGAGATCAGGTCATATTTTGAAGATCACTATTTATGTGTCTGTATCAAGGATTTTGGAAAGGGCGTAAAAAAGGAAGAAGAAGTCTTCCTGACCCAGAAATACTTTCGGGGGAAAAATGCAAAAGAAAAGGAAGGTTCAGGAATGGGGCTGTATATAGCGGAATACCTTATGAAAGGCATGGGCGGAAAGATCGTATGCTGTTCTAAGGAAAAAGAATGGTTTGAAGTAAAATTATGTTTGGAGTTAGTATCTTAATTTCTTTGCAATAAAAACTTTTCTTACGGAGAAACTTTCATAGTTAATGGTTAAATATTACTTCAGAACCGATACTTCCAAAGTTTGACTGAAGTTCCACGTTCGGTATTTTTCCTTTGCTGACGGTAGACTCAATTGTGCCAATATATGGTGAATCATACTCTGAAGCTTCCGCTTCCCGCATAACCATTTCGGAAACATCTTGAATAGCCGTTATCCGTTCTTCAATCGCATTTTTACTGAAATTGTTACAAAAAGGCTCTAAACCGCTTTTCTTTGCTTCCATGTTGATCAGCATTAACGAATAGTCTTTTTTTGACGCTTCCCCTAACAGCCGTACGACACTTTCGTCACAGGCAAGTTCAAGATCTCTGTTATAAAGAACGTACATGACCCATACCAACGGATTAAACCAGTGGACGCAAGGGCAAATGTGGAAATCAATTTTGTTACAGTATCAAAATGACATATATGCACATATTCATGTAAAAATATATATTGAAGTTGTTTGGTGTTTTGCCAGTCTGTTGTTTGTGGTATTAAGATAATCGGTTTCATAATTCCATAAGTCAGTGGAGCAATTGAAAATTCAAAGCAGCAGCGCAGGTAGGATATAGCAAAAAACGTCGCGCAAAGTATCATTCCCGCAAGCCAGATAAGAACCCAAAGGGAAACATGAATTGCAGACATATCTGTTATTTTTCCCGTTAAATGAGGACTGCGCCGTAAATACTCATTTGCAACAAACTCATATATACCACCTCATTCCAAATCCCGAACAATCTGCCTTAATTTTTCAATCTGTTCAGCAGTAAGTTTCTTCCTGTTTAAGAGAGCAGCAAACAGTTTATCGGCAGAGCCGTCATAGATTTTATTGATTAGCTCATTTGTTTCCGCTTCCTGTACTTCTTCCTTAGGAATAAGGGCATGACACATGAAATTAGGTTCGGAGCGCTCAATCGCCCCTTTTTTGATGCACCTTTTTATCAGAGTGTAGGTGGTATTCATGTTCCAACCAATTTCTTTTTTAAGAACATCAGATATATGTTTTGCCGTGGTGTCTCCTTCATTCCAAAGCACGCACATTACTTTTAATTCTGAATCGAAAAGTTTCATATTCGTTTTCGTTCTCCTCCACATAAGACCACAGTAGTTTCTGCTTGATTATATAATACGTTATTCTCGATGAATTGTCAATACTACCGCAGTAGTGTTGATAAATAACTGATGCTTTCCCTCTTTTAAATTTACTTAAAACAGTATGGTTTGTGCTAAATAAGCCACTAATCTTTATGTCGTAGGTGGTGCGGGCTTTCTGCTCTGCCGCCAAATCTTCCATCAGATCGGTAATGATATCCATGGAGAGGTCTTTGGTGAGCTGGTGAACGATGGTCGCGACCATCTCAAGGTGGGCAAGTTCTTCGGTGCTGATGTTGGTAACAAAATTGCGCATCTAAAAAGTACCGTAAAATGGGCACATCACCAAAATTATTGATTTTTATATATAAGCAAGTTATAATTGGTTCAACAAATCGGAAGTTGTATAGAGAGGAATATAGATGTCTGAATTAAAAGAATTATAGGGAGGAATGTAAGATGCAAGAAAGACCATTTTGGGAACAGTTTTATGCCGATATGGACGTTTCTACTTTTTCTAAAGGACCTACTGTGGATGTAAATGAATTTTGTAATATATTTCCCCGGAGTGCCCAAGTATTAGATGTTGGATGTGGGGAAGGAAGAAATTCTATCTTTATGGCTAAGCGGGGAAATACGGTAGATGCATTTGACATTTCTGAAAATGGTATTGAGAAGGCAAAAAAGATTGCGGGGGAAATGGGTGTTCAAGTCAATTTTTTTTGCTGTGATTTAGAAAAGTTTGTCTTTGAGAAAGAATACGACGTAATTCTATCTCATGGTGTATTGCATTTACCCTATAAAGATGTAAGGGATAAATTTATTACGAAGATGCAGGAAAATACAAAAATTGGCGGGTATAATGTCATAGGAATCTTTACAAACCGTCTGCCTGCGACACCTGACAATGCACCTTATACACATGGTCTCTTTGATGTAAGTGAATTGCCAAAGAAATACAAAGATTGGGAAATCATCCATCATCATGAGGGAACCTTTACAGATTCACACCCTGGGGATATCCACCATGAACACGCTTTTGAAAGAATTATTGCCAAGCGTACCGTTTGATAAATTCTTGTTTGTTGAGCTGTTCCAATTTTCTCTGTTACAAAAATCAATGGGATATGCTGTTATAAAAGCGTCATATCTCAATTATGGTGCCTTTTGAAATTTTCAATTAATTGATAGTATTCATTTGAGCCAATTTCAATAGGATGAAGATCACTTTGATATCTAACATCCAATGCTTTTTTATAAAACAATGGCTTATCTGTTTTAAGTCTTAATACAATTTGATATATCATTCTATTCACGGAGACAAATATAATATGAGAGATATTGAGACAAGACAACGAAAAGCAAGAATTAGAAAGAAATTTTATCAAGATAAAATGACTGAATTATGTGTAAATGACTTGCCAATAAATTAACTATATAATATAATAATTATGCGCTCAAAAACGGGTAAGCGGTTCGCCTTTTGCCAGATGATTCATCTGAGAACTTCCATAACCAAAGGAGGTATGTCAATGGAAAATCTACGAAAGGGTACTTAGTACATATGAGATTTGATGTGCTTGTAGGGATTGTCGGCATTGCTGTAACACTCGTTAGTATTTTGACTACTGGTATCAGCATATGGCAAAACCGCAAGAATAGAGGAAATCAAAAAAGCAACCGCCCTCGACCAAAGGAATAGGTTGCTTTTTAATAAGTAACTGATAACCAAGGCGAACCGTTTGCTTTACGGAGCGCTCTTTGTATGATTATTATAATGCCTATCAAAGAAGTTTGCAATAAAAACTTTTTAGCCAATGGAAAAAGTGATTACATGACACATAATCATGTCATGTAACCACTTTTTTAATGTCGGTTATCAGTTTTATTTTGCATTTCCCTCACAGCAGTCAAATCCCGGATTGAACGCGTAGAAGTTCTTCTCATTCAGGCGATCCTGCACGATGCGGAGAGCTTCACCGAAACGCTGGAAGTGTACGATCTCGCGCGCCCGCAGGAATTTGATGGGTTCGTAAACGTCGGGTTCATCCCTGACAAGACGCAGGATGTTGTCGTAGGTGCTTCTGGCTTTCTGCTCTGCTGCCATATCTTCCGTCAGATCGGTAATGATATCGCCCTTGGACTGGAACTCGCAGGCGTTGAAGGGAACGCCGCCCGCGGCCTGCGGCCAGACACCGATGGTGTGATCCACATAGTAGTTTCTGAAACCGCTTGCCTCGATCTGTTCCATGGAGAGGTCTTTGGTGAGCTGGTGAACGATGGTCGCGACCATCTCAAGGTGGGCCAGTTCTTCGGTGCCGATGTCGGTTAAAACCCCCGCCACCTCCCGATAAGGGCATGCATACCGCTGCGACAGATAGCGCATGGAAGCGCCCATCTCGCCGTCGGGGCCGCCGTACTGGCTGATGATGGCCTGCGCGATATCCGCGTTGGCCTCTTTGATGTTTACCGGAAACTGCAGTCTTCTCTCATAATTCCACATTTAGTTACAACCTCCTTCCCACGGCATAGGTGCGAGTGCCCACTGCCAGTCATTGCACGCCGATGTTTCCGCGCAGGAGAGCGTGAGAGGCGTGTATTTAGCGGAATACTCCTGCCTTGCCTGATTTGCCAGACGGTTGTAGTGATTAAAGTATTCCATTGCGTTGCGGTCGGTGGGATGGGTGTCCAGATAAAGGGACAGTTCGATGACTACGAAACTTAAGATGCCGATATCGTGGAGCAGTTTTTCCTGCTCATTGGAAAACTGTGTGTTCATTTTTTGCAACATCTCCTTCCCGTAAATGGTTTATCGAGTTCCGGGAAGATGGTGCCGTCATGGTATCCTTTTTCCAGATTCTCACAGATTCCCTTAAAATGCTGCCAGGGGACATATGCCATTGCGACGGGGAATTCGTCGCAGGGTTCCCTGTAAAGATAATCTTTCATGCGTTTCCTTTCCAACGTGTTAGAAAATCGTCTTCACACGAATTTCATGTGTTTTTTAGTAATATAGTATGTTATAATCGTCTAAGTGTGTGGTGTAAGCAGGACACAGAATTTTCACATTTTGATCAGATAGCAGACACATTTTACCAATATAGTAATGTGAGAAGTATGAGTAAGGGAGGAACTATAATTGATACAGGTGGAACATTTGGTAAAGCGATACGGCGGACATACGGCGGTAGACGATCTGACGTTTACCTTGGAGCCGGGTGGGATCTATGGGTTTCTGGGACCTAACGGTGCGGGAAAGTCCACGACAATGAATGTGATGACGGGTTATATAGCGGCTGACGGCGGCCGGGTGGTGATCGACGGCCATGATATACTGCGCAATCCGATCGCGGCGAAGGCCTGCATAGGTTATCTGCCGGAGGTGCCGCCGCTGTACACGGATATGACGGTACAGGAATTTTTACTGTTTGCAGCGCAGTTAAAGCTTGTGCCTAAGCGCGAGAGAAAAGAACGGGTGGAAGCGCTTTTGGAGAAACTCTCCCTCACGGAGGTGAGCGGCCGTCTGATCCGCAATCTTTCTAAGGGCTATAAACAGCGGGTAGGCTTGGCGCAGGCGCTTGTAGGTGATCCGAAGGTATTGATCTTAGACGAGCCTATGGTGGGACTGGATCCGAAGCAGATTATTGAGATGCGGGAATTGATCAGGGAACTGGCAGGGGAGCATACGATCATTTTAAGCTCGCACATCCTGTCGGAGGTCAGCGCGGTCTGCGATCATATTTTGATCCTATCGAAGGGAAGGCTTGTGGCCAGCGGTTCGCCGGAGGAACTGCAGCAGAGAATGAAGGGCGGGACAGCGTTTACCGTGACAGTGATTGGAGAAAAAGAACAGGCGGAGGCGGTGCTTGCCGGAATGGAGGAGATTGCGCAGTATCGCTTTGAAGAGGGTAAAGAGGAAGGCAGTATCTTGATCTGCATAGAGACAAAGGAGGATGCGGATATCCGCAAAGCGTTATCCGTGGCGCTGGCCGGTGCAGGAATGCCGATCCTTTCCATGAACCGTTCAGAGAGATCGTTAGAGGATATTTTTTTGGAACTGACGGATGCGGAGACTGAGAGTGAAGCGGCTGATGAAAGTGAATTGGAGGACGAGACAGAGGATGAGTGTATGCAGGTGAGTGAAACAGGAACAGAAAATAATGATGATGAAGATGAAATAGAAATAAAAGACGAATCGGAGACGGAAGGGGGCGATAGCGATGACAGCGATTTATGAGAGAGAACTGAAATCCTATTTTTACTCCTTCACAGGCTGGCTTTTCATAGCGGTGAATCTTTGTTTTATGGGCCTTTATTTTCAGGTCTACAATATTATTTCGGGTTATCCGACGATATCTTATGTACTCCAAAGTGTCGCTTTTATTTTTCTGCTGACGGCGCCGATACTTACCATGCGTACATTCTCGGAGGAGCGTAAGAATAAAACGGATCAGCTTTTGATTACGGCCCCTGTCTCGGTGGGCGGCATCGTGATGGGAAAGTTTTTGGCATTGGAGACGGTTTTGCTTGTGCCGACGGCATTTATGGGAATTTTGCCTCTCTTTCTTACGCGGGGTGGTGAGGTGCAGTTTGGGATATCCTACGCTGCCCTTCTTGGTTTTTATCTGTACGGTTCCCTTGCGCTTTCTGTGGGACTTTTTCTCTCCTCGCTGACGGAGAGTGTGGTGATCGCGGCAGTGCTTTCTTTTGGAGCGCTTTTTTTAGGTTATATTATGGCAGGGATATCAAGCCTTCTGACCAATCTGGGAACGACGGCGTTTACCACGGTTCTTGCGCGTATCCTTTCCTGTTTCGACATGGTGGGGCGGTTTGATACCTTGGCGACCGGTTATTTAGAAGTGGAGGCGGTCGTTTACTATCTGACAGCCGTAGCGCTCGCGCTCTTTTGTACGATACAATCCATCCAGAAACGCCGTTACCGTGTTGTGGGAGGCGGTATCCGTCTGGGTGCCTACAGCGCGACGGGAATCATACTGGCTATTGCTTTGACCATAGCGGTCAATCTTGGCCTGAATTATGTACCGGAGCAGTATTCTTCTTTTGATCTGACGGAAAGCAAGCGCTTTGCCCTGATGGAGGAGACTAAGACTTTTCTTGCGGGCATGACGGAGGATGTGACAATCTATGTGCTTGACGAGGAGGATAGCGTAGACACCGGTCTGCAGAAGACGCTGGAGTTGATGGCGGATCGGTCAGGGCATGTGAAGGTAACGTATGTCAGCCCGACAAAGAATCCAAACTTTTATCAGAACTATACAGCAGAGAATCCTACGTCTGGCAGTCTTATTGTGGAGAGCGCAAAGCGGAGTAAAGTGGTGGATTCCGGAGAACTCTATGTTTATGAAATGAATTATTCCACTTACAGCTATGACGTTACGGGCTATGACGGGGAGGGACAGATCGTTTCCGCCATCTCTTATGTCACGACGGAGGATGTTCCGGTGTTTTATGCGGTGGGGGGACATGGAGAATTGGCGTTAGAGGATGGGTTTATAAAGGCTCTGGAAAAAGAGAACATCTCCTATGAACAGCTCATGCTTTACACTGTGGATGAGATTCCGGAGGATGCGCAGGGACTGATCTTAAATGCCCCTACAAGCGATTTTTCCAAGGAGGATGCAGATAAGGTGATAGCCTATCTGGAAAAGGGAGGAAATGCGCTGATCGTTTCGACTTTGACGGAAGGGGAAATGACGAACTTTCATAATATCCTTGCTTTCTATGACGTGACGGATGCAGGGGGTACCATCATAGAGACAGACAGGAATTATTATTATCAAAGTCCCTATTATCTGGCGCCGATGATCGAGGAGGCCGATGTGACGTCTTCTTTAAAAAATCAACTGGTTCTCGCGCCCTTCGCGAGAGGACTGCTCTATGACGATACGGAGACAGAGAATCGCTATACGCCGATTTTAACGACCAGCGAAGGCGCCTTTTCCAGAAGCGAGGTTTCAGAAAGCACTACTTTTGAGAAGGAAGAAGGGGATGTTGATGGCCCCTTTGCGGTTGCTCTGAAAGTGGAGAAGCCTGCGGCGGACGGAGAGATTTCTACTGTCTATGCGGTGGGGGGAGAGAGTCTTTTTACCTCGGCTGCGGATAATTGGGTATCGGGCAATAATATCAAACTTTTTGCGGGCATGATCAGCACGATGGCGGATCACGAATCCTCCACGATCGTGCCGGTCAAGAGCCTTACCATGTCCAGTCTGGTCTTTAAAGCGCAGACGATACTGATCACATCGCTTTTATGTGTGATCGTAATTCCGTTGGCAGTGCTTGTTACAGGTCTGGTGATCTGGCTGCGCAGAAGAAGGAAATAAGCGCGGATCAGCGTTTTTGAAAAAGAGGCGCCGGGTGTAAAATATTGACTTCCCGCTAATTTTGTGCCAAAATGTACGCGAAGGCAATGAGCAGTGCGCAGCCGCAAGATGAAAAAAGGCAGCTTGCAGACAATTTTTCGGGTGCGACATCGCAGCATGGAGGCAATATGAGAGGAATCGATACGCAGGTTCGCAAGAACAGAAGACGTATTTTTAAGGAGGTGGCGTATCTCGCCTATCATTCTGAAAATCTGAAGGATGATATCGAGGCGCTTCCCTATAAGATCGTGGACTATGACGAGTCCAAATATGAGAGCATCTACAGGGACCGTGCCATTGTGCGCGAACGGATCCGGCTGGCTATGGGTTTGTCCCTTAGACCGGAGAATGTGCCGGTGCATCTGACGCAGGGACTTGAGGAGAGCAATATCTCCGAAAAATATTACGAACCGCCGCTGATGCAGGTGATCCCTTCGGCGTGCAATGCCTGTCCGGAGAACAGCTATTATGTGACGGACCGCTGTATGGGCTGTGTGGCGCATCCCTGCCGCGAGGTCTGCCCCAGAGGCGCGATCTCCATGGTGAACGGCCATTCCGTGATCGATCCGGAAAAGTGTATCAAATGCGGTAAGTGTAAGGCGGTCTGCCCGTACGACGCGATTTCCCATCAGGTGAGGCCCTGCGCGGGCGCCTGCGGGGTGAACGCGATCAAAAATGACGAAAAAGGCCGCGCGGTCATCGACAACGATCTCTGCGTCTCCTGCGGACAGTGCATGGTGAATTGCCCGTTTGGAGCGATAGCGGATAAATCGCAGATATTCCAGCTGATCCGTGCGCTGCAGACGGGAGAAAAGATCATTGCGCAGGTCGCGCCGGCCTTTGTGGGACAGTTCGGACCGGATGTGACGCCGGATATGTTAAAGACGGCTTTGAAAGAGCTGGGATTTTATGATGTATATGAGACGGCTGTGGGTGCGGACATGGGCGCGATCGCGGAGGCGGAGCACTACGCGAAGGAAGTGGCTACAGGGAAGCTGCCGTTCAGTCTGACTTCCTGCTGTCCTTCGTGGTCGGTTTTGGCGAAGAAATTCTTTCCGGAAACGATAGACAAGATTTCAAATGCTTTGACGCCTATGGTGGCGACGGCGAGAGTCATTAAGGCGGAACACCCGGATGCGAGAGTGGTATTTATCGGTCCCTGCGCGTCGAAAAAGCTGGAAGCTTCCCGCAGGACGATTCGCTCGGATGTAGATTTTGTGATCACCTTTGAGGAATTGACGGGTATATTTGAAGCAAAGGGTATCCTGTTAGAACAGATTCAGGCCATGGACGAGTTGAACGGCGCGACCGGCGCAGGACGCGGTTACGGCGTAGCAGGCGGCGTGGCAAGCGCTATTGAGGAGTGTGTGCGGGAGTACTATCCCGACGTGGAGGTACACATCGAGCATGCGGAGAGCCTGTCTGAATGTAAAAAGATACTGATGCTTGCCAAGGCGGGCAAGAAGACCGGCTGTCTGATCGAGGGCATGGCCTGTCCCGGCGGCTGTGTGGCGGGCGCAGGTACGAACATTGCGATCCCTGCGGCGGCAAAGGCAGTTGCTTCTTTTCAGGATGCGGCGGCGGAGAAGATACCCGATCCGAGTATGCACCAGAAGCAAGTCGAATGACAAAAAGAGGCATTCTCCGCATTTGATATAAAATTTAGAAAACAGAGGAACGGACGATTATGGAAAAGATAAGAACAAGATACGCGCCCAGTCCCACGGGGATGATGCACGTGGGAAACCTGCGGACAGCGCTTTATGAATTTTTGATCGCCAAACATGAGGGTGGGGTGTTTATGCTCCGCATCGAGGATACGGATCAGGAGCGTTTTGTCGAGGGCGCTACGGAAATGATATACCGCACGCTGAACAGCACGGGGCTTATTCACGACGAAGGACCGGACAAGGACGGCGGCTACGGCCCTTACGTGCAGAGCGAGCGCGTGAAGACCGGCATCTATATGGAACATGCAAAAAAACTGATCGAAAAAGGAGAGGCTTATTACTGCTTTTGCGACAAGGAGAGACTGGCATCCTTAAAGACGGAAGTGGTGGAAGGCAAAGAGATCAGTATTTACGATAAGCATTGTCTTCATCTTTCCAAGGAGGAAGTGGAGGCGAATCTGGCGGCTGGCAAGCCCTTTGTTATCCGGCAGAATAATCCCACGGAAGGCTCCACCACCTTCCATGATGAGCTTTACGGGGATATCACGGTGGAAAATGCCGAGCTGGACGACATGATCCTCATCAAGTCCGACGGTTATCCCACCTACAATTTTGCCAACATTGTGGACGATCATACCATGAACATTACCCATGTGGTAAGAGGAAATGAGTATATCTCATCCACGCCCAAATACCAGCGATTGTATGACGCATTTGGCTGGGAGAGTCCGGTATATGTGCATCTGCCGCTTATCACGGGCGAGGATCACAAGAAACTGGCCAAGAGAAGCGGGAACGCCTCTTATATCTTCGAGGAAATGGTCAAGAACGGTTTCCTTGCGGAGGCGGTCGTAAACTATATCGCGCTGCTTGGCTGGAGTCCGGAAGACAACCGGGAGATATTCACCCTTGAGGAACTGATTCGGGATTTTGATTATCACAGGATCAGCAAGTCGCCCGCGGTATTCGATTACGCGAAATTGAAATGGATGAACGGGGAATACCTAAAGGCTATGGATTTTGACCGCTTTTATGGGATGGCTGAGCCTTATCTGAAAGAGGCGGTAACGAAGGACTATGACCTGAAAAAGATCGCCAACATGGTAAAGACCCGGATCGAGATCTTTCCGGATATCAAAGAGCATGTGGACTTCTTTGACGCGCTTCCGGATTATGACGCAGCGATGTACACGCATAAAAAGATGAAGACGAACGCGGAGACTTCCCTTGCGGTGTTAAAGGACCTGCTTCCGATTCTGGAAGCGCAGGAAGATTACTCGAACGATGCGCTTTACGCGACTCTTTCCGCTTATGTGGAGGAGAAGGGCTATAAAAACGGCTATGTGATGTGGCCTGTGAGGACCGCTGTTTCCGGCAAGCAGATGACGCCGGGCGGAGCGACGGAACTGATGGAGGTTTTGGGAAAGGCAGAATCCCTTGCACGGATCAGAAAAGGGATCGAACTGCTTGAACGAACTTAGGGTTTTCTGCACCGAAAGTCAAAAGGAAGCCATAGAGCACACTGTCGGGCCTGCGGCTGTTTTAGCCGGACCCGGCAGCGGCAAAACCTTTGTCACCACGCACCGCATTCACAGACTCATCACATCACAGGGCGTAGAGCCCGCGCAGATCTTAGTCATTACCTTCACGAAGGCTGCCGCGCTTACCATGCAGGAGAGGTTTTTTCGATTGATGGAGAATGAAAGACCACCTGTACACTTCGGCACCTTTCACGCAGTATTCTATTATATCTTACGACAGTCAGCGCAGTATCGCGACTATACCATCATCACGGAGACGGAGAGACGAAAGCTTGTCAGGGACATCATGCACTGCCACAAGCGGTTTTTGGGATTACAGGAGGAAGATATCGAGGAACTTTTGGCGGAAATCGGCAGACGCAAAGCGGGAGAGAATCAGGCGCAGCTTGCAATCCAAAAGCTGGGCGAAGAGGATTTTCTGTTTCTGGCACAGGAATATCAGGGTTATCTGCGGGAATTTTCCAAGTTTGATTTTGACGATCTGGCGGATTCCTGCCTTGCGCTCCTGCGGCAGGATGAGGATTTCTTAAACGGCTGGCGGGCGCAGTTTCACTACATCCTGATCGATGAGTTTCAGGATATTTCGCCCAAGCAGTATGAGATCATGAAGCTTCTTGCCGCGCCTAAAAACAATCTTTTTATCGTGGGGGACGACGATCAGGCCATTTATGGATTCCGCGGGGCAACGCCTGACAGTATGCAGCGGTTTTTCAAAGATTACGGGGCGGCAAAAAACATCCTTCTGGATGTCAATTTCCGCTGTCATGAAGAGATCGTTGCGGCGGCGGGAAAGGTCGTTTCGGTAAATGAGAACCGCCTGCCAAAGGAGATTCAGGCCAGCCATGATCAGGGAGAAGGAGTGTGCCTTTTTCATGTGCAGACGGAGGCGGACGTGGGAAAGGCGTTGGTTGCGGCACTGGTAGAAGAACAGACGGCAGGGCGGCTTTCTGACTGTGCGCTGATCTGCCGCACGAACTTCGACTGCGGGATGTGGGCGCAGACGCTCTATGAGGCGAAACTGCCTTACACGCTCAGAGAAAAGCCAAGGGACCGCTTTGCGCATTTTGTCATTCAGGATATCAGGGCTTATCTCGCACTGGCGGCAGGAGATGACAGGAGGCGGTATTTTCTGCGGATCATGAACAGGCCGCTGCGTTATATGAAGCGTGACAGCCTGCCAGAAGAGCGGGTGAAGCGGGAAGCGTTGATCGCCTATTACAAAAATGTGCCTTGGATTCAGGAGAAAGTGGGAAGGCTCTGCCGTGATCTTGATAATCTGGCGGGAAAGCGGCTGCATTTACAGATTCGTTACATCCGCAAAGTGATCGGGTATGATGCGTATCTGCGGGAAAAGTACGGTTCTGGGAAGGCGGAAGCTTTCGAAAAAGTGGGAGAGGAGTTTGAGGCGTTTTCCAGACAGTTTGCCGGTTTGCAGGACATGAATGACTATATCAGTCAATACAGGGAAGTCATAAAGGAGGAGACAAAAGGAAAAGAAGGGGTGCAGATTCTTACCATGCACGCTTCCAAGGGGCTGGAATTTCCGCATGTCTATATCCCCGACTGCAACGAGGGCAGGATCCCGTCGGATAAGTCAAAGACGAAGGAGGCGGTAGAGGAGGAGAGACGGATGTTTTATGTGGCTATGACCCGCGCGAAGCAGAAACTCTGTCTGTTTTATCACAACGGAAAAACCGGGAAGGATGCGCCCTCCCGGTTCCTGAAGCCTATTATTCAAATTCATACGGAGAATGCTGTTTTTGGGCATTCTCCTGAGTGAGAAGTACTTCTCACTCATCCATAAGTTCGTCGAACTCGGCCGTGTCCAGAAATTCGTCGAAAGCGTCCGCCACGGCTTCGTATTCGTCATCGTCCTCAATGTAACCCAGTTCCGGTTCCTCGTTCGGGTCCTTCGGGTTTTCACTGTAGCGGTAGAACCAGACCTCGCCGTCCGTGTTATCGCCGCTCTCAGTGAGCGGCAGAAGCGCGATATAGTCCTTTCCCGCCACTGTCAGGATCGTGACCACGGCGCAGGTGACCTTCGTACCGTCATCCAGCTCCAGATCTACGGTCATTTCCTCTTTTTCGAGTTCTTCTGATGTATTGTTTTTATCCTGTTTGTTCATGGGCGCCTCCGTTTTTGCAGTGATTGTTATGCTATTAACTGTAGTTTACTGTAATTAACTACTGTTATCATATAATAGATGAATGTTGCAGTCAATTCTGTATGTCGTATTAGTTGGACAAATTGGTGGAAAACTGGTAAATAAGATTGAAAATTTTTCCAATTCTCAGTATAATATAAACTGACTTAACATGTATTCCCGGAGAGGACAGGCTGATCGATGGGAATGTGGCTTGAATGGACGGAGGGCTTGATGCAGAAATCATTTAAGATAAAGTGTGTGGACAGGACGAGGATGTATCCGCTGGGCGTGTCCTTTGAAGAAGAAGGACTCCGGGTTTCCGCGGTGTGTGAAGACGGCTGCGAGACGGGCATTATCCTCTATGACAGAAGGCATCGTGAGGGCGTGCGCATCCCCTTTCCGGAAGACTGCCGTGTGGGAGCGGTCCGCGCTATGCTGCTTGCCGGTTATCAGGACAAGAGCTGCCGCTATCTGTTTTACAGCGGGGATGAGGTCAGACAGGACCCCTGCTGTAAGGCTGTGGAGAGCGTCGGACAATACGGTGTGCCAAAAGACTCGCTGGCGCGCTGCCTGCCGGATAAACACAGTTACGACTGGGGAACGGATCAAAACATCCGCATTCCTGCCGCGGACAGGATTGTATACGCTTTACACGTACGGGGATTTACGAAACATCGCACATCCGGCGTAAAGCATAAGGGGACTTATGCGGGCGTCGTGGAAAAGCTTCCTTATCTGCAGGAGCTTGGGATTAATACGATGCTTCTCATGCCGGCTTATGAGTTTGAGGAAGTCATGCCTGAAAATACGGCGCAGACCATGGAACAGGCGGCGCTCGATTATAAAAAGGAACTTCCAAAGCCCGGTATGGAGAATGATAAGAAACCGCCCAGAATCAATTATTGGGGTTATCAGAAGGGGCTTTATTATATGCCGAAAGGCGCTTATGCGGCCGGAAAGGACGCAGCCGGTGAATTTAAGGACATGGTAAGCGCTTTTCACGCGGCGCAGATCGCGGTCACGATGCAGTTCTATTTTCCGCCGGAGCTGAATGCCGTGGAGATCTTGGACATCCTGCGGTACTGGGTCTTGGAATATCATATCGACGGCTTTCATCTGATGGGGGTCTCCCTGCCGATGGCGCTGATCGCGCAGGAGCCGCTGCTTGCGGATACGATGCTTCTGATCGGGGAAGGGGAATATCTTCGGGAGAATGACAAGCCGGAACAGCTCGCTTATCTAAGCGACAGTTTCCTTTATGATATGCGCCGGTTCCTAAAAGGGGACGATAATCTGTTAAACCGCTTCGTCTACTATGTACGGGAGTGCGGACAGGATTCGGGCGCGGTCAACAGCATTGCCAGATGGGACGGCATGCGGCTTTTCGATCTGGTTTCCTATGACCGCAAGCACAATGAGCAAAACGGCGAGGATAATCAGGACGGAACGAACTATAATTGCAGCTGGAACTGCGGCGTAGAGGGAAAAAGCCGTAAAAAGAGCATTCAAAGACTTCGCCTGCGGCAGATGAAGAACGCGCTGGCCTTTCTCTTTATCGCGCGGGGGATACCGCTCCTTTACAGCGGCGATGAGTTTGCGAATACGCAGGAAGGCAATAATAATCCCTACTGTCAGGACAACGAGATCGCATGGATTAAGTGGAACCATACGGAAGTCGGGAAAGAACTTCTCGCCTATACAAAGCATTTAATCTATCTGCGGAAAAGATATCGCAGCCAGTATGGCGAACCTTATCGTGAAGCGGAGGCTTCTTCCGGTTATCCCGGCATCTCCTTCCATGGAAGAGAAGCGTGGCGGGCCGACACGGATCCGGCCAGCCGCAGCTTAGGGATCCTCTATTGCAGCGCCCCCGGCGGCGGAAAGAATGAGGCGGAGGCAAGGTTTGTCTATATCGGCATCAATATGCACTGGGAAATCAATTATCTGGGACTGCCATCGCTCCCCAAGGGCAAGCGATGGATGTTTCATACCGCTACGGGCGATGAGGTGCCGGATATCGAAGAGAAGGGGACTTCTCAGGAAATCTGCCTTCCGGCGAGAACGATCGCGTTTTACTGCACGGAGGATGTGCCGGAAGAACAGGTAAAGACTGCGCGTAATAAACAGAGAAGGACACAGAAAAAATGAACAAAGCATGGGAACATTTTAAGACCATCACCCATCATAAACTGTTGGTCATGGACGGCTGCTTCCGGGTGGGACTTTTCAGACAGGGACTGCTGCACGACCTGTCCAAGTACAGCCCCACAGAGTTTCTGGTGGGGGCAAAATATTATCAGGGGGACAGGAGCCCCAATAATGCGGAGAGGGAAGATATCGGTTACTCTTCGGCATGGCTCCACCACAAGGGACGAAACAAGCATCACTATGAGTACTGGATTGACTACAGTTCAAAGGAGATTGAAGGAGGTATGGCGCCTGCGCCCATGCCGACCCGCTATGTGGTGGAGATGTTTATGGACCGCGTAGCGGCCTGCAAAGTCTATCACGGGGCATCCTACAAGGATCAGGATCCCCTGCTCTACTATCAGTCGTCGAAAACACCGCCGCCTTTGCACAAAAAGACCAAGCGGCTTTTGGAGTTCCTCTTGCACATGCTGGCGGAGCAGGGTGAGGAAAAGACTTTCCGCTATATCAGAAAAAGGATCCTCGTCCGCGACCTGAAATGAGAACCAACTCCCTTTTCCCGCATACGATAGGGTATGAGAGAAAAAGGAGATGAAACCCTATGAACTGTTGTTGGATCATACTTTTGCTGCTTTTCTGCGGACAGAACGGAAACGGCTTCTTCGGCGGGAACGGGAACAATGGCTGCGGACGCGGCGGGAACGATCGCTGTGACGATAACGACGGCAGAAACGGCTGCGGCTGTGACGAGCCGGTCCGCCCTTGTCCGAGACCGGAACCGCCGTGTGCAAGACCTGAGCCGGCACCCTGTCCCTGTGAGGATTCCCGTTTTGAGCCCCGTTTTGAGCAGAGACCTTTTAACGGGAACGGTTCTACCTGCGGCTGTGAAGCGGAAGGGAACTGATTTTCGTTACCCATGGATTGTAAAGGAGGGAGAGACCGCGTACCGGTCTCTTCTTCTTTTGCAGCGCGACGATTCCTTGACGGGAGAGGGCAGCGGTGCTATATTGGATAAAGAATGACAAAAGCTTACGGGCTGAAAATAAGGCGGACAAGAGAGGAAAGAAGCGCATTATGTTAGACGGAAACAAGGTATTGTTCAGCGGTATGCAGGCGACGGGGAATCTGACGCTGGGAAATTATCTGGGGGCTTTGAAGAATTGGGTGACGCTCTGTGACGAGTACCAGTGCTTTTATTCCGTGGTGGACCTTCATTCCATCACCATCAGACAGGATCCGGCAGAACTGCGGAGACGGGCTAGAAATCTGCTTACGCTCTACATCGCGGCGGGGATCGATCCCGAAAAGAACTGTCTTTATTATCAATCCCACGTCTCAGGACATGCGGAGCTTTCGTGGATTTTGAATTGTTTTACTTATATGGGGGAGTTGAACCGCATGACCCAGTTCAAGGATAAGGCGGCGAAACACGCAGACAACATCAATGCGGGACTTTTCACCTACCCGGTGCTGATGGCGGCGGATATCCTGCTCTATCAGGCGGATGTGGTGCCTGTCGGCAAGGACCAGCTGCAGCATTTGGAGATCACGAGGGATATTGCCCAGCGTTTTAATGCCATTTACGGAGACGTGTTTACGATTCCGGAGCCCTATGTCGGTAAGACCGGGGCCAGCATCAAGAGCCTGCAGAATCCGGAAAAGAAGATGTCAAAGTCCGACGAAAATCCGAATGCCAGTATTTACCTGATGGATGATCCCGACACCATCATCCGCAAATTCAAGCGGGCGGTGACCGATTCCGAAGCTTGCGTGCGTTACCGCGAGGAGCAGCCGGGCATCCGGAACCTGATCGATATTTACTGTGTCTGCACGGGAAAGACGCCGGAGGAGACGGAGCGGGAGTTTGACGGCAAGGGTTACGGCGATTTTAAGATGGCTGTAGGGGAAGCCGTGGTGGGTGTACTCAAGCCTTTGCAGGACAGATACGACGATTTGGGCAAAAACAAGGATTACATCGATAAGATCATCAAAGAAAACGCGGAGAAGGCAAATTATTTTGCCGGAAAGACACTGCGTAAGGTGCAGAAAAAGGTAGGGTTCCCGGAGCGCATCCGCTGACGGCGATAAAATGAGATATCGTTTGGCGGAATAGCATATAAAAGATAAAGGAAGAATGGAGGGAAAGATGGACAATCAATTCAATCAAAACCAGCAGCAGGGAGATCCTTATCAACAGCAGGGGAATCCTTACCAACAACAGGGGAATCCTTACCAACAACAAGGGAATCCTTACCAGCAGCAGGGGAACCAGTTTCAGCAGGAGTATGGCTACCAAAAGGTCAATCCTTATCAGCAGGAAACCCCGCCGAATATTTTTCAGCAGTTTGCCCTTGCTTTTGTGCCGACGAAGTACAGCAGGCTGACAAAGGTAAAGACCGGGAGCATGATCGGTTTTGTGACGCTTCTGGTGCTGATCGCCACCGTATTTTCATTTATTTCTCTTGCACTCGTATTTTCGTCTGTTGATATGAATAAGGTAGCGGATGCACTGCCTGATTTTGAGGTAAAGAACGGCAGACTGTATCTGGACGAGGACTTCATGTATGACGACGCCGGCTTATTTGTTTATATGACGGAAGATGTTGACGGGTTTTCCTATGATGACGCGGCTGAGATGGCGGCTGAGGGATATTCCAATATTCTTCTGATTGGCCGTGACAGGCTGTCGCTCATGCAGAATGCGGAGTATCAGCAGCTTAATTTCAAAGATCTCGGAAACAGCATGGAAATCAGCAGAACATGGATCGTCACCAAGCTGGTGCCGTTAATACTGGTTATATTGGCGATCGTATATGTTTTTATCTTTGTGGGAAGGGTTTTGTGGTATTTCGCATGTGCGGCGCTTTATCTGCTTTTGGGAATGCTCATGGCTTCCATTATGAAAAAGCAGGTGGAGGCAGGCGCGCTGTTTAGGGTTGCGGTATATTCAAAGGTAGTGCTGTTTGTGATCGCGACGGTCATCGAATTGCTGCCGTTTGTTAGTTTTTCGATTCCCTTCGGCATCAGGCTGGTTGCTACATTAGCGTTTATGGGCATTGCGATAGCGAAATTAGAGGACGATTATCCGTCCATGCCGATGACACAGGGGTGGCAGTAAAGCCTACCCCTGAAAAGGATCTGTAAAATAGCCGGCGGCGGAGACCGGTTCGCCGCCCTGTAATAAATGGTATGTGTCGCCGATCACCTGCGCGCGGAAATGGGCGATGTTGTCACGCCGCTCCTCTGTGGCCAGCACGGTCACCGAGGTGGGCGCCAGATAGAAATCGTGGAAGAGGAGCGCCGGCGAAAAGCCGAGCAGATGGCTCATCATCACGCAGGTGACGCCTAAATGACAGAAGATAACGATCGTATCTTGTTTCACAGTCCCGTCCTCAGCGGCGGGATTGTTATTTTTGTAACAGTTGTTCTCCCGCTCATAGCCGTAGGAGGCGAGAATGCCGTCAAGCCCGGCGCAGACTTCGTCGTAAGCGGGGATGAGGTCGGGGTTGGAGCGGTAGATATCTGTCTTTCTCCAGTCCTTTTTATCATACATTTCGGGAATGTTTGTCCAGTATTCCGGCATGAAGTCCCAGGGTACGCCGTGGCGTCCCGTTGTGGGATCTTCGATCTTGTACATAAATTCCTTCATCCAATCATAGGTGACAGCCTCTCTGCCGACGGCGGCAAGAGAGTAGGAAGCGGTCTGTTTCGCCCTCCCCAGAGGAGAACAGTAAAACTGTGAGATATTTTCCCATTTTGCCACCCGATTTGCGAGAAGCCCGGCCTCCCGTTCGCCTTTTTTTGTGAGACAGTCGTTTTCATAGTCGGGATCGCCGTGTCTGATAAAGATGATTCTCATAATGCTGGTCTCCTTTTCCTTTCCAATTTCTAGTTTTTCTGTATTTTCTTAGGAAATTTATTAAATTTTAATAGATGGAATGCTGTATTATGATATAATATACCATGTACTTAAGAAAAACAAGAACTCTTTAATGAAAGGAAAAACCATGTTAGGAAAAAGCAGACCAAAAGTAAACATTCCCAAAGGGAAGGGCGCCGCGGCAGTGAAGATCATTGTTGTTGTCATCATTCTTCTCGTGCTGGTCAGCGGCTCCTACTATTCGATTCAGGAGGAGGAGCAGGCAGTCGTCTGTACTTTCGGCTCACCCAAAGCCGTCTCTACGCCGGGGCTTCATTTTAAGATTCCCTTTATCCAGACGGTGACGAAGGTAAACACGACCATTCAGGGATTTCCCATCGGCTACCGGCAGAATGAGAACGGGGAGAGCATAGATAGCGGGGAGGATACGATGATGATCACCTCCGACTACAATTTTATCAATGTAGATTTCTATGTGGAATATAGAGTGACCGATCCTGTCAAAGCTCTTTACGCATCGCAGAAGCCGGATCTGGTCCTGAAAAATATAGCCCAGAACTGTATCCGCACGACCATCGGTTCCTACGGTGTTGACAGTGTGCTGACCACCGGCAAGAATGAGATTCAGTCCAATATCAAGCAGATGATCCTTGATAAGCTTGAGACCTACGATATCGGTATCCAACTGGTAAACATCACGATTCAGGATGCGGAGCCGCCGACTGCGGAGGTACAGAATGCCTTTAAGGAGGTAGAGACCGCCAAGCAGGGTAAGGAGACGGCCTTAAATAATGCTAATAAATACCGCAATGAACAGATTCCCAACGCGGAGGCGGAGTCGGATAAGATTCTGCAGAATGCGGAGGCAAAGAAGCAGGAGCGCATCAACGAGGCCAACGGTCAGGCGGCCCGCTTCAATTCCATGTATCAGGAATATGTGAAGTATCCGGAAGTGACGAAAAAGCGAATGTTTTATGAAGCGATAGAGGATGTGCTGCCGGACGTCAAGGTTGTCATCGAGGGCGAGGGCGGAAAGACCACCACCATGCTGCCGCTTGAAAGCTTCGTTTCGGAGGACTCTTCGTCTGTGCAGGATGCGGATAAGACGCAGGCGGATCGGACAGATGTCAATGAGACGGGTACGGAAGAAGACTAACAGGCAGCGCTGATCAGGAGGAAAAAATATGGCGGACTTTAGTAATTTTACACAGAATACACAGACCTACGAGCGTTTTAACTCCGACGGTACGAAGAAAAAGAATGATAAAGAAAAGAAAAAGGGCGGCAAAATCGGCATTTTTCTCGGCCTGCTTGCGGTCGTGGCCATCGTACTTTTAGCGAATTCGATGGTGGTGACCAAACAAAACCAATTCAAGCTGATCAGGCAGTTCGGGCGTGTGGACAGAGTGGTATCGGTTCCGGGACTCTCCTTTAAGATTCCGTTTATCGAGTCCGTGGACATTGTCCCTAAGGAGCTTCTGCTCTATGACCTGCCGCCTTCCGACGTGATCACTTCGGACAAAAAGACGATGATCGTGGACAGCTACGTACTCTGGCGGGTGACGGATCCTTTAAAATTTGCCCAGACTTTGAGCTGTTCGGTGACTAACGCGGAGAGCCGTATCGACGCTATTGTTTATAACGCTACGAAAAATACCATTTCCAATATGAAACAGGACGAGGTGATCAGGAGCCGTGACGGTAAGATGACCATCACTGTGGATGACTCCGGAACGGAAATTCAGGGGAATGACCTTGACCTCTCGGAAGGGCATGAGGAAGTGGTGCGGATCACTTCGTTGACCGAAGCGGTCATGGGACAGATCAATCATGTGGAGAAACAGTATGGCATCGAACTTGCGGCGGTGGAAGTCAAGAAACTCGATCTGCCGGACGACAATAAGCAGGCGGTCTACAACCGTATGATCTCAGAGCGCGGCAATATCGCGGCTCAGTATACAGCGGAAGGAAAGTCCGAGGCGAAGATGATAGAGAATACCACCGACAAGGAGGTTTCTATCATGCTCTCCGATGCGCAGGCGAAGGCCGAGGCGACCATTGCGGAGGGGGAAGCCGAATATATGCGTATCCTTTCCGGCGCCTATTCCGACCCGGAAAAGACCGATTTTTACTCCTTTGTGCGTGCGCTGGATGCGCTCAAGGAGAGCGTGGTAGGGGACAATAAAACAGTGATCCTCACGGAGGATTCCCCGATCACCCAGATTTTTAACGGCAGATATTAAGGAGCGATACCGCTATGAACATCGACCGCTTTTTTGAAGAGCTGGATTCCTATTTTGAAAAGAACGATACGGCTGGGGTGGATGCTTATCTGACAGCTTCCCTGCAGACGGCGAAGGAGGAAGAGGACTATGCGGCCTATATCTCGATCTGCAATGAGATGATCGGCTTTTACCGCAGCGTGTCCGCTTTCGAGAAGTCCTATGCGGCGGCAGAAGATGTATTGCTTTTGATGGAAGAATTGAAGCTGGAAGACAGCGAACACTTTGCGACCACGCTCTTAAATGCGGCCACCGCTTACAGTGCGGGCGGAAATCTTGCCCATGCGCTGCGCCTTTACAGACAGGCCATGCAGATTTATGAGAGAATCCTGCCTGCGGAGGACTACAGATGGGCGGGACTTTACAATAACATGAGCATTATGCTGGAAAAAGCCGGCGAAGACAGGGAAGCGGCGGACTGTGCGAAAAGGGCGCTTGCCATCATAGAAAAGCAAAAGGGGAGCGGAGCGCAGACAGCGACCACCCTCACCAATCTGGCGCTGGTCTATTTTAAACTCTCCGAGAATGAGGAGGCGAAGCGCTGCCTTGCGCGGGCTATCGACCTTTTTGAACAGGAGGCGGGAGAGCCGAACGAGCATTACAGCGGCGCGCTGGCCGGCATGGGAGAAGCATGCTTCCGCGACGGCGCATATGAGGAAGCCCTGTCTTACTATGAGCGGGCGCTTACCGATGTGAAGCGTCATTACGGGGAGAATATGAGCTACGGGATCCTCTGCGAAAACTGTGCCGCGGTGTGCGGGGCTATGGGAGATGAGGCCGAACAAAAGCGCTATGCGGACAGGGCGCGGGAAGTGATTGGGAAGTTATGAAAGGATTGGAATTATCACAAAAATATTATGAGACATACGGCAGGCCGATGATAGAAGATCAGTTTCCCGAAATTGCCGACCAGACGGCGGCGGGACTTGTCGGCTACGGTTCCGAATGTCTGGGATTTGACGATGAGATTTCGAGGGACCATGATTTTGGCCCCTCTTTTTGCATCTGGCTGCCGCGGGAGATTTATACGCGCCGGGGAGAGGAGATGCAGGCTGCCTACGATGCGCTGCCAAAGGACTTTCTGGGGTATTCGGAGCGTGTGGAAGAGGCGCAGGGAAAGGGACGTGTCGGGGCGCTCTGTCTGGAGGATTTCTACAGAGGGATTCTGGGCAGGGAGACACTGCCGACAACTGACGCGCAGTGGCTGATGATCCCGGAGGAAGCGCTGGCGACTGCCGTAAACGGCTGTGTTTTTGAGGACAGACCCGGACAGTTCAGTGCGTTTCGCGAGGGACTGCTTAACTATTATCCGGAGAGTGTATGGCGGCGAAAACTTGCCGATGCGCTGGCAAAGGCGGCACAGGCGGGACAGTATAATTATGCCCGCGCGATGCGGCGGGGCGAGCGTGTGGCTGCGGAGCTTGCCTTAACGGAATTTGTGCGGGAGAGCATGCGGCTGGTCTACCTGTTGAATCGCATCTACGCGCCCTTTTATAAGTGGATGCACAGGGGGCTTAATGAGCTTTCCGCGGGAGCGGAGATCGGGGATATGCTCGGGCTTCTCTACCGGACCGATGCGGAGGCGGACAGGACCCTCATCATCGAGGCGGTATGCAATGTTCTGGTGCAGATTTTAAACGAGCAGGGACTTTCCGCGGGGCAGGATAATTTTTTGCAGAGTCATGTGGGGGAAGTGCTGGGAATTTGACAGAATGGGGCTTTAACGGATAAATCTGCAAAAACGCAGGCAAAAGTGCAATCTTGTAAATCGGGATTGATTGTGCTAAAATAATTTCAGATTATGGCCGAAAAACTATATGGATGTTTGGGAAAAATCACGGTGTTATGATTGTTAGATAAAAGCATCAAGGGAAGGAAGAGGAATGAGAAGGATGAAAAATCTGAAAAAAAGCAGGTTATATCGTGTTGGTTCGGCGCTGCTTGCAGCGGCAATGGTAGTTACCTGTATGCCGCAGACAGGGTTGTATGCCCGTGCGGAAGAAGGAAATCCTTTGGAGGGCGAAGTACAGCAGGATGCGTCCGAAAATGCTGACGGGGAAGCTCCGCAGGAGCCGGCAGCAAATACAGCGGCATTAGAGGAGAGCCAGCCGGATACAGACGACACAACGCCCGCGGCGGATACCGTGCTGCCGACCCAGACACCGGAAAACGATGGTGTGGTGCCCGCTGCAGATGGAGCAGATCCGACTCCTACTCCGACGCCTACGCCTCCCGCACAGATAGAGGTGACGTCGATCGCTTTTGAAAAGAGCACACTGGAATTAAACAGGGCAAAGGGCGAGACGAGCGCAGACGTAAAATGTATCTTTACGCCAAACAATGCAAATGTAGATAGAGATGTGACCTTTAAGAGCAGCAATGAGGATGTGATCACAGTCACCAAAAATGGAGAAACCGCTACCATTACGGCGAAAGGACCGGGCAGCGCTACGATCACGGCAACGACGCCGGGCGGTAAAACGGCCACATGTACGGTTGAGGCTTTGGAGATTCTGGCGACGGCGATGACGGTCACGCCCGATTTTCAGATAAATCTGTCAAAGACGGATGCAGAAAAAACGAGCGCAGAGTTTACGGTGACATTGGAACCGGAGAATGTAGACAAGAAGGGCGTCGTCATAACGGACTCTTCCAACGGAAAGATAGTGAACATTGAAAAAAACGGCGACGGCGTCGTTAAACAGGTTAAGGTTACGGCGTTAAAAGCGGGCTGTACGACGCTCTGCATTAAATCTGAGAGTAACGCCAGACTGATAAAAAATATCGTAGTGCAGGTGGACGAGGGAGCAATCGCGCTGACAGGTCTTTCGGCTAAAGAGGGCTATCCCAAGAACCTGAATCAGGGGTATCCGGTTAATTTGAAAAAATTTGTGATTTTTACCCCTGTCGACGCGGATGATCAGGAACTGATATGGAGCGTAAAGGGAGACACAAAGACAGACGGCACAGATACAGCGGAGACGAATCCGGCCAGATACTATGTGGATGTGGATCAGAACGGCAAGGTGACGCCAAAGTGGGATAAGGAGGACGATCATAGCGCCCAAAAAGCGGTGACGATCATCGCGTCCACAAATTCCAAAGACAGCGAGGGTAAGGCAATCGCTCCTGTGGAATTTAACATTAATATCATTAGAAATAATACGCCGCTTAAGGCGTATCATGTCAATCCGGATAAACTGGTTCTGGAGGATGACGGGAGCGATAACCGGAAAACGGTGTGCGTACAGATTGAGCCGTTGTCCAGTACAGACAGGGAGGTTACCGCGACGGTCACTCCTCAGGGTACAAATGGTGAGACAGCTGTGGTGATCAATGCGGGCAGTACTTATCTGGAAGAAGAAGCGGCGGCCACCGCGACGGCTACCGCGGATGTAAACGGCCGGATATACTTTACCGTGAAGGCAAATGAGCTGGAGGGGCTGACAAGGCAGGCCTTCTGTACGATTACGTTTACAAAGAAAACACAGGAAGAGACCAAACCGGCGGCTGACATAACGGCTAAGTGCGAGGTAACGGTAAATAAATTTGAGGAATCGGTAAAGAATCTGACATTGTCGCCGGCAAACCTGTCAATGACGGATCAGACCACAGCGGAGCTGACGGCGGAGATCGAGGAGTTAAAGGCCAATGACAGACATATTACCTTTACGGTAGACGATCCGGAGATCGTGTCCATCGTAAAGGTGAAGACGATAGATGGAAGCGGCGCAGAAGCATGGGAGGACATTCCTGAGGACGGCAGGACGGAAGCGACACTGTTTGGTGAAGGAGAGGAACAGAAGCTGGCGTCCATCGTTCAGATACAGGCAAATATGGCCGGAACCTGCACGATTACAGCTACGGCCGGCGCTAAGACAAAGACCTGTCAGGTGACGGTGAATCCGGCGGCCAACGCGCCGACCGGACTGAAGATCACCTCCGCTATGATCGAGGGGGAGACGACGGAGATTACCCTGAAGAAGGGGCAGACCTACACATTAAAGCCCACAGTCGAACCGGAGAATGCAGCAAACAAAAAAGTGAAATGGACCTCGAACAGTCCGGCAGTGGCGGGCGTGGAAAAGGGAACGGGTGAAAGCGGCGTTGTAACGGCGAACGAGCTGGGAAGCTGTGAGATTACGGCGCGGGCGAGCAGCACCGATCCGAACTGTCAGAAAACAGTGCGGGTAAATGTGAAGAGTCCGGTATTGCAGGTGAGCCGCAAGGGAACTGATCAGCCGTTGACTTATACGCCGGCGGATCAGCCGATCACGGAGGAAATGCTGCGAAAGGAACTGGATGTTACGTTTTATCCGAGAGAGCATCCGATTCCTGATCAGGATAAGCAGACGTTAGTAAGCAATGAGAACGATAAGAAATACTATGACCTGAAAATCCTGCGGGAGGATGGAAAAACAGAGAAAGTATATGTACCGGCGGATCTGGAAAAAGCAGGAATCAAAATGCTGGTCGTTTCCTATACCTATGAGGACAAAATCTATAAGGACACCATCGCAGTAACGATGAAAGAGTTTGACGAGGCGGATCTGATCAGCGTTAAGCCGTTAAGCGGGGATGAAGCCGATATCTGGAATGTGCCAAACGGCACGTCGGCAGCCGGACTGCCGCTTCCCAAGACCACAGAGATCACGGTCGGAAGAGAAGTGATCGTAGAAGGAAATACAGTGCTGAAAACATCGAGACGGGATGCCGGGATCACATGGAATCTGGCGGAGATCAATTATATTCCGGGTGATACGGAGGCACAGTCGTTTACGGTAACCGGTAATGTGGTCCTTCCGGAAGGCGTGCATAATCCAAAAGAGGTTTCCCTGCGTGTGGAAGCCACGGTGCATGTGCGGGAGATGGCTTCCAGCGGGAAGAAAATGGCGAGACCGAAGTTTTCCGTGATGGGCGGTAAGGAGATCGGCAATCAGGTTTCGGTGGAGGTGCCTTACGGGACGCGGATCGAGATCAGTCCGATCGACGAATCGACCGATGCGGAAATCTACTATATGATAGACAGCAGGCCGGATGAGAAGAGAGGCATACCGCATGATGAAGCGCATCAGTATAAGAGTCCCATCGAGGTGACATCCAAGACGACGACCATCTATGCGATTGCCGCAAAGAGCGGCTATGAAGACAGCGACTGCAGTGAATGTATCTTCAAGCTCGTCGCTGCACAGGATATCGATCCGGAAGATCCGGATGCAGGACCTTTGCCGGATGATGTGACGGATGAGGATCGGGAGCAGATCGGCGGTACCGTTCCTGACGGACTGTGGGCCGTTGTGCAGAAAGAAGCGGCGGATAAGGATGGATTCGCCTATACGGGGAAGGCCATCAAGCCGGCGGTACGTGTCTATGACCGCACGATGCTGCTCACGGAGAAAAAGGATTATACGATCGCATACAGCAATAATATAAATGCGGGAAGTGCCAAGGGTTCTGCAAAACCGCCAACCATTACGGTGACGGGAAAAGGCAATTACGAGGGCAAGGCGGTCGTACACTTTACCATCAAGCCGCAGGATATTCGGGATGACGCGGTATTGGTTGATCAATATCTGGCCGCGGCATATACCGGAAAGGAACAAAAACCGAATCCTACCCTGTCATGGAATGGAAAGAAACTTGTAAAAAACAGGGATTATACCTTTACTGATACAGAGTATATCAATCCGGGAGTCTATCAGTTCACCGTGAACGGTGCCGGTAATTATACTGGGCAGAAGACGCTGAACTATGAGATCTTTCAGGGCGGTATTGCGGTATCAAAACTCACGGTTTCGCGGGTGCCTGACCAAAAATATACCGGATCGCAGATTCGTCCCGAGGTAACGGTAAAGAATAAAAAAGTCCTTCTGACGGCAGGTACGGAGAAGGGCAACGGCGGGAATTACTGGATCAAATACGAGAATTGCACGGAGGTGGGAAATGCGTCCATCGTGATCGTAGGGAAGGGCGCATACAAGGGATCGAAGCGGATCAACTTTAAGATCCTGCCCGTGGCGAATGTGAATAAGGCAGGGATTACGCTGGAGTTGCCTGCTGACGGCATCACATATAACGGGAAGCCGCAAACGCCGAAGTGTACCGTAAATTACCTCGGCACGGAACTAAAAGAGAATAAAGATTACAAGATCAGCTATCAGAATAATATAAAGGCCGGAACAGCGGCGGTAGTGATTACCGGCATGGGTCCGTATACGGGTACGGTGAAGAAGACTTTCGAGATTCGGCAGAACGACATCACCGGGATCACGGCTGTGATGGGCACGAGTTTTGCCTATGAAAAAGGCGGCTGCCGGCCCAAACCGGAAGTTACCTGCAACGGTATAAAGCTGCAGGAAGGTACGGACTACACCTTGACCTACAGAAACAACAATAAAATCGGAAATACGGCCAGTGTAACGATAAAAGGCACGGGTAACTATAAGGGACAGATCCTCCGCTATTTTGAAGTTACCATGCAGGATATTTCCAAACTTAAGGTGGTGGCGAACGATAAAGCCTATCAGCAGCGGGCAAACATCTATAAGACAAAGGTGCAGGTGTTTGACTTAAACGGTAAGGCGTTAACGGCAGGAACGGATTACGCCAAAGATGTTTATTACACCTACGAAAACGGTTCAAAGGCCGGTCAGCCGGTGCTTTCAACAGATATCATACCTGTGGGGACCGTGATCGGGGTGGATGTCCGGGTGGCTAATCCGCGCTGCTATCAGGGAAAGGTTCATGGTACCTACCGGATCGTGCAGGCAAATATTTCGGGAGCGAAGGTGAGCGTCAGTCCGCAGGAATATACGGGCAGAAGCATCAGACCTTCCAAGAAACAGATACAGGTAACATTGAATGGCGTTTTGCTCCGCAACGAGGATTATGAGATAGTCGGTTATGAGAATAATGTAAAGCAGGGCAACGCAAAGATGACTATCAGGGGAGTCGGCAGTTACGGAGGAACGAAGACGGTTACTTTTAAGATCAAAAAGAAAGGAATTTTGAACCTGAAATTCTAACTTTTGCCATTCTTTGGAAAGAACTTGCATATTTCTAAAAAAAGAGTAAAATAAAAGTATATGCCAAGGAGTCGGGATGTGCGGCAGCATATTCCGACCGGGCATATATAGTATAGTAAAAAGGAGCGATCCCCATATGTCGGGGTTTGAAGCGGCGGGAAGAAGATTCAGGACGGAGGCTGAGTATCAGGCGGCCAAGCGGGATCTGAAACTGATTGCGGAGATTAAGGCGAAGGTACATATGGATCAGCCCGGAGAGGTGATCTCGCTCAGCGAGGCTTTCGCGGCAGGACAGTACCATTTTGAAAGTGTTGTCGGCAGTGAGTTTGATGATGAGATCTATGAGCTGGCGGAGCAGTTTAAGAGCCGGGGCTACACAAAGGACAGCAGACTACCCGAAAGCAGGATAGCCAGAAAAAGGATAGAGAAAAAGCAGACGAAGGCTGCCGCCGTAAAAGGAAAAGGAAAAGAAAACTCAAAAAAACGGGCATCGCTTGAGGATTACGATGCCGACATGCAGAAGGTTATCCTCGCGGAAATAAAAAAGAGGGAAAAACGCCGCAAGCTGTTAGTCGTCCTCTGCGCATTGATCGCAGTGGGATGTTTCGGCTATTTTGGTGTGTATTCCTATTTTGCCGGCAGGACGCAGATGGATTACGAAAATCTTGCTATGCTGAAAGGGAGCAGCAGCCTTACGGGAAGCAGCTGGCAGAGTTCGGGTGTTACGATTCATTATACGGAAGAAGAGGAGAAGGTACTCACCGTTTTACCGGAATATGAAACGCTTTACAATAAAAATAAAAAGCTGATCGGGTGGCTGCAGATTGACGATACCAATATCGACTATCCGGTGATGCAGACTGTTAATAACGAGTACTATCTGGATCATAATTTTAATCAGGAATACGACAAAAACGGAAGCCTGTTTCTGGATGCCGCCTGCGATGTGGTTAACAGGAACACGAATCTGATCATATACGGACATCATATGAAGTCCGGGAAGATGTTCGGGAATCTGAACAGTTACAGCAGTAAGGAATACTGTGAAAAACATTCCACGATCCGGTTTGACACGATTTACGAAAAGGGACTCTATCAGGTGATGTATGTGTTCCGTTCACGGATCTTTAATGAGGATGAAGTGGTATTTAAGTATTACAAATTTCTGGATGCGGCGTCGGAGAAGGAGTTTTCCTCCAATATGCAGGAGATGGCCGCAATATCCCTCTACGACACGGGGGTGACGGCTGTTTATGGAGATGAACTTCTCACCCTTTCCACCTGTGACAGTTCGGAGCAGGACGGCAGGTTTGTAGTGGTGGCGAAGCGAATCAAGGCTAAGCCGTAATCAAAGAAATTCTATCATTATGCTGCGTTTGGATAGAGACAAAATTGTTTCAAGGAATGAGGAGAAAAGTACCATGGCGAAAAAAACAGCAGTGAAAAAGCCTAAGAGGAGATTGAAGAGAACCGTCAGACGCAGTCTGGCGGCTGTTCTGATGATCACGGCGATCGTGGTAGCGGCGATTCCCGTACCGGAAAATATGGCGGAAGACGGCACGTCAGACCTGCCTTCCGGCGCGCAGGGGGCGTTCGCTTATGTGGAACCGTCCCGGGATAGAGACGAATATCTGGATAATGTTGGAGGAGAGCACGACAGTAACGGAATAGAGTGCTCGGAGATCAATATCATTTGGAAAGACAATCCTTCCGGCGACCTTCCTCAGGGATTGGTGGATGCCCTGCAGGGAGGAAAACTGCGGGCGAGCGTCAGAGCAAAACAGGTCGATAACAGAATCCAATTGACTTGGGAATTTCTCTATCATGTCAGCAAGAGCAATAATATTACGATATGTAAATATAATCCCAAAGATAACCGCGCGACGGTGGAAGTGAGGAATTTCCTCTATACGGATTATCATGTTGTTCCTTCGGAGGATTATAAGAATTATTTTACGAATCCCAAAGCTTATAATGACCGGAAAAACAATCCGATGGATAATCTGAAGATGTCGAATCCTCTGTATCCGACGACCGAGATTATCTACAGTACGGATTATTGGGATATTTCTTCGGCGCAGAAAGAATATCTCGCCAAATATTATAAAGACGAATATGATAAAGTAACGGCGCAGATAGAGAGAGTGAACAATGGACAGCAGCCGAATTCGGATCCGACAAGCATGACTAAGATAGTCGGCGCCGACCTTACGCCTGACCAGATGATGGAGTTTTATTGTGAGCACAATAACGTTTTAAGCAAGTTTGACGGAGTGACCTTCAAACTGGTGCCGGCGGACGACAGCAGGGTACAGGATAACGGAAAGGTTGGAAGCGGCACACAGATCTATATAGCAAAGTGCGATACGCCGAATAAAAGTCTTGGCGATTTTGGCGTGGACGATAATAATATGACGTTATATTACGTCACGGATGAGGAAGGTTATCTCGCAAAGGAGGGAAATGCGCAGGTTACGACGATCGGTGAGCGTGCGTTTGCTGGTGTTGAAAATGTGCAGGAAATCATTATTCCCGAGTCGATCGCGGTGATTGGCGACCGTGCTTTTGAGGGTTCCACCATCAAGAGCGTGACGCTCAATAACCATACGACGGTCGGTAATCGTACCTTCTATAACTGTCACCATTTGACGAGTGTGAATTTTGGGAAGGGGTCCGGTATAACGCAGATCGGCGCGGAGGCCTTTTTCGGCTGTTCCGCGTTGACGAAGGTCGTGTTTCCCACATCCATGCGGAGAGTGGGTTACGGCGCCTTTGCAAACTGTCAGGCCCTGACGAATGTGGACTTTAGCGGTGTAAAAAATGAGGGCTGCGCGCTTGAAGATTATGCTTTTTATAATGATGCGGCTTTGACGAATGAGGGATTGAATTTCGCGGGATCGTCCGTGGTGGCCCTCGGGAAATGCTGTTTTGCGCTTGCCTCTCAGGGCGGAAATTCGTCCCTGACGGAGTTTACGTTCCCAGAGCAGATAACCGGAAAGAAGATACAGAACAGTTTACAGGAAACGGTTTCCTGCAGGATCGGTGAGTATGTACTCGCAAATCGTGAGAAGGTCACCAAGGTGACCATGCCGGTCAATTATCAGGGACAGGTGCCGTCTACGATCTTCTATAACTGTATCGGCTTGAAAAATGTGATCTTCCCGCCTACCTGCGGCGCGGCTTCCTTTAAGCCGGATCTGTTTGCCCATGTGACGGATGAGACCTTTTTCGTGCGCGGTCCGGAACTCTATGATAATGACATAGCCCTGCCCAGAAGCAGCACATGGGAAGCGGTCACGAGAGTGAGTGGGGAGACCGGTGTACCCTATGTGTATGAGAAGGACGGGAAAGACTGTTACGAAGTGGCGATGAAGAGCGGGGACAATGTTTACCGCTATGAGATTGATTCGGACGGTACCCTGAAATCCTGCGTGCTGGTCAAAGAGGGGACTTCTAAGGTAGATATTGTGATTCCGAAGAGGGTGGGCAATTACGACGTCCGCAGTATCGGAAAGGGCTGCTTTGATAATGCCAAGCTGCGCAATCGTATCCGCAGCATTACGATTCAGGATGATTCTATCACTGCACTCGACGACGAGGCCTTTGCCGGTCTGCCGAGTCTGGAAAAGGTGCGCATCGGTAATTCGGTGGCGCAGATTGGTGAGCGTGCGTTTGCGGACTGTAAAGCGCTGAAAAATGTTTACTTTAATTCTCCCAAGGCGGGATACAGCTCCGACGGCTTTAAGATGGCGGATTCTGCTTTCGAAACCGGCGGTTCCGAGCTGACCTTCCACGGGGATATCGTGAAAGGGTATGCGCCTTTTACATATGCGATGAATCCGAATCACAGGCTTGCCAATACCGACACGGATACGGTGACGATCTGCTATCAGAGTCTGTGGAACAGTCAGGCGGAGGGCACGCATCTGACGGTTATGGTGGACAGAGGTTCCGATCCCCAGAATCCGGAAGTGGTGCTGATCGATTATCCGAAACTTACCGATCTTTCTAAGGACGGGATCAGTCAGGATGAGGAACTGCAGGACTACTGCAAGGATATGGAGCGTTATTACTACGACAAGGTTTATGACGCCGATAACAGTACCGTAAAGAGCAAGGGAAAGACTGTGGGAGAACTGCGCAGGGAATATGCACGCCTGTTGCAGGCAGCTATTGACAATCTGGATGAGGCCGACTTAAACGATGACGGTGTGAGAGAGACGCCGGTGACGGACGAAGAATTTGAAAAGCGTTACGGCCCTTGGATCAATGAACGGTTTTTGGAGGTCGATGAAGAGAATCATACTAACTGGGCAAATTGGCTTGGCAATAATGTGGCGGCCGCACAGTCCGACAGCGATACCCGTATGGCAGGAAACAGCCTGTATGACTTTTTCTTTGAGCCGCTGGTGGCACAGGCGGCGCCTGCCGGTGTAAAAGAATTGAATAAATGGCTGAAAAAGCCATACTTTGAAGCAAATCCTTATAATTTTATGGATAATTATAATCTGATGAAGTCGCATCCGAACGGGGAGGGACTTGACGATTATCAGATGTTAGGCAACGCAAAACGTTTCATCGACGGCACGGAGACCATCATCGTGCCGGAGGGCGTTACTTCCATCGATGTGTATAGCTATCAGGATTCGGGTGTAAATCCCGATAATGCGTATAACTATACCGTATATCAGGGCAGGACGGGAACGAGGTTCCAGCGTGATGCCAAGCCGGTCGGGAATTCCGTACCGGGTCTGTTCAGCGGCAGATATGAAGATTACAGCGACGAGGATAAACAGAACGATAAGAATATAGCCGATCTGGAAGAGGATGTCAGGGGAAATGACGTCATCAAGGAAGTTGTTCTGCGCAGCGTGAAAAAGCTGCCGGCGTATGCCTTTGATAACTGTGAGCAGTTAAAGACGGTGACACTGGGTGTGGTCACAGAGATTGAGGCCCTGCCTTTCCGCGGCTGCGCCAATATGACGGAATTGATTGGCAATGACAGCTATCCTGTGGAGAAGGGAATTTTGTTTGAAAAGCAGGATGACGGAAAATATAAGCTTGTTGAATGTCTGATGGCCAAGGGACGTCCCGGTCTTGAAGGCGGGATAGGAGAGAAGACGGTGGAACCGTCTAATATCACCCTGCTGAAGGATGTTGCCACGATTGCGGAGAACGCTTTCGAGGGCTGCGATAATATTATTAAAGCAGATTTTACCGGCGTGGATAATCTGAAGGAAATTCCGGAAGGCTGCTTTAAGGATTGTGTGAGACTTGACGATGTGATCCTGCCTGTTTCCGTGAACAAGATCAAGGAAACAGCGTTTGAAGGCATCACGCAGTCTGATGGGAAAAAGAAACTGACGGTCACCATCTGGGGACGCGAGGTAGATATCGCGGATAATGCTTTTTCACCGAAGAATGGTGTGATCATTAAGTCCTATCCGGATTCCGCGGCGAGACGTTATGCAGACCGTTTTGATCCGCCCGTAGTCTTTATTGAATTGGGCGCTTACAGCGTGAAGTTCTATGACTATGACGGCACGCAGATCGGAGCGACGCAGGAGTTCCAGAAGAAGGATGGCGTTGATGTTTATCCGAGGCAGCCTGATGAGGCCAATGCTTTGACTGATCCGAATCACAGACCCGGATATACCTTTAACGGGGAGTGGCTGGGATCTAACTCCAAGAGGACGGGGATAAAGATTTCAGAGCCGCTCGATGATGAACTTACCACGTTTGTCGCGCAGTACGAGTCGACCGGCGGCGGTATGACGCCTGACGGCAAGTATATCGTTGATTTCTACGATTTAATTGACGGATCGCTGGTCAAGAGCTACCAGATCGATGCCGGCGCGTCCTTTGCGGATCTGACGCTGGAGGCACCGAAACATCCGGAGCATGCAGGCTACGAGGCTTACGGGTTCAGCGATAACTGGACGGTTAATACGGTGATCGAACGCAATATGCAGATCATTATGCTTTATAAGGCGGCGCCTACCAGCGGTGGTTCAACGCCTACCAGCGGCGGTTCGACAAATACCAGCGGTGGCACTACCAGCGGAAATGCCAGCAATACCAGTAGAACTTCGTCGAATACGAGCAGCTCTTCCAACACCAGCAGCAGCTCAAGTTCTACCAGCACCAGCTCCACCAGCGTGACTTCCGGCACTTCCGGTCCCGGACAGTTCACGGTATTTGTGGAGAACGGTTCCGGTTCCGGTACTTACACGCCGGGCGCGACGGTCATTATTCAGGCGAGCATTCCTGCGGCCGGTATGCGTTTTGACAAGTGGACCACGGAGTCCAACGGCGTGACGTTAGCCAGTGTGAGTATGCCGGCTACCACCTTTACGATGCCGTCCAACAATGTAACGGTGAAGGCAAACTATGTGACGGATAATACGACGGTACCTTCTACGGGCACGACCGGAACAGGCACGACGAATACAACGCCGCCAAGTGATAACGGCAGTACCAGAGTGGATATTGAAAAGCCCGGCATCTCCAACAGAGACCTTGCCACGGCGAATACCAACGGTTCCACGGATAACTTTATCGTGAAGATATCGGAGACCGACGAAGCGACGCGCGCGGTTGCGGCAGCGCTCACGAATAAGTACGGCACGCTTGACAACATCCTGTATTATGCGATGGATATCAGTCTCTATGATTCCACTGGCACCACGAAGATTACGGATACGACGGGACTTTCCGTGGATATCACGATCCCGATTCCGGATTCGCTGGTGGCTTACGGCGGAAACAATATGGCGGGTGCGGTTATTAACGGCGATCAGTTAGAGAGCCTGAACGAGAGCTTTACCACGATAAACGGCGTACCGTGTATCCGTTTCCGAGCTACCCACTTCTCGCCCTACACGATCTATGTGGATACGGGCAATCTGGTGGAAGGTATGCTGGACGTGACGCCGAAGACCGGCGACCCGATCCATCCGAAGTGGTTCTTATCGCTCGGGCTGGCCTGCCTGTCCGTGATCCTGTTCTTGAAGCGGGATAAGAAGGTAAAGGTCAAGGCCAAAGCGTGAGGGACACATGAGCCCAGAGGGGGAATCCTATGGGGAAGATGATAAGAAAACTGATCGGCACGCTGCTCCTTGTAACAGCGATCGTCGTGACACAGATTCCTGTATCAGGTGTGGAGGCGGAGGAACCCTCCGCCGCACCTGAATTTCAGGTGAATGGATCTACACTTGTGAAGTACAATGGCACGGCTGAGGACGTGTCTGTTTCCAATCAGGTAAAAAGGATAGAAGCGGAAGCTTTCGCGGGCAATGACGCTGTGCGCCGCATTACGTTGGGCGAGTCAGTGGAAGTCATCGGCGCGAGGGCTTTTTCCGATTGCCAGAATTTACAGAGCGTTACGATTCCCGATTCCGTGGAGATCATTGAGAACGCCGCCTTTTCCGGCTGCCCGTCCCTGCGCAGCGTCTCTGTCGGCACGGGTCTTAAGAGTCTTGGAAACGGTGCGTTTGCGGGAGATTACAGCCTTGTATCTGTGGACATTGACAGCGGTAACCCTAACTTTGTCTGCGATGACGGTGCAATCTATAATAAAAAGGGCGGGGATGTGCTATATCAGGTGCTTGCCGGCCGAAGGGGCGATTCCTACACGATGCCTTCTTCGGTGGAAAAGATTCGTCCCTATGCTTTCTGGGGCGATTATAATCTGCAGTATGCGAACGTCAGCAGCAATGTGGCGGAGATCACGGGTTATGCCTTTTCTAACTGCAAAAATTTAAAAGAAGTTTCGCTTCCTCACTCCGTACAGCGCATCGATATGAAGGCGTTTGAGGATTGTGTGAGGCTGCGGGATATCACGATTCCGATTTCTGTAAGTTCGATTCATTCTACGGCTTTTGACGGCTGTACAAAGCTTACGATCCATGCGGAGGCCGGTTCTTACGCAAAACGCTTTGCAGAGTCGCTCGTGCTGGACGATATTGATGTTTCCGAATATGAGGAAGCGCCGATTCCGGGCAGAGAGAGCGAGGATGCCGGAGCGGAAGGATGGGTCCTTGGTCCCGTGGATTATTATCACGAAGTATCTCATATGAACGCCATGGAGGCGGAGGAGGATTCCAACGTAAAAGCGAAATCCCGCGTCATCGGGCAGGAGGTCTACGTACTGGTGGATAATGCCAAGGCCACCGTGAACGTGGGCGGCACAGGAGAGATTCTGGGCGGAGAACCTGTGATGGAGGAGCCTGATCTGGATACGATTCCGGGACTTGAGGGTTCTGAGGATGCCAAGGGCGGTTCCTTCCCGAAATATACGGTAGTAAACGGAGAGACCATAGCGGCGCAGGCCTACTATGATGAAGATATGGCTTCCTGTGACATTCCTTCGGGAATCCGCAGGATCGGAGAGTTTGCTTATGCCAGAGCATCGCTGACTTCGGTGCTGATTCCTGACGGTGTGGAGGAGATCGGCTATGCGGCGTTCTACCACTGTGATGAATTGACTGACGTAGTCATTCCGAACAGCGTAAGTAAAATCGGAGTATCCGCCTTCGATAAGACGCCTTGGCTATCCGGCTGGAAGGCCAATGTGGGCGAGGCGGGAGAATTTTTGATCGTAGGCGACGGCATCCTCTTAGCCTACCGCGGAAAGGGTGGGGAAGTGTCGATTCCCGATTCGGTCAAGAAGATCGGTCCGGAGGCGTTTCGAGGTCTTTCGGGTATCAAGGCCGTGCGGATCCCCGACAGCGTGACGGAGATCGGCGAGGGCGCTTTTGAGGACTGCGATAAGCTGGAGCGTATCGAGGGCGGCTTGGGTCTTATAAAGATCTGTGACAGAGCTTTTGCGGGCTGCCCGGTTTCGTCGGTGTACATTGGCCCTAATGTGGAAGAAATCGGCCTGCGGGCCTTCGACAATAATAAGATAAAAGATGGCGTCATCTACTTTGCGGGGGATAAACTTCCCGCCCGTTCCTATGAGAATGCGGCCACGAAGCTCTACCGCGACGCTTACAGGGGGCCTGTCTTTACGGGCGCGCGCGTAGCCGTGATTCCGGCTGGAGTGACGGATCTGACGGATACCTGTCTGTCTTCGGCAGGAGGTGCTTTTACAGGCGCGATCTGTAAGAAGAAGAGCAGTGAGGCGGCTTCAGAGTTGGATGCTGCACAGGAGTCAGAAGACGGTGCGGCGCCTGAATCTGCGAATAGAGACAGGACAGAGTCTGCGGATGATGCAGGGGCGGCAGGATCAGCAAGGCGGACCGAGGGTGACGCTTCGGCTGAACCGCAGGAAGAGGCGGACGGTGTCCTTACGATGTTAAAGAAGACGAAAGAAGCGCCTGCGGCCGGTGAGACCGTGAAGGCAGGCGGCCAAACCTATACGCTGGAGGATGCTGCGCCCGGAACGGAGAGCCTTACGGATGTGGTGCGGACAAAGGCGGCTGCATCAGGGATCGAGGTCGTAAACAACAGTTATTCGATTCCAAGGGACGGTACTCTGACGGCTGTCATGGAAGGCAGCGAGGGAAGTTACCAGTTAGCGATCGAAGACAGCGAGGACGCGAAGGCAAAGATCAACGAGGTCTATCAGTCGATCTACGGCGGTAAGCTTCCGCATTCTCTTCACGCATACGAGATCACGATGACGGATCAGGTGACAAACGTCCCGATCACGGGACTCGGTAAGCAGCGGGTGGAGATCACGATGCCGCTTCCGCAGGGCGTTTTGAAGGAAAATCTGCATGTGGTATGCCTTGACCAAGATGGTCAATTAGAAGAGGCGGACTGCCGTATCGTCTCTGTAGACGGGCAGGACGCGGTAGCCTTTACGGCGGCGCATTTCTCCGCTTATGGAATCTATCACTATGGTTCCGGACCGGCGGTGGCGGATGTAAAGGAAGGGCAGGCGGTGTTCCTCTCCCTCGGTAAAAAGGATGCCTCTCCGGATACGGGCGACCACAGCATCCATCCGAAATATTTCTTCGGTGCGGGACTTTTCTTTGCGGCGCTGGCGGTGTTCTTCTATCAGAAGAACAGTTTGGGGAAACTGAAAAGGAGACTGGTGAGACCTTTTAGGAAGAAACGTTGACGGACGGAAAATTTTGTAAAAATAGCGCATAAAATGACTTCCGGCATAGTATATATCTAAAGCCGGGAGTTTTTTTATGTACCATGGACAGGGTGAAAAGACAGCTTGGGTGCAGTGAAAAGATACAGTACAGTGTGGCCACGGAGGAAATCTGCGTGGCCGTTTTGGATACAGGTATCGGAAATCATCCAGATTTTGGCGGGAGGATCATTGCTTTTCAGGATTTTGTAAATAACAGGCAGGCTCTATATGACGACAGCGGTCACGGCACCCATGTGGCGGGATGTCTTGGCGGAAGCGGCTTGCTGTCACGGGGGCGGTTTTCCGGGATCGCGCCCACCTGCAGGTTCTGCGTGGGAAAGGTGCTGGATGAGAATGGAGAGGGCAGCATCGAAAGTATGTATTATGGTCTTCTCTGGGTATTGGAAAACAGGCTGCGATACCGGATCCGTGTCCTCAATATCTCCGTCGGTATCGGGGACAGCGGCGGAAGGGGCAGGATGGAGGAATTAAAAGGCCTTCTGGAACGGGTCTGTGAAGAGGGGGTCGTGGTAGTCTGCGCGGCAGGCAACAAGGGGCCGGCGGAAGGGAGTCTGTCTCCTCTGGGAGAAAGTTCGCAGGTCATCACGGTCGGCTGTCACGAAGGAGGCTTTTTTGGAAACAGGAAGGATCTGTGCGAGTACTATTCAGGGCGGGGGAGAGCGGGAAGGATCGATCGAAAACCGGATATCGTTGCACCGGGAACGGATATCATTTCCTGTAATCTGCACTGGCTAAGAGACAGAAGGGGGCGTTACCGGGATGCCTATGTGAGAAAGAGCGGCACTTCCATGGCAACACCCATCGTATCCGGCGCAGCAGCCTTATTTTTGCAAAAATATCCGTATTGCAGCAGTATGCAGTTAAAGCGGCGTATGCTCCTTGCGGCGAGGGATCTGGGGGAGGAGGAGACGAAGCAGGGCTGGGGGATGCTCGATATAGAAAAGTTGTTCGCTCTATATTGACAGAAACGGCAAGGTTGTATACAATTATACGAGGTAATATAAAATTCTCAAAAATGTGCGCAGAAATGAGGATTAACATGACAAACTATGATAAGATGTATGAAACAAATGACAAGTATTCCCTGCGGGGAAGGGTGTTTCAGAAATTGCGGGAAGATATTTTAAGCGGTAAGTTCAAGGAGCATGAGGAATTAAAAGAGGTCGCGATCGGTGAGGAGCTGGGGGTGAGCCGCACACCCGTCAGGGAGGCGTTCAGACAGCTTGAGCTGGAAGGACTGATCCAGATCATTCCCAACAAGGGCGCCTACGTGACGGGGATCACGGCGAAGGACGTGAAGGACATCTACATGATCCGTTCTCTCTTAGAGGGGCTGTGCGCGCGTCTCGCCACGGAAAAGATCACGAAAGAGCAGCTTGAGGAGATGGAAGAGAACATCTATCTGGCGGATTTTCATGCGCAGAAGGGGCATCTTGATCAGATGGCGGAGTTGGACAACCGCTTCCATGATATCCTTTATGAAGCCTGCGATTCCAAGCTGTTAGAACATACGCTGCGGGACTTCCACCGCTACGTGCTGCGCGTCAGGCAAAAGACGCTGGCCACCAACACCAGAGGGCGGGCCAGCAATGATGAACACAGACAGATCATGGAAGCGATCAAGGCGGGGGATGCCGGACTGGCGGAGCAGCTTGCGAACCGACATATGATAAACGCTTACGATAATATGGTGAAGAACGGACTGAAGGAAATATACGGGGAAGCTACGGAAGAAGCTACAAAAGCAGATACCGGCAGCAAATAAATGAAACCCGATAGGAAAGGACAAAAACGCATGGAAAAAATCAAAATGACGATCCCTTTGGTAGAAATGGACGGGGACGAGATGACAAGAATTATCTGGAGAATGGTAAAGGACGAGCTGTTATTGCCGTATATCGATCTTAAGACAGAGTATTATGATCTGGGTTTGGAGCACCGCAACGAAACCGATGATCAGGTGACGATTGATTCTGCGGAAGCGACGAAAAAGTACGGTGTAGCCGTCAAATGTGCCACCATCACGCCCAATGCGGCGAGAATGACGGAGTACAATCTGAAAGAAATGTGGAAAAGTCCCAATGGTACGATAAGGGCAGCGCTTGACGGAACGGTGTTTCGTGCGCCTATTATTGTGAAAGGAATCGAGCCTTATGTAAAAAACTGGGAAAAGCCGATTACTTTAGCCAGACACGCTTACGGGGATGTTTACAAAAACACGGAGATCAAAGTGCCCGGAGCGGGAAAGGCGGAACTTGTATTTACAGGAGCGGATGGCACGCAGATCAGAGAGACGATCCATGAGTTTGACGGTCCCGGCATCTTACAGGGCATCCATAATACGAACGAATCTATCGAAAATTTTGCTAAAACATGTTTTAACTATGCGCTGGACACAAAGCAGGATCTCTGGTTTGCCACAAAGGATACGATTTCCAAAAAGTACGATCATACTTTTAAAGATATTTTTCAGGAACTCTATGATGCGGAATATAAGGAGAAGTTTGAGGCGGCGGGTATCGAGTATTTCTACACACTGATCGATGATGCCGTTGCGCGTGTCATGAGGGCGAAGGGCGGCTTTATCTGGGCCTGCAAGAATTATGACGGCGATGTAATGAGCGACATGGTGTCTTCTGCGTTTGGCGATCTCGCCATGATGACTTCCGTGCTGGTGTCGCCAAGCGGAGCTTATGAGTATGAGGCGGCGCATGGAACCGTACAGAGACATTACTATCAGTACTTAAAAGGGGAGAAGACGACCACGAACTCTGTGGCGACAATCTTCGCATGGACAGGGGCGCTCAGAAAGCGCGGTGAACTGGATGGGATTTCAGAGCTTGTGGAATTTGCGGATAAACTGGAAAAGGCTTCGATCAAGACAATAGAGGATGGGAAAATGACAAAAGGTCTGTCGCTTATCACCTCGATTCAGAATGTGACTGTTTTGGACTGCGAGGCGTTTATTAAGGAAATCAGGAAGACGTTAGAGGCGCTATAGGGATAGCGCCTCCCAGACTGTCAAAAAAGGTCAGC
>DKUU01000020.1 GCA_002490835.1 Lachnospiraceae bacterium UBA7196 | reverse complement strand
TAGCCAAGCTGAGCCACACCCCGCAAGGGCGCTGCCGCCGTTCTCACAACGCATTTAACATTATATAATACCGCCTTTTTTCTGTCAACCGCTTTTTTCACTGTTAAGATACGTAGTTGACCGTATAATGCGCTTCCCCCATCCGGTCAAGTTCCATCAGGATAAAGCTCGGCCTGCGGTTCTCCTGTCTGGGATAACTGATGCTGCCGGGATTGATGAGGGTGACTGCCTGTCCGATCTCCACGACGGGCCTGTGCGAGTGGCCGCACATGACGATGTCCACCTCTCTGGCGATCGCTTCCTGCTTAATGGTCTCCGTATTCATGGCGATGTTGTAATGATGTCCATGGGTCAGCCAGACCTTATACTGCCCGACCATAAACTCCTTTTCTCTGGGAAGGCCGGAAAAAAAGTCGTTATTGCCCTGCACCATCTCCACCGGACAGCCCGCCTTTTCGCTGATGATGCGCTCGCTTCCTTCCACATCCCCGCAATGGATCAGCATATCGTAGGGTCCGGTCTGCTCTAAGACCTGAAATAGATTTTTGTCATATCGATGACTGTCGCTCACGATCAATACTCTCATGCTGTTATCCTAAAAGCCCCTTTTTAGCAGTTCTTCTTTCATCAGCGCAAGCGCTCTGCTCCTGTGGCTGATGCTGTTCTTTTCTTCATCGGTAAGCTCCGCCGCCGTGCGTCCGTACTCCGGCAGATAAAAAATGGGGTCGTAACCGAAGCCGTTGTCACCCTTGAGCGCATGACCGATCCGGCCCTCGATGGTCCCCCTTGTCGTGACCGTCTCCCCGTCCGCAAACACTGCCGCGATCGCGCAGACAAACCTTGCGCTCCGCTCCGCATCCGGTATATGCTCCATCCTCTTAAGCAAGTCTCTGCTCTTTACGTCAAAGGGCGTCTCCTCCCCAAGATATCTCGCCGAGTGAATCCCCGGTTCCCCGTTTAAGCAGTCAATCTCCAGACCCGAATCGTCCGCCAGCACTGCGCAGTCATGAAATTTTCCCGCTGCCGCCAGCGCCTGTGCCACAGCCTTCGCCTTGATCGCCGCATTCTCCGCAAAACTTTCGCCGTTCTCCTCGATAGTAAGCTTTATACCCGCTTCTTTCATAGAAAGGATCTCCGCCTCCACATCAGTAAGGATCGCGCGAATCTCCCGCATTTTTCCTTCATTTCCCGTCGCAAATATGATTTTCACTTCTCACGCACCTCATAAGCTTTCATCACCGCGTTATAAATACCATCCGCGATCCGTTCAATATAATCCTCCCGCTGCAAGAGGATTGCCTCCTGACTGTTGGTGAGATACCCCACCCGGACCGCCGCCGCTGGAACCGTTGCATTGCCGATCACCTCATCCGCCTCCGTCGCCTCGACCAGTCCGCCGGCCTTGCCGCTGATGGAAGTGACCACTTCCCGTTCCAGAAGATCCGCCAGCTCCACGTTGCCGAAACCGGGAATGAAAAACTGACTGTTGTAGACTGTCGTAGTGCCGTAAAGTTTGCTGTTTTCGTCACCGCTTACCTCGATACGGATCAGCATGTCTGCCTTGGTCGCCACAGAGAGACCCACGCGGTCCGCCGCCGCGGGATCGCTGTCGTCCATTCTGGTATAGTAAACTTTGATGTCACTCCCGTCGAGTTTTGCCTTGAGTGCCTTAGCGATATTCAGCGTAATATCCTTAGACATGACATCCTTTTCCACCACGCCCGTCTCCCCGCCGCCGTAAGCGGGATCCACCACGATGATCTTCTCATATACTTCTTTGGGCGGCACAAACTCCACGTACAGAATATGATCCTCAAAAATACTGTTGTACTCGTACACACCATCTAAGGCAAAGCGCAGATATGTCCGCTCCTTTCCCGCCTCAAAATGACCGTCCTTCACATTCTTACTGTTTCCGTAAACACTGTTAGCCGTGTAAAAATCCTGAAATAATTCGGGTTGGGAAGAACTGATGCTGATCCACAATTCTTCGTTCATATAATGATTTTCCAAAACCACTTCTTCCGCCTTCACGCTCTCCGGCATCGGCACGCAGAAATAATTTGTAGACTGACTATTCCGGTCAATCCTAATTTCGTCAGTCTGCGCAGGAACGACTGGCTCCGTCTGCGGCTGCTGGGAAGAAACTACCTCGTCCTGCGCCACATCCGGCACATCTACCGTCTTTGTCGCGGAATAATAAAGCATCACGCTCATCGCCGCCGCCACGAACAGAATACAGTATAGTAATGTGCTTCTCATCAACGCCTGTGCCTGTGTCATCTCTTGCTCCCGGTGGGTTTCGGACCCATGTACTGATAAAAATATGTCTTCATCATGCCATTATACAGCTTCCTGTTCTTATCCGCCTTTCTGCCGATTGCCGCTTCCGCCTGCTCGTAGGCCGTGATCACGTACATCGACCACGAATCCAGCGCAAAAAAGCGTTCTCCCAGCGTCCGATACAGCGCCTGCAGATTCTCCTTCTCCTCCAGTCTCTCGCCATAGGGTGGATTGGTGAGGATGAACCCATACTTTTTCGCATGACTGAGCTGTTCCACGCCTCTTTGCTGAAAATGGATCAGTCCTTCCACCCCCGCAAGGCGCGCGTTGGCTCTGGCGATGGAGACCATCTCCTCGTCGATATCGTAGCCCTGAATCTGTGTCTGCACGGTAAGATCTTCCAAATCGGCCGCTTCCTCTAAAGCCGCCTGCCAAAGGCGCTGCGGCACAAGTTTCGTCCACTCCTGCGCCAGAAAGCTCCTGTTTTTGCCGGGCGCGATATGGGCCGCCATCATTGCCGCCTCGATGGGGATCGTCCCGCTGCCGCAGAAGGGATCGACCAATATCCTGTCCCCCTGCCAAGGCGTCAGCATCAGAAGCGCCGCCGCCAGATTCTCCGCGATCGGGGCTTTGGCCACAAGCTTGCGGTAGCCCCGTTTATGTAAGGATTCCCCCGAAGTATCCAGTCCCACCGTCACCTCGTCTTTTTTGATGAAGACACGGACAGGATAGGATGCGCCGCTCTCCGTAAACCAGTCGATATGGTAGACGCTCTTCATGCGCTCCACCATCGCCTTTTTCATCACCGACTGGATGTCTGACGGGCTGAAAAGCTTACTTTTCACACTGGCCGCCTTTGCCACCCAGAATTTCCCGTCCTTCGGGATATAAGCTTCCCAGGGCAGTTCCCGCGTTCCCTGAAAAAGCTCCTCAAAGGTCTCCGCACGAAAACTTCCTATCTTAATCAGTACCCGCTCTGCGCTGCGCAAAAAAACATTGGCGCGGCAAAGCGCGCCGACATCCCCGCTAAAAGTGATCCGGCCGTCGTCAACGCAGGTGATCGCTAATCCCAGCTTAGTGAGTTCTCTTTTCAATACGGCTTCCAGTCCGAAATGACAGGGCACGATATACTCTAATTTTTCCATAGCTACATTGTATGCTGTAACGATTTCCGTGTCAAGCACGCGAAAGGGGACGCGTAATGCGTCCCCCCTCTGATCAGGCAGCGCTTAGTAGTTGTCCTTGCTGCTGTTGCCGGAACTGTTCTTGGAGCTGTTGTTGGAGCTGCTGTTAGAACTGTTCTTCGAATTGTTCTGGTTGTTCTTGTCCTGCTGCTTCTCATTCTGCTGGCTGTTCTGGTTAAAATCGTTTTTAGACATCTTCCATACCTCCTGATTGGTTTCGTGTTACAGAAATAGTATGAGAAAGAAACAACGAACTTATTCAACCGCATACTGGGCCTTTAGTACTATTTTTTTAGATAAAAGCACCAAAAGGGGTGTTGGTACTTTGATACTATTTTTTGTTGCTTTTTCCTGAAAAAGTACTATAATAATAATTGTAGACGGAGATACCCCTTCATTCTCCGCCTACAGACCCTTATATCAATTTTTTATACTCCCCTCAACAGACCGTCTTTTTGACGGTCTGTTGTATTTTACTTTATAGGAAAGTGCGACGGTGGCAGGGAAACTTTTTCCTTACCCGAAAATTAATTCCGATGAAATTTACTTTTGTCATCTGCCCCGAATAAAATGATAAAGCAGGATTACGAGCAACACCGGGATGATGATGGGCGCTAAAAGAGAGATCGCGGAAAAGATCAGGCCAATGACGAGAAGCGCAATCACGATCACAAACAGTAAGATGAGCCAGCCCGGCACACGAACGGCGCTAAACGAAGCGCCTGCGCGTCCCTGCGCCCTGTCATCCTGTGTCTCCTCGTCAAAATTCTGATTGGTTCCCTCGACGTAACCCGCACGCTTATTGGCCTCAATGATGCTCTTTGCCAAAAGTCTCGGATCCCCAAGACCGGAAAGCACCTCCGCCTCACTCCTGCCTTTCCTGATCTCCGTGTCGATATAATCCTGATAGTAGCGCACATTTTCCGCCACCTGTGAGCTGTTCACGCCGCCAGCCAGCGCGCGCTGCAGCCTGTCCATAAATTCTGTTCGTTCCATCCTGACTTCCTTTTTCCTCTGTCCGTTTTTGCAAGGCCGCTGTGCCGTTACATGGTCTGATCCATACCCTTCCATTCGCGCAGCTTCCTCAAATGCTCCGCCGGCTGCCTCTGCATCTGCGCCATCATCAAAAAGGCGCGCAGCACCATATCTTCCTTATTGCACTGCGCCGTATTCTTCCCCGTATCCCGACGCAGATTATCCTGCTCCATCTGCCATACGAAGCAGTCCGTCAGGGAATAGCCCTCGCACTTTGGCGTCTCCGGAAGCGCATGCTGCTCCAGATAATAGACGAAAGCGTCATACAACCCCTTATTTACCAAAAATTCATTCCAGAGGCTCTGCTGCCATTCTTTCGTCCTGCCCGCATACTCGCACAACCTTGTGAAACCATCGTACACTTTTAATTTGGTTTGGTCAAATAAAATCATTTTTTCTTTCCCCGAATATCTTTCACGGAGTTTCCCGAAAACACATGTCCTTCCACAACGATCGTCTCCACCAGCGTCGTCTTTGGATGCTCGATCAGACTGATCAGCTTCTCCCCCACCTGATGTCCCAGCTCTTCCGTATCCTGCCGCAGCGTCGTCAGCGTCGGCTCGATGTGTCTGGCGATCCTGATGCCGTCATACCCCGCGACAGAAACATCCTCCGCCACTTTAAGGCCGCTCTCCCTGATCGCGTTATAGCCGCCAAAGGCTGAAAAGTCATCCGGATAAAGGATACAGGTAGGCGGTTCGGAAAGTCCCAGCAGATACATGGTTTCCCGATAGGCGCCCTTCGTGTCGCGGTAAGGAGACATCCTGATATACTCGTCCGGAATGGTAAGGCCAAGCTGCACTGCCGTCCGATAAAAGGACGCCAGCCTGCTCTGGGTCACGGACGAATCCGCCCCGTGGATGTACGCCACGCGCCTATGACCCTTCTCCCAGACATAAGTCAAAAGATCCTGCATCCCCTGTACGTTATTTGACATCACCGCACAGACGTCGTTAAACAGATGATCCAGCGTGACCGTGGGGATATCGCTCCTGACAAGCTCTATGATCTCCGGCGAATAAAAGTCCGTACAGACGATAGCAATGCCGTCGAAGCCCCTCGACCTGCAATGCCCCAGATAGCTTGCCGTTCCGGCAAAATGCTGATAACTGTTGATAAAAGTAATGTCGTACCCCTGCTGCTCCACCGTGCGTTTCAAGCTGTCCAGTACGGCGGCATAGTAGTCGTGAGTCAGACCGCTGTAATCCTCATGCGCAAAGAGGACGCCGATATTGTAACTGCGGTTCGTCTTTAACATTTTAGCCGCGGAATTAGAAAAATAACCCATTTCCTCAGCCATCCGGCGCACGCGTTCCTTCGTCTTCCTGCCGATATCGTTCTGATCGTTCAGCGCCTTGCTGACCGTGGCCACGGACACGCCGCAGGCCACCGCAATATCCTTCATCGATACCATTTTCTACTCCCCGCAGCGTCAAAACGATCCCTTCGTTTTTTCTCTGCTTTCCTGCTTTTGTGTCTTAATCGTTTTCGTATCTTTATTGTACAATAGATTAGCCCGCAATGCAATGTATTTTGCGTCCGCCATGCTTTTTACAGGTATTTTCAAGGATTTTCGCGGAATATATTATATGGATTGCTTTTTCCCAATTTCTTCTGTATAATGGAAATATGCGATTGGAAGAGAGTTTTACTTAAACGTTTACTTTCTTTTCCAAATCAGAAAAACCAAAAAAGAAAAAGGAGACTATCGCTATGAAATTTGGTTACTTTGACGACGCAAACCGCGAGTACGTCATCACCACCCCCAAGACACCCCTGCCTTGGATCAACTACTTAGGCTGCAACGAGTTCTTTACGTTACTTTCCAACACCTGCGGCGGCTATACCTTCTATAAGGATGCGAAGCTCCTTCGCATGACCCGCTACCGCTACAACGACGTGCCAAACGATATCAACGGCAAGTATTTCTACATAAAAGAAGGCGATACCGTCTGGAATCCCGGCTGGAAACCCACGCAGACGGACCTTGACAGCTACGAGTGCCGTCACGGTATCGGCTACAGCCGCTTTACGGGCGCAAAGAATGATCTTGAGGCCTCCGTCCTCACCTTCATTCCCATGGATGATAACTGCGAGATCAGTCAGGTAAAGCTGACCAACAAAGGCGGCAGCGCAAAGACCGCGACCCTCTTCTCCTACGTGGAATGGTGCCTGTGGAACGCGGACGACGATTCCCGAAACTTTCAGCGTAATTTAAGCACGGGAGAGGTGGAAGTGGTCGGCTCCACGATCTACCATAAAACAGAGTACAGAGAGCGCAGAAACCACTATGCGGTCTATTCCGTCAATACGCCCGTGGACGGCTTCGATACCAGCAGAGACGCCTTTCTCGGCGCATACCGCGGCGCGGCGAATCCGGAAGTGGTTGAGAAGGGACAGGCCACAAACTCCATGGCGAGCGGCTGGTCTCCCATCGCCTCCCACCAGATCAACGTGACCCTTGATCCCGGCGAGAGCAAGACCTTTGTCTTCGTCCTCGGTTATATCGAAAATCCTGAGGACCAGAAGTGGGAAGCGCCCGGCATCATCAATAAGAAACCCGCCGAAAAAATGCTTGCCAAGTATCAGACCGACGCAGATGTGGATAAGGCTTTTGCTGCTCTGCAGGCATACTGGAACGAGCTTCTCTCCAAGTATACGGTGAAGTCCTCAAACGATAAAGTGGACCGTATGGTCAATATCTGGAACCAGTATCAGTGCATGGTGACCTTCAATATGTCCCGCTCCGCTTCCTACTATGAGTCGGGCATCGGCCGCGGCATGGGCTTCCGCGATTCCTGTCAGGATCTTTTGGGCTTCGTGCACCTGATCCCCGACCGAGCGAGACAGCGTATCATCGATATCGCTTCCACGCAGTTTGAGGACGGCAGCGCCTACCACCAGTACCAGCCTCTCACCAAAAAAGGAAATTCCGACATCGGCAGCGGCTTCAATGACGACCCGCTGTGGCTGATCGCCGGCACCTCCGCCTATGTGCGCGAGAGCGGCGACACCTCCATCCTCACGGAGCAGGTACCTTTTGATAATGACATGAGTGTCGCAAAACCTTTGATGGAGCATCTGAAACGTTCCTTTGACTATATCGTAAATCATAAGGGACCTCATGATCTGCCGTTAATTGGCCGTGCCGACTGGAACGACTGCCTGAACTTAAACTGCTTTTCCGAGCATCCGGGCGAATCCTTCCAGACCTTCGGCCCTTCCGAGGGCCCCGTGGCGGAGTCCGTGTTCATCGCGGGCATGTTTGTTAAGTACGGCGAGGAATACGCGCAGCTTTGCGAGCTGATGAACGATCAGGCGGAAGCGGACCGCGCACGCGCAGAAGTGCAGAAGATGTACGACGCGGTACTCAAAGACGGTTGGGACGGCGATTGGTTCGTCCGCGCCTACGACGCTTACGGCAAGAAGATCGGTTCCAAGGAATGTGAAGAGGGCCAGATCTACATTGAGTCAAACGGTTTCTGCCCGCTGGCCGGCATCGGCGTTAAGGAAGGGCTGGCAAAGAAGGCTCTTGATTCCGTAAAAGAAAAACTTGACACAAAGTACGGCGTGATGATCTTACAGCCTGCTTACACAAAATACCACTTAGAGCTTGGTGAAATCTCTTCCTATCCGCCCGGATACAAGGAGAATGCAGGTATCTTCTGCCACAATAACCCTTGGGTATCCATCGCGGAGACGGTCATCGGACGCGGCGACAGAGCCTTTGAAATTTATCAAAAAACCTGCCCTGCCTATGTGGAAGAGTTCAGCGAGATCCACCGCACGGAGCCTTATGTGTACTCGCAGATGGTGGCCGGCGCGGACGCGAAATTCCACGGCGAAGCAAAGAACAGCTGGCTGACCGGCACGGCGGCATGGACCTTTGTCAACGTTTCCCAGCACATTCTGGGCGTTTACCCGACCCACAAGGGCTTAAGCATCGATCCCTGCGTGCCCAAGGGCTTCGGCGACTTCACCCTGACCCGTAAATTCCGGGAAGGCACCTACAACATCAAGGTCTTAAATCCTGATAACGTGGAGAAGGGCGTGAAGTCCATCACCGTGGACGGGAAGGCTGTCGACGGGTGCGTGGTGCCCTATGAGAAGGGGAAGACGAGTTATGAAGTAATCGTTACCTTAGGTTAATTCAAAAATCCCCCCATTTTGGGGGGATTTTTTTATGCGAACATCCACTTCACGATTTTCTCGGTGTACTCGTTCCAGAATGTCATATCATGAGTGCCCTTGCTCTCGAAGTACTCATGCGGAACTTTTCTGTCTTCCAAAAAGCGGTGAAACTCCCGGTTGTTTTCCAGAAGGAAGTCTTCCGTGCCGCAGGCCATATAGATTTCAGGCAGTTTTTTGTTCTGCGCAAGGAGTTTATCGACCAGCGTCTCCGGATTGTTTTCGCTCTCCAAAACCTTTTCCGGCTCGCCGAAACATTCCCGATAATACTCATAATTAGCGACGCCGTTTCCCTGTCCCGGCTTCATCCCCGCCACCTCATGCACGATAAGGGCTGAAGACATAGCGCCGATCTTGCCGAAACGGTCAGGGTAGGCAAGTCCCGTGTGCAGCGCGCCGAAGCCGCCCATCGACAGTCCGAGGATGCAGGTGTCTTCTGCGCTCCCCGCCAAGCCAAAGGTTTTGTTCAGATATTCCGGTATCTCCTCGCCCAGCAGCGTACCAAATCGATGCCCCGTTGAAATGCCGTCCAGCCAAAAGCCGTTCTCACCGCTCGGCGCCATCACTGCCACCTGATAGTGATCCGCCAGATATTCCGGCACATAGTTGCCCGCGCAGCCCGTATAACCATGCAGTAAAAACAACGTCTTCATCGGACGCTTCGCGTAAATTTCACGTTCCGCATCCGGCGGCAGATCAGCGCGCGGATCGTTGGGCAGGAACAGTTCAAAAGTAGTAGGTCTTACCAGACAATTCGAGAAATATCTTACTGTTATGTTTGCCATAGTTCTCCTCCATTCCGAAGCGTTTTTCTATGCCTAAATTATAACCGATGGAAAAGCAGAAAACAATCTTCTCTTTTTCATACACCCATACAGCATATTGTGGCTCAAATTTTCCTCACCACTAGTTTCCCAAAAGGACTTGTTTTCTCAAAACATTTGTGACAAAATATGACTTACCGAACTCTACCAATGGGTTATAGTTTGGAACTTGATGAAATCAAATTATGAGAAATTCAAGATAATCTATTCCATTATAGGAGCATAAACCATGAGTCAGTATATGTCCATCGGAAAAGTTTCCAAATTAAAAAACGTGAGCATCAAATCCCTGCGTTACTATGATCAAATCGGGATTCTGAAGCCTGCCTTTGTCAATACGGAGACCAATTACCGCTACTATACCAACGAGCAGCTTTACCTTTTGGACGCGATCACAGTCTGTATCAAGCTGGGCATCCCTTTAAAGGACCTTAATAACTACGTGGAGAACTCTTCCATTAATCTGCAGAAGCTCCTCTACGACGGCAAGATCCTTGCCGAGCAGAAGATCCTCGACATCCATAACTGTCTGGCCACCCTGCAGGAGACCCTGCAGAATATGGCAAGCTCCGTGACGGGACTGGCAAAGATTCCGGAGAGCAAGAGCGGCGTCCTGCTGCCGGACGGCTTCTACCACAACGAGATCGTGACCCGCCGGATGCTCACCGTTCCTCTGGAAGAAATGGATGTACCGAAATATTACGGGCAATACATCTTAAAGCTCTTTGTCACCGCACAGCAGATGGGCACGGTGGTGGCTTACCCTTCCGGCGTGCTGCATGAATACAGAAACGGACAGTACAGACGGCATATGTTCCTCACGATCACCGGCGACGCCCCCGCTTCGGAAGATGTAGCGCAGAGCGTCCGCACCATCAATGAGGGAAGCTTCGCCTGCCGCAGAATCTCTACCCATGTGGCAGACTTTGAAACAATCCGTGAAGAAATGAAAGAAGTTATTAAGAGCGACGATTTCTGCGTGATCGAGACGGACACGCTATCTGAAAAAAATAAAAAGGACGGCTATCCGTTTGAACTCGAGTACCCGTTATCCAGTTGAGCAGTGCGCGCACTGCTCAGCCCCTCTTCAACTGATACAGAATATTCTCAAACGGCACCCCTTCCGCAGGCGGCGTCCCAAGCGTCACCGCCTCCTCTACGCACCGTTTCACAAAACCGGCAGCCTTCCTGACAGACCGGTCGAAGGGAAGGCCGTTTACAGCATCCGCCGCGATCACGGCGGTAAACACATCTCCCGTACTGCACCGCTCCTCTCCCGCCTTATGGATGCGGATCAGCCGCGCTTCCACCTCTTCCCCCGGCTTTTTCACAAACACATAGTTCGCAAGGTATTCTCCCTGCGGAATCCCTGTAATGACGACATGGGAAGGTCCCATCGCGGCAAGCCGCCCGGCCAGTTCGAACAGTTCTTTCCGCTTCCAGCCCTTATCTTTGTAAGGCATGCCGGCAAGGTGGCAGGCCTCCGTCAGGTTCGGCGTAACGATATCCGCCAGTGCCACCAGTTCCCTGAGTTCTGTACATAACTCTACCGTATAGGCAGAGTATAGACGCCCATGATCCCCCATCACCGGGTCCACGATCACAAGAGTATCCTTGCCGGAAAATTCCTTCACAAAGCGCTTCACGATCTCAATCTGCCTGACGGAGCCCAGATATCCGGTTGCAATACCGTCAAACTTCTGTTTCAGGCCGATTTTTTCCCAGCTCGCCAGATAGGCTTCCATCCGGTCCGTATAATCATCCATAAAAAAATGGGGAAAAGCCGTATTACTCGAAAACACGGAGGTAAGCACCGGACATGCCTGCACCCCCAGATAAGAAATGATCGGAAGAAGCACCGTCATGGCGCATCTTCCGTATCCCGCAATGTCATTGATTACCGCTATTTTTTTCTGCATCGGTCCGTACACCGCTCCTTTTTCGTAAGATTCGTGTTTATTGTATCACCGTTCTTCTCACGAAAGCAAGCAGATCACCCGATAAATTTCTTCTCCCGTCCCTCTTCGATCTCGCGCATTTCCTCCGCGCTGACCACACCCACGGCCTCGCTCACAGACTGCTCACCGCTGTCTTTCCCGCCGTCCTCATCGTCTTTTCGGCCGTTCTTTATCAGTTCATCCTGCATACGGTCAATCTGGCTCATCGCCTCTCTTGCCTGCTTCACTTCCTGAATCTTCCTCAGAATGGCGTTGACATCCTCCGGTGAAAACAGATCCAAACACTTCATCAGGCTGGTCATATCATTGAGATCGATGATAACGGTCCCCACCGAAGTGCTTACATGGATCAAATCCGGATTCGCGCTGCCGCCGATAATAATGGTGTTTCCATACATAGCGTCCTTCGTGATGGAAACGCGCGCGCCGTTATGAAAAAACTCTTGGGTCACCGGTTGGCCCGCCTCAGGCTCATCCATCTGCCGCAGCATAATGCCGATCGAATCAGTCGCGCTGTGATGCTCCCCCGACGCTGCATATTCGTCAGCCCGCTTTAATTTCGCGGCAAAACTTTCCGGATCGACGACTCCCTCCATTCCGGACTTCTTCATCTGATTGGCCGTCTTCATCTGCTTCGCCAGCTGCTGCGCTGTATTATTTGTCGTGTTGAATGTCCTGTTCCACAGGTAACTGTCATTGTTGATCATAGTTATCTCCCTTTCTGCGCTGCTTTTACGCTTCCCGCACCGTTTCCAGTGCAAAACGCTCAATCATATGGTCCGTGTTGTCAGATACCCTTCCCACATCCACCTGATAAGCCTCCACTCTGCCGTCCTCATACTTTGCTTCCACGTAGACCCTGCTTCTATTTTGGCCTTCCGCAGCATTATATTCTGACACATCTGTCATATCCTCATGCTGCTCACGCACCGCATCCTCCGCGTCATCCAGACGTTTCCCTTTCAGGGTATATCCTTCTGTCACCGCGATCTCTACATGGTCGCTCTCCTCATAACGCATATGCCGCACCTTCACCGTCTGCACAGCCTCCGTCAACATGGCCGCATTCACCCGCACACTGCCTGTCACGCCGATTCTGGCCGTCTCGGACGGCTCCTTCGTCCGCTTTCCTCCCTGCGCGGAATCCGCAGTTGTCTCTTCTTCATTTTCTCTGGATCTTAGGTTTTGCAGAAGGCTTTCCTGAAAGCCCTCCCCACCGCCTGTCTTTTTCTTTTTCTGATATGCCGGCGCTTCCTTTGCCCCCTGTACCTCTTGTATACTCATGGTTACGGCCTCCTTTCCGTGTTTCCTTCCGTGAGAATCTTTTTAACTTCCTCCCTGCCCCTGCGCAGCCTTGTCTTGATCGTTCCTTCCTTCTCATTGAGGATACCCGCAATCTCGTGGATCGTGTAATCCTCATAATAAAAAAGGTAAATCGGGTTCCTGTAATGCGTCGGCAGCCGCAGCACCGCCTCAAGCGTCAGATCGTCCCTGATCTGATAAGGCAGATAGATATTTTTTGCCGCACTCGTGAAAGACTCGTCCAAGGACACCGTCCTCTGATACCAGCCGCTCTTCAAAATATCCAGACAAATATGAATGGTGGTTCGTATGAGCCATGCTTTCTCATGTTCCTTGTTCTGAATCGGCGCATCGCCCTTCATATAGCGCAGGAAGGTCTCCTGCACCGCGTCTTCGGCGTCCGCACGATTCTTCATGTTCGAGAAAGCGATCCGATACAGCATAGCCCTGTACTCATCCGCCAGATAGCCCCACTTCTGCTCCATCCTCTCGTGCTTCCTTCTGTCAATAAGTCGCTCTACATTCCAAGCACCTTCATCTTAACATATATTGTCTTGTCGTCCTACTTATAATACGATTCAAACTTGCCGAAAGTTTCATTTTTGATAAATTTTTTCAAAACATAAAAATAAGGGAGCCGACAGCTCCCTTATTCACCATTACATTTATGACATTCATGTCATGTACCCAAATTTACTACACACAACATTTTATATGTCCGCATTTCCAAACATCCCTTCCAGCTTCCGCTTCGCCATTCTCGCCGGACCGCTTCGTCTCTGCCTCCATGATGCGGCGCACCTCCTCCGGTGACTTGTCGGAATCAATTGAAAACTTCTTGTACAGCAAAAAAGGTATCATACTTTTCTCCATGTCAAACCCTGCAGGCGCTCACGCATAATCCCGCTTGCCGATCACCTTCGCGCAGACCGCCGCCGCAATCACCGTCAAAAGCAGCGCCGCCGCCATGGAAAGTACGCCCGCCTGCATCAGCATTCCGGACACGGTTTCCAGATCCGGCAGCGTGCCGGCGGCTACCTCATCCTGCACTATCCCTGCCATACTACTCGCCCCAAAAAACATCACGATCCCCGGCAGCGTTCTCACGAGATTATTGAGGTACTGCCAGTTATCTTTTCCTTCTCCGAACAGAAAGAAAAACAGGTTCTGCAGCGTTACCAGCACGATCCCGACCGCCAGTTCGCACAACCCCACGCCAATCGTCCAGCGTGGAATCTCCACTCCCATCATCCCGCAGACACCAAAAATCGCGCCGCAGCACAGTCCCAGCAGCCCTATAAATGACAAACCGAACAGAAACCGTCCCGCCACCCTGTCTGTTACTGTCGCTGGAAACAGCAGCAGAAAGCCCCTGTTTTTCCCGCCGGAGTACGCAAACGGCGCCGTTGAAAAAATGGATGATATAAACAGCACATAGGCACACGCCACCGGCAGGGACATGTCTCCTACACCCGCATTTCTGCCCATCAGCAGCGCCAACAGGAAAAAGAGCGGCAGGATACGCAGTTGCTTTCTCGTCAACATATAGTCTATCTTCGTATAATATAATGCTCTCATCTTGGTTTCTCCTTTTTATTATATCATCTCCGCAGTATACGCTCGAAAAACCTACGGTTTTCCTCGCTCGCGGGCTTCGCCCTATACATCCGCAATCTGAAAAAATTGTCAGCAAGCTGCCATTTTTTCATCTTACGTCTGTGCACTGCTCATTGCCATCGCGAATATTATATCACTCATCAGGCACTTTTGATATAGTGTATCACAATCTGATCGATGGTCGGCTTTTCATAAAGGAACGCATTCCCTAAAAGCCCCGCCTTATCGCTGGGCAGGATCGCCTCAAAACCGTAGGCATTCTCATCCACCCCGATCAGCTCCTTTTTCAGTGCCGGCGGAATCTTCGCGGTCTCGCCCTTTACCAGCAGGAAACTCTCGATCAGCTCATCCTTCGCCTCGTAGAGGACCGTCCTGCCTTCGTGAATAAAATAGATATAGTCCGCGATCTGCTCCAAGTCGCTCAAGATATGGGTAGAGAAGATCACGCTCCGCTCCCCGTCCATCACATATTCCTGCAACAGTTTCACCACATCCGCCCGCATCACCGGATCAAGGCCATTCGTCGCCTCGTCTAACACCAGGAGTTTCGTCTGTCTGGCAAACACCGACGCAAACATCAACAGAACCTTCATGCCTCTGGAAAAATCCTTGGTCGCTTTATTCTCCGGCAGCTTCCAGTCACGGATAAATCCGTCAAATTTCTCTCTGGAAAAGGTCGGATAAAAGTCCTGCAGTGCGCGGCGGATATGTTTGATCTTAAAATCGCCGGGAAAATAGCAGTCGTCCCCCACAAAGCCGATTTTCTCCTTATATGCCCGCTCGTCCTCCTCGCGGGAAAGCCCGTCGATAAATACTTCTCCCCCGTTTGCTTTCTGGAGGCCCGTGATCAGGTTTAAGGTCGTGGTCTTTCCCGAACCGTTGGCTCCTACATAGCCCATGATATAGCCCTTGGGCAGGGTAAAGCTGATATTCTGTAAAGAAAAATTTTTATATTGTTTCGACAGATTTTTTACTTCCAATAGTTCCATATTCTTCTTCCCTCCTGACTTCTCTCCGAAATTCGCAGCGGTTTTCTCTTTCCTTATGTTTCCAATAAGTTGTTAAAGATATCCCGCAGTTCCTCCCCGGACATTCCCATCGCCTTCGCCGTCTCAATCGCCGTGCTCAGCCCCTCCTCGATCCGCAGAAGATACTGCTCCCGCAGAAGGGAATTGTCCGTGGCAAGCACCACGCTGCCCTTGCCCTGCATAGTGGCAATAAAGCCTTCCTGCTCTAATTCGCTGTACGCGCGGGTGGTGGTGATGACACTGACACCGATCTCCTTCGCCAATTGGCGGATCGAAGGAAGGGTCTCCCCCTCGGGGATCTGTCCGTTTAGAATCTGTTCCTTGAGCTGCTCTCTGATCTGCGCATAAATCGGCAACTCCGACTGGTTTGAAATAATGATCTTCAAATCTTGCCTCCCTTATTTTGCGCTCCCTGTCGTCACAGGCAGCGCCTTCAGTATATACTGTATATATTACATTATATACAGTATATACAGTTTGTCAATAAAAAAATTTAAAAGCAATGTAAATTTATCTTTTTAATAAACTCTAGTTCCATGTTAATCAACCACAAAATATTACGACCTTATACGCAACAAAGTAAATCGTTGCAATAATAAACGCTCTGAAACTTTCGTTACGTTGGGAGATAATGTAAATATCGCTATCTTTGTTCTAGTTATCAGGAGGGCATTACAGAGGAAGAAGCAAAAGAGCTGAGAAAACTTATAGATTTAACAGAGGATTAGTACATAGAAAAACCACCACATTGAAAATTCAACTGTGGTGGTAACCTCAATTTATAAGACCTGCGCCTTCCCCGCATACGGATGTTCATCGGCATAAGCGGATGCCTTTTTCGCGAACTCACCAATCTTCATTTTATCAAAATATTCCCTCTGCCATACTGTATAATCAAAATCGTCTCTTTTAATCAACGAAATAAAATATTCTGCATCAATCACTCCCATATGATCCACCAGACAGGAAAAACCCTGATCCAAAATCTTTACCGCATTAGCCATTAATCCTCCACCTCCATTCTTCTAATAAATTCCTCCGGCGTTACCATAGCTATTTTGTCTGACCGATACTTCAAAAGTCGATCATCTGTCGTAACAAAGTAATTGCATTGTGCCATCATGGCACAGGCCACATGATAAGCATCCTTCTCCTTAATACCCGTCTCCATTATGGAGTCAGCAAGCTCAGCTATCTCATTCTCATTCCTATTACTTACATAAAGCGCAGCATATTCTTCCATAAATCTTTTAATTGCCATCCTTTTCTGCATGGAACGATTATTGCTATTCTCAAAATCTAGGATATATGATGTAACAAGCTCTATTCGTTTTTCCCTTATCATATCCTGTATATGAAGCTTGGCCTGTGTTTCCAAATGAACACGCATCTGAGATTGATCATCATAAGGACGATTATAGCTGCAATTATCCAGATACACTCTCACGTTTATATTTTCCCTTTCGTCTTCTTTTGATTCTATCGTATCACATCTATCTCCATAAGAAAAGAGCGATACATGCGAAAACGGGAATGCCCTCACCGGCATTCCCGTTTTCCAAATATCACCGTGCGCTAGAGGATTCGAACCCCCGACCTTTTGGTCCGTAGCCAAACGCTCTATCCAGCTGAGCTAAGCGCACATCTTTACAACAATGGTTATTATAATGTCTTTTTTCTAAAATGTCAAGTGGCGTTATCGCAAAAATAAGCAAAGGATGGCGGCTTTCATCAAGCCGCCGTCCCAACATCTCTCTCATGCTCTATTTTCTATGTTCTGCCGCTTCTTAATATTTCCCATAATCGCCATCCAAAGAGATCGTAGGCTCGTCGTCATGCGACGCTGCGGAGATACTGTTGTCGGCCACAAAGCTGTTGCTGTAAGAATCCGCCGCCAACTGGTACTTCGCCATCAGGTTCTTCAAAGTGATTGCCTGATTCGACAGCTCTTCGCTGGCCGCCGCACATTCCTGACTGGTAGCCGCATTGGTCTGTACCACGGTAGATACCTGAGAGATCGCCTGATCGATCTGGGAGATCGCCGTTGCCTGATCGTTGGAAGAAGAGGTAATGTTGCTGATCAGTCCTACGATCTCATCGATAGAGGTTACGATCTCGTCAAGAGACTTCGCCGTATCCTGCGCGATTCTTGTACCGTTGCCGACTTTATGGATCGTATCGTCGATCATCTCAGCCGTCTCGCTTGCCGCAGCCGCACTCTTCGCTGCCAGACTTCTCACTTCCTCAGCCACCACTGCAAAGCCCTTGCCGTGTACGCCTGCTCTCGCTGCCTCAACCGCTGCATTCAGAGCCAGAATATTGGTCTGGAATGCAATATCGTCAATCGTCTTAATAATCTTGGAGATCGTCTCGGAGGATGCGTTGATATCATCCATCGCACCGATCATGGACTTCATCTGCTCATTGCCGGATGCCGCCATTTCTTTGATATTGTTAACAAGCACATTTGCCTCGCCTGCCTGCGTCGCATTCGCCTTGGTACGCTGTGTCACTTCGTCCATAGAAGCGGTCACCTGCTGGATCGCGCTTGCCTGCTCGGTAGAACCCTGCGCCAATGCCTGACTGGCATTTGCCACCTGCTCGGAACCGACCGTAATCTGTGCGCTCGCCTCTTTTACGTTGCTCAGCGTCATGTTGTTCTCGGAAAGCAGTCTGACGATTGCCTTGCCCAGCACGTCCCTGTCGCTTCTCGGTTTCGCCTCTCTGGTCAGATCGCCGTGAGAGATTGCTTCCGTGATCTTGGTCTGCTCTTTGATCGCCTGTGCCATCTGTGCAAACTCGTCTAACAGCTCGCCCAGATCGTCATTGTTGATTTTCTCACAGTCTACATCGATATCGCCCATGGTCATCTTCTTAGCCGCCTCGGACAGCTTCGCCATCGGCTTGGTAATCGCCTTGATCAGGAACAGACAGTACATGATGGTGATCAGGACTGCCAGAATCACAACTGCCGCCTGCAGGATGGTCAGTCCGGTAAGCTGCTGCTGGATCGTCACTTCCTTTGCCTTGGTGTCTGTTTCGATTGCGGTGATCAGCTCCGTCAGCGTCTCCTCCACATCGTCCGCGATCGCCTTGCCGTTGGTCATCAGATCGTTGATCGCTTCATCCACCTTGCCGGCTTTCGCCAGATCGATATCTGTCTGTGTGGATTCATACCAGGAATTGATCTTATCCTCCACTTCCTGATACTGGTTCTGGATCTCTACAGGTAAACTCCCCATTCTGTTCTCGAAAAGGTCCAGATACTTTCTCGCATCCGTCTTGTAGGACTCAATCATCTGCTCCTGCTGCTTTAACGCATCCGCATCATCGTAGTAGGCAAACAGGATGTTACGCACACGAACCTTGATATTACAAAAATCAGCAAATCCCTGCGTCACATCATACTGTGCCAGTGCGCTGTTGTTCAGACTCGTCCGCGCCTTGTTTACCATGTTGGAGGACCAGATACCCACTGCCGAAATGATGAGCATCAGACCCAGCAACAATACGCTAAACAAAGTAATTTTGTTCTTGACAGTCATGTCACTAATTGAAAATTTCTTCTTCATGGTAATCTCTCCTTTTTATGATTGTTCTTCCTTACGGCTTTCTTCTACCACAGCCACGATATCATCCTGTTTGATCAGCTTCTCCGGATCGAGAAGCAGCGTTACCGTATCTCCTGTTCTGGCCAGCCCGTACACATATTTGTTATGCTCGTGCTCTTTCCTTCCAAGAGACGGCGGCGGTGCGATATTGTCTTCGGCAATCGTATCCACATCCGCCAATTTCTCCACGATCAGACCGATCATGGTCGTTTTTACATCGATGACAATAATACACGTCCTGTCCGTATATTCGCACGGTTCCATCTTAAATCGGGTACGGACGTCGATCACAGGAATGATCTTGCCCCGGAGATTGATCAGTCCCTTGATGTAGTCGTCTACCTCAGGGATCGCCGCGATCGGCTGCATCGCAATGATCTCATTCACATAGCTGATGCTGATACCGAAGAACTCTTTGCCGATCTGGAATATCATGAACATCCCTTTTTGAGAATCATCCTCTTCCATCAGCTCATCCATTTCATCTGTTTCTTCATTTTTCAATAACTCTTCAGCCATGTACTATCTCCTTTCTCCGTCGTGCATCAGCAGTCCGGCGATATCAAGGATCAGCGCAATGCTTCCGTCTCCTAACTGCGTACAGCCCGAAAGACCTTTGACCTTTCTGACATAGGACGGGATCGGTTTGACCACGATCTCCTGTTCCTGCAGCAGCTTATCGATCAGAACGCATACCTGACTGCCTTCATGCTCTAACACCACGATGATTCCCTCTTCGATCTTATTGATCGAATCAGGCAGATCATACTTTTCGTTCAGGCGGATAAAAGGATAACATTCGCCTCTTAACACAATATATTCCTCGCCGCTCGGTTCATGAATGAGATCATCCTCACCCACTCGCACAAATTCCTTGATCGAAGCCGTCTCAATCACAAACGGGGAATTACCTACCTGTACAACGATGCCGTTGATGATCGCCAGCGTCAGCGGGATCACCAAAGTCATCTCGGATCCTTCAAACTCCACACTGGAGATATCGAGTCTTCCGCTGATGGTCTGAATGTTCTTGACCACCACGTCCATACCGACGCCTCTGCCGGAATACTCCGTGACCTCTTCCTTGGTGGAAAAGCCCGGCAGCGTAATAAAACGGAAAATCTCCTTATCTGAAAACTCGTTCATCGGCTTGTTCTCGATGACGCCCTTCTCCAATGCTTTTTGGTACAATTTCTCTTTATTTAAGCCCTTGCCGTCGTCCTTGACGCTGATATAAACCTTGCCGCCCTCGTTCTTGGCCTCCAGCGTAATCTTTCCTTTGGCCGGCTTGCCGATCGAGGTACGATCCGCCGCATTCTCCTCGATACCGTGATCCACCGAGTTTCTTACAAGGTGCATCAACGGATCGGTGATATGCTCGATGATATTTTTATCCACTTCCGTGTTCTCACCGATCACCTCAAGCTCGATATCCTTGCCAAGCTTTCTGGACACGTCGAAGACGATTCTCCTCATCTTCTGGAAGACATTGGTCAGCGGCATCATGCGCATCGACATAATGACTTCCTGCAGCTCCGTAGTGATCTTGGAGAGCTGTCCGGACGCTTTCTGGAAGTTAGAAAGCTCCAGTCCCGGCACCTTCAGGTCGGGGTTCTGTAAGACCACCGCCTCCGCAATAACGAGCTCACCGATCAGATCCATCAGCGCATCCATCTTCTCCACGTTCACGCTGATGATGCTCTGCTGCTTCGGCTGGTTCTTCGCAAGCGTCTTACCTTTACCGGCTTCCTTGGTCTTGACCACATAGTCGCCGGGCTTCGGGCCTTCCTTTTTGGCCTCTTTATCGTCCGCCTTGGCCGCCTCTGCAGGCTGCGCGGCCGGCATCGCGTCCTCTCTGCCAAACTCGCCGAGTGCGTTGCCGTATTCTTCCTTCGTAAGCTCGTCGAAATTGATCTCCTCCGCCTCCGAGCTGTCGATCAGCGCGATGACTTCCTCCTTGGAGCTCTTCGTCTGCAGCAGCATATGAAAGCCTTCGGCTACAATCACATCGGCGCTGGCCTCGTTGGAAAGAATGTCGTCCGGCGTATAGAGCAGATCCTCCGCCACCTCTTTCAGGGCATAGGTAGCCGAATACGCCCTCAGATTACTCATCTGCGTATCGCTTCGATAATGGATCGAAATCCGATAAAAATGACTGTCATCCCCCGCCACGGGCGTGATGTAGAACTGCGTCGGCTCCACATGCCTGTTCGCCTGCGGCATCTCGATGCCCTGTTTCTTGATCTCGCCCTTCAGGCGGCTAAGAAACTCGTCCAAATCCTCTACAAGCTGCTTTTCATCACCATCAGGGGTCTCTCCGCTCTTGAGTTTGTCAAGCTCCCCTGTCACAAAATCTGACACGGCAAGTACCTTCTCCACCAGTTCCATGTGCGGTACGTCGTCCGGATGGGATTCTCTCAGGTAGTAAAATACATCTTCCAGTTTATGGGTTACCTTGGTAATGTTCTCATACATCAAAACGCCTGAGGAACCTTTGATGGTGTGCATGACACGGAAGATCTCATTGATATCGGAATCATCAAAGCAGTCTGCATCCTGTTTTTCTAATATGATGCCTTCCAGTTTTTCCAAAAGCTGGCCGCTCTCGTACAAAAACATGTCTAGCATACTGTCTGTGTTGAATTCTTCTGCCATACTTCCTCCTAACCTTAAAGATTTCCTAAATCAGCCCCAGCTTCTTTAAAACCTTTTCAAACTTTTCCACATCTATCGGTTTCCCGGCATAGGCTTCGCATCCAAGCTCGAACGCCATCTTGACATTGCGCTCATCGTTTAACGCCGTGGTCATAATCACCTTGACGCGCTTGCTCTTGGGAATGCCTTTCTGCGCCTCAATGTCGCGGATCGCTTTCAATACCTGATAGCCGTCCATAACCGGCATCATCACGTCGAGGCAGGCCAGATCGTAAGGCTCTCCATCCTCCAGCGCCATCATAAATGCATCCACTGCTTCTTCGCCATCCACCATCACGTCACATTCTCCGTAGCGCGATAGCTGTTTGTCCATAAATTTGCGGCTGGCGAAATCGTCCTCAGCCAATAAAATCTTCATCTGCGCCCAGCTCCTTTCTTTTAATTTTCTGTTACAATCCTCTGTAAAATCTATTTGCTCAACAGGTTATAAACCTTCCCTGCGATTGCCGTGATCGGCGCTTGCTGCTGTACGGCCCCTATGTCGAAAGCCACCTTAGGCATCCCGTAGACGACGCAGGTCGCTTCGTCCTGTCCTACCGTCAGCGCGCCGGCCTGCCGCATCTCCAAAAGTCCCTTCGCGCCGTCGCCTCCCATACCTGTAAGGATGACGCCGACTGCCTTATTCCCGGCCGCCTTCGCCACCGAGGAAAACAATACGTCCACGGAAGGGCAATGTCCGCTCACCTTCTCGGTGCCCCTGCACTCTACCTGATAGACGCCGTTTACTTTGACAAGCTTCATCTGCCTGTCTCCCGGCGCGATCAGCACCTGTCCCTGCAGGACACGGTCGCCGCTCTGCGCTTCCTTGACAGCCACCTCGCATGAATTATTCAGGCGGTCAGCATACATCTTGGTAAAACCGGGCGGCATGTGCTGTACGATGACAACGCCCGGAATGTCTCTCTTAAAGCGTTTGACTACCTCGAAGATAGCCTCGGTGCCTCCTGTGGACGCGCCAATCGCCACGATCCGGTCCTTACCGCCCGCCGCGCTGATATGTCCCATGATAGAAGTGGCTTCCGCCCGTTTCAGCTTTCCGACCTTTGCGGTGGAAGCGATCTTGACCTTCGCCGCCAATTCCTGCGAGAGGAAGTCGTTTAACTGAGCCTGATTTAAATTCGTAGGCTTGTTAACAAAATCGACTGCACCCGCCTCCAGCGCATCGAAGACCTTATCGTTTAAGGAACTGATCATAACGACGGGAAGGGGATACTGCGGCATCAGCCTCCGCAAAAACTCGATACCGTTCATCTTCGGCATCTCCACATCCAGCGTCATTACATCCGGTTTAAATTTCAAAATGGCGTCCCGCGCCTGATAGACATCCTCCACATCCGCCACGACTTCAATATTCGGATCCGCGTTCAAAGCTTTTACCAGAAGCTTACGGAACATCAGCGAATCGTCAACGACCAATACTCTGATAGGCATCATATTCCGATTCCCTACTTTCTATAGATTGATGGCTGAACGTAATTAAACTTTACTTTCTGGCGGTCCAGCCTCTCCGTCAGACCGATGAAAAGATAGCCTCCCGGCTCCATATGATCGTAGATCCGTTCGATGAGCGGATACTTGATATCATCCTGAAAGTAAATCATTACGTTCCTTAAAAATACGATATGAAACTTCTTTTTAAATGGAATGGGATCCATCAGATTGAACTGCCTGAAGATCACCTCTTTTTTCAACTCGTCCTTTACCCGGAATTCTTCTTCGTTAAGCTGCTTAAAGTAGCGTTTCTTCCATGACGCCGGCAGCGGATCGATATGCTCCTGCAGGTACACGCCCTTCGCCGCATGATCCAAAACCCGCATGGAGATGTCCGTCGCCAACAGTCTCGTATCCCATGCCGGACGCTCCATAGCGAAAAAGTCTTTGATGATCATCGCCATCGTGTATGGTTCTTCTCCCGTAGAAGAAGCGCCGCACCAGACTCTTAAATCCCTCGTGTTCATGGCCTTGGCCTTTGCCCAGGGAAGCGCCACATTCTTCAGGAAATCAAAATGTTCGCTCTCGCGCATGAAATATGTATGGTTGGTGGTGAGAATGTTGACCAGATCCGTGGATTCACTGCCCTTGGGATTCTTCTCCACCTTCTCCATAAACTCATCGTAATTTGCGTAACCGTTGCGGGCCAGATAGTTCTCCAGTCTTCCGCCCACCAAAACCTTTTTTTGACTCAGATCGATGCCGTAATGTTTGTGAACATATCCGACGATCCGCTTAAATTCACTGTCGGTGATCACTTCTTTCGCCTCCCCAAATTACCATCTTTAATTAAACCATAGAATCAAACAAAAGTCAATTTGTTCTCATCCGGCCAAAAAGCTTTTTAAAGACCGCTACAACGTCGGGATCGTACAACACGCCGCTATTTTTGGTAATATATTCCACGCCTTCTTCTACAGATAAAACCTTTTTCCCCTCTCCCGGCGCAGTCGCCTCGTCAAACCCGTCCACTACTGCTACGATCCGCGCTGCCAACGGGATCTCATCGCCGGAAATCACCGGATAACCCGTGCCGTCCCAGTGCGCGTAACAGCAGGCAACGATCTGCTTTGCCATCCCCAGCGCGCCGCCCTCTTCCTGTTCGGTGCCAAATTCTTCTATCACGCCCCTGCCTTCCTCGACACATCTTTTGATATAGTCCCGATCCGGACCCTCTGTGGGCGGCTCCTCTTCCAGAACGAATTTGCCTACGTCATGCAGTCTGGCCGCGATGCCGATGGCTTCTATAAATTCGTCCGTGATCTCATCCTCATAAGCCGGAGAAAACTGCATCCCCTGCGCCAAAAGCTTGCTGTTATAACCCACGTTCGACCTGTGTGTCCCCTTTTCGGGATCCTTCTTTTTCATCAGTCTGGCAAGAGCCCGCAGCACATTTGCATGGATCTTTTCATTGAGATTTTTCTGCTCCTCCACCATCTTGTGCATCATCCGGTTATAGTCCGTCATCTCCTGACGCATTCGATAGATGCTTAAGTGGTTGCTCACCCGCATGAGAACCTCCACATTATCAAAAGGCTTGGGAATAAAATCCACCGCCCCCGCCAGAAAGGCCTCTTCCTTCTCTTTGCTGGTGTTTAAGACCGTGATAAAGATGAATGGAATGTCTCTGGTATGCTGATCGCTTTTCAGCATCCTGCAAAATTCCAGCCCGTCGATCTCCGGCATGGAAAGATCGGAAAGGATCAGATCGGGCGTCGTTTTTTTGATCTGCGTAAGCGCTTCCTGAACACTCAGGGCAGTCATCGTCTCATAACCCTCGTGGGTGAGGATATTTTCCAGAATGGTCACATTCACACTGATGTCGTCCACGATCAGGATCATGGGCGCTTTCTTATTGGTATATTCCGTCCCCATCACAGTTCTCCTTTTATTCCGCCTACTCCGCGCTCCAGATATCGCCGACCCGCTCCGTGATCGCATCTTTCAGCTTGCCGTACATTTCCACGCTCTTGTCGTAGTTCGACTTGCGGATCGCCATCTCCATCCTCAGCACCTGCCGCTTTAAGTCCTCGTCTCCCGCTGACTCTAAGAGCGCCTTTAGGGTGGAAGCCAGAAGTTCCGCCTTATCCCATGCGCCCATCTCGATGGAGAGTACCAGCTTATCCATACGTTTCTTGAGTTCTTCGCGGTTCTCCGCCTCGCCAAACTGCATCAGGCGGTCGACGCTCCCGTTCTCGCCTTCTTTCACATATTCTTCCCAGTTCACATAGACCTGACTCTGCGCCTCGTCGAGGATCTGCTCGCTCTTTAACTTTACCGAGAAAGAAAAGGCGCTTCCTTTCCCCTTCTCGCTCTCCACATGGATGTCGCCGTGCATCAGCTCCACCAATTGTTTCGTGATCGCAAGGCCCAGTCCCGTGCCGCCGAAGCGTCTGGTGATGGAAGCGTCCACCTGACTGAAACTCTGGAAGAGTCTGTCCTGTTCCTTCTGCGAGATGCCGATGCCGCTGTCCCGCACCATGAAGAACAGCTCCACTTCGTCATTGACCCGTCTGGTCATCCCAACTACCACATTGACATATCCAACCATGGTAAATTTTATGGCGTTGGATAAAAGATTATTAAGAACCTGCGTAAGCCGCAGCTCGTCGCCGATCAGCTTTCTCGGAATCTTCTCATCGATGTCCACGCTCATGTGCAGCTCTTTTTTATTGACCGTCGCACTGTGTGTGGCGATCACCTTATCCATCATCTCCTGAAAATCAAAGGGTTTTTCATCGATCACGAACTTGCCGGATTCCAGTTTCGCAAAATCGAGGATATCATTGATGATCGTCAGCATATTGTCACAGCAGCTAAGAACGATATCCAGCGTCTTTTTCTGATCGGGATCCGTAACTTCCTCCACCAGCTCCAGCACATGCCCCTTGATGCCGTTGACCGGCGTACGCAGCTCATGCGTCACATTGGCGGTAAACTCATTTCTGGCACGGTAGTTATCTTCCTCCCGCTCCTTGAGTTCGCGGATGCGCATATTCATGTTTTTCTGGGCCGAGATGTCTTCCGCCAGAAGGAGATAAGCGTCTGTCTTATCTTCCGGAAAGATGCGGACATTGACCGAGAAACAGGAATTGTTGCTGCGGTACATGGTCATCTCTTTGACGCCCTTCATGCACTTTTTAACAAAGGTAATAAACCCGTCGTGCGTATTGGGGAAGTCCTGCCGGAAGATCTGGGACATACTGCATTTTTCCAGTTTATCCCCGTCGTATTCCAGCTTCGCCGCCGCCGCCTGATTGCCATAAAGAATACTGCCCTCCTCGTTGAAAAGAAGGACAAGTTCCATGGTTTCGTCCGCAATGCGGGAATTTAACCATTCAAATTCCATTGTAAGTTCCTCTCAGAAAATCTTCTGACAATAAGCGAAAAATTCCTCATTACCGGGGGATGTTCTCGTTTATAATGGCGATAAATTTTTCATATACCACCTTGATCTCCTGCCATAACTCGTTCGCACGGGCCGCATCCACTTCTTCGGCCGCCTTGTTGCGCAGCTCCTCTACCAGATCGGACACTTTGTTAAAGATCGGCGTCAGACCCAAATTGCCCACCACGCCCTTCAAGGCATGCGCACACTTGTATGCTTCCTCAAAGGCTCCCGACTCCATGTGAATCCCCAGATTAGCGTAGTTCGGGTCAGCGGGGAACTTTCCCAGAAATTTCTGGTAGATCGCGTCGTTTCCCATGAAGCGCTTCAAGGTGGTCTCCACGTCCGCACCGCCTTCTTCCAACTGCTTTCTGAATTTGTCGTCCATAATTTACCTCCACACTCTTTCCGTCATGACAAAAAGACTGTAAAACAAAACCACGCTGTTTCACAGTCTTCGTCGCCTGATACCCTTTAAGTGAAATTGAACAGATTGATCACTTCCACAATATTGAAGAAATCCTCTTTCGCAAGCTTAAAGCACTCAATGACGTCGTCCGAAAACTGTCCACATTCTCCATTCAGGATCATTTCATATGCCTCAGAATTGCTGTATGCAGTTTTATAGACTCTCTCGCTGACAAGCGCCTCATATACGTCCGCAATGGAAACGATCTGCGCGCTGATCGGAATCTCATCCCCTGCCAGATGATCCGGATACCCTTTGCCGTCCGCTCTCTCGTGATGGTGGCGGCAGATCTCATAGCAGTAGGTATAAAATTCGTCCTCATACTGCGGCTTGAAGGATTCCAGTATCTCACAGCCGATCGTCGTGTGGGTCTTCATCACCTCAAACTCATCCGGCGTCAATTTTCCGGGCTTTAAGAGGATGGAATCCGGAATGCCGATCTTACCTACGTCATGGAGCGCGGAAGCTCTGGCGATCTGATCGATCTGCACCGGCGTCAGCCCGTATTTCGGGAAATATTTCGCAAGGTATTTTAACAGGATTCTGGTCAGGTACTTAATGCGCTTTACATGGTCGCCCGTCTCAACGCTCCTAAACTCGACGACGGAGCCGAGGGCGTCGATCATGAACTCGTTGTTCATGCGGATAGCCTTCTCCTGCTCGCGGATGGTCTCCTCACGCTCTTTTAAGCGAATTTCCAGATTCTTCTTATTCTGATACAGTTCGATGATGTTCTTCGCGCGTCTCTTGACGATAGCGGATTCAAAAGGCTTATGCATCACATCCGCGATACCGTACTCGTAAGCCTTCTCCTCGCTCTCCTGCGGCGTCATGCTCGTGATCAGAATCACGGGGATCTTTTCCAAAAGCTCCTTATCCTTCATGTAGTCAAGCACGCCGAAACCGTCCATCACCGGCATGATCACATCCAGCAGGATCAATGCGATCTCGTCGTCCTTTTCGATGAAGTCGATCGCTTCCATCCCGTTCTGCGCCTCCACGACGTCATAATCGGAATCGAACATCAGGCTGAGTATGGTTCTGTTGACTTCTTCGTCATCCACGATCAATAGCTTTTGTCTGGTCGTATTCTCACTCATCTCCTCGCCGGGTCTGCCCTGAAACAGGCAAAACCTCTCCCTCCCTTTCCTGTTTTATGTAACATGTTTTCAAATAACATCTGACACTACATAATTTCCGCTTTATTATACACTTACCGGCTCTGAATGTCAATGTGGATTTTCCCCCGCTTCCTTCTTCTAACCGCCTAAATCTGCCGTTCTTCACCATTTAGGAATATCCGTTTTACCATGCCGTGATCCATGCGATATAATCTTTATACCAAACCGGTTCCCCGTCGGCATCCACAAATTCCATTTTTTTGACGCCGCTTACCGGATCGGCAAACGTGAAATAGCATTTCTTATATCTGCCGCCGCCTGTCTGTCCCGTCTCTGCAATCACCTGATCGTCCGCATCCAACAGCCGGATACGACAATCTGCATAAGGAATCCGCTCCGGACGATCGATCATTACGCCAATCAGATTCTGTGCCGTCGCTTCGTCCTGTATCTCATATGTGTTCCGGTAACCGGCTATCTTCTCTTCGAGATTAACGCAGGACGTCTCCTCAAAATAAACATCCGCCCCCACCTGATAAACCGTAGCGTTACGGCTGTATCCCCAGTTGCCGTCCCGAACCGGAACAAAAAAGGAGCTGCGATATATCATATCCTTACAAGCCTGCCAGTCTGCGTTGATATCCCCGGCATAAACCCGCCCATCGGATGTTTTTGCCTGCGCCCATCCCGTCAGCTGCATGACAGGGTGCGTCAGGCAAAAAACTGCCGTCAGCGCGAGAATACCGTACCTACTACCGATTTCATATATGCCATGCCAGATCCCGTTGCCCGCTGCGGATTCTGCATTCGCCGCTCCGGTTTCCGCTGCCTGCCGCAGCAAACCGCTTCCCGTCAGCAGCAGCAGATAAAAACCGATAGAAGAAAAAATCTCATATTTATGACCCATCTGTCGAAATGAAATAAAGCCCATATTCTTCCATGAATCCGGAACCGCCTTAACAGTCACCAAAAAAAATACCGTCACGATCATCTGGTACATCACAATGAGCCAGAAATTCCTCTGCGGCCTGCTCACTTTCTTTCCACGCAGGAGAGAAAGCAGCACCTTCCCTGTAAAACCTGCCACCAGAAAGCCAATCGCCACAAGCGTTAACAATAAAATAACTATAGGTATCCGGTTTATCGCACCTCCAAGCGGTCGCAGCAAATAGGCGGTAAATTCCACAAACGCCCTGCAGACCAGCCTGATCCAGTATGCGATCCCGCCGTTTGCCGCAGCAGAGACCCAGCTGCCCCCGTCACCCTGCCCGCTAAAGGAATACAAAATCTGCAATAAAGCAGCCGCTCCCGCCGTGCACAGAAAAACCTTCTCCCGCCTGTCCATGCTCCGATAGAAAAAGACCATGGCAAGCACCGCAAGCGGCAGTACAACGGCATAGGTGCCCTTAGAAAGACAAAACACCGCTCCAAAAGCTGTCAATACTGCATAGAGCCACCGCGGAAATACGTTCAGATCGGCAATCATCATCAGGAGCAGAAAGTAGATTCCCCAATACGCATGATTGGTAAAAAACAGCGTCTCCTCGTAAAAGCATGTCAGCATCACCAGAATACACCAGAGGATCCGGCCGGACAGCTTCATGAACCGGTGAAAAGGATACAGTACAAAAAACGACCAGATCATACTGCACAATAAACAAGCCGTGAATTGCATTAAATACAGCGCATATGCGGCCGGTACCCGTAAGACTTTCACAAAAAACAAAGTGATCAGGCGCGGCAGCAGCGGAAGATAACCCGCGTCCGTAACCAGCAAATTATCCATAAATTTCTTTTCCCGCGCAAATTTAAGGAAATTCGTCACCGCCTCCGCATAAGTCGGCTGTATGTAGATCGAACTGTCCAGCAGATAGATAACGGCCATAAACAGTACCGTCATCACGCCAAACGCCGCCAGACTCTTCCCTTTGTCGCCAATCCGTCCGTCTCTTACCAACAAGATAAGCAGCAGGACACACAACAGAACGAGGGCATAACAAACCAGTCTAATCCGATACTCCATATCCACAATATGATAATGATATGCCTGTGCCAGCGTAAGACTCTGCTTTACACCATTATATTCCGCAATGCCGAAACCGTAATAATCTTCTCCGGCACCGATCTCAAGCGCTCCCTGCGCCACACCTTCCGTGCTAAGCATAAGGAGCGCTTCTCCGGCTTCCAGCCGGCCGGGCGAAAGTCCGGAAAGCCGCGTCCACTCACCGGCATCGATATCACACAGTGCAATGCTTCCCTTCTGCAGCGCTTCCCCCTGCCTGACCGTATAAACGACCCGCCCGTCACTGTTCTTATCACAGTACGTAAAACGCAGCGCATAGTACCCCTGCCGCCAGTTCATCTCCTCCGTGATGATCATCGGCTGCATAATTTCGACATCGTCGCTAAGCGGCAGTCCGATCTCTGTCTTTGCATTGTCGCTTCTGATATCCACCGGTTGTCCATTCACAACATAACGTGATAAGACCAGAAGCATCAGCAAAAGCCCGGCCGTCAGGACCAGACATTCTCTATTAAACTTATGACCGCGATCACACGCATTTTTCTCCATTGCAGGATCCATCTTTGCTCCTCTGCCTCACCCGTGACATCCTATGGTCACCGTTTTCGTTTCGTTTTCCCTCAATCAGTTTACCATTCTGATCTGTCCCTGTGCAAGTATTCCCCCTATTTTTTATTTGAGGGTAAATTTACTTAAGTTTCGCAAATAATGGCGCATTTCCCGCAAAATGTCCTTTTTTCTTGACACACCATACTATATATAGTATCTTATGTACGGTTTCATATAATTACCGCTATCTGTTTGAGTTGATTTATGTAAACCAGTTGTCCGTGTTATAGACCGGAATCCTCAAAGGAGATATCCATGCAGACTCTTAGAAATATCATCAGTCATTATATGCGCCATGTCACCTTTCTGCTCGTAGCCTTTCTTCTGGCAGTGATTTTATATTTCCAGTTCACACACGAGCAGAAGCTGGCGCGGGAAACCGCCGGAGAAACCTTTTACCAGATCGGACAGCTTCTGGAACGAAATCAGGAAGAGCTTGAAGAAACTAAGGCAGCCTATCAGCAGACATGTCAGCACAACGCGGAAGCGATCGCCTATATCATTGAAGATAATCCTTCCGTCTTAGACAGCGTGGAGGAGCTGAAGCGGATTGCCAGAATGATGGAAGTAGATGAGATTCACATTTTCGATACCACAGGCCGTATCTATGCGGGAACCCACCCTGAATATTATGATTATACCTTTGATTCCGGAGAGCAGATGCGTTTTTTCAAACCCCTGCTTACAGATAAATCCCTGTGCCTTGTGCAGGACATCACCCCCAATACGGCGGAAGCGAAACTAATGCAGTACTCCGCGCTCTGGAGCAAAAGCGAAGCGTTCATCGTGCAGGTAGGCATGGAGCCCGTCAATGTCCTGAAAGCGACTGAGAAAAACGAGCTTTCCTATCTTTTTTCCCTGTTCCGCGTCAATCCGCAAGCAAATTATTACGCTGTGGTCGGTTCCGGTGAGATCGTCGGCTCCACCGATCTGCCAAGTGTCGGCAAAAATCTTTCGGACATCGGCCTTGACCTTGACAAGATCGCTGTAGGTACGACATCGTTTCACGCCAAAGTAAATGGCGTAAATTCCTACTGTGTCTTTCGCGAAAAAAACGGCAATTATATCGGCCGCGTCCTCTCCTGCCACGAGATGTACAGGGGCATCCCGCCCATAACGGCCGCTCTGGCGGTCTGCCTGATCACCATTGCGTTTATCCTCTCCCACGTCGTCACCAAATATATGAATCTCTATGTCGTTGGAGGAATCCGCAGCGTAAACGAAAAACTGCACAGCATTACGCAGGGCAATCTAGACGAAATGATCGACATACAAAACAGCGTGGAGTTTTCGGAGCTGAGCGGTTACATCAACCGCATGAAACAGAGTCTTTTGGATAATAATAAAAAAATGTCTTACGTTTTAAGCAAGACAAATATGTATATCGGCGTATACGAGTACAACCACCATATGAAGCGGGTGCGGATCACTCAGCACGTGCCCCGCATCCTCTGTCTGGAAGCGGACGAGGCCGATAGATTGTCTTCCGATTATACATTGTTTCAGTCGTTTATCACTGCGCTGCGCAGCGATCCTGTTGCCGGTGAAACCAATGTATACGCCTTGAAAGAGCACTATGTGAAACTGGAGGAACTGGACAAGGAGAATGAAATCTTCGGCGTTGTCATCGATGTGACGGAGGAGATCAAAAGACGTCGCAAAATAGAAGCCGAGCGGGATTATGATCTGCTGACCGGTCTTTTCAACCGCCGCGGTCTGGAAATCAGACTTTCCGCCCTGTTTGGCGAGCCGGAAACACTCGGCTGCAGCGCGGTGGTCATGATCGATGCGGATAATTTAAAAACGATCAACGATACCTACGGCCATGACGCCGGCGACGTCTACTTAAAGGAGATTGCCTCGCTGCTTCGGGATTTCGGTCCCAAAAGCTGTGTGTCCGCAAGACTTGGCGGCGACGAATTCCTGCTATTCCTGTACCGCTATGGCAGCGAGCAGGAATTGACCGACACCATCGCGCTGCTCACCGGTCTGCAAAGTAACAGCTTTGCCGACTTAAACGATCAGGTGCGCGTTCCGCTTCAGTTTTCCTTCGGTTTTAGTCTGAGCGACCAGCCTGCGGACTACGAAAAGCTGATGAAAGAAGCGGATGAAAAGATGTATGAAAATAAAAGGAAGCGAAAGGAATCAGGCGTATAAATCATCCAATGTGAGCAGCACCACATCGCGGTTTGCATTGGCATGAAACCAATCCGTGTATCCGCCTAACGAGAAAAACAGATATTTTGTCACCCTGTATTTCCCTGCGGCCAGAGCCGCCCGCTGAAGGAGCGTATCATACACCGCTTTATCCACTTTTTCATTCCGGAATTTACATTCACCGACCACTGCCGTTTTATCTGTTTCCGAGACTGCAAATACGTCGATATCGGCAGACTGACAGACCTTTTCTCCCGTCTGGTTTTCCACCTGCTCTGTGCCCCACCAGCTGCCAACCTGCGTAAGGAAGCCGTCATACCGGCCCTGTATGCCCTGTTCCAGTGTATAGTATCTACACATCTCCTCGAAGACACTTCCCATAAAGGCATGCAGATTCGGTTTTACCGCCTTTTCATAATAGAGGTCGCCCTGTCCCATCTCAATAACGCTGTGCGCCTTAGGGATAAAGTCATACCAGAATTTAAACATGTGATCCCTTAACACATACTGCGTTTTTTTCTTATTTTTCTCCTCAGTCATACACTTTTTCTTTTCCGCCAGTCCTACCCTGATCAGTTTTTCCAGTGTATACAGGACAGTAGGCTCTTTCTCTTTCACCTTGCCCGCAATGCCGTTCAGCGTATTCACACCGGATGCAATCTGCTCAATGACATTATTTACCAGCGTAATATCAGTAAACTCCTGCGTAAGCAGATTTCTGGTCTCATCATACAGATAGCCGTCGGGATGGAAAAACAGTTTTTTGATATTCTCATCAAGGCTCTTGTCTTTGTCGATCAGGGAAAGATATTTTGCCACGCCGCCCGTTATCCCATAGCATATGGCTTTATCTTCCGCCGGATAATCCGGCACAAAAAGAGCCGTCTCCTTATAAGAAAAAGCCTCCAGCTTAATCTGGGAATCTCTTCTGCCAAACAGCGGACTTTTCTCGCTGAGTACTTTATTTTCCATAAAGCTGAGCGCGGACCCGCAGAGTATGATCATCAGGTTTTTATCATTCCACACAGTATCGATATATTTTTGCATGACGGAAAGAAGCGCCTCGTCTTTTTCCGCCCAATAAGGCAGTTCATCGATCACAAGCACCAGCTTTTCATCCGGCATTTTCTGACTGATAAAATCAAAAACGGCCTCCACCGACGAAAAGGCCGCATCTCCCAAAGCCGGCTCCAATGCCGCCAGCGCCTGTTTGGAAAACAATTCGAGATTCTTTTCTCCGCCCACCTTCGTCGCGGTATAAAAGATATTTTTCTTATCTTTCACAAACTCAACGATCAGCGTGGATTTCCCGATCCGCCTGCGCCCGTAGATCACCGACATAGCGAATCCTTCTTTTTCATAGAGCTTCTGTAAGCTTTGTAACTGCCTGTCCCTGCCGATAAACATGCGCTTTCACCTCTTTTAATAATCCATGTACTTTATTCAAAATGATTTTAATAAAATATATTTTAATAAAAATTATTTGAATAAAATTATGTTGAATAAATTATAACACGTATTTTATCCCGTTTCAAACATTTTATTTATGGAACAAAGGTGAAATGTTTTTTCATTTTTCCTGCACTTTCTTATCGATCAGATGATAGATGAGACTGATGACAAAACACAGGATACCGCAGACAAAAAAGCTCAGGGCATGTCCCAGCGTATTCTCGTAACTGATGTCAACCAAAATCAGTTTTGCCACGCTGAGCAGCGAAAGAACCAGCCCGTAGATGCGGAATGACTTAAAGACAAACCGAAATCCGACGACGATGCTGACGATGGCAAACAGGAAGGCGGAAATACTGATCACATAATTCGCCGTATCATAGGAAGATAAGATGGTGACGATCAGAACCGTGAGTTTGATCCCAATATAGATGCCCGGCCACATCCCCTGATGCCGTTTTAGAAGATTCTTTGTATTGACCAGAAAGATAATCATTGCCAGTAAGACAAGAATGAAGTGGCAGACCTCATTTTTCGTATCCGCAAGGACATACAGGCTGTATACCATAAACAGCGCATTCGTGATGCCTACCGCTTTGGCGCAGACCTTTTCCGTCTCAAGCGTCTGAAAATTTTTGACAAAGATGCTTTTGGCCGCAAGAACATTCAGCAATGCCGCCGCCGTAAAGATAACCGTCCTGACGATATCGTATTTGATATCAACACCATCCAACAGCCTGTACAGATCCACAGAAACAAAGAGCAGTCCGATGAAATAGGCGTATAACTTAAAGGCAGTGCGGTACTGTTCCTTTTTACGATACAGTAAAACGGCAAGGGCCGCAAAGAACAGCAGTCCCAATCCAAAATGTTCTATGGGGTACTTCAGGCCGGCAAAGCAGTAAATGGCCGCGACGATCAGGCTTTCATACTTATAGACAGCGTCATTTTTATAATATCCCAACAGGAGAAACAAAACCATGACGAACGACAGGCCGATATGATCCTGAAAGAGGTCGATCATGAAAACAGACAGGATAAACAGGGGCGGAATAAAGACCTGCATCAGCGTCCTGCCGTCATCCTTCCTGTCCGCAAATTTGTTTTCTATCACGGCCAGCAGCATAAAGCTGATCCCTAAATAGACCGCGCCCCTGAGACTGTCCTCCGCTCCATGTGTCATGCGGAAGACAAAAAGCATCGTCAGCATGGCATTGGCGATCATAAAGAGGCCAAAATCTATATTATCTTCTTTCAATGTGGAGACAAGGAACACCGCGAACTGCAGCAGAATGAATATCAAAATCACAATGCCGGTCATCTCGATACAATAGGCCGTCCATCCTCCGGATACCTTCTCCCCCGAAAATAGTTTCGGCGCATCCATCAGACAATAACCGACCAGCAATTGAAAGAGATTCACCGCGTTAAATGCGTTATTGATAATATTTTTACGAAATTCCCTTGTGTAGCTGCTCGCATAGAAGATAGACGCAGTCACCGCAAAAAACAGCCCCAGCATCAGAAATTTAACACTGTCTTCTGTCTCCGTACATAAAATGATCCCAAAAAACAAGGCAATCGTAATGCCGCTCTGACCTATGATCTGAAATACCCGGTCCCGCCATCTCGATAAATAGCAGACAAACACCGCCCAGATCAGGATGCACAGGTAAAGTGCGACCTCTCCTATCGCTTTGAAGTACAGATTGGTCAAAAACAGGGAAAGCCAGACCGCACTGACCCCGCAGCTGCTGATGGCCAGATACAGTTTGTTATGATGCTTTCTTAACTTGATAAGGCCGAACAGCGTAAAGGATATGCTCACAAGATACATTGCCGCCATTTTGATGGCATCCGTGATAAAGGGAGCTAACAATGTGGCAAACAGAATAAAACTGACAAAGATCAGGATCGAGGCAAAGATGCCCATCCATGATTTGCCGATGATATTTTCCAGATCCTTGGATTTTGCGGGCGCAGCAGCCGGCTGAACATTCCTCTGCGGCTGCGCAAACGGCCCCTGCGCTCCTTCCATATTCTGCGCCGGTTTCCCATTCTGCTGCCGGATGTCCGTTTCCTGCGGCTGTTCGTACAATTCAGCCCGCAGCATCGCTAACTGACGGTCGATCTGATCGATTTCATTCTTCAGATAGCCGATTTTATAACTGACCAGAGAATGATTGATCTTTTGGCTGTCATATTCGCAGATCAGATCGTTCAGCTGCTTCCTGCAGGTAAGCAGCTGATTTTCGCAATTTAGGATAGAAATCTCTATGTTATTCAAACGGATATTCTCCCTACAGGCTCTCCATCGCCGCCGCCACAGATTCCTCGCAGCTTCTCATCGCCTGAATCGTCCTCTCAAACAGCTCGTCCAGTTCCCAGCCGAGCATTTCCGCGCCCTGCGCAATGATCTCTCTGGAACAGCCCGCCGCAAACTTTTTATCCTTAAATTTCTTTTTCAGGCTCTTGACTTCCATATCCATAACGCTCTTAGAAGGACGCATCAGCGCACAGGACCAGATCAGGCCCGTCAGCTCGTCGGCCGCAAACAGCACCTTCTCCATCTCCAGTTTCGGTTCTTCTTCGCTGCAGATTCCAAAACCGTGGGAACAGACCGCGTAGATCATATCCTCGCCCACGCCGCCCTCTCGCAGCAGTTCGGGCGCTTTCTTGCAGTGTTCCTCCGGATAAAGTTCAAAGTCGATATCATGCAAAAGTCCGGTGATGCCCCAGAACTCTTCTTCCGCCGCATAGCCCAATTCTTTCGCGTACCAGCGCATCACACCCTCCACGGTCAGGGCATGCTGGATATGAAAGGGCTCTTTGTTGTACTTCTTCAACAGTTCCAATGCCTGTTCGCGGGTCACGCTGCTCTTTTTCGCCTCGCCTGCCGCCTGCTTTTTCGCAGATTTCGCCCCGTCGGAAGGCTTTTTGTCCAGACTTTTCATGGTCGGGAACAGCAGCACGTCGCGGATCGCGGGGGAATCAGTGAGTAACATCACCAGCCTGTCGATGCCGTAGCCGATGCCGCCCGTCGGGGGCATTCCGATCTCCAGCGCGTTCATAAAGTCCTCGTCGGTTGTGTTTGCCTCCTCGTCGCCCGCCGCCAGCGCCGCTTCCTGCGCCTTGAAACGCTCCCGCTGGTCGATGGGGTCGTTAAGCTCCGAATAGGCGTTGCACATCTCCCTCGCCGTAATGAACAGTTCGAACCGCTCCACATACTCCGGCTTGTCCGGCTTTCTCTTGGTGAGGGGCGAGATCTCCACAGGATGATCCATCACAAAGGTAGGCTGTACCAGATGCTCTTCCACGAACTCCTCGAAGAAGAGGTTGATGATATCGCCCTTGGTGTGGCGTTCCTCGTAGTGTACACCCTTTTCGTCCGCCAGCTTCTTCGCAGCCTCCGTGTCTGCCACTGCGTCAAAATCTACGCCCGCGTATTTTTTCACAGCTTCCACCATGGTAATGCGCTCGAAAGGCTTTCCCAGATCGATCTGTTCGCCCTGATAGGAGACGAGCGTCGTGCCGCAGACTTCCTTTGCCACATGGCGGAACATATTCTCGGTCAGGTCCATCATGCCGTTATAGTCGGTGTAGGCCTGATAAAGCTCCATCAACGTAAACTCAGGGTTATGCCTCGCATCCAGTCCTTCGTTGCGGAACACCCTGCCGATCTCGTAGACGCGCTCCAAGCCGCCCACGATCAGTCTCTTTAAGTATAATTCCAGAGAGATGCGCAGTTTCACATCCTCGTCCAGCGCATTGTAATGCGTCTCGAAGGGCCTTGCCGCCGCGCCGCCCGCGTTGGAGACAAGCATCGGGGTCTCCACCTCCAGAAAACCCTGACCGTCCAGATAGCGCCTGATGGCGCTGATGATCTTCGAGCGCGCCACAAAGGTCTTTTTTACATCCTCATTCATGATGAGATCGGTGTAACGCTGGCGGTAACGGATATCGGTATTCACCAGACCGTGATACTTCTCCGGCAGGATCTGAAGACTTTTTGACAGGAGTGTCACTTTTGCCGCATGCACGGAAATCTCGCCTGTTTTGGTCTTAAAGACCTCTCCCTCGATGCCGACAATGTCACCCACGTCATATTTCTTGAAGTCGGCGTAAGCCTCTTCCCCGATGCTGTCCCTTGCCACATAGACCTGAATATCGCCCAAAAGATCCTGCACATTGCAAAAAGACGCCTTACCCATCACGCGCTTACTCATCACACGGCCCGCAATGGAGACTTTCTTTCCCTCCAGCGCATCAAAACCGTCCCTGATTTCCTGACTGTGATGGGTCACATCGTATTTCGTGATCTGAAAGGGATCCTTCCCCGCTTCCTGCAGCGCCGTAAGCTTCTCCCGTCTGACCTTCAAAAGCTGATTAATATCCTGATTCTGTGCTTCCGCCATCTTCATCCCTTCTCTTTCCGCACATTCCTGCCGCTTCGCATTTCTTTCCCTTTGAAAATCTATTTAGTTAGACCGCTGAATCTCTAATACCTTGTAACGGATCATGCCCGCCTGCGTCTCTACCTCCACAGTCTCTCCAACTTTGCTGCCAATCAGCGCCTTGCCGACAGGGGACTCATTTGAGATTTTTCCCTTTAAGCTGTTGGCCTCTGTAGAACCTACAATTTTATATTCCAGTTCCTCGTTAAATTCCATGTCAAGGATCTTTACCTGACAGCCGATGTTGATCTTATCCAGATCGACTTCATCCTCCACCACGACCTCGGCGTTTTTGAGGATCTTCTCCAGCTCCTCGATCCTCGCCTCAATGTCGCGCTGTTCATCCTTGGCCGCATCATACTCCGCATTCTCGGAGAGATCGCCCTGCTCCCTTGCCTCCTTGATCTTCTGCGCCACTTCCTTACGCTTTACCACCTTTAAGTCATGGAGCTCTTCTTCGTACTTACGCAGGCCCTCATAAGTTAAGATGTTTTTCTTCTCATGCATTTTAATTCGTCCTTTCCCTCTATTTGATACACGTTCTCATTCTGCCTGATTCACGCTGTCTTTCTCATTTCCATTTCCGCTGATTCCGAAATGTTTTCACTGATTTTTCAATCTTTTCTATCATACTCATTTTTTACCACAGTGTCAAGGTATTTAAACGGCGAAACATAACGGATGCTCCCGCCTTTTGCAAGGCATTTCCGCTCCTTTAAGGGACTGCCCTCCGCATCGATATAGACAGCCTCGTTAAAGTCCCCAAACCGCAGCCTGTCTAAGGGTGCGCCATAGTCAAGGAGCAGGCCGCGCCCGGATTCCCTGTCATCCCGCATCTTTTGGCTGTCGGAGGCTTTTTCTATCAGCTTCCTCCCGCCCTTGCTCCCATAGGGTAAAAGGCAGGGCGTAAGGCCATACTCATAACGATAAACTTCCAGATAGCCTTCCGCCTCCTCCCAGAGATCGGCCCCTTCCGCCTCCTCATACCAGAAGGTGAGACGGTTGATCCGGGACAGATAGGGCGAAAGAAGCTCTCCCGTCATCTCTATCTGCCAAAGCGTATCGGTAGCCCTTCCCAAAAACACCGTCGCCCCGCCGTTCCTTTTTATGCAGTCCGCCGCATAGACTGAGATCAGGCAGGAAAGCAGCCGTTCCAGCGTGTCCCGCCGCGGCTCCCATCGTTCCCGGTACTCTTCTGACACTAGTGTCATAATATCAGGGTGCAGCCAGACGTCGGCCATCCCCTTTGCTCCATATACCGCCTCCGCCATACATGCCGACAGGACATCCGGCGGCCATGAGCGCCTGCCATGGTAATAGGCCGGCACGGGACAACCCACCAGCAAAAAGAAAGGCTCCCGCTCTTTCGCAGGCAGTTCCTGTAACAGTAAAGCGGCATCCTGCCACCAGTGTCTCCTTGCCGCGTCCTTTTGATACATGCCCTCAGGGGCCGGATAAAAATAAAGCAGGCTCTCCATTTAATAACACCCGATATTTCTATTCTTCTCTGAGACAGTATATGCAGCATATCTTACAGGGATTCCACCAGACGCCTGATCTCCTCAAAGCTTTCCGCCTGATTGACCTGCCCTCTGAGTTTCGCGGAGTTTGGCATTCCCGCCGTATACCAAGACAGGTGCTTGCGCATTTCCCGCACACCCGTATACGCGCCTTTGGTTTCCAGTTGAAGCGCGGCGTGGCGCAGCATCATTTCCTTTTTCTCCGCAGGCGACACGGCGGGCAGCGTCCGCCCGTCTTCCAGATACGCGGCGATCTCCCCAAACAGCCATGGATTGCCTCTGGCGGCGCGGCCGATCATCACCCCGTCGCAGCCTGTTTCCGCAAGCATCCTGCGGGCGCTTTCGCCGTCCGTGACATCGCCGTTTCCGATTACGGGAATGGAGATTGCCTCCTTGACTTTCGCTATGATCTCCCAGTCCGCCTGTCCGCTGTAAAACTGCTCCCTCGTCCTGCCGTGTACGGCCACGGCGGCGGCGCCCGCATCTTCCGCGATCTTCGCAATCTCCACCGCATTGACGTGCTCCTCGTCAAAGCCCTTGCGAATCTTCACCGTCACCGGCTTTTTCACGGCCTTTACCGTGGCGGCAATGATCTCCCCCGCCAGTTTCGGCTCCCGCATCAGGGCCGAACCCTCGCCGTTTCCGACGATCTTCGGCACGGGACAGCCCATATTGAAATCCAGCACCGCAAAAGGACGTTCTTCGATGCGCGCCGCCATCTCGCTGACGATCTTCGGATCGGAGCCGAACAACTGTAAAGACACCGGCCCCTCCTGCGGATGGATTGCAAGGAGCCCCTCCGTATTTTTATTCCCATAGAGAATAGCCTTGGCGCTCACCATCTCCATGCCGGTCAGGCCCGCCCCCTGTTCGCTGCACAGCAAACGAAATGGCAGGTCCGTCACGCCTGCCATGGGAGCCAGTATGAGATTATTTTTCAGGGTGACGCTGCCGAGGGCGAGCGGGTGCAGATAAGACATCATATCCCTCCTGATTATTTTTGAGATTGGGCACACAATCCTCTAATTTATTGTATCTCCTCATGCAATATGAAGACTCTGTAATATAGCTGTAACGACTCTAACAGCTCCTGTCGGTTACGGCGAATCTCCCCTACTAAAAGGCCGCTGCTGATCTCGTCGTAGAGCAGATCGTCCTCCTCGGCATCGGTCTCCAGCAGGACGGTCCCATCCTCATCAAAAGCAATGGTGAAGACACCGCCCACCTCCTCTGTGAAGAGGACGCAGATCACGTGCAGTTCCTCTTGGATTGACTGCGGAATCTTATCGAACTGCTTGTTAAAATAATATTTCTTCTCGTAGGCGTTCGCGCCGCAGAGTACGATTCTGTTATCCTTCATAATACCACCTCGATATACGGGGAATGCTGCTAGACGTACCCGTACAATCCCCTCACCGACACTTCTCCGGCGTAGACCGCCACGCGCTCACCGCTTTCCCGCTCCACGATCAGTTCGCCCCTGTCATTGATGCCCCGCGAGACACCCGTGTACTCCCCCGCCGGATCGAGTACGCGCACCTCATTTCCAAGCCCCTGCAGGCGGGCCTGATACGTTTCCCGCAGACGGGACATATCCAGTGTTTCCAAAAATGTCTGATAATATTTCTCAAAGCGGCCCAGCACATCTCCCAAGAGCGCCGCCCGGTTGATGCGCCGCCCGGCCTCGATCCGCAGAGAAGTGGCTGTGTCCCTGATCTCTTCTTGAAATTCCTGCAAACTTTCATTGTTGACATTGATACCGACACCCACCACCAGATACTGAATCTCGTCAAGTTCCGGCGTCATGGTCATTTCCGTCAGCATACCGCACACTTTTCTGCGGTTTATCACAATGTCATTCGGCCATTTGATGCGGACAGACATATTTCCATCCAGCGCTGCCTCCACGGCCTCCGCCACAGCCAGCGCCATCACCAGCGTGATCATGGAAGCCCGTTCCGCCGGAAAAGAAGGCCGCAGCAGAATACTAAAGGAAAGCGCCGTGCCGGGGATCGTCTGCCAGCCCCTGCCCCGTCGGCCTTTGCCCGCATTCTGGATATCGGCAGCCACCACCGTCCCGTGGGGATCTCCCTCCTCGCCGCAGCGTTTCGCGTCATTGTTGGTGGAGCCGGTCTCTTCCCGGTAATAAAGCGTTCTGCCCGCCCACGTCGTATTCAGGCGGCTTACGATCTCGCCCTCCGAAAGCACATCCTCCGGACTTTCCACCAGACGATAACCCCGTCTGGAAACCGACTCGATACGATAGCCTTCCGCCTTCAATTGGTTGATGACCTTCCACACCGCCGTGCGGGAGACGCCCAGACGCTCGCAAAGCTGCTGCCCCGAAACATAGTCCCCGCTGCCGCGCAGGCATGCCAAAATATCCGATCTGTCCGTTTTCATGGATGTTTCTCCATTTCTGCGGAGAATGCCGTATTTCAGGCATTCTCCCGCGTGAAACTTAGTGCTTCTTGGCGTCCCGTCCAATGGCGGGACGTCTTTAGAAGCACTTTTCACGCTCGCCCGAGCGTGGTCAACATCACCGCTTTTATCGTGTGCATCCGATTCTCCGCCTCATCGAACACAAGGGACTGCGGCGACTCAAACACCTCGTCCGTTACCTCAAGCTCCGCCAGTCCGTACCGTTCGCCGATCTCCTTGCCGATGCCCGTATTGTGGTCGTGAAAGGCAGGAAGACAGTGCATAAAGACGGCTCCCTTGTCCGCAAACGCCATTACCTTCGCGTTGACCTGATAGGGCAGAAGGTCTTTGAGCCGTTCCTCCCAGATCTCCGCCGGCTCGCCCATGGAAACCCACACGTCGGTACAGATCACGTCTGCGCCCGCCGCGCCCTCTTCCACATCCTCCGTCAGCCGGATGCTGCCGCCGGTCTGCGCCGCGATTTCCTGACAAGTCTTCACCAGCGCTTCTTCCGGAAAATATTTGCGGTTTGTGCAGGCAGTAAAGTGCATCCCCATCTTCGCGCAGACCACCATCAGCGAATTGCCCGTATTGTAGCGCGCGTCGCCCAGATAGGTCAGCCGGATGCCGGAAAGCCTGCCGAAATGTTCCCGTATGGTGAGAAGGTCGGCAAGCATCTGCGTAGGATGAAATTCGTTGGTCAGGCCGTTCCACACGGGTACGCCCGCATATTTCGCGATCTCCTCCACGATCTCCTGCCCGAAGCCCCGATACTCGATGCCCTCAAACATACGCCCCAGCACCCGCGCCGTGTCCGCAATGCTCTCTTTTTTCCCGATCTGCGAAGCGACCGGATCCAGATAGGTGCTCCCCATGCCCAGATCATGCGCCGCCACCTCGAAGGCACAGCGGGTTCTGGTACTGGTCTTTTCAAAGATCAGGGCCACGTTCTTCCCCCGCAGGACATCCACGGGGATTCCCTTCTTTTTCTTATCCTTCAAGTCCGCCGCCGTATCCACCAGATATAGTATCTCCTCCGGCGTAAAATCAAGCAGCTTCAAAAAATGCCGTCCCTTTAAATCCATACTTTTGTCTCCTTCCCATATGTAAGCCGCTGCCGGCCGGCAGCAATGATGTCAAACAGGACGGTTAGACAAACCGCCCTGTTGCTTATTTACGTCCGCTCTATACGAATCTTTCTGCTCAAACCGCATTATACAACATGCGTTATTTTACTTTAAAATTTCCTTCGCCGATGCCGCAAGTCCGGCGATCCCCTGAATTTCCGAAGGAATGATGATCTTCGTAGCCTGCCCGTTTGCCGCCCGCTCGAAAGCTTCCAGACTCTTAATCTTTAAAACGGCTTCATCAGCGCCCGCCTCGCGGATCATGCGGATACCGTCGGCCGTAGCCTGCTGCACCTTGAGGATCGCTTCCGCCTCACCTTCCGCCTCGCGGATCATCTTTTCCTTTTCAGCCTCAGCTCTTAAGATCGCGGACTGTTTCTCCGCTTCCGCTTCCAAAATCGCCGATTCCTTCTGACCTTCGGCCACCAGAATGGTGGACTTCTTCTCACCCTCGGCTCTCAGGATCGCCTCACGGCGCTCACGCTCCGCCTTCATCTGCTTCTCCATCGCGTCCTGAATCGCCGCCGGCGGAATGATGTTCTTCAGCTCCACGCGGTTCACCTTGATACCCCAAGGATCGGTCGCGATATCGAGGGACGCGCGCATCTTTGTATTGATTACCTCACGCGACGTCAGCGTCTGGTCAAGTTCCATCTCACCGATGATGTTTCTAAGCGTCGTAGCCGTCAGATTCTCGATCGCCATGATCGGGTTCTCCACGCCGTAAGCAAAAAGCTTCGGATCCGTGATCTGGAAAAAGACCACCGTATCGATGCGCATGGTAACGTTATCCTTCGTGATCACCGGCTGGGGCGCGAAATCCACCACCTGCTCCTTGAGATTTACCCTCTTAGCCACGATATCGATAAAAGGCACCTTGATGTGCAGGCCGACGGACCAAGTCTGCTGGTAAGCGCCGAGACGCTCCACCACGTAAGCGTGCGCCTGCGGTACGATCTTGATGCAGGACATCAAAACCATCAGCGCAAGGATCAACAGTACCACAAAAGCAATGATTCCACCCATAATTTTTCTCCTTTTTACTTTTTCTCTTCCACGATCAGCTTTACGCCGTCTATCGCCAGCACAATGACCACCGCGCCCACGGGGAGCGTAATATTCTCGTCTCTGGTTCTGGCGGACCACTCCATGCCGCCTACATTGATCTGTCCGATCCCCTGCAGGTTATCGATCTCGCTGATCACGATCGCCTGCCGGCCCACCAGACTCTCCGCATTGGTGCGCACCCGGTCTTTGTTAAAGTACTTCACTGCGATCGGCCTCGTAAAAAACAGCAGCAGCCCCGACACCAAAAGGAACAGAATGATCTGTATCGCCAGCGGCAGACCGATCAAAGACGCGAGCGTGGCCGCCAGCGCACCGCCGGCAAACCAGACCGTCGTCAATCCCATCGTCAAAAGCTCTATGACCACCAGCAGTACCAAAATGACCAGCCAGAACATCGTCATATTCAAAAGTTCCATCCTCTTTTCTCATCCTCCATGTCAGAACAATTTCCCCTTCTTCCATGGTACTATATATCCCCATAATAGCAAGGTTTACCAGAAAATTTGCCGATCGATCACCAGCCCCGTATGGTTCCCCGCCGCCTTAAGCGATCTGAAATGCGTCGCATCGCCAACATTCGTCTCGCCGTTGATAGCCGCTCTGGCCGCTTCCCAGCAGCTCTCCGGGATATCACCGCCGTAAACTCTTGCCACCTTGCCGTTCATCGCGGGCGTAAACTGCCCCGATGCAAAAATAACACCCGATACTGTATTGGGATAAGCGCCGCTCCTGACACGGTTCATCACCACTGCGCCCACTGCCAGTTTGCCGTTGTAGGTCTCGATGCCGGCCTCGCAGTAGATCAGTGCCGCCAACAGTCTGGTATCGTCGCCGCCTACCACCACAGCGCCGCGGTTTGCTGTCAGCTTCGCCTGCCGCTCTTCCTCTTCTCTCTTTTTGATCGCGATCAGCGTCTCGCCCTCGTCGATGTGGAAATCGACATCCACGTACTCTGCCGACACATAACCTGTCTGCCCTTCATAATCGACACTGATCCAGTCATCATCGAGTACCTCGACGATCTCTAACTCCTGATCCTGCGGGATAAAGCCCACCGCGGTGGCTTCGCCGCTCGGCTCTTCCCGCACGCAGAGCGTTTCCGTCTCGATCTGCACGATCAGATTTCCCACATCGTTGGCCAGAGCCTCCGCATCCTCTCCGAATAGAAGATACTCATCGCTGGCCCAGCCCACCAGATTGCCGCTGCGCAGTCTTGTCCAGCCGTCTTTTCTCTCCAATATCCTGCCGCCGCAGTCCTTGTAGAGCAAGCCCACCTTATCGGACTCCTCGTCGGCCTCCGCACGCACATTCAGAGCGATCTGCACATTCGCCATCACCAGATCCGTCTCTTTCTTTGCCTGTCCGCCGTTAGCTTGTGACACTTGTGTCAGTTCTCTAAGGGCATCTTCATTCGCGGATTTTCCCGTAGGATCCACGATCTGAGATATCCCAACATTAATAGAATCCATAGAGTCGATGCCGCTCGCCTGCGTCTCCAGAGACAAACAGCATAAACAGATTCCAAGAATAAGACCGGCGCACAGAAGTTTATAGCCTCTCAGCATAGCTCCCTCCGTCTTGATCCATACCTTCAAAACTCATTAAGAATGTTACAAAAATGTTACAGTTTGATTAAGTATGGAATATTTTAGCAAAACACCTATTCTTTGTCAAGTTTATACAATTTGGCTCTGAAATATATCAATATTTTGTTACTAATTTTTTACAAGGTACAAGATATTCCGACAATCACAACCTGCGGGTTTTTTCCACCGCGGCAAGCAGGGCATCCATCACCGCGCCGCGAAAGCCTGCCTTCTCCAACACTTTTACGCCCTCTATGGTAGTCCCTCCCGGAGAACAGACCATATCCTTGAGTTCGCCGGGATGCTTTCCCGTCTCCAGCATGAGCTTTGCGCTGCCGCAGACTGCCTGCGCCGCAAATTCATAGGCCTGCGCGCGCGGCATGCCCGCCGCCACGCCCGCATCCGCCATCGCCTCGATGAACATGAACACGTAGGCGGGGGACGAACCGCTCACCGCGCCCACCGCATCCATCAGCCGCTCCTCCACAAGGCTGGCTCTGCCGAAACTCCCCATCAGCCGCAGGCTGTAAGCCAGTTCTTCCTCCGTCACCCTGTCGTTTGCACAGACGCCCGTACAACCCTCGCCGACAAGGGCCGGCGTGTTCGGCATACAGCGCACGATCCCAAACGATCCGCCGAAAGCCTCCGCAAGCCATGAAAGATTCTTACCCGCCGCAATGCTGATCACCAGCGTCCCTTCTTTTACCACGTCCCTGATCTCTGCGATCACGCCTTCCAAAAACTGCGGCTTTACCGCCAGAATGAGAACGTCCGCCTCCTTCGCCACGATACGGTTATCGGACTCTGTACCGATACCGTACTCCTTCTGCACGGCGTCAAGCGTCTTCTGCGTCTTCGCCGAACCGATGATATCCTCCCGCGCGGCAATCCCTTCCCGCAGCATACCGCCGATGATAGCCCGCGCCATATTCCCCAGCCCGATAAATCCTATTTTCATATTTAAGCTCCTCCCTTTCTTCTTGCTTTTCAAGATAACACTCGCTATTTTTCTTGATTTTACGGCACTTTGCGACATTTCTCCCGCAATGCTGCCGTTCTTTCGCGCAAGGTGACCGCGCCTGCATTTTTATAATTAAATCCTGATTTAACTCATTGCAAGGCATTTTTTCCGCTGTCGATAGGCTTCATATAATAAGATCGAGGACGCCACCGCAGCGTTCAACGATTCCACTTTCCCTTCCATAGGAAGCCTGATCCATTCGTCTGCAGCCGCTGCCGTTTCTTCCCGCAGCCCGCGGCCCTCATTTCCAATCAAAAAGGCCGTGCCCTCCCTGTAATCCTTGGTATCATAGTCCGTCTCCCCCGCAAGATGCGCCGCATAGCTGCGCACGCCCTGTTCTCTAAGTCTCTCCATCACAGGGGTAAGCGCATCTACATATAGAAAGGGTACGCGGTAAATGGAACCCATTGTGGAACGGATGGTTTTTGGATTGTAGATATCCGCTGTCCTGCTGCTCATGATCACGCCGTCCGCCCCCGCAGCCTCCGCCGTGCGAAAGATGGTTCCCAGATTGCCCGGATCCTGTATGTCCTCCAGCACCATTAATAACGGTTGTTTTTTATTTTGCTCACGCAGGATTTCTTCTATATTATAGTGCTGCTGCCGTATCAGACAAAGGATCCCCTGCGGCGTCACCGTATCCGACATCTTTACAAACACCTCGTCCGTCACGACTTCACAGGGAAGATTTTTTAACTTTTCCCCAAACTGCGCGTTCATTTCCTTTTCGGAGCTCTGCGCCAGATACACCTGCACGATCCGCTCCGCCGGCGCTTCCTCAAACAGCTTCACGCCTTCCACCACAAAGAGACCGCGCCGGTCTCGCTCCTTTTTTTTCGCGAGAAGGGCCACGGCCTCTTTGATGAATTTGTTGTGTGTACTGGTAATCATAAAATCTTCGACATCTCGTAGGGATAATCCGGTATCCCCTTCTCCATATTGAGCGCTTCCTCGATGTCGAAATCCAAAAACTCGCCGTGCTGGTAGCCGACTACGCGGTTCGTCTTACCCTCACAGAGAATGTCCGCCGCATAGCAGCCCATGATCGAAGCATAATAGCGGTCTTTACAGGTGGGCGAACCGCCGCGCTGCATGTAACCTAAAATCGTGGCTCTGGTCTCGATGCCCGTCGCCGCCTCGATCCTTCTCGCCATGGAAGTGGAATGCCCGATGCCCTCCGCGTTGATGATCAGGTGGTGGGTCTTGCCGCGCTTCCTGTTGGCAATGATATTGTTGATGATCTGCTGCTCATTAAAATCGTATTTTTCCGGAAGCAGGATATCCTCCGCGCCGTTGGAGATACCGCACCACAACGCGATATAACCCGCATTCCTGCCCATGACCTCGATGATACTGCAGCGCTCATGGGAAGACGAGGTATCACGCACCTTATCGATAGCCTGCATCGCGGTATTGATAGCCGTGTCAAAGCCGATGGTGTACTCCGTGCAGGCGATATCCAAATCAATGGTTCCCGGTATGCCGATGGTATTGATCCCGTGTCTGGACAGGGCCTGTGCGCCCCGGTAAGAACCGTCGCCGCCGATGACTACCAGACCGTCGATTCCATGCTTGTGGCAGATATCAGCCCCCTTCTGCTGACCCTCCTCGGTGCGAAATTCATGGCAGCGCGCCGTACCAAGGATCGTGCCGCCCCGCTGGATCGTATCCGACACCGTCCATTTTTCCATATCTATGATCTCTTCGTTTAGAAGACCCTGATATCCCTTCTTGATCCCCTTGACTTTAACGCCGTTGTCAATCCCCTTTCTGACCACCGCGCGGATCGCCGCATTCATACCCGGCGCGTCGCCGCCGCTTGTCAGAACGCCGATCGTCTTAATCTGCTTCGCCATACCGTATCCCATACCTTTCTGCCCCGCCGGACGTACCTGCCCATAGACAAAATTTTACTCCTTTATTTTACTCTATTATTATTGCTTTTTCAATATTTTTACACCACTTTCACATTCCCCTCCCCGAACGCCTTCTGAAGCCTCTCCACCAGCAGCCCGTTCGCGTCCACATTCCAATTCGCGGACAGCGGATTCATAGCCTTCGGGTTCTCCACATAGATCACCACGCTGTCCTTTCCTTCTTCCCCCCGCAGAATCCCAAAAAGCGTGTCCCGATTCTGCTCGTAAGCCTCTTTGGTGGGAAATTTGATCCACAGCTTCCTTGGCACCTGCTCGAAGGGCGTGATCTGTTCGCAGACCAGTTTCGCGTCCTTATCTTCTTCCACAGAGGCGCGTCCTTTGACAAAGACTTTTCCATCCTCCACGATGCTGTTTCCGTACCGTTCATAATCTTTCGGGAATACGATTACTTCCACAGAGCCGACCAGATCCTCCACCTGCAAAAAGGCCATGACCTTCTCGCTTTTCGTATACTTGATCTTCTTCTCCGCGATCATGCCGCCAATCGTGACTTTTGCGCCATCCTGCACGCGGGTGTCGTTCGTCTCCTCGTTCCAGACAAAATCCGCCGTCGTATTGGTGATATGCTTCTTCCAAAGTTCCTGATATTCTTCCAGAGGATGACCGCTGATGTAGATGCCCAGCACCTCCTTCTCAAAGGCCAGCCTCATCTCTTTCGAATATTCTCCCACATCGGGCAGGGTCACCTTAAAATCCGCCTTCTCCTCTTCATCCGCGATATCAAAGAGGGAAATCTGCCCCGCCAGATTGTTCTTGCGGTTCTGCTGAATGCCGTCAACCACTTGCAGGTAGACGCTTAAAAGCTGCTTGCGCGTCCCGCCCAGACTGTCCATAGCGCCCGCCTTGATGAAGTGCTCGATAATGCGTTTATTCATATCACGGTCCGTCACGCGGGTCACGAAATCACCCAGATTCCGGAAAGGTCCTCTGGCCTCGCGCTCCGCCACCACCGCATCGATCACGGGCCGCCCCACGCTCTTGATCGCGGAGAGGGCATAGCGGATCTGTCCGCCCGAAACAGAAAAGCCGTTCGCGCCCACGTTGATGTCAGGGGGCAGGATCTGGATCCCCATAGAGCGGCTGGTCATGATATACTCCGCCACTTTACTGGGATTGTCGATCACGGAAGTCATCAGGGCCGCCATAAACTCCACGGGATGATAATATTTCAGATAGGCTGTCTGGTAGGCTACCACCGCATAGCAGGCTGCGTGCGACTTATTGAAGGCGTACTTGGCAAAATCCATCATCGTATCGTAAATGTGATCCGCCACCTGCGCGTCGATGCCGTTGGCCACGCAGCCCGGCACGCCCTCCTCGGGATTTCCGTAAGTGAAATTCTTCCGCTCCTGCTCCATCACGTACTGCTTTTTCTTACTCATCGCACGGCGCACCAGATCGCTGCGGCCCATGGTGTAGCCGCCGAGTTCTCTCACGATCTGCATCACCTGTTCCTGATACACGATACAGCCGTAAGTGGGCGCTAAAATCGGCTCTAACTGCGGGCAGTCGTAGGTCACGGTCTCCGGATGGTTCTTGCCCTTGATATATTTGGGAATAAAATCCATCGGCCCCGGCCGGTAGAGGGAGATGCCCGCGATCACATCCTCAAGACTCTGCGGCTTTAGCTCCTTCATAAAGCTCTTCATGCCGCCGCTCTCCAACTGAAATACGCCGTCCGTCCGCCCTGTTCCCAGAGAGGCCAGCACCGCCTTGTCATCGTAGTCAATATTATCAATGTCAATGACGATTCCCTTGCTCTCCTCCACCAGACGCACCGCACTCTGGATCACCGTCAGGGTCCTAAGCCCCAGAAAGTCCATTTTCAGAAGCCCCAGCTCCTCGATGGTCGTCATCGGAAACTGGGTAGTGATAGAGCCGTCGGACCCGCGGGAGAGCGGGACAAACTCATCCGCCGACTCCGGACAGATCACCACGCCCGCCGCGTGCATGGACGTGTGTCTGGGCAGTCCCTCCAGCCTTCTGCACATATCGATCAGGCCGTGTACCTGCTCGTCCTCCTCATAGAGGCTCTTAAACTCCGGATTCATTTCTAACGCCCGGTCGATGGAAACCCCCTGATTCTGTTCAAGCGGTATCATCTTCGCGAGCCGGTCCACATAGGCATATGGCAGATCCATCACCCTGCCCACGTCGCGGATCACACCCTTAGCCGCCATCGTACCGAAGGTGACGATCTGTACCACCCTGTCGCTGCCGTATTTTTGACCAACATAGTCAATCACTTCCTGTCTTCTCTCAAAGCAGAAATCCACGTCGATATCCGGCATGGAGACGCGCTCGGGATTCAAAAACCTTTCGAACAGCAGACTGTATTTGATCGGGTCGATGTTGGTTATTTTCAGGCAATAGGATACGATGCTGCCCGCCGCCGAACCCCTGCCCGGCCCCACAGCGATCCCGTTTTCGCGACAAAAATTGATATAGTCCCACACGATCAGGAAATAGTCCACAAAACCCATATTTTTAATGGTATCAAGTTCATAAGCCAGACGTTTTTGCAGCGTACCGTCGTCCTTTGGATAGCGCTCCTTCATCCCGTCCTGACACAGTTTATTCAGATAACTCCAAGAATCGTAACCCTCCGGTGCGTCATAATGCGGCACCTTGTAATGCCCGAACTCGATCTCCACATGACAGCGGTCGGCGATCCGCTGGGTATTTTCCACCGCCTCCCACGCATAGGGGAACAGCCCCTTCATCTCCTCCTCGCTCTTCACGTAATACTGTCCGCCCTCGTAGCGCATGCGGTCCTCATCCGCCACCTTCTTTCCCGTCTGCAGGCAGAGCAGGACATCATGGGGCTGGGCGTCTTCCGCGTAAGTATAGTGTACGTCGTTGGTGGCCACAAGAGGAATGTCTAATTCCTTACTCATGCGAAGAAGCACGGAATTGACCGACTGCTGCGCCGGGATCCCGTGATCCTGCAATTCCAGAAAATAATTATCTTTGCCAAAAACGGCCTGATACTTTAAGGCGGCTTTCTTCGCCTCCTCCACCAGACCTTTTTGAATATAGCGGGGCACTTCCCCCGCCAGACAGGCCGAGAGCGCGATAATGCCCTCGTGATACTGCTCCAGCACCTCAAAGTCCACGCGCGGCCTGTAATAATAGCCCTCCGTAAAGCCCTTGCTGACGATCTTTACCAGATTAGCATAACCCGTGTTATTTTCTGCAAGGAGAACCAGATGATAATAGCGGTCCTCGCCGCCGGTCAGTTCCCTGTCAAAGCGGGAGTGCGGCGCCACATAGACCTCACAGCCGATGACAGGATTGATCCCCGCCTCCTTCGCCGCCTTATAAAAATCGACGACGCCGTACATCACGCCGTGATCCGTGATCGCAGCGCTGTCCATCCCCAGCTCTTTCACGTACCTTACGTACTCTTTTATTTTGTTGGAACCGTCCAAAAGACTGAACTCCGTGTGGACATGCAGATGTGCAAACGCCATGTTGGTATCCTTCCCGAATCTCGTGTGCAGCTGTCTTAAATCATGATTTCTATTGACTTAATCATTATAAACTGTCGGGAAGAAGCCGTCAAACACATCCGGGCAGATTCCATCGATCCTGCGCACAATTTCCTTAAAGACCGCCACATCTCTACATCACATCCCGCACTTCCACCCGCCGCACCGACAGCCACACGCTCGCCACGGCCACCGCGAACAGGACGGCGTAAAAGGTCATATTATTGACTAACGTCACCGATCCGATCTGCCCCTGCGTAAAACAGACGATAATGACCGCCGCGACGATCGCCGCCTTTGACGACTTCATTTTCATGCCGATGGGCAGGGCGATAAAGCTGATGCTCACCATGGCTGCCGAAGAGAGGACGGCGTCCAGCCAAAACGACGGCTCCCCGATCAAAAGCCCCTCTGCATTGATGCCCGTAACAGACTTCGTCAGGAGCAATCCCGCGTAAAGCAGGGCCTTACTTATCACCATCGCCACAAAATCAAAGATCCACACTGCCAAAACCTTTGCCAAAATGATCTTCGCGCGGCTGATCGGATAAGAAAACATCAGGTTGATCGTCTTCTTTTCGTAGGCGCCCACGATGTAGCCTGCAATCATCACCCCCGTAAAGACCATGTACGACATATGGACAAACAGCGCCACGGAAGCGTCCAGCATACTTTTTCCGTACGCCTCCAGCGTTTCCGTCGTCTCCAGTTCCCGCGCCGTCATCAGCATGAACAACATGAGGACCGCCGTCGTGATCACCGCGATGCGGATTTGTTTCCCGATATTATTTTTCTTCCATTCTAATCTGATTAATTTAAGCATCCGCCTTCACCTCCCCAGTTAATTTCAAGAAATAATCCTCCAGCGTCTCCGCCTTTCTCCCCAGTGACGTCACTGCCACCTCGTTTATCGCCAGCACTTTCGCGATCTCCTCTATTGTGACACGATTGTCATAAATGCGGATTATTCCCCCGTCGAGCACCTTAAAATTACTAAGTCCCAGCTGATCGGCCAGCACATAGGCCGCCCGTTCCGGATTCTGCACCGTCAATTCCATATAGGCAAGACTCATCTCCTCGATCTCTTTTAAGCCGATCTCCTTTCTCATCCTGCCCTGATGTATGATGCCAATCGTGTCCGCCATGCTCTCGATCTCCGAAAGAATATGCGAAGATACCAAAATCGTCGTCCCCTGCTCCGTACACAGCGTCCGCAGCAGTTCGCGGATCTGTTTCATGCCTGCCGGATCAAGGCCGTTGGTCGGCTCATCAAGGATCAGTAATTCTGGTTTGCATAATATTGCTCTGGCAATTCCCAGACGCTCCTTCATACCCAGCGAATAATTCTTCACCGGCTTTTTCGCCGCCTCCGTCAGATGCAGCATCTCCAGCGCCTTATCCACGCTCCCGTGCTGATAATAGCCCATGTACTCACAGTGCATCCGCAAATTCTCAAACCCCGTCATATGCTCGTAAAATGTAGGAAATTCAATGATGCTGCCGATCCGCCTGAACACCTCGTACGACTGCGGCGTAAGCGGCTTTCCGAAAAGCTCGATGACCCCTTGTGTCGGCTTCCAGAGGTTCATGACCATCTTCATGACCGTGGTCTTGCCCGCGCCGTTCGGCCCCAGAAACCCGTAAATCTCACCCTTTTTCACGTGGATATCCACGTCTCTTACCAGCTCTTTGCCGCCAATGGTCTTGGTCAGACGGCTGGTCTGTAAAATATAGGACATTTCGCTGCCTCCTTTCTGTCGCTCGAAAGTTCTTGATCCGATCGACTGTCACCTATTGTAGCGGCTGCGATTTTCAAAACTCTTGCCTAATTCTTACAAATTTCTTTCGCGATTCAATTTTACCGTAAAGACCGTCCGCACATGCGGCTTACTCTTAAGCGTCAGTTCCCCGCCCATCTGCTCCGCCAGCCTCTTGGCGATCGTCAGCCCAAGGCCGTTGCCCTGCACGCTGCGGCTGCGGGAATCCTCCATGGTAAAAAGCCTTTCAAACACGCTCTTGGCAAACGCACTGTCGATGCCCTTGCCTTTGTCAACCACGTCGATGTATGCCGACTGCCCGTCCGTCCTCAAAAAGACGCCCAGATACTTACCCGCCGAACCGTAGCGGATCACATTGGAGATGAGATTGGAGAGGATGCGCTGCAAAGCTTCACGATTGCCCTGCACAAGGACAGCCTCATCCGGCAGCCCGACCTCCACCTGAAAGTCCGCCGCCGTCAGCATCTCATAGAAATCAAGCACGCTCTCCCGACACAGCTCGCAGACATCCAGCGGGAAAAGCGAAATCTGCGTATCTCCCGCCTCCAGCTTCGCCAATGAAAAAAAGCTGTCGATCAGCGCCATCAGAGCCTTAGCCTTTTCTTCAGCCTTTAGAAGCATCTGCAGGTCAGCCGGCATTTCCGATGCTGTCTGCATTCCTGCTTCCGCCTGTGTTCCCAATCCTGCCTGCGCCGCCAAAGCCGCCTCACCTTTGGTCCTCATGATCTCCAGATAACCCCGGATTACGGTCAGGGGCGTTTTCAGATCATGGGAAATATTGGACAGCATCTTGCGGGAAGCGATCTCGGAGCGGCGAAAATCCGCCTCAGTCTTCGCCTTTTCTTCCAGAAGGCGGTTGATCTGCGCCGCCAGCTCTTTCAGCTCTCTATTTTCCGTGAAGACCGTCACCCGTCCGCCGCCATCCTCGTCCAGAATCGTCTGCAAATTTTGTCTAAGTTCACGGATCTCTCCCTGCATCTTCGTTTCAAACATCACACATCTCCTAATTTGTACCCGATTCCCCACACAGTCAGCACATATCCGGGATTTCGCGGGTCTTCCTCGATCTTGCCCCGCAGCCTGCTGATATGCACGTTCACCGCGTTTTCATCCCCGCAGTACGCATCCTGCCACACCAGCGAATAGAGCTGCTCTTTGGTGTAAACCTTTTTCGGGTTCTGCATCAGAAGCTTCAAAATTTCAAATTCCTTGGCTGTCAGGTCAATGGTTTCTTCGCCCTTTTTGACCGTATAGTCAGACAGATTCATGGTCAGTTCTCCCACTGTAAGGATAGAGGATGCCCGTGCAGACATCTCCACGGCTGCATTGTCATACTGTATCGTCCTTCTAAGGGCCGCTTTGATCCGGGCCGTCACCTCCACCACTGAGAAAGGTTTGGTGATATAATCGTCCGCTCCCAGACCCAGCCCCAGCATCTTGTCGCTCTCCGAGTCCTTGGCGGAAAGGATGATGATCGGCACGAAACTGTTTTGCCGGATGTGCTGCATCACGCCCATGCCGCTCACCTTCGGGATCATCAGATCAAGAAGGACAAGGTCATACGACGCGGCGTCAAACATAGCGCAGGCCTGCTGCCCGTCAAGGGCGCAGGCCACTTCATACCGCTCCGTTTCCAGATAATTTTTTAACATTTCGCTGATCTCGGCGTCATCCTCCACCAGCAGAATCTTGTAAGGGTTCATCGTTTTTCCTCTCGTCTGCTCATGCTCTCGAATCTGTTTTCTGTCCTTCCATTCTGTTAAAATCATCAAATTTGTATCATAACTATGATTATACCGTATTATGCTGCACTTGACACCCGTCTATTTACTGATGTATAATATAGTATATCGTGATATAGTATATTTTGATATACCTAAAAACCGCATTTATAAAAGGAGGACGCCGCATGTTCATCGGCCGCGATCAGGAACTTAAAAAATTGAATCAAATGTACGCAAGCGGCAAACTGGAAGTCGCCATCATCTATGGGCGCAGGCGCGTCGGGAAAACCACGCTGATCACAGAGTTTTGCAAGGGCAAAAAGACTGTCTTTTTTGCCGCGCAGGAAAACAACACGGTGCAAAATCTGGAATCTTTCTCAAACGCCATAGCGGAAGTAGATACAAACAGCAGCGCCCATATGACTTTCCGCAGCTTTGGAGACGCGTTTACCCGTCTTGCCGAAATCGCATCCTCAGAGCGCCTGATCGTAGTGATCGACGAATACCCCTACCTCGCCGGCGCGGAAAAAGGCATCTCCTCCCTGCTGCAAAACTACCTTGACCACCAGTTTAAAGCAACTAAGCTGTTTCTGATCCTCTGCGGCTCCTCCATGAGCTTTATGGAAAAGCAGGTGCTGGGCTACCAGAGTCCTCTCTACGGCCGCCGTACAGCGCAGTTTAAGATTCTGCCCTTCCAATATTTAGAGACCGGAAAATGGTTCCCGAACTATTCCTTTGAGGAAAAAGCCCTGATGTACGGCATCACCGGCGGCATCCCCCTCTATCTGGAACAGTTTTCGCCCACCTTGTCCATTCGCGAGAACCTGCTGCAGCATCTTTTCAATAAGAACGCGCTTTTATTTGAGGAGCCTTCCAATCTCTTTAAACAGGAACTGCGGGAACCTTCCACCTACAATGCCATCATCACCGCTATCGCCTCCGGCAGGACGAGGCTTTCCGAGATTGCAACCACTGTCGGCATGGAAAGCGGACTTTGCAGCAAATACCTTTCCAACCTGATCACACTCGGTATCATCAAACGGGAAACACCTGTCACGGAATCCGGCGGCAAACGTTCCATTTATCTGATCGACGACCAGTTTTTCCGTTTTTGGTTTACTTTTGTGCCCAAAAATATGTCTTCTATCCTCTCCGGCAGAATAGAAGACAACTACGCGGCAGCCATCGAACCCCGTTTATCCGACTATATGGGATTGACTTTTGAGAAAATGTGCCGCGACTATATTTTATATTATGCCGACGATCTCCCTATTTTACTTGGCGAGATTGGTCAGTGGTGGGGCGGCCATCCGCAGACACACAAACAGGCGCAGATCGATCTGGTCGTGTCCGCAGCGGATGAAAACGCCTGTATCGTCGGCTCCTGTAAATACCGGAACGCTCCCGTCGATGCGGACGAATTGGCCTTGTTAAAAGATTACGCCGCCGCCATGAGACATTTTGAAAAGTACTATTACTATATTTTCTCCAAATCCGGGTTCACGGCAGCGCTAAAAGCGCAGGATGCGGACGTACGTCTGCTTACCCTTAAAGAGTTATATGGCGCATAAGCCGCCCTCGTCGGCGGCCTATGTGTCAGCCACTCCTTCCTTCTCCAAGGCCTCGTCCAGCCACTCCACAAGCTGCAGATCGACTTTTCCTTTCTTCGCCATATCTTTTAAAATCTGGATCGCCTTCGGCCTTGAGATCGGCTCCTTATAAGGCCTGTCCGTGGCCACCAGCGCGTCATAGATGTCCACCACCGTCAAAAGCCTTGTCTCCAGATCGAGTTCGTCGCCTTTTAAACCTTTCGGATAACCGCTGCCATCCAGATACTCATGATGTGCGCCCACCCACTTCGGCACCATGGAAAATCCTTTATAAAACTCCACTTTTTCCAAGATCCGGGAAGTCATGACCACATGATTTTCCATCTCCCTGCGCTCTTTCAAAGTCAGCGTACCGCTGCGGATCGCCAGACATTCCGCCTCCTGTGGCGTCAGATAGGAAAGGGCTGCACCCTCCTCTCCTGTATGCTGTTTTTCGGCCAGCTTCTTTATATGTTCGCAGTCTTTGTCCGTCACATAATCGACCACATCGATCGCATGGATAAAAGCAAGTTCCGTTTCCAGATCCTTTACCGTCTCCTCATATTCCGCCGCCGTGATCCTGCCCCGCAGCATATCAATCTCATACAAGGCCCTAAGCAGCGCAAACCGGTCGTCTATTTTCTCGATCCGGCTATTCAATCTGGTCGCCTTATTCATGATGCTAAGAGGCACCGCCAGCTTACCGATATCGTGAATGAGCGCCGCCAGCATCAGTTGTTCCTTTCTGGCCTGATCAAATGTCTTTTCGCACTTTCCTTCCCCATGCAACTGCGTGATATAATCCGCCAGCAGGCTCGCGTATTTTTCGACATTCCTTGTATGGAGCGCATTGTAAGGCGTCCTTTCCTCCAGAGCCGTCGTCAGCGCTTCTACAAAAGAATAAATCTGTGTCTTCAACGCCTCCACATAGGAAAGATTCGTCAGCTCGATGGCTGCAATGGCTCCCAGCGCGCGGATGATGATCTCATACTCTTCATTGAACGCAATCACGCTGCCCGTTTCATCCATGGCATTGATCAACTGCAGCACGCCGATCAGTTCGTTTTCATTATTTGCCAGAGGCACCACCAGCTGCGACTGCGTGCGGTATCCGGTCAGGCTGTCATACTGTCTGGGACCGGAAAAATCAAAGCGGCTGCTGGCATAGACATCCGGTATATTGACGACTTCCTGATGAATAGCCGCATAGGAACATACATTTTCTTCCTTCATCGGCACGGGCGGCAGATCGATGACTTCGCCGTCCGATCCTCTGTTAATCCCTTGGGAGAGCGTCTTCATATACTTAAAATGCAGTTCTTCCTTTTCATACAGATACAGGGTGCTTGCATCACAGTTTGTGATCTCCATCCCCTTATCCAGTATGGTCAGCAGCAGACGGTTCCTGTCCCGTTCCGTGGAAAGTCGTATGCCGATATCCATGATTTTCTCAAAGTCTTCATATTGCAGATGCATCCCGCTCTTACCTTTCCCTTTCCATCGGATAGATTCCGTCCCGTTTCATGTACTGAAGCGATTCCTTCTGCGCCTCGTACCCGTTCACTTCCACAAGTACCGGCGCCTCTATATCGTACTGCCTGATCAAATGGTCAAATTCCTGCCAGTCCAGCCGTCCCGCACCCACTGCCAGATGAAGATCATGCTGCAGATCGTTGTCATTGATGTGAATATGGCGGATGTAAGGCGCCAGCGGCTCGATCCACTCCCGTCCCGAACATTTTGAAAAGATCATAGCATGGGCATAATCCAGACAGATGCCGAAATTTTCAACATCCCGCATCTGCTCCGCCAGCCCCGCCAGAACGTCGGGCGCTTCGTCAAACATATTCTCCATATAAATCTGCTGCTCCGGATACTGCGCCGCAATCTCCGTAAAAAAAGATACGTTTCTGTCTCGCCAGTTTTTCAGATACCCGGCCGACCGGAAGCCGGCCAACCGCCCGGTATGGAACACGATGCCCTTTAATCCCATGCGCTTTGCCGTCTCCATAGACTGCCGCACCCGCCGCATGGAAACATCCCGGATCAGGGAATCGTCGCTATGAATCGTCACATCTAAAAAAGCCCCGTGCATAGTATCCGCCGAAAATCCGTTTTCAGCCAGTCCGCTTCCGGAAAATCCTTCTCTGTACTTTCTGTAATCCGCAATAATTTCTTCCTGCTCCTTGGCGTCGTCCATGACCTTAGGCAGAAAAAAATCATTATATTCAAACGCGCACCCGTAGGCCTCCGCCAGATCGCACATTCTTTTCATATCTTTTCGGTCGGGAACCAAATACAGTCTGCTCATCCTTTACGCGCCTCCCTGACTCTGCTGTTTCGCTTTCGAAGTACTTCTCACACCGTCTACCTGATACACAAAAACACCGTTGCTCTTTCCCTTCAGGGGGATCTCCCCGATCGGCGTCACATCCACCCTGTCCTTTACCGCCTCATAGACTTCCCCGCTGATCAATATCTGCCCGGGCCGTGCATTGCTCTCCAGTCTGGCCGCCGTATTGACGGTATCCCCGATCGCCGTATAATCCATCCGGAAATCGCAGCCGATATTGCCCACAACGGCATTTCCACAGTTGACACCGATGCCGAAGGAAACGCTCTTACCGTATCGTTTGCGGAACTTTTCGGCAATTTTCTCCGCTCCCGCCTGCATATCCCATGCGGTAGCGACCGCCCGGAAAATATAGTCGTCCAGATCGAAAGGCGCATTGAAGACCGCCATGGTCGCGTCGCCCACAAACTTATCCAAAGTCCCGCCGTTGTCAAAGATCGCCTGCGTGGTGAGCCCCAGATATTCGTTCAAAATCTCCACCACTTCCTCCGGCCGCAGGCTTTCCGACATCGTGGTAAATCCGCGGATATCCACAAACAGCACCGCGATATGGCGGTTTTCTCCGCCGATCACCAATTCAAAATCCTTGTCCTTGCTGATCTTATCCACCACCTGCGGCGCCACATACTGCTTAAAGACATTAACTACGCGACGTCTTCTCATGATTTCCGCAAGATACATATGTACCATCTGCGCCAGATAAATGACCAACAGGCAGGCCGGCAAAAGGATCGTCGGAACGATCCACCCCTTCCCATACATGATCTTCGAAAAAATAAGATTAAAGACGATCAGCGCTGCCAGCAGGATCGTGGAAAACAGCATCCTGATTTTTTCACTGAAAACATAGAATATGCCGCACAAAACTGCCGCTGCCAGCGCATAGAGGAAAGGCGATGCCGGAAGCTGTGTCCTTCCTTCCAGCAGGGCTTCTATGATATTTGCATGAATCTCCACCCCGTACATCTGACTGTTATGGGCGATCGCCGGCATATAAGAATCCTGCATGCCCACGGCATATGCGCCCACCAATACCACCGCGTCCTGAAAAAGCGCAGGCTCCACCGTGCCATCCAGCACATCCGCCACGGAAAGGACGCTGTATCCGCCCGGCTTACCGGAATAGGTGAAATAAAAGCGGTTATTCCTCCCGTAAACAGCCGGAAATACCGCTTCTTCTCCCCGGCTCTCCTGATAGACCCGATAAACCTGCGAGGAGAGACTGTATTCCCTGACACCCTCATAATCCAGATAGGCCATAGCCTGCCGCACATAGCCATCCCCGTCTACAAAAGTATTGGCAAATCCGCGCATGACTCCGTTTTGCAAACTCTCATACGGCTCGATCACATGATCCACGTGATAGGGATTGTAAGTGATGCGGCCGTCCTCCCCTTTTTCGGGCTGTCCCTTAAAAGAAAAGCTCATGGCTGCGACCACATTACCGGCTTCACCGCAGACTGCTGCAAAATGATCGTCCGCATCCCGGTCAGCCTCTTCACTGTAGATCACATCGAAGCCGATCACCGCCGGACGTGCGCCGTCCGCACCGTTTAACAGGGATACCAGTTTCGCCGGAATCTCCCTGCTCCAGGTATTGACGGGACCGTACTGTTTCAGCGTCTTATCGTCGATGCCGATAATATAAATTTTCTTATTCGTCACGCTCTCACGCTGGTTCAGCCTGTCAGATATCCCCATATCCCAAAAATTCACCGTACCAACATATAAAAATGCCAGAGAGGTTAGAATAACGGCGGCAGTAACCGCCGCCGTTTTCATTTTAAGCCAATATTTCATTCGGATTTATCTCATATCTTTCCTATGGATGACGTCTATTTCCAAGATATTGTAGTATTCGCCCCGATCTTCGTTGTAAAGTCAAAATCCCACGCGCCGCTCTGATTTGGCCGCAATACCGGTACTGTGGCCATCCCTCCGCTTTCTACCTTCTGCGTCGCAAATACCTTACCCTCATACATAAAAGTCACTGTGAAAATTTCGGGTTTATCGGGTTCATCCGGTTTGTCGGGTTTGTCTGGTTCATCCGGTTTGTCCGGTTCATCCGGCTTATCCGGTTCATCCGGCTTATCCGGTTCATCCGGCTTATCCGGTTTGTCTGGTTCATCCGGCTTATCCGGTTCATCCGGCTTATCCGGTTCATCCGGCTTATCCGGTTTGTCTGGCTTATCCGGCTTATCGGGCTTATCCGGTTTGCCGGGTTTATCCGGCTTATCCGGTTGATTCGGTTTATCCTGACCGGATCCTCCCTGATCGGAACCGGAATCATTTCCCTGAGCCCCCTCGTCCGTATTGCCATTGTCCGTGCTGCCGCTGTCCGCCGGCTGTGTTTTTTTCGACGGCTGCGGCTTAGGGGTCGGCGGCTGCGGGGCCTCAGTCTTTTGCTCTTTCTTTACCGTTGCAGCCGTATCGTTCTTAACCGTATCCGTTTCCGTATGTATCTGCGTGTCCGCTGCCTGCTCGGCCCCGCTTCGCTGCGCTGCGTCCGCTGTTTCAGGCTGTCCGCTCTGCTCCGTCTCAGGCTGCTGTTCCTGATATGTTTCGCTTTCCGGCGCTTCGCTATCATCCGCCGGTCCGGCGGCAAGCTGTGTCAACTCCTCAAGAGAAATGCCCGTGACAGACTGTCCATTCTCCATCATCTCCTTCAGGTTCCCGATCGCCTGCGCGGGAAGTTCTTCATAGGCAATGTCCCTGATTTCGCTCACCGATCCGTCATGGTATACAGTCAATTCCTTGCCTGCCGGAACCAATATTTCTTCTCCGAAAGATCTATCCGCAAGAATGGGCTTTGTACTGACCTGCCCCTGAAAGCAGCACAGTTTTGTAATTTTATCTTCGTTATCTACGGTTTCTTCCTCGTATAATTCCACACGGTAAATCGTTCCTCTAACCGCCATCACGGAATTGGGCGTGGAAGTCTCATACTGGGAACCCTCGCTCAAAGGATGTTGGATCTCATTGGTGATCGCACCCTGTTCCAGAGATATTTTCGTTTTGGAATCCGTATCCGTCCCCTCCGCTTCCACAGAAAAAATCGTTTCCGCCTCCGCGAACACATACTTATCGTCATCCAGCTTCATGCGCATGCCGGAATCCGCCGCCACGCTGACACGATCGCCCGATTCCAGATACAGGTTTTGTGCCGCGGCCATTTCTCCCACAGACGCCCGCTCGATCACGACATTTCCCGTTACATCGTAAACCATTATGGATCGGTAGGCTTCTTCCTTATTGGATAACAGTACGACTGCCGCCGCAACGATCACCGCCGCCGCTGCGCAGGTACAAATGATAATCTTCTTATTTGACAACAATTTTTCTTTCATCTGACACGCCCCTCTTTCGGTTTCCTTCTTACCATTCACAGTTTATTTTGAAAAATGATAAGTACCGTCCGCCGTTACATAAAAATCATTATCACCTTCATAAACCGACGAATCGTCGTTTACTTTCCATTTCCCTGCCGCCAGATGGTATTTCACGCCCGCCTGCAGAACGTAATCTTTACTTTCTGAAATGACAGTATTGTCAGGTTTTGGCTGTTCTTCGTCATCTCCCGGCGAACCGCTGTCCGGAATGGTAATCGCGTAAGTCTCTTCATTCCCCGCCTTATCGACCGCCTTGATCTCACAGGATGTACTATTCTCCTTTGCGACCATCAGATAGCTGCCGTTTTCGGGAGTTACCGGCTGCTGGTTCACCCAAACACTGTCTAAATTATCGTCCTCAACCAAAAATCTGGTTCCCTTCGGGTAGGTTTGCCCTGACGCTAATACCGTTCCTGATACAGCTTCTTTTATGACGGGCTTCACGGTGTCTACTACGAGACCACAGGAACGGGCGTAATGGTTCTGTCCCCCCGCCTCTACTTTTATATATACGACATAACAGCCGTCACGCAGAGGGCGAAAGTTCATAGGCGGGTCCTGTTTCATCCACCCCAAAGAATCCATCTGCTCTAGTGTCTTCGCCGCGGCTTCCCTGTCCGTCACCTTATCCAAATAGCAATAGGATGTGATTTCCAGATCGTTCTGACTGACAGACACGTCAAACATCGTCCCCCAGTTATTAGTATATTCAAACGTGAGTTCACCGCCCAAAGGAAACGTTTTATCTGCTCCGCCTCTTGTAATGCTGATCACCGGCGCAGCCGCACTATCCGTCGTCTGTGCATCGTTTGTCTCCGCTTCCGGCTCCGCTGTCAGTACAGCCGTAACGGCGCTCTCCTGCTGCAGGGCAACTGCCGCAGCTTCCGGCACATCTTCCCCTTCCGATACCGCTGCCTCACCATCTGTAACATCTGCGGCATTCTCACCGTCCGGGACATCCTCACCGTCAGAGGCATCTTTTTCGTCCGGAACATTCTCTTCATCCGAAACATTCTCCTCACCGGAAAGATTCTCCTCACCCGAAACCGTTTCATTGTCAGACGAGTTCTCCTCTTCCGGCAAATCATTTTCAGAAACGACGCTCACCGCCGTCTCACCGCTTTCCTCCGCCAGCATCGTACCCATCGGCATCATGCACCCGATCAACACTGCCAGACCAAAAGCCGCCGCTTTTTTTAAGTTTCTACGCATATCTTACGCCTCCAGCTCTCACACTTGAAACCTATCCTGATTTTACGACACAGTCTATCCAATAGGCAGACTTTCTCTTATAGCAAATATTTTACACGAAATCCATAATTTGGTCAATCGTTTCACATATCTATTTACAACATAAAATTGCCCCGAAAGATCTCTCTTCCGGGGCGTATAAAAATCTGTTACAGGTATTTCTTCAGCGCATCCGCCTTGTCAAGCTTTTCCCAAGGCAGATCGAGGTCGTTGCGACCAAAGTGTCCGTATGCCGCAGTCTGCTTGTAGATCGGGCGGCGCAGGTCGAGCATCTTGATGATGCCTGCAGGCCGCAGGTCAAAGTTCTCACGCACGATCTCCACCATTTTCTCGTCGGAAACCTTGCCTGTGCCAAAGGTATCCACCATCACGGAAGTGGGCTGCGCTACGCCGATCGCGTAGGAAAGCTGGATCTCGCACTTGTCTGCAAGTCCCGCCGCCACGATGTTCTTCGCCACATAGCGCGCCGCGTAAGCTGCGGAACGGTCCACCTTCGTGCAGTCTTTTCCGGAGAAAGCGCCACCGCCGTGACGAGCATAACCGCCGTAGGTGTCCACGATGATCTTACGGCCGGTAAGACCCGCGTCGCCGTGCGGGCCGCCGATCACGAAACGTCCCGTAGGATTGATGAAGAACTTGGTCTTATCGTCGATCAGCTCTTTCGGCAGTACGGGATCAAACACGTACTTCCTGATATCCTCATGGATCTGCTCCTGCGTCACGTCTTCGTCGTGCTGCGTGGAGAGGACGACCGCCTCCAGACGAACGGGTTTGCCCGCCTCGTCGTACTCCACGGAAACCTGACTCTTGCCGTCGGGCCTTAAGTATTTGAGAGTGCCGTCCTTGCGGACCTTGGTAAGCTGCAACGCCAGCTTGTGCGCCAGATCGATGGGATAGGGCATGTACTCTTCCGTCTCGTTGGTCGCGTAGCCGAACATCATACCCTGATCGCCCGCACCCGTGTCAAGATCGTCCGTCTGCTCGCCCTTCTTTGCTTCCAGCGCCTTGTCCACGCCCATCGCAATATCCGCAGACTGCTCGTCGATCGCTACCAGCACCGCACAGGTATTGCCGTCAAAGCCGTACTCGGACTTCGTATAGCCGATCTCCTTAACGGTATCACGCACAATCTTCTGCATATCTACGTACGCATTGGTAGTGATCTCTCCCGTCACCAGCACAAAACCGGTACAAACCGCCGTCTCGCAGGCCACGCGGCTCATGGGATCTTTCTCCATGCAGGCGTCTAAGATCGCGTCGGAAATCGCGTCGCAGACTTTGTCGGGATGTCCTTCTGTTACAGACTCTGATGTAAATAATCGTTTCTCCATGTTTTCCTCTCCTTTGTTCCTATTAAAATTTTTAAATATAATAAAGCCCTCTTACTTCTCTCGAAATAAGGGGACTCGACCTACAAAGCTTCAAATCCTCTTATTGTTCGATCATCGCCGTCTCAAACGGCCTCGCTCAGGTTGGCACCTTCCTTGTCAGGGGTTGCCGTGGCTTCATCGATCCTATGTATCTCCACCACTCTGAATAAGAGAAAACCATGCCTATATGAAATTATCTATAAACTAAACATACACCTATCTGCAGTCCGTGTCAATACCCGATCGTCAGCCCACTTTCAGCTTAAATTTCTGCAGCTCGCGCTCCGTGGTCACCAGATCGATCTGCGCTCCCAGACCCTGCAGCTTGAGATGAAAATCCTCATAACCGCGCTCAATATATTTAATCTCGTCTACCGTGCTGACTCCCTCCGCCGCCAGCGCCGCGATCACAAGAGCCGCCCCCGCGCGCAGATCCGGCGCGGTAATGCTGGCACCGGTGTATTTGGAAACACCGTCGATGATGGCCGTATTGCCTTCGACCTTGATATTGGCCCCCATACAGGTAAGCTCGTCCACATATTTAAAGCGATTTTCAAAAATACTTTCCGTCACAATGCTGGTGCCGGCAGACAGACCCAGCGCCACCGTGATCTGGGGCTGCATATCCGTGGGAAAACCGGGATAAGGAAGCGTCTTGACATGCGTATGTCCAAGGGGCTTCGCCGCCACCACGCGCACCGCGTCGTCAGATTCCTCGATCTCACAGCCGATCTCTGAAAGTTTTGCGCTGATGGACTCCAAGTGCTTGGGGATCACATTTTTTACCGTCACATCGCCCTTGGTGACCGCCGCCGCAAACATAAAAGTGCCTGCCTCGATCTGATCGGGAATAATGCCGTACTCGGTCCCGTGCAGCTTCTGTACGCCCTTGATACGGATCACATCAGTGCCCGCGCCTTTGATATTAGCGCCCATACTGTTCAAAAAGCTGGCCAGATCGACCACGTGAGGCTCCTTGGCCGCATTCTCGATCACGGTAGTGCCTTCCGCCATCACTGCCGCCATCATCACGTTCATGGTCGCGCCCACAGTCACCACATCCATATAGAGATGACTGCCTTTGAGCTTGTTCGCCTCAGTAATGATCAGGCCGTGCTCAATCCTGACGTTCGCACCAAGCGCCCGAAACCCTTTGATATGCTGGTCGATGGGCCTAAGTCCTATATTGCACCCGCCGGGAAGGGCCACCTCCGCTTTATTGTATTTTCCAAGAAGCGCCCCCAAAAGATAATAGGAAGCCCTGATCTTTTTGATATAATCATCTTCGATCACCAGATCGTGAACCTGTGAAGCGTTTATTTTCACTGTATGCCTGTCCACCCGGTTGATCGCTACGCCGATACTTTCCATCGCCTGCATCATGACATTGGTATCCCTGACATCAGGCACATTTTCTATCAATACGGTCTCATCCGTCATAATAGCCGCCGCAAGGATAGCCAGCGCGGCATTTTTCGCGCCGCCGATCTCCACTTCGCCGACTAACGGATTTCCACCCTTAATCGCATATTGTTCCATGTATGTTTACTTGCCTTTCACAATCGAATCTCTAACAAATTTCTCATCTTAAGCAATATAAATCAAGCGAAATAAATCAAACATTAAAGTACAGTATACCAGATTTTACATATTTGTAAAGCCTGCCGTTTAGCACGCGCTCCTTCACAACGCATTGATGAACTGTTAATTCAGGTATTTAAAGGGATCGACCTGCGTCCCGCCTATCAATATTTCAAAGTGGATATGCGGTCCCGTGCTCACGCCGGTATTGCCGCTTAGGGCGATCTTCTGCCCCTGCGTCACCGTCTGTCCCTGTTTTACCAGAATCTTGCTCAAATGTCCGTAGCGGGTCTGCCTGCCGTCCGCATGGTTGATATAGACCACATAGCCGTAGCCTTTTCCCCATCCGGCCCTGCTGACCGTTCCCGTGCAGGAAGCCATGACTGCCGTGCCAACGGGCGTTGCCCAGTCCACACCCTTATGGTAGGTGCTCGCGCCTCTGGTGGGCGCCTTACGTCTGCCGAATCTGGAAGAAAGTCTGCCTCCCGAAATCGGTTTCAGATAAGTGGGCGGAATCTTTGTGCCGCGCTCCACGATCTTAGGCACAGCCGCATAGGTGATCTCCTCTTTCAAAATTTCTCTGGAGATTTCCTCCTTATTGCGGTAGGACACATCCGCCACTACCTTGCGGTGGCCTGCGGAAGGCTCCTGCAGCGTCTGCGTCTGGTTCGTGTACCAGTCGTCGTTATCTACATAGATGATTTCCGCTTCGTAATCTTCTTCATAATACATCTGCTCCGTGCGTTCCACAGAAAGTTCGGGTTCCGGCACCGTCACGATCAGTTCGTCCCCCACGCGGATCAGGGAATTTTCGTCTTCGATGGTGTCGTTCATCGCAATCAGTCTGTCCAAAGGAATCTCGTTATTCTCCGCGATCTGGGAGAGCGTATCCCCCGCGACCACCTCGTAGATCTGTTCCTTTTCCTGATCCTTGGTCACTTCTTCAATCGCTTTATCAAGCGGCGTCAGCTCATAGTCCTGCAGATAGGACTCCACCACCTCCACCGTATCGCCAAAGTCAAGTTCCAGAAGTCCCAGTTCATAGTCGGAAAAGTCTTTCTCGGATGCCGGTTCAATATCCGAAAAAATGTCATCCAAAGCTGCATTGATCCCGGCGCTGGACATGACCTCCTCAGTTTGTTCTTCCTGTTCCTGCTGCTCCCTTGTGGAATAAATCTGCGCCGTCAGCACGTTCAGCTCTCTCTTGGAATCCAGTACCAGATCCGCATAGTATTGCCTTTCATCATCGTACTTTTTCAGGGAAGCCTGCAAAAGCGCCAGCACTTCCTCCGTACTCGCCAGATTGACAGTGTACTCGTTGATCTTTACCGTGTAGGAACGATTCAGGGTTTCCTTCACACTGCCCCGAAGCGCGGCCAGCATATTGGAAATTATGACATTTTTGTCATCTATCTCGCCCCAGAGTACTTCTTCACCCGTCCATGTCAGATCGCTCTGGGCAAGCACCATCTCATCGCTTTCCCCCGCAAGAAGCTTTCTGGCCTCGATCAAATACGTGTCCGCCTCTCCGGCATCTCCCATCACGCCCACCTGTACGCCGTTTAAGTACACCGTAAACAGATTATCTCCCGTACTTTCAAGCGTCTGCATGTTAGGCAGGAAAAAGGCAGCGGCGATGCACGCCATCACCGCAACCTTAATATATGCAATTTTCATTTTTTTATAATGTCTGCTCAGTATTTTCATTATAATATGATTCATTCATTTTTCTGCGGCTGTTTTTATTGTAACCTCAAAACAGCTTAACATTCATCCCGTGCAAAATAAGCGGAACCAGCGTCACCGCAATATCCGCCAGCACACCGATCAAGATCACGATGGAAAGCCACAGGGGCGTACCTTTCCCTCTGGCAGTCCTCTCCTGCTCGGTCTGTTTTGTGAGTTCCTCCGTGAAAGCCGCCTGCACATTGCGGTATACTTTCACGTTTTCCTTGTGCATAAAATCCTCGGACTGCGAAAAACGTTCTTCCAAAAGCGTCTTGATTCCTGCAAGTTCCTGCTCCATATGTCCGTCGTCTTTGGTTTCCGTCTCCAGACCATCCAGCTTTTCCATACACTCCGCCAGAACCTTGCGCACGCTCTCCACGTTCTCGGAAGTCTTGAGATTGACCCTGCGGATCTCCTGCATGATCTCATCATAGGCTTGCATCTGATTCTGCATCTGCGCCATCTTGGCTGCTTCCGCCGCTGAATTTGCGCGAATCATCTCCTGCGCATTCTTTCTCTGTGCAAGTTTATCGATAAAAGTATCCATGTTTGTCCTCTCTTTGTTCTGTGCCGGAAAACCTTCGGTTTTCCCCGTTTCGCCTTATCTATCTTACCATTTCCCGCTTTCTTTGACAACAGGGAAAAGAGGCGCTGCGCCCGGCTCCCCTGATTGCGGTTTATTTCTTTGTGTATATTGCACAAATTTTGAATCTATTTTTTTACGTACTTGGAAGAATTAACTATAACTTTACAGTTTGTTCATAATTTGTTCATATTACGGAAGTATACTAAATTTATAAAAATTCAAGCGAGATGTCGTGTATCCTTTACACACATAGATAAATTTTTTCATAATAGCCCGGGTGCCGAAAGGTGTCCGGGCACTCCTCATGTCCGCGCATAAGCAGAGACAGAAGGCATATGGGACAGGTGCCATGCTTGCATGAGCGCCTGAACCAGATGCCTTATGACGAGCAACGCGAACGAGAAATGCGCAGCATTTCGAGTCTCTGCTTATGCACAAGAGACGTAAGTCATCCGGAAATCATAACCACCGGCTTAGCCG
>DKUU01000019.1 GCA_002490835.1 Lachnospiraceae bacterium UBA7196 | reverse complement strand
TTGCTGACCTTTTTTGACAGTCTGTAGTTTAACATATGTTTCTATAAAAAGTCTCTAAACTCTTTTCTTTTTTATCATATGATTGTATAATCTAATTCTGGGGGGAAAGGCAGTGAGAAAAATTACGGATAAAAAACCTTTTACCATTAAATTTGATGAACAGACGCTTCCCATTATCGAGCAGATCTCAGAGGGGATGCCCGGCGGCTTTTTTATCTATCACGCGGACGGCGACGAGGAACTGATCCACATCAACGGCGCTATGCTGCGGATCTTTGGCTGCGATACGCTGGTGGAATTTAAGGAGCTGACGGGGTATACTTTTAAGGGAATCGTCCATCCGGCGGATTTAGGCAGGGTGGAGGAGAGCATAAAAACGCAGATCGCGCACGGCGGCAATGATCTGGACTATGTGGAATACCGGATCGTCCGCAAGGACGGCACGGTGCGCTGGGTGGAGGATTACGGGCATTTTGTCCGCACGCAGACTTACGGCGATCTCTTCTATGTCTTTATCGAGGATGCCACGGAGCGGATCCAGAAGAGAATGGCGGAGCTTGAGCGTGTGAACGAGGCGCTTTACGGCGCGCAGCTTAGGGAAGATTATTATAAGAGAGCGCTCCTTCACGAGGCGGTCTCTTTTGTGGAGGTCAATCTGACCAGAGACGAGTTCATTTCGGCATCCCTGTTGGATCAGGAAGGGAAGGTGCAGAACCTCTTCACTTTTATGGGGATCAAACCTTTTGAGAAATATTCGGATTTTGTGGCCTTTTGGGCGGATTTTATGGAAACCGGCGAACTGGACGAATATCATCGGTTTTTCGATATCGAGCGGCTGATCCGCTGCTATGAGGAAGGCGAGCGGGAACAGGCCTACGATAGCTGGGTTCTTGATATGTACGGCAGGAAACGCTTAAGCCATTATACCTTCTTTCTGGAGAAGAACGAGCATACGGGCGATGTGATCGCGCTCTCCGTGTCGAGAGATATCACGGAACAGGTAGAGCGGCAGTCGCTCTTAAAATCTGCGCTCAGGCAGGCGGAGACGGAGCGGCTTACGAGAAACACTTTTTTTGCCAATATGTCTCATGACATCAGGACGCCGCTCAATGCGATCATAGGGTATGCGGAGCTTTTAAAGGGCTGCGTGGGCGATCCGGGAAAGGTCGGCGAGTGTATTGAGAAGATCAATTATTCAGGAGAGGAGCTTTTAGCGGTCTTCAATGAATTTTTGAAGGATAACTTAAACGAACCTTCCAGAGCGGAGCTGACAGAGCGGGAATACCATCTGGGAGAGCTGCTGCGTGAGGTCGAGAAAGCCGCGGAGCGCCCGATCAAGGCAAAGAACATCGACTTCCGGTTGGACAAAACGGAGATGTTCCATTACTCGGTAGAGGTGGATTATATCCGGCTGCGGGAGATTTTGAATCAGTTATTGGACAATGCGATCAAATATACCCCTTCCGGAGGGCGGGTGAGCCTGACGGTCAAGGAAGGCAAAAGCGACCGCAAGGGACGCGGACTGTACCGCTTCATCATTTCGGATACCGGCTGTGGCATAGAGAAAGACCGGCTGGAAGCAATTTTTCAGCCTGCCAGACAGGAGAAGAACGCTGTCTATAACGGGATGCCGGGAGCAGGACTCGCGGTGGTGAGAAGCTATGCGCAGACCATGGGCGGCAGCGTCGATGTGGAGAGCCGGGTCGGAGAGGGCAGTACGTTTACGGTGAGCCTTCCGATCAAATATCCCACGAGCGGTTCCTATATGGAACAGGAGGACACACACTTTGATCCGTCGAAAAACGCGGGCGATAAGGGCTGTATCCTGCTGGTGGAGGACAACGGCTTAGACAGGGATATGGAAACGGAACTTCTAAAAAATCTCGGCTATCGGGTGGAGACGGCCTGCGACGGGGTGAGTGCCTATGAGCTTTTGAAGGAGGCCGGACCCGGCAGATTTGCGCTGGTGCTGATGGATATCCAGATGCCGGGAATGGATGGCTATGAGACGACGGCGGCGATCCGCAGGCTGGAGAACGAGGCCGTTTCGGAAATACCGATCATCGCCCTTTCTTCCGACGCAATGGAAGAGGACAGGGCAAGGTCGTTAGCTTCGGGAATGAACGAGCATTTTACAAAGCCGGTCGACATTGAAGTATTACAGACGTTGATCAATAAAATAGTAGAGGATACGAACCATGCGTAAAAAGAAAGTACTGCAAAATATCATCTTTTATATGCCGCTTTTGCTGGTTGTCTTTTTGATGTTCAATATCTATACGGCGCAGAATCGGGTTAGGATCGCGGAACAGAACAAGAATTACGCGGAGGATGCCATGCGCCAGACGGCGGAACAGATTGCCGATCGCTTCGAAAACGGTCTGGGTATGATCACCACCTATGCTTATTTCTTTGACACCTATCTGGACGAAGATGGTATTACGTCAGAAACGCTGCGAAAGATAGAAGCAGTCTCCGGTTTTGATACGGTCCGCTTTACCGATGCTGCGGGCATGACGCATCTTTCCGACGGCAGGACGGTTGATTCTTCCGACCGTGAATATTATAAGCGGGGTATGGCGGGAGAGAGCGGGATCGTGGCAGTATTTGACGAGCGTCTCGCGGAAGAAGAGAAGAGGATCATGTTTTACGCACCGGTAGAAATTCACGGAGAGATCGTCGGTGTGATCAGAGGATCTTATGTAGCGGAGCAAAATCTGAAAGCGATTCTACGCAGTACCTATTTCGGTGCGCCGACTACAACATGGCTTTGCATGCCGAACGGCAGGGTAATCGCAAGTTCCGATGATCAGGATTATGGAGAGAGAAGCCTTACGGATATACTAAAGACGGATTGGAAGCTCAGTCAGGAAACGACGCAGGGGGTAGAATCTGTCCTTCAAAACGGTGGCGAGGCAGCCTTTATCTGCGATGAAAGCGACAGGGTGGATAATCTCTGTGTGACGCGTCTTCGAGACAGTGAGTATGCGCTGGTGCAGGCATTTCCGCCCGAAGTGACAAAAGGCATGACGAGAAGGGCAAACGCGACGGGAGTCGGTTTGGAGATTGCACTGATCGCTCTGTTTGCTGTTTACTTTATCATACAGGTTTTGAGTTCCATGAAACGGCGTAAGGCACTGGAGGTGGAGAACCGCCAGATCAGTTATGTTTTGAAGGGACTGAACACGCTCTTTGCTTCCAGATATCTGACGGTGGATCTGGAAACGGGGATCTATTCCTATACTGCAGGGGTGAAGCTTTCGGAAAATCAGGCGATGCAGGAAGGTACCTATGAAGAGATCGTAGAAATGCACAGCCGGGAGATCATCGGCGAGGAGGCGCAGGAGGATTTCAAAAAGACGCTTGCACCTGATTCCATCAAGGAAAATCTGGCTGATCAGGATACCTTTACTTATGAATGCCATGTGATGCGGGACGGTCAGGAAGCGTGGGAGCAGATGACTGTAGTCTGCATCGAGCGCAAGGACGGACAGGCTGTTAAAATGCTGTATCTGCGGCAGGACATTACCGAAATGAAGCTGCGCGAACAGAGACGGAAAGAAGAGCTGGCGATGATGAACCGCAAGGAGATGCAGTATCGCATAGCCATTACCTCCAATGCGTTCTCATCCTTTGAATTTAACCTCACGCAGGATCTGATCGAGCAGGATATCACGCGGGAAAATGCGGACGGGGAACAGATATCCCTGTTAGAGAAAGCGGGGCTGCAGGCGCCCTGTAAGGCTTCGGAATGCTTTGAGAAATGGAAGCCTTATGTTCTTCCGGAATCTATGGAAGATTACAGCCGCGTAGTGAACGTTGATTATCTGCTGCACTGCTTTGAAAAGGGAGAAGTGGAAGTCGATGTGGATTATTGGGGCATAACAGAGGGAAGCGGCCCGCAGATGTGTATGCGTCAGACCTTTATCATGACGCAGGACGATATCACGGGCGATGTGATCGCTCTGGTGGTATCCCGGGATATCACGGAGCAGGTGATCAAGCAGAAGGAGCAGACGGAGGCGCTGCAGGATGCGCTGATGCACGCAAGGCAGGCGAATGAGGCGAAGACGACTTTCCTTTCCAATATGAGCCATGACATCCGTACCCCGATGAATGCCATTATCGGCTTTGCCACCATTGCGGCGAGCCGTATCGATAACAGGGATCAGGTGAAGGAGTGCCTGCAGAAAGTCCTTGCTTCCAGCAATCACCTGCTCAGCCTGATCAACGATATCCTTGACATGAGCCGGATCGAGAGCGGTAAGATGCAGATTCACGAGCAGGAGTGTAATATTTCCGAGCTGATGCACAATCTGGTCAATATTATCCAGCCGCAGGTGAAGGCAAAGCAGCTGGAGCTGTTCATCGATACCTTTGAGGTCACCAATGAGGATGTCATCACCGATCCGCTCAAGCTCAATCAGATCTTTATCAATCTCATGAGCAATGCGGTGAAGTATACGCCGGCGGGCGGCGTGATCACCTTCCGGATCATGCAGCATACGACCTTCAAGCATGGATACGGGGATTATGAGTTTATCATCAAGGACAACGGCATCGGTATGTCGGAGGAATTTGTACAGCACATATTTGAACCGTTTGAGAGAGAATCGACGACTACCAGAAGCGGTATTCAGGGTACGGGTCTGGGTATGGCGATCACCAAAAATATCGTGGAGATGATGAACGGTACGGTCACCGTGAAGAGCGAGGCGGGTAAGGGCAGCACCTTTACCGTAAACCTAAGCTTAAAGCTGCAGGATGTGGAGAAAAACGCGGAACAGCTCAAGGATCTGGAAGGCCTGCGTGCGCTGGTGGTGGACGATGATTTCAATGTCTGCGACAGCGTGAGCAAGATGTTAAAGACCATCGGTATGCGTTCCGAGTGGACGACATCCGGCAAGGAGGCCGTATACCGCGCTAAGAGCGCGCGCAATGAGGGAGACTCCTATCATACGTATATCATTGACTGGCAGATGCCGGAGACGAGCGGTATCGAGACAGCGAGAAAGATTCGGCAGTCTGTCGGGGATGAATCGCCGATCATTATCCTCACGGCCTATGACTGGTCGGATATCGAGGAGGAAGCAAAGGCGGCGGGTATCACCGCGTTCTGTGCAAAGCCGCTCTTTATGTCGGATTTAAAATCCGCGCTGCTTTCGGCTAATAGTCTGGTGGCGAAGGAGGAGGAAGAAGGTCCGCTCTGGCAGGCTCAGGATTTCGGCGGCAAGCGGGTCCTGCTTGTGGAAGATATCGAGATGAACCGTGAGATTGCGGAAGTGATCCTGACAGAGAGCGGTTTCCTTGTGGAATCCGCTCCGGACGGAACGGACGCTGTGGATATGATCACAAAGTCGGAGGAAGGTTATTACGACGTTGTGCTGATGGATGTGCAGATGCCGATTATGAATGGGTATGAAGCGACCAGAACGATCAGGTCCCTGCCCAGAAAGGATGTTAAGACCCTGCCCATTATTGCCATGACGGCAAATGCGCTGGAGGAGGATAAGGAAGCGGCCTTAAAGAGCGGTATGAACGATCATGTGGCGAAGCCGATCGATATCGAACTGCTGATGGATGTGCTGAGCAAGTATTTGAAGTGATGGAGATAAAGTTATGTAAATCACACAGAACCAATTGTGCCTAAAATGATACAAATTATACCAAAAGGAGTATTGAATGGCAATTTTGCTGTAAAATCATTTTTGGAATTGAGAGAATATTGACTAAAGAGAGGGGCATAAGAAAATGACAAAGACGATGAAGGGGAGATTGACCATCAGTGTAATCTGTATTGTTGCGGCAAGTATCCTGCTCACCACGTTGGGAATCGTGATGATTGCGGGGAACCGTATGATGACAGAGCAGAAGGACATTTTGCAGCTTTACGCCGACCGGTATGCGGAGGAGATCAACACTTGGATCGAAAATGAAAAAATGCTGGCGAAAGGAACGGCGGACAGCATCGAGGCAATGGGTACCTTGGATACGGAGTTTTTGCAGTCAGTGGTGGATGTGCATGCGAAAGGGCGGGATGAACTTTTAAACCTCTACTGCGGTACGAAGGACAGCGCGTTTATCCAGTCCAACAGGGAGGCGGGAATACCGGAAGGGTATGATCCCGTACAGCGCGGCTGGTATCAGCAGGCCGGCGCGGCGAAAGAGACGATCGTGACAGATCCTTACTGGGATGTGCTGACGGGGCAGATGTGTACGACTGTCGCTTCGCCGGTATACATAGACGGAACGCTGGCAGCGGTGATCGGTCTGGATGTGTCGCTCGGCACGGTGACCGATCTGACAGGCAGCATCAATTATGCGGAAGGGGTATACGGTTTCCTCTCAGACAGCAGCGGGCAGTATGTTGCCCATAAGAATAAAGAATACGAGCCGACTGAGAAGACGGCGGTGGCAGTGCTTACGATCATGCCGGCCTTAAAGAGCCTGATTGAGGGCAATGAGCGTACCATTGTCAGAACGGCAGATTACGACGGTACGGCCTGCTATTTTGCGGCGTCTCAGATTACGGGCAGCAACTGGAAGCTTGGCGTGGTCTGTCCGACTTCCCATGTATGGGGGTCGTTAGTGACGATGATCCTTGTGGCTGTGGTGACGGCGCTTGTGATCATTGCGCTGGTGGCAGTATTTATGGCGGGGCTGATCGGCAGGACGCTTGCGCCGGTCAAGATGCTCAAGCAGTTTGCTTCCGGTGATTTTTCGGAGAATCCGGCGCCGGAAGAGGGGATCCCCACACAGTATAAGGATGAGACGGAACAGATTAAGAAGGCGACGATCGAGGTCAGACAGCAGATACGTAACATCATCTTAAGTACCAAGGAAGAGGCGGAGAGCATTAATGATATCGCGGAAGGTACTTCCGCTAAGATGAATGTTCTAAACGGTGATATTTCATTCATGACCGAAACGGCAGGGCGGGTGATGAAGCAGACTGCCGAGGCGAAGGCATTAGCGGAGCGGATTCAGTACACTGGGGAAGAATTAGGAAGAGCGATCGGGAATGTGGCGAAGAAAGCGGAGGAGGCGGCAGGCCAGTCCGGTGACATCATGGAGCGCGCCGGCAGACAGCATGGGGAATCAAAGAAATCGGCGGATGAGGCTGTGACGCTTTGCGGTTCGACCATGGAAGAGCTTGGGGAAGCGATAAAAGGGAGTCAGAAGGTGAAGGAGATCGATACTTTGACGGAAGAGATTCTTTCCATCAGCTCGCAGACGAATCTTTTGGCGCTGAATGCCTCCATTGAAGCGGCACGGGCAGGAGAAGCCGGACGGGGCTTTGCCGTGGTGGCGAACGAGATCAGGGAGCTTGCCGATCATTCTAAGAATGCGGTAGACCAGATTCGCAAAGTGACGGAAGATGTGGTACAAAGCGTGGCCTTTCTTTCGGAAAGCGCGGAGAAACTACTGGTGTTTATGAATGAAAAGGTGATGAAGGATTATCAGGGCATGACGGAGCTGGCCGGTATGTATGAGAAGGATGCTGCTTTTTACAGCGGGATATCCTGTGAGCTTGGGGCTTCTTCTCAGGAGATGGCCGCAAGTATGGAGGGCATCAGCGATTCCCTTGCTTCGATCACCGAACTGGTGGGAGAAATTGCGGCGTTCATGGATCAGATGGAAGCGTCCGCCGTGACTTCCAATGAAAGTTCTCAGGCGGTGCTTTCCCAGATGGAAGAGCTGTCGGGCTTAAGCGAGCAGCTGAAGGAGACAGTGGCTTCTTTCAGGGTGTGATGCGGTTTGCAAAGATGAAATGATGCAGCGGTAATAAAGTGAAAATGAAAAAGGGTCTGCAAGGTGTGAGACGATCACATTTTGCGGACTCTTTTTTATTTTCAATAATAGTGGCGCAAGAAAACCTTAAGAATCTTTAGAGGCAGTTTAGAGAAAACTGTGATACGATGCAAAATGTCGGCAAACAAAAGCACTGGAAAATGCGCGCGTGGGCAAAAAACCATATCATAATAGGAGAGTTTTGAAACGGATGTATCAATACGCTCCGGAACGGAGGACAAAAGAGAATGAGCAAAATGGACAAAACGGAAAACATGGAAAAAAAGAAAGACAGGGGCAGCAATCAGAGCGTCGCGATCGCATTAGGGCTGGCGATGCTTTTGGGGATCACGGGCTGTGCGGCGAAGGAGAATGAGCCGCCGCAGATGGATGTTTTGGCGGAAGCTGACACGAAGGAAGGCGATTCGGAGAATGAGCAGGATGACGGTGACGCTGCGGGGGAATCAGAACCGACAGAAATCGGAGCGGGGGAAGCAGGCGCAGAGGAATCAGGCGGCCAGACCATTAATTTTACGGAAGGGGCGGAGCATCTTGGCGGCAAGATTCAGAGTCTTGGCGACGACGGTATGACGTTTGCGCATACCTCTCTGGTAGAAGATGGGAGCGTTACCTTGCTGGAAGTGGAGGACGCGGAAAAGATCGAGGTGAAATTTACGGCGGATACGAAAGTGGAACACTGGATCATTCAGGGCGGCGGCGCAGGGATCGATATGCAGGAGGCAGCGTTCTCCGACCTGAAAGAGGGCATGGGCGTGGAGCTGGAAGGGAATTATGACGGCGATACCTTTGTGGCGGCGAAGGTGATTATAGAAGATTATGAGTAGATTTCATTTCAGATGTTCCTTTATCACAGAAAATACAGAAAAAAGTGCTTAATATTTTATGAAGGGGGCTTCACAAATTCTTAAAGGTTTTTAGAGATTATTTAGAGATTGACCTGATATGATAAGGAGGGCAATAGAATGGCTTTTTTACTAAAGAATCATTTGCGGCATAAGAAAGAAGGGCTGCGGAGTGCAAACAGAAGAAAAGCAGGCAGAGGAATAACGGTTGCGGCATATGTTCTAATGCTGGCAATGACGGTGGCAGGATGCGGAAAGGTGGAAGAACCGGTTACGGTGGATCTGTCTGCAGGGAATATGGAGGAACTGCAAAGCGAAACAGCAGGGGACTCGGATGCAGATAACGGCGACGCGGCGGGTAAAGAAGCGAAACCCGATGCAAATGAAAACGCGCAGAGCGACACGGCGGATCAAGCGGACGGCGGCGCGGAAGATGATGCGAAAAACGACGCTGTAAAGAAAGCGGAACAGGATAGTTTACAGGGCAATAGCGAGCAGAATGCGCAGTCTGCAGGAAGCACACAGCTTGAAGGTGATGTGCGGAGCGTAGAGGCGGACAGCTTCGTCATCTGCAAGAATGAGACATGGGAAGAAGATGGCTGCAGTTATGGGATTGCCGGTCCTGCGCCGGGATATGAGGATGAAAGCGATCTGCTCATAATACATACGACAAAAGATTGCGAATACCAATATAAGACGGTAAAGAACGGCGGCATGAATCCGGAGGATGTTACAACGAGGGACGGGAGTTTCGTGGATGTGAAGGAAGGACTGGCGGTGACTATTACGGGAAGCTGGCAGGATGACGGGAGTTTTCTGGCGGACAGTGTTGTGTTGATGGAGATTGTGTGAATAGGTGTTGAGCGAAACGCATATGGGGTGTTGAGATTGCACAAACAGCATAATCAACGCAGACGCGCTTTCGCTCCAACCGAACCGTAGCGGTACATAAGATGCCAAAGTACGGCATCTAAGTACCGACGGTTCGCTAGGGTCTGCTTATGATTATGCTATTCGCGCAATTAATATAGCGTTGAGAAGCGTTTCGCGGTTCACAAATTAAATATTATGAAAGGATAATGCGGAAATATGATAATAAATAGAAACAGAAAGAGCAGAAACGGTAAAAAACTTCTGGCGGTCTGTCTGGTACTGACGATGTTAGCGGGAGTCCTCGGCGGCTGCGGAAACGGCGGCGAGGCATCTCAGACAGGCGGGCAAGGCGCGGCTGCGGGAAACGGTACGGAAGGGCAGAATGGAAGCGGGCAGACGGGCGGCAAGCAGGCGGGCGACGGGGATTCCGGTTCTGAGCCTGTCGCGATGGGGCGTTATGTGGAGATGGCGGTGGACCTTTCGGAAAAGGCATCCTACCCTCTTGGTATAGCGGAATTAGCGGACGGACGGCTGGTGATCTTAGACGGCATGGCAGGGCAGCTTATTTCAGCGGACGGCGGGGAGACTTGGGAAGTAGAGCCGATCCCCGGCATCGACGACATGAAGAAATTCTCACAGGAGAATTATATTCACAGCATGGCGGCGGCCCCGGACGGTACGGTGGCTGTGGTTTATTCAAACAACGGGCAGTTTGAAGAAATCGGCACTTTTGACCCTGCGCTCCACGTGGCGAAGGCGGACGGTACGGTGCAGACGCTCGATAACCTGCCTGTATCGGCGGATGACAGCTATGTCTATAATGTTTATTATTCTCCGGCCGGAGAGCTTTTCGCTACTGTGATCGGTTCGGGTGCGCTCTATCAGATCGATGTGGAGAGCGGAACGCTTAAGAAGGTGCTGACGATGGAGTGGCGGCCGGATCTGGTGAGGATTGCGGGCGATCATATTTACTTCCTTACCTCAGGAGAAGGGGTCCTCATCTATGACCGCAAGGCGGAAAAATGGGTGGAGGACAGCGTCCTTGCCGACTTTATGGAAGAAAACTGTTCGGGACAGTATTTTACCGGCGGGGGCTATACGGCGTATATGGCGCCGGGAGAAGACGGCGCAATCTACATAGCGTGCAAAGGCGGGCTCTATCGCCACGTGATCGGCGGCAGCGCTATGGAGCTAGTGATCGATGGGGCGCTGACCAGTTTCAGCAATCCTTCCATGAGTATCCAGACATTTACCGCCTGCGGGGAGAATGCGTTCGCGGTAGTGTTTCCCGGCAAGGTGGCGCTTTACAGGTATGATCCCGATATGCCTACGGTGCCGGAGAATATGATCACCGTATATTCATTGCAGGAGCAGGATACGGTGCGGCAGGCGATCGCCCAGTTCCAGACGGAAAATCCGGATGTCTTCGTGCGCTACGAGGTGGGGATAAACGGCACGGATGCCAAGGCGAGGGAGGACGCGGTCAAGAAATTAAATACCGAGTTGATGGCGGGCAAGGGGCCTGACGTCATCATTCTTGACGGGCTTCCATCGAAATCTTATGAGGAGAAGGGCATCTTGAAGGATTTAAAGCCCCACATCGACAGCCTGACGGGGGACGCGGCGCTTTTGCCGAATATCGTGGAGGCCTTCAATCACGGGGGCAGTGTGTACATGATGCCTGTTACGTTTTCGGTACCGATGGTGATTGGCAGAAAAGACGTGATCGAGGGCATTACGGATTACGCGTCTCTGGCAGATACAGTGGATCAGGTGAAAGCGGAAAAGCCCGGCGCAAAGGTTGGCAGATTCTTTTCTGAGGAAGCGGCGGTGAGGTGGCTTTTGCCGGTGGCGGCTCCGGCTTTTATGGAGGAGTCGGGAAATATCAATAAAGAGGCACTTTCAGAGTACCTGTCTTTGACGGAGCGGATGTATCAGGCGTCTTTGGAGGGCATTTCCGATTTTGCAAAAGAGTCGCTGGGATGGCAGAAGGAAAATTATCAGGCGGGCGGCTATTGGTATGACAACTTTAACAGCGTTGGGCAGGACTATGATGATTTTCTGCTGCAGGATATGGAACTTAATATGGGAATGTTAAAAAATATCAGCGGGTATCGGAGCGGGCTGTCCCTGAAGTACAAGGAAGGCTTCGAGGATGTGGCGATGAAATCCTTTGACGGGATGTGCGCGGGTGCGTTTGAACCGTCGGCGCTGGTGGGGATTTCCGCGGCATCGACAAATCAGGAGCAGGCGGAGAAATTTTTTGACATCATCATGGGAACTGAGGTGCAGAGCCTTCTCTATGAAGGGTTTATGGTGAATCAGGCGGCATTAAAAAACCAGATGAGTCCGCAGTGGGGTGTTTTAGATGCGGGCTATGATGTGGACTATGGAGAACCGGCAAATTCCGTGGGAGGTAGTTACGGGGACGGCAGGGAGTTTACGATGGATATTTATATGCCGACGAAGGAGGAATTTCAGACGCTTTACGACCTTTGCTGTCAGGTGAAGACGCCTTATGTGGCCGATTCAGTGGTGGAGAGCGCGGTGGTAGAGGCCGGCGGGCAGTATCTGGCGGGGCATAAGACGCTGGAGGAGGCGGTTAATGCGGTGGTCACGAAGGTGGAGATTTATATGGCAGAGTAGGGAATGCGAAAGGGTGATAGGGGCGAAACGCAATGGAGGGTGCTGAGATTGTGCGAATAACATAATCAACGCAGACGCGCTCTCGCTCCGTCGAACGCAACAGTACTAAGCTCGTGAGTTGCAAAGCAACTCATTACCTCGCTAAGTGCTGGCGTTCTCCAAGGGTCTGCTTATGATTATGTTATTTGCACAATCAGGATAGGTTGCGTTGCGTTTCGCTATTCACATTTTGAAATATGAAAAAGAGAAAGGACAGTGTAAGGATATGACTTCATATAAAGACAGAAAAATACATAGAGCGGGCAAAAGCTGTAAAAAGCTGCTCGCGGTCTGCCTGATGATTGCAATGTTGGCGGGAATGCTTGGTGGGTGCGGCAAGGGCGGCGCGGAAACGCCGACAGGGGAACCGGGTGCGGCAGCAGGGGAAAATAAGGGCGTGCAGGGCAGTACGGGAGAGACGGGCGGCAGCGCTCAGACGGACGATGAGGACGGGGAAGACGGACCTGTCGCTATGGGGCGTTATGTGGAGACGGCGGTAGAACTTTCGGAACAGCTGGGCAATGCCCATGGGCTTGCGGTGCTTGCGGACGGGCGGCTCTTGATTCCGGAGGAGAAGACGGGAATGCTTATCTCCGCGGACGGCGGGGCGACGTGGGAGGCAAAACCGATTCCGGGCATCGACAGCATGGCGGCCTTCACAGAGGTAAACTATATCTTCGATATGGCGGTGGCTCCCGATGGCACGGTTGCTGTGCTCTATGTAGAAAACGGAGATTACGATAAGACAGGCGCATTTCATCCCATGCTCCATGTGGGGAAGGCGGACGGCACGGTGCAGACGCTCGATGCGCTGCCGATAGAGGGAGAAGATCATTTTGCCAACAATATTTATTATTCTCCGGAAGGGGAGCTTTTCGTCACGGCGGGCGGTATGGGTACGGTCTATCGGCTGGATGTGGAGAGCGGGACGCTGACCAAGGCGGTGTCGCTTGAGCAGAGCCCTGATCTTGTCAAGTTTCAGGGGAAATACCTGTTCTTTTTAAATTCCAAAGAGGGTGTCACCATCTGGGACAAAGAGGAAGAAAAGATTGTGGAGGACAGCGTCCTTGTTGATTTTATGACGGAAAATTATCTACATGATTATTATGTCGGTGACACCTACTCAGTTTATGTGACGCCGGGCGAGGAGGAGGTTCTGTATATCGCGGGAAAGGGCGGGCTTTACCGTCATGTGATCGGCGGCAGCGCTATGGAGCAGATTATTGACGGGGCGCTTTCCAGTTTCAGCAATCCTTCCATGAGTATACTGGGGGTCGCAGCCTACGGGGAGAATGAGTTTGCGGCATTGTTTTTCACCGGTAAGATGGTGCTTTATAAGTATGATCCCGATGTGCCGACGGTGCCGGAAAATCTGGTGTCGGTGTATTCTCTGCGGGAACAGGATGTGGTGCGGCAGGCGATTGCGCAGTTCCAGTCGGAAAATCCGGATATCTTTGTGCGCTATGAGGTGGGTTTAAGCGGTACGGATGCCAAGGCAAGAGAGGATGCGATCAAGAAATTAAATACAGAACTGATGGCAGGCAAGGGACCGGATGTGATCATTCTCGATGAGCTTCCCGTTAAGTCTTATCAGGAGAAAGGTATCCTGAAAGATATCAAGCCTGTGATTGACAGCTTTACGGGGGAGGCGGCGCTTCTTCCCAATATCGTGGACGCCTTTACGAAAGACGGCAGCGTGTACATGATGCCTGTTTCCTTTAAGCTCCCCATGGTGGCAGGCAGACAGGAGGATCTTGCGGGCGTTACGGACTTGGCTTCTTTAGCGGCTGCGGCGGAGCAGATCAAAGAGAGGAAGCCGGAGGCGGAGATTGGAAGATTCTTTAGTGAGGAAGCGACGATGCGGTGGCTTCTGCCGGTGGCGGCCACGGCCTTCGTGGAGGAGTCGGGAGGTATCAACGAGGAAAAGCTTACGGAGTATCTTTCCCGGATGAACAGTCTTTATCAGACGGCTGTGGAAGGAATCGCGGATTATACCAAAGAGACTTACGGACGGCAGAAAGAGTATTATGCGAAGGGAGAATACGGTTATTGGCATTTCAATAGCATTGCCCAGCAGTCGGACGATTTCTTTTTAAGTGATATGGAACTGGCAATCGGGATGTTAGAGGATGTTTACGGGTATCAGGAGATGCTTTCTTTAAAATACTGCGAAGGGCTTAATGATGTGGAGATGATATCTTTCGATGGCATGAGTACGGGCGTGTTTGAGCCGGAAGTCTTAGTGGGACTGAATGCTTCCGGAAAACATCAGGAGGATGCGGAGCGTTTCTTTGCCGTGATGATGGGGTATGAGGTGCAAAATCTCCTCTATCACGGGTTTACGGTGAATGAGAAAGCCCTGAAGGACCGACTCAGCCCGCAGTGGCAGATTTTTCAGAATGCTGATATGGATATGGATTATGGCGAGGTTTGCAGCAGTATGGGCGGCACGACAGGAGACGGTCGGGAATGGTATCTGGAGATCCGTATGCCCTTGAAGGAGGAGTTTGAGGAGCTTTATGCGCTTTGCAGCAGCGTGAAGACGCCTTATTTGAAGGACCCAGTGGTGGAGAGCGCGGTCATCGAGATCGGCGGACAGTATTTGGCGGGAACGGTTCCCGAGGAGGAGGCTGTGCGCAGGATCATGTCGAAGGTGGAGATCTATATGGCGGAGTAAATTTGTAGTAGCTGTGAACCTTTTTCAACGTTGACGAATCTATACGAATAGAATGATCAACGCAGACGCGCTTTCGCTCCAACCGAGCCGTAGCGGTACATAAGATGCCAAAGTACGGCATCTAAGTACCGACGGCTCGCTAGGGTCTGCTTATGATCATTCAATTCGTACAGATAATATGCGTTGTGAGAAGGTTCGCAGCCGCCAAAGGATGAGCAGGAGAAGGAGATGGCTTGCAGAATTGGCAAAGGCTGGTAATGGTTCACAACCGCCAGTAAAAGAGCAGGAGGAAAGGGAAATGCAGAACAGTAGGTGGAAACGGGGAAAAGTCTGGACGCGGGCGGCAGCGGTTTGGCTGGCGGGGGTGATGGCTGTGTCCTTGATGGGATGCGGCGGCTCCGGAGGCGGAAAGGACGACACCGGGGATGCGTCAGGCGAAAATGCGGCTATGGGGCGCTATGTGGAGACGATGACGGATGTGGACACCGGGGAGCTTATGGATCTGCGGGAACTTTCTGACGGTAAGCTGGTCCTCTTGGAAAACGGCGCGGAAGGGCGCTGGACTTCGGAGGACGGCGGTAAGACTTGGAAACCGGATGCGCTGCCTGCGTGGGCGGACTTCGCGTGGCAAAATTATATATCCGACATGAAGGCGGCTCCCGACGGCAGCGTGGCGGTACTCTATCAAAGCTATGCCGGTATGAGCGGGGATGCGGAGGAAGGCGGTGAAGAATCTGCGGAGCAGGGAATCAGCATCCGTCTGATCTCCCCACAGGGGGAGACGAAGCAGATCAAGCTGTCTGTCGATGAGGATGAGATGGTCAGCTGCCTGTGCTTTTCCGAGGATGGCAGCAGGCTGTTTGCGGCATCGACGGCGCAGAAGATCTATGAGATCGACAGGGAGGCAGGGACGGCGCGGCTGTTTATGACGGTGGATATCATGCCGGAGACGTTCTGTGTCTGGGAAAACTTTCTGGCGGTCAAAAATGAGCAGAATGGCGTTGCTCTCTATCGTCTGGATACGGCGGAGGAAATCGAGGACCATGTTATCACGGATTTTGTGCAGGAAAATTGTGCGGTCAATGAGCAGGTAACGGAATCTACCTACAGTATTTTTCCGGCAGAGGAGGAGGGCATCTATCTGGTCTGCAGTAAGGGGGTATACCGGCATGTGATCGGCGGCACCGTGATGGAGCAGGTGATCAACGGCGGTCTGTGCAGCTTGAGCGATCCGATGAAGCATGTGGCAAAGATGATCCGCACGGCAAAAGAAGGATTTATGGCGGCCTTTTCCGAGAGCAAATTGTCAACGTTTACTTATGATCCGAATATCACTACCGTACCGACGCAGACGCTTGCGGCCTACAGTCTGACGGAGAACGATATCCTGCGGCAGGCGATCATCCGCTATCAGAGCAAACATCCCGACGTCTACGTGGAATACAGGGTGGGCATGGACGAGGAAGGCGGCGTCACCAGAGAGGACGCGGTGAAGAAGCTGAACACGGAGATCATGGCGGGCAAGGGGCCGGATTTCCTGCTCCTTGACGGGCTTCCCGTAAATTCTTATGTGGATAAGGGCGTGCTTGCCGACCTGACGCCCTATCTGGCGGAATTAGAGAAGGAGGAGAAACTGCTTTCCAATATTAAGGAGAGCTTTACGACGGACGAAAAAATCTATATGATGCCGGCGGCGGTGACGGTATCCATGTATATGACAGACAAAGAAAATATGACAAATGTGTCAGACCTTTCCTCGCTGGCGGATATGATTGAAAAGCTCAGAAGCGCTCATCCGGGGGAAGGGATTCTGGAAACTTATAGTGAAGAAGCAATCTTGAATGCCCTGATGCCCGTCTCCGCACCGCTTTGGATCAAGGACGCGGGTGAACTTAACGCGGAGGAGCTGCGTCATTATCTGGAGCAGACGAAGCGGATCTATGACGCCTGCATGGACGGACTGTCGGAGGAACTCTTGCAGGTATATCGGGATCGGGAGAAGAGCTGGGTCAACAGCAGTCACGAGATCAGCGCCTATAACGATCTGCAGGGCGGCGCGGTACAGATCGTGGCCGGCAATGAGAAGGTGGCGCTGGGAGAGTTGAAAAATGCTTACAATTATGCCTTTCTGCAATCCGTCAAAAAGGAGGATAACGGAGATAAGGGCGTGAATTGTCAGGCCGCGCTGACGCCGGGGAGTGTGAAGGATTCCTTCTGTCCCTACGCCCTGATGGGGATCAACGCGGTATCCGAAAAAGGGGAGCTGGCCGGCGGCCTTCTGCGGGAGCTGCTCGCTAAGGAGGTGCAGAGCCTGATCTATCCCACCGGCTTTCCCGTCAATGAGGCGGGGCTTACGTCTTATCTGGAAACGCTGGGCGGACAGCTTAGCAAAGATCAGGGCAAGCCGGGAGAACCTTACAGCGGATACGGTTTTATGGACAGCAACGGGTTGATGATTTCCATCGTTATTTATATCCCCACAGAGCAGGAGACGAAGGAACTCTACGAGCTGCTTGCTTCCGTGCGCACACCCTATCTGGCTGACGCGGTGGTGGAAGATGCCGTGCGGGAAGCGGGGAAGCAGTATCTGGAAGGCAGGTGCAATCTGGAGGAGGCTGTGGAAGAGATCGAGGAGAAACTGGCGATCTATATGTCGGAGCAGCGATGAGGAAAGTGAAAATGCAGAACAACCGGTGGAAACAAGGAAAAGTCTTGAAAAAAACAGCGGCATTCTGGCTGGCGGGGCTGATGGCTGTGTCTTTGGCGGGATGCGGCGACTCCGGTGGCGGAAAGGACGAAACAGGGGACGCATCAGGCGAAAACGCGGCTATGGGACGCTACGTGGAGACGATAACGGATATAGACACCGGGGAGCCTATGGATGTGCGGGAACTTGCAGACGGCACGCTGGTCCTTTTGCAAAACGGCGCGGGAGGACGTTTATGCTCCAAGGATGGTGGTAAGACATGGGAGCCGCAAGAGCTGTCGGGATGGAATGACTTTGCGGGTAAAAATTTTGCGCTTGATATGAAAGCTGCTTCCGACGGCAGTGTGGCAGTGCTTTATCGCAGTCATGGCAATTTGAATGATTACGAGAGCACGGAAGATATGCTCAATAACAGCAAGACGGGGATTTGGCTGATCCCCGCGCAGGGAGAGGAAAAGAAGATCGAGCTGCCCGGCGACGAGGAAGGATGGGTAAGATGCCTGTGCTTTTCCGAAGATGGCAGCAGGTTGTTCGCAGCGGCAATGGATCAAAAGATTTATGAGATCGACCGGGAGGCAGGAACAGCGCGGCTGTTTATGACGGCGGATATCATACCGGAGGTGTTCTGTGTCTGGGAGAACTATTTGGCGATCAAAAATGAGCGGCAGGGCGTTGCGATTTATCAGTTGGATACACAGGAGCGGATCGAGGACGATGTGATCACGGATTTTGTGAAGGCCAACTGTGTCGTCAACGAGAAAGTGGCGGAATCCACCTACAGTATCTTCCCGGTTAAGGAAGAGGGGCTCTATCTGGTCTGCAGCAAGGGAGTGTACCGTCATACGATCGGCGGTGTCGTCATGGAGCAGGTGATTAACGGCGGTCTGTGCAGCCTCATCGACCCCGTGAAGCATGTGGTGAAGATGATCAGGACGGGAGAGGACGGCTTTTTGGCGGCATTTTCCGAGAAAACCCTGTCGTCCTTTGCCTATGATCCGAATATCGCCACCATGCCCTCGCAGACGCTTACCGCCTACAGCCTGACGGAGAACGATATCCTGCGGCAGGCGATCATCCGCTATCAGGGGGCGCATCCCGACGTCTATGTGGAATACAAGGTGGGGATGGATGGGGAGAGCGGCATCACCAGAGAGGATGCGGTGAAGAAGCTGAATACTAAGATCATGGCGGGCAAGGGGCCGGATTTCCTGCTCCTTGACGGACTTCCCGTAAATTCCTATGTGGAAAAGGGCGTGCTTGCCGACCTTGCGCCTTATCTGGCGGAACTGGAGAAGGAGGAAACACTTCTTCCCAATATCAAAGAAAGCTTTACGACGGATGGCAAAATCTATATGATACCGGCGGCGGTGACGATATCCGTGTATCTGACAGACAAAGAAAATATGACAAATGTGTCAGACCTTTCCTCGCTGGCGGATATGATAGAAAAGCTCAGAAGCGGGCATCCGGGGGAGGGGATCATGCGGACCTACAGTAAGGAAATGCTATTAAATTCCCTGATGCCGGTGTCTGCGCCGCTCTGGATCAAGGAGACGGGGGAGCTAAACGTGGAGGAGCTGCGGCATTATCTGGAACAGACAAAGCGGATCTATGATGCCTGCATGGAGGGGCTGAATGAGGAAGCTTTGCAGCGTTATCAGGATTTGGCGGAAAAGGGAATCGGCGCCAGCAGTAGGGTCATCGCTGACAGCGACTTGCAGGATGGAGGTCTGCAGGTTGCTGTCGGCAATGAGAAAGTGACATTGGGAGAACTGAAAAATGCTTATAATTATGCGATCTTACAATCAGTCAATAAGCCGGCAAATGAGGAATACGGCATAAACTGTCAGTTGGCGATGATGCCCGGAAACGTGAAGGATTCTTTTTGCCCTTATGCCTTGATGGGGGTGAGCGCTACGTCCGAAAAAACGGAACTTGCCGGCGGACTTTTGCGCGAGGTGCTCTCGGAAAAGACACAGAGCCTGATCTATCCTACCGGTTTTCCCATCAACGAGGCGGGGCTTACGTCTTATCTGAAAACGCTGGGCGGGCAGATTGATTGGGCAAAGCCGGGAGAATCCTGTGGTGTTTTTTCTTTTACCAATGATGACGGCACGATGGCTATGGTAACTACCTATATGCCCACAGAGCAGGAGACGAAGGAACTCTATGGCTTGCTTTCCTCGGTGCGCACACCCTGTCTGGCTGACGCGGTGGTGGAGGATACCGTGCGGGAAGCCGGGGTATGGTATCTGGAGGGCAGGTGCAGTCTGGAGGAGGCACTGGAAAAGATTGAGGAGAAGCTGGCGATTTATATGTCAGAGTAACGGTGCCAGAAAACGGTATTCTCCGTATAAACATTGAGCAAAATACTATACCATAATAGGAGAGCTTTGACAGAAATGGTTGGAACAAAGCGAAAAACAGTAGGTTTACATAAATTAAAAATGCCAAACCTAACAATGAAAGGTAAAAAGGGACGGCGGAGGCTGCGCGCCTTTCTGTTCTTTCTTCTGCCGAGCCTTGCGGGGGTGACGCTCTTTGTGCTGCTGCCGTTTCTGGATGTAGTGAACCGCTCCTTCCGCACGGCAGTCACGGGCGAGTTTATGGGCGTCAAAAATTACAGCGTGATCTTTCATAATCAGGCCTTTTTGCTGGCGGTCAAAAATACCGCCCGCTTTACGGTGGTCTGCATCCCTCTGCTGGTGCTGGTAGGACTGCTTGTGGCCTTTCCTTTAAGCGTCATGAAGGAGGCGGGACTGATCAAGTCCGTCTACCTGTTTCCGCTTGCCATGCCCACGGCGACGATCGTGCTGGTCTGGAAGATGGTCTTTTACAGGCAGGGATTCTTAAATCTGTTCCTCACAAGGCTGGGGGAACTGACGGGACTGTGGGGGACCGTGACCATCGACTATCTGGGGACGGGGGCGTCCTTCTGGGTGCTGGTGGGGAGTTATCTGTGGAAGAATACCGGCTATACGGTGGTGCTGTGGCTGGCCGGTATCCTTGCGATCCCCAGTGAGTTCATCGAGGCGGCAAAGGTAGACGGGGCGGGGCGGTGGAAGTGTATCCGCTACATCATCCTGCCGAATTTAAAAGGTAGTTTTTATACTATTGTAATTTTGTCCTTCCTCAATTCCTTTAAGATTTACAGGGAGGCTTATCTGGTGGCGGGGTCTTATCCGCAGGAGGATATTTATCTGCTGCAGCATCTGTTCAATAACTGGTTTGTGAATATGGAGTTTGATAAGATGGCGGCGGCCGCGGTCTGCGTGGGGGTCGTGCTGTTTGGGGCTATTATGCTGCTGCAGAGGTTTTGGGATCGGGCGGAATAAGAGAAAGAAGGGCGAAAAATGCCGGGGATTAGAAAGAACATATATAATATAATTAAAAAGTATATAACGGTGATTCTGCTGCTGATTCCGGCGGTGCTGATCTGTTTTCCGCTGTTGCTGCTCCTGACGGGATCGGTGATGGACAGTCTGGAGATGAAGGCTTATCTGCTGCCGGCGTTTGGCGGGGGCGAGGGTTTTATCAGTTGGAAGCTGATGCCGGAATACCCTACCTTCGAACATTACAAGAGGCTGCTGTTTATGACGCCGTCCTTCTTTGTGCTGTTCTGGAACTCGGTGAAGCTGGTGGCCTGCATCCTGATCGGACAGATGATCGTGGGCGTACCGGCGGCGTGGGCCTTTGCGGCCTATCAGGTCAGGGGGAGCCGGGCGCTGTTTGCTCTCTACGTGGTGCTGATGCTTCTGCCGTTTCAGGTGACGATGCTGTCAAGCTATCTGGTGTTAGACCGATTTTCGCTGATGAATACCCATGCGGCGATTATTTTGCCGGCGGTGTTTTCCACCTTTCCGATCTTTTTGTCCTACGGCGGTTTCCGTGCCCTGCCGCCGCAGCTGTTTGAGGCGGCAAGGATCGACGGGGCGGGAGAATTGCGGATTTTTGCCACAATAGGTCTTCCTTTGGGGAAAAGTGGAATATTGTCTGCCATAGTGTTAGGGTTTTTGGAATATTGGAACCTGATGGAGCAGCCGTTGGCGTTTTTAGAGGACAAGGCGCTTTGGCCGCTGTCTTTGTATCTGCCGGAGATATCCTGGATGCAGGCGGGGTTTGCGCTCTGCGCTTCATTGATCACGCTGATCCCGGCGGCCTTTGTGTTCGTGCTGGGACAGGATTATCTGGAGCAGGGGATCATATATTCAGGCTTGAAAGAGTAGGAGGACAAAACCATGGATAAACGGAGAAAAAAGATCATTGCGGGGCTGGCTGTTTTTATGGCCTTTATGTGGCTGTGTACGCTGATTTCAAAAAGCATCTATGCGCAGCAGCTTCCCATGGTAACGACCACCCGTACAGATTCCAAATATATCGAGCATATCGTGGAGGCGGAAGGTATCGTGGAGGCGGGAGCAAAGCTGCCGGTGACGGTCCTTGGCGGTCTGCGGGTGGAGGCGCTTTTCGTGCATACGGGGGACAAGGTGGAAGAGGGCGATCTGCTGCTTAGCGTGGATTTGGAGGATTTGAAGCAGATCATGGAAGAACAGGAGCTGTCCGTGGCCAAGACGCAGCTTCAGATCGACACCATCGTCCATAATAAGGAACTGGCGCAGAACCAAAAGGCATTGGAGGAGGCAAGGGCAAGGGAGGACTATGATGCGCTTGCCAGATATCAGGATACGCTGGTGGGAAGGGCGGCCGAGGACGTGGTGCAGGCGGAGAAGGCGCTCGAAGAATTGCCCGACGAGAGCAAGGGGAACGGCAGCGAGGAGGAAGAACGCCTGAAGCGGGAATTGCAGGCCGCGGCCTATGCGGAGGCGGACGCTAAATGGGCCCGTGAGAGTACGATGAAGGATGCGGGCCGCAAGGTGGAAGATGTCCTGCAGGAGGACAATGCCGACGCGACGCTGGCGATCTACCGGACCGAGCTTGCGGCAATGCAGGAAAAGATCGCGGCCTATCGGGAGATCTTGGATCAGGAGGGGAAGATCACCGCGCCCATGGCAGGAACGGTGACGGACGTTTATGTGCAGGCAGGCGGCAGAGTGCCGGACACGGCCTCTTTTCTGCTGGCGGATGACGGGGTCCCCTGTCAGTTCCGCGCCTCGCTGTCCAAGGAACAAAAAAGTTATGTAAACTTAGGAGACGACGTGAAGCTGGAGCTGGACGGCCGTAAGAAACTCGACGTCAAGGTGGATTACTTACAGGAAAACGAAAATATGCCGGGCACTTATACGGCGATCGTAAAGCTGCCGGAGGAGACGGGGATGCCGGGGCTTTCCGGAAGGCTGGTCTGCTCCAAAACGGGGGAGAAGCATCCCGCCTGTATTTCCCTTTCGGCGCTGCACGAGGCGAACGGCAGGTATTTTGTGTATGTGGTGAACGAGCGAGAGGGCATCCTTGGCACGGAGTATTATGTGGAGGAGATCACAATCAGCGTGGTGGACAAAAACGACAGGCTGGCGGCGATCGAGGGCGCGGTCAGCAGTGAAAGCCTGATTCTGGAATCTTCCACCAAGGAGGTGCTAAAAGGGGATGTGGTGAGGCTGGCAGATGGCACTTGAAAATAGCGTAGAGCTTGCTATAATAATAAAAAAAGCATCTTTCAGTCTATGTTAGAGGACGAGTAAGAAAATGATTTTGGCAGTTATTAAGGTTATAGTTTGCTCTGCCGCGGCACTTGCCGTGCTATATCTGCTGGCGATTATGCCGCGCATCTTAAGAAGGCCCGATACTTCCCTTTTTAAGAAGGTGTATTTTGCCCACAGGGGCCTGCATGACAATGAAGGGGAGGCGCCGGAAAACTCTATGGCGGCCTTTCGCAAAGCGGTGGAGGCCGGGCTTGGCATGGAATTGGACGTGCAGGTCACAAAGGACGGTGTGCCTGTTATTTTTCATGACTTTAAACTGGAGAGGGTCTGCGGCGCGAAGGGTAAGGTTGTGGATTACACCTTTGAGGAATTGCAGGCTTATACTCTCTGCCAGTCGGGCGAGCGGATCCCCAGACTTTCCGACCTGCTTGCAATGGTGAACGGACGCGTGCCGCTGATCGTGGAGATCAAGGCGGAGACGGCGGACGTTTCAGGCTGTGTCATGATAGACAAACTTCTGCGCGCTTATCAGGGCGCTTACTGTATCGAATCCTTTAATCCCATGGTGTTATGGTGGTTTCGCAGACACCGCGGGAATGTGGTGCGGGGACAGCTCTCCTCGAATTTCCGCAAGGAAGGGGAGTATTGGAACATCCTCTACTTTTTTATGACGCATCTTTTGTTCAATTTCCTGACAAAGCCGGATTTTATCGCCTACAATCATAAGTTCAGCGAGGAGCCGGGCAGAAGGATCTGCAGGCATCTTTTCAGGCATCCCGCCGCGGCATGGACGGTGCGTAGCGAAAGGGATCTGCAGGCGCTTAAAGGGAAATATGACGTGTTCATTTTTGACAGCTTTCTGCCGGCCGGCATCAAAGTTTTGTGACGTTTTGGCTTTTTTTGAAAATACAGTAGTGCGTTCACACGTTAATTAGACAAATATTTTATGGTATTTGTCTTTTTTTTAGTGAAAATTTTCAAAAAAACAGTGTTAAAATTGCAAATATATGGTAAAATAGATGCTAGCTTAGTAGCTTGTTTGAGTGAAGATTCGCAGGCGGAGAAAGGAGCATAGTGAAGAATATGGCGAAATGGGTTTATTTGTTTGAGGAAGGGAATGCGGATATGCGGAATCTCTTGGGCGGCAAGGGTGCCAATCTGGCGGAGATGACGAATCTGGGTCTGCCGATCCCGCAGGGCTTTACCGTGACCACGGAGGCTTGTACGGACTACTACAATAACGGAAAGCAGATTTCGGAGGAGATCAAAGGTCAGATCTTTGAGGCGCTGGCAGGCTTGGAGGAGAAGCAGGGCAAGAAATTTGGTGATACGGCCAATCCCCTTTTGGTGTCGGTGCGTTCCGGTGCCAGAGCATCCATGCCGGGCATGATGGATACCATCCTGAATCTGGGTCTTACGGACGCGGCCGTGGAGGGCTTTGCGGCAAAGACCGGCAATCCCCGGTTTGCATATGATTCCTACCGCAGATTTATCCAGATGTTCTCGGACGTGGTAATGGAGATCCCGAAATCCTACTTTGAGAGGATATTGGACGAGATTAAAGAAGGCAAGGGCGTTAAGTATGACACCGATCTGACGGCGGATGATATGAAAGAGATCATCGTCCGTTTTAAAAATATCTACAAGGAAAACAAGGGCGAAGACTTCCCGCAGGATCCCAAGGTACAGCTCATGGAGGCGGTGAAAGCGGTCTTCCGTTCTTGGGATAACGAGAGAGCGATCGTATACAGACGTATGAACGATATCCCCGGCGACTGGGGCACGGCGGTCAATGTGCAGGCTATGGTATTCGGCAATATGGGCGATACTTCCGGCACGGGCGTGGCCTTTACCAGAAATCCGTCCACCGGCGCAAAGGGCATCTACGGCGAGTACCTGATCAATGCGCAGGGCGAGGACGTGGTGGCAGGTATCCGCACACCGCAGCCCATCACGAGACTGGAGCAGGATCTTCCGGAGTGCTATAAGCAGTTCATGGAAATCGCGAACCGCCTCGAAGACCATTACCGCGATATGCAGGATATGGAGTTTACCATTGAGGAAGGCAAGCTCTTCTTCTTACAGACCAGAAACGGCAAGCGTACCGCTCCCGCGGCATTGCAGATTGCCTGCGATCTGGTGGACGAGGGCAAGATCACGCCGGAACAGGCGGTGCTTCGTATCGAAGCGAAGTCCCTTGACCAGCTCTTACATCCTACCTTCGATCTCGACGCTTTAAAGGCGGGTCAGGTAGTGGGACAGGCGCTCCCCGCTTCTCCCGGCGCTGCGGCAGGTAAGGTTTACTTTACGGCATTAGAGGCTAAGGAAGCGCATGAGAAGGGTGAGAGAGTGGTGCTGGTGCGTCTGGAGACTTCTCCGGAAGACATCGAAGGAATGCACGCGGCGGAGGGTATCCTCACCGTGCGCGGCGGTATGACTTCCCACGCGGCCGTGGTTGCCAGAGGTATGGGTACGGCCTGCGTATCCGGCTGCGGCGAGATCGCCATCAACGAGGCGGAAAAAGTGTTTGAACTGGGCGGAGAGGTCTTCCATGAGGGCGATTACATTTCTCTGGACGGCTCCACCGGTAAGATCTATAAAGGCGATATCAAGACCGTGGAGGCTTCCGTCAGCGGAAACTTCGGGCGGATCATGGAGTGGGCGGATCAGTACCGCAAGCTTCAGGTGCGCACCAACGCGGATACCCCTGCGGATGCGGCCAATGCCGTGAAGTACGGCGCGGAAGGCATCGGGCTTTGCCGTACCGAGCATATGTTCTTCGATCCCGACAGGATTCCGAAGATCAGACAGATGATCCTTGCAAGGACGCAGGAGCAGAGAGAGAAGGCGTTAAACGCTTTGATCCCCTTCCAGAAGGGCGACTTCAAGGCGCTGTATGAGGTGATGGAGGGCAGACCCGTGACCATCCGTTTCCTCGATCCCCCGCTGCATGAGTTCGTGCCTACCGATCAGGCGGATATCGATGATCTGGCGGTGGAGATGATGATGACGGCGGAAGAGGTGCAGGAAATCTGCGATTCCCTCCACGAGTTCAACCCGATGATGGGTCACAGAGGCTGCCGTCTTGCCGTTACCTATCCTGAGATCGCGAAGATGCAGACCAGAGCCGTGATGGAGGCTGCGATCGAGGTCAGGAACGAGAAGGGCTTCGACATCGTACCTGAGATCATGATTCCGCTGGTAGGCGAGAAGAAAGAGCTGAAATTCGTCAAGGATGTCGTGGTGGAGGTGGCCGAGGCTGTGAAGAAAGAGAAAAACTCTGATATCCAGTACCACATCGGCACCATGATCGAGATTCCGAGAGCGGCGCTTTTAGCAAACGAGATTGCCGAGGAAGCAGAGTTCTTCTCCTTCGGAACCAACGACCTGACCCAGATGACCTTCGGTTTCTCCCGCGATGACGCCGGCAAATTCTTGGGCGATTACTATAAGAATAAGATTTACGAGTCCGATCCTTTCGCAAGGCTCGACCAGAGCGGCGTAGGACAGCTCGTACAGATGGCGGCCGAGAAGGGACGCGCGACCAGACCGAACATCAAGCTCGGTATCTGCGGCGAGCATGGTGGCGATCCGTCTTCTGTAGAGTTCTGTCATAAGGTGGGACTGACCTATGTTTCCTGTTCACCGTTCAGGGTGCCGATAGCGAGACTCGCGGCTGCGCAGGCGGCGATATCGGAGAAGAAATAGGAGAAGAAATTTATTCTTGCAGACCACATTTTTGCTGTTGGCAGATTATAATTTTTGCCAAGAGCGGCAGAAGCAATAAGAAAAAACAGTAAAATTCAGGACCTTGTAGGATTCGTTCTTACAAGGTCCTCTTCCTTTCCCTCAACCTTCCCACCTCTTCCATTTCCCCTAATCGTCCCACTTATTTCCTTTATTAAAAAAGAGCAAATTTCTAACAGAAAATCATCTATAAAAATCCCATAGAAGCAAGCCTCCTCTTTTCCCTTATCTCTCCCCACCCCCTCCCAATGCTTGAAAACAGGGCATTTCAGAGGTGCTTTAGGTGATGGAGAGGGGCAGGAAGGAAGAGGGAAGGGAAGAGGAACTCTGAAAGGCGGTGCGACATCGCAACAGCAAAAAAATGATCCTCCTCCTTTCCTTTTACCTTCCAGATTTTTTCCTTTTTCTTATAAGACATATCTTCCTTTGGAGTGATTTTGAGGACTGGTGATTGCTGATTTTTCATTTCTTTTCCTTTTCTTTTTGGGAAATGGATGGGAAGGGTGGAGGATAAATTATAATCTGCCATCGGAAAAAACTTCTTCTGCATGGACATAGTACTTTTTTAAAATCCTGTTTTGGGCATTTTCTGGGTGAAATATTTGCACAGAAAGTGTCTTTTTTATGCAAAAACTGGTCTAAATGGCATAAATCCGGCTGAAATTTTGCCCCAAATTTTATTTTGGGCAGTTTTTATGTATGACGGGCATGCCGTCAG
>DKUU01000012.1:491-178771 GCA_002490835.1 Lachnospiraceae bacterium UBA7196 | reverse complement strand
CTCCACATTTAAGTTTCAAACTTTACCTCCATGCCTAATCTGTGTTTGCCTTATAGTATAAGGGATGTGCTGAGCTTATGCAAGCGGCTCATGGTTATGTGATTTTATCATCAATATGGAAAGAGTATCGCAAATGTGATCGGCAAACCGTCGCCTAAAAACATATCATCGGAGATGTTTTTGCTTTCATCATGTATGATTATGTGACAGGCTGCCTACACTATCTTTGAAGAAAAAAGATAATTTTGTTGATACAATGGAGGCATCTATGGATCAAAAACTAAATAGTACGGAACTGACTGCCGCTTTGGCTAAAAATACGTTGGATGAAATACCGAAACCGAAGTCAGACGCAAAAGAAATCGTCGGCCTGATTCGGCACAGCGGGAAAATTGCAGGCTACCAGCTCTCTGACAGCTCCACCGTGAGTAAGGAAGAAGGTGTCTGGATGGCAAAAAACGGTGAGATCAAAGGCGTGGGTGTGGCTCACCGGGGAGATACACTATACTTGAAATCCATCCCAGACGGTTCAGAAAGCAATAACCTGGGGAATCTCCCCACGGTATCCGGATGAAAAAGGGCTGCCTGAAGGCGGCCCTTTTTCATCTGGAAAACAGCCCACAATCCGATTGCTTTTGCGCCATGGTTACTTGCACTTTTGCTCCATATTCAATATAATGGTGATTATGCTGTTAATGTAGCTTCATGGGATAGCAGTCACTTTTATGTGATGGTGCGTATCCGCCGGTTTACGAAAGAGAGGGGTACAAAAATGGACAAAGAAACCATATTCCGCCTTGCAAAACCAAAAAGGAAAGGCATCCTGCCGATTCTGTTCAGTCGTTTCCTGCTCATAGTATTGTTGTTACTTGTGCAGGTGGCCCTGATCGTGGGAGTCTATGGATGGCTGTATGAATATGTATCCTTTTTCTCTGCGTTTTTGGGTGTGTTTACCCTCTTGATGATCCTATATCTGTTCAACTGTGAGATGGATGCGACGGCAAAGCTGACGTGGCTGTTTATGATTGCCTTATTTCCTTTGCCGACGGCCTGCTTTTTATCCTTTACGCAGACCAATGCGGGACACGTAAAGATCAAAAAGCGGGTGGAGGAATTGATTGACAGCACCAAAGGAGCGATCAAGCAGCCTGAGGATGTGATTCGTCAGGTGGAAGAGGATGGTTCTGGAGTTGCCGCATTAACGACGTATCTGAACAGGAGCGGATGCTTTCCGTTGTTCAACCATACGGAGGCGACTTATTTTCCGCTGGGGGAGGACAAGTTTGCGGCAATGCTTGCGGAACTGCAAAAAGCAGAGACCTATATTTTTATGGAATACTTCATCATTGAAGAAGGATATATGTGGGGGAAGATTCTGGAAGTATTGGCCCAGAAGGCAAAGGCGGGCGTGGATGTACGCGTGATGTATGACGGGATGTGCGAGGTGGCGCTTCTGCCTGCCGATTATCCGAAGCGGCTTGCGAAGCTTGGCATCAAGGCAAAGGCGTTTTCGCCGATCCTGCCGATCGTCTCGTCTCATTATAATTACCGCGATCACCGTAAGATTCTGGTGATAGACGGAAAGGTCGCTTTTAACGGCGGCGTCAATCTGGCGGACGAATATATCAATCACGTAGAGAAATTCGGACACTGGAAGGACACGGCGGTGATGTTAAAAGGAGAGGCGGCGAAAAGTTTTGAATTAATGTTTTTACAGATGTGGAATATTGACGAGAAATCGCCTGACTTTTCGCCCTATCCGGAAGAGGAAAGTTTTTGTCCGGAGCAGGCAGGCGGCTATGTGATGCCGTTCGGGGACTGTCCGCTGGATGAGGATAAGGTGGGGGAAGCCGTGTATATGGATATCCTAAACCGCGCCAATGATTATGTACATATCATGACGCCTTATCTGATACTAGACGGGGAATTGGCGTCTGCGCTGAAATATGCCGCGCAGCGGGGCGTGGACGTGAAACTGATTCTGCCGGGCATCCCGGATAAGAAGGCGGCCTATGCCCTTGCTAAATCGCATTATCAGGAGCTTGTAAATGCAGGTGTCAAGATTTTTGAATACACGCCGGGGTTTGTCCATGCCAAGGTCTTTGTGAGCGACGACGTCAAGGCGGTGGTGGGGACGATCAATCTGGATTATCGGAGCCTTTACCATCATTTTGAATGCGGTACTTTCCTCTATCAGACAGCATGTGTTAAAGAAATCGAAAAAGACTTTCAGGATACGCTTGCAAAGTGCCGTCAGGTCACGAAGGAGAGTATCAAAAAGGAAAAAATGAGTTATAAACTGATGGGCGGTTTTTTGAAATTTTTTGCGCCTTTGATGTAGCGAAAACAAGATAAAGCAATGCCGGCATTCAGGAAAATATAAGAACAACTGGCAAAAAATCCTGTTGTATTTTGCGGTCGATTCGTATATAATAAGATTAACCTGAAATGCACGACTAAGTCTTGTTATTTTGAACCTACAGATACTTTAAACGGGATTCCTACATTGTCATATAGATGTCAGGCCTCCAGCCTTCGGGCATTACGCAGTGGAAGACAGAAGTATGGTTGCGGTTACCCACCTAGCGTTGCTAGGAGTCAAAATACAAGATCCGGCATTTTGGGTGCATAGGTACAAAAGATGGGCAAGCAGTCGTCACGCACGGCTGCTTTTGCTGATTTTCCCATCCTTTTTCATCAGATTCATCACCGCAAAGCGGCCCGATACCGCAGCCATCGGCAGACCGCCGTTCGTGGACAGCCACTGGCTTGCCAGAAAGACGTTGGAGAGCCCGCGGATACTGTTTTTGGCGGTCAGGCTCTTATAACCTTTTTGCTCAAAGAAACTCATGTACGCGCCCTTGTATGCGCCGCACCATTTGGTGAAGGTGTAGGGCGAATAGGTGTCCAGAACGATGAGTTTGTTTTCAAGAGCGGGAAACAGGCCGCAGATGCGTTGTCTTACGGATTCTGCGATTTTTTCTTTTTCGGCAAGATAGCGCGGGCGGTCTGCGTGAAGGGCCTTCCAGTATTCATAGTCCTCCTGTTCCTGTGGGATATTGCATTGCAGGACACGTTTATCCGCAGGGAACAGGCTCTCGTCATAGTCGTAGAGGCGGATACCAATATGGTCAAAATCACGCGTTCCGACGCGGTAAGGCTTACAGGGATGGACGGAGGAACCGCAGGGCAGTCCGTATCCTTCGCTTCCAAGGATGCCAAAAGAAATATGAAAGGCAGAGGAGACATGATAGCCTTCCTTGGTCTCATACATTTTCCTTAATTTTTTATCCATGTATTTTGCGGGCAGGAGTCTGTTAAAGGTCACGGCAGGGTCGGCGGCACAGATTACGAAATCGCAGGCTGTCGTACTTCCATCCGCAAAGGAGACGGATTTTGCCTGCCAAGAATCGATCTGAATGCCGGTGGCAGGCATATTGGTATAAAGTTTACCGCCGAGCGACAAAAAACGGTCGACGATGCGTTTGATCATATCGACGGAACCGCCCATGGGAATGGCGGCGCCGCCTCCGGTGTAAAAGCCGATGGAACTGAGCAGAGTGATTGCCTTGTAAGAATCATGCAGATACTGTGTGAGCATCTCACGCACGAGGGGATTCTGAAAGCGGGCGGCAAGATCAGCAATGGTATCGTTTCCGTATTCTTTGATGACTTTTCCCATATCTGCCATGGTCATGCCGAATTTCAGATAGTCGATCATATTCATGTCCGCAAGAGATTTTTCACAGGGGACGCGGACGGACTCAGACAGCCTGATATGGTCGAAAAGCTTGTTGATCTCAAGGCAGTCTTCGGGTGCGGTTTCCAGAAACTCTGCTCTTGCCTTTTCCAGATCGCTCCAGAAATGCAGGGTTTTGCCATCTCTTTGCAGGCAGTAAAAATATGGCTCACGGTAGAGGGTGGTATCGTCTGTCAGTGCGCCGATGTTTTGCCAGATCGGATAGAGGTCGTTTGTGGGAGTGCAGCCGGTCAGCCAGTGTATGCAGTTGTCGATGTGATAGCCCTGCCGGTTCCAGCCGGTGCATTCTCCGCCGGGAGTGGCATTTTTCTCATAAAGGGCAACCTCGTAGCCATTTTGCAGACCGTAAATGCCTGCGGAGAGGCCGGCGATACCGCCGCCGATGACAATGATTTTTTTCATTTCTTATCGTTTCCTTTCTTAGGCTCTATTTCGGATGATGTCAATGAGCCAGTCTGTTTCGGGAAGTTTTCCCTGTTCCAAAAGAGCAGGAGAGACTGCCAGCTGTTCCATGATGCCCTGTACGCTGCTCCAGAAGGTGAAGGAGAGGGCGTAGGGATCGCCTTTACGAAAATACCCCTGTTTCTGGCCGGCTTCGATGATCTTGACAGACTGTTCGACCTGATCGACTTGCATAGCAATCTCCCTAATCTGTGCGGGGATCCCCTCGCTTTGTCTTGCCTGTGCCATCAGGACAAACATATGGAAGACCCAGAGATTTTCTTTGGCATAGGAGAAGAGCGTTTTTAAAAAGCCCTCAAAATAGGCGAGCGGGTTATCATAGGGGAGCTTCTGCGGAAGATTGGTTCCCTCCGCGCCCATCCGTACAAGCGCTTCGTAGAGCTGTTCCTTGGAATCAAAATAGTGGAACATCAGCCCGGTGCTCATATGAGCGGCCTCTGCAATGTCCCCGATCTTTGTCTCAGCGTAGCCCTTTTTGACAAACAATTCCAGCGCCGTTTCCAGAATCAATTGTCTTCGTTGTTCCTTTTGTTCGTTTCGTGTGGGCATGGTGTTCTTCCTTTCAAAGCGTCATAAACTTCAGAATAGGAATCTGTCCTTATTAGGAGTTATCTTATTTTGTGATTTAATATTGAATTTGTTTTCATTGAATATATATTCAATATAGAGCATGAGACGGGAAAAGTCAAGAAGAAAATAATAGGAATCTTAAAACAGGACATAGTGTTGTCATGTTTTTTGTGGTATTCTAAAAAGAAAAAAAGGAGTATAGCGAAAGATGAAATATCCTTGGATTGATGAATATTTGCTGGCAAAAAGGAGCGTGACGAAGGATCTCCAGAAGGACTGGAATTGGGTGCGGTATCATATTGGCGGAAAGATGTTCGCGGCAATCTGTCTGGGTCAGGACGATGAGCCCTATTATATTACCATGAAATGCGATCCCGTGGAAGGCGATTTTTTGAGACGGCAGTACGAGGATATCATTCCCGGTTACTATATGAACAAACAGCAATGGAATTCGGTCAAACCTGACGGAGCGGTGCCAGATGATCTGATGCGCAGGATGCTGGATGAGGCTTACCGTCTGCAGCTTGCAACTTTCAGCGGCAAAAAGCAGCGGGAGATCCTCGCGCTGTCCGTTTGCGGTACCGACTGTCAAAAATGCGCCTGCTATGGGGAGCTGTGTCAGGGCTGTAATGCTGTAAGCGGTAAAGTTTTCCATGCACCCAAAGGGAAAGCCTGCCCGATTTATCACTGTGCGGTGAATCAGAGTAAATTTGTAAACTGTGCCCGCTGTGAGAAGCTCCCCTGCGATATTTGGAGAGCAACAAAAGACCCTTCGATGACGGATGAGGAGTTTGAGAAAAATACGGCCGGGCGGGTGGAAAACCTGCGCGGTTTATGTTAAAGTAATGAAATACTCATAATCCCGATCTGCCCGACATAACAATAAGGGAGGAAACGATAAGGATTACTTTATGAGATACGATATGAGGAGGCTTGCCAAGCTTTCGCTCATCTTTTTAGGACTGCTTTTTCTGATGCTGCTCCTTTTGGGACGGCGGGCGAAACAGGAGACGGCGTCCGGACCTGAGGGGGAAAAGATTGCGGCGGAGGATGTGGAGATCCTGCTTGACGCGCTGGGCGGGGAGTTGACGTTCCCGCAGGAAGAAATGAAGGAGGCAGGCGGGCTTTCGAAAAAGGCTGCGACAGGCGATAATGCGGATGCGGTGACTGCGCATTCGCCATATTTTACATATGGGCAGTATGAGGCGTTGCGCGCGCAGCTTGCGGGGGCTGATTTTGAGTTGCCGGATTTTTCCGACCGCTATGAGCCTGCACACGCTCTTTTGAAGGAAGACTGGTATCAGGCCTTCCGCGTTCTCTTGGCACATCTGGACCAAGAGTCTTCCATTTGGGAGACTACAGTTTTTCTTCTCAAAGTAGACGAGAAAAAGAAGGAAGCATACACGGAAACAGGCGCCATGCAGGGGGCCTTTTCGTATTGCTCAGGAGCTTTTGCCGACAATGTCTTTCAGGAGATGAAAGTCTATGTGAAAAACGATGTGCTGCTCACCATCGTGGAAGTGCTGCCGGAGGATCATTATCTGGGCAGTGTGTGGGTGATGGAGGTCACGGGGAATCGATTGGACTGTTTTTACCGACAGGTCACTTTTTCGGCGGAGATTTCTGGAAAAGCGCTTTCGCAGATGCCGCAGCGGGAGCAGATCGCTGATCTGACATTCCGGGACGGCATGCTTGTGCAGGCAAAAGAACAGCGGGAAAAGGTGCATGGCAGACTGCTTCGGCTCTCGGAGACAGAATTGGAGATTGAGGGTGAGGGCGTCTTTGCACTTTCGGAGGACGTGGCATTTTATAAGCTTTACGGGAATCTGGCGACGCTTACCCGGAACGATCTGCGGGTGGGCTGCGCGGATACGGATTTTGTTTTGAGAAAAGGAAAAATCTGCGCTGGACTGGTGTCAGAGCGCGAGGAGGCGGACCGGATCAGGGTGCTTTTGAAAAACACGGCGGCGGGAAGCAGCTTTCATGAGACGGTCGCGCTTACCGTGGACGGAGAAAAGACGGTGCTTCGTAAAAAGGATATGAAGGTGGGAGAGCGAAAGACCTTTCAAAGCGTGAATCTTACAGATAAGGTTTTGGTGGAACTGGAAAACAGCAGCAGGGAAGAATCTTCCTATCGTGGCAGTGTGGAATGTCTGCGGATGGAGGAAGGGATCGTCGTGGTAAACGAGCTGCCGTTGGAGGAATATCTATATGGAGTAGTGCCGAGTGAGATGCCGGCATCCTATCCGGCGGAGGCACTCAAGGCACAGGCAATCTGCGCAAGGACTTATGCCTGCCGTTATATCCTGCATGCGGGGCTTCCTGCCCTTGGCGCCCACATGGACGACACAACGTCTTATCAGGTCTATCATAATATTGCGGAGAACGCAAACACGACTACGGCGGTGAAGGAGACGGACGGGCTGCTCCTTACGTATCAGGGGGAGCCGGCGGAGAACTATTATTATTCTACTTCCTGCGGCGCCGATCCAAAGGATGAGACGCTGCGGGAAGAAGAAACGTTTCGCACGTTTATCGAAGGGACGCATGAGGAGGATGTCGAGCGGGAGGAGCCTTGGTATCGCTGGACGTATCAGGTAGGGAAGCTTGATGAGAAACAGCTTTATAAACGCTTACAGGAGAGATATCGGGCGGTGCCTTCCCAGATTTTGACAAGGACGAAAGGTGGTAATTACGCGTCGGAGCCGATTGAAAAAACAGGGCGGGTGAGGAGCCTTGCTGTTACACAGAGAGGGGACGGCGGTATCGCGCAGACGCTTGTTATTGAGACGGAGCAGGCGGTGTATCAGGTCTTATCGGAGTACAGCATCCGCTACGTGTTATGTGACGGCAAAAGTGCTGTCAAAAGGCAGGATGGGAGCGAGAGCATGCAGCGTATCTTGGTCCCCAGCGCCTTTTTTGTGATGGATACGGTTTCTGAGACTGGAAAAGACGGGGAAACTGTGGTAGGATATACCTTGACCGGAGGCGGCTTCGGCCATGGAAAGGGAATGGCTCAAAACGGAGCAAAGGCGCTTGGGAAGCAGGGGGCGTCCTGTGAGGAAATTCTGGCGGTCTATTATCCCGGCTGCACGGTCAGGAGCGCTGCGGATATCAATAAAGATTAACGGGTATTGCGAAATTTATTGGAGATTGATAAAATAATGCAATCAGTCATAATGATAAAATAAAGGATAAATCTTGAAGATAGAGAGATAGGAAAAAAATGCGCATGATTTACCGGCTTTTCTTAATATTTCGCGATTTTAACTGGCAGATGACGAAAAAGAATATCAGTGCCTTTGCGGCCAGTACCGCTTTCTTTCTCTTTTTGTCCATCATACCGCTTTTGATGGCGTTATGTGCGATCCTGCCGTTTACCAGACTGACGGAAGCGAATCTGATCAGCGCGATTACGCAGTTTACGCCGGACGCTGTGGATGGTCTGGTGGTGCGTATCGTGTCAGATGTCTATGCGAAATCGGCGGGGACGATCACCATATTTGCGATCGTTACCATCTGGTCGGCGGCGAAGGCGATGCTGGCGCTGATTTACGGCTTAAATGCGGTCAACGATGTGGAGGAAAAGCGAAACTATGTCGTGCTGCGAATGATCGCCTGTTTTTATACAGTGATCATTTTGGCAGCGACGCTGGTGGCGTTGTTTGTGATGGTTTTTGGCAATGTGATCGTGGATATCCTCCTCAGGGACATTCCGCCGCTGCATCTGGTGGTGCGTCTGGTCATGCGCTTCCGCTTTTTGATATCATGGGTGATTTTAACCTTTATTTTTGCCATGATCTATACCTTTGTGCCGAGCTGTAAACTGCGGTTTAAGGCGCAGCTTCCGGGAGCGGCGTTTGCGGCGGTTTTATGGAGTGTGGCTTCCTTTGCCTTCTCCGTTTACGTGGATCACTATAACAGCTTTGGTACTTACGGTAGTTTGACTACTGTGGTCATTTTGATGTTCTGGTTCTATATGCTGATGTACATATTGATGATCGGGGCGCATATTAACCGATATTTTGGTCCTGTTTATAAATTTCTGTTCGGGTGGCTTGACAAGTCGGGAGAAAGACACTAAAATAGCAGTTAGATTTATTTTTATGCGCAGACTTAAGCCAAATATACGTTAATATTGAGATGGTTTAAATGCGTAACTAAGAAAGAATTGAATCATTACAAAAGGCAAGGAAGGTGTCAGTAGGAAAAGTTTTTCCGCCAGAGAGAGGGAATCGTCGGCTGTAAGTTCCCTTCGGTTCAAAGGTTTTCCGAATTTCCCACCGGAGCCGTCTGTGTGAACGGGATGCGGCATTAAGCTGCAGAACTACTAGCGCGGAACGTAGAGGCACGTTACGCCGAAAGAAGCGTCCGTTTGCAGGGCTGTGTAAGAGACAGAGTCCGCAGGCGGGAAATTGGGTGGTACCGCGGAGTTGATTCGTCCCATGTGTAGAGATGCACATGGGACTTTTTTGCGCGTATAAGCAGAGTCAGAAGACATGCTGTGTAGATGCCATGCTTGCATGAGCAGCTACGCAGAATGGCTTATGACGAGCAACGCGAACGAGGAATGCGGAGCATTACGAGTCTGCTTATACGCGCGGCAGGCAAAGTAAAAAGAAAAAGGAGAACGGATTATGAACGAAAAATTGGAACAGATCAAGGCCGAGGCCCTGCGCCAGATTGAGGCAAGCGACGCTCTGGAAAAACTCAACGAAGTGAAGGTCAACTTTCTCGGCAAAAAGGGCGAGTTGACAGCGGTATTAAAGAGCATGAAGGACGTGGCGCCGGAGGACCGCCCGAAGGTGGGACAGCTTGTCAATGAGACCCGCGAAGAGATTGAAAAGGTACTCGAAAACTCCGTCAAAAAGATGGAGCGGGCGATCCGCGAGACCCGCTTAAAGACAGAGGTCATCGACGTGACCCTGCCTGCAAAAAAGGCAAAGGTGGGACATCGTCATCCCAATACCATCGCGCTGGAAGAGGTGGAGCGTATTTTCATCGGCATGGGCTATGAGGTGGTGGAAGGTCCCGATGTGGAGAAAGATTACTATAATTTTGAGGCACTTAACATCCCTGCGGATCACCCCGCAAAGGATGAGCAGGACACCTTTTATATCACGGGAGACATTTTACTGCGGACACAGACTTCCTCTGTACAGGTGCATGAGATGGAGAAAGGGAAACTGCCGATCCGCATGATTGCCCCGGGGCGCGTGTTCCGTTCCGATGAGGTGGACGCGACCCATTCCCCTTCTTTCCATCAGATTGAAGGGCTGGTGATTGATAAGCATATCACTTTGGCGGATTTGAAAGGGACGCTGGCGGAGTTCGCAAGGGAGCTGTTCGGGGAGGAGACCAAGGTGAAGTTCAGACCCCACCACTTCCCGTTCACGGAGCCCAGCGCGGAGATGGACGTGACCTGCTTTAAGTGCGGCGGAAAGGGCTGCCGCTTCTGCAAGGGCGAGGGCTGGATCGAGATCCTCGGCTGCGGCATGGTGCATCCCCATGTGCTGGAAATGAGTGGCATCGATCCGGAGCAGTACACAGGCTTTGCATTCGGCGTGGGATTGGAGCGTATCGCGCTGTTGAAATACGAAATTGATGATATGCGGCTTCTGTATGAAAACGATATTCGTTTCCTGAAGCAGTTCTAAAACAACATTCCAGAGTTCATCAGACCGTGATTTAGGATTTGTTGTGCGCAGTCAATTTAGAACACCCGAACGAGCCTTGACAGAACAGCGAAGATAGGGCAGAAAACAAGCGGGGTATGAAAGGAATCAAATATGCCACATGTAAAAATCAAATGTTTTTCAGGCAGGACGCAGGAGCAGAAAAAGAAATGCGCCGAAAAGATTGCGAAAGACATTGCGGAAATACTTGAATGCGATATTTCCAGTGTCTCCGTGGCGATTGAAGACGTTGACAGGGAAGCATGGAAAGAGGAAGTCTGGGATAAAGATATGGCTGCCGATAGAGAGCTGCTATATAAGAAACCGGGATACTCATATGATTAAGTAATATCCGAAAAAAGGAAAATACGCAGAAAGGAATGAAATGATATGAATACAGCATTGTCATGGATCAAAGCATATGTACCGGATTTAACCTGTACCGATCAGGAGTATATGGACGCAATGACCCTTTCAGGGACGAAGGTGGAGGGTTATGCCAGACTGGATAAGAATCTGGAAAAGATCGTGGTGGGACAGATTAAAAAGATTGAGAAACACCCCGACGCAGATAAACTAATCGTCTGTCAGGTGGATATCGGCAGCGAGGTCATTCAGATCGTTACCGGCGCGCCCAACGTGAAGGAAGGCGATAAGGTGCCCGTTGTTTTAGACGGCGGCAAGGTGGCGGGCGGTCACGACGGCGGTCCCCTGCCGGAGGATGGCATTGAGATTAAAGCGGGAAAGCTGCGCGGCGTGCCGTCCAACGGCATGATGTGTTCCATCGAAGAACTTGGCTCTGACAGGAACTTTTATCCCGAAGCGCCCGAAAACGGCATCTATATCTTCGGCGACGACGTGCAGGTCGGCGCGGACGCGGTGGAGGAACTTGGACTGCGGGATACGGTGTTCGAGTATGAAGTGACCTCAAACCGCGTAGACTGTTATAGTGTGATCGGTATCGCCAGAGAAGCGGCGGCTACCTTCAAAAAGCCTTTTGTCTTGCCGGAAGTAACTGTAAAGGGCAACGGTGAGAAGGCGGAAGATTATATCTCCGTAGAGGTGCAGGACAAGGAACTCTGCCCCAGATACTGCGCGAGAGTCTGCAAGAATATCAAAATTGCGCCCTCGCCGAAGTGGATGCAAAGACGTCTGGCGGCCAGCGGCATCCGTCCCATCAACAATCTGGTTGACATCACGAACTATGTGATGGAAGAATACGGCCAGCCCATGCACGCTTTTGACCTTTCCACGATTGCAGGCAACAAGATCATTGTCCGCAGGGCGAAGGACGGCGATATCTTCCGCACGTTGGACGGGCAGGACAGGAAGCTGGATTCCGATGTGCTGATGATCTGCGACGCGGAGAAGGAGGTCGGTATCGCGGGCATCATGGGCGGCGAAAATTCCATGATCACCGACAGCGTCACCACCGTGCTATTCGAGGCAGCGACCTTTAACGGTCCTAACATCCGCAAGTCGGCAAAGCGGCTGGGCCTGCGCACGGATGCTTCCGGTAAGTTTGAAAAAGGGCTCGATCCCCACAATGCGGAGGCAGCGATCAACCGCGCCTGTCAGCTGATTGAAGAGCTTGGCTGCGGCGAGGTGGTGAGCGGCATGGTGGATGTACACGGCGAGATGAAGGAGAAGGTAGTGCTGCCTTTCGAGCCGGAATACTACAACAGTCTTCTTGGCACAGATGTTTCCGAGCAGGAGATGCAGGATATTTTTCAGAGAATCGAGGTAGCATACGACCAGACGGCGGGCACGCTCACAGTACCCACCTTCCGTCAGGATATTTTGAGACAATGCGATATCGCGGAGGAAGTAGCACGGTTTTACGGTTATGACAAAATCCCGACCACGCTGCCGAACGGTGAAGCGACTACAGGTAAGCTGCCTTTCAAATTACGCATCGAGCAGAAGGCAAGGGATGTTGCGGAATACTGCGGTTTCTCGCAGGGTATGTGCTATTCCTTTGAGAGCCCGAAAGTGTTTGATAAGCTGCTGCTTCCCGCGGATGATAAGGCAAGGCAGGTGGTTACCATCGCGAATCCGCTGGGCGAGGATTTCTCCATAATGAGGACCCTGCCCCTGAATGGCATGCTGACCAGCCTGTCCACGAATTATAACAGAAGAAATAAGGATGTGCGCCTTTATGAGCTTGGCAACGTCTATCTGCCGAAGGCTCTGCCGCTTGTGGAACTTCCAGAGGAACGGATGCTGTTTACGCTCGGTATGTACGGTGAGGGCGATTTCTTTACCATGAAGGGCGTGATCGAGGAGTTTTTTGAGAGCATCGGCATGAAGAAGAAGCCGGATTACGATCCGGAGGCGGGCAGACCCTATCTGCATCCCGGCAGACAGGCGAACGTTTCCTATGAGGGCACGCAGATTGGTTATCTTGGCGAGGTACATCCGGAGGTCTGTGACAATTATGCGCTCAAGACCAGAGTCTATGTGGCAGTGCTTGATATTCCGGCCATCCTGCCGCTGGCGACCTTCGACAGAAAGTACGAGGGCATCGCGAAGTATCCGGCGGTACTTCGTGATATCAGTATGGTGGTGCCGAAAAAGGTGATGGCGGGCGAGATTGAGGCCATCATTGCTCAGCGCGGCGGAAAGATCCTTGAGGAGTATCAGCTTTTTGATATCTATGAGGGCGACCAGATCAAGGAGGGCTTTAAGTCCATGGCGTACTCCATCACTTTCCGCGCAAAGGATAAGACGCTGGAGGAAGCGGATGTGACGGCGGCGATGAAGAAGATTCTCAATGGGCTTGAGGGCATGGGGATCGAGCTGAGGAGCTGATTCAATATCTAATGGAAAAAATATTAAATATGAAAAAAATATTTGATATAAGAATCAGAATTGCTTTTAGATGGGTTGTGTTGACGGCGTATGTAATTTTGATTGTTCCAATTTTACTTTTCTTTTTTGGCTGGCTGAAATGGTATTTGGCAATCGTCTTTTCAAGTATTCTTTTGGCGGGTACGTATTTTGCCATAAAGAAAGATTATTGGAATAATAGGGATAATATTGAAATTTCGGTTCGAAACTTGTTCCTTGTAATGGCCGCATTTGCATTCTGGTTATTTATTTCGGGCAGTTGCTATACTTCTGCTGCAAAATGCGATATCATATGGCGAAGCTCTACGCTTCGCGATCTGGTAAATTATGACTGGCCGGTATACTATCCGGATAGAGACGGTTATCTGTGTTATTATTTTATCTTCTGGATGGTGCCGGCTTTGGCCGGGAAAATATTTGGCGGAATGTGGGCGGCATATATTGCACTTGCCTGTTGGTTTATGCTTATTCTGCTAACGGCTTTTTTGCTCATTACTTATTATTTTAAAGATTATCGTGACTCGGTTCTGAAAATAATACTGCTCTTCATGATTATGTGGTCGGGAATTAATATTTTAGGTGATTCTCTGATGTATTTTGTTGGACGATATCCTGTTGCAGCAGGGATCGGAAATAATGAGGGGTATTGTGATGCTCTTTGGAATAATGGACAATCATTTTGCTTTTTATACAGATCTAATGATGATTTTTTAAGTCAATGTTATAATCAACTTCCTATTTGGATCGTTGTACCTTTAATGCTGCAAAACAGAAAGATACATAATTATGCTTTTTTAGGATTTTTGTTGTATCCGTTTTCTCCATGGGGCACGGCTGGAATTGCATTAATGATGTTGATGGATGCAGTTGCTTTTTTGGTAAAAAATAAATCCATTTCAAAATTTATTAGAGAAGCGCTGTCTGTCCCCAATCTGTGCGCAATCTTTTCGGTATTTTTTGTTTTTTCTATGTTTTTTGGCTGTGGAAATTATTTTGAAGGTTCACAAAAATTTGGTATCATAGGATTAAAAGATATCAATCTCCAAATATTGATGGGGATCATAGTATTTTGGCTATGTGAATTTGGGATATTTTATTATTTGACATGGTGGAAATACAAAAAGGATTATTTATACGTTTCTGTGTTGTTTATGCTTTTGACAATGCCGTTTATTTGGGTGTCATCACGTAATTCCAGAGATTTTTGTATGGATGCGACATTACCTCAGCTTTATATGTTAATGATTTATATGATTGGCTATGCTAAGGAGGAGTTCTTAAAGAAAGATAGTAACTGTATTAAAAAATTAGCGCTAAAGAATTGCTTGCTTGTTGTCTTTTTGGGCTTAGCCTTTACAACGCCGATATTTGATTGGATAGGCGATATGAAAAAAATGTATGATGTCAATAAGATCTCGGTTCAGGATGAATCAGTTATGAGTTTTTCGGATATTTTGGGATACGAGGGGGGATTTCCTCTCCCAATGGCAATTCATGTTGAGAAAGCCACTTTTTTTAAATACTTTGCGAGAATCCCGGATACGGATCAATGGAGATGGTTACCGATAAGTGATAATCTTTCAAATATAAGAAATATTGATACTATCGATGAATATTTTGATTATTTGCAGGGAAAGGATTGTATGATATTTATTGCGGCTCAGGAGATGCCGGGAGATTGTCTTACGCAGGAAACAGTTGATAAAGTGAAACAAATTGGATTTGATGAAAACATCAATAAGCTGCTTGAAAAGGAATATCATAGTTTCCTTGGTATTGTGAATAATGGGCAGATTGTTACAGAGAACATCAGTGGTGACGTATACATCACATATTCCGGGGAGGGGGGTGATGGTGATACTGTATCGATGGAAAGCGGTATTTTGGATCATGAATATTGTTCTGTGATAGATATTGGAAACGGACACTATTCTGCGCACGGCAGAGGATTGAATATTGCTGTTTGGGATAATGCAGCAAAACGCGTTATTGATGCAGTGGTATTTGATACACACACGGAGGACATGGCTTGTACGCGGAAAGTTCAATAGAAAAATGTTTGTCAGATAGAAAGGAGTGACCAGTTTGGAACAAAAAAACACATGGGAGACTTATAATGCTAAGCAATTGAAAGAAGTAGACGCCTTTGCCAGAGAGTATATGGATTTTCTGGATAACGGCAAGACGGAACGGGAGTGCATCGACCAGATCGTGAATACCGTGGAAGCGGCGGGATATCAGGAGCTTGAGGCGTTGATAAAGGCTGGTAAAAAGCTGAAAGCGGGAGACAAGGTCTACGCCGTGTGGATGAATAAGTCCATTGTCCTGTTTCAGGTCGGAAAAAGGCCGCTTGCGGAGGGAATTAATATTCTGGGGGCGCACATCGATTCCCCGCGCCTTGACGTGAAGCAGAATCCCCTCTATGAAGATGGCGGCTTTGCTTATCTGGATACGCATTATTACGGCGGCGTGAAGAAGTATCAATGGGTGACGATTCCGCTCGCCATTCACGGCGTGGTGGTGAAAAAGGACGGCAGCACCGTTGAGGTCAACGTGGGTGAGAACGAGGACGATCCCGTGTTTTTTGTTTCGGACCTTCTGATTCACCTTGCACAGGAGCAGTTGGAGAAAAAGGCTAACAAAGTAATCGAAGGCGAGGCGCTGGATATCATTGTCGGCAATAAGCCCCTTGTTGTGGAGAAGAAGAAAAAAGGAGACGAGGGGGAAAAGAGCGCGGAGAAAGATGCCGTGAAAAAGGGAATCCTCGATATCTTGAAAAAGGATTACGATTTTGAGGAGGAGGACTTTATCTCCGCGGAGCTTGAGGTGGTGCCTGCAGGAAAAGCAAGAGAGGCCGGATTTGACCGTAGTATGATCTTAGCTTACGGACAGGACGACAGGGTTTGCGCCTTTTCTTCCTTAAAGGCTATGCTGGAGATCGGGCAGACGGAGCGTACCGCCTGCTGCATCCTTGTGGATAAGGAGGAAGTCGGCAGCGTGGGAGCAACGGGGATGAAGTCACAGTTTTTCGAAAACGCCGTAGCGGAAGTCATGGGCTTGACGGGAGAATACAGTGAGCTTGCCCTGCGCAGATGCCTTTCACATTCCTGCATGCTTTCCTCCGATGTGAGCAGCGCCTTTGATCCCACTTACGCGTCCAGTTTTGATAAGAAAAATGTGGCTTATCTGGGTGGCGGTATGGTATTTAATAAGTTTACGGGCTCCCGCGGAAAATCCGGTTCCAATGACGCCAACGCCGAGTATTTGGGCCATATCCGTGCCATTTTTGAAAAAGAAAAGGTCAATTTCCAGACGGCGGAACTTGGGAAGGTAGACCTTGGCGGCGGCGGCACGATCGCCTATATCCTTGCTCTTTACGGGATGAACGTGATCGACAGCGGCGTGGCGGTGCTCAATATGCACGCACCATGGGAGGCGACCAGCAAGGCGGATGTGTACGAGACGAAGCGCGGTTATGTGGCGTTTTTGGAGAATGCAAACCTATGACAACATTGAAAAAATCAGATTTCTACTTTGAACTGCCGCAAGAGTTGATTGCGCAGGATCCCTTGGAGGATCGCTCCGCGTCGAGACTGCTTGTGTTAAATAAGGACACGGGCGCGGTGGAGCATCATCAGTTTCAGGAGATCACGAATTATTTAAGACCGGGCGATTGTCTGGTCTTAAATAATACTAAGGTGATTCCGGCAAGGCTGCTGGGTGTGAAGGCGGATACCGGCGCAGCAATCGAGGTGCTTTTATTAAAGCGCCATGAGAACGACGTCTGGGAAACGCTGGTAAAGCCGGGGAAAAAGGCGAGACCGGGGACGAAGATCGTCTTTGGGGAAGGTGCGCTTCGCGCGGAAGTTTTGGAGGTCGTGGAGGAAGGCAACCGCCTGATTCAATTTTCCTATGAGGGAATTTTTGAGGAGGTCTTGGACCGTCTGGGGGAAATGCCTCTGCCGCCCTACATAACCCATAAATTACAGGACAAAAACCGCTATCAGACCGTGTACGCGAAATACGAGGGCTCGGCGGCGGCGCCGACAGCGGGCCTGCATTTTACGGAAAAACTGCTGGCCAAGATTCGTGAGATGGGTGTGGAGACAGCCTTTGTGACCCTTCACGTGGGGCTTGGCACCTTTCGCCCGGTAAAAGCCGAAAATCTCTCGGATCACCATATGCACAGCGAGCACTATGAAATCACGAAGGAGACGGCGGAACTCATAAACCGCACAAAAGAAAACGGGGGGAGAGTCATCTGCGTAGGGACTACAAGCTGTCGTACCATAGAGAGTGCGGCGGACGAAAACGGGAGAGTGCAGGCGGGCTGTGGGGATACGGAGATTTTTATTTATCCCGGTTATCGGTTCAAGGTATTGGATTGCCTGATCACTAATTTTCATCTGCCCGAGTCAACGCTGGTGATGCTGGTGTCTGCGCTGGCGGGCAGGGAGCATGTGCTGGCGGCGTATCGGGAGGCGGTGAAGGAGCGGTATCGGTTCTTTTCGTTTGGGGATTGTATGCTCATACGATAAAAACCCAAAGTGCATATTTGAGAATAGAGTGGTAATTGAAAAATATTGCTTGACGCGAAGCATATTCGCACGTTAAAGTATAATTACTGAAAGGGGAAACCCGATATGCCGAACATTATTTATACCAAAAAGGCAAAGAAAGGTATTAAATCTCTGGATATAAGAGTAAAAGACAGGGTGAAAGATGGAATTGAAAAAATTCCGCTTGGAGATATTAAGAAGCTGCAGGGTTACTCAAATTTGTATCGGCTTCGGATTGGTGATTATCGGGTTATTTATCAGATGGAGCACGATACAATTATTATTGACGCAGTACTGCCCAGAGGTGAAGCATATAAAGGATTGTAGGAGGTGGTTTTATGAGTAGAGATACGTTGCGTGGTCTGGTCGAAATTGTAGACGAAAAAGAAATAGATATGGTATGCCGGATTCTTTTAAAATTTATTGATGAGGATGCTGCAATGCCGGATGAAGTGGAGGCAATCAGGGAAGCCAGACAGGAGATCGAAAGAGGAGAACTTTTTTCTCACGGAGAAGTGTGGGCGTAAAACGATATAAGGAAACAGAAGAAAAAATGAGGGCAGCTGTAAACTTTATCAGAGGAACAGCTGCCATTATACTTACTTCCCCAAAGTGTATTTTGGGGTGTAACCGATAAACAAAGGGGATGCGATGCTTATACGATAAAAAACGGTAATGCTTAGATGAGAACAGATCAATAGAAATAGCAGGAATCAGTAAAACGGTGACTTGGCGCAGCAATCGCTAAATCGCCGTTTTGTTATGTTGAAATAAAGTTTAAAATATTTGTAAGATTTCTGCATTTGTGTAGTCTTATGATTGAAAGAGGGTGGCAGCGTAATGGAGTTTGAGCAGATATACAACGACTATTTTAAATCCGTATATCGCTATATTTGGAAACTTTCGGGTGATGAGCATATTGCAGAGGAAATGACGAGCGAAATGTTTTATAAGGTAATGAAATCCATTGGGGAGTTTCGCGGCGATTGTGACATGCGCGTCTGGATTTGCCAGATTGCAAAAAATACGTACTACTCCTATTTAAAAAAAGCCGCAAAAACGGCAAGTGTTGATGAAACAGAATTACAGAGCATAGCAGACCCGAACGCTTGCATGGAAGAGCAGATCATTATACAGGACGAAACGCAGAAAATTCGAAAAGTCCTGCATACAATATCCGACCCTTATAAGGAAGTTTTTATGTGGCGCGTGTTTGGAGAATTGTCTTTTAAAGAAATAGGCGCACTGTATGGCAAGACAGATAATTGGGCCTGTGTTACCTACCATCGGGCAAGAAAAATGATACAGGACAGATTGGAAGGGCGGATTGAAAAATAGCGCTTCAGAATGGAGGAAATCGATGATGAAAAAAGAATGTAGTATTGTTCGCGATGTGCTGCCGCTTTACCTTGAAAATATGGTCAGTGAAGATACAGCGGTATTTGTGAAGGAACATCTTGAAAATTGCTCGGATTGTACTGCGGAATTGGAACATTTGCAGTCGGGCGTGCAGATCGATGTGGAAGAAACGCCCCAGAGGGAACATGACGCCGAAATCATAACGGCGTTTCAAAAGAAAATAGCTAAAAGAATTTTGGAAGCGGTGGTTGCCGTATTCCTAATATTCGCCGTTTTATTTAGTGCAATGCTGATTTATACGGGCATCAGTTACCCGGTTACAAGAGATAATATCTCGCTGTCAACAAAAGCAGATGGCGGGTATACCTATATTATCTTAGAAACCAAAGCTGGAAAATCACTTTGGTTTGAATCAAAATCAGAAGATATTTTGAATGATCAAAAGGAAGTATGTGGTCGGCGAATTACTTTGTATCATTTGCAATACCATAATAATTTTTTTAATAGTGCCGGTTCGATGAGTTGGGGAAGGTCTTTGAAAGATGAAGAACCATACATGGAAGTGGTGGTTGAATTGGAGGATGGTACGCTGCAGATATCTAACCAAGAATACATTTTTAGATAAAAGGGAAGGAAATTATGGCACAATTATGGGAATATATCAAAATCGCCCTGATGAATATCAAGAGCAACAAAGGGCGCTCCATTCTTACCATGTTGGGCATCATTATCGGCATCTCATCCGTCATTATGATCATCTCCATCGGTAACGGGGTGCGCGACTCCGTCAGCAATGAACTGAAAAACATGGTCGGCGGCAAAATTATCATTTACACAAACGGCGGAGTAGAAGGCAATGATGTGAAATTCACTGAGGATGATTTTAAGCTGGTGAAAGAAAAGGTAGCGCATGTGAAAGGCGCTACCACACAGTACAGCTATTTAGGTGCCACGGCAAAGGCACGCAAGGGTGATTTTTCGGCAAATCTTGAGGGCGGCAGTACGTGGCAAAGACTGACGTACCTACGGTAATCATTGCCGCAGTTTTTTCTGCGGGTGTCGGTATCTTCTTTGGCATCTATCCCGCGAGAAAGGCGGCGCGCTTAAGCCCGATCGAGGCGTTGCGGCATGAGTAGAAGATATTTTGGTTAAAATTGACCGAAATATCTTTTAGCAACATTTATTCCTTCGCCGTATCCAGCACCGCCAGCCCGTGATCGAGCAGCATCCCGTTGGCATCCATAATGCTCCTGTTTCTCTGCAGGGCGAACAGGAGCAGTGCGTCGCGCTCGTCTCTGGCGTAAAGTTCCCGATTGCCGGACAGCTTTAACAGTTTCTGGGTTTCTTCCTCGGACAGATGCAGTCCGAAAGATAAAGCGATCAGCTTATCGCGGGAAGGGATTTTGTCTCCTGCAAAGATTCGATAGACATAGGCGCGGCCTAAAAGGGAGCCGCGTATCACGTCCGCGCGTTTGAGCTTCTTTTGGGAGAGCAGCATGTGCAGATGCTCGGACAGACTGCCTTTCAGCAGATGATGATCGTTTTCGGACAGAAAATCTTCTATGTCCGTGGCGTTTTTAATCTCATGTCGTAATTCATCCGTAGACTTTTCGTACATGTTGCGTAAGATTCCTTCCCGTTTTTCTTTCATATGCGAATGAAGTAATTATTTAAAACTTTGATCCGACTGAAATTTATTATACTTGTTTCTTCATAGGCCGGCAAGTGTGATTAAATTCTAATTGCACATCGAATTTCCCTAATTATTAGAAAAAGCGAAATGTCTACCTGGAGTAGACCAAAGACGACAGGACTCTGTTTATAATCGTAAACGGAGTTTTTACTACATTATGGTTGAATCAGGGGAGATAGACAAAGATGCGAATGACAAAAGAAGAAAGCGACAGGATCAGGATCGTCAAATGGATCGCAATCGTCATGGTGGTATTTTTACATGCCTATACGACGGAAGTAAATTTTGCGGACGGCACTAATACGGCGGCCCTTCCGGGGTGGCTGATGTTTTTGGAAACTGGTGTGTCACAGATCATAGCAAGATGTGGCGTGCCGCTTTTTTTTCTGCTCTCCGCCGTTTTATTATTCCGCGCCGACCGTTCCTACGGGGAAGTGATCAGAAAAAAGGCCAAAACGCTGCTCTTGCCTTACTTGATCTGGAATAGTTTCTGGATCGTGGTGTTTATCATTTTACAAAGTCTTCCGTTTACCGCCTCGTATTTTTCGGGAAGCAATACGCCGATTTTGGAATGCTCTTTGCAAGAGTGGTTCGGACTGTACGGCATCGGGCAGGAGTATCCGCAGTGCTATCCGCTATGGTTTATGCGGGATCTGATGGCGGTAATCCTGATTTTTCCATTGATAAAAAAAGCGGCGGATCAGTATCCGAAGGCAGTGCCGTGCATGGGGATACTATTAAGCGTTTTACCGTTATCTTTTTATGGAAAAACAGCGCTCGCATGGTTCCTGATCGGGGCGGCAGTCGTCCGAATAAAGTGTTCCCTGATGGTTTTTGACAGATACTCCATGCTTAAAATGACGGGACTGTACTGCGGGAGTGCGGTACTGTCTTTGCTTTGGGATCATCCTGTGATCAGGAATATTTCTGTGCTTCTTGGGATTGTGTTTTGGCTGCGGCTTTCAAAGGAGATTTATGTCAGAGAAAATCTACGACGGATTTTTTTAAAACTGTCGGAATGGGTCTTTATCATCTATGTTCTGCATGAAATGACACTGTCCTGCGTGCGTAAACTGTGTTTCCGATTACTTCCCGCAAAGCCGGTGTTTTGGTTTCTCGAATATCTGCTGATCCCGATCGCGGTAATGACGGGCTGTATTCTAACGGGAGCCGTCTTCAAGAAAGTAATGCCGGGATTGTACCGGATTACAACAGGTGAACGCTGATTTGGGCGTAAGCCTTATTTTGGCGGACGGCTTGTCGTGCGTTGCGCGGTTTGCTATAATTACAAAAGAAGCATCTAATAAGGAAATGAAATACATGAGATACGAAGAAGTAAAAGTGCTCAAGCAGAGTGAAAAAAGTACCGTGCTGTTGGTGAAAGAGCCGGGTAGCGAGCGGCTTTTGGTCCGCAAGACTTTGCAGGGGCAGCATTTGGTTTATCAGACGCTGCAGGAACTGAAACACCCCTATCTGCCGGCGGTGTACGAGGTTTCGTTTGACGAAGATAAGACGACGGTCGTAGAGGAATATATCGAGGGACAGACGGCGGGCAGTGCGGCGCTTACGGAGAAACAGTGCCGTGTAATTATAAAGGAACTTTGTGAAGTCCTCATTTATCTGCATGAAAAAGGGGTCATCCATCGCGATATTAAACCCTCTAATATCCTTCTTGCAGCGGATGGGCACATTCGGCTGATTGATTTTGACGCGGCCCGAATGCCGAAAGAGGATAGAGAACAGGATACGGTGCAGCTTGGCACAAGAGGCTATGCGCCGCCGGAACAGTACGGATTTTCACAGACGGACGAGAGGGCGGACATCTATGCACTGGGCGTGACCGTCAAGCAGCTTCTGGGCGGCAGGGCGGAGAGACCGCGTTACAGGAAGGTTCTCGCCAAGTGTACCAATCTGGATCCGCAGAAAAGGTATCAATCAATTAAGCAGGTAAAGAAAGCTTTTTTTGGCGTTTCCGATGTTCAGACGAGTATTTTGTGCGCCGTGGCGGTAATTTTTGCGGCAGTTATTATTAGCGGTATGCTGCCAAACGGTATGTTTTCAACGGATGTATCAACAGATGTTTCCCCTACAGACGGTAACGAGGCGGGCTTAATCGCGCTGCCTGCGCCCGCCGATCCTTTTTGGGACGGGGAGACGGGCTCCGGTTTCTGGGGCTGTGTGTTAGCGTCGGGGGTCGGAGATGACCAGAGGTATGACTGGAGATTGTACAGGAGAGACACGGCGACGCCTCCGGATCTGGAAAAGGACGAATGGATGCAGGAGGGAATGATGCGGGGGAATGTCGCATGGACCCGTGACTACAAGATGAGCGAAGAAGGTGAAGAAAAATTATTTTGTATGAGCTTTTCCGATTTTTTTGAGGATAACGGATACTATTATTTTGCCGTGCGCGCCTCAGGAGATGGTGAAACTTATGCGGACAGCCCGTTTGTATTGTCGGATGTCTTTGCGTTTACAGGAAAAGACGCGCCGAGACTGCCGGCGCCGGAGGGGCTTCACTGGATTGCAAAGGAAGGGGACGAATCAAGGTATTACTTTGCGGCGTTTACGAACTGGGACGATTATACAGACAAAGACGCGGTTGATGTCTATATCTATAATGGTGACGGTGAGTATGTGATGAATACTATGGTACACAAGAAATTCCTGCTTGACAGCGAATGGCCGGGCATACGTGTCAGACAAGAGTTTGTGGGGGAACCGGGAGAGACCTATCGTTTTGCCCTGCAAGTGCACACTTCGCGGCCAAACGAGTACCGGTCCAGTCCGCCGGTCACGCCGTATCCGGAAGATGCGTATTTAAGTCCGCCGCTTGCGGTGCCAAAGGCTTTTGATTGAAGGAAAGCGATTTTATGAATAAAGGGAAAAAAAGAAACCTCATCTTGGAACTATGTGTGATCGGCGTCTCTCTGGCGGCGCTTCTGCTGCTGTTATATTTCGTGATGGCAGTGAGCTTTCAGAACGGGACGACATCCTCTGACATCACGATGAAGATGGCGGGACAGATCGCAAGAAGGATCTTTGAAGATCCTACGCAGGATCAGATCGCGACGACCGCGCTGATGATCCGTTACGGAGCGCATCTGGGGCTTTTCTTTGTGGTGGGTTTCGTGACCACCTTTGCAGGGATGGCGGTGTTTAGGGGATATTACAGAATCATCGGTGTGATCGGGGCAGGCGCGGTCTGCTATGTGCTTGCCTACTATACGGAATACTATAAGCAATTTGTGGAGGGCAGACATTTTCAACAGTCTGACGCCGCGCTCAACTGGTACGGGAGCGTGGCGGGGATCCTCTGTATGGTCGGGTCCTATTTTTTAAACCGGCTGCTGGTAAAACTTACGTAGATTATTAGTTTAGATGAAATTTTGGTACGGTATTCGGAAAATTTTAAGCTTTTAGCTGAAAATGTGGTTGTCTCAGTTTTTCGTATGAATCTGATAACCGTGGCTCGTCATGATCTCAACCGCCCGTTCATGGGCGGTTTTGTCGTTAAATTCAATGCGCAGCGCGCCCTCCGCCAGTTCCCGGTTATGGTTGATGCCAATGTTTTTGATGCTCACGCCGTGCATGGCAAGGAGAGAGGCGATGGCAGCAATGGCACCGGGTTTGTCTGCGATATCCACAGTAAAGACGTATTCTGCCTTGATGGGGCCGCTGGATGCGCTGATAAACGACTCGCGGTAGGTTCTTGCCGTATCGAAAAAATCGTGGAGCGTTTGCTCCGAACGGTCGTCGAGATGGCGGGCAATCTGCGTTAGATAATCGATATAGCGTTTTAAAAGTTTCGAAATATTCTCCGTATTCGTCAGGCAGATCTGCTGCCACATCTCAGGAGAGGAGGAAGCAATCCGCGTGATATCCTTGAAGCCACCCGCCGCGATCATTTTCATAATGCCTTCCGGGGAATCACTGCTTTTGACCAGATTGACCAAAGAGGCGGCAATCACATGGGGCAGATGAGAGACCGCGGCCGTTACATAGTCATGCTCCTCAAAAGGAAGGGTGAGCGGGATAGCGCCGATGGCTTCCACCAGTGCGCGGTAGGCCTCAAGCCTGCTTGCCGGTACGGTTTCCGTAGGGGTCAGTATGTAGTAGGCATTTTCCAAAAGCGCGGCGTCAGAGTTTCGATAGCCGACCCGTTCTGAGCCCGCCATCGGATGCCCGCCGATAAACTGATCCTGCAGTCCCAGCGCCTCGATCTGCCTGTGGATGGCAGTCTTTACGCTGCCAACGTCAGTGAGGATCGTTTCGGGAGATAGTATATTTTTGATAGCGGTAAGATTCTCGTCGTTGCAGGAGACAGGCGCGCAAAGAAAGAGATAGTCACAGCCGGAAAAAGTGTCGTCGATGGCGTTTCGGGATACGTCTATAGTCTGCTCCGAGAGGGCCAGCTCCAGAGAAGCTTCATTGATATCGTAGGCGATCAGGCGGGCGCCGGGCAGACGGAGGCGGATCGCTTTGGCGATGGAGCCGCCGATCAGTCCCAGCCCGATAAAACCGCAGGTAAGTGTACTCATAAATTCAGGACCTTTCGATTTTTTTAATGAATATTTCCGCTTTTTAAGATATCACAAAATGGGAGGGAACGCAATTGTGACTTGAAATTGTCCTGAAAATTTAGTAAAATGTATTTACAACTTTGGTTGCAAAAAGAACAACAGAATTGGAGGGTTACAGGACATGAATGTTTACACAACGGATAAGATTCGTAATGTGGTCTTGCTGGGGCATGGGGGCTGCGGTAAGACCAGTCTGGTGGAGGCGATGGCTTACCTTTCCGGCATCACGTCCAGAATGGGAAAGATCGACGACGGGAACACGGTCAGTGATTTCGGCAAGGAGGAACAGAAACGCCATATTTCCATCGCTACTTCTGTTGTTCCGATCGAGTGGGAGGGCACGAAGATTAATGTACTCGACACTCCCGGCTTCTTTGATTTCGTGGGCGAAGTGGAAGAGGCTGTGAGCGCGGCGGATGCCGCGATCATCGTGGTTTCCGGTAAGGCCGGTGTGGAAGTCGGCACGGAAAAAGCATGGGAGATCTGCGAAAAGTATAAGCTGCCCCGCTTTGTATTCGTGACGGATATGGATATCGACAATGCGTCCTTTAAGCAGGTCGTGACGGATATGACGGAAAAGTACGGCAAAAAGATCGCGCCCTTCCATCTTCCCATCCGTGAAAATGAAAAGTTCGTCGGTTACATCAACGTCATTACCGAGCAGGCTTACCGCTGGGAAGGCAAAGAGGTCGTGGAGTGTGAGATGCCCGAATACAGTAAGGAAAACCTGCAGCTTTGCCGCGATACGCTGATGGAAGCGGTGGCGGAGACCAGTGAGGATCTCATGGACCGCTACTTTAACGGAGATACCTTCTCCGAGGCGGAGATCCGTTCGGCGATGCGTACCAACGTGATGGACGGCAGCGTGGTGCCCATGTCCATGGGTTCCAACGTACTGTGTCAGGGAATCTTCACCCTGCTCGACGATATCGTGAAATATATGCCCAGTCCTGAAAATCGTGAAATCGCGGGCGTTGACTTAAAGACCAATGAGGTATTTGCGGCGAACTACGACTTCTCCAAGCCGAAGTCTGCGTACATCTTTAAAACCATCGTGGATCCCTTCATCGGCAAATATTCGCTGATCAAGGTCTGCTCCGGTGTGTTTAAGAGCGACGATACGATCTATAACGACGAGAAGGAAGTGGAAGAGAAGGTCAGTAAGCTTTATGTCATGCAGGGCAGCAAGCCCATCGAAGTCAAGGAACTTCATGCGGGCGATATCGGCGCGATCGCGAAGCTGACGGCGGCAAGGACGGGCAATACGCTCTCCACAAAAGCGCGCATCATCCGCTATGGTAAAGCGGAGATTTCCACGCCCTATACCTACAAGCGTTATCGCGCGAAGAACAAGGGCGACGTGGATAAGGTTTCTCAGGCGTTACAGAAGATGCGGCATGAGGATCAGACCTTGTGGGTGGTAAACGATGCGGAGAATAGGCAGTCTCTGATTTACGGCATGGGCGACCTGCATCTGGAAGTGGTGGCCAGCCGTCTGTTGAATGAATATAAGGTCGAGATCGAGCTGACGGATCCGAAGATCGCTTACAAGGAGACGATCCGCAAGAAATCCGATGTGGAACATAAGTATAAAAAACAGTCTGGCGGACATGGACAGTACGGCCATGTAAAGATGCGCTTCGAGGCGTCCGGCGATCTGGAGACACCTTTCGTCTTCGAGCAGGAAGTGGTCGGCGGCGCGGTGCCGAAGAATTATTTCCCGGCAGTGGAGAAGGGTTTACAGGATTCCGTGGCGGCAGGACCTCTGGCAGCATACCCCGTAGTGGGCGTAAAGGCGGTTCTTTACGACGGTTCCTATCATCCGGTGGATTCTTCCGAAATGGCCTTTAAGATGGCGACGATACAGGCCTTTAAGAAAGGCTTTATGGATGCAGGGCCGGTGTTATTAGAGCCGATTGCAAACTTGCAGGTGACAGTGCCTGATTCCTATACGGGAGACGTGATGGGCGATCTCAATAAGAGAAGAGGCAGAGTGCTTGGCATGAATCCAGCGGGTGACGGCAAGACTGTGGTCGAGGCGGATATCCCGGTGGCCTGCTTAAACGGCTACTGCACCGATCTTCGTTCCATGACAGGCGGACGCGGCACCTACAAGTATGAGTTCGCAAGATATGAGCAGGCGCCCAGCGACGTACAGGAAAAGGAAGTGGCGGCGAGAGCAAAGGCCGTTGCGGAGGCGAATGCGGAAGCGTAACATCTATATTGTGTGAGAAAAAGGAGCAGGCCAATCGGTCTGCTCCTTCTTTGATTCGTTATACGGATTAATTTCCGTTCCAATTCCAATTGTTGCCACTCTCTGTCACACCGCTTACACTGCCGCCGAAACCTGACCATTGGAGGGGCGCTTTGTCGCCTTTGCAGTTTTCGATTGTGACGCCTTTCACATGGGCATTCACCTGTCCGAGGATCTGAATGGTTTCGCCTCTGTTTCCCTTAAATCTGGAATTGGATATCTTTATATTACTGCAGGTCTGACCATGGTTTGGCTCAATGTCAATGCCACAGTGTGGAGCGAGGCCGCCTGCATAGTTAAAATCGCAGTTGTTGATAGTCACATTTGAGGCCTCGGTAATGGACAGATTGCTTCGTTTGTTATGATGAAGGTTGCAGCCGGTGAGGGTTACACCGGTGCTGTATTTGCCATTAGACAAGCCAAGATAGATGCCGTCGCCATGGCAATTAGAAACTTCCACATCACGGATATGAACGTTTGTGCAGCCAACGATCTCGATGCCATGACCAGATTCGCCGCCGCCGTTATTGCCGATCAGTTTTCCGCCGGAGATGTAAATATTTTCGCGGTTAAAAGCATAAATGATTCGGTAATTTTCGCTGCTGGTCGGTTTTGCGATGAGTTTGGCTTCAGGCGCCATGATCAATGACTGACCATCTCTTAGAATAATGCCCGCGGTGAAGCCGGGGTTTGCAGCAGGATTGATATGATACTCGCCTGCCGGGATATAAAGATAGTCATAGTTATTGATATGTTGGTATTTAACCTGATCTTCCCACATTTGCAGCAGATCGTTGATTGGTTTCGTATCGTCAGTGCAGCCCGCCGCCTGATGGTATGTCAGCACCCGGTCATCCGTCAGATCCGGTTCGCCGCCAATGACGACATAGCATTTTTGTTCTATATTCATGATAGAGACAGTGATGGCAGCAAGGCCCGGCTTTTTCATTGTGATCAGGCCGTTCCCGTCTACGGATGCAACGTGTTCATTGCTGCTCTTGAACGTGATGCCTTCCATGCTTTCCGGCTGCGGATTAAAGGTTAGCTGACGTGTGTCTCCAACTTCGCCTTCTAAAGTCTGTCCCTTTTGTATAAGGGCCGGCAGTGTGACCGTAACCCTGCATTGCGCCTTTTTATTACCGTCCTGCGCAGTGGCCGTTATGGTTACGGTTCCCTGTTTTTTCGCGGTGATCACGGCAGTGATAATCGTGGCATTGGTCTCTTTGTCATTTACAGCAGTAGTGGATTCCACGGCTGCGATACTGCTGTTGGAACTAGACCAGATCACCGTCGGGTTTGTTATTGTATGTGTCGGATCTTTGGGCGTAATCGTGGCCGTGATCGTTCTGCTTTCCGCCTTTTGATCCAGAAGCGAAAACGACAAATCGGTTTTACTCAAAGTAATTTTGTCTACGCTGTTTTTTAGATATACTTTCTTCTGGATCTTAAAGGTACAGATTTTTGTGCCGCCGTAAATACCCAGACCGTGCAGAGTTACTTTCGCGTTTCCGGATTTGATGTTATTTTTATATCCTATGATTTCATAGCAGGATTCTTTATCAGGCAGTTCAACCTTATTTCTTTTATCCGCACTGTTTGCATAGATGTGGATATCCTTCGGCTGTAAGGTAATCTCTCTTCCGGTATATTCCTGTGGATCAATGACGATCTGCAGTTTGCTGATGTGATATTGCTTATCAAAAATCCGATAACTTCCGCTGATTGTGCTGCCGGCATAGCTGTTGATCCCTTTGACAGTTACGGTAATGGTAGTACCGACCGCCGGAGATAGTTCCTGCGTATGGCTATAGATGATCTCTTTATCATAGTCCGTTCCGGCAGCCAGCTTTTTCCCGTTTATGTCTGTGATCGTGACAGTAGATTTCCACGCGTTTTTCGATGTGCTGTGAGGCTTATCTGCAACGGTGAGGGTAGCGTTGCCAATATCGGCAGGCGTTACCGTAAGCCGGATCGATTCCTGATAGCCCTTATAATTACCGACACCGGTGATTTCGCAGGTCATTTCACTGCTCGTTTCGCCCTTCGGTATTTGATTATTTTTATAGGTTACCTTGTAATCGGTCTTCGGTTTGAGGATATTCTGATCCTGATCGCGCAGGACAAAGTCCGGTATGGCACCGCCTTTTTGATAGGAGATCGTAAGCTTTCCGTCTGCGCCTTTTTTCACATTTTTCCAATGATAGGTAAAATGATCCTTTTCGGTATTGGCTGTGATCTGATAAGTCTTTTTCAGGGAACCTTTGTACCTGCCTTTTCCGACAAAGGTGACGGTCACTTTTCCGACTTTTTTGACATTGCTGTATTTTAGGGTATAGTCGATATCTTTTACAAGCGTGTCGGTTTTTCCGGTTTCATCCGTAAAGGTCAATAATGTATCGTTTTCCTGATACATGCCCCCTTTTTCATTCAGGGTTTTCTGGGAAAACGGTATGGCGGTCTGCCAGTTTGCCTCGATCAGGGCCGCCTTGTTGATGGGCCGGTCGGCTTCCAGTTTCAGATTGACCTGCTTAGAGCCTTGATAGCCCTGCGCTTTTCCGGAAGCGGTAGGGTAAACGTTGATGTAGGCGCCTGACAGGCCGTTGGTATTAACGACGTCATAGTCATACTGGGACGGTTCAAGTATTGTCTTGCCGATTTTCAGTTGATCGATCTTTACATCATCCTTAGTAAGAGGTGTCCCGTGATAAGCATACTTTTTGGCGTTCAATGTAACGGAAGCGGTGTTGAAATTCTGGTCTTTATTCAGGACAATGAGCCGCATGAAAAGAGAACCGGTATAGTTGCCTTTTCCCCGGACTGTGTAGGAATATTGGTATCCTATGATATAAGCATTTCCGTCTTTCGGATTTGCAGGCATGCGTTCATAGGGAGCTTCAGGTGCAGTATAATCACAGGTAAAGTCTCTGTTAGCGGCCAGCTTCTTCTTGTTAAAAGTTAAAACCGGGACGGGAATGTTTAGCTTTTTGGCGTAATTTACCACCTGCTCATAACCGGGAGAATCCTTTCTTGTAGGATCGTCAGCATTGGCGGGATTGGCATCGATCGTGCTGATATCTTTGGGCTTGATCGTAAAGTACAGGGTTCTGCTGCCGCTGTACTGGCCTTTCATAGTAATGGTAACGCTGGGCGCTTTTGTCGAATCCCATGTGGCAGCGTTCACATTATTTTTATAGCTTAAGGTATAATCGGTCTTTTCCTTTAAAAGCGTCTCATTGTGATACACTTTAAAATCCTGCGTAATCTTCTGGCCTGTATAGACCAGATCGTCACTTTCCTGTTCAAAGCCGTTTACCCACAGCTCACCGGAGAGATCATAAACTTCTTTGTTGTCTTTGTCTTCGGGGAGAATCGTAACAAGGACGGAAGCTTTGCTGTCGCCGTATACTGCCGTGATGACGGCGGTTCCCTCTTTCAGGGCAGTGATTTCTACGGTTTTGCCGGTCACGGCTGTGCCCTGCGGCGCATCGTTATCAGATACGGATGTAACCGGTGCAGTCACCGTGGCAATTTCAGGATCGCTGCTGCTCCACGTAATAACGGGGGCTTCGATATCCTTCGGCTCCAGTGTCGCAGTGACGGAAAATTTAGCGTCTTTTGCAGGGGTTGGATGCAGCGTTATGTTTTCCACATTCAGGGTCAGTACGCCGACACCGTCTTTTAGCTGCGGCGGGTCCTGAGGCTGGTCCTGAGCGTCGGGCTTAGGCTGATCGGCTTGCGAATCCGCAGTCTGAAGGGTCGTAGAATTTTCGGAGATGGAATCCCCAGACGTCTCTTTCGGAGTGTCTTCCTCCGTGAAAGATTCCTGTTTTGCGGTTTCTTCCGGTGTATCAGTGATAGTTCCTTCATCAAGCGGTGTTTCATCTACGGTTTCCGTGCCAGTGGTGTTTTCCGATAAGCTCTCGTTTGGCACATCATTTTCCGAGACGGTTTCGGAATCGGATACCGGCGATTGCTCTGTTTCTGCCGCATCCGCATTTTCCCCGTCTGGCGTTTCATCAGTCGCTTTTTGTGCGATCAAGGGGAGGGTGGCCGCCGCATAAAAGGTTTCGGACTTACCGGTTTCGGTTTCCGTATAATATGCCGCCCGGATATAGTAGTCGCATGTTTCATCATCGGCAGCCGCTCCGGAAGCAAGCATCAGCATCTGATGATATTCGCTTTCTTCGTCCGTGATTTCTTCCAGAGAGAAGAGGGGAGAAGCGGTCACAGTCTCAAAACCGATCCAGTCATCTTCCTCATGAAGCAGGTTTGCGCTTCCGGGCGTGAGCTCCTTTTCACCGCGGAGAATGCTCCATTCCAGCGAACCGGTTTCCCTAATATCAGGGATTTCATCTATGTCATAATTGGTAAACAGGATCAGTTTCTCATCAGTCCGGATAGAGAGGGCAAGATCATAAATGAAGTCGTCATCTGCAGAGGGGAGTTTTTCCCCGTCGGGAATCTGACCGATATGTAAGGCGGGAAGATTTCTTTCGGTGTCTGTTTTATCAGTTTCTGTTGTGACAGTTGCATCAGGTTGGGGTATTGTTTCCGGAGAAGTGGTGTGATCCTCATTGGCTTCGGGTTCGGAGCCGGTAACTTCACTAAAAACAGGGTTATTTTCCGAGACGGAGCTTTCGTTTGCTATGGCATTCTCCGTGGCAAATACTGTCATACTTCCACAGTCGCCGACTATGACACAGGCGGTGAGCAGCACGGCAAGCAATCTTTTTAAGCGGTTCATTTGTGATGTCCTCCCATCGTTTTCTGAAAGAAAAACAAAATCCCTTTTCCTCATTTAAAATCTGTATGTGGGGATAAATTTCAATGGCTATATTATAGCATGATAAGCAGCCGATTTCTATAAAAATTAAGTGGATAAAGCAGGGAGTAATTTAGAGAAAAAGTTAACGTTCTTTCAAACTAAAATTTGGAAAGCGGGGAAGAAAGGCTGTTTGTCGCCGCCGGATCATGTGTTATAATTCATAGGAGATGATTTTGAATAATATGAGGATAACGCAAAAACATGGCTGACGATTTAATACAGGTTAGGTTTGTACACATTGCAGGAATCGCTTTGTTTCTGATCCTGTTTTGGCAGGCGGAACTTTGCGCCCATGCGGCGGGTTCCGTTTTTGAAAAGGATGGGGATATCTATCTGATCCAGTCCGCACAGGATATGCGGACGCTTGCACTGCTGGTGAACGGAAACAAAGAAGTGGAGCCGGACGTGCCGGCGCACAACGCCTCCTACCGGCTGACCCGCGATATCGATCTTTCCCCTTACTGTACGGGTGAGACTGGCTGGGAGCCGATCGGATGCGGGTGTGAGGAAGGAGAAGACGAAACGTGTGTGAGAGAATTTAACGGCACCTTTGACGGCGGGAATCATGTGGTGACGGGACTGTACATCAATTTACCCGGTGGGGAAGATCAGGGACTGTTCGGAACAAGGTCTTATCTGCCGGAAGGTCAGGAGAGCGCAGAGTATCAGGACAGCGGGCGTACCGTGATCAAGAATCTCTATATCAAAGACTGTGACATTACGGGCGGGCTGAATGTGGGCGGCGTCATGGGCGGCATGGAGATCACCAGCGGTCTGGGGAACGGGGGAGATTTGCTGATCGAAAACTGCCATGTGACGGGGAAGATTGTCGGATTTGACTCGGCAGGCGGTATTACGGGCGCGGTTTCCGCTGTGGAAAACTGCAGTTTTACAGGTACGGTGAAAGCTTACGAGAATGCGGGCGGTATCGCGGGAATCGCTTATTACATCCGTGGGTGCGCCGTATATGCCATGGTAGAAGGCGGTTTTGACCAGTTAGGCGGCGATGCGGGAGGCATCGGCGGGGTGGCCGTCTGTGTGCGGGACAGCTATATGACCGGCGCGGTGACAGGGACTGACAATATCGGCGGCATTACGGGCAGGGGATCTTGTCTGACAGGCTGTTATGCAAGGGCGGAGGTGACAGGAGATGACTACACGGGAGAGCTGCTTGGCCGTTCCCAACATTTTCCGTTGGAGAAGGTATCCCTGCCGGAGGGTGCGTCCAGCAATGTAGAAATCCGAAATTGCCTGACGGCTGGGGAAGACATAACAGACTTACAGATATTTTTAGACGGAGCGGAAGAGGCAGGGCTGGATGTCTGGTACTGTGTTGACGATTACGCGTGGCCCATCCTTGCATGGGAGACGGAGAGCCGGTTTGGCTACACGGTCACCGTCACCGTGCAGGAGGGGGACAGCCTGTGGAAGATTGCGGGGGCGGTTTACGGGGACGGGCATTTCTCGAAGCAGATTTATGAGCAGAACCGGGAGCGTATCGGGGAAAATGCGAGTCTGCTCAAAGCTGGGACGGAGTTGGAGATTACGGTGAACGCGTCGCAGGCGGACTATGCGGCGAAAAGGGATATTTGGGAGCAGGAGAAAGAATTTTTGGCGGTGGGACGAAAGCGGGGCATAGCAAGGGCGCAGTTAAAGCGTTTTTACCGCAGACTGCTTACAGACGACCTGTGGAACGGCGTGGTATGCGACGAAAGAAAGCGGCAGATCAACGACTGGGCGATTGCCGATCTGGACGGAAACGGACAGAAGGACATGGTTGTGATGGCAGGGGAGGGGCGTGTGCTTGTTCCCGGTGAAATCGGGCTCTATTTCAATGGGGAACCGGCTTATGTGCTGAAGGATGAGGCAGCATATTATGAGGATAACTTTGCCTTTGGCGGTGGTTTTTGGTACGCTCCCTGGATGGCGGATATTGACAACGGCGGCAGTCAGGAGCTGTTGTTTGAAGTATTTAACGGCGGAAACGGAGGACCGGGAGGCAGGGATATCTGTCTGTTCCGGCATGTAGGAAACGAATGGGTAGACTGTCTGGAAGAACTTCCCAATGATTACGGGGAGCGGGGAGATTCCGAAGTCGGACTGCGGGTATCTGTAACATGTATCGGTGTGAACCGGTACGAGGCATACTGTCCTTATCTGGACGAACGCATAGAATTTGACGGACGAAACAGCCGGGAAATCGAAGAAAACGAGTATGGACGCGCGGGCGGTGCGAATGTCAGGGGTTTCTTTGGCTTTGAATGCGTATCTTATCAGGGGAAAAACGCTCTGCAGTGTCGGGAATATTTGAGTGGGGAAGGCGGAAACGCGCACGGCGTCGGCGAGGCTGTGTTTTTTCTGGTCTGGGACGAGGACGGGGTTTGCCGCGTGGCGGACTGGCGGGTGGAAGGATGGATAGATTAGGATTATTGACAGCAGATCAAACGCTGTGCTATAGTAAATATGTTCTTAAAATATCTTAAATAAAAATCAGAAAGGCGGCTTTCACGTGGGAATTATTATTCGTTGCGCACGCACCCGGTATCAGGGGCAGTAAAAAGCAGAAAACAGTGTCTCATGTAGATGGGATTTTTTTGCGTGCGAATAATAGTTGCCGGATTGCCTATTGGAAACAGATGTGAGGAAGTCATGTCTGTTTAGTCTGTCTGATTGCAGCGTGTAGCGGGAAGATTCTGTTTACGGGGTCTGTCCTGCTTTTTTTCTGCCCGATTTGCTAAATGTCAGTATGAAAAAGGAGGCGCGCTATGCGAAAGGACAGGAGACAGGCAGGGGATTCTCACGTAAAACGGGTATCGGATTCCCAGAATTTTTTGACGGAGGCAAAACTGCTGCAAAGGATCGTCCGGCTTGCGGATTTTGAAAAGCAGGATACGGTTCTTGAGATCGGCACAGGAAAGGGGCATTTGACGGAAGCCTTATGCAAAAAGGCAGGAAAGGTATGTTCTGTGGAAATAGACGGTAAGCTGATGGAGAACGCCAAAAAGCGGCTGTCAAAGTATACCAATGTAGAATTGGTCTTGGGAGATTTCATGAACTATCGTCTCCCGATAAAGGGTGATTATCAGGTGTTTGCCAACATTCCCTTTTTTCTGACGACGCAGATTGTGGAAAAGCTGACACAGGGAAGTAATCCGCCGGGACATATCTGGCTGGTGATGGAAAAGGGAGCCGCCAAGCGGTTTATGGGGCTGCCGCGGGAGACGGTAAAATCTTTGGAACTTAAGGTGGGGTGGGAAATGAAGATTGTCTATCATTTCCGCAGGGAGGATTTTCACCCCAAACCTTCCGTGGATACCGTTCTCATTCATTTTAAGAAGAAGGCGGTCCCTGACCTGAATAAAAAGGAATATCGGGAATTTCAGAAGTTTGTCGAGCGGGGCATGAAGTACGGCATCACGGGAAAGGGCGGTCTGCTCACCCAAAGACAGGTATCCGCGGCCCTGCGGCAGGCGGGGCTTAATCAGGATCACGAGGACGGCGTCATGCTTTATATTCAGTGGCTCTGCTTATTTCGATGCTATCGGGGCTTGACAAATCCCGCTGGTATAATAAAATGAGAAGGGTATGAAAAAGTCGCGGAAACTGCGGCAGATTACGCATGAACTGCGGGAAATCGCGGTAAGATATAGCCGAAAATATGGCGGGAAAGGTTGGATATTACATGGCAGAAGTTTACAATCACAGAGAAGTGGAGACAAAGTGGCAGAAGATTTGGGACGATGAGAAAGCGTTCCAGACTTCCGGGGACTACTCGAAGCCGAAATATTACGCCTTAGTGGAGTTCCCTTATCCGTCGGGACAGGGGCTGCATGTGGGGCATCCGCGTCCCTATACGGCGCTTGACATTGTGGCGAGAAAGAGAAGGATGCAGGGGTATAACGTGCTTTATCCTATGGGCTGGGACGCGTTCGGTCTGCCTACCGAGAACTACGCGATCAAGAATCACATCCACCCGAAGATCGTGACGAAGAACAATGTGGCGCGCTTTAAGAGCCAGTTGCACTCTCTGGGCTACTCTTTTGACTGGGAGAGAGAGGTCAATACCACAGACCCCAATTACTATAAGTGGACGCAGTGGATCTTTCTGAAACTGTTTAAGGCGGGACTTGCCTATAAGTCAGAGATGCCGATCAACTGGTGTACTTCCTGCAAAGTAGGACTTGCCAACGAGGAAGTAGTAAACGGTGTCTGCGAGCGCTGCGGCTCCGAAGTCGTGCGGAAGGTAAAGAGCCAGTGGATGTTAAAGATTACGGAGTATGCGGATAAGCTGATCGAAGGGCTTGACACGGTGGATTATGTGGAGCGCGTCAAGGTCTCCCAGAAGAATTGGATCGGTAAGTCCATGGGTGCGGAGGTGGATTTTTCCATCAAGGATAAGGAGGATAAGCTGCGCGTCTACACGACCCGCTGCGATACCCTGTTTGGCGCGACTTACATGGTGGTGTCGCCGGAGCATCCGATCATTGATAAATATAAGGATGAGCTGAAAAACTGGGACGCTATTTGCGCATACCGTGAGCAGGCGGCCAGAAAGTCCGATTTTGAGCGGGCGGAGCTGGCCAAAGAGAAGACCGGCGTGCGCATTGAAGGCATGTCCGCGGTCAATCCGGTAAACGGCAAGGAGATCCCGATCTATATTTCCGACTATGTGCTGATGAGTTACGGCACGGGCGCGATCATGGCGGTGCCCGCCCACGACGAGAGAGACTGGGAGTTTGCGAAGAAGTTCGGCCTGCCCATCGTCGAGGTGGTGGCCGGCGGCAAGGATGTGCAGGAGGAAGTGTACACCGATGTGGCCGAGGGCACGCTGGTAAACTCTGACTTCATCAACGGGCTTTCGGTGGCGGAAGCTAAGGAGAAGATGATCGCCTTTTTGGAGGAGAAGGGCGTGGGCTGCGCGAAGACGAACTTCAAGCTGCGCGACTGGGTCTTTTCCAGACAGCGTTACTGGGGCGAGCCGATCCCGATTGTAGAGTGTGAGAAATGCGGTTTCGTGCCGCTTGACGAAAGCGACTTGCCGCTGGAGCTTCCGGAGGTGGAGAGTTATATGCCGACCGACACGGGCGAGTCGCCTCTGGCAGCAATGACTGATTGGGTCAATACAACCTGTCCCTGCTGCGGAGGCCCTGCGAAGCGGGAGACGGACACCATGCCCCAGTGGGCGGGTTCTTCGTGGTATTTCCTGCGCTACACGGACCCGAAGAATGAGAACGCGCTGGCGAGCAAGGAAGCGCTTGATTACTGGATGCCTGTGGACTGGTACAATGGCGGTATGGAACATACGACTCTGCATCTGTTGTATTCCCGTTTCTGGCACAGGTTCCTCTATGATGAGAAAGTAGTGCCCTGTCCGGAACCTTACGCGAAGAGAACGTCTCACGGCATGATCCTTGGTTTAAATCCGCATTGCTTCTCGAATCTGCCCACGGCGGAGCAGGAGGCGCTCCTTGCGGAGCACGGCAGCGAGAAGGCGGCAAGGGAGGCCTTAAAAGAAAAGTACGGCGAGATGGCGGAACATCCGGTGGTGAAGATGTCCAAGTCCCTCGGCAACGTGGTGAATCCCGACGATATCGTGACGGAGTACGGCGCGGATACCCTGCGCACATACGAGATGTTCATCGGCGCCTTTGAATTGAGCGCGGGCTGGAGCGAGGACGGCGTAAAGGGCTGCCGCAGATTTCTGGAGAGGGTGTGGAAACTGCAGGATATCCTGACGGATGGCATGGACTACTCCGCTGACATGGAAATCAAGATGCACCAAACGATCAAGAAAGTCAGCGGCGATTTTGAGAGCCTGAAATATAATACGGCGATCGCGGCGATGATGACCCTTGTGAATGAGTTTTATAAGAAAAATGCGGTCACAAAGGGCGAGTTTAAGACGCTGCTCACCATGCTCAACCCCGTTGCGCCGCATATCACTGAGGAACTGTGGCAGATGGTCGGTTTCGAGGGCAGAGTTTATCAGACGACATGGCCGGAATATGAGGAAGCGAAGACCGTAGAGTCCACGGTGGAGATCATGGTGCAGGTAAACGGCAAGAACAGGGCCACCCTGAACATCGGCAAGGACGACCCGAAGGACGAGGTGATCGCAAAAGCGAAAGAGCTGATTGCTGACAAGCTGACGGGAACGATCGTGAAAGAGATTTATGTGCCGGGCAGGCTGGTGAATATCGTACAGAAGTAAAAGAGGGAAAAATGAGTGCTTTATCCATATTGCTGACGGCAGGTACGATTGCTTCCTATGTCATAACGGCGGCAGGGGACGGCGATTCTGTCCAAAAGGAACTGGTTCAGATGGCCGCCATGCTGCCGTGGGAAGAAGTTTCCCATATGTATCTCGACAGGGGTAAGGTGGAAGATTACAACGGTGACGGCATTCCGGAAGTTTATCTGACGGCAGCAAGCGGCTGGGAATATGCGGTCTATTACTATCTGGACGGCGGGCTGTACACGGTAGAAGGCCTGCAGCCGTGGGCATGGTTGAGTGACCTGTGTGTTACAAAGGACGGTCATCTGGTGCTGTATACATGTCCGCATACGACGGGAACAGCCGGAAATTATAATTATAGAATCTATGAATGGACAGAGGAAGGGTATTGTCTGGAGGAGGATTTGTGGAGTAAACCAGACGAATACGATTGGGATGGGACGGTATTGAAATGTAGGTATTATTTCTCAGAGACAGCGACAGATCCTTTTTTTGGCAGTGATGCGGATGCGGAAGAGATACCGATTACAAAGGAAGAATATGAGAAAAGAATAAAAGACCTCGGAGAGATGACCTCTGTTTTTGAGGAGGGGCTGGAATGGGGTTTCAATTTCTGGCAGGAACATGATTATGGGGATGTTTCTGTATTGGCCGGCGTCTACAGGCAGATTCAGGAAGAAATATTGAACTGGGAGATAAAATAGGGGCGGTGCGCGCGGCGCATCACCCTTTCTTCTTATACATTTTCATCATTTTATCGATGGCTGCGGTTTCTTCCGGCGAAGATTCTTTTTTGATCACGGCGACAATGGTCTCGATCTCCTCATTGGAAAAGGTAATGTGATCCGCCTGACCTCTCTTGGCGACGGCCATCAGAAAGGGGAGCATCTGCTCCCGGTTGAGACTTCGGCTTTCAAAGACAAGGGCCTGTAAAAACTCGAGTTTCGCCCTGTCGAATCCGGCAAGCGCCGGGTCGTTCATCCAGTCATTGTTCATGGTTACCTCCCGTGGCAATCAGATATTTTTTTAGCGTATCATCTCGATGAGAAAACAATGCAGTCTATGGATTGTTGCCCGAAAACGGCTGTTGCTGAAACATCTCATACATTTCCCGCTGCTCCGGAGTGAGCATATTCATCAGCATATCCATCACGGGCGGGCCGGAAGCTGTCTGGCTTTCAGGACTGTCTTCAGGATTCGTGGGCTGTCCGGCTCCCGACAAGGAGGGATTAAGCAGGGAATCCATATTCATGTCAGGGAAAATCTCTTTCATGGTGTTCATTGTCTGTGTCATTTCCTGCACGGTCTTCATGGTCTGCAGAACATTCTCGATCTGCTCAAGCTGTCTGATCTCTTCCGGTGTAGAGTAACGGCGAAGCTGGCGGCACAGTTCTTTTATGTCCGGCTTTTCCGGCTCTGAAAGTCCGCAGCCACAGAGAGTGACAGTATGTCTTTTTACATAATTCATGGTGTACTGCAATTCCATGTATTTGATGTAGACCGCCAGATGCTTCTGCATGGAAGGTTCTAAATAGGGGAGAAGCACTTTGAGCTTCTGCATCTGGTTTGTGGTGTATAAGGCATCGAATGTCATAACATTGGACGCATCTTCCTGTTTATCAGTCATAAGTCATGCCTTTCCGATGCCACGTGATTAATTCCGCTTATCCCTAAAGTATATGCCGCACAAGAGAGAAATAGGCTCCTTTCAGAGCCGGAGCCTATTTCTGATGTGCTTTTTCAGATGTGATGAAGAAAAGTGCGGGGAGACTAGTTGTTGCAGCAGCAGGATAACAGGATCAGGATCCAGATCCAAGAGCAGCAATTGTTGTCGCCACCGAAGAGGCTGTTGCCGCCGAAGAAGCCGCCGCCACAGCCACAGCCGTCGCCGTTGCCGCCGCAGCAGGATAACAGGATCAGAATCCAGATCCAGGAACCGCATCCGTTATTGTTTGCAGGGCTGGGATTGTTGCATCCGCAGTGAGTTGCTGTAAGATCGCTCATTTTTGTGTCCTCCAAATGTTGTTTATGCTATATCTTATGTGAGGGCAGAAAAATGGTGTATGGCTGGTTATACAATTATTTTGAATTTTGGGAAAGACTTGAAACATATGTTCGGTTGTGGTAAACTATCAGTATGTTTGAAAACAGGAAGGAAAGTAATATAAAAAGCGATAGACGGATCAGCAGAGCGGATTTGTATCTGGCTGCTTTTTTCCTGCTTCTGGCGCTTGGCGTTTTTGGCTGGTCTGTCTTGTGTCGGGAGGAAGGACAGACTTTGCGGATATCCTGCGACGGACGGATCGTTGAGGAAGTGTCTCTGGCACAGATCAGGCAGCATGACCCGACGATAGCAGGGCGTGGGAGCGAAGCAGAAACAGTCCGCTATTGTCTGCTTCTTTATGCGAACGGGCGCGTATCCTGCGAGTGGTGTGAGGAAAGTCCGGATCTTTCGGAGACAGTTCCGGAGGGGAGCGGTTACAATCTTCTGGCGGTAGATGGGAAACAGGTTTGGATGCAGGCCGCCGACTGTCCCGATCAGATCTGCGTGCACCATATCCCTATAACAGGGGCTGGGGAGAATATTATCTGCCTGCCGCATAAGCTGGTGGTGGAGATTGTAAGCGGGACGGATGCAGAAACGCTGGATGGGATGGCACAAATAGAGGGAATGAAAGGGGAAGCGGGATGGAATTATGACTCGCTTGGGAATGGAGGCTGCTATGAGAAGGACGGTGGAACTGGGATTTTTGCTGGCGCTGGCCTTGATCTTATCCTATGTGGAATCCCTGATCCCCTTTTCCTTTGGCATACCGGGGATTAAGTTAGGTCTGCCTAATCTGATTGTGCTGTTGCTTTTGTACGGTGGTATAGAGAATCATGGTGCGGATGCACGGGAGCAGGCCGGAGCGCAAGTTGTAAAAATTTTTACAAGGGGGGAGCGTGAGGCGCTTTTAGTAAACGTCTTGCGTATTGTCTTGTCCGGCTTTTTGTTCAGCAATCTCTACGCGATCCTGTACGGCTTTGCGGGGGCGGTCTTTAGCTTTATGGCTATGTATCTCGGCAGGAGGACGAAGCGCTTTTCCATGGTCGGCGTGAGCGTGTTAGGCGGCGTATTTCATAATATCGGGCAGCTTTTGGTGGCGATGGTGGTGGTGGAGACCTTTGCGGTCGTATATTATGTGCCATTTTTGCTTGCGGCGGGCACGGCGACGGGGGCCCTGCTCGGGATTGTGGGAATGACGCTTTTGCCCTATCTGCGGCGGATGTAAGATGAAACAAGGCGGCCAAATTGGACTATGCTAGTGTTTGGAAATGATTTTGGGCTGAAAAATGTGAAGCAGGAATCATGTCGCAGCGGAAATAGAGGAAATAAACAGGGAAGGGAAAGGATGTTATGTACGCATACATAAAGGGAACGCTTGAAGAGATCGGGGAGGATGCGGTGATCGTGGAGGCCGGCGGGATCGGCTATAACATCCGGGTATCCACCACCACGGCGGATCTGCTGCCGGGACTTGGCAGCGAGGTAAAGATTTACACTTATACGCTGGTGCGGGAGGACGCATTCCAGCTTTTCGGCTTTCTGACCAGAGACGATCTGGAGATTTTTAAGCGGCTGATCACGGTGAGCGGCATCGGGCCGAAAGGGGGACTGGCCATCCTTTCGGTGATGAGCGCGGATGCGCTGCGTTTTGCGGTGATGGCGGGGGATGCGAAGGCGATCGCCAAGGCGCCGGGCATTGGGGCTAAGACGGCGGAGCGCGTGATCTTAGACCTGCGGGATAAGATTTCCATCGAAGATACGCTGCGGGGACTTGCGCCTGCGGAGACATCCGCAGGGGCGGCAGATGGCGGCATCGGGGAAAATCTGATGCGGCGGGAAGCAATCGAAGCGCTGGTGGCGCTCGGTTATTCCGCTTCCGATGCCACAGCGGCGGTGAAGAAAGTACCCGCGGGAGAGGACGCCACGCCGGAGAGTATTCTAAAAACGGCGCTGAAACATATGTTCTAAAGTACAGGGTTACTGTAAGCGCGCATGCCGGGCGCTGTATGGAGGAATACAAAGTGATTTTCGGAAAACACATCAATCTATATTATAGAAAACACGCGCTGATGCTCCTTACGGGCATTGCGGCGCTTATTTTCGTGGATTATTTTCAGCTCATCCTGCCGGAACTGTATCGTATCGTGGTAAACGGTATGAACGGCGGACTGGTGGAGATTGACGGCAGTCTGGTTCCCTTTACGATGGATGTACTTTTGGATGAAGTCTGTTTCCGGCTGATTGTGATCGTGCTGGTTTTGGTGGTGGGAAGATTTTTATGGCGTATCTGTATTTTCGGAGCGGCGATCAGGGTGGAGACAGACCTTCGCAATAAGATGTTTGACCATTGCAAAAATCTGTCCAGAGAGTATTTTCAGGTCAATAAGGTAGGCAATCTGATGAGCCTGTTCACCAACGATCTGGATACGATTCAGGAGTGCTTCGGCGACGGGGTCTTGATGTTCTGCGACGCCCTTTGTCTGGGCTTGATGGCTTTTTATAAGATGTGGCGTATGGATCTTGTATTGACGGGGCTTTCCATGGTCCCGCTCGCGATCCTGCTGATTTTGGCAACGGTGGTGGGAAAGGCTATGACGGCGAAGTGGGAGATCAGGCAGGAGGCCTTTTCCAGACTGTCCGATTTTTCGCAGGAGAATTATTCGGGGATCGCCGTCGTCAAGGCTTTTGTGAAAGAATTGTTAGAACTGCGGGAGTTTCAGAAATTGAACAGGGAGAATGAGGACGTTAATGTAGAATATACCCGAATCTCTACGCTGTTAAATATTCTGATCACTCTGCTTGTAGAGTCGGTACTGTGCGTGATCTTAGGTTACGGCGGGTATCTCGTCTACAACGGCCGTTTTGATGCGGGGCAGCTGGTGGAGTACATTGTTTATTTTAATTCCATTGTCTGGCCTGTGATGGCGGTATCCATGCTGATTGAGAAAACTTCCCGCGGAAAGGCTTCCTTAAACCGCGTGGGGGAGCTTTTGGAAGCCGAAATCACGGTGAAGGACCGTCCGGGAGTGAAAGACCTTGGGCAGATGCGGGGTGAGATCGAGTTTCGGCATCTTAGTTTCCGCTATCCGGACGGAGAGAGTGACGCGCTGCGGGATGTTTCCTTTACCATCCATGCCGGAGAGAGCGTTGGAATCGTGGGCAGGACAGGTTCCGGTAAGACTATCTTGGTGGATTTGATCCTGCGCGCATACAATGTGCCCGATGGGACGCTGTTTATCGACGGACAGGACGTGAACGATATCTCGATCCATTCCCTGCGGGAGGGCTGTTCCTATGTTCCTCAGGACAATTTCCTGTTTTCGGATACCATTGAAAACAATATCGCCTTTGCGGTGGACGGGGCGGACGATGCGCTGGTGGAGCGGGCGGCGAAACTGTCCGATGTTCACGACGATATCATGGAGTTTACGGCAGGTTACCGGACGGTGCTGGGAGAGCGGGGCGTGACGGTCTCCGGCGGGCAGAAGCAGCGCATTTCCATTGCCAGAGCTTTACTTAAGGATGCGGCGATCCTGATCTTAGACGATTCTGTGTCGGCTGTTGATATGAAGACAGAGAAGGTTATTTTGGAGAATCTGCTGGCGGAGAGGAAGGGAAGGACGACGATTCTCATCGCGCACCGGATCTCCACAGTGGAACGCATGGACAAGATCATCTTTATAGAGGAGGGCCGCGTGGAAGCCGTCGGCAGCCATGAGGTGTTATGTAAGACTTGTAAAGCTTATCAGAAGATGGTGGAGATGCAGCGTTTAGAGGACGAGACGGGAGGTGTGACCGATGTTTGAGTATTATCCGCTGATTGTGGTGGGCGCGGTCGTAGGCGCTTTTTCCGTCGTTCTTTTGACGGCGTATCTGCTGGTGAAGGATAAAAAGAAGTCTATGGGCTTTGACAGGCAGATGGAGGATAAGGAGATCATGCGGAGGCTGCTCGGCTATGCGAAGCCTTACAGACGTGAGTTTCTGCTGGTAGGACTTCTGATGCTTTTATCCATCGCCTATGATGTGGTGTCGCCGCTTATTATCGGCCGGATCGAACAGCTCATGGTGGGCGGGTTCGTTATGGCGCAGATCTACCGGGCGGTGGCGCTGTATCTGGGCATTCTGGCCGTATCCATGATCTGTACTTATGTGCAGGCGATCGTGCTGCAAAGGACGGGACAGCGCATCATTTCCATGATGAGGGAGGACCTTTTCGTAAAGATAGAGAGCCTTTCGCAGGAGCAGCTAAACGCGATTCCGGTAGGGAAGCTGGTGACGCGCACTACGAACGATACCAATGCGATCTCCATGATGTTCACCAACCTTTTGGTGAATTTTGTGAAAAATATGTTTGTCATTGCCGGTGTATTGGCGGCAATGCTTGTGTTAAATTATGAGTTGACGCTGATGGTCCTTTGTTTTGTGCCCTTCATTGTTTTGTTTACGGTGATCTTCCGCAAGTTTTCGAGGCGGGCCTATCGCAGGGTGAAGGACTGTACCACGGATATCAATACCTACCTCTCGGAGAACCTCTCCGGCATAAAGATCACCCAGATCTTTAACAGGGAAGAGGCGAAGATGGAGGATTTCAGGAACAGAAGCTGCGCCCTCGGGAGAGCCAAGCAGGAGCAGATTCTGGTATTTGGTATTTTCAGACCGTTAGTTTACATGCTCTATGTCAGTTCCGTACTCTGTCTGCTCTATCTGGGCGGTAAGGGGTATTTGGAAAATCAGGTTTTTCTGGGACAGATGATAGAAAGCGGTACGCTCGTGTCATTTTATATGTATATTTCGAAGTTTTATAATCCAATCCAGAATCTGGCGGAACAGTTCAACTGGCTGCAGTCGGCCTTTGCCTCGGCCGAGAAGGTATTTACGATCATGGATATGGAACCGGTCATTCAGGATGCGCCTGACGCGGTCGAACTGCCCGAAATGCGGGGCGAGATCGAGTTTCGGGATGTGTGGTTTTCCTATGTGGAAGACGAGTGGGTGTTAAAGGGCGTTTCTTTCCATGTAAAACCGGGACAGACCGTGGCTTTTGTGGGTTCCACCGGTTCCGGGAAAACGACGATCCTGTCGCTTTTATGCCGGAACTATGAGTTCCAGAAAGGGGAGATTCTGGTGGACGGGATCGACATCCGAAAGATAAAAATCAGCTCCCTGCGCAAGCAGCTCGGACAGATGCTTCAGGATGTGTTCCTCTTTTCGGGGACCATCCGCAGCAATATCGCCCTGCGCGATACGTCTATCGCGGAGAATGAGATCCTTGCGGCCTGTCATTACGTTAACGCCGATCATTTCATCAATAAATTGGAAAAAGGACTCGATGAGGAAGTCAGGGAGCGGGGCAATAATTTTTCTGCCGGTCAGCGGCAGCTTCTGTCCTTTGCCCGCACCATCGTTCATAAGCCGGTGGTAATGATTCTGGATGAGGCGACTGCCAATATTGACACGGAGACGGAGCTTTTGATTCAGGATTCTCTGGAAAAAATGCAGAATATCGGCACGATGCTGATGGTGGCGCACAGACTCTCAACGATCCGCAATGCGGACAACATCATCGTGCTGTCCCATGGAAAGATCATTGAACAGGGAAGTCATCAGGAACTCCTTGCCATGCAGGGTAAGTATTACAGGCTCTACCATTTGCAGTCCAGACGGGAGGAGATGGAAAGAGAGCAAAAGGCGGCGCGTTAAATGCCAGACAGGGAGGTACAGGATACAGGAGCGCGTCAGGAGGGCACATCCTCCGCCTTCGCGTCTTCCTCGTAGGCCTGTAAAAGGCGCATTCCGGCCGTTTCCGTGACCGGCAGGGAAAAGATGACGGATTTTGCCTTTGTGGTAAGGCCCGCGTCTTCCATGATGGCACCCATAATGGCGTTTTTCTGCTCCTTTTTCACTACGATGAAGATGATCTCTTTCTCAGAGGCAAGGGTGACGCCCAGAAACTTATCGGCGCTCTCCATGCCTGTTCCCTTGGCATGGATGACCGTGCCGCCGCCGGCCTGCATCTTTCTGGCGGCGTCCATGATCATTTCGGTGTAGCCCTGATTGGCAATGATAACTAATAGTTCATACTTGGTATCTTTCAAAACGGATTCCTCTCCTTTCTCAAAGGGCTGATTTCCTGTCAGGAATGTAAGCTGCCGCATCCCGCCGATGCTGGCGAGAGGGATGATAAAAGCGATGCCGGTGCCGGGAATATCGATCCGCATTTCCTGTTCCAGACCGGATTTGATTTTTTTCCATGTTTCTCTGGTGACAACGGAGAAGATGACGGCTTTTTCCGTGTTGTCCAGACCGAAATAGTCCAGAATTTCATGGTTGGCCGTTCCGTACCCCAGTGTGATAAAGTTGACCGGAACGCCATGCCTGTCATAAAAGGCGGCGAAATCTTTGGTGCGGTCCCGGGTGATGATAGCTGTCATCAAATAAAGTTTGCTCATGGGTCCTCCTCAGTTTGTATTATAGTTCGATAATGATGTCCCCAGTTTCGGATGCTGTGGCCGCTGCAGGCCCGACAGTACGGCTGGCCGGCCGGCGGGTTTCGGTGCCGGTCGCAGTGCGGCGCTGAGAGAGGAGACCAAGAAGCTGTATTGTAATGAGAGGCGTCATGGCGACCATAGCCACAATACCGAAGGCGTCTGTCACAATATTGCCGCCCACAGCGCTGCAGGCTCCCTGCGCTAACGGAAGCAGAAAGGCCGCCGTCATGGGCCCGGAGGCAACACCGCCGGAATCGAAAGCGATCGCTGTATAGATCTTTGGCACAAAGAAGGAAATCGTCAGCGCGAACGTATAGCCGGGGATCAAAAACCACATCACGGAGATGCCCGTCAGCACGCGCAGCATAGCGATGCCGAGGGAAATGGCGACGCCAGCGGACAGACAGGTGCCCATGGATTTTGCGGAGATAGCGCCGTCGGTGATTTCCTCTACCTGTTTGTTCAGCACGTAAACTGCCGGTTCTGCTTTTACGATAAAGAAGCCCATCACCATGGCGATCGGGATGAGGAACCACGGATTGGATGAGGCTCCCAGCATTTGTCCAAGATAGTTTCCTGCCGGCATAAAGCCGACGTTGACGCCGGTCATAAACAGGACCAGCCCGATATAGGTATAGGCGAGGCCGACACACATTTTTGAGAGTGTCCTTTTGGAGAGACGCAGGACAAAGGCCTGAAACAGTCCAAAGAACAGGATGATCGGAAGCAGGGAGACGGCAATTTCCGCTATATAAGTAGGAAACCCATGGTGGAAGAGCGACCACAGTTCTACGGAAGTCTCTACGGATGGAATGACGGGCGGTATGTAGCTGCTTTCTCCCGGACGGTAGATCATCCCCAGAATCAACACCGACACGATGGGACCGATGGAGCAGAGGGCCACCAGACCGAAGCTGTCGTCCGCGGCATGCCGGTCGTTTCGGATCGCGGCTACACCCAGGCCCAGCGCCATGATAAAGGGGACTGTCATAGGGCCGGTGGTCACGCCGCCCGAATCAAAGGCTACGCTTAAGAAATCATCCGGCACAAAAAGTGCCAGAACAAATGCGCAAAGATAGAAAAAAATGAGTAACGGCGGCAGTGGGATGCGAAACAGCATACGAAGCAGGGCGATTACCAGAAAAAGCCCTACACCTCCGGCCACAGCGCCAATCAAAATACCGTTTGGAATGGAGGGAACCTGCCCTGCCAGCACCTGAAGATCCGGCTCGGAGACAGTGATAATAAAGCCAAGAAGAAAAGACAATAACACAATAATGGAAAGTTTTTTGCTCTTGGTCATGCAGGTGCCGACTTTTTCTCCCATGGGAGTCATAGCGAGCTCCGCCCCCAGCGTAAAGAACATCATCCCCAAAATAAGGAGAACCGCGCCGATCAGAAAGCACAGCAGAATGCTGGGGGAGATTGGCGCTACGGAAAAGCACAGCACAAGAACGATAACGATGATCGGCAGTACCGCCACCAACGCCTCGCGCAGCTTTTCCTTCAATTTTTCCAATAGCATTGTTTTTGCGCGCAAATCGGTCCCTCACTTTCATTCCGTTTATAATATGATATCTTGTATTATACTTTCTGGCAAGGGAGAAAAAGTACGATTTTCGTCAACTTGCGAAGCGGAAGGGAAGATGCTATTATTAGGTGAAAAGAAATATGGAGACAGTGATGCCGAACAGAATGATCGAAACGAACTTAATTGAAGAAGATATCAGGATCGAAGGCTCCCTGCGGCCGCAGAAGCTCGTTGACTATATTGGTCAAGAAAAAGTCAAGGACAACCTAAAGATATATATAGAAGCGGCGAAGCAGCGGGGAGACGCGCTGGATCATGTACTTTTTTACGGTCCGCCGGGATTGGGAAAGACTACGCTTGCCGGTATCATCGCCAATGAGATGGGCGTACACATGAAGGTGACGAGCGGCCCGGCCATTGAAAAACCGGGGGAGATGGCGGCGATCTTAAACAACCTGCAGGAAGGCGATCTTCTGTTTGTGGATGAGATCCACAGATTAAACCGGCAGGTAGAAGAGGTGTTGTATCCCGCCATGGAAGATTATGCCATTGATATTATGATCGGCAAAGGCCCAACGGCACGTTCCATCCGTCTGGATCTGCCGCATTTTACGCTGGTGGGAGCTACCACCAGAGCGGGACTTCTCACAGCACCTTTAAGAGACCGTTTCGGCGTGATCCACAGGCTGGAGTTTTACAGTGTGGAGGAGCTTACGGTCATCATCAGGCAGTCCGCGGCAAAGCTGTCTGTCAGAATCGACGATAAGGGCGCGGTGGAGCTGGCGAGAAGAAGCCGGGGTACGCCTCGTCTGGCGAACCGTATCTTAAAACGTGTTCGTGATTTCGCGCAGGTAAAGTATGACGGCGCGATTACGGAAGAGGTAGCGAAGGTGGCGCTCGACCTGATGGATGTGGACAAGATGGGCTTAGACCATGTGGACAGGAATATCTTAACGACCATGATCGAGAAATTCAAGGGCGGTCCGGTGGGGCTTGACACGCTGGCGGCAGCAATCGGAGAGGATGCGGGAACGATAGAGGATGTTTACGAGCCCTATCTGCTCCAGAATGGTTTTCTGAACCGTACACCGAGGGGGAGAATGGTCACCGAGCTGGCATATCGGCATTTTGGGCTTGAAATTCCTTCTTAGAAAAGCTATAATGGGTTTGATAGTGTAACCACAGGGATGGAGGAACGCTCCTTATGTCAATAAAAACAGACACGGAAGTCATCATCGCCGGCAAGGTCTTTACGCTGAGCGGTTACGAGAGTGAGGAATATCTGCAGAAGGTAGCCTCCTACATAAACAATAAGATCGCCGAGTATAACAAGATCGACAGCTTCAAGAGACAGCCGATGGATACCCAGAATGTACTGTTGCAGCTAAATATTGCAGATGATTATTTTAAGGCGAAGAAGCAGATCGGGATTCTGGAAGAGGATCTGAAGAATAAAAATGACGAAGTTTACGCGTTAAAGCATGATCTGATCGCGGCGCAGATGAAGTTGGAGAATACGGAAAAGAGTGTGAAGACCCTGCAAAATGAGGCGAATGAGAGCGCGAAGCAGATCGTCCGCATGGAGACGGAACTTAAGGAACGCAAGGGGAAATAGCATAGCAGAAAAAGTATGGAGCAGATCCGAGGGTCTGCTCTTTTTACTAGATGGGAAATTGTGACAGCGACGATGAGTGGAGCGGCGGTATGGAAAGTCAGGTAGAGCTTCTCGCTCCCGCGGGCAATTACGAGGCCTTTCTGGGGGCGGTAAATGCCGGCGCGGATGCGGTATATCTGGGCGGAGAGCGGTTTGGCGCCAGAGCCTATGCGGATAATTTTAAAACGGAGGAGATCCTCCGTGCGCTTCATGTCGCCCATTTTTACGGGAAAAAGATTTATCTGACGGTGAATACCCTCATAAAGGAGCGGGAACTTGCGGCGCTTTCTGAGTATCTTGCACCTTTTTATGAGGCGGGGCTAGACGGTGTGATCGTGCAGGATCTGGGGGCGCTTCGTTATATGAGAAAGCATTTTCCAGGACTTTCCCTGCATGCCAGCACCCAGATGACGGTGACGGGCGCGCGGGGCGCAGCCCTCTTGAAAGAGGCGGGGGTGAGCCGTATCGTGCCGGCGCGGGAGCTGTCCTTGCGGGAGGTGCAAAAGATTCGAAGGGAGGCAGGCGTGGAGGTGGAGTGCTTCATCCACGGCGCCATGTGCTACTGTTATTCGGGGCAATGCCTTTTCAGCAGTATCTTAGGCGGCAGGAGCGGAAACAGAGGGCGCTGCGCCCAGCCCTGCAGGCTTCCTTACGAGATTTGGGAGGGCGGGAAGCGCCTTGCGAAGGAAGGTTATCCGCTCAGCCTGAAAGATATGTGTACGCTTGAATATCTGCCGACCCTGATTGAAGCGGGGATTGACTCTTTTAAGATCGAGGGCAGGATGAAACGCCCTGAATACGCGGCGGGCGTCACCGCCGTTTACCGCAAGTATATCGACCTCTATTACCGGGAACGAGAGAAGTATCAGGTGGAAAAGGCCGATCTTGACAGGCTTCGGAACCTTTACATCCGCACTGAGATTCAGACCGGTTATTATGAGAGACACAACGGAAAAGAAATGATCACCCTGAAAAAGCCGGGGTATGAGAACTGCGACGAGGCGCAGCTTAGCGAGATTCGGAAAGCTTATATCAGGGAACCGGAAAAGATGTCCGTGCGGCTTGCTGCCCGCGTGGCAGTGGGCGAGGAGCTGCGGCTTAAAATCATGCAGGAGACGGGCACCGCGGATACGCATTGCAGGACGTGGGCGCAGACTTTCGGCAATTCCGGCAATTCCAGCAATGGAAGGGTAGAAACCGGCCTGCATGTTATGGAAGTGACAGGGGAAATTGTACAGCCTGCGAAAAACGCGCCCCTCACGGAGGCGGATATTAAAAAACGTCTCGTTAAAACTGGCGAGAGCCTTCTTAGCGTGACGGCATGCGAGGTTGAGGTGCAGGGAGCCTGTTTCGTGCCGGTGCGCGCCTTGAACGAACTGCGGCGGGAGGGACTGGCGGCTTTTGAAGCGGCTGTCTGTGAAGTGCAAACGACACGTAAGGCCGGTCGGCTGGCTGCAGATGAAAATGCGGGTGTGACAGGAGCAGAGCTGCCGGTCAATGCCGGAGAAAAGGGCATAGCGGGAGAAAGGAACGTTGTCGGAGAAGGATTTAGAAAGCACATGAAGGAAAACCGACTGAGTCAGTCAATAAAGAAGCCCGCGCAGGAAGCCGGCTGTCCTGTTCATGCACTTGTGTCAACTCTGGATCAGCTCCGCGCGGCGGTATCCAGCGGCTGTGCGCGCATTTACATTGAGAGCGATCTCTTTTTGGCGGAGAATGAAGAGATTTTGTCGGTATTGAATAGCAGGAGAAATGCTGGAAGTACAGGTTTTGAAGAGGCGGCCGGCAAAATGCAGTCCTGCGCCTGCTATGTGGCACTCCCCTATATCCTGCGGGAGCGGGATGAAGCTTGGCTTATGAGGCTTATCGAAGCTTTGCGGGCACCTGAAACCTGTGGCAGTGTGCAGGGATTTTTGATCCGCAATCTGGAAGGGCTTGCATTTGCAAGAACGTTTGTCAGGGAGAACGATTTTGAAGGCAGCGTGTATTCTTTGACGGCTGATGCGGGACTTTACTGTTTTAACGGAGAAGCGGCGGCGTACCTTGCGGATTATGTAGATGAGATCACGCTCCCTTATGAACTCAATGCGGGGGAGGCGGCGCATCTTGCAAAGGCGGCAAAAGAAAGCGGCGTGCCCGTGACATTGATCGTCTACAGCCACATCCCCATGATGATCACGGCAAACTGCCTTGCAAAGACGGCTGATACCTGCAAAAACCGACAGATTTTCTTAAAAGATCGTAAACAAATTTCATTTCCTGTAGTGTTAAACTGCGATCACTGTTATAATGTCCTATATAACGCTGTGCCTTATTCGCTGCATACAGCAGGAAAAGAGCGGGAGCGGATCGGCGCGTCCGCCTGCCGCTTCGATTTTACGATGGAGACAGGAGAGGACTGTGGAATGATTTTACGGGGAACATACGCGTTTTCGGATTATACAGCCGGACATTGCAAACGCGGCGTCGAATAGGTGAAAAGAATATGGAACTGTATATTACAGAACTTTCTAAATATTTTATCACCCTGTTTATTGCCTGCTATACGCTGGAATGTTTTCTGGTGTTCCGCTTTCAGGAGGAAGAGCAGCGAAAGGCAGGGTATTTCCGCCAGAACATCTGGATGTTTCTGGTGCATTTTTCGTGCTTTCTGGTCATCTGTTTTGAGACGGGCAAGATCGAGTATCTGCTCTTTTACGTATTGCAGCAGATTTTGTTGTTCTCAACGATCATGCTCTTTCGCATGATCTACCCGAAGGGAAATCTGCTTATTATCAACAATACCTGTATGCTCTTAAGTATTGGCTTTGTGATCCTGACAAGACTCTCCTATGAGCGGGCGATCAAACAGTTTTTCATTGTCACGGTATCCATTGTCATAGGAATGGCGGTTCCTTTCTTTATGCGGAACCTGAAGTTTTTAAAGAGCCTGACATGGGTCTACGCGGGAGTCGGCATTTTGGCATTGGGCGTAGTGCTGCTTTTGGGTTCCGTCACCTATGGTTCCAAAATTTCTTATTCTATTGCCGGAGTCACGTTTCAGCCTTCGGAGTTTGTAAAGATCCTCTTTGTCTTCTTTGTTGCCAGCGCCTTTCATGAATCATGGGATTTCTTAAGGGTGGCGGTAACGGCGGCGCTCGCGGGCCTTCATGTGCTAATTTTAGTGGCGTCAAGGGACTTGGGAAGCGCCCTGATCTTTTTTGTGGTCTATGTGCTGATGGTCTTCATTGCCACAGGAAAGTGGCGTTATCTGCTTTTGGGGGTATCGGGCGGCAGTGTCGCGGCGGTGATTGCCTTTAAGCTGTTTACGCATGTCCAGCAGCGGGTACAGGCATGGCAGGATCCCTTTGCCTGTATCGACGACGCGGGATTTCAGATCACGCAGTCCCTGTTCGGGATCAGCAGCGGCGGCTGGTTTGGTCTGGGGCTTTTCAGAGGGAATCCCACGGCGATCCCGCTGGTGGAAGCGGACTTTGTATTCTCTGCGGTGGCGGAGGAGCTTGGAATCCTGTTTTCCATGTGTATGATATTGATCTGCATCAGCAGCTTTATCATGTGTATGAATATTTCCATGAAGCTTCAGGACCGCTTTTACAGGCTGATCGCCTTTGGGCTTGGCGTCACCTATATCTTTCAGGTGTTTTTGACGGTGGGCGGTGGTACGAAGTTCATTCCCATGACGGGCGTGACGTTGCCTTTTATCAGCTACGGCGGCAGCTCCGTGCTTACTACATTGCTCATGTTTTTCATCATAGAGGGACTTTATATTATCAGACGGGACGAAGGAGACAGACGTGCCAAAAACAGAAAACGAAAAAAGAGAGAGAGAAGAGAAGAACGGGAGCCGGAAGAATCAGGGGAACGTGAAGAAGAAGCGTAACCGGCAGATCCTCACGGTCACATGGTTTTTTGTGGGCCTGTTTCTGGTGATGATGGGCTACACCGGTCATTATGCAGTAACGCACAGACAGGCGCTCATCAACAACAGCTACAACAGCAGACAGAACCTGTTGATTGCCCAGAACAGGAGAGGGACGATCTATGCGGCCGGCGGGCAGAAGCTGGCGGAGACGCAGACGGATACAACGGGAGAGGAAGTGCGCGTTTACCCTTATGCGAACCTGTTTTCCCATGCGGTCGGTTATGCCGCAAACGGCAGATTCGGCGTAGAAGCGCAGGCGAACTATTATCTGATCAATTCCAATACAAAGCTTTCCGAGAAGGTAGCAAGTGACATGGCGGGCGAAAAATACCCCGGAGACAACGTGTTTACTACGCTGGATGTCGATCTGCAGCAGATCGCTTATGATTCTCTTGGCATCTATAAGGGGGCCGTACTGGTGACGGAGCCGAAAACCGGACGTATCCTAGCTATGGTATCGAAACCGGATTTTGATCCCAATGAGATTGAGGAGATCTGGGATGACCTGCTTGCGGACAAGGAGAGCGGCGTGCTGGTAAATCGGGTCACGCAGGGACTTTATCCGCCGGGCTCTACTTTTAAGATCGTGACGGCTTTGGAGTATATCAAAGAAAATATTGACTCATTTAGTCAGTTTAGATTTCAGTGTAACGGCCACTTTTCTCACGGCGAAGAGCGTATCAACTGCTACCACGGTTCCGCCCACGGCAGCGAGGACTTCACCAAGGCTTTTGCAAAGTCCTGCAATTCTGCCTTTGCAAGCATCGGACTGACGCTGGACCGTGCCAGATTCGGGAAAACAGTGGACGAGCTGTTGTTTAACCAGCCCTTGGAGATCGGCCTTGCTTATAACCAAAGCAGTCTGCATGTGGATGCGGATACTGCGGACGCGGATATGATGCAGGCGGCAATCGGGCAGGGCACCACGCAGATGACGCCGCTGCAGCTCAATATGATCACCTGCGCCATCGCAAACGACGGGATGCTGATGAAGCCTTATCTGGTCGATCGTGTGGAAAATCATGAAAAGGCGGTGGTGAAGCAGTTTTCTCCGGATACCTACAAGCGGCTGATGAGCGAGGAGGAAGCGCAGATCATGACGGGACTGATGGAAGAAGTCGTAAAAAGCGGCACGGGGACCAAACTGTCCGGCCTGTCCTACACGGCTGCCGGTAAGACAGGCTCTGCGGAATACAATCAGGTCAAGACGGATTCCCACGCTTGGTTTACGGGTTTTGCACCCGTGGAAGACCCGGAGGTATGCGTGACCATTATCATAGAAGGGGCCGGCAGTGGCGGCGATTATGCCGTGCCGATCGCCAAACGCATCTTAGATGCCTGCTTTACAGAGTAAAATATGCAAAAACCGGATGCCGCAGCATCCGGTCATAGACGTGAACTGATTTAAAAGATTGCCATAATGGTAAGCTCCGGTTTGGCGGAAAGATCTATGTAAGAGCCGTCCTCCCGCTGTAAGAGCGGTCTTGAGAGATTGTCTTTGTTCAGGTTTGCGATCTTTGCCTCCGTATCGTCGCTTAAACGGATCGTGAATCCAAGCTGCGTGGCGGCGATATGATAGAGGATGGGTTCCAGAATCGCCCGCTCAAATTTTTCATAGCCCTCGCGCTCAAAATTCTCGATAACCTGAAACGGATTCAAGGGCTGACGGTAGGTGCGGGAAGAGGTCATGGCTTCGTAGGCGTCTATGACGGCGATGTACTTGGCAAAGACGTCGATCTTGTCGCCTTTCAGCTTGGAAGGATAGCCGGAACCGTCGCAGCGTTCGTGGTGCATGAGAGTGGCCTTGATCACATGCTCGTCGACAGGCTGATCCTTTAACAGCTCGAATCCAAGCATGGTGTGTGTTTTCAGTTTGGTAAATTCCAGATCGGTGAGTTTATCTGATTTCCATAGTAATTCCTGAGGAAGCCGCAGTTTTCCGACATCATAAAAGAAGGCGCACTGCACTAACAGTAAAAGATCTTCCTGCGAAAGTTCCCACCAAGTGCCGAAAACGCCGGCGATCAGCGCGGAATTTAAGCAGTGCGCATGGGTCATGGCATCCTCTCTGGGCAACATGTTGTAGAGAAAATCGAGAAGCGATTCTCCGGTACCCGCGCAGGCGGAGAGCTTTGTGTAGATATCCCGGAGCTGGCTGGTACTTTTCCACACCCCCGTCTTTGCAAAGCCGCTCATCAATTTGGCGTAGATGGGCATTAGATTGTTGTAGGTGAGCTGGAAGGTCTGAAACGCTTTGCTTAAGCGCACTTTTTCAAAATGGGTGGTGGCGAAGTCGATCTCCTCCTTAACAGGGACACAGATGATCGAGTGCAGCGCGAGTTTCTTGATCACTTTTTCGGTTACTTCCGTATCCTTGGGGATGATCAGCTCATTCTGGTAGTTGCAGATATCCTCGCCGATTACCATGCCGGGTTCCAATGCCATGCGGGCGACGTCTTTCATACAGTATGACCTCCTGTCTGCGGGACGCGCGGCCAAGGCCGGACAAGTCCCTATATGTAGTGGCTGCATGATATACTTTTTAAAATAAGATACATATTTAGTATAAAACTTCTGCCTGAGAAGTCAATCATTTCTTCCCTGATTAGCGGATAAAACGGGAGGAATCTTGTAAAAAACCGATATAGGCGGCCTGAAAAAGACAAAGGCGGTACAGCGATGTTTTCAGCGGCGTCCGGTAAGCGGCGCGGAAATGAGGCGGTATATGAGTATGTGCGACACTTGCAGCAATTATCAGTATGACGAAGACTACGAGTATTATGTGTGCATGGTAGATCTGGATGAGGACGATATGCGGCATTTTCTCGACGGCGGGAGTTTTGACTGCGCGTTTTATCAGAGAGACGACGAGTACAGTATCGTGAGAAAACAGATGTGAAAGCGTGTGCGGGGAAAAACTTCTGTTTTCTTTTTGCCCGGTGTGATATAATAAGCGCAGAGTCGGCACTCTGCGCTAAGAGAATTGCGTTGCAATTCTCCTGAAATGATTTAGGATAATTGCTTCGGAGAAATGGTATAAACGCATGAAATTATATAAAAACCTTTATATTGGGGATACTGTGAAAAAGCCGGAAAGGCTAATAAAGAAATTGAAGCGCCATAAGTGTAAGCCGGGATTTTATGTGATTGCCTACATGCGGGACACCGCCCGATTGGAAATCTGTTCCAGCGTTTTACTAGTGCAGTGGTATTATAAAGAGAATCCGCCCGGCTGCATCGTAGGGCTGGCAAACGGCAAAGAGGAGGCTTATGCGCTGATTGAAAGGATGGCAAAGGACGCTCTTGCGGCCACGGGTGAAGTCTCCCTTGTGAAATACTTGGCGCAGACCGATCCGGAGGGATTTTTGGCATAGCCGGGAGTCGGCGTCAGACTAAATTTTGGGTTTGGAGAGAACATGCTACATATTCTGCTGCTTATCTTAAAGATCATAGGGATCGTACTCCTTGTCATTCTGGGGTTATTTCTTCTGGGAATCGCCTGTGCGCTTTTTGTGCCTGTCCGCTATCGGATCGAGGCGGCAAGACGGGAAGGAGAGGGAGAACCGCCGGTGGCGGTGCGGGTGAAAGTTACATGGCTGTTGCATTTGATCAATTTTCTCCTGCGCTTTGACGGCAAAGTATTTGTACGGGCAAGAGTAGCGTTTTTTACGGTATTCCGGATGCCTAAAAAAGAAAAGCGCAGAGAGAAGGCGGAGGAAGAGGAAACCGGCGGAAAGCGGGAAAAACAGGAAAAACAGGAGAAAGGAGCTGAAAACGAGAAGCTGCCCCTGCAAAAAGACGGGACGGAGAGCGGACAGACGGCGGAAACGGTGATAACAGACGGCGCATCGGGAGAAAGCGTAACAGATGCGGCCGAACTGTCAGAGACAGGCGGCATATCGCAGGAACGCCGCGTGGAAGCGGAGCAGATTACGTTGCCGCCGCCATGGGACCGGACGGAGGACGAAAACGGGGAAGCGTCCGAAGAAGCGCCGGAAAAGCCCGGCTTGCGAGACAAGCTGCGCGCCATTTGGGAAATCCTGCGGAAACTTTATGAGAAAATCAAGAGCTTCTTTGAAAATATACAGTACACAATCAACAGATTCTGTGATAAAATAAGGTCTGTATCGGAAACAATAGAGTATTATCGGGAAGTGGTGGAAGGAGAGCCTTTTAAACGCTCCTTTGCCCTCTGTAAGGGCGAACTTCTTTCGATTGTTAAGAGCGTAAAGCCCCGAAAATTTGAGGCGTCGCTCATTGTCGGTATGGACGATCCGGCTTCCACCGGAGAGATCCTTGCAATCTGCGGCATGCTTTACCCGATTATCGGCGGTCATGTGGATGTCAGGGGAGATTTTGAAAACAAGCGTCTGGAGGGACAGGTGCTAATCGTCGGGAAGCTTTGTATATTCACGTTTTTGCGGACGGCAGTTAAGATTTATTTCAATAAAGATATCAGAAAACTATACAAGCTGTTGAAAAGGAGGCAGTAAATGGCTGAGAATAATTTTGGCGGTGTGATAGAGTCCCTGATGAAGGGAATGAATGCGGTGATCGGCACCAAGACGGTGGTTGGAGACGCTACGCAGGTGGGGGACACCATCATTCTGCCCCTTGTGGATGTGAGTTTTGGCGTCGGTGCGGGCGCAAGCGCGTCGGACAAGAAAAACGGCGGCGGCGGTGGATTTTCCGCAAAGATGAGCCCAAGCGCCGTGCTGGTGATCAAAAATGGCTCTACCAAACTGGTGAATGTCAAGAATCAGGATATGGTGACCAAGGTGCTTGACATGATTCCGGATGTGGTGGAGAAGTTTACTGCGCCTAAGGAAGAGATGATGGAGGACGATAAGGCGGTGGATATCGCCTTTCCGGAAGAAGAATAAATAGGAAAAGCACCTTTAGAGAGGGTGCGGCATATGGTATCGTAAGAGCATAAGCAGGGGTGGCCTATGAAAAAAATGATCGGTTTTGTCGCTTTGTGCGTTGCCGCGGGCATGATCATTATGCTGTTTCTGGTAAATCGTTTTCTGGGGATCTTGTTGATCGCGCTGCTTGTGCTGGTAGGATACGGCTTTTTTTGCTGCGATTAACGGAAGGAGAGCAATATGACAGAAGATATACTTGCCGATGAGGGGGCTTCGCAGGATTCTCTGCAGGAGCTGAAGGCATGGCTGTTTCGGGAGAACATCCGTCTGGCGACGGCGGCGGCGGAGCTTGAGGAAAAGCAGACGAAGTTCGATGAAGAAAAGCAGCGGTTTCAGGAAGAAATGAAGGTTTTGAACCGAAAAATGACTAATGAACAGCGGCGGATCAAGAAGGATCATCAGCTCGTGGCGGAGAAGCTGGAGATCATCAAGGACGGTTTTCAGAAGCTTGACATGGACCGCAGGCGGCTTGACAAGGAGTGGGCAAGGCTTACTGCCGAAAAGGAGTTTATGGAGGAGCACGGTCTCTACGACGGACTGCCCGAGGTAAGCGTCTTCTTTCACGGCGTGAAAAATCCCCTGACCCTGAAAAAACGGTATAAGGACCTGACGAAGATCTTCCATCCGGACAACCTTGCCGGGGACACGGAGATCATCCAGAAGATCAACAGGGAGTACGAGAGCTTGAAGAGGGAGTTTGAAAAGTCTAAGCAGGCGTAGAGAGTGCCTGCTTTTTCTTTGCAGAGGCGTAAGGCAAAAAGACAATCTGTTTTGGAATGAGGTGTATTATGGCTGAGTTGTGGGATGCCTATGATAAAACATGGAACAAAATAGAAGGGCTGACGTTAGTGAGGGACGAAGCGATCCCTGACGGCGTATATCATCTGGTATGTGATGTCGCGGTAAAACACAGGGACGGCAGCTATCTGCTGATGCAGAGGGATTTGAATAAGCATTATGGCGGTATGTGGGAACTGTCAGCCGGCGGTTCGGCGCTTAAGGGGGAAACAGCCTTTGATTGTGCGTGCAGGGAATTGCGGGAAGAGACGGGAATATCCGCGCTGAATCTGGAAGAAATAGGGCGCGTCGTACAGGACAAAACGCATTGCCTCTATGTGGAGTATTTGTGTGTCACAGACGGCAGCAAGGATGCTATCGTCCTTCAGGAAGGGGAGACGATTGATTACAGATGGGTGGACAGGAGCACTCTGCTACAGATGAGAGAGCAGGAAATGGTATCTGCGCGTATGATGAAGTTTGTCTGTGAATTAAATTTGTAAAAATTCCGACGTGCATTTTGGAATGAGGCAGAAAAAAGAGCCGGAAGCTGCCGACTCTTTCTATGTTTTATGTGATTTAACTTTCAGACTATGCTCATTCGCGAAAATTATGCGCGCTCAACAGCGCCGGAACGTAAGCAGCGCGTGCAAACATGAAGTCTCTTGTTGCCGCCATTCACCTTACATTTCACATTCTGAATGTTGGAATTCCAGATCCTGTTGGATCTTCTATGAGAATGGCTGACATTATTACCGAAATGAGCGCCCTTACCACAAATATCACATTTAGCCATCTTGACACCTCCTAACAAATCATAATAGTATCATAAAACCCGAGTTCGCGAAGCGAATCTCGTAATCGAGCTTGCTCGATTAGCAACAATTGATATGATAGCAGAAAGTGAAATGAAATGCAAGCGCAATTTATACTTTTTTTTCGGTTTCTTTTCGGATTCTTTTTTGCTATAATGTATATAATTATTATGATACAGGAGGTAGTCTATGAAAGTCTCTTCAATGGATACCCATATGGGGAATATCTCGATCGATCAGGAAGTGATCGCGCAGTATGCGGGAACTGTGGCGACAGAGTGCTTCGGTGTGGTCGGTATGGCGAGTATGAGCGTAAAGGACGGTCTGGTAAAGCTTTTAAAAAAGGACAGCATGACCCGCGGTATACGGGTGTTTCTGAACAATAATAAACTCACCATAAATTTTCACATCATTGTTTCTTACGGCGTGAGCATTCTGGCAGTAGCCGATAATCTGATTGACAGTGTGAAGTACAAGGTGGAGGAATTTGCCGGAATTCCGGTAGAAAAGATCAACATCTTTGTGGAAGGTGTGCGGGTGATAGATTGAAAAATCGCACTGAGGTGCTGATTTTTTGGTCCCAAGTTTGTGCCAAAGCCATAAACACGGGATCGCAGGATGAATCAGATTAGAGGAGGATGAAACGTTGGGTTCAAATACGATAGATGCCAAGCTGATGGCTAAGATGTTCTTAGCCGGAGCAAAGAATCTGGAAAATAAAAAGGAATGGATCAATGAGTTAAATGTGTTCCCGGTGCCGGATGGCGATACGGGTACGAACATGACCATGACGATCATGGCGGCGGCGAGGGAAGTGTCCGCCCTCTACGATATGGGAGACATCGATATGATTTCCCTGTGCAAGGCAATCTCATCAGGGTCCCTGAGAGGGGCGAGAGGCAATTCGGGCGTGATCCTTTCCCAACTGTTCCGCGGATTTACCAAGGGTGTAAAGGAGTGTCAGGAAATTACGGTCCCGATTCTTGCAGCCGCCTTTGAGAAGGCGGTGGAGACGGCCTACAAGGCTGTGATGAAGCCTAAGGAAGGTACGATCCTCACGGTGGCCAAGGGCGGCGCAGTGAAGGCGAGAGAGCTTGCGGACACAGGCGTTACAGATTTGGAGGAGTTTTTGGGTCAGGTGATCGCTCATGCGGACGAGGTACTGCAGCAGACGCCGGAGATGCTGCCCGTCTTAAAGCAGGCAGGCGTTGTTGACTCGGGTGGTCAAGGACTGATGCAGGTCTTAAAGGGAGCATATGACGCCTATCTTGGCAAAGAGATCGATCTGACGGTCGAAAAGAGCGCGGGACCGGCTCCCGGAAGCGTGACCGGTGCAAAGAGTTTTGAGGCACAGGCCGGCGCAGAGATTAAATTCGGTTACTGTACCGAGTTCATCATTATGCTGAACAAGGTGTTTAATATTAAAATGGAGATGGACTTCAAGGCGTATCTGGAGTCGATCGGGGATTCTATCGTAGTGGTAGCGGACGAGGACGTGGTCAAGGTCCACGTACATACCAACGATCCCGGTATGGCAATCCAGAAAGCATTAAAATACGGCGCACTCTCCAATATGAAGATTGACAATATGCGGCTCGAGCATCAGGAGAAGCTGTTTAAGATGTCGAAGCAGGAGGAAAAGTCCAAGGAGGATGATGACCTTCCCGGACCAAAGAAAGATGTGGGCTTTATCGCCGTCTCCGTGGGGGATGGGATTGGCGAGATCTTTAAGGGACTTGGCGTAGACCATATCATCGAGGGCGGCCAGACCATGAATCCCAGCACCGAAGATATGCTAAACGCCATTGACAAGGTGAACGCCGACAATATTTTCATCTTTCCGAACAACAAAAACATCATTCTGGCGGCCAATCAGGCACAGTCGCTGGTGAAGGACAAAAAGATTATAGTGATCCCCACAAAGACGGTGCCGCAGGGCATTACGGCGGTCATCAACTATGTGCCCGATCTGTCCGTGGAGGAAAATACGGAGACGATGCTTTCAGAGATCGGGGCCGTGGCGACAGGGCAGGTTACCTATGCGGTACGGGATACGCACATTGATGGAAGAGAGATCAGGCAGGGCGACTTTATGGGACTTGGCGATCACGGAATCCTGTCGGTCGGAACATCTATTTCTGGCGTGACGCTCGAGCTGGTGGATGCCATGATGACGCCGGAAAAGGAGCTGATTAGCGTCTATTACGGTGAGGAGATCGATAAGGACGATGCTGAGAAGTTAAGCGAGCGGCTTGCCGAGAAGTATCCTGACTGTGATATTGAGTTACAGTACGGTGGACAGCCGATCTACTACTATATCATCTCAGCGGAGTAGATAAAACGAGGAAATATGGATATCAGATCTTTAAAGGGCGTCGGTGACAAAACCGCCGCCCTCTTTGAAAAATTACATATTGATACGGCGGAAGAACTGGTCCGTTATTATCCGCGGGATTACGAGCAGTTTTCGGCGCCGGTGCCGCTTTCAACGGCGCAGCCGGAAGAAATCGTGACAGTGGAAGGAAAACTTGCAGGAAATGTGGAGACAAGGCATGTCCGCGGACTTTCCATCACCAGTTTTCAGGCCTCCTGCGAGGGCGGCGTGCTGCATCTGACTTATTTTAATATGCCTTACCTAAAAAACAGCTTAAAGCGCGGCGTTCCCTACCTGTTCAGAGGTCGGCTGCATCGGGGGAAAGAGCGCTGTTCCATGGAACAGGCAAAGATTTATAAGCCGGAAGAGTATGGAAAACTGGTGGATGCCCTGCAGCCGCGTTACGCCGTTACCAAGGGCCTGACCAACAACGCTGTCACCAAGGCGGTCAAACAGGCCATCGGGCTGGTGACGTTCGCGGAAGATTCTCTGCCGGAGGAGATTCGCAGCAGGGAAGGTTTTGTCAGCCTTTTGGAGGCGGTCTCGCAGATGCACTTTCCCACAAACAGACAGACGTTGGTGGAGGCCAGAAAAAGGCTGGTTTATGACGAGTTCTTTCAGTTTATTCTGGCGGTCCGCAAGCTCAAGGAAGCGGGAGAGCGTGAACAAAACGCTTATCCCATGATCGAGGTGGCGCAGACAAAGCGGCTGATCGAAGCTCTGCCTTACCGCCTGACAGGGGCGCAGGCGCGGGTGTGGGGAGAAATACAGAGTGATCTTTGCGGAGAGAGCGTGATGAACCGTCTGATTCAGGGTGATGTCGGATCCGGCAAGACCATTTTGGCCTTTCTCTCACTGATCATGTGTGTGGCAAACGGCTATCAGGGGGCGATGATGGCGCCGACTGAGGTGCTGGCCAGACAGCATTATGAGAGCCTGCTATCCCTGAAAAAAAAGTATGGTCTGGAAATCAGCCCGGTTTTGTTGACCGGTTCGGTCACGGCAAAAGACAGACGGGAAATCTACGCGAATATCGAGAGTGGCGAGGCGGATATCATTCTGGGGACGCACGCCCTCATACAGGAGAAGGTCGTTTACAGGAATTTAGCCCTTGTCATCACCGACGAACAGCACCGCTTCGGCGTCAGACAGCGGGAGAAGCTGGCGGAGAAAGGCGGCGCGATGTCGGATAGTGCGTTGTCGCAGAAAACGTCAGGCGGTGCGGAGGAAAGTAATGAGGCTTTCGAGAAGGGCGGCGCGGTCCATGTGCTTGTGATGAGCGCAACCCCAATACCGCGGACGCTGGCCATTATCCTCTACGGGGACCTGCATATTTCTGTGTTGGATGAACTTCCGGCGGACAGACTTCCTATCAAAAACTGTGTGGTAAATACAAATTATCGGAACACCGCCTATAAATTCATTGAAAAAGAGGTGGCCGGCGGCAGTCAGGTCTATGTGATCTGCCCGATGGTGGAGGAGGGCGAGTCTCAGGAGCTTGAGGATGTGGGAACATACACAAAGAAGTTACAGAGTGCGCTTCCTGCGTCTGTCAGAGTGGCCGCCCTTCACGGACGGATGCGGCCCGTAGAGAAAACCCGCATTATGGAAGCGTTCGAGGCGCACAACATCGATGTGCTGGTGTCTACTACCGTGATCGAGGTGGGCATCAATGTGCCGAACGCCACGGTGATGCTGATCGAGAACGCGGAACGCTTCGGGCTGGCCCAGCTCCATCAGCTCAGAGGCCGGGTGGGGCGCGGCGACAAGCAGTCCTACTGTATCTTTATCAGCGCTTCCGAGCGGCCGGAGACCATGGAACGCCTGAAAATCCTGAATGAATCAAACGACGGCTTCGTGATAGCGGGCAAGGATCTTGCACTGCGCGGGCCGGGCGATCTTTTTGGCATCAGGCAGAGCGGCGAGTTACAGTTTGCGCTGGGGGATATCTATCAGGATGCCGCTATCTTGCAGAGTGCCAGCGACTGGGCGGACAAAATCCTTGCGGAGGACCCCGATCTTTTGAGACCGGAGCATGCAGGACTTAAGAGATGCCTGACGGAGAAACTGGCGGCGGGCGGAAATGAGGTTGACTTTAGGAGTATCTGACGGTAAACTAAGTGAGAAGTACTTCTAAAGACGTTCCGCCATTGGACGATGACGCAAAGTCAGAAAAGCTGACTTGGAAGTATTAAATCTCACTTTAGAGAATGTCTATAAAGAGCGGCATTCTCTGCCTTGGAGAGAGGACACAATTATGGAAAAGAAGATTGCAGTTATTACTGACAGCAACAGCGGCATTACGCAGGCGCAGGCGAAAGAGTACGGCCTTTATGTGCTGCCGATGCCTTTTATGATCGATGAGGAGACCTATTATGAGGATATCACGCTGACGCAGGAGGAGTTTTATAAGCGGCTTTCCGAGAATGCGAACGTGATCACCAGCCAGCCCAGCCCTGAGTCTGTGATGAAGCTCTGGGACGAGGTGCTTTCCACTCATGATGAGATCGTGCATATCCCTATGTCGAGCGGCCTAAGCGGCTCCTGTCAGAGCGCGCTCATGCTGGCAGAGGACTATGACGGGAAGGTGCAGGTGGTCAATAACCAGCGTATTTCCGTGACGCAGAGACAGTCGGCGCTTGATGCTTTGATGCTGGCGGAGCAAGGCATGGATGCGACGCAGATCAAGTCGGCGCTTGAGGAGGATAAGTTCAATTCCAGCATCTACATCATGCTGGATACGCTCTATTACCTGAAAAAGGGCGGCAGGATCACGCCTGCGGCGGCCGCGCTGGGGACGATTCTGCGGTTGAAGCCCGTTTTGCAGATTCAGGGAGAAAAGCTGGACGCCTTCGCAAAGGCGAGGACGGTCTCGCAGGGTAAGAGTATTATGATAAACGCGATCAAGAGCGATATGGAAAAGCGTTTTGGCGGCGCAGCACCGGACAATATTCATCTGCAGATTGCTTACACATACGACAGAGAGGCGGCGGAGCAGCTAAAGCGTGAGGTGGAGGAGGCACTCCCGGGGTTTGAGGCGCATATGGATCCGCTTTCTTTAAGTGTGGCGTGCCATATCGGACCGGGGGCGCTGGCAGTAGCCTGTAGTAAATGCCTTCGGCATTAACTACGCGAGTTCCACTGCGTGAAACTCGGCTGCAGTAAATTTCTTCGAAATTAACTGCTCGAGTGTCGCTTCGCGAACTCGGCTGTAGTAAATGCTTGCAGCAGTAGTAAATTCCTTCGGAATTAACTACGCGAGCATCACTTCGTGAGGCTCGGATTAACTACGTGAGTTCCATCGCGTGAAACTCGGTTGCAGTAAATAATGGGATGGAGGTATTTTAAGTGCCGGCATTATCTATGTTTTTTGGGATTATTGTGTAATGGAGACGGCTATTTCAAAATCGAACCATTACGTTAGGTATGGAGGTGCTTTGGTATGTTAAGACCAACCGCAGTTCAAGTGGAAGCAATTTGTGCTTACCAGATATTGGTAGTATTTGATAATAACGAAAAGAAGCGTTTTGATGTTGCACCCTATATAAAAGGTGAGTGGTATGGACAACTGCGGTCATTCGATTATTTTAAACGGGTATCAACAGATGGATTTACGGTTGTGTGGCCTGATGGGCAGGATATATGTCCGGATGAACTGTATCATCTGGGAGAGGTAGTTTTGTAAAATGGGATGAAAAAAATCGGATGTTTAGGAACGATTGAGAGGGGGCGGTTTGGATGAAAAAGGAATCGGGGATGGGTTATTTTTTGTTGGCGCTGGCGGCTTTTGCGAGTATTGGGTTGGAGATCGCGCTGGCTTTTGGAATCGAGCCGGTTTTATATGGGGCTTCCATGAAAGAATGGACAGATTTGCAGGCAATTTTACATTGGGTGATGACGTGTATCTTATGGGGCGCCGCAAGCTTTGGTATCGTTCGATTCGCAAAGAAAAAGTATGGGTTTGACATCTTTCAAAAAGGGACGAAAATGGCAGTCTGGCAATGGCTGCTTATTCTTTTGTTTATCATTGGATTTTTATGTATTTCCTATTTTGACTGGGACGGCAGTAAGGTAATGAAGGAATTTTACGCAAACGGTCCCGTGAAATTCGTTTTTCAGTACATCTATTATATTTTTGAGACGATTTTGGTCACGCTGATTCTGGTATTTGGACAAATCGCCTTTGAGAAGTGGTTTCACAAACAAAATATCCCTTATGGCGGCATCATTGTGGCGATCACTTGGGGCATCGGACATTTTTTCACCAAAGATATCATAACGGGGATCGTGACCATGCTCTCCGGTCTGGCTTTTGGAAGCGTGTATCTTTTGACGAACAGGGATATTCGGAAAACCTATCCGATTTTATGGATCATGTTTGTTTTCTAAAAACAAGGAAAGAATAGAGAGATATGAAAAAGAACAGTCTGCAAAATTTATTTACTTTTATCGACGGAAGTCCTACCAGCTTTCATGCAGTGGCAAATCTGGAGAAACTGCTGGATGCGCGGGGCTTTTTGAAATTGTCGGAGAGGGAACGCTGGAAGCTGGAAACAGGAGAGAAGTATTATGTAAACCGAAACGGTTCCTCTCTGATCGCCTTTACGATACCGAGGGAGAAGCCGTCGGGCTTCCATATGGCGGCGGCACACAGCGATTCTCCCTGTTTTAAGATCAAGGAGTCGCCGGAGATCGCGGTGAATGATCATTATCTTAAGCTGAATGTGGAAAAGTACGGCGGGATGATTCTTTCTACGTGGTTGGACAGGCCGCTTTCCATTGCGGGCAGGATCATAGTCAAAGCCGGAGAGGATCTGCGCAGCTGTCTGGTCAATCTGGATCGGGACACAGCCATCATTCCCAATCTGGCGATTCATATGAACCGGGATATGAATAAGGGGGTCGAATATAATCCACAGACGGATATGCAGCCCATCATCGGTTTGACGTCTGATAAAGGGAGCTTCATGAAGCAGATTGCCAAAGAGGCAGGCGTAAAGGAAAAGGAGATTCTGGGCAGCGATCTGTACTTGTATAACAGGGACAAATGCCGTCTGATCGGCATGGACGATGCCTTTATTGCCGGACCGAGACTTGACGACCTCGAATGTGCGTATGCGGGGATGACGGCGTTGGAAGACAGGGTGTCTAAGAATTATGTAAACCTGTGTGCGGTGTTCGATAATGAAGAAGTGGGCAGCGGCACGAAGCAGGGCGCGGCCTCGACTTTTTTGCGGGATGTGCTGGAACGAATCAGCGGTGCGCTTGGCATCGACGGGGAAGAGTACAGATGTCTGCTGGCTGACAGTTTCCTGATCTCTGCGGATAACGCTCATGCGCTCCATCCAAACAATCCGGGTAAGGCCGACGAGACCAACAGACCTGTATTAAACGGCGGTATCGTGATCAAGTACCACGGAAGCCAGAAATATGCCACGGATGCTTATTCAGCGGCTGCGATGAAAGATCTCTGCAATAGAGCAGGGGTGCCTTTTCAGTCCTATGCCAACCGTGCGGATATCATAGGCGGGTCAACGCTTGGCAATATCGCGATGTCGCAGGTGTCGGTCAATACGGTGGATATCGGCTTGCCGCAGCTTGCCATGCACTCGGCGTTGGAGACGGCGGGGGCGAAGGATTTTGATGATTTGATAGAAGCGCTGAGGACCTTCTATGAATAGAAAGGTCCTCAGGGAATTTACGGCTGTAGATTGGTAAGATTTTGGAGAAAAGCTGTTTTATTCTTTATTTTCGCTGATCGCACTGTGCAGGCCAGAAAAGACTTCCTCGATATGGCGGCAGTTTTGCAGACTCACGGTATTCACGTGAAGCGAGAGGGGGATTTCCCGGTCCTCATAGGAAAAGGTCTGTTGATTCATGCCGCGGATCTTTTCGGCGATTTCTTCCGCATAAGCCGCCTCGCTGCTGGCAGTCAGCATACAAAACTCGTCGCCGCCGATGCGGAATACGATATCGTCTTCTCCGGCGGATGCCGTCATACGCCTCATCTGCTCCAAAATCGCCAGATCACCCGCTTTGTGGGAAATTTCATTGATCGGAATCAGATGCTTGATATCGCTGGTAACAAAATAGCAGTCCCTTCTTTCCTGAAATAAATCATATAATTCGCTGATATCTACAGATGTTCTCGGTATCATATCTTCTCCTTCCTCCCGCGGCGCGTTTCGCCGGGGAAACAGTTCCGTGAATCTCGTTTGCCGAAATTCGGATGGTTTACAGTTCCAGACTTGTTCAAATGCGCGCGCGAAGGATTCATGCGTGCTGTAGCCGTACTCGATTGCAATGTCCAGAATGGGTGTTTGGGGATTTAGCGATATTTTCTTTGCCGCCAGCATCATTCTTCTGCGGACGATATAATCATGTACGGAAATATGCTGCGCCTTGCGAAACAGTTTTTCGAGGGTGGATTTCGAACAAAAACAGTTGCCGGCAATGTCCTCTGTTTTGATCTCGTCACTTAAATGCTGCTCGATATAGGATAGAGCGGCCATGAGAAGCTCAATATTTTTCATACGTTTTCGATTTCCCCCTTTCTGCGGTTTCGCGGCAATATAGATGCACTGCTGAATCTAAGCTTATTGTAACACGACCCTGCGCGGTGGGTTTGATATTTTGGGTAAAAGTGAGAGGGACAGGAGAGGCGGATGTATGTCACGATTGAGAAAAGGGGCAGGGCATGATATAATAAGGCGCGGCTCTTTATAAAATGAAAGGAAATTTCCTTATGGGTAAACTAAATGTTGACGGAACAGAAATACAAGTCTTACAGATTGAAGAAGATGATTATATCTCTTTAACGGATATGGTAAGGTAAATCGATAATGGACCTGCCCTGATAGAAAAATGGCTGCGCAATAAGAATACAATAGAATTTCTTGGAATATGGGAAGAAATGTATAATGCTGATTTCAATGCTGCTGCCTATGAAGAAATTATGTTGGAAGCAGGATTAAACCGTTTTATTATGTCGGTAAAACAATGGGTATCTCCGCAATTCAAATTATACCTTATTAAGGAATTTGAGCGGTTAAAGAAGGAAGAACAAGCTTTACTTGGATGGAGCGCCAAGAGAGAATTGGCAAAAATTAACTACCGGATACATACAGATTCCATTAAGGTTAATCTTATTCCGCCGGAACTTACACCACAGCAAACCTCTGTTATTTACGCATCAGAAGCTGATGTGCTGAATATGGCGTTATTTGGTATGACAGCTAAACAATGGCGGGATAAGAACCCGGATAAAAATGGCAATATCAGGGATTATGCGAGTATAAATGAATTGATATGTCTGTCAAATATGGAAAATATTAATGCAGTGCTGATTGAAGATGGACTGAGCCAGAAAGAGCGATTAATAAAACTCAATAAAATTGCAATACATCAGATGTCAATTTTGGAAGAACAGACTACAAAAATTTTGAAGTGATTTAATTCCCCCGAATTCGGGGGAATTAAAATAACCATAATATTTAGATTTCAAACACGTCCAAATAAATGTGATGGTGCTGGTATGCAAGTGTGGCGGATTTGATAAGTATAATTGGGAGATACAAAATCAGGGTGAAGGTGATTGTTTTTGATCTGGGCGGCACGTTGATGCAGTATGTGGGAATGCCTCATTCATGGGCGGATTATTATCCCCAAGGTTTTGCGGCAATCCTTGAGAAGTTTCGGTGTTTTGTCCCGCAGGAAACTGTTGAAGCATCGATAGAAATGCTGAAAGACTTAAATCCGAGGATTCATTATCGTGAGACCGAGTATTCCGCAGAATCTGTTTTCACAAAAGTTTTGGAAGCGTGGCATTTGGATGTCCCAATCCAGAGCTGTATCGAAGCCTTTTGGAGCGGACTTAAGTTACAGGCGAAAATCTATCCTGAGACCATTCCTGTTTTGCAAGAACTTAGAGAAAAAGGCTGGGTGATCGCGGCTTTGACGGATCTGCCGAGCGCCATGCCAGACGAATTGTTCAAACGGGATATCTCAGGATTATTGGAATATTTTGATTATTATGTTTCCTCATCCGTATCGGGATATCGAAAACCGAATGGCAGGGGACTGCAAATGATCTCTGAAAAATTTACCACACCAGTCACGGAATTACTCTTTGTCGGCGATGAGGAGAAGGACAGGGAAACGGCGCTTCGCGTTGACTGTCAGTTTATTTTGATGGATCGGAATGAAAAGCGGAAAGAAGGCATTGCGGATTTAACGGAACTGTTGGCTTTATTGAATTAAGTATCAGATCCGGGCGGTTAAATAAGTATATAGGAAGAGAGAGGAAAAAGGTATGAAAGAAGATGTTTTTGCACAGATAGAAAAAAATATTGATCAGCTGGTGGAAAACAGCGCGGATTGGACGGCGTCTGCAGCCCAAAGGGATCTTCAGGATGCGCGGGAAGGCAAGCTGCGGCTGATGTTTTTTGACAGAGAGGTGCCAATGGAGTGGCTGGGGGATGTCAAAGGCAAAAAGGTCCTCTGTCTGGCGGGCGCGGGCGGCTTGCAGGCACCGCTGCTTGCCTGTGCCGGGGCGGATGTGACCGTTGTTGATCTTTCCGGCAAAATGTTGGAGAAGGACCGCGAGATTGCTAAGCGGGAAAACTTACAGATTGAGTTGGTAAAGGGAAATATGTGCGATCTGTCGATGTTTGACGACGGCAGCTTTGACCTGATCATAAACCCGCCGTCTTTCATGTATCTTCCCGATCCTGCGGCGGCATATCGGGAAAGCTTTCGGGGGTTAAAAAAGGGCGGCGTTTTTCTGATGATGGCACCGAATCCTGTCAATTATATGTGTGATTATATTGGGGACGAAACAGGCGGCTATTATAAAGCGGTGCACAGAATGCCCTATTGTTCCAAAGAGCATGACGACTCCGACTGGATCGAGTACGGTCACACCATGGAGACCTATTTGGGCGGGCTGCTTGCTGTCGGTTTCGTGATTGACGGATACATGGAATGCCAGAAGGAGGACATTACGGAGCTTTACTTTATGGTCAGGGCGGTGAAGGGGTAATTAAGAACGCGGCAAGACGTGTTTTTCGAGAATCATGGATTGGTTCAGGGAAAGGAAACAGCAAAATGACAGACCAGCACATCCACACGGCGTTTTCCTGTGATTCAGAAGCGAAGATGGAAGATTATATTCTGGAAGCAAAAAAGAAGGGAATCGAGACAATCTGCTTTACGGATCATGTAGATATGAATCCGGATGATTACGGATACGGCTATTATGATGCAGAAGCCTTTTGGGAGCGGTTCCGGGCAGTCAAAAATAAGGCGGACGACAGCGTGGAAGTGTTGGCGGGCTTTGAGTTTGGGGAACCGCATCTGTATCAGGAGCGGTTGGCGGAGCTGTCGAATTACCCCTATGACCTTATCATCGGAAGCATTCACTGGATTGGTGAACTATTCCCGTGTCAACAGGTGAGAGAGAAATATTCTGCTAAAGAATTTTATACGATGTACTGGCAGGAAGTATTAAAGACCGTTCAGGCGGGCGGCTTTGATGTACTGGGGCATATTGATTTTCCGAAGCGCTATTATGGCGAGATCTATTATACGGAAGCTGTGATAAAGGAGATCTTTTCGACGCTGCTGGAAAAGGAAATTGTTCTTGAAATCAATACTTCTTCTCTGCGCAAGGGGCATGAACAGACCATGCCGGGAAAAGAATTGTTAGAGATTTATCGGGAAAACGGCGGGAAATATGTCACCATCGGGTCGGACGCGCATATTGTGGAGGATATCGGCGCCGATGATAGGAGCGCGAAACAGCTGGTAGAAGATGTTGGTTTACAGGAAGTGGTCTACAGGCAGAGGAAGCGAGTTACATTAGCGAACCCTACCATACGATTACCCGACGACTTCTGATTGAATATCTCATATATTCTGCATAAAAAATCAATTCAACGTGAAAAACATACGAAAAGAGTTGCTATTTTTCAGATGTTTCAGTATACTATATATGGTATTTTACCATGCAAATTTAGAGTGTGAGCCGAAGATGTTGGGCGGGGTTCCGCTCTATTTTACTTGTTGGGAGTGGGAGACGGTGAAGCGCCTTTTATTCAAAATGTGGTAAGATGGGACTCTCTTTGGGGAGCGTGAAAAAGTTTGAGGATACACGAAAAGCGGAGAATGTACATTGCAAAATGAGCAAATGATAAAAATAGAAGGACAGGACGTAAATATCGGGCGCTGCCGCGAAGCGGTGGATGCTTTTGTGCGCGCACACGGCGCTGCTCCGAAAGCCTGTGTGGTTACGTTTGGCTGTCAGATGAACGCCAGAGACTCGGAGAAACTGTCCGGCATCCTGCTTGCGAGCGGGCATGAGCTGGTGGAGACCGAGGAGGAGGCTGACTTTGTCCTCTACAACACCTGTACAGTGCGGGACAACGCCAATCAGCGGGTCTACGGGCGGCTGGGCGTCCTTAACAGCTTAAAAAAGAAGAAGCCTTACTTAAAGGTCGCCCTCTGCGGCTGTATGATGCAGGAACAGAAGACGGTCGAAAAAATAAAGAAGAGTTACCGCTTTGTTGATCTAATCTTCGGCACGCACAACATTTTTGAGTTTGCAAGGCTGCTGGCGGATATGTATGAGAGCGACGGCATGGTGGCGGAGATCTGGGAAGGGACCGACAAAATCGTGGAAGACCTTCCTGTAAAGCGCAAGTACAGCTACAAGTCGGGCGTCAACATCATGTTCGGCTGCAACAATTTCTGCAGCTATTGTATCGTGCCTTATGTGCGCGGCAGGGAGCGGAGCAGGGAACCGAAGGATATCCTGCGGGAGATCGAGGCGCTGGTGGAGGACGGTGTGTCGGAGATCATGCTGTTAGGGCAGAATGTCAACTCCTACGGCAAAACGCTGGAGCATCCCCTTACCTTTGCGGAGCTTTTGCGGGAAGTGGAACAGATCGAAGGGCTTAAACGCATCCGTTTTATGACTTCCCACCCGAAAGACCTTTCCGGCGAGCTGATCGCGGTGATGCGGGACTCAAAAAAGATCTGCCGTCATCTGCATCTGCCCTTACAGGCCGGCTCCGACAGAATCTTACAGGCGATGAACCGGCAGTATACGAAGGCGCAGTATCTGGCATTGGTGGACAAGCTAAAAGAGCAAATACCGGATATTGCGATCACCACGGACATTATCGTGGGCTTTCCGGGGGAGACGCTTGTGGACGTGGAGGAGACGATCGACGTAGTACGGCGGGTACAGTATGACAACGCCTTTACCTTTATTTACTCCAAACGTACGGGAACACCGGCGGCTGCCATGGAGAATCAGGTGCCTGAGGAGGTCGTGCGGGAAGGCTTTGACAAGCTGCTTTCTGTTGTGCAGGAGACGGCAAAGGAACGGGCGCTGCGCCTGCAGGGAAGGATGATGGAGGCGCTGGTGGAGGAGGTCAACGAACAGGATCCGGCCTTTGTGACGGGACGCCTCTCCAACAATATGCTGGTGCACTTTAAGGCGGACAGGAGATTGGTAGGGAAATATGTGATGGTGGTGCTCGATCACTGTCATGGATTTTATTATACGGGAAGAATGGTTGACTGGCTAGGTCAATCAAAACATACAAGACTGGGAAAGATGGTTGATAATCAATGGCTGAATTAACACCGATGATGCAACAATATCTGGAGACCAAGAGGTCGTATCAGGACTGTATTTTGTTCTACCGTTTGGGGGATTTTTACGAGATGTTCTTTGAGGATGCAATCACGGCGTCCAAAGAGCTTGAAATCACGCTGACGGGGAAAAACTGCGGTCAGGAGGAGCGTGCGCCCATGTGCGGCGTCCCCTATCACGCTGTTGACAGTTATCTGAACAAGTTGGTTTCCAAAGGCTATAAGGTAGCGATCTGCGAGCAGGTGGAAGATCCGAAAAGTGCGAAGGGTATCATCAAGCGAGAGGTGATCCGCATCGTGACGCCGGGTACAAATCTGAATCTGCAGGCGATTGACGATACCAAGAATAATTATCTGGTCTGCGTGACGTACTTTCCGGGTAAGATCGGGATGTCTGTGGCGGATGTTACCACGGGTGATTACTACTTGACAGAGCTTGAAGATATCCGCAAATTGCAGGACGAGATCAATAAGTACGGACCTTCGGAGCTGATTTGTAATGAGCAGTTTTTTGTCAGCGGCTATGACATTGACGATCTGAAAAACCGTTTGAATGTGAGCGTGTATTCACTTGCAGCGCATTATTTTGACGAGGACGGCTGCAAAAAACTTCTAATGAAGCATTTTGGAGTGAGCAGCTTGCGGGGGCTGGGGATCGAGGACTTTCCCGTGGGAATGATCGCTGCGGGAGCGCTCTTACAGTATCTCTACGAGATGCAGAAGACTTCGCTTTCTCATTTCACCCATATTTACCCGTATCTGACAAGCAAGTATATGCTGCTTGACAGCTCTACCAGACGCAATCTGGAGCTGATTGAAACATTGAGGGAGAAACAGAAAAAGGGCTCGCTGCTGGGGGTGCTGGACCGCACAAAGACCGCCATGGGCGGCAGACTTTTGCGAAAGTACATTGAGCAGCCGCTGATCGACAAAGACAGGATCACCAAGCGGCTGGACGCGGTGGAGGCGCTTTGTAAAAAGAGTGTGGACAGGGAGGAATTACGGGAATACCTGCACACGATTTATGACTTGGAACGGCTTCTTGGCAAGGTGAGCTATAAGACCGCAAACCCCAGAGACCTGATTGCCTTTCGCAATTCTTTGGCAATGCTTCCTTCCCTGCGGACGATTCTTGCCGATTTTGATGCGCCGCTTCTTCGGGAAATCTATGAGAATATGGATCCGTTAGAGGATATTTATCATCTGATCGAAAATGCCATTGACGAGGAACCGCCGATTGCCCTGAAGGAAGGCGGCATCATCAGAGAGGGCTTCCATGAGATCATAGATTCCCTGCGCAAGGCCAAGACGGATGGCAAAAAGTGGCTGGCGGCGCTGGAGGAGGAAGACAGGGAGCGCACGGGGATCAAAAACCTGCGCATCAAATATAACAAGGTCTTTGGCTACTACTTTGAGGTCACAAATTCCTACAAGGATCAGGTGCCGGAGGATTATGTGCGCAAACAGACGCTCGCAAACGCGGAACGATACACGACCCCGCGCTTAAAGGAGCTGGAGGATTCCATCCTTAATGCAGAGGATAAGCTGTTTGGCTTAGAATACGATCTTTTTTGCGAGATTCGGGATGCGATCGCAAATGAGGTGGAGAGGATCCAGAAGACGGCGCGGGCCGTGGCAAAAATAGACGTTTTTACCTCCCTTTCTTTTGTGGCGGAACAGAATCATTATGTGAGACCGTCTTTAAACGAAAAGGGTGTGATCGATATCAAAGAAGGCCGTCATCCGGTGGTGGAGCAGATGATCCATAATGATATGTTCATCGCAAACGACACCCATTTGGACGACAAAAAGCACTGTATTGCCGTGATCACAGGCCCCAATATGGCGGGCAAGTCTACCTATATGCGGCAGGTGGCGTTGATTGTCCTGCTGACGCAGATCGGCTCCTTTGTGCCGGCGGCGAAGGCGGATATCGGTATCGTGGACAGAATCTTTACCCGCGTGGGCGCGTCAGACGATCTGGCCAGCGGCCAGTCTACCTTTATGGTGGAGATGAACGAGGTGGCGAACATCTTAAGGAACGCGACCCCGAACAGCCTGCTTGTCCTTGATGAAATTGGCAGGGGAACTTCCACTTTTGACGGATTAAGCATTGCATGGGCGGTGATAGAACATATCAGCAACCGTAAACTTCTGGGTGCAAAAACGTTGTTTGCTACCCATTATCACGAACTGACCGAGCTGGAAGGGAAGATGGATAACGTCAACAACTATTGCATCGCCGTCAAGGAGAAGGGCGACGATATCGTATTCCTGCGGAAAATCGTGAAGGGCGGGGCCGACAAGAGTTACGGTATTCAGGTGGCGAAACTCGCCGGGGTGCCCGATATGGTCATCGACAGGGCCAAGGAGATCGTGGAGCAACTTAGCGACAACGATATCACTGAGCGGGTGCAGAATATCGAGGTGGATCATAGCAGAGGCGAACGGAAAAAGCCCGTCCACTATGATGAGGTGGATTTAGAGCAGATTTCTCTGTTTGATACGGTGACGGACGAGGATGTGGTGCGGGAGTTAAAGGAGATCGACGTGAGCAATCTGACACCGATGGATGCACTCAATACACTGTATCGGCTGCAGAATCGGCTGAAAAATAGGTGGTGAAGTAAATTCCTGCGGAATTAACTTCCGAGATCCGCTTCGCGGCCTCGAAAAGGAGGAACAGTTGAATTTTGGCAAAAATCAACATTTTAGACAATCAGACAATAGACAAGATCGCCGCCGGGGAGGTGGTGGAGCGGCCGGCCAGCGTGGTGAAGGAGCTGGTGGAGAATGCGATTGATGCGGGGGCGACGGCTGTCACGGTGGAGATCAAGGAGGGCGGCACCACGCTGATCCGGGTCACGGACAACGGCGGGGGCATTGAAAAATCTCAGGTAGAAAATGCCTTCCTGCGCCACGCCACCAGCAAGATATCGTCTGCGGATGATTTGACCAGTCTGGTCAGTCTGGGCTTTCGCGGGGAGGCACTGGCCAGTATCGCGGCGGTGGCACAGGTGGAGCTGATCACCAAGACGCCGGAAGATTTGACGGGCATCCGCTATGTGATCGAAGGCGGCGTGGAGAAGGAACGGGAGGAGATCGGCGCACCGACGGGCACCACACTGATCGTGCGCAATCTTTTTTTTAATACGCCGCCGCGCAAAAAGTTCTTAAAGATGCCAAGGACTGAGGGCTCCTATGTGGCGGAGCTGATGGAGCATCTGGCCATGTCAAACCCTGACATTTCCTTTAAATTCCAATTAAACGGCCAGACAAAGTTTTATACTACGGGAAGCGGAGATTTACGGGAAATCGTCTACCGTATTTATGGAAAGGAAATTTCTGCGGAACTGCTTGATTTTTCCAGTGAGCGGGAGGGGATGCGGATCACGGGGCTTTTAGGGAAGCCTGCGATCAACCGCGCCAACCGCTCTTTTGAGATTTTTTATATCAACGGCCGCTATATTAGGAGCGCCCTCATCAGCAAAGCGGTGGAGGAAGGCTACCGCGAATATCTGATGCAGCATAAGTTTCCCTTTTGCATCCTGCATTTTCAGATCGATACGGAAAAAATAGACGTTAATGTCCATCCTTCCAAGCTGGAAGTGCGCATCGCCGACGGGCCTGCCTTTCATGAGGCGGTAAAGGAGGCGGTGTTCGAAGCGCTTCACGGGCGGGAGATGATACCGGAGGTCACGCTCAGCGACAGGCGGGAGAGCGGAAAAGGCGGGCAGGTGAACGGAGAACAAGGCGGACTGGAGAAAAATGTCGGAGCGCCAATTAAGGAGCGCATCAGTGCGCCGGAACCGTTTGAGGCGCGGCGGATCTCTGAACTGCAGCAAAAGAAGCAGATCAGTGCAATTCGCGAGAACAGTCAGCAGCGGACGATAGGCACGGAAAGTTATGTAAATCAAGAGAACGGCGCAAATAAAAATATACTGCGCCAGAATGTGCCATTGTACGGCGGGACCGCAGATTCAAGGCTGGCAGATGTCTCACCGTCTCAGAAGCAGGCATTATTGTCTGAGAAAGAGAGTGTCGCGTCCCGGGAGACGGACGTTTTGCCGGCTCTGCAGCCCGAGCAGCTCAACCTCTTTGAAAGCCGTATCCTTTCGCAGGAGAGCAGGCCGCAGTTTGAGATCATCGGACAGATTTTCGATACCTACTGGCTTATCACTTATGAAAATAAGCTTTTAATTGTAGACCAGCACGCCGCCCACGAAAAAGTCAAGTATGAGCGGCTCATCAAGCGTTTTCGGGAAAAGAACGCGCTTTCCCAGACCTTGAATCCGCCCACGATCCTGACCCTGAACAACAGGGAGAAAGAGTGTCTGGCGGCGCATAAGGAGGATTTCGAGGCGTTGGGGTTTGTGGTGGAGGAGTTTGGCGGAAACGACTATGCCATCCGCGGCGTACCGCTCGACCTCTATGGTTATGGTGAGGGAGAATTTTTTTGCGAGGTGCTTGACGAACTGGTGGAGGAAGCTGTCTCAGGCACGCCGGAGAGCATCCGCATCCGCATCGCGACCATGGCCTGCAAGGCGGCGGTCAAAGGCAATATGCGCATCAGTCGGGCGGAAATGGAAAGTCTTTTAGATGAGCTTTTGACGTTAGAAAATCCTTATAACTGCCCGCATGGGAGGCCGACCATTATTGCAATGACGAAGCAGGAGCTGGAGAGGAAATTTAAGAGGATCGTGTGATTGGGAAGGAATAAATAACAGATGGTATCAAAGAAACAGGAGGTAGAGAGACCTCTGGTGATTTTGACAGGTCCGACTGCCGTGGGTAAGACGGCGCTGTCCATTGCCTTGGCGAAGGCGATAAACGGTGAGATCGTCTCCGCCGACTCCATGCAGGTCTACCGTCATATGGATATTGGTTCCGCTAAGATCACGGCGGAGGAGATGGCGGGGGTGCCGCATCATTTGATCGACGTGCTGGAGCCGACGGAGGCTTTTAACGTCGTCATTTTTCAGAAGCTTGCAAAGGAAGCAATAGAGGAGATTTACGATCGCGGGCGCATTCCCATTCTGGTGGGAGGCACCGGCTTTTATATTCAGGCGGTGCTATACGATATCGACTTTACGGAAAATGATGAGGATACCGCTCTGCGAAAGGAATTGGAAGCGCTTGCCGAAAACGAGGGAGCGGAAGCCCTTTATGATAGATTGAAGGCCGTGGATCCCGCCTCTTGCGAGAACATTCATGCCCACAATGTAAAGCGGGTCATCCGCGCGCTGGAATTTTATGAAAAGACCGGACAGCCGATCTCCGCGCACAACGAAGCGCAGAGACAGAATGTTTCGCCTTATCGGTTTGCCTATTTTGTGCTGAATGACAAACGGGAAGAAATCTACAGTAGGATAGACCGGCGGGTGGAGCAGATGGTAAAGGCGGGACTTGTGGAAGAAGTGCGCAGGTTAAAGGAGATGGGCTGCACAAAAGACATGGTTTCCATGCAGGGACTCGGCTATAAGGAGATTCTGCGATATCTGGCAGGAGAACTTACGCTGGAGGAGGCGGTCACCCTCATCCAGCGCGATACCAGACACTTTGCCAAGAGGCAGTTAACATGGTTCCGACGGGAAAAAGAGGTGATCTGGGTAGAAAAAACAGGAGTTGACCATAACGGTCAAAATCCGCTTGGCGTGATGCAGGAAATCTTGCGCGAAAAATCGATTATCCTGTAAAGTTTTGGGAAGCGTGATAAATACAGGAGTTTTGACGAAACAGTCTGATTGCATTGACGAAATTGCGTTTTAATAAACCGTGTTATTTACAATAATTATTGTTATTTTTCATAAAATACGAACAAAATGTGTAAATTGGGGAGAAAATTTGACGGATACAATATTTTGAAAACGCTGTTCCGGAGATGGATTTTGCCGATGTTTACGGGAAAAACCGGCAATTTATCACCGCCTGCACCGACTTGCAGAGACGACAGTATCAGGAAGGGAAAATAAGAAAATGATAGAATTATCGAAACAATACGAACAATTTGGCATATCGGAGGCGGTGTACCGCTTCGGGGAGGAGACGCTTACGTCCCTTGCGTCCCGGTTTGCCATGATCGATGAAAATGCGGAGTATAACCAGCTCAAGGTGATAAGAGCCATGCAGGAGGCGGGCGTCAGCGAGGCCTGTCTGCTGGGAACCACGGGCTACGGTTACAACGATCTGGGAAGGGATACGCTGGAAAAGGTGTATGCCGCCGTCTTTCGAACGGAAGATGCTCTGGTGCGGCCCCAGATCACTTGCGGTACACACGCCCTTGCCCTTGCTCTTTCGAGCAATCTGCGGCCCGGAGACGAGCTGCTGTCTCCGGTGGGAAAGCCCTACGACACGCTGGAAGAGGTCATCGGCATCCGTCCGTCCAGAGGCTCCCTTGCAGAGTACGGCGTCACTTACAGGCAGGTGGACCTTCTGTCGGACGGGGAATTTGACTACGAGGGCATCCGCGCAGCCATCCATGAAAAGACCAGATTGATCACCATTCAGCGCTCCAAGGGCTATCAGACAAGGCCGACCCTGTCCGTGGCCCGCATCGGTGAATTGATTGCCTTTGTAAAAAAAATAAAGCCGGATGTTTTAGTGATGGTGGATAATTGCTACGGGGAATTTGTGGAGACCATAGAGCCTTCCGATGTGGGGGCGGATATGGTAGTAGGTTCTCTGATCAAGAATCCCGGCGGCGGCCTTGCGCCTATCGGCGGTTATATCGCCGGGAAAAGCGAATGCGTGGAGAATGCGGCCTGCCGCCTGACTTCTCCGGGACTGGCAAAGGAAGTCGGCGCTTCGCTTGGCATCCTTCCCGCCTTTTATCAGGGCCTTTTTCTTGCACCCACGGTGACGGCTTCCGCTTTGAAGGGGGCTATCTTCGCAGCGAATCTCTATGAAAAACTGGGCTTTCCCGTGGTGCCGGACGGGCAGGAGAGCCGCCATGACATCATTCAGGCCGTAACGCTTGGTTCGCCGGAGGGCGTCTGCGCTTTCTGCGAGGGCATTCAGGCAGCGGCGCCGGTGGACAGTTTCGTCAAGCCCGAGCCTTGGGACATGCCCGGCTATGATGCCAAAGTCATTATGGCGGCCGGCGCCTTCATATCAGGTTCCTCTATCGAGCTTTCGGCGGATGGACCGATCAAACCGCCCTATGCGGTCTATTTTCAGGGCGGACTCACTTTCCCTCACGCGAAACTTGGTATCCTGAAAAGCGTGCAGAACCTGATAGATCAGGGGATATGCAAGCTAAGTTAATTACTGCAAAGCGTGGAGAGACAGATGATTCTGGCGTCGGCCCTAAAGCAGCACCGGCACTTAGCGAGGTAAAGAGTTGCTTTGCAACTCCCGAGCTTAGTGTCCGTTGTGCTGCGACCGGAGCGAGAGCGCGCCGACAAAGAATCATCTGTCTCTCCGCGTTCGCATCATGCAAAAATTTTCCTCTTTTTTTGTGTACATCAATATCCGATTGTGTTAAAATGAGCCTTGGAGAAAGGAGATCAGATCATTTATGCATAAGAATAATTGGGTCTGCGTCCTGCTGATTATGGCGGGGATCGTGATCGGCGGCTTTATCGGAAGCCTTTTTCCCAGCACATGGTTGAATTATGGGCAGTCCTTTGGCCTGACGCAGCCGCTGGTGCTGGATCTGGGGATTCTGAGTATCACCTTTGGCCTGTCGCTGCGGCTTACCATCGCAGGCATTATCGGGATCGCGCTGGCGATCATCATATACCGTCTGATCTGAGTGGTTTTACGGCGGGACATCAGTCCGCGCTTTTGGAGAGAAGCTGTCGGGAAAGAGACTGCATGAAATCAGACAAGTGTGAGAACAATGATTATTACAGGCTGCAGGACCTCCCTTATGAGAGGTTTGCGACTCTGGGAGCTGAAAATCTGTCAGACGCGGAGCTTTTGGCTATTTTGCTGCGCACGGGGACGAAAGGCGTAAGTGCCAAGGGACTGGGTGAGCGGGTACTTGCCGAGACGGCCCGCTATGGAAACGGTCTTTTAGGGCTTTACCATATTCCCGAAAAAGAACTGCGGCGGATCGAAGGTATTGGCAGCGTAAAGGCGGTACAGCTCAAGGCTGTCGCCGAATTTGCGAGACGAATGGCGAGAGCGAAGGCGAAAAACGGTCTGTCCTTTCATAAACCGGACACGGTGGCCGATTATTATATGGAACAGTTCCGGCATGAGAATGTAGAACATATCAGGCTCCTGCTTTTGGATTCGGCACTGCATCTGACAGGTGAGGAAATCCTTTCAAAGGGTACGGTGAACGCGGCTCTTTTGTCGCCGAGAGAGGTTTATGCCTGCGCGTTTCGGAGTGGGGCGGCGAATATCATGCTGTTGCACAACCATCCGGGCGGTAATCCCGTGCCCAGTGGAAACGACATCGAGATCACCGAGCGGATCGGCCGTGTAGGCGCTATGACGGATATCCCGCTGATTGATCACATCATTCTCGGTGACAACTGTTATTTTAGCTTTCGGGAGAGTAATTTACTGACAGATATGACATACTTTGAAGGGTAGTAAAAGAGAGAAAGGGGTAAACCTGCCTTGGCAAACAACGCATTTGGAATCGATCTGGGTACCAGTAACATCAAAATCTACAGCCGCGCGGACGACGATGTCTTTGTGGAAAAGAATATGATTGCCATTGAGAATAAAAGGACACTTTTCGCATATGGCGACGCGGCGTTTGAGATGTATGAAAAAGCGCCCGGAAACATCAGCATTACCTATCCGCTTAGCAATGGTGTGATCGCTGATATTCAGAACATGGAGACACTGGTCAGATATTTTTTGAACGGGATGATGAAAAATAACCTTCGTCCTGCAGACTATTATATCGCCGTGCCATGGGATGTGACGGAGGTGGAAAAGCGCGCCTTTAAGGATTTGATCAAGGAGTCCAATGTTAAGGCTAAAAGGGTTATGATGGTGGATAAGGCCGTAGCGGACGGACTGGGACTTGGAATTGACGTAAAGACTTCGCAGGGCGTGATCGTCGTCAATGTGGGCTTTGACACCACGGAAATCTCCATTCTTTCGCTGGGCGGGATCGTATTAAGCCGTCTGATCAAAGTGGGTGGAAGGAAGTTTGACGAGGCAATCAAAGCGGCGATCAGAAGAGAGTACAGCCTCATCATCGGCGGAAAGACAGCGGAGATCGTGAAGACTTCGCTGCTTGAACTGGAGCGGGAACGAGAGGGCGCACTTGTCTACGGACGCGATATCGTGACGGGGCTTCCCGTGGAGCGGGAGATCCCTACGGCTCTCGTGGACGAGTGTCTTGTGGAGCATTTCAACGCTATCATAGACAATATCAAAGTCATCTTAGAGCGCACGCCGCCTGAACTTGCGGCGGATATCTACCGTCATGGCATCTATCTGACGGGCGGCGCTTCGCAGGTGAGCAAGTTTGCCCAGCTTATGAGCAAGGGGACCGGTCTGCAGGTAAATGTTTCCGAAAATCCGGTGACCAGTGTCGCGCTTGGTCTGGCCAGAATCATCAAGGACGATAATTATAAAACGGTAGCTTATGCCATAGAAGGAATGAGTAAATGAGTCCAATTGTCAGGAAAAAAGGAGAAAAATTTACGTTACCCGGTAAATATCTCCTTTTTATTTTAACAATCCTCTGTACAGCCATGGTGCTTTTGACCTTCAATACCAAAATCTTCAGCGGGCCTTTATCTGCTGCAGCCGGCTATATCGTGGTGCCCTTTGAGGAAGGGATCAGTGTGGTGGGAAGCTGGCTTGCCGGCCGCTCCGAGGAACTTGTGCAGATCAGGGAGTTGATCGCCAGAAATGAAGAGCTGAAAAAGCAGGTAGATGAACTTACGATAGAAAACACAAGACTTCAGCAGGATCGCTACGAGCTGACAAACCTGAGGGAGCTTTATCAACTGGACGCGCAGTATGACGAATATGAGAAGACGGGAGCGCGCATCATCGCCAGAGATTCCGGCAACTGGTTTCATGCGTTTGTGATCAATAAAGGAGCCATGGACGGCATTGCCGTAGACATGAACGTGATGGCGGAAAGCGGGCTGGTGGGCCGGATCGTCGATGTTGGCCCTAATTGGGCAAAAGTGAAGTCTATTATTGCGGATGATTCCAATGTGAGCGCCATGGTGCTATCCAGCGCCGACCGCATGATCGTTTCGGGCAATCTGAAACTCTATGCTTCTGGCGTCATTGAATTTAGTCAGCTGGTGGACAGCGCCGACGTGGTCGTGGAAGGAGACAAAGTGGTCACTTCCGATATCAGCGACAAGTATCTGCCCGGGATTTTGATCGGCTATATCAACACCATCTCGCCGGATGCCAATAACCTTACAAAATCGGGACACATCACGCCTGCCGTTGATTTTGAGCATCTGGAGGAAGTACTGGTGATAATGCAGCTTAAGCAGACCATTCCGGAATAATGGAGAGTTATATGAAACGTGTTATCATTACCGCCTTATTGATTTTCATATGTTTCCTGCTGCAGTGTACGGTATTTCATGCGTTTTCATTCGGCGGTGTCGTGCCGAATCTGCTGATCGTGCTGACTGCCTCCTTCGGCTTTATGCGGGGGGAGAAGACGGGGCTTCTGATCGGTTTTTTCTGTGGGCTTCTGGTGGATATTTTCTTTGCCAGTGTGATTGGATTCTATGCGTTATTGTATATGTACATCGGCTATATGAACGGGAAATTTACGCCGATTTTTTATCCGCAGGATATCAAACTGCCCGTGGCTTTGATATTGTGCAGTGATTTTCTTTATAATATCGGATGTTATATAATTTTATTCCTGCTGCGCGCACGCTTTGAGATTACATATTACCTATTGCACGTGATCCTGCCGGAGATCGTGTACACCATTGCGGTCACCCTGCTATTATATCCGCTCATCCTCTGGATCAATACAGGGCTTGAGCGAAACGAACTGAGGAGCGGAAAAAAGTTTGTTTGAGGAGCTTTGGGAACGTTTTAAAGAAAACTTTATGAATATGGTCACCTCGCGTCTGCTTGTCCTGATGCTCGTGATCCTTGGCATGGGTTGTTATCTGATTTCCGTGATCTTTAATTTGCAGATCGTCAATGGAGAGACGTATTATAATAACTTTCAGCTTAAGATCACCAAGAAGAGGACGCTGCCCGCCACGAGAGGCAATATCCTCGACCGGAACGGAAATCTTTTGGCCTACAATGAGCTGGCCTATGCCGTTACGATCGAGGATGTGTACGAGTCCGGACGGCGAAAAAACGCGAAACTGAACGATACGATCCGCCGTCTGATCGCTATGATCGAAGAGAACGGGGATCAGGTGATAGGCGGTTTCCACATAGAGGTGGATAAGAACGGCGAATACCGTTACAATGTGGAAGGAACACAGCTTCTGCGTTTTTTGGCGGACGTATATGGCTACGCTTCCATAGACGATATGAAAGAGAAGTATAAGAGCGCGTCCCCTGACGATGTAATTACTTATCTTTGCAGTACCGCCCGCTATGGAATCGGAGATTACACGGACGAAAAGGATTCCGACAGCTTTGTGGAAGGGCTTGGCTTTTCAAAGGAGGAAGTTTTAAAGATTCTCACCATCCGTTACGCCATGAGTGCCAACAGCTATCAGCGCTACATTGCCACCACGGTAGCGGAAAATGTTTCACCGGAGACGGTGGCCGTTATCGTGGAGAATGAAGACACGCTGGACGGCGTATCCATTGCGGAAGGCACCATACGCAAGTACAACGACAGCATCTATTTTGCGCAGATCATCGGTTATACGGGCCGTGTGGATCAGGAGGAGTTAAAAACGCTGCAGGAGCAGAATCCTGACTACGATTTGAATGATACCGTAGGCAAGTCCGGCATCGAGGCTTCCATGGAAATGGAGCTGCAGGGGAAAAAGGGTTCCGAAACCGTGCATGTGGACAATATGGGTAAGGTGGTGGAGACCAGCGATCTGGTACAGCCATCTGCCGGAAACGATATTACGTTGACAATTGATAAGGATCTGCAGAAGGCGTGTTATCACATCCTCGAATCCAAACTGGCCAGCATACTGCTTGCCAAGATACAGAATATCAAAGAATATACGCCGCCGGAGGGCGGCAGCGGCGGGGATATCCCGATACCGATCTATGATGTGTACTATGCCTGCATCAACAACAATGTGATCGATACCTCGCATTTTACATCCAAGTATGCGGGAGAGACAGAAAACGCTGTGCGGGCGGCTTATCTGGACAAAAAGGCGCGGGTGTTCGCCACTTTGGAGGACGAGCTTTTAGTTTCCTGCAATCCTTACAATGTGCTGACCGAGGAATATCAGGTCTATGAGAGCTATGTGGCGGCGGCCCTCTACGACAGAGATATCCTGATGGAGGATGTGGTGGACAAAAGCGATGCCACCTATATCGCATGGACCAAGGATGAAGTGATCAGTTTGAATGAGTACTTAAACTACGCAATCGCGAAAAACTGGGTCAATGTGGCCAAACTTGACATAGACGCAAGGTATTCCGATTCCGTGGAAATTTATAATAAGATTCTGGAATACATTTTCGGCGTGCTGGATAAAGACGTGGATTTTGAGAAAAAAATTTATCGTTATATGATATTGAACGATGAAATCACGGGACGTCAGATCTGCGAACTTTTGATGGAACAGAATATTGTGGATCCTTCGGAGGAAGAGATCGCGCAGTTTAAGGCCGGTGTAGTGACACCCTATACTTTTATGAGAAACCGCATCGAGCTGCTCGATCTGACGCCGGCACAGCTGGCTCTGGATCCCTATTCCGGCTCCATTGTCATCACGGATGTGAATACGGGAGACGTTCTGGCTATTGTTTCTTATCCAAGTTATGACAATAACCGGATGGCGAACGGCGTGGATGCGGCATATTTTGCCAGTCTGCGAAACGATCTGTCCAGTCCTATGTTAAACTATGCGACGCAGCAGCGGACGGCGCCCGGTTCCACTTTTAAGCCGGTGAGCGCAACAGCCGGGCTTTTGGAGGGGGTCATTACCCTTTCAGATACCATTACCTGTGTTGGTATTTATGACAAAATTTATCCGCCGGCCCGATGCCATATTTATCCCGGTGCGCATGGTTCCCTGAATGTGACAGGAGGCATCCGCCATTCTTGCAACTTTTTTTTCTTTGAAGTGGGCTATCGTCTGGGAATTGTGGGAGATACCTACAATGACAGCGTTGGTTTGAATAAGCTGGCCAAATATGCAGATATGTACGGCCTTTCGGAAACTTCCGGCATTGAAATCGAAGAATATGCGCCGGGTGTATCCGATCTGGATGCGGTCCGTTCCGCCATCGGCCATGGCACGAACAACTATACCACGGCAGGGCTTGCGCGATACGTTACAACCGTTGCCAACAGCGGGACGTGTTATAATTTAACCTTGGTGGACAAGGTGGAGGATCAAAAGGGTGAATTGATCCGCGAAAACGCGGCGGAGGTCAGGAACCGGATCGATATGGATCCGGCTTACTGGAACGCCATCCATACGGGGATGCGGCAGGTGGTGGAGAATAAAAAATATTTTGCAGATCTGGACGTGGATGTGGCCGGAAAGACCGGAACGGCGCAGGAGAGCAGGAACCGCCCGAACCATGCGTTATTTATCAGTTACGCGCCCTATGAAACGCCGGAGATATCGGTGACGGTGCGTGTGGCGAACGGTTACACTTCCGACTATGCTGCCCAGATCGCTAAGGATGTGTACGAATACTATTACGGATTAAAAGACGAGAGTGAGATCATCACCGGCACGGCGGGCACCTTAGAGGGCGGCGCGATCAATGCAGACTGACAAAGCACGGTGAGAGAATCGAGGTATCCTATGAAAAATGCAGTAATTATCAAGAGTTTTCCAAACGGTCTATCCATTTTTCTGGACAGTGAGATCGCTTTTTCACAGCTGATCGAAGAGATCGCCATGAAATTTCGGGAATCATCCAACTTCTTTAAGGATGCCAGCATGGTGGTGTCTTTTGAGGGACGGGAACTGACCGAGCTGGAGGAACGCCAGATTATTGACACGATATCGGCTAATTCCAGACTGAACATCGTCTGTATCATGGGTAAGGATCCGGAGACGGACAAGACCTATGTGCGCGCGCTGCAGAAGCTCTCCTTTCATCAGGAGGCGATGGAGAATGCCGGGCAGTTCTACAAAGGGACCCTGAAAGACGGTCAGATTCTGGAGACGGAGAACAGCATCATTGTGCTGGGAGACATCTATCCGGGGGCCTGTGTGATCTCAAGCAAAGACATCGTGGTACTTGGCGGCCTCTATGGACAGGCCTACGCCGGCGGGAACGGCGAGGAAGGACATTTTGTGGTAGCGCTTGAAATGTCGCCGGAAAAGTTAAAGATCGGCGATTTCAAATACAAGACTTCAGAGAAACAGAGCAAATGGTCGATCAAACCGAAGATTCTGCCAAAGATTGCTTATGTAAAGGACGCCAGAGTAATCATAGAGCCGATTACCAAAGAATTACTCTCAAATCTCCCGGTATAGTGTAGTAAATGCCTGCGGCATTAACTACGCGAGTGTCGCTTTGCGAACTCGGCAGATTAGAGAGGGGACGATAACAATTCATGAATGGAGGCATTGCGATGAGTGAAGTGATTGTCGTCACGTCAGGGAAAGGCGGGGTAGGAAAGACCACTACTTCGGCAAACGTTGGTACAGGTCTGGCAGCAATGGGCAAGAAGGTGATCCTGATCGATACGGACATCGGTCTTCGAAACCTCGATGTAGTGATGGGATTAGAAAACAGGATCGTCTACAATCTGGTGGATGTGGTGGAGGGAAACTGCCGCATCAAGCAGGCAATCATCAGGGACAAGCGTTATCCAACCCTGTTTCTTCTGCCTTCGGCCCAGACAAAGGATAAGAGCGCGGTAAATCCCTCTCAGATGGTGCGCATGATCAGCCATCTGCGGGATCAGTTCGATTACATCATTCTGGATTGTCCCGCCGGGATCGAGCAGGGATTTCAGAATGCCATTGCAGGCGCGGACAGGGCGCTTGTGGTAACGACACCGGAGGTTTCGGCCATTCGGGACGCAGACAGGATCATCGGCCTGTTAGAGGCCAATGAGATACATAGGATGGATCTGATCATCAACCGCATCAGACAGGATATGATCAGACGGGGTGATATGATGTCCTCGGAGGATGTGGTAGATATCCTTTCCTTACCGTTGATTGGCAGGGTGCCGGACGATGAAAACGTGGTGATCGCCACGAATCAGGGAGAGCCGCTGGTGGGCAGCAATACGCTGGCGGGGAAGGCATACCAGAATATCTGTTACCGGGTGCTCGGAGAAGATGTACCTTTCATGGATTTTGAGAAGGGCGTTTCATTCTGGGCCAGAGTTTCAGGTATTTTCCATAAAGGTTAGGAGGGATCAGTGTGTTTAAGAATCTGTTAAAACGGAGAAGCTCCAGACAAATAGCCAAAGACAGGCTTAAGATACTGCTCATTTCCGACCGGGTCAACTGTTCTCAGGAGATGATGGAAATGATCAAAAATGATATCGCCAAGGTGATATCAAAATACATGAAGATAGACGCACAGAGCATGGAGATCCAGATCACGCAGACAAACGGCAAGGGGCATGGGATCAAGAATCCGACGCTCTATGCCAATATACCGATTCTGGATCTGAAGCAATAACCGATCAGGCAGAGTTTGATCGTGAGGTCTGCCTGCGGCAGTCCGGGTACGGCAGGATGAAGGAGTTCTATGTTAAAACATTATCATATCAGGGACTATGATTTTAAATTGATCATATTGGTGGTGGCGATCACCGCTATCGGGATCATGGCGATCGGCAGCGCCAAGGAATCCCTGCAGAGCAGGCAGCTTGCGGGCGCAGTGTTCGGTTTTTTTCTGATGCTGGTCATTTCCCTGTTTGATTATACGGTGATTCTTAAGTTTTATTGGATCATGTACGCGGTCAATTTGGTCCTGCTCTGGCTGGTGTGGACCATCGGTGCGGAGAGAGGCGGCGCCCAGAGGTGGTTAAATCTCTTCGGCATCCAGTTCCAGCCCTCGGAGACGGCCAAGATCTTGTTGATCCTGTTTTTTGCACAGTTTATCATGAAACATAAGGAGGAGATGGGGAAAATCCGCATCGTTGGCAGCTGTGTGCTTTTATTTCTCCCCTCGCTCTATCTGATCTATGAGCAGCCGGATATGTCCACCAGCATCATGGTGGCGATCCTGTTCTGTGTGGTGATGTTTGTGGGCGGCGTGAGTTGGAAATATGTGATCCTGTTTATCTCCGTGGCGGTTCCGGCTTTTGTCATCCTGCTGACCCTGATCCTGCAGCCGGATCAGGAGATCATCAACGATTTTCAGCAGAGGCGTATTCTGGCCTTTTTGTATCCGGAAGAGTATGAAACCACAGAGGCGTATCAACAGAACAATTCCGTGATGGCGATCGGTTCCGGGATGCTTTACGGCAAGGGTTATAACACCAATGAGATTAGTTCCGTAAAAAACGGTAATTTCATTGCGGAGGTGGAAACTGACTTTATTTACGCGGTCGTGGGGGAAGAATTTGGCTTCATCGGCGGCTGTACCGTAATTGTGTTATTGATTTTCATCTCATTTGAATGTATTATGGTAGCTAGGAAGGCAAAAGACTTGGCCGGAACGATCATTGCGGGAGGGGTGGCAGCCTGGATCGGATTTCAGGGAATGTTAAATATTGCAGTAGCCACCTTTGCAAGTCCAAACACAGGAATCCCGCTTCCGTTTGTCAGTTACGGGCTCACTTCTCTTGTGAGTCTGTATATTGGGATCGGGTTTGTGATGAACGTGCGGCTGCAATGCAAAAACGACAGGGGTGTTAGCAAATGAATATTGCTTTGATCGCACATGATGCAAAGAAAAAACTGATGCAGAATTTCTGCATTGCCTACAGAGGTATCTTGAGTAAGAATGAGCTATATGCGACGGGAACGACGGGGCGGCTGATCGAGGAAGTGACGAATCTGGCTATCCATAAGTATCTGGCGGGGCATTTAGGCGGCGCCCAGCAGATCGGGGCGCAGATCGAGCATAACCAGATCGATCTGGTGATCTTTCTGCGCGATCCCCTGTATCCGAAGTCGCATGAGCCGGATGTCAACAATGTGGTCATGCTCTGTGACAGGCATAATATCCCGCTGGCTACCAATCTGGCGTCCGCAGAGCTTTTGATCAAATCACTGGATAGAGGAGACCTTGAGTGGCGTGAAATGTACAAGTAAAAGAATTTGTGCTTTATTGATTGTGCTAACGCTCGCTCTGACAGGTTGCGGGAGCGCGAAGTACGATATGCCCTACGATCAGCAGGGGAATGTCAGCAGCTACCAGCTCATCAATATCGCGAACAGGGAAACATTAGAACCTTTTGCGAAGGATATCTGCGTGACGGCAAAGGACGTGACGGAAGACGGTCCTGACCTGCAGCAGGTGGGAGCGGCCGCGCTCTTTGATACGAAGCAGTTAAAGACGCTGTATGCCAAAAATGTGCATAATCAAATGAACCCAGCCAGCCTGACAAAGGTCATGACGGCGCTGGTGGCTTTAAAATATGGTTCGCCGGATGATATTTATACGGCATCTGAGAATGTGCTGATCACGGAATCAGGAGCCGTCCTGTGCGGTTTGAAGCCGGGCGATAAGATGACGCTCGATCAGGCGGTGCATGCGCTGTTGATCGCATCAGGAAACGATGTCGCTGTTCTGATCGCGGAGGGAGTTACCGCTACCTTAAACAGTGGCGCTGGTTCCGTTGAAGCGTTCGTGGAGCTTATGAATCGTGAAGCGCAGGAGATCGGAGCGACAAACTGCCACTTCCTGAATCCAAACGGACTGACGCAGGAAGGGCATTACGTCACGGCCTACGACCTCTACCTGATCTTTCAGGAGGCGTTACAATATGAGCTTTTCACGCAGATCATTCAAATGAACTCCTACAGTACGGTGTATACGGCGGCGGACGGATCGGAAAAATCATTAGAGATAGAGAACTCCAATCTCTTTCTGCGGGGGACCTATGAAGCGCCTGCAAATGTGACCGTGGTGGGCGGAAAGACCGGTACGACCAACGCGGCAGGCCACTGTCTGCTCTTACTATCCAGAAGCAGCAACGGAACGCCTTATATCTCCGTGATCATGAAGGACGAATCCAGAGAGGGCCTGTATGAGGACATGGGAAACTTGCTTGGCATCATCAAATAAGGGAGTTGTTTTTTTCAGAGTTTTCCTGTATAATTGAGAATAGAAATTCCAATATTTTCACACTAGGAGGGTATCGACATGGTTCAGTTCATTGTAGGCAAAGAAGGGAAGGGCAAGACCAAGCATTTATTAGATAAAGTGAATACGGAGATCAAGGACGCACAGGGCAATGTCGTGTATCTGGACAAGAGTACGAAACACATGTTTGAGTTAAACAATAAGATCAGGCTCATCGACGTGCCGGAGTATCTGGTGACGGATAGTGACGAGTTCATTGGCTTTATCTGCGGGATCATCTCGCAGGACCACGATCTGCAGAAGATGTATTTCGACAGCTTTTTAAAGATTGCCTGCATGAAAGAGGACGAGCTGGAGCAGGTCGTTGCGAAGATTGAAAAGATCAGCGAGAAATTTCACGTGGATTTTATGATCAGCTTATCCCGTGATGAAAGCGAGCTCCCTGAGAGCATACGCAAAAATGTCGTTTTATCCCTCTAAGGCGTACATAAAGAATCTAAATAGATAATTCCATAAACCCCGGAAGCGAACTTTCCGGGGTTTATTCATATCAAAACGGTTTAGCGATACAGGGGTGTGCAGTGGCGGATAATCAAAACAATATCAGAAAATATAGGAAACCTCTCAACCTGAATATCGGCATGATAGTTTTTGGCGTGATCTTAGTCTATGTGGTGATCTGTGTGTTCATGTACTTCAGGACGGATCATATCGTGCGCTACAGCGTGCAGGAAGGGTCTTTGACTTCAAACAGCATCTATCGCGGGATCGCTCTCAGACAGGAAGAGATCGTGACCGGACAGGATGCCGGTTACGTCAATTACTTTGCCAGAGAGGGCGAACGTACGGCGGTGGGCGATCTGATCTATACCGTAGATGAGACAGGGCGTCTGTCTGATTACATAAAAGCCGGCGCAAATGGGGAAAACACGCTTTCTGACAGCGATTTGGCAGCGCTTAAAACGGATATCACCGCCTTCATGCACGGCTTTGACAGGAAACATTTTGACGAGGTGTACAGTTTCCGTCACAATATGGAGAGTATGGCGGTCAAACTGGCGAATTACAATATCCTTGAAAATGCGGACGCCTTAAACGATGCTTCCAGTACAACGATCATCAACTACCGTTATGCGGCAAAGAGCGGAATCGTACTCTATTCCACGGACGGTTATGAGGAGCTTACGTTAGAAGATATGACGGCGGAGCATTTTGACGAGGAGGCCTACGAGCGCAAGTATCTGGTGAATAACAGTCTGGTGGCGGCGGGCGATCCGGTCTATAAGCTGTCTACGACGGAGGACTGGTCTATAGTCATCCCGGTGGAGAAGGCCCTTGCGGACGAACTTTTGGAAAAGGAGTATGTGGAAGTCCGTTTTTTAAAGAATCAGTATACCGCCTGGGGGCAGGTGAGCTGCTATACAAACGAGGCGGGAGACACCTTTGCGGCCCTGACCTTTACTAATTCCATGATTACCTTCTGCACGGAGCGTTTCATCGACATTGAGCTTTTGCTGGAGGAGGAGAAGGGGTTAAAGATCCCTAACTCGGCCATTGTAAAGAAGGAGTTCTTTATCGTGCCCAAGGCTTATGTGACAAGGGGCGGCGCAAACGGCGGGGATGGCGTGCTGCTTGAGACTTATACCGACGAGGGGACGGCTACCACGCAGTTTGTGGAGACGGAGATTTACGAGGAGACGGAAACGGATTATTATCTGGATAACGCTGTGCTGAGGCGAAATAACTATATTGTCATGCCGGAAACGGGAGAAAAATACGCGATTGGAAAGACCGGCACGCTGGAGGGCGTTTATAACATCAATAAGGGCTATGCGGATTTCAAGCAGATCAGCGTGCTGTATCAGAATGAGGAGTATTCTGTGGTGAAGTCCAATACGGTGTATGGTTTGAATGTGTATGATTATATTGTGCTGGATGCACAGACGGTGAATGATAATGAATTTATATACGAATAATATGTCAGAGATTAAGAAAAATATAGAGAATGTAAGAAGCCGCATGGCGGAGGCTTGCGAAAAGAGCGGGCGGGCGGCGGAGGATGTGCGGCTGATCGCGGTGAGTAAGACGAAGCCGGTGTCTGCGCTACAGGAGGCGTACGAGTGCGGCTGTCGGGATTTTGGGGAGAATAAGGTGCAGGAGCTGGTGGAGAAATACGAGGCCCTGCCGAAGGATATCCGCTGGCATATGATCGGGCATCTCCAGCGCAATAAGGTAAAATACATCGTGGATAAGGTCTATTTGATCCACAGCGTCGATTCCCTGCGGCTGGCGCAGGAGATTGAGAAGGAAGCCGCGAAGATTGAAAAGACGGTAAATATCCTCATAGAAGTCAATGTGGCGGCGGAGGAGAGCAAGTTTGGCGTAGCAGCAGAAGAAGCGCTTGCATTGGCAGAAGAGATCGCAAAAATGCCACATATTCGGGTCAAAGGACTGATGACGATAGCGCCATATGTGGAGGATGCGGAAGAAAATAGACAATATTTTGAAAAATTAAAGAAAATTTATGTTGACATAATACATAAAAACATTGATAATGTTTTTATGGAGGAACTTTCGATGGGTATGACCGGAGACTACGAAGTCGCGATTTCAGAGGGTGCGACCTGCATCAGAGTCGGAACGGGCATCTTTGGAGAAAGAAATTACGGAAGTATTTAGTATACATAAAGTCTGCTTATACGTTACAGAAAAGTTAAGCAAATTCAGTATGGAGGATTTTACAGATGGGTGTTATGGACAAGTTTATCAGCGCCATGAAACTAAGCGAGGAAGAGGACGACGGATACTACGATGACGATTTTTACGACGAGGATCCGCTGCCTGCCAGAAAGCCGGCAGCAAAGGATGGTGACGGTGCGGAAGAGGAGAAAGTGAGAAAACTCACCCCTAAGGTGACCCCGCTTCGCCAGACGAAGAAGATGGGCGGCGGCATGGAAGTCTGCGTGATCAAGCCCACTACTGTGGAAGACGCTAGAGAGATCACGGAAACGCTTTTGGCAAACAGGACGGTTGTTTTGAATTTGGAGGGGCTTGATGTGGATATCGCTCAGCGGATTATCGACTTTACGTCAGGATCCTGTTTTGCAATCTCCGGTAACCTGCAAAAGATTTCGCATTATATCTTTATCATCACACCGGCCAGCGTAGATATTTCCGGCGATTTTCAGGATATCCTGTCAGGGTCCTTTGATGTGCCGATCGACAACGGTTTCTAGGATGAATGTACCAGCATTAGAAAAGAAAAGGGAATCGGGTGCCTAACGCACTCGATTTTTCTTGAGGAGGAACAAAATGGCGGATCGAATGACGATAAACTACGAAAAAAAACCATGCTATGACATTGTATTTACAGGCGATTTTGAACTGCTGCCGGACGAGCTGGCAGCCTTTGGTATCAAAGAACGAAAACTTGCCATCATCTGCGACACCAATACGGAGCGACTTTTTGCTGAGTCAATCGTGTCAAAAGTGACGGGACATTGTAAAAAAGTGATCGTACACGCGTTTGCGGCAGGCGAGGAGAACAAGACGCTTACTACGGTGCGGGAAATCTATAGGCATCTGATTGAGGAAAAATTTGACCGCAAAGATCTGCTGATTGCCCTCGGCGGCGGCGTGGTGGGCGATATCACGGGCTTTGCGGCAGCTACCTATCTGCGGGGTGTGGATTTCGTGCAGATTCCTACTACCCTGATCGCGCAGTCGGACAGCAGCATCGGCGGCAAGACGGGCGTGGATTTTGACGGTTACAAAAATATGGTAGGGGCATTTTATATGCCGAAGTTAGTCTATATGAATGTGGGCGCCTTAAAAGAGCTTGATGACAGACAGTTTTATGCGGGCTTTGCCGAGGTGATGAAGCATGGTCTGATTAAGGACGCCCTCTTTTACGAATGGCTCCTCGATCATATGTACGAGATTCACGACCGGGACATGGATACACTCCTTGAAATGGTAGAGCGAAGCTGTGGCGTCAAGAAACTGGTGGTGGAGAGGGATCCCACGGAGAAGGGAGACCGTGCGTTTTTGAATTTCGGTCACACCATCGGCCATGCCATCGAAAAAGCGAAGCATTTTAGCCTTCTGCACGGGGAATGTATCGCGCTTGGCATGGTGGCGGCGGCTTTTATTTCATGGAAGCGCGGGAATCTTTCTATGGAAGAATATTATGAGGTGCGGGATATGTTTGTGCCCTTCAATCTGCCGATCAGCATTGAGGATATCGATCCGCAGGAGATCCTTACATTGACCAAGTTGGACAAAAAAGTGGATGGCGGACAGATAAAATTTGTGCTTCTAAAAAAAGTGGGCAAGGCTGTGATCGACAGGACCGTCACCGACGAAGAGATTCTTTCGGGGGTGCAGGAGATTCTGTTTTCTGATGAGGATGCGACACAATGAGTTTGAAGAAAAAGTTTTTTCTGCTGCTTGATCTGATGATGATCGGCGCGCTGGTCTTTTTCGATCAGTACACCAAGAGACAGGCGGTAATTTTCTTAAAAGATAAGCCGGCCTACAATCTGGTCAGCGGCATTTTGGAACTGAATTATCTGGAAAATCAGGGGGCGGCCTTCGGGATGCTTCCGAACCAGAAGGTGTTTTTCATTTTTGTGGCCAGTGTGATCATCGGCGTTGCGGCCTATGTCCTTTTAAAGATGCCGGACCAGAAGAAGTACACGATCCTGCACTTTTTACTCAGTCTGATCGTGGCGGGCTGTATCGGCAATATGATCGACCGGATACGTTACAATTATGTGGTAGACTTTATTTACTTTGTGCGCATCAATTTTCCGATTTTTAATGTGGCGGACATCTATGCAACGGTTTCCGCTTTTGCACTGCTTTTTTTGCTTTTGTTCGTCTATAAGGAGTCAGATCTGTACTTTATCAGTTTTAAGCAGAAACGCTATCGGGAATTAAAATAATGACGCAAGAAGAACTATGGAGATAGTCCATGAATCAATTCAGTTACCAGATCGGGGTGGGGGAGGACGAGGAGCGGCTGGATATCTGGCTGGCGGCGGCAGTGTCCGGGCTTTCCCGCTCCTACATTCAAAAGTGTATCAAAGACGGGCAGGTATCCGTCAATGAAAAGCCTGCAAAGGCCGGCTACCGACTGCGGGTGGATGACGAAATCTCTTTTTTGATTCCGGAAGCGGCGGAGCCTGAAATCGAGGCGGAGGACATCCCGCTTGCCGTCCTCTACGAGGACGAGGATGTGCTGGTAATCGATAAGCCCAAGGGAATGGTAGTTCATCCGGCGCCGGGGCACCTAAACGGTACGCTGGTAAATGCGGTGCTATGGCATTGCAAAGGGCAGCTTTCGGGCATCAACGGGGTACTGCGGCCGGGCATTGTTCATCGTATTGACAGGGACACGACAGGCTCTCTGATTGTGTGCAAGAACGATCAGGCGCATAAAAAGATCGCAGCGCAGCTTAAGGAACATTCCCTAAACCGCACCTACCGGGCTATCGTGCACGGTGTTTTGGAGGCGGAGGAAGGTACCATAGAAGCGCCTATCGGCAGAGATGAGCGAGACAGGAAACGGATGGCAGTCAACGAAAAGAATGGGAAAGAAGCTGTCACCCATTATCGGGTAATCAAGCGTTTTCGGGAATACACCTACATCGAATGCCGCTTGGAAACGGGGCGTACGCACCAGATTCGGGTACATATGACATCCATCGGCCATCCGCTGTTAGGAGACGAGGTCTACGGGGCCAGAAAGACGGCTTTTCATCTGCAAGGACAGACATTGCATGCGCATAAGCTGGGCTTTATCCATCCGTCGAGCGGGGCCTGCGTGGAAGTGGAAGCGCCTCTGCCGGCGTATTTTGAGCATCTGCTGGAAATCCTCTAAAATGTGTTTTGACGCCCGCTTCGATTTTAGGCAGCAAACGTGGAGCAAGGTGTGAAACACAGGCGGTTATGTGGAGAAAAAAGAAATATCTTGTAAAGAAAGAGATAAGATGATACTATATATAGTATGGGAATTTTGTAAAGATTTGAGGGAATATGAAAGATTCAAGAAAAGAAATCATAGATATTTTATTGAGAAGCTATGAGGCTTACTACGACATCACGGATTACGGAACTACCAGAGAGCCTTTGCGGGCTCTCTGTGAGTATTATGAGCATGCCGAGAAGTATATGGTTTCCAAAAAGGTATCGCTCTGGGCTGCGGACAGTGAGGAATTCATTTTTCTCTTCGATGTGCCGCACCTGTCTTTGGAAGTATTTGAGCAGTGTAAAAAAGAAGCCCATGAGGACGGTATGAGCCGTCTCAACATCGGCCCGGGACATATGTATTCCTACATTACGCCCATCATCGTCTGTGACACCTGTGATGAGGCGGCAGTAAAGGCCCTGAAAAAGTGTCACATTTACAAAAGTTTTCATTTTTCGCTGCACGGCTGGATGGATTTTCACGCAGCGGCGGTCATCGGGGATAGTGACCGCATCGTCAGCAACCGCGCCGGACGCACGACGGCGAAAATTTTGAAAAAAGTATTAAGTTCCAAAAAATAAGAAGGAGGGAGTAATTGGTATGAATTCATTGTTACTGTTAATCATCTGTATCGCAGTGCTCGTTCTGGGTTACATATTCTACGGCGGGTGGCTGTGCAAACAATGGGGTGTCGGCGACAGCAATAAAGCTACGCCCGCCCATGAGATGGAAGACGGAGTGGACTATGTGCCGGCGAAAGCGCCTGTACTGATGGGCCATCACTTCTCATCCATCGCGGGAGCAGGCCCGATCACCGGCCCGATCGGTGCGGCGATGTTCGGCTGGGTTCCTGTTGTCCTCTGGATCCTTGTCGGCGGCATCTTTTTCGGCGGTGTTCATGATTTTGGCGCACTGTTCGCGTCCATCCGCCACAAAGGCCAGTCCATCGGTGAGATCATTTCCACCAATATGGGTAAGAAATCCAAAATGCTGTTTACGACATTTGCGTATTTGACGCTGCTGTTGGTGGTTGCGGCTTTCGCATCCATCGTGGCCAGCACCTTTGGCGCGGTGGTGGACGATGCGGGCGCGATCGATAAGGCGGCTTCCGCTACAAACGCATCCGTGGCGATGGTATCCCTGCTGTTCGTCGTGATCGCTATTGCGTTTGGCTTCATGGTATACCGCCGTAACGCATCGATGGCGGTTTCTACCGTCCTCGGTGTGATTGCAATTGCAATCTGTATGGCAATTGGTATGAATTTCCACCCGATTTATCTGACGACGAAGGCATGGATGATCATTGTGGGCGTATATATCGCGGTCGCATCGGTGACGCCGGTGTGGATCCTCTTACAGCCCCGTGATTATCTGAGTTCTTTCCTGCTCTATGCAATGCTCGCGGTAGCGTTGATTGGCGTTGTCATCTCTCACGCGGGTATGGGCGGCGGCGACGGTCTGGCGGCTTTCAACGGCTTTGCTGTGGACAACGGTAACGGCACGCAGTTCTTGTTCCCTGTGCTGTTTACTACGGTTGCCTGCGGCGCGATCTCCGGTTTCCATTCCTTGGTATCCTCAGGAACCACCTCCAAGCAGTTGGATAAGGAGACGGACGCAAAACCGATCGCTTACGGCGGTATGCTTCTTGAATGTGTGCTGGCAGTGATCACGGTATGCGCGATCAACTTTGCGTACAAGAACGGTATCACCGCAGGCGCAACAGCGATCTTTGCAGGCGGAATTTCCCAGATGTATGCGGGTATCGCTTCCGAGGGCGTTGTAAAAGTACTGAATACGCTGCTGGTGCTTACCTATTCGGCATTCTGCTTAACCTCTCTGGATACGGCGACCCGTCTGGCACGCTTCATGTTTCAGGAGTTCTTCTTAGAGCCCGGTCAGACTGTGAACGATATTAAGGAAGGCTGGAAGAAGACGCTGGTGAATCCTTATGTTTCGACCATCATCACCGTGATTCTTGGCATTGCGCTGGGTATGACGGGCTATTCGAAGATTTGGGGTCTGTTCGGCGCGGCAAACCAGCTCCTTGCAGGCATCGGCCTTCTGGCAGTTGCTACATGGTTAAAGAATGCAGGTAAGAACAACAAAATGTTCCTCATCCCGATGGCATTCATGATCGTGGTGACGATCTGCTCTCTGTGCGTGACCGTGAAGAACCAGATTGGTATGATCACCGCAGGCGGCACGGACTGGGGTCCTTATGCCCAGACATTGCTGGGCGTGCTGCTGATCGTTCTGGCAGTCATCCTTGTCATTGAGGGTGTGCAGATTCTGTCCGGCAAGAAAAAAGCGGCCTAAGATAAGGAAAGAATGAAACAGTAAAAATGTGGAAAGAGCCGTGCAGGTATTGTATGGCTCTTTCTTTGCGCATATAGTACAGTAAAAATGCGATTTCACTTGCATAATTTGTGCATATTATATATAATAAGAGTAACAAATTTTTTATGGCAGAGAGGGGAGGTTTTTATGAATACAATCGTTACAATCGGACGTCAGTTTGGTTCCGGAGGCCGGGAGATTGGAAAGAAGGTCGCGGAGCATTTTGGGATTCCCTTTTATGATAAGGATCTGTTGACGAGGGCGGCAAAGGAGAGCGGTTTTTGCGAGGAAATGATCCAGAATCATGATGAGAGACCGACGAATTCCTTCCTCTATAATCTGGTGATGGATACCTATTCCTTTGGTTATAATTCTTCGTCGTTCGTGGATATGCCCATCAGCCACAAGGTCTTTCTGGCGCAGTTTGATACAATTAAAAAGATTGCCAGCGAGGGGCCTTGCGTGATCGTGGGACGCTGCGCGGACTATGCGCTGCATGATTATCAGAACTGCCTGCACATCTTCATTCACGGCGATCAGGCATGTAAGGTGAAACGGATCATGGAGCGCTTCGAGGACGCCACCACGGAGCAGAAGGCGCTCGATATGATGAATAAGAAGGATAAACAGCGCCAGAGTTATTATAATTACTATTCTTCTAAGAAATGGGGACGTTCCGACAGCTATGACATCTCCATCAACAGCAGCGTGCTGGGGATCGACGGCACGGCGAAGCTGATCGCGCAGTTTGTGGAAGATTTTGAAAACCGCTGACCAGTTCACATTTTATTTTTCCTGATTCGATTCTTTCGCTTGACCGGCTGCTGCCTGCGGCCGGTTTTTATTCTTTTTCTTCACAGGCGGCACATATTCGGTGAAGGCCATGGATTCCTCGATCTGCCCCACTGTCATATAGGGCGCAAGGTCTGTCGGCAGATTCTTTTTTTTGAGCGAGCGGTTGACCATGGCCTTGATGCCGGCGTAGATCACCGCAAAGATCGGCACGCCCACCACCATGCCAAAGACGTTGAAAAGCCCGCCAAATATGGTGATCGCAAAGATGACCCAGAAGCTGGAAAGCCCTGTGGAATCGCCAAGGATCTTGGGCCCGAGGATATTGCCGTCAAACTGCTGGATAAAGATGACTAAAATACCAAAATAGAGCGCCTGCTTGGGATCTACCATAAGAACCAGAAGGGCGCTGGGGATACCGCCGATCCATGGACCAAAGAAAGGGATGACGTTCGTCACGCCGACGATCACGCTTACCAGAATGGCGTAGGGGGTGCCGATGATGCTGGTACAGACGAAGCAGAGGATACCGATGATGATGGAATCCACGATCTTGCCGCCGATAAAGCCGATGAAGGTGCTGTGGATGAAACGGAAGTTTTTCACCATTTCATTGCCCGTCTGACGATCAAATACCGCGTAGACGATCTTTTTGGCCTGACCCGCAAATTTTTCCTTACTTCCCAGCAGATAGATGGAAATAATGAAGCCGATCACCAGATTCCAGAGCGCCTTTAACACGCCGATCACACCGGAGGAGACGACGCTTAACGCATTGTTCAGCATTTCGTTGATGCGGGGCAGAAAATGGGTGTTTGCGTACTCTGTCAGCGTGACGGAATACTGGTCAAACAGGCTGTTGACCGTTTTCTCAAGATCGGGATTATCCTTTAGTAAAAGAAGCGCCCAATCCGAAAGATTGTTTAAATAGACAGGGAACATATAGATAATGCTCTGTATGCTGCGGATGACCTCGGGAATGATGAGGGCAAACAGCTCGTAGCAGATCAAAACGACCACAAGGAGCGTGGCGAAGATACAGGCCGCGCGGATACGTCCTTTATTTTTGCCGCTTGTGGAAATGCCTGCCCTTTTGCAGAGCGGCTTTACCGCGCTTTTCTCAATCTTATTCAGGATTGGGGTAAACAGGTAGGCAAGCACAAAGCCGTCGATGATCGGCATGGCAATGGTGACAAGTTTGTTCAGTCCGCCCATAAAATTAGAGCGGTGGAAGAGGAGATAGTAGAAAAGGATCGCCCCCGCAAGCGTAAGAAACGCGGTAAGACCCCAATATAAGTATTTTTTGTCGAATTTAAACTTCATAAACGCCGTCCTTTCAGCCTCAAACAGACTTTTGGAATGATATCTGAATCATAATCCTATAGATGATTATAGCAATTTGACAAGGGAGAAACAATACCCTAAAATGAAGATATGAAATTACAACAGGTACTTAGCCTTGTGAGGAAGGCTGTGGACGATTATCATATGATCGAACAGAATGACCGTATCGCGGTGGGTATTTCCGGCGGCAAGGACAGCCTGACACTGCTCTATGCGCTGCAGGGCCTTAAGCGGTTTTATCCCATCCCCTTTGATCTGTGCGCGGTGACGGTGGACTTAGGCTTTGGAAACCTCGACCTTTCCGCGATTGAAGCATTGTGCAGGACGCTCGATGTGGAATACCAGATCATCAAAACGGATATCGCAAAGATCGTCTTTGAGGACAGGCAGGAGACGAATCCCTGTTCCCTGTGCGCGAAGATGCGAAAAGGGGCCTTAAACGACGCTATGAAGGCCGCAGGCTGCAATAAGGTGGCTTACGCGCACCATAAGGACGACGTGGTGGAGACTATGATGATGTCGTTGATCTATGAGGGACGTTTTCATACTTTTCGGCCCGTGACTTACTTAGACCGCACACAGATCACGGTCATACGGCCCTTACTTTACATGAATGAGGCAGATGTGATTGGCTTTGTGCGCAAGAATAATGTACCGGTAGTGAAAAGTCCCTGTCCGGCGGACGGACATACCAAACGGGAGACTGTGAAAAAGCTGGTACAGCAGATTAATCTGGAAGCGCCGGGGGTGAAAGAACGTATGTTCACGGCGATTCTTGGCAGTGGAATGGACGGGTGGGGAAAAGCGTAGTACTGTGAATTGTGCAAAATAACAGAAACAACGCAGACGCGCTTGCAAGAAAGGAATAATGACACAGGATGGCTGGCAGAAATCATACATACCATGAACAGGTCGCGACGGGCTACACGCTGCAGCTTCGGAATATGCTGGCACAGCTGCCGCCTTATGCAAGAGATTATTTTCGGGCGGTGGAGGCAAAAACCAGCGCCAAGACGCGTATTTCCTATGCCTATGACCTGCAGGTCTTTCTGCGGTTTTTAATGGAGAGAAATCCGGCGCTTTCCGAAAAGAGTATGCGGGATATCAGTCTGGCGGATATCGACCTTCTGACAGCGATCGATATCGAGGAATATCAGGAATATCTGAAATATTATGTGACGGAAGGCGCGGGCCAGAAGAACGGCGCGAGCAGTATTGCCCGCAAAATGTCTTCCCTGCGCAGTTTTTTGGACTATTATTACAAGAAAGAACTTCTTACCCGCAATGTGGCTATGCAGGTGGATATGCCGAAACTTCATGAAAAGGCGATCATTCACTTAGAGCCCGACGAGGTGGCGATCTTCTTAGACAGTCTGGAAACCTACGAAAACAGCTTATCAGGCAAGAAAAAGGATTTTTTCTTAAAGACAAAGGTTCGTGATATCGCTATTGTGACCCTGTTTTTAGGCACCGGCATCCGTGTTTCAGAATGCGTGGGGCTTGATATTAACGACGTAAATTTTCGGGAAAACAGCATCCGCGTGATCCGCAAAGGCGGCAACGAAGCCGTGCTGTATTTCGGTGAGGAAGTTGAAAAAGCGCTTTTGGACTACATTGAAGGCCCGCGTGCACAGATCGCGCCGCAGGCCCTTGCCGGAGAAGAAAACGCCTTGTTTTTTTCCTTGCAGAAGAAACGGATCAGCGTACACGCTGTGGAAGATCTGGTGAGCAAGTATGCAAGAGCCTTTGTACCCCAGAAAAAGATCACGCCCCATAAACTGCGTTCTACCTTCGGCACCAGCCTCTATCAGGAAACCGAGGACATTTATCTGGTGGCGGATGTTCTCGGACACTCCGATGTGGGCACGACCAGAAAGCATTATGCCGCGATCAAGGACCAGAACCGCAGGAAGGCAGCGAAGGCGGTGAAACTGCGGGAAAATTAGTGATTTGTCTGTGTTTGAGGTAATTAGCGGCCTTTTACAGGCGAAAAAGGAGCGGTACGCAAATGGTCAAAACAATGATCGTATTTTTCATCATTCTTTTTGTATTCTCAGTGGCAGGTGCAATATTTCCCATTTTTGTAAGAATTACAAGTATTTTTGATGTGATTCGTCATCATTTTGGATATGGATCAACAATGAAAAAATGGGAACAAAAATCGTATTTTCAGCGGTTTATCGGCACCTTTTTGGTGGGAACGATCATCGGTTTGATTTCCTTTGGCATCGGTTATTATCAGGACATCCATAATCCGACCGGTTTTGAACAAATGTTACTTGACGGGGATGCGGAATATCTTGCGGTATTTGGTGACGAATATATCGGCGATGCCGATAACGCGTTTGAGATTAAAAAAGGACACAGCCGCGACGACATCTGCGGGATCATCTCAGATATCTGCAACGAGGACTACATCAAGAAAGGCGGCAAGTTCCTGAATGTATCTACCGAAGGGGAAAACTATATGATTATGAATGCAACCGGGAAGATTGGGGAAGTCACCACGGTTGACCGGAAATTTGGCGTGGTATTGAGATTCTATTGGGAGTAGGCGCATTTTGGTGACTCAACTATGAAATAAATGTGTATTTGTTTCATAGTTATATGCGCAGCAAAGATACTACTGCTTCGGTAATTACATATTAATCCTTGTATTTCAATCCAAAATAATCCATATATTCTTTAAAATGAAGTGATTATCATAATAACTTCTAATGTTTATGTTGTAAGAAAAGGTGAATTATGAAATATCGGGTATTCATTACGAAAAAAGAGATTCTGACAGCCATCTTATGCATAGTTGGCATGCTTCTTTTAGGAAAAGGGCTCCACGCAGCGTATCAATATCACAACGCGCTCGATTTAAATACGATGCAGGAGCGCGAACTCAAAGAAGGAGCCTATGTGACCGGTAATATTGATACATACATCGGACAGTATATGTATGGCAGCAATAAATTTTCCGGTATGAGTCAGGGGTATCTAAACCTTGTGGGAAAGTCCTATGATTTCTATACCATTTCTGTCGGAAAAGAGTCCTATATCTGCATTATGGCTAATAGCAAATCTTTGACCAGTCAATTGGAGGCCTTTGAAGATGGGCACGGCGAAGCAATCTATTTTGAAGGCAAAATCATCGAACCGCCGGTCGATATCAATTTGGCCTGGCATGAATCGATAGATGGTTTTCCTATGGAGAGCCTTATCACTTCCTTTGTGATCGTAGAAAAAGATTTCGGAAAAATAAAAGACAGGATATATATCGGAATTCTTTTGCTGGTGGTTGCGGCGATACGGTTCTTTGGCGCCGGCGGGATCAAAAATGTGGTGCTGGAAGAATCAGAGGATGAAAAACCTGTTATTCAAAAATCCGGCTATCGTTATGACGGAAAACAACAGAATGCGAAACAGCGCTACGATGGCGACTACGAATTACAGGCGGAGCAAATGCGGCTGAACACATTAGAACGGCGGCTTCATGAACTCAAAAGAAGCGCGCTGTTATGTATCCCGCTGTTGCCGGCAGGCTGTTATATTCTATATCGGTTTTCTCTGCTGTTTGGTATCTTATTGATCGTCATTTCTATCAAGGGCTTTTGGCGGTACTTTATCAACTCCGCAAATACAGCGGCAAAGTTTTTGGTAAGAAAATGTAACCTAAAGTCCTTATCTGCGCAGATCGAGGAATGTGAAGAAAATATTGAAATGCTGAAGGAGAAGGGATGAGCTGCTTACTGCTCTCCCTCTCCCACTTTTTTAACAGGATGTCTTATCACCGTTTTTAAATTTTTCGGATTGCATTTTCTCACATCACTTAAGTAAATTTCATGGTGGCGGCGTGCACCTTCCAAATCAGGAACATAGCCCTGTTCTGCCGCGAAGCGATCCATAGCTTCAATGGTGGCAGGTTCGTCGTCATAGGGACCGATGTGCATGCACTGTACACAGAATCCTTCCTCATAAGTCAGAAATTCCACCTGTGAAAAATCCGTCTTTTTCTTGGCCGAAGCTTCCGCTATCGCCCAGTCAAATTCCGCTTTTGTCACAAATTCCGGCAGGCGGATCATGGAAATCCACTCGAAATCCTCTTTTCTGGCATAATCAATGCCGACCGTGTCTTTCTGCCACCATAGGCCCTCCAAAGGCGGCACGACATAGTCAAAGTAGCCCTCGATCCGATGATCGCCCATCTTGCTCATCTTAATGGTGAAGGCGATGCCGTAGAGCAGACCGATCGACTGTTTGTAAGCGCCGCCCTCTTCGTTCGGATTGCCCTTCCCGCGCACCGCGATAAAGTTCATGGCTGGAATGGTGATGAGTGCCGGCTTGTTTTTGGGCAGATAAAATTCCTTATATTCCTTTTTATAATCAAATGCCATGTTGCAGTCATCCTCTCTTTTTTTATCTCACTGGGCGTTTACGAAACTCATCACAATTTCCATAACCATGATATCAGTATAAACACGACATCAGTATGTCATGTTTCAGAATCAGGAAGATAGTTACGGCGAATATCCTCCGCAAACCGTAAAACTTCCTGCCGCAGATGTTCCGGCTCCAGAAGCTCCGCGCCGCTGCCAAACGACACAATCCACCCAATCAGGTTATTCCGGTCGGAAAAGTCGGCAGAAAAAAGCAGCATCCCGTCCGGCAGTACCTGAAAGCATGTGGGGCCAAACTCTTCTACCAGCCGCCATTGAAAGGAAGGATGAATTTTCGCCCTGACATGATAGGTTGACGGGAAGACCCGGTCAGCGCTTAAATCGGGCGGCTGAACTGTTCTTTTTTCAAAGGAATCGCTAATAGAAAGTTCTGTCATCCGCATCAGCTTAAACAGGCGAAAATCCTCTCTCTCATCACACCAGCCCCAGAGATACCAGCCTGCCCACTGAAAGACCAGATAGTAAGGCTCTACGTTCCTTATAGACTCGCCTTTGGGAGAAAAATAAGTAAAAGAAACCTTATGCCCTGAAAGAATTGCGCCGTGCAGGAGCTCTATTTTCGGGGCCAGAGCAGGCTTATACCAGGAAGAAAGATCGATTAGGATATGGGTGTCTGCGGCGATCAGGTTTGAGGTACCCGCGGACAGCTTTTCCATCAGCTGTTGATAACGGTTCGTGCCGCTGATGCTGTCAAGTCCCCGCAGTCCCGCTAGGATCGCCTGCATGTCCGCGGATGTGAACAGGGCGCGGTCTATGTTAAACCCTTCCATAATGGAGATGCCGCCACCCCGCCCTGACTCTGTCACCAGCGGGATCCCAGCCATACACAGCGCCTCGATATCGCGGTTGATGGTGCGGCGGGAAACCTCGAATTTGTCAGCCAGATACGGTGCGGTAACCTTTTCTTTTTGCAATAAAATGGACAAAATGCCGATCATGCGGTCGATTTTCATATTATGATACCTCTATATATGCCCCCGCCTGCGCGCGCCACATCTGCGCATATTTCCCCTTCTGTGCAAGCAGCTGTTCATGACTGCCCTGCTCCACGATCCGGCCCTGTTCCAGCATGATGATGCGGTCGGCCAGTCTGGTGGTGGAAAGCCGATGGGAAATAAAGATCACCGTCTTATCCTTCGTAGCCGTAAGCATAGCGTGATTCAACTGATATTCCGCGATTGGGTCAAGGGCACTCGACGGCTCGTCCAAAATCATCAGTCCTGCCTTTTGGTAAAACACTCTGGCGATCGCCAGTTTCTGGCTTTCCCCGCCGGACAGATTCACACCGTCCTGCGCAAATTCCGTGGTCAGCGGCGTTTCAAGCCCCTTCTCCATCCCGTCTACCCGTTTCATCAGGCCGCTGTCCGCAAGGGCAGCTTTTATCCGTTCTTCGTCACAGCCGTCAGCCACATCCAAAAGCACGTTTTCCCTGATGCTTCCGGCAAAGATCTGAAAATCCTGAAATACGGTGCCGATGGTGTCCCGATACTTTTGCACATCATAGGAACGGATGTCCTTTCCATCCGCCAGAATGCTTCCGTTGTCCACGTCATAGAGTCTCATCAGAAGCTTAACAAGCGTCGTTTTCCCTGCGCCGTTGTAGCCTACAAGCGCAATCTTTTCTCCGGGAGAGATAGAAAGCGAGATATCGTTTATGATGGCGCCGGCTTCTTTCTGATAAGCAAATGAAACCTGATCCAGTTCTATTTCTTTCGCGTTTGTCGCGGGTACAATGCCTTCCGTAGTCTGTATCTTAGGCTCATAAGCCAGAAAATCACGGATCTTCTGCACATAGAGGCTGGTCTCACAGGCGAACGGATATACATCCGTAAAAATGCTCAACCCCTGTTTGAGCGAATAGAAGGAATGATACAGGATCGCCACCCTGCTGAAAGAAAGCACACCCCTGACCACCGCCTGATATACCAGATAAGAGATATATAAAACGTCGCTGATAAAGAGATTGCACGTATATCTGCGCATTACGCTCAAATACAGCCTGCGAAAGGCATGTTTCTTCTCTACATGGTAGACTTCCTTATTCGCTGCCTCAAATTCCTTCATCAAAAGACCGGAAACTTCAGGATGCATACGGATCTCTTTGGCATAGTCACTCAAATAAAATACTCTTTTTACATACTCGCGTTTTCTCTCGTGCGGATTGCGCTCGATCCGCAGCGTATAGGATAATTTATTATACAGTTGATTAAAGGCAAATGACAACAGGAAAGAAGCTGCCACGAACACAACGGAAAAAGGATCCCGGAACAGGAAAAAAAGCCCGCTGGTAATAAAAACCGTAATGCCGGACACCGCGTTTTTTATAAAAATCTCACAGCGATCGATCTGCTTATCGACCTCCGAGACCGCAAGCACCATTTCGTTATAGTATGCCGGATCATCATAACAGGCCAGATCCAGCTCCTTCGTTTTTTCATATAACAGCATCTTGATCTGCTCTTTTACTTTGGGCCGCTCTTTCTGCTTGATATAGTCTTCCGTCACTGCCGAGAATATCATACCAAGAGTGACAAAGACCGCCAAAAGCAGGATAAACCGCGCTACCTGCCAAAACGGATACTGAAATTCAGCCGCCTCCAGAATATAGCCGATGCCCCAAATGTGTTCAAAGAACACGGAAACCGAATGCCGGACGGTGTCCAGAACGGTAAAAATAAGAAAAGAAGGGGAAGCATTGCACATCAGTTTCAGCAAAAACCAGTTATTACGCCATACCATAGCCGCCTGTTGCTTTGTGCTGTTTTTTCCCTGATTCAAACGACCACCTCCTCTTCCGTTGTAAGAGCCAGATAGTTCATGGCCTGTCTGCGGTACATCTTCGCATACTTGCCGTTTTTCTGCATCAGTTCCAAGTGTGAGCCTTCCTCGATCAAACGCCCCTCTTCCAGCATAAATACTTTATCACAGCTTTTGACAGAGGAAAGCCTGTGCGAGATAAAGAGCATGGTATGTTCGCAGCCTTCTTTCATGATATTGCGGAACAGTTCATACTCAGCGATCGGGTCGAGGGCGCTGGAGGGTTCGTCAAAAATCTTGACGGGGGATTCTTTGGCAAAAGTCCTTGCCACGGCAAGTTTCTGGCTCTCTCCGCCCGAAAAGACCGCGCCCTCCTCATCAAATTCCTTGGTCATCACTGTATGAATACCGTTTGGCAAAGACGTGATCTTATCATATAAGCCAGCCTTCTTGAGCGCCGCTTTTGTCACCTGTTCTTCCTTCTCATAATGCCTGCCCATCAGTACATTTTCCATCACGGTCATGCCGAAGATCGAAAAATCCTGAAAAGTAGTGGAAAACATTTCCCGATAGGCATGCAGGTTATACTCTCTGATATCCCTGCCGTTTAAGCGGATCACACCTGAATCGGCGTCATACAGGCGCAGAAGCAGCTTGATGATCGTCGTTTTGCCCGCGCCGTTATGCCCAACTAAGGCTGCGATTTCGCCTTCTTTGATGGTAAAGGACAGGTTTTTGATCGTCTCCTCATCCTGATAGGAAAAGCAGACATGCTCAAATTCTAAGGAAGTAAACTTCCCATCAGGCATCACGCCGTCCTGATCTTCGGGAATCTTTTCTTCGTATTCCAGAAAACCGCGAAAATTATTGATGAACATGCCGTTTTTCATGATATTCATAAGATTCTCAAACAGACCGATCAAAATCCATGTCATAGCGACCATCAGACTGGACATTACCGTAAGCTGTGCCAGAGAGATTGACCCCGTGACACGGTTGCGGTAGATTGCATACAATAAAACGCCTTCAAAAATAACCGTAAACGTAAAGGAATTTTTAAAGATACTTAAAACGGCATTGCTGAAAGCATATTTTTCGGCAGTTCGCACCATACGCTGCGCCGCGTCATGGTACTGCCTCTTAAGAAGCGCAAATACATTGGAAAGCCGGATCTCTTTGGCATAATCGGGAAGGTACATCACTCTGTTTACATAATTCAGGACCTTATCGTCGGGAGCCCATTCCGTATAGCGCTTAAATTCAGCCTTATTTTTCAAATGTCCGAATAAAAAGTTGCCAAGCAGCGGAGACAGGATAAAAAATACGGCATAATGGTCGATCTGATACATAAACCAAAATACGGCGATCGTTCCTGCCGTTCCGCCAATACACCCCCATACGTTTTGGATGATTTCCATGATCTTCGTATCCGCGCCGTCCATGGACATCGTGTAGCGGTTATAAAAGTCCGCATCCTCGTAACATCGAAGTTCCACGTTTTTTGCCTTGGCGTACAGTTTGGAATAAACGCCGTAATACAGTTTGGTCGCCGACAGCGGATTCACTACGTTAGTCACATATTCCCGGTAGATATTGAGAACAAAAAACAGCGCTCCGCAGCTTAGGATAAAAGTCAGGATCGTGCGCAGCCCTTTGCCGCTGTCGAGCGCATCTACAATATAGCGCAGGAAGATGGCATCAAAAAATACCCAATCAAAATAGATGACCATCTCCAGAAAAAAAGCATGTATGACCACGTTTTTATTGATTGAGAATCCAAGCCTGATTGCATACCAGTCGTTCTTCAAAGTCTCTGAGAACGACAGCTTCTGCTCCTCTTTCTTCTGCTGCTTCTCCATTTTATTTTCTCCCCGAAACTAAAAAACAACGGCAGTTTCGATTATGATTCCTGCCGTTGCTAGAAACATCAAAATAAAAACTTCTTTTTTATCATACACTTTGACGGGCCGGTTCGTCAAACATTTTCCCTGTTTTCATTGTTCATGATTCAATATAACAGCGTTCAAAAATAACATCGAACTGGATTTTTGACCATGAAGCAGTCTTACGGCGTCGTGACCGCCTCGGCATAATACGGTACGATCAGGTGCGCGTCCGCGTAGATAGCGTCGTTTTTCAGGTTATTGATGTGCTTGACATCGCTGATATAATCCTGTATGGAATCATAGTGCATCTCATCCATATAAGTCTGCGCGATCGACCAGAGCGTATCGCGGTCGGATACGGTGATGCTCTTATAATAGCGGTAGGTCTCCTTCGCCGGATCGTTCTTTGCATTGGAGCGGAACGAGCCGACTGCCACGGAAGTGGTAACGATCAGACAGAGCGTCATCACAAATAAAAGGAAGTTTTTTCTCATCTCCCGTCTTCTGCGAATGCGGTTATTGCGGATCCTTCTCTCGCTTCTGATATCCTGTAAGCTTTTGTTTTTCTGTGTCATAGTGATTACCTCCATAAGCCGAACAAACGTTGCGAACAGATGTTCCTTATGTCTGTATTATATCGAACACATTTTCGAATGTCAACCCTTATTCTTAAAAAAATCGAACAAATTTTCTGAATATATGTTTGCTTTTTACGAAATCCTGTGTTATACTATACGCATACCAACAGAAAAAGTGTAATCATGCAGGAAATACGATTAAATGCTTGATGACGTTTTGATTGTACAGAGAGATACACAAAAGAAATATGAAATTGCAGTTAAACAATTAGAAAGGATAGGGATTTTACATGGCACAGGGAAAAATTACCGTAAAACAGCAGCAGATTCTTGATTATATTAAGGATGAAATCTTAAAAAGAGGCTATCCGCCTGCCGTGCGCGAAATCTGCGAGGCGGTGAATTTAAAATCGACTTCATCCGTCCACTCCCATTTAGAGACGTTAGAAAAGAACGGCTATATCAGGCGCGATCCCACAAAGCCGCGCGCGATCGAGATTTGTGACGATAATTTCCAGATGGTCCGCACGGAGATGGTTTCCCTGCCCGTGATCGGTCATGTGGCAGCCGGCGAACCGATCCTTGCAGAGCAGAATATCGAGAGTTACTTCCCGGTACCGGCGGATATGGTGCCGAGCGGCGAATCTTTTGTGCTGAAGGTAAAAGGAGATTCCATGATAAACGCCGGTATCTTTAGCGGCGATCAGATTTTTGTCAAATGCTGCCAGACAGCGGATAACGGCGATACTGTGGTGGCGCTGATCGATGACTCAGCTACCGTAAAGACTTTTTATAAAGAAAACGGACATGTACGTCTGCAGCCGGAAAATGACGAGATGGATCCCATTATTGTCAATGACTGTCAGATCCTTGGTAGAGTGTTCGGTGTATTCCGGCTCTATAAGCATTGAAATATGAAAAAAATGGAAGATTATAGATGAGAATTGCGTAAAAGCCCTGCAAGTATGATATTGCAGGGTTTTTTAACGGAAGAGGCGAAATTTTTCCAGCATAGGTTAATCTTCTTCGCGTATACTAGCTAGTGATCGTAATTGTCGGATTCATTTTTGACGATTATGATCGCGTAATCAGATCGTATTTCTCGTTTGCGAAGAAGATTGATGTCTTATGAAGGGGGAAGAAAACATGAGAAATAAAGCGTTAGACTGTCTTGCCCTGACGATTGCCATCATCGGTGCTCTCAACTGGGGATTGATCGGACTTTTCAGCTTTGACCTTGTGGCCTTTGTATTCGGTAACATGTCGTGGTTCTCCAGAATCATTTACGCTCTGGTAGGTATTGCCGGACTGTATATCATTACGTTTTATATGTATACCGGAAACGCAACGGAATCAGGAAGAGCATAGCGGATCAAAAAAGGCTTCGCCGTATTTTGTGCGAAGCCTTTCCCCTTACATAACACATGCTTCTCTCCCGTCTTCTATATCGTATCGGAAAGCGCGCCCTTTTCAATGGGAACGCCGTCCCGCCAGATTCGTTCCAGATCATAGAAAAGTCGGTTTTCCTGATCAAAAATGTGAATAATGACATCCTGAAAGTCCATCAGGACCCAGTTCGCGTTCTGATAGCCTTCGATCTGGCGCATCGTAACCCCGGCTTTTCCAAGGATCTCCGATACATTGTCCGCCATCGCCTGAATCTGACTCTTGTTTGTGCCATGAGCGATAATAAAATAGTCTGCTATCGTAGAGATATCGCTGATGTCAATGATACGGATATCCTCCGCCTTCTTGTCTTCCAGTGCGTTCACGGCAACCAACGCGGTCTGTTTTGTGTCCATTAACGTTTTCACCATACCTTTCTTATGTTTCTCGTCTGTAAAATTCATATGTCTTGACAGTCATATCGTCCACCTGCCCCTCCGTAGTCCGCAGATAGGCCAGCGTATTTGTCAATATGTGTTCCATCGTCCAATCAAGATCCTGATAGGCGATCCTGCGGATCATTTCCAGTCCCGCAAGCTGTTTCCTGCCGGGTTCAATATAATCCGCTATGTAAATGATCTTTTCCAGCTTGCTCATATCCGGTCTGCCTGTGGTGTGATAGCGGATCGCATTTAGTATATCCTCATCCGCCACGTTATATTTATGTTCCGCCAGATAAGCGCCTGCTTTTGCGTGTAAAAGCGCAGTCGGATTGCTTCTTTCCACCGCGGTCATCCGTAGATGCCCTTTTTCGCAGATTGCCATCAGCTCTGAGCCATGCATGGACTTTGCGCAGTCGTGCAAAAGTCCTGCCACCATCGCATTCTCCATCACCTCACCATGTGCCATGGCGAGGCAGGAGGCCGTGTAAGCTACACCCAGCGTATGAGTGTAGCGGCCGGCCGATAATTCCTTTTCCATTGCTCTGCGGAGTTTTTCAGTTTCAGAAAGATGGTGATTTTGACTCATTGCAGATATCCTTTCTGATCAGGAAAATTTATGGGGTCCTGAACCACTTTATTTCTCTTGACTTGATATTAAAGTTTACGGTTTTTCTGCCGCCATACTCTCCCAAACCCTGTATCGTGACCTTAGCGGTCCCCTTCTTCCTATTATTCACATAGGAGACTATCGTATAGTTATCCTTGTCGAGTTCCCTGCCGTTCAGCTTTACAACCAGATCTTCCTTTTTAAGAATGACGGGTTCCAGCTCATAAGCCTTTGTCACCCCCTTCTTCAAGGAGACACTAGCGCTCTTCAGACTCTTTTTAGCGGCGAGTACGCGGTAGGAAACTTTCGTCTGGCCGGTATAATTTTTGGTTCCCTCTATCGTTACCGTCAATACGGAATTCTCCGGCACCTGATCTTTTGGGCCGAGAACGACACCGTTTTCGTCTGTAAAGGTATAGGTTTTCAGAAAATCCGTTCCGGCAGACAAGGCTTTCCCGTTAAAATCAGTTATTTTAGGCGTACTCTTATATTTCCCGGCACCGGTCATTCCAAGTGTTCCGGCAGGCGCATTTGCTTTTGGCGCGGCTGCCATCACATCTTCAGCGATGACGGAAAGCCTGCTGATATCCTGCGGTACAATAGAGAACGTTTTCTCTGTCAGGGAATCTTTAAAATTACCTTTTCCCTTTATTGTGTAAGAAGGCGCTTTCGTGTCCTCTTTTGTTGCAAGCTTTGTATTGTTCTTGTAGCTTACCGTATAGTCTTTTCCTTCTTCCAGGACAGTCTCTCCATATTTTACGATAACTTTTGGTTTCGCGCCGCCCTTTTCATACGCAACGGAGTCACTGTTATTCGTCAGGGAAGTCGTGATCAGAGTCGCGGCAGTGGCATCTTTTAAGGAATACGGTGCAATCTTAAAGGTTTTCTTTACCGTGCCGGTATATCCATTGATTCCGGTAATGACAACAGCGGCCTTATTGCCCGCATTTTTTGTATTATCGAAAGCAAACGTATAATCGGTGTCTGGCGTCAGGAGAGACTTATTGCTCCCCTCTTTATAATAAACTGTCAATGTCGGTGTCTGCTTTGTTCCGTTAAAGCACAGGTCCGTAAGTCCCTGTATTTCCAGTTTGTTGGCACTAAGCGGTTTTCCTGTGACGTTAAAGGTCTTTGTCACTGTTCCCACGTAGTTGGTTCCGGTTCCGGTAAAGACCGCTTCGTAAGTGCCGGCTTCTTTTATGTTTGTGTCAAAAGTCACGGTATAGTCCGTACCTTTTTGGAGTTCATCGCTGCCCTTCTTTAAAAGGATGCCTTCGTCAACAAGGATACCCGCCTCGCCCAGAGTCTTTCCCTGCAAAGCCGTCCATGGAATATCCTTCAGTTTGCCTGGCTTAAAGGATACTTTGCTAAGAAGCGTTTTTTTCGTAACGGTCAGAGAGATATTCCTCTCGCCGGTAAAATTCCCTTTTCCGGAAACCGTGACGGTATAAACGCCTTCCGCTATGCACTCTGCTACCGTGGCCTGATCCTTGTCTGCGATCTTTGTGACTTCAAAATCCTTTTTATGGACCAGCTTTTTACCATTCCACATCACTGTGGGCGTAACCGTAAGCTTTCTTCCGGTATAGGCCAGATACAGGTCGGGGATGACGATTTCCGGTGTCCCGGCGGCAATGCTCTGCGGAACGATTTGAAAGCTTTCCGTATCAGACTTCTCGTAATTACCTTTTCCTTTGACTGTTACGGTGGGCATCTTTCTGGCATCCATGCCCGCATTCTGCAGATACGCGTTGGTATTATTCTTGTAGGACACGGTATAATCTGTTCCCAGTGTAAGAAGCGTCTCGCCGTCATATACCTTCACGGTCGGGGTGAGCGCCTTTCCCGTGTAAGGCTGGTCGCCAATCGGTTCAATCCGCAGACCGGTTCTGTCCGATATCCATTTTGCATACAGGGTAAAGTTTCCTGTGCTTCCTGACGGAATCTCCGCGATCGGGCTGTCCGTATACGCCTGATCCAGATACCAGCCGGCAAATTTCTTTGAAGGAGCAGGGATCGCATCCTGCAAAGCAACCGTTTTATCGGTCACTTTATAGGAGGTCGGATTTTCAGGCGCATTTGTTCCCCCTGCGCCAAGAATATAGTCAATCGTGTATATCGTCTGCACGTACTCTTTTGCATAGACATCCTTATCTTCGACAATATTCTTCCAACTGTCCGGCACTTCCCAACCGTTAAAGTGATAACCTTTCGGCGCAGCGGCGCTCATCACCTCGTCTGAGGGCGGGGTGGCCGACTGATTCCGATATACTTTTTCGGTCTTTTTAAGTTTCCTGTTAAAGCCGAAAAATCTGACGGTATACTGTCTGGGAACGATCGTTACCTGACAGCGTGCACAAATATCATCCTCATCCGTAGGGAGGGCAGCCTTTACCGTAAGTATCCTTGCTTCCTTCGTATTCTCCAGTCTGCCCGCTGTGATCGTCTTATTACCGTTTCCGTCGGTTCCAAACGTTATCAGGGGGGCATCGTAAACAGAATCCACCTTCCATGATACATCATCTTTCGTGTAACCGGACGGAAGTTTGGTAATCTGAATCGAGGCGGTGCCTTCCTCCTCTATAGTCACTGACGGAGTAATCTCCAGTTTCCCGGGAACGGTAACCTTACAGGAGGCTGTCTGCTCTCTGCCGGCGTAATCATAAATTGATGCCGTAACGATACATTTACCGGCTTCTGTACCGGAAATGATCGTATGCGTGACAGGTATTTCATTTCCATCATCATCCGTATCACCGCCCCCGGTTATACCATTCGCGATCTCGGTATCGCTGCTGCTCCATGTAATGGTACTATCATCGGCGCCTGTTGGCAGCGTAAAGGAAACTTTTGCTTCTTTTCCCTGCTGTATGGTTACAGAGGCCGGAGAGATTGAAAATTTCGGACTTCCGATCCGGAATTCGCTTTCATTCACAGGGCTGTCCGCATAACCGTCCAGTTTGGCATAAGCTTTGATGGTAGTTTTTGCATTTACGGTAATCGGTGTCTGGTAAAGAATGCCGTTTGCGACGGGATCCTGCCCGTTTATGGTATAATAGATGCTGGCTTTCGTCACGCCCCTTACAGCAAGGGAAACCTTACCGCCCTTGTCGATCAGCCAGTAATCATTGATCTCACCGTCTGCAGTTTCCTCTGACGTCTCGCCTCCGGAATCGCTATCAAAGGAAGGCGAAGGCAGTGTCATGCTCAGTCTGACCTGACAGGTGGCATAGCATTCCTGCCCCCGATAGTCTTTGGCCACAGCTGTGATTTGAGCTGTGCCCACACTCTGCCCAAACTGCAGTATAACGCCTTTCTCTGTTTTTTCTTTTATTCGTACAAGCCGTTCATCGCTGGAAATCCAAGTGACGTCCTTCATCTCACAGGTATCGGGTAGCCTTTTCGCCTGTATTTCCTGATCAGGCGCACCGGGAATGGTACGAATGGTGGCCGGGACTATTTTAAAATCGGACCTGTATTTTGTCATGGTAAACCGGATCGTATAAACTTCCGAAAGGGTATACTCTCTGGCAGATCTGTCACTGGACTTCGTTCCCAGCACAAACTGCAGCGGATATCTGTCATTACTGAGTTTTAGAGCATTTCTGTATTGCGTTCCCGGCCTGCGTGTGTTGCCAGAATCAATGCCTCGTGAATTATTTGAATAGAAAATAGCATATTCTGTATCCGGCTGCTGTTCGCCAATATAAGTGAGCGTAATCTTACTGCTTCTGTTTGCGCTGACCGCCCAGGTCTTTTCATCAACCTTTTGGTAGTCCATCTGCATACCGTCACAGTAAAACAGGATATCTCCGCAGCGGATACCGTCCTGCTCGCCGGGCGCCGGAATGGTTACCTTACAGGATGCACTTACCTGTTGATTGGTATGCGGGTTATTAATATTGACAGTCACGGTAGTTTCATAGGGAAATTCATTTGGAACCTGCCTTACGGTCAGAATCCCTCTGGCACTGTCAATTTTGAGATATTTGGTATCGCCGAGTCGGAAGCTTGGCAGCACATTCTCTGCGACAGCTCCTTCGGGCAGTATTTTTACTCCAAGGTTTTTCTGCTGTCCCGGCAGGATCGTAATGCCGGATTCGGGGATCGCGACGCCATTCTGGTCTACGATGACGATCTCTTTCATCAACGGCTGGAACTCGACCTTACAGGTTCTGGTAAGCTCTCCGATCTTGGCGCTCACGATACCTGTCACTACGCCGCCGTCGGCGTCTTCCGCCGGTTTCAGGGTGACCTTTCCGTCTGTCACCAGAATCCGGGCATGGTCTGAAGACCACATCACTTCATCCGCAACAGCCTCCTCCGGAGTCAGCTTTACATGAAGCTGCCTGCAGGCGTTTTCCTGTATATAAAGAATCTTTGTTTCGTCTAAGGGATTGCCGCCCTCGTCCACGATCGCAAAGTCTGTCATCGCGGGCGCTTCCTCTTCCAGTGCCATCAGATTGTTTGCCGACATGGAATTATCGGATATAGTTTCCTGATAGTCCGGAGTGTCTTCCGCCGGCGGTTCTGTCTGCTCTTCTTCCCCGGAAGCGGTTTCTTCGTCAGGAAGTGTTTCGTCCTTATCATCAGGTGTTTCTTCTCCGGAAACGGTATCGTCCGGATTTGCCGGATCTACATTTGAATCGTCTTGCGGTGGCTTGCTTTCCGAAGCATCTGAATCATTTTCGGAATCCTTATTTTCGGAAGTATCCGTACCGTCCTTTTCAGAATCTGTTGCGGTATCATCTGCAGGCGTTTCCGCATCTGCCGCAGAATCCTCCGGCTGCGTCAGTTCTTCCCCTAAAGCGATATCCTCTGCGGGCGCAGCATAGACAGGACAGGACATTCCTTCACTTGTAAAAAGGATGGCGGCGCTCAGTAAACCGGCGATCCACTTGCATGCTTTCCGTTTTTTCATAACAGCTTCCTTTCCACATAAGGTGTACTCAATGATGTATAAAACTGTAAAACGCAGACCAAACAGCCTGCGTTCATTATAACACAAATATATCATTTTTACGAATTATTTTCATAAAGATGGTGGCTCTGTATATAAGACGCCACTCCTTCCGGCACCAGTCCGCTGACAGATTCACCGCGTCGTACTTTTTCACGAATCTGCGTGGAAGATACATCCATGCCCGCAAATTTAAGAATCTCAACGGCCGCGTGATATGTTTTACGCAGATACCGCGCCTGCCCAAGGAGCTGGTCTTGTAAAGAAACAGGGGCCGCATTGCTATTGGCCTGTTCTGTCGTCCGCACCGCCGCCAGAATCGTACAATTCTCAAAGATAAACGCCGGATTTTTCCAGTCTTCTATCGCAAACAGGCTGTCCGCTCCCAGAACGAAAAAATAGTCCGCCTCTGGATCGGCAGTCCTCAGTTTTCGCAGGGTATCGCAGGTATAAGTGTTTTTCCCCTGCGCTGCGTCTTCTGCTTCCAGTTTCGACAATTTAAAATAAGGCCGGTCCGCGATAGCAAGCGCCGTCATTTCGCAGCGTACATCGACGGGCAGAACTTCATGACGATCCTTCATATAGGGGATACCGCTTGGCATAAACAACACTTTTTTCAGTCTAAACTGCTCTCTTGCTTCTTCGGCGATCGAAAGATGCCCGTTATGGATGGGATTGAAGGTGCCGCCCATAATGCCGATTCGTTTCATGCGGTTCTCCCTTTACGTTTCTGTCCTTTTATTTGCCTTGTCTGTAAGCTTCTGAATGGTCCGGTTATCTGGGCAGTACGATTTTCGGATCCTTTTTGTCAGGTTTATAGAGGATGATCTTTTTGCCGATCACCTGCACTACATTGGAGTGCGTGCGCTCCGCGATCATCTGCGCCAGTTCTTTGGGATCGTCCGCACAGTTTTTTAAGACGGCGATCTTCAAAAGCTCTCTGGTATTGAAGGCGTCGTTTACAGAAGCCGTAAATTCCGGCGTCAGGCTGGCCTTTCCCACCTGAATAATCGGATCGATACCGTTTGCCAGACTTTTCAAATATGCCCTCTGTTTGCTCGTGATTTCCATAAATAAACTCCTCCTGATATGCCCGGTTCAAAGCCAATCCCGAAGGGATTACTTTTGCGCTACTTATAATAATTGAACGAAAGTCCGTACATCCTGACGGTACTGCCCTCTTCAATGCCAAGCTCCTCCAGCTGTGCCAGAATTCCTTGTTTTTTCAGGAAATCCTGAAAGAACTTAAAGCCTTTCTCGGACTCTAAATTCGTATAGGAGAGCATTTTTTCAATGCGGGGCCCTTCCACCACATACGCGTCCTCTTCCTCATTGTACTCCACGGTATAAGGCTCGTTCTCCGCATCAAAGTGAAATTCCGGAAAGAACTCCTGCTCGAAGGTGAGGGGCTCTTCCCCGATCTCTTCCAGACGGTTATTGACTGCATAGAGAAGTTCTCTTACGCCTTTCCCGCTGAGGGCACAAATGCCGTAGACCGGTACGCCCTCCGGTGCAAAGGCTGCTCTGATCTTTTCAACCGGATCTTCGTCTTTTTCATAAATCATATCGATTTTGTTGGCGGCGATGATCTGCGGACGGCTCGCCAGTTTTTCATCGTAGGCGGCAAGTTCCTTATTGATGGCATGGATGTCCGCGATGGGGTCGCGTCCCTCGGTGGAAGCCGCGTCCACGATATGAATGATCAGTCTGGTACGCTCGATGTGGCGCAAAAATTCATGCCCAAGACCGACGCCCTGCGCCGCTCCCTCGATCAGCCCCGGAATGTCGGCGATCACAAAGCCTTTCGCATCTTCTAAATCCACCACGCCAAGATTCGGATTCAGGGTGGTAAAATGATAGTTGGCGATTTTTGGTCTTGCGTTTGTCACCTTTGCCAAAAAAGTAGATTTTCCGACATTGGGAAAGCCAACAAGTCCCACATCCGCGATCACTTTAAGTTCCAGCAAAAGCTCCAGTTCCTGCGCCGGCTGGCCCGGCTGGGCGTATTTGGGTGCCTGCATGGTACTGGTGGCGTAATGCTGGTTGCCGCTGCCGCCCCGTCCGCCTTTTAAGAGCAGGAAACGGCGGTTTGTCCCTGACATATCGGTGATGACTTTGCCGCTTTCGGCTTCTCTGATCACGGTCCCTTCCGGCACTTTGATAGTGATATCTTCTCCGGATTTGCCGGCGCAGTTTTTCTTGCCGCCCTCTTCGCCGTTGCCGGCTTTATACTTGCGGGTGTGCCGAAAATCGGTAAGGGTGTTTAAGCCCTCATCCACCTCGAAATAGACGTCTCCGCCCTTGCCGCCGTCTCCGCCGTCAGGACCGCCGTTTGGCACATATTTTTCCCGGCGGAAGGAGACATGGCCGTCCCCGCCTTTTCCGCTTTTTACAAAAATCTTTGCGCGATCTGCAAACATGATTTCTCCCTGTTATAAAAGAAAAGCTCCAAACATTAAGATGTTCGGAGCTTAGCCTTGCGGTTCTTACTGCTCTACAGGATAAACGGAAGCCTGCTTTTTGTCTCTGCCTTTTCTCTCGAAACGAAGCACACCGTCCACCAGCGCAAACAGCGTGTCGTCTCCGCCCCTGCCGACATTGATGCCGGGATGGATTTTGGTACCGCGCTGTCTGTACAGGATGTTTCCTGCTTTGACAAACTGTCCGTCAGCTCTCTTTGCACCTAATCTCTTGGATTCGGAATCTCTGCCGTTCTTGGTGGAGCCGACACCCTTCTTATGTGCGAAAAACTGAAGGTTCATATCTAACATGGTTTACACCTCCTCAACTGTCAATTTGCAATGCTTGTCACCGTACTGCGCCTGAATCCTTTGCAGTCCCAGCGTCAGGGAATCCATCAGGACACGGGAAGTTTCCTGCAGGGGATGTGCCTTAAAGGTACAGCGGATCCGGCCCGCAGCCTCATCCGTTTCTACCTGCATGGGCTCCTTCGTGAGTTCCTCAAGCGAATTGATCGTATTGATCGTCAGCACCGAGATCGCGGCGCAGACGATATCTTCGCCTCGCTTTGCGAATCCGGCATGGCCCTCGCAGAGAAACCCCAGATAGTCTCCTGACTTATTTTTATGGATCGTGACCTTTGTCATTACGCTTTGATCTTATCGATCTTGATCTGCGTATAAGACTGTCTGTGGCCGTTTTTCTTGTGATAACCGGTCTTTCTCTTATACTTGTAGACGATGACCTTGCGGTCTTTGCCCTGATCCGTAACGGTTCCCGTCACGGTTGCGCCGGCAACATCGCCCGCAACCTTGAGTTCCTTATCGCTGACAGCGATCACCTGATCGAACGTAACAGTGGCACCGACTTCGACATCGAGCTTTTCTACCCGGATCTCATCGCCCTCGGATACCTTGTACTGTTTTCCGCCAGTTGCAATGATTGCGTACATACCTGCACACCTCCTATTCATGGACTTGCATCCATTTACTCGCTAGCTTTGGTGATGACCAAAAGGGCATACTTTGACCTCGCTATGCGGCATACTCAGATATTGTAACGGACTTTCCAAGGTTTGTCAACACCAAAACTACTCTCTATTTAATAATTCTGTCATTTTATCGACCATGCTGTTGATCGCACCCGCCTGTGCCGATACTTCCGCCGTATCGTTAGCGCTGCTTTCCGCCATTTCATTGATGGAAACAAACTGCTCGTTTTCGTTTTTGATGCTCTCTGCGATGTCCTGATTGATGGAGATCGTTTGTCTAATGACGCCGGACTGTCTGCTCTGCGCCTCTCCCATGGTGCGGATCGATTCCACGGAGGTATTTAGGAGCGTTGTCATATCCCGTATCCCCGCAAAGACGCCTTCATAGTATTCGCTCTGTCTGCCCAGTTTTGCGGTGTTCTCATCTACCTGTGCGGTGATCTCTTTTACATTCTGCTGTACCCGCTCGATCACCGACTGTACCACTTTCAGGGAGTCCTGCGTGCTGTTTGCGAGATTCCCTACCTCTGTTGCCACCACGGCAAATCCCTTTCCGGCCTCTCCCGCCCTTGCGGCCTCAATGGAAGCGTTTAGGGCCAGCAGATTGGTGGAACTGGAAATATCGCTGATCAGGTTCAGGGTCATGCCAATCTCCCGCACCGCTTCGGAAAGCCGTATCGCGATATCGGACGTCGCTTTGATCGATTCGGAGACCTCGCCGTTGATCGCATGCAGATTGTTGAGCAGACTCTCGTTTTCCTTAGATTTATCAAGCAGCTCTGTGGAGATCGTCTCCATTTTTTCCATATTAGAAGCAACGATCCCTTCACATTCTCTCAACTCGCCTAAATTAGTCATACTCTCATCCGTTTTTGCGCTGAGCTGATTGCTGTTGATTACTAACTGTTCGCTCGTTGACGCCAGTTCTTCGGCGGAAGCGCTTTCATTTTCAGAAACCTGCGAAAGCGTCATGCCGGCGGCGGACAACTGCTCGGACAGTTCCCGCACGGAAGAAAGAATGTTTGCCACATGCTCGTTATTCTGTTCCAGCTCGTCCTTCTTGGCGTTGACCAGAAAATGCGCGACAAAGAACACAAAGATGAGCAGGCCTGCCAGAGACAAGGTCAATGCCACTAGACACATAATGATGTCCGTCAGAAATAACTCGTCTTTTACAGGCATCAGGTTCGTACCCCGGACCGCCCAGCCGATAAACAAGGAGACAGTGCAGGCTAAGCCGCAGGTCAGTAACAGTTTCAAATCCAAAAAGAACGCGATCAGAATCAGGAAAAAGAACAGGAAGCCCCAGAAGGTCCTCGTCGGGAGCATATAGAGAAGGTAATTCCACTGAATGACCAAAACGATACATGAAAACAGTTTGCCGAACTGCAGCCTGCCTTCTTTCAAAAAGCCATCTTCATCGAAAGAAGACCGGATGATCATGATCGCCATCACGAAAAAGCAGGTATCCATAAGTCCCAATATGATCGTGGCGATCCAGGGTACAGTGGGATACAGACCAAACATTTTTTCCACATTGAACATGACAGTGGCACACATGCAGGCGCACACCATTATGAACAGGCCCCACTTAAAAACGGTAGAGATGTAGACTTCAACAGCTGCTTTTTTCTTGTTCATGATTTTCTCCATTTCTTCGCAGCGTTTATCTTGGATTTTTTCATTGGAATGACTTAAAGAGAATATATCATTTGCGCAAAAGGCTGTCAACAGAGATTAGCGTCCCGCATTCTTCTTCGTTGTAATAAAAAAGCATGAGTACGGCAAGGACGGCGACCCCGACGGTAATAAAAATGTCGGCCACATTGAATTTTGGGAAGTTGATAAGCACAAAGTAGATAAAATCCACAACATAACGTCTGCTCAGGCGGTCGATCAGATTGCCGACGGCGCCGCTTAGAATAAAGAGCAGACAGATTCGTATCCAAAGAAACCTTCCATTCGCAGGAAGGGTAAAATACCGCCATGCCAGCACAGCAATGACCAATATGGTCAATACAATCAGAAAAGTCTGTTTCCCGGAAAAGGAGCTGAAAGCAGCGCCGGTGTTTTCCAGATAAGAAAATTCAAGAATCCCATCCAAAAGGACAAAGGAAGGCTGTCCCTTTAAATGCAGGATGGCGAGATGTTTCGTATATTGATCCAGCAAGATCAGCAGGAAGAAAACGATCAGGGAGCATATATTTCGTTTCAGGGATTTCATCATAAAAAAGAGATTTCCTTTCTGCAGGTAGTGGGTCATCCGCATGAATTATTTGGTTATTTTATGTCGGGGACGAAAGAAGCAGATGACGCGAAAAAGTAAGCGGCTATCTGCGCGCGGGAACTGAACTCTTCCGTTTCCAGAAGCTCCCGCACTTCTTCCTTCGTGTAAAAATCTGCGGTGATCTGCTCGTTTTCGGAGGTATGGTCCTCAAAATCCCCCTCCGCATCCACAAAGGCGATCTGCGTCTTCACGTCGGAGAAGGCCACCGCAGCAAAAGAAGGCGGCAGGATGCAGCGGATTTTTTTCACGCCAAGCCCCGTCTCCTCGTAAAGTTCCCGCTGGATACATTCCTCAAGCGATTCCCCTTCGTTCAGCATCCCCGCGCAGAGATTATAGACAAACCGGTTGACGCCCATACGAAATTCCCGTAAAAGCAGCATCTTATCTTCATGGTATGCAACGATGGAAACGCCGCTCACCCGTGTTCCGATCGCTTCCGGAGAAGGGATCTCACTGCGGCTGACGATCTCATATTTCTTTTCCCGTCCGGCCTTGTTTAGGTAAGTCAGTTCATAGTTTTTCAGATACCTGCCGTCTTTGACCTTTTCCATATGAAGCAGTTTCATTGGCATTTCTTTTGTTTCCCTTCCGTAAGCGTTTGCATTCGCTTACTTCCCTCGTTTATACATAATTTATTATGACGGATTCCGCGCTATCTTGCAAGCTGTTGTGCCAGACAGGGATCGATCTTTTTGCGGGTGATCTCCATCAGGCCCAGCGGCGTCATATCCACGACCCTCGTATGGACAGGATCGCGCTTTAGCAGGTCTTTCATCTGCGCTATCAGGGCTGTTTCTCTGTTTTTATCCTTCAGATTGATAAAATCCACCAGAATAATGCCGGCAAGGTTTCTCGCTCTGATCTGCCATGCAATAGCCTCGGCAGCTTCTATGTTGATACGGTAGTAGGTTTCTTCCGGTTCTTTTCCAGCTTCGTACTTCCCTGTATTCACGTCAATGGAGATCAAAGCCTCTGTCGGTTCGATGACCAGATAGCCGCCTGATTTCAGCCAGACTTTTTTTTCGGTAAGTTCCTGCAGCCGCGCTTCCAGAGCATACAGCTTGTAGAGCGGCAAAAGCGGATCTTCGTACAAGCGGACAGGAATAGACGCCTTGCCGCATATATCCTGTAAATCCGGGTATACATCCGCCAGATCCGTGACCACCTCATCGTATTCCGTGCGGTAAGCGTTTTCCACAAAGAGCGCCCAGTCCGGTCGGGAACGGTACAGGCAGCTGTAGCAGGTGCGCGTGTCCGCAATCTTTATCATATGTGTGAGTGTCTCCGAAAGTTCCGAGGCCTCTGCGATCAGCGGTGCGTCATCCGGAAGGGCGGCCGCATTGGTGCGCACGATCAGGCTGTAATCCGCCGCGATCCGCGCAAGCGGTTTGAGACTGCGGAAACGCTCTTTTTCCGCTTCGGTAAGTTTGGCGGAAACATGTACTGTGCCGCTTTCTTTTCTTTCTTTGCTTCCGTCTTCTGCTTTTGGCGCAGCCGTTCCTTTTGCTTTGTCGGCAGGCTTTTGTAGTGTGCGCTCCCCCACGACCGCATACCTTCCGGTAAGGGTAAGCTTTGTGCTCACTCCCGCAAGTTTGGATTTCAGGGCCTCTTTTACGACCTGAACCATGAGCTCATCTCCCGCTTTGAGTTTCCCGTCCGCTTTCCGGTTCATGATATGGGCAGATTTCGCTTCCGCAAGCGGCAGAAATGTGAGACAGCCGCCTCCGATGTCCACGAAGGCGGCTCCGATATTTTCAGATATGCTCTGTACTCTGCCTACATAAATGTTTCCTACCGCATGTTCGTCCATCGTAAGTACCTGCGCGGAGAGGATGCGGTTATCCTTGTGGAGAAAGGCAAAAGTGCGGTTATTAAAAGCTGTGATGATGATTTTCCCATTGTTCATGAAAATGATTATAGCACATACTTCACCGCAGTGCCATAGGCGATTACCTCGGCGGCGCCCTGCATGATGGAGGAGGATGCGTAACGAATGTTGATAATGGCATCCGCTCCCATGGCCTGCGCCTCGTCCACCATCCTCTTAATGGCGATCTGCCTTGCCTGATTGAGCATTTCTGTGTATTCCTTCAGTTCTCCGCCTACAAGCGTTTTGATCCCAGCCATGAAATCACGGCCTACATTTCTGCATTGGACGACGTTCCCTTTGACGATTCCCAGTGTTTCCAATTCTTTTCCTGTGATAAAATCAGTATTTACGAGCAACATCTTCTTCTCCTCCTTCAATCTCTTTCATTCTCTGTACCAGTGCTGCGGCGACCGCTATGATCATGATGACGGGTGCCAAAAGAAAGAGCCCGACTGCCAACAGCGGCATGGATGCCATCAGATATAAACAGATCACGGAAACAATGATTCCGAGCATCATCAAAATAATCAGGCCGCCGAAGATCATGGGCGCTAGTTTTTTTTGCATGATGTCGTGTCTGCCTACATTTAAAAATTTAGTACCTTCCTGTTCCATTTCCACCATCCTTTCTAAGTATTGGTCAGGGGAAAAGACGGCATACTGACATACTTCTTCGCTCAAAAGACGGCACAGACGGGTGGTCTCCTCAAGGCTTGCTTTTTCACGCTCTAAGAGGATTACCTGCCTTTGCAGGGCGTCGGCAAGGATCAGATCACCTTTTTGGATCCGCCTGATTTCCTCTATAGGAAGGGACAGTTTGCGAAGTATTTTGATTTTTTTCAGTTCAGTGACATCCTCTTCGGAATAATCGCGATATCCATTTTCCATGTTTCGTTTGGGACTTAGCAGCCCCTGCTGTTCGTAGAAACGGATATTCTTTTTGGTGATGTCCACCTGCTGTTCTACTTCGTTGATCTTCATGCTTAAAACGGCTCCTTTCCTGTTCTTTCCGCGACGCGTTTCGTATGCGCTTTCCTCTGTTACCGCCAGAATAAGGCTTCCACAAGGGGGAAGGTCAAGTGTTTTTCAAATTTCTTTAAAACAATTTTTTTTCATAAAGGCAATCAGTTTTTTTGGTGCCATTCCCTCATAAAAATCGATCAGCAGTTTTTTAAAAGCAGGGACTTCCTTTTCCGGAATCACAAGCAGTCCTCTGCCGTGGGCGATCAGATAGTGATTGGCAAAAATGACGGCTGCCCGCTTATTGCCATCCATAAATACCTGTGTTTTCATACAATACAGGCATAATGCGATCGCGATATCAAGCGGATTTCTGGGTCTGGCGCATATTTCGTCAATATTTTCCATCACAACGGATTCGATTGGAAGCGGCGGGACATAGGAAGTGCCGCCAATGGTGACGGGAACGCCCCGAATCCGGCCGCCGTCATGGAAAAACCCTTCATTGACCAGCTTTGCAATGTGGCAGAGCATATGATAATTACTCTTACTTTGGATGACATCCGCATCCAGTATAAATTCCCAGGCATGCTTTAAATTCAGGATTTTCTGCACATCTGTGGCAGAAACACCGTTTACGATGCCGTTTTCGATAATATCTTCGGTCTGCGGAAAGGATGTGGCTACGCCCTCCAATACGGCCTGATCATAAATATTGGATTTTAAATTCGCTCTGGTGAAATCAAGATTTTTTTGTATTTCTTCGGGAAGTTCCCTGTCTTCATAGCCAAGGGCCGCTAATTTCTTATTCCGTCTTCGGATTTCCCGTTTTAGTTCTCTGGCTTCTTTTGCATTGCGGAGAAGTAATTGGTATAATTCTTCGGAATAAGTGTCAACATAGGTGGAAGTCAGTTTTCCCGCCGTCCTTTTGCGGACATATAAGTATTTAGAACCGTTGATTTCCTTGATTTCCGGGCTTCCGTCATAAGCAAACAGATTCAGTCTGGCTTGAAATTCCGCCCTCTCCTGCAGCAGTTCCTGTATTTCTAAATAATTGGTATCCATCTTTTTACTCCTTTTAGGGAACTTTTATTAATATATCATATCAAAATATTCCCTAAATGGCAATAATAAATTAGGGAACTTTTGTATGTATATATAACCAAAAAGTTCCCTAAGTATATTTTTGAAAACTTTATTATTTCACCTCAGAAAGCGGCACAAACCGATGTGTCTCGCCTTCTTTGGCTATATCCGCGTAGGTCTCCAGCCTCGTTACCTGAACGGCGGCCGGCGGTATCTCACAGCCTGCATGCGCGCAGAATTTTTCAAAGACTACTGTGGGTTTGATATTGCCGCCACTGGAAGCGTCCACCGTCATGCGGATACAGGGGACAGTCAGACGGTCTTGGGCGGAATCAGTGACATATCGCGCCGCAGCCGCCGACATGATATCCGCAAGCACCTGCGTTTCACCTGCCTGCATCTCATAAATACCCTGTTTTAAATCCACTTCAAGAACGCTTTTCTTCGTCTCCTTGGTATGGGGGATCGCTTCCTGCGCATAGAAGGCCCCGACCGCGCCGTCAAGGTCAGGCACGCCGAAGCCGCCCTCTTTGAGATGAATCTGATAGGAAGCCGCCGCTACGCTCGCCATGGCGTTTTTTGTCTGCTCCGGCAGCAGGCTTACGGAAAGTATCTCCACCCCTTTTGCCATGACCCGGTTCAGCGCTTCCTTCATTTCCTCCGCCGAAGACATGGATAGCACTTCCAGATCCAGATATTCTCCGCAGCTCTCGATCCCTACGCCGAGCGGCGCGGCAAAGGACATGATCTGATGGGGGCTGAACCCTTCCGAATATTTCACGTCAATCTCCGCTCTTCTGACGGCTTTCTGAAAAAAGCGCATCATGTCCAGATGACCGATAAATTTCATACTGCCATATTTGGCAAATTTGATCCTGACTTTCATGGGTTACCTCTTTGCATCCTTTTTCTTACATTTTAGAAGAAGATCATTTTCCAGTCCGACAAGCTTTTAGTCTTTCTAAGGCATGTATCCGGTTACGGTTACCATTCGTCGGAGTCATACTTCGTGATGACCAGTACGGAATCTTTAAGCCCCTTCGTGCTTTTCAGCGGATTATTCCCGCAGACCACCTTTTTCAGGGAGGGAAGTCCGGACAACGGGGTAAGCGTCGTGATATAATTACCGCTAATATCCAAAACCTCCAAGGTTAGAATGTTTTCCGCAAAGGAAAGGTCCGTCAGTCCGTTTTCGCATAGATACAATTCCTTCAAAAACGGAAATTTTTGAAAAAAATCCATGTGGTCCGCCAGATTGACATCATCGTAATAGACAGACATCATGCCGCCATCTTTTTCCACATACACATCCTTATAGAGGAAGACATTGTTCATATGAAGGATTTCCAGAGAATCGTTCCTCGATACTTCGTCAAACTTGATTTCGCACTCAATGTTGTTTAAGTTCAATTCCCGCAGATTCGGCATATTGAAAATTCCCGCAAGATTGACATAGGCTACGGTTCCCTGCATATTAATCTTTTCCAGTGATTGAAGATCCTCTATCGCAGTCAACTCCTGTTCGCAGTCCTGATAGGTAAAGGAAAGCGTCTTTAAAGCGCTTAGTTTTGAGCCGTCAAAGGCATCCGGCAGTGTACAGCCGGTTAAGTACAGCTCTGTCAGTCCCGACAAATTTTCAATAAAAGTACAGTCATGCACATTATCTAAGGATAACTTCTTTAAGCCGCGCATCTTTTCAAGTTTCGGCTCCGGAGTGCCGTAATTCACATCCAAAGAAAGTTCTTCTAAGCCGGTCAGCGCCTCTACCGCACTCAGATCCTTTAAGTTGTAGCATTCTGCTACAGAAAAGGATGTAAGCGCCGTGCAGTTTTCCAGTCCGTACAGACTCTGTATCTGGCAGAATCCGATTCCCAGCATTTTAAGGTTCTCTGATTGACCAAAAATGTCAATCGACCGCAGCCTTTCGCAAAAAATAATCCGCAGCGTTTCCAGAGAAGAGAGCTTTCCGATTACGGCAAAATCCGTTAGATTCTCAAGGTCGTTAAGGGTCAGATGTTTCAGATGTTTTAAACTGATCAGGGCGTCTATATTGCTGGTATCCGTAGAGTCCAGATATAAGACTTCCAGATTCACAAATTCCTCGATCCCCGTCAAATCATCCGCGCTGTATTCAAATCGAAGCTCCTTTACGGCTGCCGGATCGTCCAGTATGGACAAGGCTTGTGCCGGATCGTCAAAAGTGGCGCCGATGCTTTCAAGCGACAGGCCTTTTATCTGTCTGGCGGTAGGGGTTCTGCATAAATCCAGCTTTTTTAAACCGGTAAACCGATACAGGCAGTCTAAGTTAATCTGGGCCTCTTCCGGAAATTCCATCCATGTCAGCGTATCGTTCCTGTCTTCAAACAGTTCATCGGATTCCGATAACGTATAATCAGGCAAAACGGGCGCTTCAAAACTGTAGCCGACATAAAAACCGTCAATACTGGTCCGGATCGCAAGCTGTTTTATTTTTGCAAGCTGGCTCTCTGGGACTTCGTTTGCCGGGACCTGATAGAGTCTGGAAAGAAAATCCGCCAGAATGCCCTGAAAAACCGGCTCAGCTCCTGTCTGCAGTTCATCCTGCAAACTCTCGCTTTCGGAAAGGCTTCCAAGATCAGACCGGTTTTCAAGGATTTTTGTTTGTGCGGTCCGGGGTTCTTTTTCCGCCTGATCGATCTTGATCCGCCGGTAAATCTCCTTGCTGCATAACAGCAATATCGTCACGACCAGAATAGCGGAGATCACGATGCCCCGCTTCCATTTATAGAATCCCCGGCCGTTCATATTGCGCGGCCTTTTCTCTGGCGTCGGATATTCGCTTCTTGGGGCTCCGGAAAGGGATACAGGCTGCATCCCTGTATTTGGTGCCGCAATACCGACATTCACAGGTTTCCCGATGATCTTGCCAACCCCGTACAGAAGATCTTGCATGAAACCAAGCTGTGCCATATTAAGGGCTTGTAAATGAGAAAAATCCTCAGGAAGATCATAAGGATCCATATCACGGTAGGCAGGGATCAGAACCTTATCCGCCCCTTGTTTCATGAAAGCCAAAAAGCGGCTCCATTCGTTTTTTACCCATACAGCCTGAAAGTTTTGGGAATCGGTCCCGATCACGATCATAACTTTTGCAGAATGCAGGGCCGCAAATATGCAGGGCTCATACGCTTCGCCCAGCCTGTCCCGCAGCGTGATCCGCGAAAAAAAGACCCGGTAGCCTGCCCGGCTCAAGTGATAATATACCTCGTCGGCAAGCACGCTGTCCCTTGTGCGCCGCCCTTTTTCGTCGCTTTCCCGGTAACTGATGAATATATCATAAGGCGGCTCTTTTCCGGATACCTGCAGGATACCCTTCTGTATCCTATCGATTTGAACCGCTTCCTGTGCGTAAAGTTCCGCCTGCGTTTCATCCGCATAGCGCATAGCTGCCTTGTAATCTTCATCCGCCAAAATGGAAGTATACTGCATCCGGTTGATGGTAGGGATCAGTCTGTGTGTTGCCGGATCCTTCACATATTCAATTCCGTAGCGGCATAATACGATGGACCAGTAGGCTTCGCTGTCTGTCTGGTCTTCATGCAGGATTTGTTCATAGACCGCCATAGCAAGATCATAATCGTTGCGGCGGCGGAAATGGTTCGCACGTTCATAAAGCCGCATCCGCTGTTCGCTGTCAAGCTGCGGAATTGTCTGATTGGTCCCGCAATAGGGGCATCTGGCCGTGGTCATGCCGTCTGTTAGTTCCAGATCGCCGCCGCACATTTTACATGTCAGAACAGACATTTCCCGTGCCTCCTCATCTTCTGTCTTTTATGATCCGGTCTCTCTCTTTAAAAAGTGCCGTCATGCGGCCGCAAAGAGCTGACACGGTATCCGCATCCTCCGCAAGCACGGCATTTTCCAATTCCGTAAGCAGAGACGCTATTTCCTCTTCGATCTCCTGTGTGTTCTCTGCGGAGAGCGGATGACTAAACTGTATCTCTTCGGCCAGTCTGCGCAGGTCTGTCAGGAACCTTTCCTGTCCGCAGTGCAGAATCAGCCGGTTCAGGCGTTCTTTTAAGTCCTGCAGGAAAGCTACAGCATCCTGTGTCTTGGCATTCTGGCGGATGATTTCCGCACAGGCCGCTTCCACGGCAAAAAATCCGGCGACAGCCGCCAATAAAATGATGATCTCTATCGCTGCGGCCGCAAATACGGGTATTTTTGCTGCGAACAGCATAAGCAGAAGGCTTGCTGATAACTGCACAGCCAAATAGAGAACACTGATCCGCAGTTTCGGGAAATCGAGCGCCCTGTCCTTCATCGTGCCCGCCTGTTTGTCTATACGGTTCAGGGTAAAAAGCTGGGCGAAAAACGCCGGTACGGTAAAACCGGCCGCTATCCAAAAAATAATGGTTTTGGGAAAGGGGATGGTAACCGTTATATAGAGAATAAGCACAAGGAAAACCAGAACATACCCTTTTAACAGTCTCTTACGCATCTGTTTGCTCTCCTCTTTTTTTGCCGCAGTTACTACAGAAGTTACCGGTGTTTCCAAGCTGCCCGCAGGCGCAGTCCCAAGACGGACTGATAAAGCCTTCCATCTGCTGTCCCATTTCTGCGCTCTGCTGCATCATCGGTGAAAGGGCTTCCTTGGCCATATTCATGACGCCGCCCATTGCGCCGAGGCCTACGCCCAGACCCGCAGCGTCTCCGAGAATGGACGCACCGCTTCCGATGCCGTTTTTCATCGCTTCCAGACCAACCAGACGGGCGGTCTCCTGCTGGTAAGTATAGCCCTTCATCTGCATCCGGGCTGCTTCCGCCGCCGCCTGAAGTTTCAGGGCTTCCGCATTGGCCTGTGCCTCAATGATTTTTAGACGGGCCTCGGTCTGCGCTTCCACGGCCTTGCGATCGGCTGCCGCTTCCGCTTCCTGCCGCCTGATCTCCTCCTCGCGTACCAGAAGATACTGCTTTGCGTGCTGGTCTTTTAAACGGCGGTAATTCGGGTCATCTTCCGGTGTGAGGATGCGGCTGATAAAAAAGTCGGTGATCTCCAGTCCGTAAGCCTCCAACGCGCCGTTAATCTTTTCCTTCAACAGGTCAGAGAGCCCAAGGAGCGCGGAATCGATCTCTAAAATATGGATATTTTTCGCCTTGATCGTTTCCGCCAGATGGGTCTTCACCTGCGTGATCACGATGGAACGAAAATATCCCTTCTCTCCTTCTTCTCCAAATAAGCTGTTTTGTCCGAAACCGGAAGAAGTGCCTACCACCTTTAACAGGAGTTTCCTCCCATTGCTGACACGGATGTTAAATTCTCCACAGGCACCGATCTCAAGGGGCAGTCCGGAAAGGGGATCCAAAAAGCGGATTCTTGAATCCGTCCCCCACTTGATCCCTATCTGCGTGGCCAGATTGATATAATAGATCTCGGAATGAAAGGTGGTCTCTGCATCCGAGGGAAGCCGGAAAAACTGATCTAAAAGCGGGAGCTTCTGCGTCTCCAGCGTATGCCGCCCCGCGCCAAAGACATCCAGCGCACGGCCGTCCTGAAAGAACACTGCTTCCTGACTTTCGTGAACAATAAGCTGTGTCCCCAGCTTAAAATCTTCTTCCGGATACTTCCAGATCAAGGTATTGTTGTCCCCGTCACATTTAATGATGCTGACAAGACCGTTTTTGACTCGTTTCTGTTTCATACCTGACTCCCATTAATTCCTTTATTGCTCGATCGTCATATTATCCAGAGCAAATTCCAGACTAAGCTGCATGATCTCGTTGCGTGTCCGCCCTGTTTCCTTCGCGACACGGTCTATCTCCGTCAACATATCCATGGGAAGTCTCATGGATATCACCTTCGATTCGCCCGTATATCTCTGCGATTGAATAATCAGTTTTTTCTCTGCCAAGGGGACACCTCCATCTTTGAATACAATTATATTACGAGTGTATTCCTTCGTCAAATTTTGTTCTTTTTCACTCTTTATCTTTTGTTATTGTTTTACCGATCGCAGCAAACGCCCACCCCAAAGCGGTTCGCCCCGCAGCCCTGACACTGCGCCTTGCAGTTAGGGCTTACCGTCTGCGTCTGCGCCTTTTTCCATTCCCGCAGCAAAAACTCCCGCGTTACGCCGCAGTCAATGAAATCCCAAGGGAAAATTTCATCATCCGCCCGCTCTCTGGTGGTATAAAAGCCGATGTCCAGCCCGCATTCCGAAAAGCTGTCAAGCCACAGGTCGTTATGGAAAAATTCGCTCCACGAATCGAAGATACAGCCCTTTTGATAGGCTTTTAGAATTGTCTTGCCTACCCTGCGGTCCCCTCTGGCCAGCACGCCCTCCAAAACGCTCACATCCGCTTCGTGCCAGTTGTATTTGATGCTCTTTTGATTGAGCTGGCTCATAATGCCCTGTTTGGTCAGGCGCGCCTTGTCCAAAAACTCTTCTTTGGTACACATGGGCGCCCACTGAAAGGGCGTGAATGGTTTCGGTATGAAAAAGGAAGTGCTGGTCGTGATCTGCACTCTGCCGTTTACCCGCTTGTCCTTCGGCACCGTCTCGAAGAAGGCGGCGGCGATCTTGTTGGAGAGGTCACCGATGCCGAGGATGTCCTCTTCTGTTTCCGTGGGAAGGCCCAGCATAAAATAAAGCTTTACCTTCGTCCAGCCGCCCTCGAAGGCAAGGGAAGCACCCTTCAAAATGACTTCTTCGGTCAATCCCTTGTTGATGACGTCGCGAAGCCGCTGACTCCCCGCTTCCGGCGCAAAAGTCAGGCTGCTCTTTTTGACATCCTGCACCTTGCTCATCACATCCAGCGAAAAGGCGTCAATACGCAGAGAAGGCAGGGAAATATTGACATGCTTTTTCCCGCATTCGTCTATCAAAAAGGTAAGGAGTTCGTCCAACTGCGAGTAGTCGCTGGAGCTTAGGGAACTTAAGGAGATTTCCTCGTGCCCCGTATTCTGCAGCATCGTTATTGCATATTCTTTCAGTTTATCCGCATCCCGCTCCCGCACGGGACGGTAGATCTGTCCGGCCTGACAGAAACGGCAGCCGCGGATGCAGCCGCGCTGAATTTCCAGCGTCACCCGATCCTGCGTCACCTTGATAAAGGGAACCACGGGTTTTATGGGATAAGAAACCTGCGTTACATCCGTCACGATCTCCTTTAAGATCACGTCGGGTATATCCTCATATTGTTTGCGCCGTCCCGCTACGGTGCCGTCCCCGTTGTAGAGTTCCTCATAAAACCGCGGCACATAAATACCGGGAATCTTGGCCGCGCCGTGCAGAAATTCCTCCCTCGTGCCGCCGTTTTTCTTATTTTCCAGATACCAGTCAAACAGCGGGCGGTACTGGGTCTCCCCCTCGCCGATATAGAACAGGTCAAAGAAATCCGCGATCGGTTCCGGATTATAGACACAGGGGCCGCCGCCGATCACAAGGGGCATATCCTCTCCGCGGTCTTTGGCGAGCAGCGGAATCTGCGAAAGTTCCAATACCTGCAGAATATTGGTATAGCACATTTCATACTGGATGGTGATACCGAGAAAATCCATATCCTTTACCGGCTCTTGGGATTCTAAGCCAAACAGGGGAATGGACTCCTCCCGCATGATCCGGTCAAGATCCGCCCACGGCGAATAGACGCGCTCGCACCACACGTCCTCCCATTCGTTAAACATGCTGTATAGGATCTGGATACCAAGGTGAGACATGCCGATCTCATAGACGTCGGGAAAACACATAGCAAAGTGCAAAGCAATTTTCGCCTTGTCCTTTACTACGGCATTTATCTCGTTTCCGATATAGCGGGCGGGTTTTTCCACCCGCATTAAGATTTCATCACTAAGAGCCGGTTTTTTCATACAAAAAATACCCTACCTTTTGAAGCTTGGTCGATATTCTAAGTATAACGGACTTGTCGCATAAAGTCAAAGCGGCGGCGTATCTCGTTTGAAGAAATCGGCATCTTAACGCATGTGGGATCATTCTGCGCGAAAGTTTATGGGATCATACTGATACTAACAGTTATTCAAACAATTCCGCCAGCTCTTCCATAACGGCATTTTCCCCGCCGTCGTACAGATGCAGGCTGTCCGTTTTTATCATCTCATACACATCGTTTGTGCTGTAGGATAAAATGCTGCCCTTGCCCGTGTCGCAGAGTAAAAATCCGACAAATAAGAGCACGGCAAGCGTCATACGGTATTTAAAACTCCCCATAGAGCTGCCGGCGGGGACTTCCTGCCCCTGCGCGCTGCCCGTAAGCGCCGGCTCCGCATACAGCCCTCTCTCGTCAGCAGGCATCGTGAGGTCGCGCCCGTAAAGGATATGTTCCCGTTGGCGCAGTTTTACGCGGTTGCCCATATTTTCTTCCCTGATATATCTGGCCAGCTCCACCCGCTTTTCCGGCGTTACTTTTTTTTCTGTCATTTTTAATTCCTTTATATCATTTTGTCCCTACATTTTATGTGAAACCGCACAAAAAAAGAACGCGCCCAAAAAGCGGCGTTCCTGTCTGTCCTGCTATTGTCGGAATCTTACCAGCGTGTCATATTTCTTTCAATCTTTGCAGTGTATACTTGTTTTAATTCATCAACAGAAATTCCATAACATAGCATAACATCATTGTAATACATAAGTACGTCCGCCAATTCTTCGACCAGTTCCTTTCTCAATCCGGCATCAGTACAAGACTTTTCCCCGCCGTTCTTTTTCACGATATCGATCACTTCCCCTACTTCCCCTATCATCCACAGCAGTTTGTTTTTTCCCGTTTCAGGAGTGATCGGTTCCCATCTGCCTTTATAGTTATTCTGAAGTTCCTTTTGCATTTCCTGCATTTCGTTCATGCCAAAATCCGACATTGTTTCCCTCCATCCTGCCTCCATAAATTCAAATCGCTTTATGGGCAGCGCTCTCGTCTGTCATTAACATGATAAGCAAATTGCTACGCTCTATTTTACATTTTCCATAAAATCCTCATACCACAACGGTGTCTCATGTGAAACCCTTACCGGCTTTCCATTCTTATATATCGCAAATCTGCGAAACTCTATTGTATTATCATAGAATGCCGCCAAACCACATTCGGGCAAAACAATTTTCAAATTGCTAAACGTATCAAGATATCTTCTCTCAATATCCTTTTCAGAAATACCGTGACCACCCTTTTTTACACGCACGGCTACCCTTTCCTTAGCGATATCTACACTTTCAACACCTATATAATGCAATTCAATAAAATATCTTTTTTCTTTAGCGTTAGCAATATTTTTTAGAATTGATTTTCCGCACAACGTAGTCTCCTGACTAAAAGTAATCCCTTCATCAAGATACCCTGTAATCTTCTTTACTGCAATTTTGCCCGCCTTCATTACATCCGATGTGCTTCTCCAATCCTCGAACTCCCTTAATATTTCATCCGTATTTACTCTTGGTAATTCCTGTAAACTTTGTAAAGACTGATATAATGTAGATTTTCCGGCTCCGTTGACACCAGCTATTAGAATGTATCTTTTCACTAAAAGAGGTTCCTTTCTATAACCTGTCGTTGTTTCCTTTGCAGAAGAAAATCACCCACCATTTCATAAAAACTTTTTTGTTCTTCTGTTTCGGCTTCCAGTACAAGCTGCAACGTATCTTCCGGTTGAAGCTTTTTTATATCTTCATAGATTTTTTCATATTTTTTTACATCACACATACCGGCACCTCCGTTATGATATCTGCACAAAATTAAAATATATTATAACCTAAAAGCCTGAAAAGTTAATAAGGCATAAAAATCTGCGTTCTATCTGCCTACCGTCTTGCCAGTTCCGCCGTAATCTCTTCCCAGGTAACGTCCTTCTCTACCATAAGTACCATCATATGATATAAAAAGTCCGAAATTTCGTATTTTATCTCGTTGGCATTAGGATTTTTGGCGGCAATCACGATCTCCGTCGCCTCCTCACCAAGTTTTTTGAGGATCTTATCAATGCCCTTGTCAAAGAGGTAATTGGTGTAGGAACCGTCTTTCGGGTGAACCTTCCTGTCCTGAATCACGGCAAAGACCTGCTCGAAGACCTTTAAGGGATTGGTCTCCTCGTACTCTTTCTCCATGATCTTATTGAAGAAACAGGAGTGCGAGCCAGTGTGGCAGGCTGCTCCTACCTGAGAAACTTTGGCCAGAATAGTATCCTTATCGCAGTCTGCGGTCAGGGACTTCACATACTGGTAGTGGCCGCTGGTCTCTCCTTTAATCCAGAGTTCGTCCCGGCTTCTGCTGTAGTAGGTCATTTTGCCGGTCTGTAGGGTCGCCTGATAGGCTTCCTCGTTCATGTAAGCCACCATCAGCACTTCGTCCGTCTTGTAATCCTGCACCACCACGGTCACGTGGCCGTCGGAATTTAACTTAAAGTCTTCCCACGGAAGCGCGGATTCAAAGGTATTGACCGCGATATCGTTATTCTTGCACAGTTCTTTGATGGGCAGCAGTTCTTTGGCGTTCTCGTTGATGGCATAGCCGGAAATGCCGCAGATATTATCGTTTGACAAAATTTCCAGAATCTTATCCAGCGAAACCTCCGGCACCGATGCGATCATCGGAAAACGGGAAACGGCAATGGCGTTTTTTAAGCAGGTTTCCCTGACCAGAATGATCTCGTCCACATAGGCTTCGATCAGGTCCTCGTTATCTGTAATAGCGGAAACTTCCGTTACGCAGGCCACGATCTTATCTTTGCCGAATTTCTTGGATACTTCTTCGGTGATCTCAATATTATCGGGTTTTGAGTAGTTTAAGGCGGCCTTTTTACAGCCGGCGTAGAGAAGTTTTTTGACATCCTCCATGCGCTTTACATTGCCTGCGCCGATCACGGGGATCTCCGCTTCGCTGCAGATATCCTTGATGAGATCGAGCGCTTCCTCGTGGGCGGTATCACCGTCTGACATATCGTAGACGATCAGCTCGTCGGCGTTATTGTCGCTGTAGTATTTCGCCAGCGCCGCCGGATTGGTATTTAAAATGGTGCTGTCCGTAAAACTTTTCACAGCGTTTCCCTTGTATAGGTAAATACAGGGAATAAATTTTTTGTATGCCATACCGAAATGTCTGTCCTTTCTTTCGTTCAATCTAAACGTTCCATTTTCGCGCACATAAAACTGTCTTGCCGCTAGCACTTTATCGCAAATGGGCGGTCTTACGCCTATTTTTACAGTGCGCCCTTGGTGCTGAGGACGCCCTCAACGCGCGGATCAAAGGCTGTTGCCTCGTCCAGTGCCTTGCCAAAGGCTTTAAACATAGCCTCTATCATATGATGGGCGTTTTCACCGCTCAACATTTTCAGGTGCAGGTTCATGCCCGCGCTGTAGCTGACCGCATAGAAAAACTCCCTCACAAGCGCTGTATCCAGCTCTCCTACCCGCTCCGCAGGGAATGTAGCGTCACAGGAAAAATACGGTCTCCCGCACAGGTCGATGGCGCACAGGCATAAGGCATCGTCCATGGGCAGGATGAAAGAGCCGTAACGTTTGATACCGGCTTTGTCTCCAAGCGCTTCTTTGATGGCAGTACCCAGCGCAATGCCGGTATCCTCCACCGTATGATGACCGTCCACTTCCAGATCGCCGTTGACTGAGAGGGTCAAATCAAAGAAACCGTGTTTGGAAAACCCTGCCAGCATGTGATCGAAAAAACCAATGCCGGTCGTAATCTCACTTTTTCCCAAACCGTCGATATTGAGGGTCAGATCGATGTCCGTCTCCTTTGTCTTACGGGTAATATGTGCCGTTCTATTCATGATGATGCTCTCCTTATATAATTTCTACTGAAATCTTACCCTGATCGAATTCGCGTGCGCGGTAAGCCCCTCTCTCTCTGCAAAGATTTCGATATCTTCATGCGCTTTTTCAAGCGCTTCCCGCGAGTAAGAGATCAGGCTGGTCTTCTTCATAAAATCATCCACGTTTAGGGGCGAGAAGAACTTCGCCGTGCCGTTCGTGGGCAGAATGTGGTTAGGTCCTGCATAATAGTCTCCAAGCGGCTCCGAAGAGTATTCGCCGAGGAAAATAGCGCCCGCGTTTTTTATCTTCGTCATCACCTGATAGGGGTCTTTGGTCAAAATCTCAAGGTGTTCCGAGGCGATAGCGTTTGCCGTATCGACCGCCTCGTCAAGGTTATCCGCCAGCAGGATGTAGCCGTAATTATCCAATGATTTCCGGATGATATCCGCTCTGGACAGTTCCTTTAAAAAGCCCTCGATCTCGGCGGAAACCTGATCCGCCAGCGCTTTATCGGTGGTGATGAGGATGGCGCTTGCCAGCTCGTCGTGTTCCGCCTGAGATAAAAGATCGGCCGCCACATAGCGGGGATTGGCGGTCTCGTCAGCGATCACCAAAATCTCGCTCGGTCCCGCAATGGAATCGATGCTCACATAGCCGAAGCAGGCCTTCTTGGCGAGGGCTACATAGATATTGCCGGGGCCTGTGATCTTATCAACTTTGGGGATGCTCTCCGTGCCGAAAGCCATAGCGGCGATCGCCTGCGCGCCGCCTACCTTATAGATTTCGTCAACACCCGCAATTTTAGCCGCCGCCAGCGTGACTGCCGGGACTTTGCCGTCTGCGCCGGCAGGGGTAGTCATAATGATTTTTTCAACACCCGCCACCCTTGCAGGAATGACATTCATCAGCAGGCTGCTAGGATAAGCCGCCTTGCCTCCCGGCACGTAGACGCCTGTAATGGCAAGCGGTAAAAGCCGCTGCCCGAGCAGTGTGCCGTCCGGTCTGGTGTCGATCCAGCTGTTTCGCAGCTGCTTTTTGTGAAAGGCTTCGATATTTGCGGCAGAGCGCTCCATGGCTGCAAAAAACGGTTTGTCGATCTGCGTGCAGGCCTCATCAATCTCTGCCTGCGTTACGCGCAGATTATCCGCATTGATATTCCATTTATCAAACTGACTGGTATAGTTAAAAACTGCCGCGTCGCCCTTCTCACGAACGTTTGTGATAATATCCGCCACTACATTCTCATACTGCCCATAGTTGTTTGGGCTGCGCTTTAAGAGACTTTCAAGAATGTCCTTTCTGGTCTCAGCTGTTAAACGTATTGTTTTCATGTCTTATTCCTTCCCTGTCACTGCGTAATGCCGTAGTTTAGACGTACCGTGATAGATGCTGTCTTTTTTCTTGAGCTGGTGTCAAAATAACCGCCGTAGCTGTACTCGGTGTTGCTGTTCTGGGCCGTGATCTGGAAAACGCCCAGATTCGCGCTCTTAAGCTCTCCCATATGAGCACCGGAGCCCTGCGCCATCAAATCGATCCTGCTCTTCGCATTCTCGGTGGCAGCCGCGATCAAATCCAGCTTTAATTCATCCAGTTTCGTATAATAATATTCCGGTTCTTCCGAGGCGAACTGCACGCCGGACTCGATCAGGCCGGAGATATCGCGGGAAATGCCCTCGATCTTGTCAATGTCCGTCGATGTGATGGACACGTTCTGATAGAGATCGTAGCCGTCGATGTACTCCCTGATCCTGTCGCCGTTTTCGTTGTATTCATACTCCCAGCGCGTGCTGATGGTAACGGAACTGAATACCATCTCATCTTCTTTCACGCCGTTGTCCACCAGATATTTTTTCACTAACCCGGCGTCGTTTTTAATAGAACGGTAAGCGTCCTGTGTGGTCTTTCCCTGTCCGGAAAAGCTTCCACGCCAGACGATCAGATCCGCTTCAAAATCGCAGTTGGCGGAACCGGTCGCGGACAGACCCTCGCTGCCCGATGTCCGTTTATAATTGACTATGTTCTGCGAAAAGATAGTGACGCAGGCGATGGCGCATGCTCCCGCAATCAGCGCAATAATAATGCCCTTCCATTCTTTCATAATATGTTTCTCCTCCCTGTTCTCTATTTTCATTTCTGTCTTTTCTTCCATGATTCTATGCCCCTCTTTGCTTATAACTGCGCTCTCAACTCATTGATAAGCCGCTTGATCCGCTCCGGCTCCATCTGCATGCTGACCTGATTAACGATCATCCTTGCTGACAGCGGACAGATCTCCTCCAAAACCTCCAGCCCGTTTTCTTTAAGGGTAGACCCTGTCTCTACGATGTCCACGATCACGTCCGCCAGTTCCACGATTGGCCCAAGTTCCACGGAACCGTTCAACTTGATGATATCTACCGTCTGATGCTTTTTGTTATAAAAATAATCCTTGGCAATATTCGGATACTTACTGGCCACGCGGATCATCTCGTGATGCTGCAGGAGTTCCTTTGCGCTCTTAGGACCGCAGACACACATGCGGCATTTGCCGTAGCCAAGGTCCAGCACTTCATAAACGCGTCTGTTCTCCTCCATGATGGTATCTTTGCCGACTACGCCGATATCCGCCGCACCGTATTCCACATAGGTCGGCACATCCGGCCCCTTCGCTAAGAAAAATTTCAATTTCAATTCCTCATTGACAAAAATCAGCTTGCGGGAATCCTTATCCTTCATCTCCTCACAGGTGATGCCGATTTTTTCCAGAAGTTCCATTGTTTTATTGGCAAGCCGCCCTTTCCCAAGGGCAAATGTCAGGTATTTTTCATCACTCATGCAACATTTCCACTCTCTTTCCGGAAGCCCGCATTCCCTTGGCTTCCATCAGTTTTTCCGGGAAATCTTTTTCCGTATAATATAGTTTTACCGGCTCCTCTATCCCAGAAATCATCACATTCTGCCGCCCCATTGCCGCAAGAAGGTCATCTACCACGATCACAAAGCCGACAGATGCCGCTTCCTTGCCAAACTGAGAAAGCAGTCTGTCATAACGCCCGCCCTTCACGATCGCGTCGCCCACGCCGTAGGTGTAGCCCTTGAAAATGATACCCGTATAGTAATTATACTTGCTGAGCATCCCCAGGTCAAAAGAAACATATTTTTCCACCCCGTAGGCACAGAGAACCTGATACACTTTCTCAAGCCGCTCGATGGCGTGTCTGGAACGCTTGTTGGAGACTGCCTTCTTCGCGTCCTCCAGAATGGAGACCGTGCCAAACAAGTCACTCACCTTGAGCAGCAGCTCCTTATCCTTTTTATTCACGCCGACGCGGTCGAGCAGTTCCTCTGCACCGAAATAGTTTTTCCCGGAAATAAACTCACGAAGCTCTAACTCCGTCTCCTCGTCGAGCCCCGCTTCCGCACAGATACCCTTGAAATATTCCAGATTGCCGACGCTCAACTGGAAATCAGACAGCCCCGCGTGGTAGAGTGCCTCGATCGTCATGGCGATCATCTCCGCATCTGCCTGCACCGAGCCGTCACCGATCAGCTCCGCCCCCATCTGGGTCACTTCCTTAAGCTTTCCCTGCAATTGGGAGGTGTTCGTGAAGGTATTGCCCTGATAACAGAAGCGGATCGGCACATCCTCGTCCATAAAATACTTGGCTGCGCACCTTGCGATGGACGGCGTAAAGTCCGGACGCAGGACAAGCGTGTTTCCCTCCTTGTCGAAAAACTTGTAAAGCTCTCTGGACGGTGTCGTCCCCACTTCCTTGGAAAATACGTCGAAAAATTCGAAAGTAGGGGTTTGGATGTCCCGGTAGCCGTAGCTTGTGATTTTTTCATGCAGAAGGCGTTCCACCACCGTCTTCTTCGCCTTCTCCTCCCCATAAATATCCCGCACACCCTCCGGCGTATGTACTAATTTTTTACTCATATACTCCTCGTTTCCTGCCATTATTTTGCTGATTTCGTTCCTAATGCTGTAAACGAAAGCACTGAAACTTCATTACTTTAAAGCACTAATTCGCTAATTCATTAGCAAGTCAAACTTATTACACTATACGCTGTTTTTAAGCGTTTGTCAATTAGTCATAAAATCTGTTCTCAACTATCAAACTCTCCCTTTCCAGATTGGTGTTGCTAATGCTCAATTTTTCAAAACACTTCCTGTCCCTGTAAACAATTAAATGACCGGGGTCAGCCCCATTTTTCTGGTAAACCATCCAATCAGCCTTTGGGCAAACTTTAAATTGACTGCCACAAGTACGATCCCTAAAACGACCCATATAGCCGTGTACCACCATGCATCCCAAATGAGCGAAAAGCACAGGTACACAATCCACACACTGAGGGGGAAACAGATTATGCTGGTAATTGTTGCAGGAATATATTGTTTTACTACGATTGACTGGCCGATATGAATAAGAAAATGTAATGTACACCCAACAAAGCCGCCCAGCCACATATACCAAAGAACACAGGTATTCAATAAAAGAGCAAGTGTGGAAAAAGCAATACATAAAATCAATTCCTCATAGACTGCGACAGAAAATCCCTCGGTTGAAAAGTCTTTGTATATGATTAAAATTTTTGGATACTTTTTCTTTAACAACACTTGATTATTTCTCAGCCACAACCCATATCCAATCACTTCTTCCATATCATGAAAGATGAAAATAACAGGGAATAGCCACACATATTTTGCAAACATTTATTATCTCCTTCTCATGAAGTCAAAGTGCATTACCCCCTACTCCACCCTATCCTCCAGATCCTTCTGTATCATGTCCAGATAAGGCACGAGGATCCCATGTTTTTTCGGCAGCACATATTCCGGGTTCAGCTCGTCAAAACGAAAGCTCTTGCGCCCGCCCTCCTTCGATCGATCCCAGAAATAGCGCAGCATCTCGTAGGGCAGATAATAAAAGAGGTCCTTGTGGGAATAGTAGATCAGAAAAAAGGCGATTCCTTTCTGCTTCTCAAACTGCCCCATAAATGTTACCTGATGCTCATGGATGTTCTGCAGGGAAAAGGTATCGACGGCACATTCCTTAGCGTCAAAGCAGACGGGAATCCCCTGTACCGCGCCGATATAGTCCACCGTACTCTTCTGATCGAAGTAGGCCAGCGTGATGTGACGGCTCTCCTTATCTATGTTTATGGGAGTAATAGGCGTCGGTATTTTCTGGATCAGGGCCAGACCATTTTCCAGATATTTTTCATTAGTGCGGTTAATCAGATCCTCCAAAGTGGAGCCGCGCAGCCCGCGGGAGTTCCATGTCGCCATCCTAGTCCTCGTTCCAAAGCAGCATTACCATTCTTTTTATCAATGGATGTTACAGCAGCGCATAAACCCTGTTGCAAACAATTTTCTTCGCTTATCTGATTATACTCCTGCCGTGAAAATAAAGCAAGAACAAATGTTCTGATTTTGCCTGTTTTTAAATATAAGGTGTCTCTGCTGCTTTTCCAATCCACATTTTAGTCCACGTCTGACACACGCTCAAAAAGCTTCGGCAATGCACAGAGAAAGGTACGTCCGCTCAAATCTTCGAAAGGCGCATCCAGCGGCGGGAACACCACCTTATAGGCGTGTAAGAGTTGCGCCTGCACGCCGCATTTTTGACGGTACGCTTCATTCCACACTCTGTCCCCGTATTTGCAGTCACCCAATAACGGATGACCGATGCTTGCCAGATGCGCTCTGATCTGATGGGATTTCCCCGTGATCAGTTCCACTTCTAAAAGCGTTTTATCCTTCTCGATCCGAAGGGGATTGTAAGCGGTTTTGATGCGGGCGGCATCTGCTTTTCGGTTTGATGAAGCGGCGCCATCGGCCGTTTTTGTCTGCAACCGTTTCGATCCGGACGGACACATCTGCGGAAGCAAAGATACGGTTACCCGATTCGTCCGTTCATCCTTCCAAAGAACGCCTTCGATCGTCTGTGCCTGCGTGATCTGTCCCTTCACGTAAGTCTGATAATATTTATGAAGCGTCCGCTTCTTCAGCAAATCTCCCAAAAGCTGCGCGCCCTGTAAAGATTTAGCGCAAAGCACAATGCCGCTGGTATTTCTGTCGAGGCGGTTGCAGACGGAAGGCTTGAAGAAACGCAGATCGTCCATCCTCAAAAAGCCGCTCTGCAGAAGATAGCCGATCAGCCACTCATTGAGGGAAAAGTCGGTCTTTTCCGCTTTCTGGGAGAGGATGCCTGACGGTTTGTCCACGATCAGGATGTGAGCGTTTTCGTAAATTATCTGAATGTCTGACAACTTTCCATAAGCAGCTGCATACCCTGAAATCAAAGTTTCCAAGCCGTCGGTAGCTGCCGCTTCGTTTCCGGCTGTCTTCACGCCGTTCTTTTGCAATGCGGCATCTCCCATAAACTTATCAAGCGTCTCCTGCGCAAAAAATATTTTCACACAGTCTCCCACGGCAGTTTTCTCGCTGCCGTCCGCCTTCTTATCATTTAAGGTAATATTCTTTTTCCGCAGCATCTTGTAAAGAAAGCCGCTTCCCGCGTTAGGCAGGAGTCGGTGAAGGTACTTGTCAAGACGCTGTCCGGCTTCCCTGTCGGTAATGATCGTTTGATACATGATAATGTTACCCTACACCTTTATGGTTGTATACTGCAGCGCAAAAGAGCCCCCCGGCATAAACTATATGGAAATCGAATACAACAGCCCGACAATTCCTTCCCGCTCTTTGTGTTCTTCCACATCCATTTTCACTAACCGACTCAGTCGGTCAATATACGTATCCGCCTGAGAAAAGATGTTAACCGTCACATTCCTGATTCCCTCCTGCGTAAGCATCTGTTCCAAATGCTTTTGCGCTTCTTTCGCATCGCAGGCCGGATCTTCCGTAATGCCGCAGAGGATACCGCCCTTTAAGGCCATGTGGCTGATGGCATAATTCTTCTGATAAGAGGTAAAGTACAGGTCGTAAAAGACGAGCAGTTTCTCATCATAGACACAAAGAACTTCCCTTAAACTTTCGCTGCATCCTTTCGCCCTGAAAAATAAAATAAAGTTGATCAGACTCTTGCAGGCGGGCAGGCATCCTAAAACGGCAACGATCGTCAGCAGATTCTTGCTGCTTCCGGTGATGACATAGCCACCGCAGTAAAGTCCTGAACTGATTGTAAAATACAGCAGGGTTCTGAGCACGGTGTAGAGTTTTCGGTTTTGCAGGTAGCCGTAGCTTCCCTTGGGGATCATCAGTTTTTTCATCTTCTCTTCCTCGTATGCCTGTGCGACTAACAAAAAGCCGCCGGCATTATAATCTGTTATTGCTGGGCTTGCATAAAAAACTGCATCATATTCTGTGTGCTCTGCGTCGCCAGATACAAAAGTTTCATAGGCAGACCGCAGACAGACACGGGCTTCCCTTGCCGGCTGTCCATCAGGGCTGTTTCCACCACCCGATCCGCAGTTTCCATGGTCAGTTTCTTTAAGCCGCTCATACGGGCCGGACTGTCGTAGGCATTTTCCAAAAAAGGCGTATCCACGGGACCGGGACAGACCGTCGTCACATAGATGCCCTGTCCGCGCAGTTCTTTTGCCAGTGCGCAGCCAAACGAATACACATAGGCCTTCGAGGCGGCATAGACCGCGAAATCCGCCTGCGGCAGAAAGGCCGCTCCGGACGCCAGTTCTATGATGCGGCTGCCCTTCCTCATGTAAGGCAGGCATATCCTTGTCATTTCCGTCAGGGCAAGGATGTTTAAGCGCAGCATTCCGTTGATATCTTCACTTTTTTGATCGGAAAACGCCCCATATTTCCCCACGCCGGCACAGTTTACCAACACAGTGATCCTTGCATCGCTGATCGACAGCACTTCCGCAAACTGCGCAAGCTCCTTTTCACTCGTCAGATCGAGGGCGATGGCGCGGGTCTTTGTCTGCATCTGCGCACAGAGCGCGTCGAGCCTGTCCTTTCTGCGGGCAAGCAGCCATATTTCATCCGTCTTTTTTAACAGGCTGTCCAAACGTCTGGCAAACTCCCTGCCCATGCCGGAAGAAGCGCCGGTGATAATAGCGATGTTCATTGGCTTTTCCTTTCCTTCTTTTTATGCACATTGCGGATCGTCTTTTTCTTCGGCCTCTCTGTCGAATTAGGCCGATCCTTTCCCTTCCGCGGCCGGATCAGGCATTTTTTGTCAAAGCCGATCAAATCTTCCCTGCCGCCTTTGATCAGCGCTTCCTTCACCAGCTCATAATTGTTGGGATTGCGGTATTGGATCAGCGCCCGCTGCATGGCCTTTTCATGGGGGTTGCGGCAGACATACACCTTTTTCCCGTTCCGGGGATCAATCCCCGTGTAATACATGACGGTAGATACCGTAGAAGGCGTCGGATAGAAATCCTGCACCTGTTCCGGCATATAGCCAAGATCGCGCAGATACTCCGTCAGCTCGATGGCTTCCTTCAAGGTGGAGCCGGGATGCGACGACATCAGGTAAGGCACGAGGAACTGCTTTTTCCCCAGTTTTTCGTTCAGTCTGTTGTATTTCTTTACAAAGGCTTCATAGACGGCCTTCTTCGGCTTGCCCATCCGTGTCAGCACTGCGTCCGAAATATGCTCGGGTGCAACTTTCAACTGACCGCTGATATGGTGCTCTGCTAATTCGCGGAAAAACGTATCATCAGAATCGGCCAGCAGATAGTCAAAGCGGATGCCCGAACGGATAAACACCTTCTTCACGCCGGGCAGCGCGCGCAGCTTACGTAAAAGCGCAAGGTAATCGCTATGATCCGCCTCCAGATTGGGACAGGGTGCGGGGAAAAGGCACTGTCTGTCCTTGCAGACACCTTTTGTCAGCTGTTTTTGACAGGAAGGATGTCGGAAATTGGCGGTAGGACCGCCGACGTCGTGAATGTAGCCCTTAAAATCGGGGTCTTCTATCATCAGCCCGGCTTCCCGCAGGATGGATTCGTGGCTCCTGACCTGAACCGTCCTGCCCTGATGAAAGGTGAGGGCGCAGAAATTACAGCCGCCAAAGCACCCCCTGTTGCTGACCAGTGAAAATTTGATCTCAGAGATGGCGGGAACGCCGCCTGCCGCCTCATAGGATGGATGATAGGTCCGCATATAGGGCAGGTCGTAAACGTCGTCCATCTCCTGCATGGAAAGCGGCGGCTGGGGCGGATTCTGCACCGCATAGATACCGTTCGGATAAGCTTCGATCAAGGCCTTTCCTGTAAAGGGATCGGTATTTTGGTACTGGATCTGAAAACTTTCGGCATATCGCTTCGGCTCTGCCTTCATCTCCTCATAGGAAGGCAGGGTGATGCCGTCTACAATACCGCTGATATCCTTTGTGCGCCAGACCGTTCCGGGGATAAAAGTGATATCCCGCACTGCGATACCGCTGTCCAGCGCTTCCGCGATCGCCACAACAGACTTCTCTCCCATACCATAGGAAAGCAGGTCGGCTTGAGAATCCAGAAGAATGGAGCGCTTAAAACTGTCCGACCAGTAATCGTAATGCGCAAGCCGCCTTAGGCTGGCCTCGATGCCGCCGATCACAATGGGAATGTCCTTATAGACCTTCCGAATGAGATTACCGTAGACGACTGTGGCGTGCTCGGGACGTTTTCCCATCACGCCGCCGGGGGTGTAAGCGTCTGTGGGCCTGCGCTTCCCGGAAACAAAGTAGTGGTTGACCATGGAATCCATGTTTCCTCCGGTGACGAGAAAGCCAAGCCGCGGCCTGCCAAAAACAGTGATGCTGTTCTCATCCTTCCAGTCTGGCTGGGAAATGATACCGACACTGTAGCCGTGGGCCTCCAATACCCTGCTGATAATGGCATGTCCAAAGGAAGGGTGATCCACATAGGCGTCGCCGATCACATAGACGAAGTCAGGCTGTTCTATGCCCTGCGCTTCCATATCCTGTTTGGAAATTGGCAAAAATCCCATTTTCTCCTCCATACGGAATGTCATCCATTCTGATACTGCGGCTTACTTTCTGCTGTCTATCCATCTGGAAATGATTTTCCCCACAATGGCAAAGACAAGTATCGTCAAATAAAATCGCGGATCCTTTCTTTCCCCAAATATCAGGAACAAAACTGTGACCACCGTGAGCAAACCGGCATATATCAACAAAAAGACTTTTTTCATGCGAGGACTCCATCTTCAATCAGTTCCCGAAACCCATAAGTATAATAATCCGCAAGTTCCCGCTTTTTTTCATCCTGATGCTCCGAATATTCGTCATAGACAGCGCAGACCTGCATCCCGGCCGCCTTTCCCGCCTGAATGCCCGGTATGATATCCTCGAACACAAGGCAGTTTTCGGGTGCAACGGCCAGTTCTTTTGCCACCGCCAGATAGATGTCCGGCGCAGGCTTTCCCTTTTCCACTTCGCAGGCTGTCATGATACAACCAAAACAATCTTCCATCTGATTGGCCTGCACCACGTTTTCTACCAACTGTCTGGAATTGCTGGTAGCGATTCCCGCTTTGATACCGTGCTCCATGCAGTAGGCAAGAAGCTCCCGCACCCCTTCCTTGACCGGCACCTCATGGGCGTACTTATCCCACGCCATGCGATTCCAGTCCGCCTTGATCGTTTCCAGATCGTCCGGCAGGGAAAAACGCTCTTTGAAATAGGCCGCCGTCTCGGAAAAACTCATGCCTTCGATGCAGGCCTGCAGATTTTCCGGCAGTTCAATTCCAAATCTTCCAAGATATTCGATATCAATGGCTCTCCAGATCCACATGGAATCTACCATGGAGCCGTCCAGATCAAAAATCACCGCTTCTATCATCCGCTGTTCCTTTCTCTGTTCTTACGTATCTCTCCGCGCATGTTCTATATTTTCGCTGCGTTTCACTGCGCTTTTCCAACTTTTCCTGTGTTTCTTTTGTTTTTTGTCATGCTTTCTTTACTTATTGAATGTTTTTAGTCATGCCGCCGCGCCTTTTCGGAATATACATGTACAAAAACGGAGACTTTCCTATGACCATTCCCCACCACCGGCCGCAAAGGCTCTGGCAGAATATCTTCCGCCTTCTGTATATGGCCCTCGGCATCTATCTGACCGCACTGCTGCTGCGCTTTCCCGCGCTCTCTCTGCAATACGCTTCCACCGGCCTGAACCTCTGGTTTCAGAAAATGATCCCTACGCTCCTGCCCTTTATGATCCTCTCCGGCATCCTGATCCGCATGAATCTGACAGAAGGTGTCGTACGCCTCATTCACCCGTTCCTTCGCTTCCTTTTTCGTACTTCACCAAACGGTTCCTACACCCTGATCATGGGCTTTTTATGCGGCTTTCCCATGGGCGCTCGCATCGTGGGCGAACTCTACGGTTCGGGTAAGCTTTCCCACTGGGAAGCGGAACGTCTGCTTGCTTTCTGTAATAATATCGGTCCCATCTACTTTTTCAGCTTTGCCCTGCCCATGCTTGGCATCGAAAGGGCAGTCGGACCCTTTCTCATCATGTACGGGCTTCCATTGCTCTATGGCTTCATGCTGATGCGTGTGCTTCCGTATTTCAGATGGATGCGGCAGACCAAAATGACTGGTTTGGTCAATTGTGGCCAGCCAACCGGAACACCGCAGACTTCTGGCTTGGCTGCAAAACCAGCACAGCCTTCTCTTCTCGCCGCCGCTGATGAAGCCATTCTTTCAGGGTTGCTTGGCATTGCGAAACTGGGCGGTTACATGGTGTTTTTTAATCTGCTCAATATTCTCTTCGTGCCGTTTTCTCATCTGTCCCCCATGATCCTCGGTCTCTATAACACGATCTTAGAGATCACCAGTGGAATCGACCGGTGCGGTCAATCATTTCCTTATATCGTATTGATCTTACTGCCCTTCGGCGGTTTTTCCTGTATTGGTCAGACCTACAGCATGATCTGTCACACGGACCTTTCCATCCGCCCCTATCTTTTCCATAAACTGATACAGACCGCTCTCACGTTACTGTGCTATGCGCTGTGGCAGCCTTTTTGATCAGGGCATGATTTCTCTACTGCCGTCTGCTGCGCCTGTTTCTGCGCTTTCGCCTCCTGCGTCTTCCGGATTTCTTTCGTTTGCCGCCGTATTTTAACATCAGGATCGCGGAAAGGGCCGCGCCGACGACCAGCAGGGCGCATACCAGACAGATCTTTAGGAAATCGCCCACTGTCGGCGTGATATCCTCTTCTTTTTTCGGCTTCCTGCGGATCTCCACATAATTTTTCTGGTCCGCGGCTGGTTTCTGTACTTTTTCTGCTTCTTTTGCCCGTGCGGCGGCGGCAAGCGCTTCTTTCTCAGCCAGTTCTGCGGCGATCTCTTCCTCCGTCTTGTAATCCATAGAAGGCAGGGTGACCATATTGCTTGCGGTATACAGGTCGTAGCCATTGTACCCCCGCACCATGATCTGCGGGATGATGTGCGGCGGCGCCTGCATGGTAAACGTGATGGTATCAGCCGCCTTATCTGTCCAGGCGTATCTCGATGAAAAAGACTCCCCGCCGTCATAGCTGTAGTCATAGTAGAGCATGCCGCTGTCATAGTCAGCGGCGGAAAGTGAGACGGTGATCATTCCCGTCTCCATCTCCTGATCCGTAACATCGATCATGCAGACATCCGGCTCCGTGGTATCGGGCCGCATAACGCCTTGGGGAATCGGCACGTCTAAGTTCAGATGATCCCGATAATCCGTCCCCAGCGCTTCGGAGCGCAGGCGAAAATATTTGGCCGCACAGTCGGCGTCCAGCCTGCCAAAGGCCTCCCACTGCTCCCTTCCCTCGCAGAAAGGTCTGTCATTTTCATGATCCATATGGCAGTGTTCGATCAGCACGCAGGTAAGCTCCTGCTCCCTCGCGTGGCGTATGATGCCGTAGTAGTCGATGCCGTCGTTGTTGAGTCTGGTCTTGATCCCTCTGGAAAAAAGTCCCAGTTTCTCCAGCGCCTTAATCTCAATATCGGCAAAGCTGTACCCTTCGCTGTAATACTCGCCAAACGCTGACACCCAGCATTCTGCTCCAAAAAGGGTGTTGTGGTCTTTGGAAAGGTTGTAGTGGAGACAAAACAGCATATCCGCGTTTTTCTCTTTTGCGTAAGCCACGCGGTCTTCCAGCGACAGTTTGCGGTCGTCTTCTCTGGTAAGATAAACTTGTACGCCTTCGTACTTTTCCAGTTCCTCCTTCATGGCCTTCGCGGTGATGAGGGTCATATCCTTCTCCACGAAGGCATCGTACATGCCGCCCTCCTGATCGCCGCCGTGACCGGGATCAATGACGATGACAATATCTTCCTGCGCTTTCTGCAGCGCTTCGCCCTCCTGCACAGAAGCGGCAGCCGCAGGGGTCCCTTCCGGATCGTCATAACCGACTTCCACGGCCGATACATCAGGTGCGTATGAAAAAGCGCCTAACAGTACGATGAGTATTCCAATTCCTGTTTTCAATTGGCTGCGGCAGATTTTAAAGATGGACAATCGCATGATCATACTACTCCCTGATGATAAGAATAAGCCGGCTTCTCTGGAAACCGGCTCATTTGCTCTGGTCATATCATGGTCTTGCTATGTAGCTACATCAGGTTTAACTCCGGTCCTGATCCGGCTTCCCCTTCGCCCTCGGCTTCCTTAAGCATCTTTTCCACCTCTACGGGACGAAGCTCCGCGCGGTTCGCCTTTACGACTTCAAAGTAGCCGCTGATCGTATTATAGAAATTCTCATAATGCTCTGTGGACGCGGTAAGAGTGGCCGTCATAATACTCTCCAGATTGGAAAGCATATCGTCAAGATACTGCATGGCCGAGGTCCTGACACCGTTTGCTTCCATGGTCGCTTTGTTCAGAATATCCTGCGCCTGCGTGGTCGCCATCCGCACGACCTCGTTTGCCTGCGCATAAGCCTGCTGCATAATCTCGTGTTCATTGATCAGCTCTGTAGTCTGCACCGTCGCGTCTTTGATGAGCGCTTCCGCCTTCGAACGGGCGTCGTTTAAGATCGCTTCCTTGTTGGAGATGATCTTCTGGTAACGCTTGATCTCGTCCGGTGTCTTCATGCGAAGTTCCCGCAAAAGCTCGTCGATTTCTTCCTTATTCACGATGATGTTGGTCTTGGAGAGGGGCTGAAACTTACAGCCATCGATGTAATCCTCAATCTCGTCGATCAATTGTTCAATTCTGCTGCTCATGCTTGCTCCTATCTCTGATATCCAAATTTTTCATAAATTCTCTTCGCCACAAAATCAGGCACGCACTCTGAGATATCGCCGTTAAAGCTGGCGATTTCTTTTACGGTAGAGGAACTTAGGTATGCGTATTCGAGACTGGTCGTCAAAAACACCGTATCCAGCTTTCCCGAGGAAAACTTACGGTTCGTCTGTGCGATCTGTAATTCATATTCAAAGTCCGTGATCGCCCGCAGGCCTCTGATTGCCACGTGGATATCTTTCCTTGCGGCATAGTCGATCAACAAGCCGCTGAAGGAATCGATCGTCACATTGGGCAGATCTTTGGTCGCTTCCTCTAACATTTTAACACGTTCTTCCACAGAAAACAATGGAGTCTTTGTTTTATTATTCAGGACGCTCACGGTCAGTTCGTCAAAAATATCAGAGGCACGTCTGATAATATCCAGATGTCCGTAGGTCACCGGATCAAAACTGCCCGGATAGATTGCTGCCTTCATGGAAAGCCCTCGCCTTTTTTAATATCGGGAAAATGATACCACACGACTGAAACTCATGATACCATAATAAAACACTTTTGTCGAAATGTCTTTATTTTTTTGGGAAATTTTTAGAAAAAACTGCGAAAAATCAATTTTTTCGACAAAATATATGCCGATTTGTCTTGTAAACCTTCTCCTTTTCCAAATAAAACCCCCATTTATCCAAATAGGACAAGTCGGTTTTTAAGGAAGTTTCGATTACGATCAAAGTATCTTTCGTCACGCAGGAAAGTTCGGAAACCGCCTCTAACACCCTCTCCTCATGACCGCAGCCATAAGGCGGATCCATGAAAATAATATCAATCTCTTTTTCGTGAATGCTGTAGAGAGCGCTCACCGCATCCGTCTGCAGGACGGTTGCCCGATCCGCCAAATGCGTGAATTGCAGGTTTTCTCGAATACAGGATAATGCCTTCTTGTCATTTTCCGCAAAATAGGCGCTCTTTGCACCGCGGCTTAGGGCCTCAATGCCGATAGCGCCGCTTCCCGCGAACAGATCCGCAAACACCGCGTCAGGCAGATAGGGCTGCAGCATATTAAAGAGGGTCTCCTTGATCCGGTCCGTGGTCGGTCTGGTATCCGTCCCTTCCGGGGTTTTTAAGCGCAGGCTTCTCGCCGTTCCCGCTATTACTCTCATGTTTATCCCCTCACCTTCACGCCCTTGCTGTCACGGTGTCCCAGCTTGATCTTATTCAATTCAAGCGTCCTCTCTCCGTACGCAACGGTCTGTTCCACCGCATTCTGCGAATAGTAGACGGCCTCGATTTCGTCGGATGCGGAAAGTTTCATGCCCCGCACACCAATAGCGCCTTTTTTCTTCTCCGGAATCTCCTCCACGGGGAAGCGCAGAAAATAGCCGCCCTTGGACTGTAAAATGATATTTCGCTGCTCCTTGAAGGCCACGACGCTCACTACCTCGTCGCCGTCCGCCAGCTTTGTCGCCGCCACGGTACGCTTGGCTACGTCAAACTCGCCGCCGTCCACCACCTTAAGCATCGCCTGTTTGGTGGCAAAGATCACGCGGTAGAGGTTTAAGTCGCTCTGACTGGCCGCGTAGACGATCGTCTCCTTCGAGGAATCGTAGTTGCTCACATTATCGATCGGCACACCCTTATCGCGGAATTTGCCAAACGGCAGATCCATGGCCTTTACGGTATGGAGCTGGCCTGTATTGGTAAACAGACAGACCTTTCCGGTATTTTTGCAGACAAAGGCGAAACGGTTCTCAGCGTCCGCCGCCTCCTTATTGCGCTCGTAGGTAGCCGTGTCGATCGTTTTCGCATAGCCAAAGCGATCCATCAAAAAGACGATGTCCATCTCCTCCACTTGTTTTTCCACATACACTGCCTCTTCCGCATTGGTGATCTGGGTACGCCTTTTACGCTTATATTTCTCCTTGATTTCCTCCAATTCGTTAATGATGACCTGCGCCATGGAATCGCGGCGGGCCAGAATATCCTCATAGCGGTAGATATTGGCAAGCGTCTCCTCGTGTTCCTCGATCAAGGCTTCTATTTCCAGACCGATTAGTTTGTAGAGACGCATCTCTAAGATCGCGTTCGCCTGTTTCTCGGTAAACTGCAATTGCGCCGCCATCACCTTGGATTCTCTGGATTTGAATTTGATACCGTCCGTCTTTCCTTCTACCAGACAGGCTTTCGCCATGGCGCGATCCTTGGAACCGCGTAAGATTTCGATGATCAGGTCGATCACGTTGCAGGCCTTGATCAGCCCCTCCTGAATCTCCTTGCGCTCCAGCTCCTTTTCCAGCAGGTTCTTATATTTTCTGGCCGCTACCTCGTACTGGAAATTGACGCTCTCGCGGATAATCTCCTTTAAGCCCATGGTCTCCGGACGGCCGTCCGCAATAGCCAGCATATTGACACCGAAGGTATCTTCCAGACGGGTCTTTTTGTAAAGGAGATTCTTAAAGTTTTCGATATCGGCGTCTTTGCGCAGCTCGATGACGATGCGGATGCCTTCTTTTGAGGATTGGTTCGTGATATCCACGATATCCTGCGTTTTTTTCGTCTCCGCGAGCGCCGCCACGTCCATTAAGAATTTGCCGATGTTCGCACCGATCATGGTGTAAGGGATCTCGGTGATCACCAGATTGGTCTTGCCGCCTTTGGCCTTTTCCACTTCGACCTTGCCCCGCAGCTTGATCTTGCCCATGCCGGTCTCGTAGATCTCCAAGAGCTCATCCTGATTGATGACAATGCCGCCTGTGGGGAAATCGGGCCCCTTCACGTAGCGCATCAATTCTCTGGTGGTAATATTTTCATCGAGCATATAGGCTTTGGTGGCATCGATCACCTCCGCCAGATTGTGAGGCGGGATGTTGGTCGCCATACCGACGGCGATGCCCTCCGAACCGTTTACCAAAAGATTCGGGATCTTTACAGGCAGGACGCTGGGCTCCTTCTCCGTCTCGTCAAAGTTCGGGATGAAGTCCACCACGTCCTTGTCGAGATCGGCCAAAAAAGCTTCCTGTGTGATCTGCTCAAGGCGCGCCTCCGTATAACGCATGGCCGCCGCGCCGTCGCCTTCGATGTTGCCAAAGTTGCCATGGCCGTCGATCAGGGGCAGACCTTTCTTAAAATCCTGAGACATGACCACCAGCGCTTCGTAGATAGAGCTGTCGCCGTGGGGATGGTATTTACCCATGGTATCGCCGACGATACGGGCTGATTTGCGGTAGGGCCTGTCATAGCGGATGCCCAGTTCGTGCATGTCGTAGAGCGTCCGCCGCTGCACCGGTTTTAAACCGTCCCTGACATCGGGCAGGGCTCTGGCAATAATGACGCTCATGGCATAATCAATAAAGGATTTCTGCATGACCTCGGAGTATTCCGTTTTTATGATTCTGTCTTCCATAATTTATTCTCTCTCTTATACTCTGATTAGATATCCAGCTCCGCTTCCTGCGCGTTCTTGTAGATAAAGGTCTTTCTGGGCGCCACCTCCGTGCCCATCAGCATTTCCGTGACCTCGCTGGCCATGCGGGCATCCTCGATCTCCACCTGCTTTAAATATCTGGTCTCCGGGTCAAGCGTGGTCTCCCAGAGCTGTTCGGCATCCATTTCGCCAAGCCCCTTATATCTTTGCAGGGTAAACGGGCCTTTATGCTTTTTCCGATACTTTTCCAGCGCCTTATCGTCGTAGAGGTACTCCTCCGCCCCCTTCGACGGCATAGCCTTATAGAGGGGCGGCATAGCGATATAAACATGACCCTCGTAAATCAATTCCGGCATAAATCGATAAAACAGAGTCAGTAACAGCGTGGAAATATGTTCGCCGTCCACGTCCGCATCGGCCATGATAATGATTTTGTCATAGCGTAGCTTGGAAATATCGAAGTCATTGCCGTAGCCTTCCGAAAAGCCGCAGCCAAAGGCGTTGATCATCGTCTTGATCTCGGCGTTTGCCAAAACCTTATCGATACTGGCCTTCTCCACATTAAGGATCTTACCGCGAATCGGCAGAATGGCCTGATACATGCGGTTTCTGGCAGTCTTGGCGCTGCCGCCCGCGGAATCACCCTCCACGATGAAGATTTCGCATTTGGAGGCGTCCTTCGATTCGCAATTGGCGAGTTTGCCGTTGGTATCAAAGGAGAATTTCTGCTTGGTCAGCAGATTGGTCTTTGCCTTCTCCTCCGTCTTTCTAATCTTGGCGGCTTTCTCTGCACAACCGATGATGTTCTTTAGGGTTTCCAGATTGCGGTCAAAGAAACGCACAATCTCATCGCCCGTCACCTTGCTGACCACTTTCGCGGCGTCCTGATTATCCAGCTTCGTCTTCGTCTGTCCCTCGAAGCGGGGATCGGGATGCTTGATGGAAATGACCGCCGTCATGCCGTTTCGCACATCCGCGCCAGTGAAGTTCACGTCCTTTTCCTTTAAGATATTAAGGCCTCTGGCGTAGGTATTAATGACGTTTGTGAACATGGTCTTAAAACCGGTCAGGTGCGTGCCGCCCTCAGCGTTATAGATATTGTTACAAAAACCGAGCACATTCTCGTGAAACTCATTCACGTACTGGAAGGCGCCCTCTACGGTGATCCCTTCCGCTTCGCCTTTGAAATAGATCACGTCGCAGACGGCCTCGCGGCTCTTGTTGATATCCTTGATAAAGCCCACGATGCCCTCCGGCTCATGGTACTCGATATGCTCGACCTCAGGCCCTCTCTTATCCTCATAGATGATGGTAAGCTCCGGATTTAAGTAAGCGGTCTCATGAAGGCGGCTTTTCACCTCATCCTCCTTGAAGCGCGTCTTATCAAAAATAGTATCGTCCGGCAGGAAGTTTATAGTGGTGCCGGATTCTCTGGTCTTTCCCACGACGGGAAGCAGCCCGTCCTTTAATTCCAGAGTGGGGATGCCGCGCTCATAGTGATCCTCATAAATTTGCCCGCCGGTCTTTACGGTCACGTGCAGATAAGTGGACAGGGCATTGACCACCGAGGAACCCACACCGTGGAGTCCGCCGCTGGTCTTGTAAGCTTCATTGTCAAATTTTCCGCCCGCATGAAGGGTCGTGAAAACCAGTCTCTCCGCGCTGATGCCCTTCTCGTGCATCCCCACGGGAATGCCGCGCCCGTTATCCGAAACGGTAGCGGAACCGTCCGCTTCAAGCGTTACTCTTATGGTACTGCAAAAGCCCGCCAGATGCTCGTCCACCGCATTGTCCATAATCTCGTAGATCAGGTGGTTCAAGCCTTTGGTGGAGACGCTGCCGATGTACATACCGGGGCGTACCCGTACCGCTTCCAGACCTTCCAAAACGTGAATACTGGAAGCGTCGTATGTGTTTGTTTCCGTTTTTGCCATGTTATATCAACCTCATTTTCATTTTCGACATGCGTAGTATACCATACATTTAGTGCGTTTGCAAAGGCAAAATACTATATCCTGTAGAAAAAATGCCGATTAGAATAACTTTCGCCGCCATCAGCATCTGCGCAGGCAGGATGGTAGGCCAGTCAATTCTCGACGACCTCATATAAATACTCACGCCCCCTCTTCCCAATACGCTCGACCAGCCCGATCTCCCGCAAAACAGGCACTACCGATCCCGCGAGATCCCGATGAATCTTTGCCGCCGCGGCAAATTCCTTTACCGTAAAGGTGTCGTTTAAATCGCAGGGAATGACCTGCATAAAGTCCTCCGCCCGCTCGATCACAGTCTCCTCTACCAGAGCAAGCGGCATCCTGTCATAACGCGAAGAACCGCGTTTTCGATTCTTACTCCAGCCGTTTAGGAGACGATACTCGTCCACATCGATCAGTGGAAAGACCAGTTTCAAATTGGGATTCTTCAAAAAGGCCTTGATGCGGTATAATTCCGGAAAAGCGTGATAAATACTGCCCTTTACAGGCGATTTATGGCGTTCGGAAAGCGCCCCCGTCGCCTCATCCATCCACAGCACCCACTTTGCGCGGGGAATCGGATACACTACCGTCACCTGATATAAGGGCAGAAAAGCCGTAAGTTTGGGCCGCAGATTCTCGAAATGACCGTTCTGGATCTCGATGATGTGCCCTTCCCGATAAATATCCGCGATGAATCCCTCCACAGGCACCTCGTGGTAGTCCTCATTCGGCTCATAGTAGAGCTTCATCACCGCGTGTACCGTTTTTTCCTGCAGGGTGCCAAAGCCGTGCGGATCATGCTGTTTCAGTAATACCTTACATTTTGCGCGTTCAAAAGCATTTTCATCCATAGCAATTAGTATACCAGATATAGTAGTGTCGAACAAGTGTTTTCACAAAATATGCGGAAAAATATAAGAAATATTTACAAAAAGAGCATTATAAGATATAATATATTAGATAAATTGTGGGATCTATTTTGAGATGAAGGCAAACCACAAAACGGGAATCATTGCATGAGTACATTTGGACTTCGCCTGAGAAAGGGCATCAGACAACTGAAAGATGTGCTGATTGGCAGAACGCAGATCACCAATAAGCTAAAATTCTATCTGATGATCGGCTCCGTGATGTCGGTTCATGTGCTTTTACTTATTATCTTTTATCAATTGCGCGTGCTGCCGATGTTCTTTTTCAATATATGCAGCATCGTTACCTACTTAAGCTGCTTTAATCTCATCCACAGAGGCAGCGCTTACTATCTTTCTGTTTATTTCATTACCTTCATAGAAGTGGTCCTGCACTCCTTTGCCGCCTGTCTGGTGCTCGGCTGGCAGTATGGCTTTGCGCAGTACATCATCGCCATCCTCCCGGTCGGTTTCTATATCTGTTATATGCTGGATATCAATCGCCGAAAGATTAAGATTGCAGTTTTTTTGGCACTGGTTTCCATGTTTGCCTTTATCCTCTGCAAGTTGATATCCTTCTACGGAGAACCTCTCGTTGATCTGGACAACGAGCTGGTAGAAATCATTATCTATATCATCAACACCTGCGGCACCTTTGCTTTCCTGACCCTGTTTACGCTGGTGTTTGTATTTGAGATCAGGCTTTCCAGCAATCGGCTGCAACATCAGAACGCTATTTTGGAAAAGCTTGCCAGCACGGATCCCCTGACCGGATTATACAACCGCCGCAGTATGGATATCTTTCTCTCACAGGCAGCAGAATCCGACACCAGCTTTGCACTTATCATGTGCGATATCGACGATTTTAAGAAGGTAAACGACACTTACGGACATGATTTCGGGGATGTGGTCTTAAAAGACGTCGCCAAAATCACCTCAGAACAGGTGCGCGAAAAAGGCTATGTTTGCAGATGGGGCGGAGAAGAAATCCTGATCCTCCTAAACAATGCTTCGGAAGAGAGTTCTTATCGCATTGCAGAAAATATCCGCAGAAACGTGGCGAACAAAGTATTTGACCTGAATGAGAAATGGATCCGCTGCTCTCTCACCATAGGGATCGCCATCCACAAAAAAAGAGAGGCCGTGGAAGAGACCATCACGAGAGCCGACTACAATCTATATCGCGGTAAACGGAGCGGAAAAAACGCTGTGGTATTATAACGTTCTCACATTGCGGTCTCCGTGAAGGATCCGCTCCCTGTCTGAGGCATTGATCTGCGTAATCTTTCCGCTTTTATCATAATAAGTCAACAGCGTAGAATTTTTGGCAACGGCCCTTCTGCCGTCGTCTGTCAGTAAACTGATCACCTGCTCCAAATTACCAGAGCGCAGATGTCCCCTGATCTTTTCATCCCGTGCGGCCTGATCAGCCTCATAGCTATCCTGAGTCTCCACAGATGCCGCATCCGCCTCTGCGCGTTCTGGCGAAATGCCCTTCATTGCGTAGTATTCTTCGGTATAGCGTTCCGCTTCCTCCGGCGTCACATCCTCGGAAAACGGCTTGTCCGGCTCATCGTTCCAAACCTTGTACAGAAAATCCTTTACCGCGGCGAACAGGTTTTGAATGACAGCGAAAAAGGAGGTGCCGGAAGCCTGCGCCCTTGCCGTTTCTCCGGTTTTTTGCGTTTCCTCCGTGTTCCCGCCGCCCGAAAGCTCCAGCTTGACGCCATCCCGCATCTTACTGCGCGCGCCAGGTTTTTCATGCAGTTTTTTGTCCTCGCCCTTCTCCTCTTTCTTAGCAGTATAAGTCTGCTCCTTTTGCCGATCCAGACTAAATTTTTCCTGACTCTCAACATTTTTGGCAGATTTTAATTGACTGCTATAGTCAAAAGCGGGGTTATCGCCGTCACCGACCCGGTAGATCATAGTAACCTCCATGCCTGAGCTTTTGCGAAGGCACGCGTCGAGAATCTCAAAGTTTTCCGAAGGAATACTTTACTCGACATGCGATTCCGAGTTTGTGGTCCTGACACAAACTCGCGATAGAAAAATCAGCACATCAGTGTGATTTTTCTATCTGTATACCCTCTGTTATTTGGTATTAATGTAATTGATAAGCCCTTCCGCCGCAATGATCTTCTGCATGAACTCCGGAAAAGCCTGCCCCTGATAAGTCGTCCCCTTGGTCACGTCAGTGATCACACCGGTGTCAAAGTTCACTTCCACCTCATCTCCCGCTTCAATCGCGGATGCCGCCTCCGGACATTCCACGATAGGCAGGCCGATGTTGATGGCGTTGCGATAAAAGATTCTCGCAAAAGTCTCCGCAATCACACAGCTTACGCCCGCCGCTTTGATGGCAATTGGCGCGTGTTCTCTGGATGAGCCGCAGCCAAAATTCTTGGTGGCGACAATGATATCGCCTTTTTTCACCTGATTGATAAACTCCTTGTCGATATCTTCCATACAGTGCGTCGCAAGCTCCGCCGGATCGGAGGAATTTAAGTAACGCGCGGGGATGATCACGTCCGTATCTACATTATCTCCATATTTAAATACCATACCTTTTGCTGCTTTCATGATTTTTGTTCCTTTCCTTTTTCATTGCTGTCATTCTGCTCTTGTTTCTCGTCTTCTTTTTTATAGGCACTCTTTATTTTTTCAACCAGTTTATTAAGCAGTTCTACCGCTATCTGATTCGCCATCACGCCCATAAACTGTCTCCTTTCTGTCGCGGTGCAGACTCAATTACAGTTTACAGGGGCAGAAAATCTTCCCCGCCACCGCGCTTGCCGCCGCCACTGCGGGACTGGCCAGATAGATTTCGGAACTCACATGCCCCATACGCCCGACAAAGTTTCGGTTGGTAGTGGAGACACAGCGCTCTCCCTCTGCAAGGATGCCCATGTAACCGCCCAGACACGGACCGCAGGTGGGCGTGCTGACGATAGCTCCCGCTTCGATAAAGGTCTTTAAGAGGCCTTCTTCCATCGCCTGTAAATAAATCTTCTGTGTCGCAGGAATCACGATACAGCGCATTCCCTCCGCTACATGCCTGCCCTGCAGTACCTTGGCTGCAATGCGCAGATCATCAAGCCGCCCGTTCGTGCAGGAACCGATCACCACCTGATCGATCTTGATATCTTCGGTGATCTCATCGATCGTCTTTGTGTTCTCTGGCAGATGCGGGAAAGCGATGGTAGGCCTTAAGGTACTTAAGTCAATGGAATATTCCTCATCGTAAACGGCGTCCGCATCCGCTTCATATACCTTATATGCTCTGGTACTGTGCTCTTTCATGTAGGATACAGCCAGTTCGTCAACCGGGAAGATACCGTTCTTGCCGCCCGCTTCAATTGCCATATTGGCAATGGTAAAGCGGTCATCCATCGACAGATTTTTGATGCCGTCCCCGACAAATTCCATGGATTTATAAAGGGCGCCGTCCACGCCGATCATGCCGATGATGTGCAGGATTACATCCTTGCCGCTCACCCACTCGGAGGGCTTCCCCGTGAGATTGAATTTAATTGCCGAAGGCACTTTGAACCATGCCTTGCCCGTAGCCATGCCGGCAGCCATATCCGTGCTGCCAACGCCCGTGGAAAAAGCACCCAGCGCCCCGTAGGTACAGGTGTGGGAGTCCGCGCCGATGATCACGTCGCCTGCCACAGTCAGCCCCTGCTCCGGCAAAAGGGCGTGCTCGATGCCCATCTGTCCTACTTCAAAATAATTCGTGATCTCGTTCTTTCTGGCAAATTCCCGCACACATTTGCAGTGCTCCGCGGATTTGATATCTTTATTGGGTACAAAGTGATCCGGCACCAGTGCGATCTTATCTTTATCAAAGACGCCGTCCACCTTCATCTTTTCCATTTCATGGATCGCTACCGGGCTGGTGATATCATTTCCCAATACCAGATCAAGATCAGCCTCGATGAGCTGTCCCGCCTCCACATGATCCAAACCGGCGTGCGCCGCCAGAATTTTTTGTGTCATTGTCATTCCCATGATGATTCCTCCTGTTCTCTCTGCATTCCATGTCTAGTTTATCATATTTCCGCACAGATGCAATCCTTTTTGAAGTGCCACGTTACCATTCGCACCAAATAATCGTAAAAAACATAAAATGGAAGTACGACTGCCGGTAACCTGCATATATCTTACTTAACACTATAATGCAGCAGGAAGTATAATTCAAATATATATGATTTATAAAATATATAATTTCAATTTATATATAAATTCTAAGGATATATCGGCCAAATCAGCGTCACCTTAAACAGATCGCCGTCGATTTCAATCTGCATCCGACCTTCCTGCCCTTCCACAAAGCTTCTGGCGATGGCAAGCCCAAGGCCGCTTCCTTCGCTGCTTCTGGCGCTGTCGCCCCGCACAAAGCGTTCCGTCAGACTCTCGGCCGGAATATTTAGTTCAAAGCCTGAGATATTTTTCAATTCGATCCTGATTTCCTTTCCTTCGCAGGCAACAGAGATATAAACCCTCGTATCCGGCATGGCGTACTTGATTATGTTTGTGTAGAGATTGTCAAAGATCCGACAGGTTTTCTCACCATCCAATAACAGGAAAACTTTTTCCTCGGGAAATTGAAAGCGGAATGTCAGACCGGCGGCTTTTGCCCCGTCCTCGTATTCTATAAAGACCTGCCGCATCAGGCTGCAAATGTCTACCTTTTCCCGCTCAAAGGTCACATTTCCGCTGCTCGCCTTGCTTACCTCGAATAAGTCTTCGATCAACGTCTTTAAGCGCAGGGATTTTCTCTTTAAGACAGCCAGATACTCTTCCCGCTGTTTCTCCGTGACATTTTTTCCTTGTAATAACTCTGTGTAGGTGAGGATTGCGGTAAGCGGTGTCTTTAGGTCGTGGGAGACGTTGGTGATCAGTTCCGTACGCATCCGCTGGCTCTTTACCTCCTCCTCCACTGCTCTGGCAAAACCATCCTGAATCCTTGCCAACTCTCCTTTCAGGGGCTCAAACTCCCCCCAATCCCCGCTAAATTCCGTCTGCAGATTCCCTTCGGATACCGATTGCAGCGCCGAGAGCAAAAAGCCGTATTTCTTCTGCCATCTTGCCTTTTGCTGCCGCAGCTTTCTTCTTTTGATCACAACCCTTATCCGTCTGACCACCCGCACGATCAGACTTCTCTTTTTGAAATACCCGCTGACGCCAAGCACATAAATCTGTCCAAGAGGCGCCGCCAGCGCAAACCAAAATCGGAAAGCTGCCGTTAAAAGAAGAAAGTTGCCAATCAGCACAATGTTTTTCGTATCCGACATGGACAATGCAGGCAGCATAGAGTGGAGTGTATATGGCAGACTATAATCCCATCGGTCCGACATAGAAAGCAGGACAAGATGCACCGCCAGTTCCCCAAACACCAAAAACGCGACGGCGAGCAGAACAGCCGTCACCTCAAAATGCAGCGGCAGCAACTGTTTCTCATGCAGATGCCACCCTCTCCACAGCGGCAAAAGCAGGCTTACCGCAAATAACAGGATCAATAGAAAACGCAAACATTCCTGAATGCCGATGCCCGCATAATTGCCGATATAGCTGTTTACCGAGTGAAAAATGCGTGAAGAAGCCTTTAACTGCGCAAACTGCGCTTCTGTCATCGCATAACAGACCGTACAGTTTGGCGGCAGATTCGTCACCCGCAGATGCGTCCGCCAAACTTCGCCGTCGGCATGATAAAAAATAAAATCATCCCAGCCGATGTTCCCATAAGCCGAGTAGGATAGCGACTCATACAGGCTCCGCTCCAGATAACGGCTCCTCATCACAACCGAAGCGCCTTCCGCGATCGCATCCCCATCTTCGCCCCGCGCCCACACGCGAGCAAGCTTTCCAATCTCATCAAATTCCATCTTGATAAAATACGGGTAGTAATCCGCCGTCTCCTGCGATACCTTCTCTGTCCCCAGAAGACTTAACTCGTGCTCCGCTTTCGCTAATCTCTCTCCGGTTACATTGTCAATGATCTCATAGTCGACCAAAGCGCCAATACCGTCAGCCATATCGGTATCCCAATTGAAAAGAAGCTCATCAAGATACTCCCCTGCGTAAGAAAGCGGCGTTTCCCCGCCAAAATCATAATATTCCCCTTGATAGCCCTCCGCTTTGTTTGTGGCTGCCGCCAGATATAGATCCCGACCGGCGATCTCCTTTCCTGTCACCGCCTCCTGCAGCTGACGATAGAGAACAATATTCGCCTGATAGATTTCGTGCAGAAATTCGCTTCCTGAGAGAATGTCCGGTTCTTCCTCCTTTGCTCTCTCCTGAAAGCCCGGATAGAGCACAAGAAAGGCAAGCGCCGCCGCCAGACAAAACGCCCATACGGCCAAATTTCCGCCTGACAGCCATTTACGCTTTGTTTTTTTCGGTTCCTGTTCTTCCCTGTTTTTCAATCTTATAGCCAACGCCCCACACCACCTTTAAGTATTTGGGATCACGGGGATTCAGTTCGATCTTCTCCCGGATCTTTCTGATATGCACCATGATCGTGTCCGTGTTGATAGCCTGCTCGTTCCAGACCCGCTCGTAGATCTCCTCTGCGGAAAAGACCCTGCCCGGACTCTTGATCAGGAGTAAAAGGATTTTAAACTCAGTAGGTGTCAGTCTCACGGGACTGCCGTCCAGATAGACCTCAACAGTCTCCTCATGTACCTCAAGTCCGCCGACCGTGAACACCTTCTCATCCGCATCTGCCTTTTTCCGTCCGGCATCCTTTAAATCCAGATAACGGCTGTATCTCCGCAGCTGGGAATTGACTCTGGCCAAAAGTTCCATCGTAGTAAAAGGCTTGGTCACATAGTCGTCGGCCCCCATATTAAGGCCCATGATCTTATCTACTTCCTCGGATTTCGCGGAGAGCATGATCACCGGAAATTCATAACCTAACTCACGCACCCGCATCATCATAGTGATCCCGTCCATCCTCGGCATCATCACATCCACTATGGCAAGATGAACAGTTTCCCTTTTGATCATGGCAAGCCCCTCTACCCCGTCGGCTGCCTGAAAGACCATATAACCCTGATTTTTCAGGTATATTTCGATGCCCTCCCTGATGTCCTTGTCATCCTCCACGATCAGAATATGATGCTCCATCCTGTACTCCTCCTGATTTGCTTTATCATAACCCAAACATCTAAACAGAAACCGCAGATAGTTCTTAATATTTTCTAAATAAAAAAGAAGAAAGGCACCCCGGCCGGATGACCGGCGGAATGCCTCTGTTTTTATTTTGCCACAGCTTCCAATCAGGAATGCCGCCGTTCACTTTGTTAATTGTTGATCAGCTTATCCTCGCCGTTCCAGCTGTAGAGCTTTCTGATCTCCTCGCCCACAACCTCTGCGGGATGCTCGGAAGCAAGCTTTCTCATAGCTTTGAAATGTACCTGTCCGCCTGCGGAAGACATATCAAGCAGGAAGTCCTTCGCGAAACTGCCGTCCTGAATGTCTGCCAGAATCTTCTTCATTGCCTTCTTCGTATCCTCGGTGATGATCTTCGGGCCGGTGATGTAATCGCCGTACTCAGCGGTATTGGAGATAGAGTATCTCATGCCCGCAAAACCGGACTGATAGATCAGATCAACGATCAGCTTCATCTCGTGGATGCACTCGAAGTATGCGTTTCTCGGATCGTAACCAGCCTCAACCAGCGTTTCAAAACCTGCCTGCATCAATGCGCACACGCCGCCGCAGAGAACTGCCTGTTCGCCGAAGAGGTCTGTCTCGGTCTCGGTACGGAAGGTGGTCTCTAAAACGCCCGCTCTCGCGCCGCCGATCGCCAGCGCATAAGCCAAAGCCTTATCCTGCGCCTTGCCGGTAGCATCCTGATGCACCGCTACCAGACAGGGAACGCCCTTGCCTGCCTGATACTCGCTTCTTACGGTATGACCGGGGCCCTTGGGCGCGATCATGGTCACATCCACATCCTTAGGCGGTACGATACAGCCGAAGTGAATGTTGAAGCCGTGCGCAAACATCAGCATATTGCCGGGCTCTAAGTTGGGCTCGATGTCCTTTTTGTACATCGCCGCCTGCAGCTCGTCGTTGATAAGGATCATGATGATATCAGCCTTCTTTGCCGCCTCAGCCGCGGTATAAACCTCAAAACCCTGCGCCTCGGCCTTTGCCCATGACTTAGAGCCCTCGTAGAGGCCGATGATCACGTGACAGCCGGACTCTTTCGCATTGAGCGCATGCGCATGTCCCTGACTGCCGTAACCGATGACTGCGATGGTCTTGCCGTCCAAAAGAGATAAGTTACAGTCTTCCTGATAGAAAATCTTTGCCATTTTACTTTTCCTCCGTTTGATGATTGAATAAAAGTTCGTACAGCCTTTATAATTTCGAGGGATCGCTCCCTTTCATTACCCTTTTTCAGTTACTCGAGATATGTCACGTTCGCAACGCCGCGTGACAGCCCCGCGATACCCGTGCGGGCAAGCTCCAGAATCTCATAGCCGTCCAGCACCGCGATAAAGGCGTCAATCTTGTCCTGATCGCCGATCAGCTCGATGGTGATGCTGCCGGGAGATACGTCTACGGGATCGGCACGGTAGGCGTTCGCCACCGCAAAGACGTCGATACGGTCTCTGGCGGATTTCACCCTGACCTTGACGAGTGCAAGTTCTCTGTACACGCTCTCCTCAGGCTTTAACTCCTTGATATCCCGCACATCCACAAGCTTTGCCACCTGCTTCTCAATCTGCTCTAAGATCTCGTCGTCCCCGGAAGTGGCGATGGTGATACGGGTGTAGCGGGGATCCGCCGTCACGCCTGCGGTGATGCTGTCAATATTGTAACCGCGTCTGGAAAAGAGCCCTGCAATGCGGCTAAGCACACCCGAAGTATTATCCACCAATAATTGAAACACTTTTTTCTGCATAGAAACCCTTCCTTCCCGGTCATTTTATGAAAATTGCTCTGTACCGGCCTGTCTGATACAGGCACGTCAATCATTGTAGCAATTTTAGAGCAAAAAGTCAACCAAACCACACTATTCTTCCATATCCAGACACTTCTGCAGCGCCAGCGTCCCTGTGCGTGCCAGTTCCACAACGCTGATACCCTTCATCATACTGATGAAAAGCCGAACGCGCTCCGGCACATCGCATATCTGGATGATCATCATATTTTTTGACATATCAACGATATCCGCGCTCATGATCTGGCAGGTCTCTATGATGTCCCGTCGATTGCCTTTATTGTATTTCACCTTCATCAGCATCAGCTCCCGGCTCACGCTGGCCGGTTCGTCGAAGGTCTTTACCTTGATGACGTCAATCTTTTTGTTGAGCTGCTTCTCGATCTGCTCGATGGTGCGCTCGTCTCCGGAGCTGACGATAGTCATACGGGAGACTGTGGTATCTTCTGTCTCTCCCACTGCCAGAGAATCGATATTAAAGCATCTTCTGGAAAACAGGCCGGCCACCTTGCAGAGTACGCCGGAGCGGTTTTCCACTAATACGGAATATATTTTTTTCATAATTTCACCTCGTGTAGTTATTTCACCAGATCCATCGGATCGATCAGACATTCCAAAAGCACAGACTCGTCCTTCTCCAAAAAGCTGCGGATCGCCTCGTCCGCTCCCGCCATGTTTTCCAGACGCATAAAGCGCAGATCATAGGCCGAAGCCAGCTTTTCAAGGTCAGGACTGCCCGACAAATCGACCACGGAATAATTGTCCTTGTAAGTGTAATGCTGGTATTCGCGCACCATGCCCAGATAATTGTTTTTGAGGACTATGATCTTCACCGGCACGTCAAACTGCCGCATGGTGGCCAGTTCCATCATCGACATCTGGAAGGAGCCGTCGCCGCAGACCGCGACCACCTGCCGTTTGGGGGCAGCCAGCTTCGCGCCCATGGCCGCCGGAATGGAGTAACCCATGGTTCCCATGCCGCCGCTGGTTAAAAACCGTCCCTGTTTCACAATGTGATAGCCGCATGACCAGATCTGGTTCTGCCCCACATCCGCCACATAGACCGCGTCTTCTGCCATCGCTTCGGAGAGTTTCGTGATAAATGCCGCCGGATCCACATAAGAAGCGTTCGGTCTGCGGATGGGCTGCATCGTCTCGCGGTAATTATCAAGCGTCTTGATCCACGCCGCTGTATCGCAGGAAAAATCCTCTGTCTCCAAATCCTCAAAGATATGCCTTGCATCTCCGACGAGTGGAATGGCCGGCCCTACGTTCTTTCCGATCTCCGCGGGATCCACGTCGATATGCACAAGCACTTTATTTTCGGTGATCAGATCGGGCTGGTTCACCGCCCGGTCAGCCACTCTTGCCCCCACCATCAAAAGAAGGTCGGAATCATTCATAGCGCGGTTTGCGAAAGGCTTTCCGTTATTGCCCACCATACCGTAGTACAGGGGATCTTTCGTCGGCATAGCGCCGATCCCCATCATAGTGGATACCACCGGAATTTTATATTTCTTGGAAAAGGCTCTGAGCGCCCCTTCGGCCTGACTTAAGAGTACGCCGCCGCCCGCACAGATCAGCGGACGTTTTGCGCGGGAAAGTTCCTTTGCCACCTTCTTGATCTGGGCCATATTGCCCTTCACGGTCGGTTTGTAGGTGCGCATATTGACTTCTTCCGGATATTTGAATTTTGCAATAGGGGCATTCTGAACATCAATCGGGACATCGATCAAAACAGGCCCTTTTCGTCCGGTGTTTGCCAGATGGAAAGCCTCCTTGAAGATGCGCGGAATCTCCGCCGCGTCCTTCACCAGATAACTGTATTTTACAAAGGACTCCGCCGCTCCCGTAATATCCGCCTCCTGAAAGACATCCGAGCCGAGCAGTTCGCTGTTCACCTGACCCGTGATGCACACGAGCGGTATGCTGTCCGCAAAAGCAGTAGCAATACCCGTGATCAGATTGGTGGCGCCGGGACCGGAAGTCACCGCGCACACGCCGACCTGTCCGGAAACTCTGGCAAGGCCGCTGGCCGCATGGGCCGCGTTCTGCTCCGTGCGGATCAGGATAGTCTGAATCTTTGAATCTAAGATACTGTTGTAAAAAGGACAGATGGCAACGCCCGGATATCCGAACACATACTGCACATCCTCCGCTTCCAAACATTTTACAATTGCGTCTGCACCTATCATGATATATCCTTTCTCTGTCTTTAATCAGTAATCCCTAACAGTCGTTTTGTCAGCTTCACCGCTTCCGCCGCGTCTTCGGAATAGCCGTCCGCGCCGATCTCGTCCGCATAGTCCTGTGTAATGACCGCACCGCCGATAATAATTTTTGCGTTAACTTGCTGCGCTTTCGCGTATTCAATGACGTGCCTCATCTGCTGCATGGTGGTCGTCATCAGCGCCGAGAGCGCGATCACCTGCGCGTTATGCTTTTTTGCCTCCGCAATGATGGTCTCTTTCGGCACGTCCTTGCCAAGATCGACCACATGGAAGCCGTAGTTTTTCAGCATCAGCGCCACCAGATTCTTGCCGATGTCGTGGATATCGCCCTCCACCGTGGCGATCACCACCGTCGGCATCTCGCGATCGGTATTGGCCTGTAACAGAAGCGGTTCCATATATTCAATGGAAGTCTTCATGGCCTCCGCGCTGGCAATGAGCTGGGGCAGGAAATACTTTCCTTTATCGAAAAGCTCTCCCACCTCGTTGATGGCAGGAAGCAGCACTTCATCCAGCAATGTCTTTGCCTCGTGGCCCTCGTCAAGCGCCTTTTTTGTATCCGCCGTGATGCCCTCCCGATTTCCCTTTAAGACATCCCGATAGAGCTTGTCCCGGAAAGACAGGGATTCCTGCTCCTTTGCCGGGGCATTTAAGCGGATACCCGTCTCCTTCGGCACCGTCTCGCCCGCAGCCTCCCGTTTCGCCCGCACCGCATCCATCAGCTCGATGTAACGGACGTCCGCTTCCTTCTTGTTCAATAGAAGATCAGAAGCGAAGGCGCAGCTCATCAGAAGCTCCTGCGAAGGATTGGCGATCGCCATGGTAAGCCCCTCGCGGATCGCCATCGTAAGAAAAGCGGTATTGACAAAGCTCCTCTCCGGCAGTCCGAAGGAAATATTGGACAGACCGCAGATGGTGGCAAGTCCTTTTTCCTTACAGTAGCGGATCGTTTCAAGCGTCTCCAAGGCGGCGTTTTTATTCGCCCCTACGGTGGCCACCAGACCGTCCACCACGATATCTTCTTTCGTAAAGCCGAGTGCGTAAGCCTTTTTCTCTATTTTCTCAATAATTTCAATTTTTTCTGTCAGATCCTTTGGCAGTCCCGCATCCGATAACGGAAGCAGGATGAACATTGCGCCATATTTCTTTACGATCGGGAGCAGCTTTTCAAGTTTCTCGCTCTCTCCGGAGACAGAGTTGACAAGCGCCCTGCCGGGATAGATGCGAAGCGCTGCTTCCAGGACCTCCACATGGCTGGAATCCAGCGACAGGGGAAGGCTTGTGGCCGCGCTCACAGTTTCGATTGCCTTTTGCATCATATCATTTTCATCGATGCCGCTCATGCCCATGTTCACGTCAAGAATGGCCGCGCCGCAGGCTTCCTGCTCTTCCGCAAAGGAGGATACCAGTTCCATGGAACCCTCTTTTAACGCCGCCTGCAGTTTTTTCTTGCCGGTGGGATTGATGCGTTCCCCCACCACGATAAAGGGATCGTCAAGGCCAAAGGCCACCGTCTTTCTCTCGCTGGTCAAAAACCGTAGTTTCTGTTTTTCACGGTGCATAAGAGGCATATCTGCCACCGCTTTCTTTGCCGTCCGAATAAAGTCAGGCGTAGTGCCGCAGCAGCCGCCAATAATAGATGCGCCGGCGGAAATGAGTTCCCGCATACCCTGTCCAAAGGTTTCGGCATCCATATCGTAGACCGTGTTTCCCGCTGCGTCGAGCGAAGGAAGTCCGGCATTTGGCTTGGCGATAATAGGAATAGCCGTCGCCTGCGCCATAGCGCGCACAGTCTCTACCATCCGATCCGGTCCTGTGGAACAGTTCGTTCCCACTGCCGCTACGCCGAGACTCTCCAGCACTACGGCCGCCGTGACCGCATCCGTACCAAATAGCGTCCTGCCGTCCGACTCAAAGGTAAGCGTCACCATCACAGCCAGATCGCAGACTTCCTTAGCTGCGATCACCGCCGCCCTCGTCTCCTGCAGGCTCATCATCGTCTCTATCACCAGAAGATCCACGCCAGCATCCGTCAGATACCGAATCTGTTCTTTATATACTTCGACCAGCTCCTCAAAGGAAATCTTTCCTATCGGAGCAAGCTGCTCTCCCGTCATGGTCAGGTCGCCAGCCACATAAGCACGGCCCCCCACCGCCTCCTTTGAGATCGCCACCAATTCCCGATTCATCTTTTCTACTTCATCGGCGAGACCATACTCTGCAAGCTTGATGCGGTTCGATGTAAAGGTCGGCGCATAGACAATGTCGCTGCCGGCATCCACAAACTGCCTTTGTAAGTCGATCATGATATCCCGGTGCTCTAATATCCACTTTTCCGGACATACGCCTGCAGACATTCCCTTCTTTTGCAGATTCGTACCTGTCGCCCCGTCCAGAAAGAGAAGTTTTTCCTTGACCAGAGCCTGAAATTCCTGTTTATTCATAAATTATGGCTCCTCATAAAACACCGTATCGTCTGTATCAAAGTTATCATCCGCTTCATCCCCGGTGCCTTCCTCCGGCGACTCAGCTCCATCCCCCGCCGCATCATCGTTTCCTTCGTCCTGCTTGTTTAAATAGCCACCGCCAAGAAAAGAATTCTCCTCCGTGTAGGTGACGCCTTCTCCTTCCGGAATCTCCCCGTGCAGGATGGTAATGATATACTGAATACGAATATTGGTACGGTTGTAGTATTCGATCGCCGCCTGTGCGGTCGCGTCGTCAAACTGTTCTCCCTCGCTGGCCTTGTGAAATAGTTCAACCGCCTGTTTCATATTTTCGGCCGCCTCGTCTGCAAGGCTCTCCGCCGCTGAGAACTGTTCCGGTACCTCAAGTTCCGCCATCCATGCGATATCCTCCTCCAGCGCGTCAAGATAGCCTAAAAGCTCCACCATTGCCGTGTCTGAATCACGATCGATAGCATTCATTTTTTCATTGTACTCCGCCGCCCTTGAAAAAAAGGTATTCATATCCTCAAGATAAGCGTCAAGCGTCTCATCCTCTCCGCAGGCCGTCAAAAAAAGAACGAGAAGCAGGCATACGCCCATAATCTTATATTTCATCAAGCGATGTCCTCCATATATGATTACAAACCCCCTCATTTAACCATAGTAATGAGTTCGGAGCGTTTCGTCAACCCTTAAACGCATCAAATCAAACAAAATCCCATGGCCTGCGCTCTGACAGTCCATGGGATCGATCATTGTTATATCACTTCTTACAGCTTGAAGAAGGAAACTTCCTCCTCCAGAATCTGCGCCATTTCCTTGAGTTCTCTCGCCGCTTCGGCCAGCAGATTGATGGTCGCGTTCAGCTCCTCCATGGATGCGGTCGTCTCCTCGGTAGAAGCTGCATTCTCCTGCGATACCGCGGACAGGTTCTGAATGACATCCACCACTTTTCCTCTCTCGCTGTCGCACTCGCCGGCCTGATTGTTAATCAGATTGGTCTCTTTTCTGGAATCTTCGATACCGCGGCTCACATCGCCAAATTTCTCCTTGGTCTGTACCAGTTTCTTCTGCTGTTCTAAAATAATCTCGTTCACCTCGTTCATAATCTGAACGGACGCCTCGGAATCCGCCGTCAACTGGTGAATGATATCCTCAATCGTCTTAGTAGATGCCGCAGAATCCTCGGAAAGCTTGGAAATCTGGGTCGCCACCACCGCAAAACCGCGGCCTGCCTCGCCGGCTCTGGCTGCCTCGATACTTGCATTCAGCGCAAGCAGGCTCGTCTCGCTGGCGATGGATGCAATCAGGTTGACGGCATCCTGAATCCGGGTCACTGACTCGTTTGTAGTATGTACGGAAACTTCGATCTTTTTGATTGCCTCCGTGGTCTTATCGTTAGATTCGCTCAGCTCATTGATAATACGGGAAGATTCTGTATCCGCAATGTGCATCTGTCCGGAAAGTCCGTCCAGTTCCTTGACGCTCTCCACAATCTTTTCGATGATGGCACCCATATTGGCTACCTGTCCGGTAGCGGACTCGATATCCTCCGCCATGGAAACGGCACCTTTGGAGATATCCTCCACCGCCGTGCTGATTTCGTCCGCAGTCGTCGATGTCTGGGACGCCATGCCTTCCAGCGTCTCGCCCTGCTGCATGAGCGTATCGGTATTCTTTTTGATGCTGCCGATGATGCTCTTTAACTCATCCAAAAGCCGCTGTACCGCGTGTCCCATCACGCCGATTTCATCGGTTCTCTTTAAGATCCGCTCGCTTACTTCAAGATTCAGTTCACCTTCCGCCAGAGAGGATAGAAGATTTTCTGTCTGAACGATCACTCTCGCAAGAGCACTGGCAATCTTGATGCAGACGATCAATGCCACGACAAGAATGAACACTGCAATGCCGAGAATCGCAATAGAACTCTGATTGATTCTGGCATTTGCCTCGGTAGCCGGCTGCCCGGCAAA
>DKUU01000012.1:0-205 GCA_002490835.1 Lachnospiraceae bacterium UBA7196 | reverse complement strand
CTCGGTAGCCGGCTGCCCGGCAAAGACCATACCGACAACCTTCCCGGAACTGTCCTTTGCCGGCATATAAAACGCATAATAGGTCTCTCCATTGATGGTAACACTGTCCGTCTCGTAGGTCTTTCCCTCATTTAAGACGGTCTTAATCACCGCATCGGATGCCTTTGTGCCAAGAATCCGCTCTCCCGTGGACTTGTCCCGCAAA
>DKUU01000015.1 GCA_002490835.1 Lachnospiraceae bacterium UBA7196 | reverse complement strand
TCCTACAAAAACTTTACCCTAGCCAGCGAGCGGATATTGGCAGCAGGAATAGAGGCATGTGCTGATTTATTTGTGTAATATGACAGGGTAATGGGAGGATGGCAAAAATGGTTTTATTTTCACTTTTCTTGTGGTACAATTTTATAAAGATAACATATTAGAGGTATTAGATTGCATAATATGTCAGGATAAGTTTATGGGATAGGAGTGTAAAGTGCGGTTATGGCTGAAAAGAAATATACGCTAAAGGATTTGCGGATTGGTATGATGGCGAAAGCGGAGCAGCTCAGCGAAATATATAATAAATATATGATTTTATTATTTGACGATACGGAGAGTAAAATGGGAAGGCTTGTTTTTTGCGGGGATGTGCAAAATAAGGAATATGACAGCTGGTTTATGCAGCCGAAACCAATAACTCCTATTTATCACGATAAAGATGAATTGGAGGATATGGCTGTATATGACGAGTAAATTTATTGAAATTGAAATGACGCCTACTGCTAATGGAATAGGCGGCTTCTTTAGTACAGCGGCAAGTTTTCGTCTGGATAATTTCAAGGCACCATTCTATGATATCGAAGTGAAAATTGATACAGGTTGTTCAATCAGCACCATTCCACTCAATAGGTTAAAAGTTTCGGATTCGTTGTGTCAATTATTAAAAAGGATTGATGTCACAAATGAAGTACCATACTTTCTCAGCTACGGCATTGGGTCTGGCGGGTTAAAGCATACAATTCCAGTTACAGATGCTGAAAAGATGGATTGTCCGGCTATGAAGTTTGAGCATGGAATATCGGATTTTGTCATAGGCGGCGTAAAGATATTCTCTGACAAAATATATTTAAATTATGACCGATGCGGGAATGTTTTGATTGGAATGGATATTTTAGAGAATTGGGATATACATATCGGTATCAGCAGAAAAACAGGAAAAAATGTCTTCCTTGCCTGTCCAATGGAAAATGTGTGCGGGGAATATGTTGAGGCTTTGAAAGAACACTTTGGCATTGCCTTTCATCATGCGGCTTAGGCGGCGAATTGCACATTGAAAACCGCGCGGGGATGTGATACAGTATAGGCGGGTATTTTGTGCCCTGATTCCAATGACGGCAGACAGGAAATTGCGAAACGCATCACAGAGTTGAAACTCTCATCATGGCGTTTGTCTGACAGGATAAAAGGAGGAGCGTGGCGATGGAACAGTACAAGCAGGAATTTATCGGGTTTATGGTGGACAGTCAGGTGCTCAAATTCGGAGATTTCACGTTAAAGAGCGGCAGGAAGTCCCCCTTCTTTATGAATGCGGGCGCATACGTGACCGGCGCGCAGTTAAAGAAGCTGGGCGAATACTATGCGAAAGCCATTCATGACAGGTACGGTCTGGATTTCGATGTGCTGTTTGGCCCTGCTTACAAGGGGATACCGCTGGCCGTGGCTGCGGTCATGGCAATCAGTGAGCTTTACGGGAAAGAAGTCCGTTACTGCTCCAACAGGAAAGAAGTGAAGGATCATGGTGATACAGGGATTCTGCTTGGCTCTAAATTAAAGGACGGCGACCGGGTGGTGATCATAGAGGATGTGACCACTTCCGGTAAGTCGATCGAAGAGACTTTTCCCATCATCAAGGCGCAGGCTGAGGTGGAGATCAAGGGTCTGATGGTATCCCTGAATCGCATGGAGAAGGGGCTTTCGAGCGACAAGAGCGCGCTGGAGGAGATCAAAGAGAAATACGGCTTCGAGACAGGGGCCATCGTGACCATGGAGGAAGTTGTCGAATGCCTTTACAATAAGCCTTACGGCGGCACGGTTTATATCGACGACAGCTTAAAAGCGGCGATAGACGCTTACTACGATACATACGGGGCAAAATAATATTGTTGAAGGGAGCTGGGAAAAAGAATGGAAGAGAGAACTTATAAGATCATGGGCGGGGCAGGCGCCTTAAACCTTGCGTTCGGCGTGGTGATCATGGTGGTAGGCATAGCCGGAGGCGTGCTTTTGGTCGTCAGCGGCGCAAAGCTTCTGGCGGGAAGAAATAAGATTTTATTTTAGGGAAAGAGAGGGTGTTTTCGGTACGGCCGGGAATACCTTTTTTCCTTAAAAGAGGGAAAACTTATGTGGAAAAAAAGCAGTTTCATGTTTACCAGTAAGGAACACAGTAAGAAGGGGATCATGGCCACGATCTTGGGGGTGATTTCTTTGACTTCTCTGGTTTACATAATATACAAGAGCTATGCCAATTCAGGGGAGATCCCCTTGCAGTATGGAGCGGTCGCCTTTTTGACGATGATCTTTGCCTTTGTGGGTATTGTTTTGGGTGTGCTCTCAAAATCGGAACGGGATAAGTTTTATTTTTTCAGTTATCTGGGCATCGTATTAAATGTATTGGTGTTGGCGGCGCTGAGCGTAATCTTGTACGCGGGGGCGTACTCCTGATTGAAAAAGAAAGGTTAAATGATGAAACAGGAAGAATTGATTTTAGAGCGCTGGGAGCTTGCCCTTGCGCGGATCAAAGAAATACCGGATGAGTCAATCTGCGGGGAGGCTTACCGGGATTATTTTTCTCAGATGGCAGAGTTTGTTTTGCTGATGGACGAGGCCTATGAACTGGCGGAGAGCGGGGAACTGCGCCGCATGGGCATGGAGGCGTTGCAGGCGCATAATCATGCGCTCTATGAGGATATCCTCCCTGCGCATTATGGGGAAAGCTATGCGAATCCGGCGTTTGCGGAAAATCGACTGGGTGAGTCAATCGGGAAATGCCTTTCCTTTTTGTATACGGAACTGCGGGCAATGATCCCGGCGGCTTATGAGACGAAGCTTGCTTCCATGACGGTGCGGGCGGAGCTTCTGCTGGAGGTTTACCAGTTTTTCGTCTGTGCTGCGCAGGAACAGGGGGAGCCGGACGCGGAAGGGCTGCGGCAGATTCTTTACTGGTATGTGAGCGACTATTATGAGACGGAGTTTGAGGAGAAGATGCTGTCGCTTCTGGATGCCGATCGTGATTTTGCACGCCGGATCATTATGGACAGCGATCTGTCTGATCTGCGTTATCTCTACTGGTTCGGAGAGTATATTACGGAGAACGAGTTGAAAACGGCGGCGCATCTGAATGAGATGCCGGAGGACAAAATCAAGCTGATGGCGGACACGTATACGGAGGGCTACCGTATCGGCTTTGAGGTGACAAACAAGGATATCTCCATCAAGGAAACGACGGAGATTCGGTATTTCTTAGGCTTTGAGCAGGTGATAAAGCAGGCTGTATTGAATTTTGACCGAATCGGTCTACAATCAACCTTCTGTCGGGCAGGAGTCAATATCTTTCAGGGCAGGAACGTGAATAAAAACGGTTACTGCGGGGCGAATCCCAACAAGCAGTACGACTATGACCACCGGGAGGATATGGCGCTCTTTCTGGACGGGGCGCTGGCGGAGAGAAAGATTGAGGCGGTGCGGAATGTTTTCGAGCGGCACAAGGAACTGGCGGCCCTTTACGGCGGGCCGGCGGTGGTGGAGAGCTTCGGCGAGGAGCCGTTTGTGCCGGAGAATAAGAAGGAAACCTGCCGTTTGAATGAAAAGCAGCAGAAACTTTCCGTCTTCACTGCGGGAAAGGCAGCCGATATCCAGAATGAATATATCAAGGGGGAGGAGCGCAGTTTTACAATCATCGCCTTTCCCGTGCCGCAGATCGGGCCGCGGTACGAGGAGATATTTGACGACGTGGTGCGCATCAATACGCTTGATTACATGCTTTACCGGGATATCCAGCAGAAGATCATCGATGTGCTGGATCAGGGAGTGACTGTACTGGTCAAAGGAATGAAGGAGAACGAAACGGATATCAAAGTGCAGCTTCACAGGCTGGAGGAGCCGCAGACCCAGACCAACTTTGAAAACTGTGTGGCGGATGTCAATATCCCCGTGGGGGAGGTGTTTACGTCGCCCCGCTTGACAGGTACGGAGGGCGTTCTGCATATCCCGAGGGTATTTTTAAATGAGTTGGAGTATCGTAATCTGCGTCTTGTTTTTCAGGACGGTTTTGTGACGGATTACAGCTGCGGCAATTTTGGGGAAGAGGAGGAAAACCGCAAGTATATCAGGGAGAATGTGTTTCATCATCACGAGAGGCTGCCGCTTGGGGAGTTTGCAATCGGCACAAATACCACGGCTTTTGCGGCTGCCAGAAAATACGGGATAGAGGATAAGCTGCCGATCTTGATCGCGGAAAAGACCGGCCCGCATTTTGCGCTGGGGGACACCTGCTATTCCCATGAGGAGGATGTGAAAAGCTTTAATCCGGACGGCAAGGAGATCGTGGCAAAAGAGAATGAAGTGTCAGTTTTACGTGACACAGATGTCAGTAAGGCATATTTCCAGTGCCACACGGACATTACGATCCCTTATGACGAATTAGGAGAGCTTTCTGTGTTGACTGATTCGGGTGAAAAGTTTGTGATTATCCAAAACGGTCAATTTGTGCTGCCGGGCTGTGAGGAGTTAAATCGGGCGCTGGTGTAGTGTTGGGTTTGTGTAAGCATGATTTGTCAGACGGATCATGCTCTGGCTGAACTGTTAAAATCCCTTGCACGTTCACGGTAAATCTAGTATACTATACTCTAAGAAAGTTTGTTTATCCACAAGATGTTGTGTTTTGTGAAAAATGAAAAAATCAGGAAGGAGATTATAGATGGCACAGGTAGGCATTGTGATGGGCAGCGATTCGGATCTGCCCGTGATGGCGAAGGCGGCGGATATTCTGGAGGAGCTTGGCGTCTCCTACGAGATGACGGTCATCTCCGCACACAGGGAGCCGGACGTGTTCTTCGAGTACGCGAAGGGCGCGGAAGCAAAAGGATTAAAAGTGATCATAGCAGGCGCGGGCAAGGCGGCCCATCTGCCGGGGATGTGCGCGGCAATCTTTCCCCTGCCGGTGATCGGCGTACCCATGAAGACTTCCGATCTGGGAGGTGTCGATTCCCTCTATTCCATCGTGCAGATGCCTTCCGGGATCCCGGTGGCGACGGTGGCTATTAACGGCGGGCAGAATGCGGGGATTTTGGCGGCGAAGATTCTGGCGGTATCGGACGGGGCGCTGTTGGAGCGGCTTAAGAAGTATTCTGAGAGCCTGAAGGAGGGCGTGCAGGAGAAGGATGCGAAGCTGCAGGAGGTTGGGTATAAAAGTTATCTGAAGGCATAATAAGGGGAGTGTCCAAGTTATGTAAACCGCGTGAAGCGCGAAGGGCGTTTCGGAAAGGAGTACCATGGATTACAAGAAAGCGGGCGTGGATATCGAAGCGGGTTACCGTTCGGTGGAGCTGATGAAGCAGTATGTGTTGGGGACGATGCGGCCGGAGGTATTAGGCGGGATCGGCGGATTTTCCGGAGCCTTTTCGCTGGAAAAGATTAAAAATATGGAAAAGCCGGTGCTTCTCTCCGGCACGGACGGCGTGGGCACGAAGATTCAACTGGCGTATTTCATGGATAAGCATGATACCGTGGGGATCGACTGCGTGGCGATGTGTGTCAACGACGTGGTCTGCGCGGGTGCGGAGCCGCTGTTTTTCTTAGATTACATAGCCTGCGGAAAGAACCATCCGGAAAAGATTGCTTCTATTGTCAAGGGCGTGGCCGAGGGCTGTAAGCAGGCGGGCGCGGCGCTTGTCGGCGGCGAGACGGCCGAGCATCCGGGACTGATGCCGGAGGACGAGTACGATCTGGCCGGTTTTGCAGTGGGTGTGGCCGAGGAAAAGGAGCTGATTACGGGGGCGGATGTGAAACCCGGCGATGTGCTTGTGGGCATTGCTTCTTCGGGCGTACACAGCAACGGCTTTTCCCTGATCCGGAAGGTGTTTGACGTGTCGAAGGAGACGCTTTCCGTTTATTACGACGAATTAGGCGCAACGCTTGGCGAGACGCTCCTGACCCCTACCAAAATTTATGTGAAGGCGCTTAGGGCAGTAAAGGAAGCGGGCGTCACCATCAAGGGCTGCAGCCATATCACGGGTGGCGGCTTCTATGAGAATATTCCCAGAATGCTGCCGGAGGGCGTTTCGGCAAAGGTGAAAAAGGGCAGCTTCGAGATTCCGCCCATCTTTGCGCTGATGCAGAAAACAGGGAATCTGGAAGAAAAGATGATGTACAATACCTACAATATGGGACTTGGCATGGTGCTGGCGGTGGACGCGGCGGACGCGGACCGGACCGTTGCGGCGCTGAAAAGCGCAGGAGAGAAGGCGTGGGCCGTGGGCGAGGCCGTGGCAGGCGGACACGAGGTACTGTTTGCATAAAGGATCGCTAGGTTTACATAACAAGGGCGCAATCGGAGCCACTGGCAGGGAAGCCGGTCAGAAAGCGAAATAGAAAGAAGGGGCTGGGGAGTCGTGATCGGAGGAAGAAAATGCTAAAAATAGTAGTATGCGTGTCCGGAGGCGGCACGAACTTGCAGGCGATCATAGACGGTATCGCGCAGGGAGCCATCTATAACACAAAAATCGTGCGGGTGGTCTGCAACAATCCCGGAGCCGGCGCACTTGAGAGGGCGAAGGCGGCAGGGATCGAGGGCGTGTGCGTGTCCCCGAAAGATTATGAGGACAGGGAGCGGTTTGAGGCGGCTCTTGTCCGCGCGGTGGAGGAAGCGGACCCCGATCTGATCGTGTTGGCGGGCTTTTTGGTAAAAGTGCCGGCGGCGCTGATCAAACACTATGAGAATCGGATCATCAATATCCATCCGTCCCTGATCCCGGCTTTTTGCGGCACGGGGTATTACGGGCTGCGGGTACATGAGGCTGCGCTTTCGCGCGGCGTAAAGATTACCGGCGCGACGGTGCATTTCGTGGATGAGGGGATGGATACCGGCCCGATCATCATGCAGAAAGCGGTGGAGGTACATGAGGACGATACGCCAAAGACCCTGCAGAGAAGGGTGATGGAGGAAGCCGAGTGGGTGATTCTGCCATGGTGCATCAATCTGATCGCGGCGGGGCAGATAAAGTTAGAGAACGGACGAGTAATTGTCACAGGGTAACAGCGCAAAGATGCCGGGAAGAGGCATTTTTCGGGACTATTGGGAGGAATAGGGTATTATGAAGATTTTGATCGTAGGCAGCGGCGGCAGGGAACACGCGATTGCGGCGGCGGTGGCGAAGAGTCCGAAGGCGGAAAAGATCTACTGTGCGCCCGGCAATGCGGGGATCGGACAGATCGCGGAGTGCGTACCGATCGGCGCCATGGAATTTGATAAGCTTGTGACTTTTGCAAAGGAAAAGGCCATCGACCTGACCATCGTGGGTATGGACGATCCGCTGGTGGGCGGTCTTGTGGACGAGATGGAGGCTGCGGGGCTGCGGGTATTCGGACCGCGGAAAAATGCGGCCATTCTGGAAGGCAGCAAGGCATTTTCCAAAGATCTGATGAAGAAGTATCACATCCCCACGGCGGCTTATGAGAATTTCGATGATCCGCAGAAGGCGCTTGCCTATCTGGAGACGGCGAAGATGCCGGTGGTCTTAAAGGCGGACGGCCTTGCGCTGGGCAAGGGCGTGCTGATCTGCGAGACGCTTGAAGAGGCAAAAGAAGGCGTGCGCACCATCATGGAAGATAAAAAATTCGGCGCGGCGGGCAACCGTATGGTGATCGAGGAATTTATGACGGGCCGTGAAGTCTCCGTCCTTTCTTTTGTGGACGGGAAGACGATCAAGATCATGTCTTCCGCACAGGATCACAAGCGGGCACAGGACGGCGATCAGGGCTTAAATACCGGCGGCATGGGTACGTTTTCGCCCAGTCCTTTCTATACGGACGAGGTGGACGCCTTTTGTCATAAGTACATCTATCAGGCCACGGTGGACGCGATGGCGGCGGAGGGCAGACCTTTTAAGGGCGTGATCTTTTTCGGATTGATGTTGACAGAGGAAGGGCCGAAAGTGCTTGAATACAACGCCAGATTCGGTGATCCCGAGGCGCAGGTGGTACTGCCGCGTATGAAGAACGATATGATCGAGGTGGCGGAAGCCTGTATCGACGGAACGCTCGATGAGGTGGAACTTATTTTTGAGGATAACGCGGCGGTCTGCGTGGTTCTGGCTTCGGAAGGCTATCCCGTTTCTTACGAGAAGGGATTCGCGATCGGAGGGCTTGAGCATTTTGAAGGGAAAGACGGGTATTACTGTTTCCATGCGGGGACAGCCCTGAAAAATGACACAATCGTCACAAATGGCGGCAGGGTGCTGGGCGTCACGGCGAAGGGCGCGACGTTGAAAGAAGCACGGAAGAACGCCTACGCGGCTGCGGAATGGGTACACTTTGACAATCAATATATGCGGCACGACATCGGCAAGGCAATCGACGAGGTGTAATCGGTATAAAAATTGATGAGGTTTAGGGAAGGGAAGTGATTCTGTGAGCAGCAGAGAAGAAAGGATCGAAACGCTCAAAAAGGAATTGACGAACATTACGACCTACAACAGGCCGACCTATTGCGCGGAATGCGGCGGCGTGATGGTCTTTAAGGGCGTGGGTGAATACCAGTGTGAGAATTGCGGCTTTCTGGATTATGACGATTACGGAAAAGTGCGCAACTATATAGAGAAGCACATGGGAGCCAATGCGGCGGAGGCATCCAAGGCCACCGGTGTCAGCCAAAAGGCGATTCGGGAGATGTTAAAGGAGGCAAGGCTGGAGATCGCTCCCAATTCTACCTTTTTCCTGCGCTGCGAGATCTGCGGTGCGGCGATACGCTGGGGCAGGTTCTGCTCCAAATGCGAGGTGGCGCATCACAGGGATCTGGAAGAGATGGCGAGAAAATCAAGGCATCATGACGATACCTTTGGCTACAGCACCGAACGGAGAAAAGGAGAGGACGGCAGCAAGCGCTTCACCAGAGAACAGTAGACAGCGCAGAAATGGAGAAAACATGAAGACACGAAAGAATGAGTGGAGATGCGTAGGAGGAATACGGAGAATCGCCCTTTTGGCGGCGGCGCTGCTTTTATTATGGGGGAATCCCATCGTGAGCAGGGCGGACGCTAAGGGTGTCGTTATTCCCAATTCCGTCAATATCAGAAAGACGCCCGAACAGGGGAGCGAGGTGATCGGCAGCTCCAAAGCCGGAAAGGAGATCGATATCAGGGGACAGATCGAATCCGGCGGGATCCTCTGGTATCAGGTCTATATCAACGCTGATACGATGGGATATGTGCGGGCTGACATGATAGAGAAGAAGGGGGATGGCACCATCCCTACGGTCACTGTGACATCGGAGGATGGCGGCTCCCAGTCTGCGGACGGAGGAGAGGACGGAGGAGAGCAGCCGTCTCAGCCGCCAGCTTCCGAGGGCGGCGCCAAAGTGGAGGCGCAGGAGGCAGTGGATCTCCAATACGCAGCCACGAACGTGCAGGCCAAGGTCAGACCGGATCCTTCCACTTCAAATCCCCACATAGACTCCCTGACGCCCGGTACGCAGGTGGTGGTGAGCGGAAAATCGCAGGGAAGCGACAGCAAGACATGGTATTACGTGACCTTTACCGGGTCGAACGGCTCGGAGAGGACGGGATATATCCGTTCCGATCTGCTGGATATGGGCGAAATGGTGCCGGTGGAGGCGCCGCCTGAAGAAGCGCCCCCGGAGACGCCTGAGGAGCCGTCGGAACCGGTGAGAAATGACTATGAGCTAAAGATCGAGACGGATTCCGAAGGGGTGGCGACATGGTATCTTTACAATAACATCAAAGGGGAGAAGGAGGAGCTTTTACCGCTCTTGGAATCCATGTCTTCCCAGTCGGTAGACGATGAGAAGGGAACGAAGGCAATCGTAAAACAACGTATCGTGATCGTAGTGCTTTCGGTGTTGCTGGCGCTGCTGGCGGTCGCGGTAATCATTCTGGCTTTCAAACTTCGTGACACTTATTATGAGGACGATGAGGAAGAAGAGGAGGAACGCAGGCCTGCAAGGCGGGAAAGCACAGAGCGCGACGAGCGCAGATCCGCAAGACGGGAGAACGGCGGAAAAACGCAGGGTGCGGGCCGCAGAACGGCTACAGACGAGGAGAGGGCTGCAAGACGCCGGACGACTGCCGGGGAAGGAGAGTCCCGCAGACGGGAAGGACAGGGCGACAGCGATAGACAGGAAGGCAGACGGCGCGAACGCGAAGTAAATTATCAGGAGGATGCGCCGGCGGTGAGCCCCGCGCCCAGACGTAAGGCAAAGAACTTCCTTTTGGATGACGATGAGTTTGAATTTGAATTTTTGAACATGGATGACAAGGATTTAAAATAAACAGGTTTATTTCCCTGAAAGAAGTGTATCCTTTGTAGTGTAGTAAATGCCTGCGGCATTAACTACAAGAGAATCTTCGATTCTCTGAAAAAATGGGAAAGGAATGAAAGACTGATGCAGCCACAATTTACCGATAAGGCGAAGGCAGCCCTGCTTCTTGCGGAACGGGCGGCCAGAAGCCTGCGTCAGAGTTATGTGGGGAGCGAGCATATCCTGCTCGGCCTTTTGCGGGAGAATACGGGCGTCGCGGCCACGGTTCTTCAAAATAACGGCGTGGATGTCGTGCAGCTAAAGGAGATGATCAAGGATCTGATCGTGCCGGAAAGCTCAGTGCTGATCGCGGAGCGGGACGGTTATTCGCCCAGAGCGCAGGCGATCTTGGAAGAAGCGCACAGGCAGGCGGACAGATTCCGCAGCGAGAGGACGGGGACGGAGCATATTTTACTGGCCCTCTTAAAAGAAGGAGAAAATGTGGCGGTCAGGTTGCTCAATACCATGGGCATATCCGTGCAGAAGCTCTATGTGGACGTGCTGGTGGCCATGGGTGAGGACGGCGGCCTTTATAAAGAGGATCTTGGCAGGAAGCAGAATAAGAAGAAGGGCGCTACTTCCACGCTCGATCATTACAGCAGGGACCTGACGGCGCTTGCCAGAGAAGGAAAGCTCGATCCGGTGATCGGCAGGGAAGAAGAAATCACGAGAGTGGTACAGATACTCTCCCGCCGTACTAAAAACAATCCCTGTCTGGTGGGCGAGCCGGGCGTCGGCAAGACGGCCGTAGTGGAGGGGCTTGCCGCCAGAATCGTGACGGGGGATGTGCCTTTTACGGTGCAGAATAAAAGACTTTTGACGCTGGATCTCTCCGGTATGGTGGCGGGCAGCAAATACCGCGGCGAATTTGAGGAGCGGATCAAAAAGGTGATTAAAGAGGTGATCGACGACGGCAATATCATCCTCTTTTTGGACGAGATGCACACGATCATCGGTGCGGGCGGCGCGGAGGGAGCCATCGACGCGTCTAATATCTTAAAGCCTTCCCTTGCAAGGGGCGAGATTCAGTTGATCGGTGCGACCACGATCGTGGAATACCGCAAATACGTGGAGAGGGACGCAGCTTTGGAGAGAAGGTTTCATCCGGTGACGGTGGAGGAGCCTACCATTGCAGAGACGGAGAACATCCTGCGCGGCATTGCGCATAAATATGAAGAGCATCACAGAGTGACCATCACCCCGGAGGCGATCACGGCGGCGGTGGCGCTTTCTGCGCGCTATATCAATGACAGGAATCTGCCCGACAAGGCCATCGACCTGATCGACGAGGCGTCGGCGGCAGTACGGCTCCACGTGACGAAGCAGCCGGATAAATTACAGGAACTTTCGGAAGAGATCGATAAGATCGACTTGCAGATCGAGCGGTCGATCCGCATGGAAGCGTTTACGCAGGCGGCGGAGTTAAAGAAAAAGCAGGAAAGCTGTATTAAGAAATACGAGCGTCTGGTAAAGCGCATGGAACAGGAAGAGCGGGAGCGCGCTTACATCGTGGGTGAGAACGAGATCGCCGAGGTGGTGGCGCTGTGGACCAAGATTCCGGTGAAAAAGCTGGCGGAGAAGGAGAGCGAGCGGCTTTTGAAGCTGGAATCCATCCTGCATAAGCGGGTGATCGGTCAGGAGGAGGCTGTGGTGGCGGTGGCGAAAGCCATGCGGCGCGGCAGGGTCGGTCTGCAGGATCCGCATCGACCGATTGGGTCATTTCTGTTTCTGGGACCTACCGGCGTGGGAAAGACGGAACTCTCCAAGGCCTTGGCGGAAGCCATGTTCGGCTCGGAGAATGCCCTGATCCGCGTGGACATGTCGGAGTATATGGAAGGACATTCGGTGTCCAAGATGATCGGCTCGCCGCCGGGCTATGTTGGCTTTGAGGAAGGCGGGCAGCTCTCCGAGAAAGTTCGCAGGAATCCTTATTCTGTCGTGCTGTTCGACGAGATCGAGAAGGCGCATCCCGATGTGTTTAACGTCTTGCTGCAGGTGCTTGACGACGGACATATCACCGATTCCAAGGGACGGAAGGTGAGCTTTAAGAATACCATTCTCATCATGACTTCGAATGCCGGGGCGCAGCGCATCGTTGATCCGAAGAATCTGGGTTTTGGCGCGGCGGAGACGGAGAAACAGAGTTACGATAAGATGAAAGATAAGGTGATGGAGGAGGTAAAACGCCTCTTCAAGCCTGAATTTATTAACAGGATCGATGAAATCATGGTCTTCCATCCGCTCAACAGGGAGGATATGAAGGCAATCGTCACCTTGCTGGCAAAGAATCTGGCAAAGCGCTGCAAGGAGCAGATGGACATCGATCTCACCATCGGCGCATCCGTGAAGGAGCATCTGATCGAGAAGCATATGGACGCCAAGATGGGAGCAAGGCCCATGAAGCGGGCGATTCAGTCGGAGATTGAGGACGCGCTGGCCGAAGAGATACTGGCCGGTCGGGTGAAGAGCGGCGACAAGGTAGCCGTGGGACTGAAAAATAAGAAGATAACCTTTACGGTGAAGGCTGTGGAGGTTTGAGATACAAATAGCAACAGGAAAAACACATAGGAGGATGATTGAAAAATCACACTGATGTGCTGATTTTTCAATCGCGAGTTTGTGTCGGAGCCACAAACTCGGAATCGCAGCCGAGAATTTGAGATTCTCGGCGCGTGCCTACGCAAAAGCTTCGGCATGGAGGAGAAAGCAATGGCTGTAGTAGAAGAATTACTGCGCGCGGAAAGTGACGGGACGATCAGTTTTGGCAATCATGAGCTGGCGGCCAAGGCAAAGCTGGAAGATTACGAGCATGGCGGCAATCTGTACAAGGTGAAGACCTTCAAGGAGCTGACGAAGCTTGAAAAGAACGGCATGTTTGCCTATGAGTCAGAGCCGGGCACCAGCGTCGAACGTTTCGCGGAGACGGAAGACGGCCTTACCTTCACGGTGGAGGGCGGCGAAGATGCGCAGATCACCGTAGGTCTGAAAGAAGATACGGTCTACACGGTGTACGTCAACGGCGCGAGCGTGGGCGAGATGAAGACGAACCTGAGCGGAAAGCTGAGTATCAGCGTGGAACTGGCGAGCGTGGGAAAGGCTGAGGTCAAGATCGTGAAGTAAACGGTCCGTAGGAAGGCGGGGCTTTTCGACTGACATGTGTGTCACATTCGGTCGAAAAGTCCCTTTCCTGATTTTATGGGGGGAGAACATGGCAAAAGGAAAAGCAACGATATTTTACTGCCAGAACTGCGGTCATGAGTCCGCAAAATGGCTGGGACAGTGTCCGGACTGCAAGGAGTGGAACACCATGGTGGAGGAACCTGCCCGGACAAAGGTCAGCGGCAGGCGGGGCGCTGACGTCCTGTCCGGACAGCACAGGGCGGAGCCGGTGAATCTGGCAGCGGTCGATCTGACGGAAAAAGAGCGCATGACCACCCATATTGCGGAGCTGGACCGGGTGCTGGGCGGCGGACTGGTGCCGGGATCGCTCACGCTTGTGGGCGGCGATCCGGGTATTGGAAAATCTACCCTGCTCTTGCAGGTTTGCAGGCATATGGCGGCGGATGGAAAGAAGATCCTCTATATTTCAGGGGAAGAATCTTTGCAGCAGATCAAGCTGCGCGCTAACCGGATCGGGGATTTTTCGGACCAGATGCTCCTTTTGTGCGAGACCAGTCTGGAGACGGTGGAGCAGACCTTAAAAAAGCAGCTGCCGGCGGTGGCGGTGATCGATTCCATCCAGACCATGTATCATGAGGAAATTTCTTCCGCGCCCGGAAGCGTTACGCAGGTGCGGGAGTCCACGAGCGTGCTTTTGCAGCTGGCTAAGGGGCTTGGCATTTCCATCTTCATCGTGGGACATGTGACCAAGGAGGGGACTGTGGCGGGGCCGAGAGTCCTGGAACATATGGTGGATACGGTGCTGTATTTCGAGGGAGACAGACATGCTTCCTACCGTATCCTGCGCGGGGTCAAAAACCGCTTCGGTTCCACCAATGAGATCGGTGTTTTTGAGATGCGGGAGGAAGGCCTTGCGGAGGTAAAAAATGCCTCTGAATTTATGCTCTGCGGCAAGCCGGTGGGAGCGAGCGGCTCCGTTGTCTCCTGCTCCATGGAAGGCACGAGGCCCATCCTTTTAGAGATTCAGGCGCTGGTCTGCCATAGCAATTTCGGCATTCCCAGAAGGCAGGCGACGGGCATGGATCTAAACCGTTTAAATCTTTTGATGGCAGTGTTGGAAAAGCGCCTGAATCTGCAGATGGCGGACTGCGACGCCTATGTGAATCTGGCGGGCGGCATGCGGATCGCAGAGCCGGCGATCGATCTGGGCGTGGCGATGGCGGCGGCTTCCAGCTTCAAAAACCGGGCGATCGACGATAAGACGATCGTCTTTGGGGAGATCGGTCTAAGCGGTGAAGTGCGTGGCGTTTCGCAGGCGGATAACCGCGTGGCGGAGGCGGCAAAACTTGGATTTACGACCTGTATCCTGCCGCAGGTCAATGTGGGTCAGATCAAGGCGCAGACAGGGATCAGACTGGTCGGCGTGGGGACAGTGCGTGAGGCCGTTGACTTGATTTAGGGGTTTTTATGTGATACTATGAACGCAGACTCAAGAAATATACTCTGACAAAGGAGTCAGTATGGATAAGAGAAAGCGCGGCTTTCGGGGAGGCATCCCGCTTTTGATCGTGGAGATCGTCGTATTGCTCCTCTCCATCGGCATGATGTATGTGGTCATTGTAATGACCAGAGAAGTCAATCATACAAACATAGACCAAGAACAGATCCATGTGAATGAAGAGATTGTCCCAAAAGAGCCGACGGGGAAAGAAGAGGTAAAGCCGGAGAAGAAGGAAGAGAAAAAGGGCTGCCGCAACATAGCCCTTTTTGGGGTGGATGCCAGAGACGGAGAATTGGGGAAGGGTACGAGGAGCGATACCATTATGATCGCCAGCATCGATCAGGATAAGCAGGAGATCAAGCTGGTCTCTGTCTTTCGCGATACTTACCTGAATCTGGGAAACGATTCTTATAATAAATGTAATACAGCCTACGCCCGCGGCGGACCGGAGCAGGCGATCAATATGCTCAACCGGAATCTGGATCTGGCGGTCACGGACTATGTCACCATCGGGTTTTCCGGTTTGATCGATGCGGTCGATGCGCTGGGCGGTATCGAGATGGAAGTCACGGAGTCGGAGATTTCCCATCTGAATAATTATCAGCTATGTATGGCCGAGGAGTTGAAAGTGGATTATACGCCTGTGAAGCAGACCGGAAGACAGCTTCTAAACGGGATGCAGGCTACGGCCTACTGTCGGATCCGCTACACGAAAGGGGACGATTTCAGACGGGCCGAGCGGCAGAGAGAGGTGCTTTCGGCTATGATGGAGAAGGCGCGCGGCGCTTCGGTCAAGGAACTGACTGATTTAGTCAATGCTGTGCTGCCGCAGGTGGAGACCTCTTTGAATGCCAATGAGATTCTGAGCGTGCTGGGCAGTGTGGCCGGCTATCGCGTGACGGCCAGCGACGGCTTCCCCTTTGAGGGCGGCAGGGCAGGCGCGAATGTCGGCAGTAAGGGAAGCTGCGTGATTCCGATCGATCTGGAGGAGAATGTGAGGCAGCTTCATCAGGTGCTTTATCCGGGGGAAGCATACACCCCGTCGGGAGAGGTACAGCGCATAAACGCCGAGATCAAAGAACAGACCGATGAATTTTTGCAGTAGAGGATGGGAAAGACTGTTTTATGAGAAAACTGTTGGTTTATTTAAAAGATTATAAAAAGGAGACGGTGCTGGCGCCTCTCTTTAAGATGCTGGAAGCCACCTTCGAGCTGTTTGTGCCGTTCGTGATGGCGAATATCATCGATCACGGAATTCGGCAGGCGGACGACGGCGCAGTGCTTCGCTCGGGCCTTATACTGGTGGCACTGGGGCTGATCGGACTGTTATGTTCCGTGACGGCGCAGTATTTTGCGGCCAAGGCAGCTGTGGGCTTTTCCGCAAAGTTAAAGCATGCCCTTTTTCAACATATCCAGAGTCTCTCTTTCACAGAGCTTGACACGCTGGGTTCCTCTACGCTGATCACGCGCATGACGTCTGATGTCAATCAGGTGCAGAACGGCGTCAATATGGTACTTCGTTTATTCCTGCGTTCTCCCTTTATTGTTTTTGGCGCGATGATCATGGCCTTTTTCATTGATGCCAAAGCGGCGCTTATCTTTGTGGTGACAATACCGCTTTTGGCAGTGGTGGTCTTTGGGATTATGATGATTACCATGCCGCTTTATAAAAAGGTGCAGGCGGGACTGGACGCGGTGCTGCTTACGACCAGAGAGAATCTTGTGGGTGCGCGGGTGATCCGCGCTTTTCATAAGGAGGCGGAGGAGACGGCGCGCTTTGAGGAGAAAAATACCGCGCTGACCAATCTGCAGCTCTTTGTGGGAAAATTATCGGCGTTGACTAATCCGGTCACATATATCATTGTCAATGTCGCTACGATCTTTTTACTTTACACCGGTGCTGTCCGCGTGGACGAGGCGGTCATTTCACAGGGGCAGGTGGTGTCTTTGGTCAACTATATGTCCCAGATTCTGGTGGAACTGGTGAAGCTGGCCAATCTCATCATCCTCATCACCAAGGCGTTGGCCTGCGCAAACCGCATCGAGGGCATCTTCGAGGTGAAATCCTCTATGCAGTGGGGAGAGCAGGCGCCTTTGGCAGCGCAGGCGGAGGCCCCTGCCGTGGAGTTTGACCACGTGCATCTGGCCTATGCGGGCGCGGGCGCGGAATCCCTCTCCGATATTCATATTACGGTAAAGAAGGGGCAGACCGTGGGCGTGATCGGCGGCACGGGCTCCGGTAAGTCTTCGCTTGTCAACATGATCCCCCGCTTTTATGATGCGACGAAGGGGACGGTGCGCATAGACGGCAGGGATGTGAAGACCTACGGGATGGAAGAACTGCGGGAAAAAGTGGGCGTCGTGCTGCAGCGGGCGGTGCTTTTTAGGGGAACGATCCGGGACAATCTCTTATGGGGCAGAGGAGATGCGAGCGACGAAGAACTCTGGGAAGCGCTTGCAAGCGCGCAGGCCAGGGAGTTTGTGGAAGCGAAGGAAGGCGGCCTTGACGCGCCCGTAGCGCAGGAGGGACGTAATCTCTCCGGCGGACAGAGGCAGCGTCTCACCATCGCCAGAGCGCTGGTGGGAAGGCCCAAAATCCTGATTTTGGACGACAGCGCTTCGGCGCTTGACTATGCGACGGAAGCGGCGCTGCGGACCGCGATCAGGGAGCTGCCTGAGGAGACAACGGTCTTTATTGTGTCGCAGCGCGCTTCTTCCATCCGGCACGCGGATCAGATCATTGTGCTGGAGGACGGCGAGATGGCGGGGCTGGGGACGCATGAGGAGCTGCTGGCGGGGTGCGAGGTCTATCAAGAGATTTACTATTCTCAATTTCCGAGGGAATAAATGTTTGTGAAGATTGTACAAATAGCATAACCAACGCAGACGCGCTTTCGCTCCGTTAGAAGTTAATTCCGTAGGAATTTACTTCAGTCATGGGTCTGCTTATGGTTATCCTATTTGCACAATCATTACAGTTTTAAAATCAGGTTCGTAATAGCGAAATAAGGTGCAAGTGAGCGAGGTGTTTTTATGAGGAATAAATCGGGACAGAAGGAGACTTTCAAAAAAGTCCTGCGTTATATCAGGAGATATTGGTTTTTGCTGGCGGTATCGATCATCATGGCGACGGTAACGGTGGCGTTGACTTTGTATTTTCCTATATTGACCGGAAGAGTCATTGATAAGATCATCGGCCCGCGGCAGGTGGATTTCCCGGCAATCTTTGGGATCCTCAGACAGGCGGCGTTCGTGGTGGCCTTTACCGCCCTTGCGCAGTGGATCATGAACGTGTGCAACAACAGGATGACTTATCGGATCGTGCAGGACATTCGCGACGAGGCCTTTCGCAAGATCGAGATCCTGCCCCTGAAATACATTGACGGACATTCTTACGGCGAGGTAGTCAGCCGCGTGATCGCGGATGTGGATCAGTTCGCGGACGGTCTGCTGATGGGATTTACGCAGTTCTTTACGGGAGTGATCACCATTCTGGGAACGCTGGGCTTTATGCTAAGTGTCAATGTTACCGTCACGGGTGTCGTTGTTGTGGTGACACCGCTGTCATTTTTTGTAGCCGGCTTTATTGCCAAGCGGACGTTTACTATGTTTAAGCTCCAGTCGGAGACGAGGGGAGAGCAGACGGCGCTTATCGAGGAGATGGTGGGAAATCAGAAGGTGGTGCAGGCCTTTTCCCATGAGGACGAGGCGCTTCTTGCCTTTGATGAGATCAATGGGAGACTGGAAGCCTGTTCCCTGCGCGCGATCTTTTATTCCTCGCTGACCAACCCGTCGACCAGATTCGTCAATAATCTGGTGTATGCGGGCGTGGCGGTGATCGGCGCCCTCTATGCGATCCGTGGAGGGATCAGCGTGGGGCAGCTTTCCTGTTTCCTTTCTTATGCGAGTCAGTACACAAAGCCTTTTAACGAAATATCGGGTGTTGTGACGGAGCTGCAAAACGCGTTAGCCTGCGCCGCAAGGATCTTTGAACTGATCGAGGAGCAGCCGCAGGTGCCGGAGCCGGAAAACGCCGTCGTATTGCAGGCCGTAAAAGGGCAGGTGGAGCTTACGCATGTGGACTTTTCCTATGTGCCTGATAAGCCGCTGATCACGGATTTTAATCTGTCCGTGAAGTCAGGACAGCGGGTGGCCATCGTGGGGCCGACGGGCTGCGGAAAGACTACGGTGATTAACCTGCTGATGCGCTTCTATGATGTGGATGCCGGAAAGATCTGCGTGGATGGCGCGGATATCCGGGATGTGACAAGAGAAAGTCTCAGAGAAAACTATGGCATGGTACTGCAGGAAACGTGGCTGAAGACCGGAACGATCCGGGATAATATTGTGATGGGAAAGCCGGAGGCCACGGATGAGGAAGTGATTGCCGCGGCTAAAGCGTCTCATGCGCACAGCTTTATCAAGAGACTTTCCAAAGGGTACGATACGATGATCGGCGAGGACGGGGGGAGCCTCTCTCAGGGGCAAAAGCAGCTTTTGTGTATTACCAGAGTGATGCTCTGCCTGCCGCCGATGTTGATTTTGGACGAGGCTACTTCTTCTATTGATACAAGGACGGAGATTAGGATCCAGAAGGCTTTTGCCACCATGATGCAGGGCAGGACCAGCTTTATCGTGGCACACAGGCTGTCCACGATACGGGAGGCGGATGTAATCCTCGTGATGCGGGACGGCAATATCATCGAACAGGGAAATCATGAGACTCTGCTTGCAAAGAAAGGCTTCTATGCGAAGCTTTATGAGAGTCAGTTTGCCTCGTAGAAAGAGCCGTCGCGGTTGTAGTCCATCGCTTCCGAAAGGATATCGGTGATCACCCCATCTTCCCATGTGAAGACAAGATAGCGGTAGACCACGGTGTGCGTATTCAGATAGTTTTCGTCGGTGAGAAAGGAGAGAAGCTGCTCTTTTTCGATGCCGTTTTCTTCGCAGAAGCTCTCGATTTCCAGTGCAGTGCCATCCACAAAGAAAGAGGGTAGAATGGTAGTCAGGGAGGTGTCAAAAGGGATGTCTTCCACGGACAGGGTCAGATATTCGCCGCCGTTTATCGAGGAAAGGATATCGTAATCCCGGTAGGCGGCAAGGAAGGCTTCCGGACCATCGCCGATCTTCACGCCGCGGATCGTCTGTGCTGTCTCCGCGTCCAGATCGTAATCAGTGGACGTGAGAAGAGCCGGCTTTTCCTCTCCGCAGGCACAGAGCAGGAAAGCTGCAAGGAGAGATGATGCGAAAAGAACTGCGACTTTTTTTAACATGAAAATACCTCTCTTTTTGGTTCATAAATCAAAAAAACCGCGAGCAGCGGCTTGCGGGTCGTAACAACAGGGGCAGTAGGAATCGAACCCACATCGATGGTTTTGGAGACCACTGTTCTACCTTTGAACTATGCCCCTATGTTTGCGGTAGATTAAGAAAACCGCCGAAAATCATTATAGCATAGGTGAGGGACAGACGCAACCGGCAATTTTAGAAAAAATAAAAAGAAAGGACGGATGACGTATGTTAGAGCAGGCGGAAACGATGTTTGACGATATGGCGCGGATGTTAGACCGCATCAAAAGAAAGGTCTACAAGGAGCGGATGGAGTATTTCCGGAAGAAAAACGCGCAACTTCTCACAAGGATGGTGTGTTTTGTAGAAGAGGCTGAGGAGCAGGAAGAGGTTGAGAATCAGGATCAGACTGAGAATCAGGAAGAGGCTGAGAATCAGTCTGGGGTTGAGAATCAGGATCAGGTTAAGACGCGGCATCAGGCGGCAGCAGAAGTGGCAAAGACCCTTGCGGACGCCGTGGAGACGCGTTTTGCCAAGCGGGGAAAAATAAGCGGCAGAAACCAGATGGACATTAACCTGTTTATGATCTATTATGTCTTTCCGGCGATTCTTTTGACAAAAAGCGAATGCGCGGGGCTTCTGGCGGACGCGGTCCGGGATGAATGGCGCGTCCGCTTCCGGGACAGTGAAAAACTTGATTATACGACCTACGAAAGTCTCTGCGAGACGTTTAAGGAGGTGCCGTTTGGGTTACCCCAAGTTTATGGGAGACAGCCTAAAGTATGAGCGCAAAGCCGCAAATTCATGCGCCTTTGCGGATGATGCCGGAAATTCCCTCGTCGAGTAATTTTCCGGTCAGTTCGATCACTTCCTCTAAAGGAAGTTTTTTGCCGTCGGCGATCCACTGTCTGTAAAGCTCAAGGGAGCTGACTACCAGAAAGGTATGGATCATGCTCTGTTTTTCCGGGCTGAAATCGGCGTAAGGGTTATAACGGTCTAAGTTGTGCTGCAAGGTAGCGGCATGGAGCTGATTGCAGAAAGGCCGATAACTTGGTTCACAGATCAGCCGCTCTACAAATTTGCCCTGCTTTGCATAATAGGTGAAAAAGATTCGGTTCATATCCTTGAAGGAATAGGGCGGTTTGAGCTTTTCCATTTCCCGGTAATAACCATCTGCAATTTCTGACATCATATCCTGATAGAGGGCCTCTATGGTCGCGTAGTGAAGATAGAAAGTTTTCCGGTGGATCCTTGCCCGGTCGGTCAGCTCTTTGACTGTGATCTTTTCTGCGGGCATTTCACAGATCATTTCCCGAAACGTATTTTTGATGGCTTCACGGGTCTTTTGGACACGTAAGTCCACGTGCTGCTCCCTATTAAAATCCATGTTGATGCCTCCCTTTATCTTTATTTTTGCGCGGTCATGCGGCATAAAACAGTTGAAGCATAGCGAAAATATCCAAAATCCGGAATGTGTGGCATAAACGCCATGTTTAAAAATCTGGAAATTAAGGTTTTCTGATAGATAGATTATAATATCCATGTAGGAAAAAATCAACACGTGGATATTTTCTAAACAAAAAAAGACTGGATGATGAAAGAAAAAGGAGGATGAAAATGGAGTACACAACATTAAGTAATGGCGTAAAAATGCCTATGGAGGGATTCGGCGTGTTTCAGGTGCCGGAAGCGGCGGTATGCGAGCAGGCGGTAACGGATGCGCTGGCGGCGGGCTATCGGCTGATCGACACGGCCGCGGCCTATTTCAATGAGGAGGCAGTCGGAGACGCGATACGTGCAGCAATGCAAAAGACCGGCATTTCCAGAGAGGAGCTTTTCATCACCACAAAGCTCTGGATTCAGGATGCCGGATATGAAAACGCGAAGAAGGCGTTTCAGGTTTCACTCGACAAGCTGGGACTTACCTATGTCGATGCCCGTGTTATAATAGGGC
>DKUU01000025.1 GCA_002490835.1 Lachnospiraceae bacterium UBA7196 | reverse complement strand
TCTTATCAGAATTCCAGTTTGTAGGGGAACGGCAGCTATCGCTTTCCGTATTCCAAACGGTTTCAAATATCTGTGTCCGTGTGAGGACAATGCCGGGATTGGAAGCAAGGAATACAAGGGTAATGAGAAGCACGTTTATCAAATTTAAAATCCCGTTTTTCTGATTTCGATTTTTTCATATTTCATTCCAATTATTTTTAATGAATAGCATTGTACATTTAAAAAACTCATGCAAATCAATGGAAGATAAACTTCTTGAATCAAATTCAGTATTTGTTTTGTTGATTATAATACGGTTTGTCGATAACTTCAAACAAAACACGGTACTTTACGGAAAAAAGAGATATTTCCTCCGCTTTGCACATGAAAATTTATTCTGCGGCATATAGCTAGAAACTTATTTTTCAATGTACTAGTTAAGGATTAGTTCATAATTTCCGTGTTAAAATGAGGTCATAAGTAATGAAAGGAGCCTCACCATGTATCTCAACATCTTAAAAAAAGACCTCAGACGGAAGCGGACGATGAACGTTATCCTGCTGGTATTTATCATGCTTGCGGCAATGTTTGTTTCTTCAAGCGTGAACAACATCATCAACGTTACTTCGGCGCTGGACAATTATTTTGAAATGGCGGATGCACCCGACTATTTTATTGCGACCATGAATAAGTCGGGCGTCACCGATGTGGAGACGACGCTTGCCAAGGCGGAATATATTGACAGTTTTCAGACGGAGGAAATCCTTTATCTGTCACAGTCCAATATCCTGCGGGACGGAGAACTCCTGAACGCATCCAAAAATACGCAGGTTTTGCAGGGTGATGAAACGTTGGCAATGAATTATTTTCTCGATGACGGCAGTATTTTGAAAAGCGTCCCCAGAGGGAAATTCTATATCACTGCTTTTGCGGCGAAAAACACGGGGCTTGAGGTTGGCGATTCCATTACGATCGAGGTGGAAGGGGTAAAGAAAGAGCTTACTCTTGCGGGCAGCATCAAGGATGCCGTTATGGGATCGGAAATGGTGGCTATGCCGCGATTTATTCTCAATTCCGAGGATTTTGCCGCGTTTACGGAAAAGGAAGTCGCTTCTCAATTTTATGGCGGATGGCTCTGTTACATCCATACTGCGGATGTGGACAAGATGCTGTCGGAGATCAAGGAGATATCCGAGAGTTTTGTTTTTACGGGAGACAGGGCGTTATTACGATTTACCTATGTATTTGATATGGTCGTGACGGGGGTCCTTCTGGTGGTAAGTATCATGTTGATCGCCGTGGCGTTTGTGGTGCTGCGCTTTACCATAACTTTTACAATTTCTGAAGAATTTCGCGAAATTGGGGTGATGAAGGCAATCGGGATTCCTGACTTAAAGATACGCGGGCTATATTTGACCAAATATGCGGCGCTCGCGGTAATCGGTACGGTGTTTGGTCTTGCGCTCAGCTTCCCGTTTGGGCAGCTGCTTATGAGTGTTTCCTCAAAATCAATCATTGTAAACAATCAAAATACCGCCTTTGTCAATGTGGTCTGTGCAGTGCTCGTCGTGGGCGTGATCCTTTTCTTCTGCTTCGGCTGTACGGCAAAGGTCAGAAAGATGACTCCGATTGACGCGGTGAGAAGCGGACAGACGGGAGAGCGCTACCATAAAAAATCTTTTATGAGTTTGGGAAAGTCACGGCTAAATACCACCTTATTCCTTGCAGTCAACGACGTGATGAGCAATTCCAAACGGTACGGCATTATAACGCTCACCTTCTTCTTATTCTTATCGTTGCTGCTGATCCTTTCCGCCACGGTAATGACCCTAAAGAGCGATACGCTGCTTACTTTTTTTTCCTGTGCGGACTGTGACATCGTCGTCGATAGCGGTGACGATACGATGCGGTTTATGACACAGGGCGGACGGGAAAGGCTTGCCGAGTATCTTGCTAAGCTGGAAACAGAACTTGCCGAAAACGGTATGCCTGCAAAGTGTATGCAGGAATATGCGTGGAATCTTTCTGTCAGGCATGGTGAATGGGAAAATAATATTAGGATTTATCAGGGCACCGGTACAACGATGGACATGTATGCCTATACGGCGGGAACCGTTCCGCAAAGCAGCAATGAAATCGCGATCACAAAGCTGGCGGCGGACAGTATTAAAGCGGATATCGGAGACACCGTGACCATAGAGACGGCGGATGACGGCAGAGAGTATATCATTACCGCCTTTTATCAGAGCATGCGTTCGTCGCAGGGGGTAGAGATCAGGTTTCATACCGATGTTGACATCGATTATAGGCAGGCAAATGGCGCTGGCAGTATACAGATTCAGTTTACGGATGCGCCTGACGACAAGGAGATTTTCGACAGGATAGAGAAGATCAAAACGCTTTATCCTGTGTTTGTAGAAGTGCAGACGGCGGCTCAGTGGGTAGAGAGCATGGTGGGCGTTGCCGATGCCATGGCTGCAGTCAAGACTCTGTCGGCAGTGCTGACCATCATTCTGGCGGCGTTGGTAACCGTGCTGATGGAGCGCTCCTTTATCGCGAAAGAGCAGGGAGAGATCGCGCTGATGAAGGCGGTGGGGATACGAAACGGCAAAATCTACACATACCACGCGGCGCGGTTTGCGGTGGTCGGCGTTCTGGCGGTCATTGTGGCGGAAATTTTCGCAAGACCGCTCACGCACCTTTGTATCGATCCCATTTTTAGGATGATGGGGATGGAAAATGCCGTCCGCTATGTGAGGTCGCCTTTTGAGATTTATCTGCTCTTTCCGCTTATCATCCTGATGACGACGGTGACGGGTGCGTTCTTGACTTCGTTGTATACAAGGAAGATCAAGGCGGCGGATACGGCGGATATTGAGTGATGGGGATTACTGCAATTAACAATTCTGAAACATTTCTCAAATAAAAGTCTAACAAACGCCTGCTACGGTATGATATAATCTCAGCATCAAAAAACTGTATGGAGGCATAAATGGTAAACATACTTGTTGTGGATGATGATAAAAACTTGAGTCAGACTGTGTGTACCTACCTAAACGATTGCGGGTTTCAGACAAAAGGTGTCCTCGGCGCAAAGGAAGCTTATGAGGAAATGTATAACAATCTGTATGACCTGATTATTTCTGACATTATGATGCCGGAGGTGGACGGCTTTACCTTTGCGGAAACGGTGCGGAAGGTCAATCGACATATTCCCATCCTGTTTATGTCGGCAAAAGACGATTTGCATTCTAAGAAAAAAGGGTTTCAGATCGGCATTGACGATTACATGGTAAAGCCCGTGGAGCTGGCGGAGCTGGAAATGCGGGTCCGCGCGCTGCTGCGGCGGGCTAATATTGAGATGGAGCGGAAACTGACCGTCGGCAATCTGGAACTGGATGCGGACGGTATGACTGCTGCCATCGATGGAGAAGAAATACCCGTCACGACAAGGGAATTTAACATCCTGTTCAAGCTGCTATCCTATCCGAAGAAGACTTTTACCAGAGCGCAGCTTTTGGATGAGTTTTGGGGGATTGATTCCGGCACAAGCCTGCGGGCGGTGGATGTGTATGTGACGAAACTGCGCGATAAATTTTCCGCCTGTGACGGGTTCGAGATCAAGACCGTCAGGGGGCTGGGTTATAAGGCGGTGCTGCTATGAAAGAAAGGAAATCTTTGGAACGGGACATTAAGGATTCCCGTTTTCCGCCTTCTCTCTTTTTTGTTTATTTAGTCGTTCTTCTTTTGATGTCCGGTATTCACACTGGTCTGCTGGTCGGCATGGGTCGTCTTGGATGGAATGATTTTCTTCAGTCTGTAATTCCTATTTTGTATTGGGCAGCAATTGCTGTCGGGCTGACATTGTTTACCCGCAGACAGATAAAAAAGACTTACGAGGAGCCCATGCACAAACTGGCGGACGCGACCAAAAAGGTGGCGGGCGGAGATTTTTCCGTTTATGTGGCGCCCATCCATACCAGTGATAAGCTGGATTATCTGGATATTATGATTATGGATTTTAACAGGATGGTGGAAGAGCTTGGCAGCATTGAGACCTTAAAAACCGATTTTTTCTCCAATGTCTCCCACGAGATCAAAACGCCTCTTGCCGTGATCCAGAATAATGCGGAACTGCTCCGTCTGGAAGATTTGACAGAGCAGCAAAAACGGTATGCCGACACGATTTTCTTTGGCACGAAAAGGCTTGCGACCCTGATCAGTAATCTATTAAAACTGAATAAGCTGGAAAAGCAGACGATTGCGCCGATTGCGGAGACCTTCAATCTGTGTGAGCAGCTTGCCGAATGCGCTCTCAACAACGAACCGGCCTGGGAACAGCGTGGGTTGGAATTTGAAGCATGTCTGGAAGATTATACAGAAATTTCGGCAGACCCTGCGTTGATGGAACTGGTGTGGAACAATCTGCTTTCTAATGCGGTAAAATTTACGGAACCCGGTGGGACGATTACTTTAACGGAAAGAGAGGACGAAGAAGCGATCCGTGTTTCCGTGCAGGATACCGGCTGTGGGATGACAGAGGAGACAAAGGAGCATATTTTTGAGAAATTTTATCAGGGCGATACATCCCATTCCACGGCAGGAAACGGTCTGGGACTGGCGCTTGCATTGCGGGTAATACGGCTTTATGATTTTCAGATTGAAGTGGAAAGCGAGCCGGAGAAAGGCAGTACCTTTACCGTCATTATTCCCAAAGGCAATAAGGAGGTCGTGCCGGAATGAGTGAACATACGGAACATACATTTGACTGCTTTGATTATCTGAAAGTCACGGTGGAAGAAAAATTTTTTTCGCAGTATATGGACGGTTATGAAAAATTCGGCTGGAATAAGGATGAAAACAGAACGCTGGAAAAAGGAATGGGGAAGGTCACTCTTTATATGAAGCGAAACCGGCAGATCATAAACAAGGTAGAGTTGGTCCGCTTACAGCAGCATTATGAATCCTGCATGGAAGAAATCTGTGCCTTAGAAGCATCCCAAAATTCAGTCCCGGCAATGGTTTCGCTGACCTGCGGGTTGACCGGCTGCGGGTTTATGGCGGGTTCCGTCTTTGCGGTGACAGCAACGCCGCCGATCATCTGGTTGACGGTGCTTCTTGCCATTCCGGGATTTCTCCTGTGGGCGGCAGCCTATTTTTCCTATAAAGCAGTAAAGCTGTGGCGGAGCAAAAAGGTAATTCCGTTGATCGAGGCAAAGTATGACGAAGCCTACGGGGTCTGCGAAAAGGCGTTCCGGCTCTTGCAAGCATAATATACTTGGAGGTCCCGTTATGGGAAAATGGAAAAAGTCCTTAACTAAAATATTGTATCCTCCGTTATGGCTGATACTATTGTTGGCTGCAATCAGTGCGGCGGCGCTTACGGTGATTTTTGTCAAAGGTTTGAATGAAACGCCCTTTGCTTATGCGGCTTATGTTATTTCTTTCTATACTTTATCAGTTTTATGCATATTCTTTGCTATGGTACTGCCGAAGCGATACCAGAGAATCCGGCAGAAGATATATGATCACCCGCTCGGGAATCGGTATCTGACAGATGTAGCGTTTAAGGTTCGGATATCACTGAGTACTTCACTTGCCATCAACTTATTATATTCCGCGTTTAAATTGTTCACAGGTATTTTTTATGCTTCGCTCTGGATTGTAGCAGTGGCTGTTTATTATATCCTTTTGTCGCTGATGCGGTTTTTGCTTTTAAGCCGTATGGGACAAAAGCAAAACGCGGGGTTGATAGGGGAATATCGAAGCTATCGGTTAACGGCAGTTTTGATGATGTTTATTAATCTGATTTTGTCAGTTATTGTATGGAACATGATCCTGAAAAATGAAGAAACGGCATATTCTGATAGTTATGTCATTGCGTCGGCTGCTTACACCTTTTATATGCTGACAGTTTCTGCGGTTGACATCGTAAGATATCGGAAATACAAAAGCCCATTGCTGTCTTCGGCAAAAGCAGTTCGATTTGCGCAGGCGCTTGTCTCATTGCTCTCTTTGGAAGCTGTCATGCTGACACAGTTTGGCGATGACGAGTCCTTTCGAACAATGATGCTTGCCCTCACCGGAGCCGGCGTATGTATGGTAGTGCTGTCGATGTCTTTGTATATGATTGTGCATGCGACAAAGAAAATAATATTTTTGAAACAATTCACAAACAAATTCCAAACAAAAAGGGTTCATAGTAAGGATGCAAATAAAACAAGGGAGGATCCTGATATGGCAAAATCAAAGTTGGTAACGGCAAATGAAAAGATTGCTAAAAAGGTGATTGACGGGTATAGGAAGGTGGAAGATGGTGTTGTCGGCGGCTACAAAAAGGTAGAGGGAGTCGTCGTGGGTGGGTTTCAGAAAATCGAGGATACCTTCGTAGACCAATACCTTGCTCATGAAGGTGAGAGCGTAGAGGAAGCGAAAGAAAGGCTTAACGCAGAGAAGGAAGCGCGGCAGGCGAGGGCGCAGGAAATGACGCATGTAGCGGATGGGGTAAATAAGAAAGAGAGGACAATGAAATGAAAAAGAGTAATTTTATGGCATTGATCTTAGGGACGGTCAGCGGTGTGTTTTTTGCGCTCGGCATGTGTATGGCGCTTCTGCCGGAATGGGGTATGAAGACGCAGGGAATTGTCAGCGGCGTGATCGGTCTGGTGCTTATGCTGATAACCGCTATGGTCTGGCGGAAGATGGAAGGCAAGGAGCCCATTAAACTTAGCGGAAAAGCTGTCGGCGCCACTTTGCTTGGCGTGTTTGGCGCCTTACTTCTGGGGGTGGGTATGTGCCTTTGTATGGTATTCTCAAAGATGATGATCGGTATCGTAATTGGCATTATCGGAATCGTAGTGCTTCTTATGCTGATTCCGCTGCTTAAGGGGCTACATGATTAAGAGATTTTGAAGAGCTGCCGCTGCATGGTAATGACTGTGCAACGGCAGTTTTGTTATGCGGAAACTTTCGGCAGCATTTTCTCGTGCATGACGACCATAAGAACCAATATGACCAGCAAAAAGACCGGATACAGGGAAATGCTGATATGGTTTGCGATCAGTCCGAACACTGGCGGCATCAGACAGGTTCCCACATAGGCGGACGCCATTTGCACGCCGATCATAGCCTGCGATTTATCCGCCCCGAAATGCGCCGGCGTGGAATGGATGACGGAAGGGTAAATCGGGGCGCAGCCCAAGCCGACTAAAATAAGACCAAGTAATGCGGAAGTGCTGCCAAACGGCAAAAATAAAAGTACTAGACCGAATAAGATCAGTCCCTGTCCCAGCCGTATCATCTGCGTATCATTCAACTTTATTGTTAAAAATCCACTGAGAGCCCTGCCTGCCGTGATCCCGATATAAAACAGGCTGGCAAATCCGGCGGCGGTTTCCGCTGATAAACCCCAGCGAAGCACAAGGTAACTGCTGGCCCATAAGCCGGTCGTCTGTTCCAGAGCGCAATAGCAGAAAAAGGTGATCAAAATTTCTTTTGCCCCCGGAATGTAAATAATTTCACGTAAAGACAGCGGTTTGGTTTTGGCTACTTCGTCTGTTTCTCCTGTATCATCTGTGCCTTGTTTTTTCCATAAGGGCAGACTGAAGATCAGAATAGCGGTCAATACAATCTGCAAAATGGCAATGTAGCGGTAACCCATATTCCAACCCTGCCCGCCGGAGAGCGCGAAACCCATGATGTACGGACCGAGCGAAGCGCCAACGCCCCACATACAGTGGAGCCAGCTCATATGTCTGCTGGCATAGTGAAGCGCAACATAGTTATTTAAAGAAGCGTCCACGCTTCCAGCGCCGAGTCCGTAAGGGATTGCCCACAGGCATAAGGCGGCGTAAGAATGGCTGACGGAAAATCCAAACAGCGCGGCAGCAGTCATTAATACACTGGCAGCGGTAACCTTTCCTGTGCCGAAGCTTTTTGTCAATCTGTCGCTTTGCAGGCTGGAGATAATTGTCCCGGCAGCGATGATCATAGAGAGTCCGCCCGCGTAGGATACGGGTACGGAAAATTCCTGATACATGGTCGGCCACGCGGAACCCAGTAAAGAGTCGGGAAGCCCCAGACTGATAAAAGCAAGATAAATGATAACCAATAATAATTGAAACATAGTTACCTCCATTCCGAAGTGTTTTTGTTGAGACCTTTTATCCTCCCAAGCCTTTTGTTATCAAAAGAATACCGTCAAACAGTGCTTGATACAATACATTTTCAGCCGTATAATATAAAAAAACCGCCAAACAGGAAGGGAAAATTATGGCACTACAAGAATGCGGATTAAACTTAAACAGGGAATCAAAGGAGCTGCAGCCGCATGGAAGCCTTGAATTTCCATGCGCGGGGTATTCTTCCCATTATATGGAAAGGCAGGGAGACAGTATTCCATGGCACTGGCATGAGGAAATGGAAATTGTCTTTATAAAAAACGGGCAGATGGAAATAAAAATACCGTCAAGATCCTTTCTTCTGCAAAAAGGAGACGGCGTGATCATCAATTCCAATGTATTGCATTATGGTGCGCCCATTGTGGAATGCGATCTGCAGTCCTTTGTTTTTAGTCCGACACTGATTACAGGAAATGAGGATTTTGTATTTGCAAAAAAATATATACTGCCGATACTGACCTGTAATCAGTTTGACGGATATTTTATAAAAGCGGGGGATCATGAGAATGTGGCGCGCTGGTTTGACTGTGCGTTTGAAGCGCTGGCAAAAGACAGTTACGGATACGAATTTATTGTGCGGGAAAAATTATCCCGTATCTGTCTTTTCTTATACGGGGAGTTGAAGCCGCAGGCGGATATAGAAGATATGCCGCTAAATCAGGATAATCTCCGGATCAGAAAAATGATTGCATTTATTCATAAAAATTTTACCGGGGATATCACTGTGTCGGAAATTGCCGGCGCGGCCGACATTAGCGAAAGGGAATGCCTGCGCTGCTTTCAAAAAACGATTCAAATTTCTCCGATTCAATATTTGTTGAAATACAGGATCATGCAGGGGGCTGAAATGCTGGTAAAAAATCCTGCGGAAAGTATTTCAGAGACAGCGGCGGCATGCGGCTTTGACAGCCCAAGTAATTTTTCTAAAACTTTTAAGCGTTTTTATAACTGTACGCCGCGGCAATATAGAAATTTTAATTGAGATTTCATCTGTGGTATTTTAATGGTAAATAAAGATGAGAAATGCTATAATCAAACAAATGTCGTAATAAATGAAGGAAAATCCTGCGGCATGGGGCCAATAAAAACGGTTATTGGGAGGTCATAGAATAAGGGGTATAAATGAAGATTTTAGACTTTGAAGAAAAACATATCAAAGAGGCAGCGGAGCTTGCTCTGGCAAATTATTATGAGGAGCGGCGATTTGTAAAAGATTTACCGCAGGTGTACGATATTCCCGATATAAAAGAATTTGCCAGAAATGGATTAGGCGTTGCCGCTTTTGAAAATGAGAAAATGGTGGGCTTCTTGTGCGGTTGCGATCCATTTGACAATGTGTTTCGCGCTACGGATGTGAGAGGCGTTTTTTCTCCAATGGGTGCCAACGCAGCCGTTTCTGAAAACTGCTCTAAAATTTATGCCGCAATGTATCAGGAGGCAGCAAAAAAATGGATCAAGGCAGGGGCCGTCTCTCATGCCGTCTGCTTATATGCCCATGATGAAGAGTCTCAAAAGCAGTTTTTTTATTATGGCTTTGGTCTGCGCTGTTTGGATGCGATTCGTCCGATGGAGTTGATTGACTGCGGACCGTGTTCGGGCTATAATTTTGTCGAATTACCAAAAGCTGAATTTGAAGCAGTCTACCCGCTGCATTTGGAGCTATACCGACATTACTGCGAAAGCCCTTTCTTTATGAATCGCAAGCCGGAAACAATGGAAGAATTTGCAGCAATTTCCCTGCAGGATGAAGGGCGGTACTTTGCGGCAGAGCAAAGCGGACAAATATGTGCTTTTTTGAAAATCTCGGTTCCCGGAGAAACATTTATCACAACGGATTCGTCTTATCAACATATCAACGGTGCATACTGCCTGCCGCAGCATCGGGGCAGGGGCGTATATCAAAACTTGCTGAACTTTGCTATTGACGTGCTGAAAAGAGAAGGTTATACCAGACTGGGAGTGGACTTTGAAAGCTTCAATCCGACGGCCCGCGGGTTTTGGCTGAAATATTTTACGGCCTACACTCATAGCGTAACAAGAAGAATTGATGAGAGAATTTTGCAGCTTAGACGGTGAGGATTATTGCTCTCATAAAAATTGCAAAACAGGTTTATAAAGGAATCTTTGAAGCTGGTAAAAAATTAAGAGACTGATGGAGAACTTACAAAAATGGCAGACTTTATAAATGATAAATCCATTGCATTGTGGGTAGATCTGTATGGTTGTCCCAATCGTTGCAAACACTGTTGGCTGGGGCATATGCCGAATCGGGAAATGGAAGATGATGCGGATGCGTGGATCGTAAATTACTTTAAGCCCTACTTTAAAGAGATCAGTTTTTACAGCTGGCTGCGTGAACCGGATTTTTGTGATGATTATGAAGCGCGGTGGTTAAAGGATGTTGCTCTGTCAATCGGTAAAAAGCCGGAACGGTACGAGCTGGCAAGTTTTTGGAGATTGACACGGGATTCGCAGTATGTGAAATTCTTAAAGGAAGTCGGCGTAAAAGTTGTTCAGCTTACTTTTTTCGGATTGGAAAAAATGACGGATTTTTATGTCGGAAGGACGGGGGCGTTTCAGGAACTGCTGCAGGCAACAGACCTTTTGATTGAAAATGAAATAGTACCGCGGTGGCAGGCGTTTCTTTATGAGGAAAATAAAGAAGAAGTAGTGGCATTATTACAACTGAGTAAGCGATTAAAGTTACAGGAGCGCTGTCAGGCGTTTGGCGGAGAATTTAAGTTTTTTGTACATACCGGCGGATGCGATGGCGAAAATCGTAACCAGTATGAAATATGGATCGAGAAACAGTATATCCCGCAGGAGATCATACCCTATTTTGAAAATTATGGATCGCTTCTCACGGAAAAGGAATGCTGTGAATTATTGAAAGAGGATGCGTCACACCAGATGCATCATAATGATAAAGGTATCGTTTTGCTGATTGCAAATAATTATGATGTGTTTTTTAACTTTACCCATATGACAAATGAGTGGAAGATAGGAAATTTGAAGACGGACAGGCAGGAGGAATTGATCAGGCGGATCGTTGATGAAGATATTCCCGCACTAAATCTGGCGAGACAGGTCACGATGAAGGAACTGGTTAAAAAATATGGGGATGCGCAGTCAAAGAAGGCGTTTCAGTTGGGCGATTATAAGGATTTTTTGCTGAATCGGTATTTGGAGGATGAAAATTCATGAAAGACACATATGTAATCAGGCAGGCGAATAACCATGATATCCCCAGAATCGCGGAGATCATCGTATTTGGAAAAAGAGTCGCATACAGACCGATTTTTGAGAACGATGAAAAATGCGAAAAGAAGGATTTCTAAAGATTATTTTATGGATCATAACAGAAATTATTACGTCGTAAGACGTATCCGTGCATTCGCACAACAGGCAGGTTCTGTCGTTTATTCACCTTAATTTAAGATAGTGTGACAGTGTAAACCATTTAGGGAGAACGCGAAACGTTCTCTTAATTGTCGTTGCCAAGCGGCCGTTTTTTACATAATTGAGAAGAAAACAGGTTGACAATTTGATAGGGGGGGGGTACGATGGTAATGTGTATAATTGCGCTTTTTATACCGTGTACAGATTCTGTTAATTGCAGCTTACGGGAGGAGCAGGGAGAATGTTAAAACAAAACCTTTTGAGACGGGTCGTGCCATTTTTGCTGAGTCTGGCAATGGCATTCCAATCGGTGCCGATGACAGCTTTTGCAGCGGAGGATGCAGCGGTATCCACAGTAACGCAGGAGGCCGATACGCCGGCTGAATCGACAACGGATCCGGCGGAAGAAGCGTCTGGCAGTAAAGCAGATGAACCGGCATCTGCGGACACTGGGAAGGATGATTCCGGAAATCAAACCGGAGAGGATGCGGATCATGCGCAGACCGAAGCGCCGGCGGAGTCAGGCGCTGACACACAGGCGGCGGTCACTTCTACGGAGATTACCGTGGAAGATGCGGCAGCATACGGTAGTTTTGAGCGTGTTCAGAGCGAAAGCCGTCTTACCTATACCATGCCTTACAGCGAAAGCGGCAGCAGTAATGTTCTGGATATTGTAATAGATAAAACGAGTATTATCGTAAATGGTGAGAAGACCGATGAGCTTAAGACGAACTACCTGCTTGCGGAGTGGAGAGAGGTGAAAGACGGTACGGTGGCCGAGGCGGCGATGACTGGCACACCGCAGAATGTAGGCAGCTATGCGGTTCATCTGGAGACGAGAGAGCAGGAAGGCGTCTGCGGCAAGGCGGCGTATGATGTATACTTTAACATTACACCTAAGGAATTGACATTAAATCTGTCGGCAATTTTTTCGAATGTAAAGTCAGGCAGTAAAGTGGCGGATCTTCAGAAAAAGGTTGCGGACTGCAAACTGCAGGATGGCGGCAGCGACTTTACCGCCGTGCAGTACACCGTAGTCGCTAAGGTATACGCCTCCGGCGAGGAGACGGAGACAACAGATACGGTCTTTAGTAAGAATAAGGATTATCTTGTTAAAGTGGAAGTGACCTTTGCGGATGCTGAGGCGGCGAAGAACTACGAGGCGTCAGGCGGGGAATATCCGCTCCATTTTGCGGCCAGTCTTGCAGAGACAAAGGTTGAAGTGAAAAACCCCGACAGGGAAATGGTGAAAACCTATGCGGCAGGTACGGAAGGCTCTTATACTGCTGCTGCGATTGCGACGGAATATGGCGTGACCGCCGAGGTGAAGGCGGTGAATGTAGACGGGACCGAAGAGTCGCTCGGCGCGGACAAGGCCGTGGCGAAGTGGTACGGAAAAGAAATTAAGAGTACGGACATTACTGATTTTCCCGGAAATTCGGAAGACGGGATTACGCAGTTTGTACATAGTGATGGCGCGCTGTATACGTTGATGACGGCTGACAGTGCTGCCGGAGAGAATGCGGAAGTAAAGGCGAAAGAGGTCGGCGACTACTACCTTGTATATGTCTATGAGGGAGAGGACGGACTGTATAAGCCCGCGCACAGCGATCCGCTGAAATTTATGATCGATTCGGTTTCCGTGACCTTGAGGTCGACCGGGATCGGTGAACTAAACACGGGTATGACCAGAGCCGGTCTGAAAAAGGCGCTGGCGGAGGCGGAATCCAAGCTTTATAACACGGATGTAGATCCTGCGGCTGAAAGCGATGCGCCGGTGAATAAAGATCCCGAACATAATAAAGATTTTTACGGGGTGTCATATGATGATTCGAATGTAACGCAGTATTATAGCCCTGTGTTTGAACTCGTGCGCTTCAAAAGGTATAAGAAAGCCGAGGATCAGAACTGGCCGGCGGAGTGGTCGAAAACCTATGAAACGATCTCTACTGGCGGAGATATAAATCTGCCGGCAGGCATAGAACCCGGCGACGGCAAGACGGTGGACTATGATTATTATGTGAGATTTACGGGCGATAAGGCTGTCTATGATAAGGATGGCGAGATTAGGAGTAAGCGGCCGATCACAGAGGCGACGGACGCCGCGAACCGGAATTATAGGGTGAAAACAGACGACGAAACGCTGAATCATAAAGACAACATGTTTCGGGTGGAAATAAAAGACGTTGTCAAGACTGAGATCAATGTAGAGGAGATCATTAAGTCTTTCAAGGAAGGACGAGGCAAAGACAAGGAAGGCACTGGCCTTACGGTGGATTCTCCCGCCCAGACGATCTATGATATGGATGCGGCGCTGTTTGCGGACAGGGCGGCTTATAAAAAGGCGGTCGTTACGGCAAATATCAAGGATAGTCATGAGGATATTACTTATCAATGGCAAAAATCGGGCTATTCGATAAAGGATTATTATGAAAGTATCCGCGAACTTGCCGCGATGGAAAAAACAGAGGGCGAGACGGACGAGGCGTTTGGCGCGCGCAAAGAGGAGAAGATAAAAGAGATAGTGAGCGGCTGTAGCTGGTCTTCGTCCGATATCCCGCAGGATGCGGGCCTGTATCGTCTGCATATCACTTATAAAGACAGTGCACTTGTGCCGACGAATGCGCCTGCCGAGGGCGATGCGTATTTCCTGATCCGGCAGCAGGAACTTCTGTTTTTGGCGGACACGCAGTATGCGGAATACGATCAGCCGCATAACAGCTTTTTGCCGCAGGGAACGGCTTACAGCGTATATCTTCTGCCTGATAACGATGAGAGCAAACTCGATCTGGAGAAGCCGCTTGGCTGGCAGACGGATTATGTACACTGGGATGCAATGAACCTGAAGAAGGATGGCGCCGGTGCAAATACCGCGGAATGGGAACTTTCATCCGGTAACTTTAAGAGTAATTACGTGTACAAGGCGGCAGTCAGGCTCCGGGATTCCATACCGTGGAGAACTGAAATTGTTGACACAGACGGTAAAACCGTGAAGAACAAGGCCGGGGATTCCCTGAAGTGGAGCAACTATACGACCGCAAATACAGCGGTCTGGAATGAGAAGACTCAGGAATACGAGCAGCACATCAAGATTGGCGACGGATTCGGCGACATCCAGTTTGGCGAGGCCAAAATACAGATCGATGTTGACAGGAGCAAGATCGTTGATAAGACTTATGACGGCGTGCGCAGTACGGGGCTTCCTGAGGGGCTGGTTACCTTAAAGAACACGGACGGCACGGCGATTGCGGCAGACAAACTCAAGGTCAACGAATACGCGGACGGCGCCGGCACCGTAGAGGTTGCATGGAAGTGGCTGGATTTTGAGGGGAATAATGTCGGAGCATATGACGCTGAAGTAATAACAAGAGCTGACGAGGTAAGATTCGGCGGTGTTTACAGGCTGGTCGCGCGCTTCGACGGCTATTACGGGGCGGACGGCACGGCTGTTTACGCGCCGTATGATCCCAAGAATACGGGTAAAATAAATTGGGTGGAACTTACCGACGCGGACGGCAAATTCTACGAGTGGACGATCAATCCCCTTAAGATCACGATTGCGCCGGACGTGAAGCCTGAGGTGACGGCTGGCGAAGCGCTTGGCGAGATGGTAGAGGACTGGCATGTCATTGCCGCGCCTGTGAACGAGGGAGAAAAGATTCCGGACGGCACGGCTGACAATCAGGAAGATGACAGATGGCTGTTTGAAAGGGCGGAAACAGGCAGCGTGTGGAATGCTCTTACAAATCAGGAAATTGATTGCCGCGGCGGTTATCCGATTCTGGGCGGCGGAACGTCCGTATTTACTACAGAGTACTATGAGGATAACATTAAGGTGTCGCCGATAACGAATCACCGCGTCAGATTCGGCAAAAAGTATGACATCAAATTTACAAAGCGTAACTTAGGGGCGCAGTATCAGTACTCCTACGATGTGACAATGAAGGCGGCGCAACCGACGACGATCTGCCGTGGAGACGCGGATGTAAGGGGCACTAAGTTTTTTGGCAAAGGCAGTAATACTACGCCGGCAGCAGAAAGTTTTGTTTCCGTCTATCCGCAAAAGGATGAGAACGGCATATATCAGATTCAACCGCGCGAAGGAATCCCGTTTGTCTACGATGATTATCAGCTTATGGTTAGCGCAGGCGGGAGCACATGGGAGAATGTCTCAATCGATCGGATTACCGGTAAAAAGATTCCGCTTGATAAAAACTATATTGCGGTGAATATTGTGTCTCCGTCCGAGTTTGGTACGGAATTTACCAGTAATTATGACTTTGCAGAAAATAATTTTGTATATGAGAACAGCATCAGGGAGGCCGGCGGATATGTGCTCAAGGCCTATGGAGGGTATGATTCTGCGACTGCCAATGGGATAAAGAGGTACTTCATCACCGCCCTCTTCCCCGTGGAACAGGGAAACGACGGTAAAATTAAGGCAATATCCGATTTTAAAATTACATGGGAAACCGGCTATACGGATACCTTCCGTTTCGATCTGGCGAATGTTCAGCTGGAGGCGAATCTAAAGGAGGCGGTAGCGCCGAAGACGATCGCTTTCAACGGCGTGCAGGCCAAGATGGCGATCGGCGAGGAGCAGCAGCTTGACGTTAAGATGACGAAGGCGCAGCTTGGCGATGTGATCAGGATCCATTACCGCCTGAAAGACGGCGCGACAAGTAATAAATACGCGAGCATTAATCCGGAAACGGGTTTGCTTACCGCGCTCGCAACGGAAAATAAAAAACCCGTGAAGGTGGATATTGAAGCTTATCCGGTGCGCCTTGCGGCGGATGGAAAGACGTATGAGGAGATTACGGGCAAGGGCGTAAAAATTGCCAAGACGAAGGTTACGATCTCGGAAGTGACGGCGCCCGTTATTAAAAAAGTGATTCCGCAGGATACGTCGGTGGAAGTGCAATTTACGAAGGTAGATGACGGCTACCGCGGAGAAATCTATGTGAAGAAATTTGCCGACAAGAAAGCGGCAGGCAGGTATAAGGCGGCTGACTTCGAAACAGCGATCGGCAAGATGAAGAACGGGCAGTGGCAGGATGAATTTGCAGTTGCGCCCATGTATTTTTCCGGAACGAGAGGTTACGTCGAGAAGTTGAAGCTTTGCAGGCAGACAGTCAGCGGTCTGGAGAAGGGTTTCTATGCCGTCTATGTCAGGAACGTGAGCGCGGTGAGAACGCTGGCGGACGGCACGAGGACGACGGAATCCGCAGCCGGAAGCATAAAGACGTTTGAGACCACAAAGTCACAGGTACAGCGTTTGATGCCGTACTTTGAAGTAGTGGACGGGGAGAAGACTAAGGCCAATCCGGTCAGATATTATAATGAGGCGCAAAAAGATAAGCCCAGCAAGAGCAGCAGACATTATATGGTAGAACTGGCGGATAAGTCTGCGCAGTTGGTGGTGGACGGATATTTCAAAGAGAAACCGGCAAACCAGACGGCGGATGCCGATGACACCTTATGGCTGCGGCTTCCCCTGAAAGCAGCGGAAACCCTCGATAAAGTCAGCAAGGGTTATTATACAAACACCTATCTGGAGCCGAAGCTGACTTACTATGTGACGGATGATGAAGATGCGAAGTTTGACAGTAATCGTAAACTGTTAAATCCGTCCAAGTTTGTTACGATTAGTAATAAGGGCAAATTGACCTTTAAGGGCGTCGATTTGGACGGCGAATTAACGGTAAACGTTTATGCGGCAGTAAGCGACAGTTTTGCCGGCAGAGATTATGCGAAGAAGGAATCTTGCACACTTACGATCACGGCAAGACCCGATACGATCATCACGAAGAAGCCTAAGGCGATGAAGGTCGGCGACGCGATCAGACTGAGAGATTATATTGAGTATAAGAAGGGTAAGACGAAAGTACCTAATTACTGGTCGTCAGATATGGAAATTACAAACCGGGCCGATATCGAAGAAGCGGGATATGCGATTTATCAGGCAAAAACAAACGGGGAAACGCATTCGTCAATCGACGGAACGCTCCGTAAGGGTGAATATATTATCATTGCAAAGAAAGAAAATGCGAAGTGCAGTCTGAAATTTACGGATAGGCTGTGGAAGGATGGAGAGCGCGGCGGGAAGACGGAGGAATATACCATCGCGCTGCAGACAGTGAAGCTTGATCTGGTGAAGGGTTTGAAGGCTGTATACACGGATGATAAAGCGATCACGATCAACTTTACGCATCCCGGTCATCCGGAAGCGTTCGACATCGAGGTGAAGGACGCGAGAGGCAGTGTTGTCTACAAGAGGCTGGTATACAGGAACAGTGCCCAGATGGCGGTGGTTCCCGCCGATCTGTCAGTATGGTATCCCAACACGGAGGTGCCGAAGTGGCTGCCGAATGCTCTGACGAATTTACAGCGGGCGAACTTAAGCCGGATAGACTTAAGGAATATTACTAATAAACTGTCAAATGTAGATTTTGTATACTTTGAGAAGAATAAGACCTATGCGTATACCGTTAATACGGAGAAACTGATGCGGCTTTCCTCCTACACGGTATCCGTAACGCCGGTATATGAGGGCGAGCGCGCGGCGAAGCCGGCGAGCGCCAAGGCGAAGACCACCAATATTCCGGCGTCATATGCAAACGGAGATGTCAGAAATCCCGAGCAGACTTTCCGTGAGGTTGTTCTTACGTTTAATGGGAGCAATTTGACTTATCTCACTTCCGGTAATACCTATACGGTGAGAGCCGGCGTCAATGGCGGGATTGCGCAGTTGAGAGGAACGGATACGCTGACGTGGAAGAGCAGCAATGCGAAGGTGGCGTCCATTAAGGCGAATCAGGGTTCCTTCACAGCCACGCTGAAGGCATTGCAGCAGGGTAAGACGACGATCACGGTAACCTCCAAGGTGACCAAAAAGACGGTCGCCAGATACCATATCGCTGTTAAAGCCGTAGGGAAGGCAAACGGTTACGGCGGCGATTATGAGAACGGCGGCAACGATTTCTACGATGACTTTATCGTTACGGTTGATCCCTATTATGAGGGCAGAACGGAAGTGCTGACCGTGTCAAATCCCGTTCATGTTACGTCGGAGGATTATTTGAGTGATATTGAAACAAGGGGCAGGACATGGGTGAAGTTTACGGCGCCTTCTTACGGCGAGTATACATTTAACTGCAAGAACGGTAATAACAGTAGCGATAGAAACTATAAAATTTACTACAGCAGCGGGTCGGAAGCAGGCGATATATCTACGGGTACCGGGAATAACAGAACGCTTCGCCTTGAAGAGGGGCAGACGATCTACTTTAGAATCGTAAATCAGTCCTACGGCTTTACGTTGAGCGTCAGCAGTTGGACCGATTTCACGAAGCTTACGACCTCCTACACGCAGGAGAAGCCTCTGCGGGTAGAAAAGGAGACGTGGATTTCCTTTACCGCGCCGGAAGATAATGAATATAGGTTCAACAGCAATAAAGAATTAGGTTTTGAGCAAAATGGCCAATCAGTAGATCCTAGTAACAGCGAGAGAGACGGCATATATAGTTACCGGAAGAGCATGAAGGCTGGCGAGAACATCTTTATCAAGGTTCCTGCAGGCGGCAGTCTTTGGGTGACTAAGAGAGAGTATGTACAGACGGCCCTGACAGCGGGCGGCAGCGTGTCCCTGTCGATCACCAAGGACAATAAGAATACGGCACAGTACGTGAAGTTCACGGCAGCCGCTACAGGCGAGTATGTCTTTACTTACAGTCCGGGCAGTAAGCTTGACGTAACGCTCACTTTGCAGGATGGCACGAGAGTGGATGATGGAGGAATGGTAGTAAGTGAGGACTTCGGCAAGGCGAAGGCGCTGAATGCAGATGGAAATGTCGCGCAGCAGGCAGCGGATGAGGGAACGAAGAGGCTGTTTATGCAGAGCGGCGAGACGATCGTAATCGTGATTCAGGCGCTGTCCTCCGAGATGGATGCGATCGTTGACGACGCGAGCAAGATCGACGTGACCGTTCAGGCTGCCGCGCCGGTGGTGGAAGCTGCTTTGGCAGTGGGTGAGCAGACGGTGACGAAGGCGACGACGCAGATGTTCTACTTTGTCATCCCGAATGATACGGCTGCGACGAAGTACAGCCTTAGTACAACAAACGTAAATGCAAATGAAATTAAGTGGTATTATGGCAGAACCGCGAAGGATGTAAACGATAGTGTGTATGGCAGTAAAAGGCTGGCGGATCTTGGCGCGATTAAAAATAACGCTAATTCCTTTACGGTAGAAAATGGCGTCGTGATCTCGCCGCATCTTACCGGGAAGAAGAGCCTGTATGCCGGCGATAAGATTTATCTTGAGGTTACGGCAGATGCCGCGGCGGATGCGAAGGTGACGTTGACAAAGACGGCGGCGGGGCAGAAGACCTTCGATGTGACGACGCCGGCGACGGCCGGACTGACGGCGGCAAATAAGGCGGAGTGGCATACGTTTACGGCTAAGAAGAGCGGTTACTATATGTTTAGCAGAAAGGTGACGATGACGCCGGAGACGGCAACAGCGCAGAGCGTGACGGTTGCGACGGTTGATAAAGTACTTGACACGGTTGCAAACGGCACAGTCAGCCTTGGCGATACCCCCGTCCTGACGAAACTGGATGCAGGCGATTATGTGTTTAGGATCGCGGCGGACGGCGAGGTGGCGGAAAATGTTACGGCGACCGTTACGCTCTTTGCAAAAGAGATCGTTCCGACTGTGCTTGCCAAGGGCGATAACGCGGTCACGGTTCCCAAAGGGGAGACAGGGTATTACATCTTCAAGAGGGCGACAGCCGGCGATTATACGATTACGTGGACGCCGGGGACAGATGTTGGTACGCCAACATTGCAATATACGACAGGAGATTTAGCTGCGGGCAGTTATGATACCCTTAGCGGAAGTCTGACTGTAAATAATAACGATACCTATATTATCAAGGTTACGGCGGACGACGCTAAAGATCTGAGCGGCAGTCTGCAGGTGACCGCGAAGGAGAAGAAGTTCCTGACAAACGGCGAAACGATCACTTTTACGAAAAACGGATCGGAAGACTATATCTTCACAACGCCGGAAGCAAGCGAACTGGGGTATGTCGTGACCGCCGAGAATGTTTCCGCGACAGCGGAGGGTCAGACAGAACCCAAAATAGCGCTTTTCTCGGATGGTCTCAGCATTCCTGCCTTTGGAAAAGGGAAAAAGAGCAGCGAGATCGCAGGCTGGACAGCAGCGAAAACCGATCATATTGTCAGCATTACCGCAAGCAATGTGACGGAGGCGGCGGAAGGCGTGACCGCAGTCAGCGCGGCGGTTAAGATTACGATCAAACCCATAACCGCAGCGGCGCTTTCGGAAGCGGTATTTCAGGTCAAAAAGGAGGAGGAGCCCCAGTGGTTTACTTACACGTTACCGGCGGATGACAGATATGTGTTTGACTATGCGGTTGGCGCCGGTCAGGATAAGAGCAGTGTTTTGGTTAACTGGTATGAGAGGAATGAGGACGGATCGAGAGGTAGCAAATTCTCCTCTCCGACGCTTTATCTGCCAAAGGGTCAGAAACTTTACGCGCATGTAACAGCGGACAGCACCATTGCGGAGGCGGGTGTCGATGTGACGCTTGCTAAGCCTGCGTCCCTGAAAACTGCCGATAATACGCTGACGATCGAAGCCGGAAAGACGGAAGTAACAAAAGACGTGACGGCGGACGATGTGAAAGACGGTGTGAAGTACTACGTCTTTAGAGCGCCTGCCTATGCGAGATATGAGGTTGCTCTTGCCGCGGGCGAGGGCGGTTCGTTTGCTCCTGATTGTTTGAAATACATTCCGGTTAAAAATAATGACCTCTGGACGAGCGGCATGACCCTTGAGAAGGATCAGGAGATTCTGATCAAGGTGCAAAGCACCGGAAAGCTTACCGTTACGCAGGATGTGATCACCCAACTGACACTGGGTGCGCCGTCGGCGGAGATTACGCTTGCGCAGGGTGAGAAGGCAGATTTTGTACTTGATCTTTTTAAAGACGCTTACTACGACTTTGCGGTGAGCGGGGCGAAGAACCTTTCTATTGACGGTGATTTGGGCGGGGAAAGCGGCGTCTGTTATGAGGCTTCTGACGGGAGTTATTTTGTATCCCGTCTGAATAAAAACGATGGACGGTATGAGTTTAGACTCACCAATAGGGATGCGGAGGCCGCGAAAATAAAGGTAACGGCGAAAGAATTGACGGAGGAGCCCGTTCGTCTGAAAGTGGGTGAGAACAGTGTTCCTGTTGAGGCGGGCAGAGTCGGCCTTGTGGAATTTAATGCGCCCGAAGATTATTGGTATACCGTCGCACGCAGCGAAGGAAGCGTTTGGGAGAAACTGGGAGAGAAGGAACTTCAGGTTGGGGATGTATTCTTGCAATCGGTATATGATGGCAGTGCGGTGCTGTATTCCTGCGTGGTGGTACCTTCCGGTACGGAGGCTGTGACCGCTAAGATTACTATCTCGAAGGTAGCCCCGGAGAAAGTGTCCGGTACGGAGATTCCGTTGACCCTCGAGCCGGGTGAAAGTAAATGGTATACCTATCAGGCCGATAAAGCGGGCACTTATACCTTTACGATACCGACAGATGCAAGGGTTCGAAATTTTTATGATGGTTTACGTTCTCCTAACGATAATAATCTGCCAAGTATGTCCTCGAGGCTGTTGGGGGAAAAAGCCGATTTTATCATCAGGGTCGAGAATAAGGGAGAGACCAGACTTGAAGGCGAGACCGGCAAGATCAAGGTAGCATGCGAGCCGGCGGCGGAGTTGCAAGCCGGCGAGAATACCTTAACTGACAGCGCGAATAAGTCAATTTTTCTGACTTTCCGGGCGGAGGAGGACGGAGAGTACCAATTTACCTCTTCAAATGGGAGTGTTACCTGCTATGGCAGGAGCGCATGGAAGGCCTCTGTCAGCGCAACATCTCATGTTGTCAAGAAAGGCGACATCGCGTACCTAAAGGCGGACACGGGCAATTCGGAGACAACAACGATCACTGTCACGAAAGAAAAGGCTATGCAGATTCTTGATTATGTAAGCGTTGAGAGCGGAAAGTATCAGTGGGTCACATTTACGGCGCCGAAAGATGGGAAGTATACTTTCTACTCTACACGCAGCATCGGAGATCCGGGTGCGTGGTTTTTCAAGAATCAGACGGTGGGAAACAATGCCACAAAGGATACGCTGAGTGCGGAATCCCATAAAACGGATGTGGGATACGGTTATGATGATGATGGTGGAGGAAATTCAAACTTTTCAAAGACATTAAGTTTATCGGCAGGCGAGACGGTTTATATTGCTGTCGGACATTATAGCCTTAACGACAAAATCTCATGTTATGTATGCGTGGAAGAAGAGGCGCAATAGTAAAATTCATTCGCCCCGGTTTTCCATAAACGATCGCTGAATCGTATGGCGCGACAAAACAGATGAAATACAGGCAGGGCCGCGGAAGCAACATTCTGCGGCCTTACTTTTTAAGCCGCGCGAAGATCGGTCATTTTTAAAGATTTGTATTTGAATCTTTCCGAGATTGATATAAAATAGAAATACAGTGGAATAAACAGAGGGCAGTAAACTGCTCTGACATGGAGGTAATGATGCAGGACTTTATTCAAATTTCGAAATACGCAGGAATGCGAAACGACCTAGCGCAGGCCGGGGGCGGCAACACGTCCATGAAGCCGGACGACCATATCATGTTGGTGAAAAGCTCCGGTATCCAGCTTGCGGATGTCAATGAAGAAAGCGGATATTCTAAGGTAGATTACCGCCTGATCTTGGATTATTTTCAGGAAAATGTCAAAACGGATGGGGAATCGGTGCTGACGGAGGAAGCGGGAAAGGCGCTGCTGGCAAAGGCGCAGATCGAAGGCGGCCGCGCGTCCATCGAGACATTTCTTCATGCGGTGACGGGGAAGTATACGCTGCATTCCCACCCCACGTTAGTGAATATCCTGACGGCAAGGGCGGGAGGTATGGACGCGCTGCGCACCCTGTTTCCGGAGGCGGTGTTTGTCCCTTACAGAAAGCCCGGCGCGGCGCTGGCGGAGGCGTATTATCAGGAGTTTTGCAAAAAACAGGCGCAGGGAGCGGACGGGTCTGTTATTTTTCTGGCCAATCACGGGCTGGTTATAAGCGGCGATTCGGCGGAGCAAGTGATCGAAGGGACCGAAGAGGTACTGCGAAAGATCGCGGCCTGTCTGCAGGTTCCCTATGAGGCATACCCGAACGCGACAAAACTCTGGAGAGCTTTTTGTGAAATCCCCGGACTGGAGGATAAGATTGTCTATTTATCAGAAAACAGTGCCCTGACCGGCGAAGGAGAAATGATTTGTGAGGGAGAAACAAAGGCGGTGCTAAAAGAGGAAACGTGGAATCACGCGTTCTGTCCGGACTGCATCGTCTACGGGGCGAAAAAGCCGCTCTTTTTGGCGGATGATTTTACAAGGGAAGATGTGATATCATTTATAGAGAAAAACGGGATCCCGGCGATGGTCTGCTATCGGGGGCGTTTTTACATACTGGCGGAGAGCGTGAAGAAGGCGCAGGAGATTGAAAATGTCATGAGTTTTGCGGCCAAGGTGCAGGCGGCGAATCTTTCCTGCGGGATGAATTATCTGAGCGAAGGGCAGCAGGACGAGCTGTTAAACTGGGACGCGGAGAAATACCGCAGAAAGCTGTAGCAGGACGAATGAAAAAATTTGCAAAGAAATATGTCGATAGAAAGGATTGATGATATGAATATAATCATACCCATGACAGGCTATGGTTCCCGCTTTGTGGCGGCGGGCTATCAGGAATTGAAACCCTTTATTCCGGTGATGGGGAAACCGATCATCGAATGGATCGTGAAAGGAATGTATCCGGCGGATGTGCAGTTTATTTTTGTGTGCCGCGGGGAGCATCTGCAAAAAGACCCTTCCATGAAAGAGAAGCTGCTTGCGCTCGCGCCGGACGCGGTGATCGTGTCCATCGAGGATTGGGTGAAAAAGGGTCCGGTCTGGGATGTGCTGCGGGCTTATCGTGCGCTGAGTACGGCGAAAGGCGACGGGATAGAGGTGCAGGCACAAAAGACAGATGGCTGCGGCAGCGGGAAAAAAGCGGACGCAGATGGCGTGCGGATCGAGAGCGGCAGCGCGGCGCAGTTTCGCAAAGAAGACGGCGTTATCATCAATTACTGCGACTTTTATATGAGCTGGGATTATGCCGCATTCGCAAAGGAAGCAAGAGAGCGGGACTGTGACGGTGCGGTGCCGTGCTATACGGGATTTCATCCGAATTTATTGCCGGCGAAGAATTTCTACGCTTCCTGCCTGACGGATGAAAATGATGATCTGGTGGAGATTCGGGAGAAGTATTCCTTTGAGAAGGACAAGACACAGGCCAAGCATTCCCCCGGCGTCTACTATTTTAAGGATGGCGGGATCATGGAGAAATACTGCCGGATTTTGACAGAGCATGAGGAGTGCGCTATCAATGGCGAGTTTTACGCAAGTCTCCCTTATAATTTCATGGTGCGGGACGGGTTAAAAGTGTGGATTCCCACCAATGTCACTTACTTTTGCCAGTGGGGAACGCCCGAGGATTTGGGGGAATTTGTGTATTGGACGGATTTGGTGGTGCGTAATGAAAAGGACGGTAAAACGACAGGCGCAGCAGTTAAAGGGGATGAGAGCAGGCATGCGGCGGCTACCGGCAAGGTTTTAATTCCCATGGCGGGCGCGGGGCAGCGTTTTGCGGATGCGGGATACCGCGTACATAAGCCGGCGATCCCCACGATCGATAGATGGGACGGCACGGAAAAGCCGATGGTGGTCTGCGCGACGAAAGACCTGCCCGGTTTGGCAGCGGATGGCAGCAACGTGATCTATGTGGACCGTACTTTCCACAAAGAAGACGGTGTGGAGGACGCTATCAGGGCTTATTATCCGAAAGCGCAGTTTATCACGGTTGAGAAGCTTACGGAAGGGCAGGCCTGCACCTGTATGCTGGCGGAATCTTATCTGGATCCGGAGGAGCCGCTGTTGATCGCGGGCTGCGATAACGGAATGGATATAGACGAAAAAACGTTTATAAAAACCGAGGCAGAATGTGACTGTATCGTCTTTACCTACCGGCACAACGAGGCTGTCTTGCAGAATCCCAATGCCTACGGCTGGATGCTTACCGATGAGGAAGGAAACGTCACAGGCACGTCTATCAAAAAGGCGATCTCCGACACGCCGATGGAGGACCCGGCCGTGGTGGCTACTTTCTGGTTCCGGAAGGCAAAGGTCTTTTTGGAAGCGACAGAAAAGATGATCCGGGAAAATGACAGGGTCAACGGAGAATTTTATGTAGACCAGACAGTCAAACATGTGTTAGACTTAGGGTATCGGGCGAAGATTTTTGATATCGATCGTTACGTAGGCTGGGGAACGCCCGCGGATTATGAGGGGTACCAGAAGACGTACGCTTATTTCAAGGGCTTTTTGGCTTTTGAGAAGGAAAGACTGTAATAAAAAGTGGTCGAACGGACCGTTAAAGGGAGATATGGGCTGAGAAATGTGGTACAGGCTCGACATGGAGAAAAACTATCAGAAATATTTGCGGGCTTCCATTCTTGTGGGAGTGTTGTTTAAGTTACTTCTGATGGGGCTTTTTTCTTCGGATTATCAGGATATGATGTTTATTCCCTTTGTTAAGTGTTTTCTCGGCGGGGAAAATCCTTATCAGGTCTACTATGACAATGCGCTGTTACCTTCCTTTCCTTACCCGCCGGTCATGCTCCTGATCGAATGTATCGGTGGTGTTTTCGTTACCCTCTTTGGGGGAATGCCGCTATTTTTCCGGAATCTCATTTTTAAGCTGCCGATTCTCTTTGTGGATCTTCTGGGGCTGTATTTTCTGCTTCACCTTTCCAGAGATAAAAGAAAATATATTCTGGTATTGTACTTTTTGTCGCCCATCATTCTTTATGCTTCCTATATGCACGGACAGCTCGACCTTATCCCGACCGTGTTTTTGGTGGGCGCGATTTACTATTTAACGCAGATGGGCTGGGCGGCGAAGAGGGAGACGGCCTGCGAGTGGCGGTTCATCCTGTTTCTTTCGCTGGCGCTTTCTTCTAAGCTGCATATTGCGGCGGCGCTGCCGCTCTTTTATCTCTATCTTTACAAGAAAAAGGGTTGGCAAAAGGCTGTGTATATGACAGGGCTGCCGGTCCTTTTTACAGCGTTGGTGACGCTTCCTTTCTGGGGGACCGGATTTATCAATATGGTTCTCTTAAACAAAGAGCAGCAGGTGATCAACAGGGTCTACCTTGACTATGGGAGCGCGCATTTGCTCCTTACGGTGCTGGCGCTGCTTTTCCTTTATTTTCAGGCCTTTCAGGTCAATCAGATGAACGGCGATCTGCTGATCAGCATGACGGGGCTGCTTTTTTCGGTGTTTGTGGCCCTTGTGCCGGCGATGCCTGCATGGTTTATCTGGGTCGTACCTTTTTTCATGCTGTATCTGGCAAGGCTTAGGGAAAATCGCGGTAAGATGGTGCTTGTTTACGGCGGTTTTAATCTTTTGTATCTGCTCTACTACGTCTTTTTTCACCAGACGCAGTTCGTGGATCTTTATTTCTTAGGAATAAATTTGCAAACGATAAAGCTTATGGACAAAAACCTCAAAGATATCGTTTTTTCTTTGATGGTGGGCGTATTTTTGATTCTGGTGGTCAGTATGTATCTCTATGGCGTGGGAAGCAATTCCTATTACCGCAGGAGAAGCCGTCCTTTTACGATTGGTATTGCGGGTGACAGCGGTGCGGGCAAAACCCGGCTTTTGGAGATTTTAGAGGCCCTGTTATCCAAGGAGCGGATGCTTTCCGTGGAGGGAGACGGCGACCATAAATGGGAGCGGGGGGATCATAACTGGGAAGAGATGACCCATTTGAATCCACAGGCGAATCACCTTTACAGACAGGCGTCCGATCTACAGGTGCTGCGCGGAAATAACACGGTAAACCGTGTGGATTATGACCATGAGACGGGTACTTTTACCAAGAAGCGCAGATTAGTGCCTAAGCCTTATGTAGTTTTATGCGGTCTGCATTCCCTGTATCTGCCGCAGATGCGTCAGGTGCTTGACATGAAGGTGTATCTGGATACCGACGAGGCGTTGCGCTGCCACTGGAAGCTTTGCAGGGATCAGGGCGACAGGGGACATGCGCGGGCGGCTGTTTTAGAGCAGATTCGCGCAAGGCGGAAGGATGCCGAAAAGTACATTCATCCCCAGCGGCAGTATGCGGATCTGGTGATACGGTATTTTGATAGAACGCTCGTTGCCAGACCGGAGAAAGCCGGCCGGGTTTCGGAGATCAGTCTGAGCGTGGAATTTGTGATCGATGTGGGCATCAATGTGGAACCGCTGCTTTCGCTGATGCAGGACCGCGACGTGAAGGGCGTGCTGTCTTACGACGATCCTCTGCACCAGAAAGTCACTTTTAACGGAGAGGAGATCGCAAGGAACGGAAGGCTGTGGGCGAAGCTTGCGGCGGCGGCGATTCCCCAGATCGAGGATCTGACGGGCGGCCGTGCGGTCTGGGAGGATGGCGTAAACGGGTTGGTACAGCTCATGCTGCTTTTGGTGATCAGTGAGATCATGAAAAGGGATTGAGCCGGTAAAAACGGGAGTATCATGATAGGACAGAAAAGAGAAAGGATAATAAGGGGGGAAACAAATGATAAGGGCAGTGATTTTTGATCTGGATGATACGCTGTATGATTATCATACGCTTCACACAGAAGCATTCAAGCGGGTGCAGGAGCTTGTGATAGAGAGGCTGGGTGTGAGCGCAGAACAGAGCGAGGAGGCCTTTAGGAGAGCCAGAATAGCGACTAAGAAAAATCTGGGGGAGACGGCGGCTTCCCATAGCCGTATGCTGTATTTTCAGAAGACGCTGGAATATCTGGATATCAGGCCCTTATATCTGGCGCTTGATATGTACGAAATCTACTGGGGCGTATTCTTAAATAAAATGACGCCTTATCCGGGGGTCGATAAGCTTATGGACGCGCTGCATGACAAGTATGTGCGGGTGGCGGTCTGTACAGACCTTTTAGCGCAAATTCAGCACAGGAAGTTAAGGGCGCTGCGGCTGACGGATGATGTGGACTGTCTGGTGACAAGTGAGGAAGCGGGGGCGGAAAAGCCTTCTCCGAAAATATTTGAGATGTGTCTTGAAAAGCTGCGTTTATATCCGAAAGAGGTATGCTTTGTGGGCGACAGTTTTGAGAAGGATGTAATGGGCGCGGCGGCGGCGGGGATGCAGGCGATCTGGTTTAATCCCGAAGGGAAGGAAGCCCCTGCGGGGAGCGAGGATATTGAATTTAAAACGGTGGCCAACCATGAGGAACTTTACGCTTTGCTTGCGCCCATTCTGGCTTTGCCGTAAACAGCGATTGCGAAAAGAAGGGAGAAGCATACATGAAGCTTTCGATCGTAGTGCCGTGCTATAATGAGGAAGAAAATATCCCGTTGATTTTAGAACGGTTTAACGATGTTATCAAAGACGAAGAGGTAGAGGTCGTTTTGGTGGATAATGGCTCTACCGACGGCAGCGCGGCGGTACTTGCCGAATTTCTGCCCCGTTATCCCTTTGCGAGGACCGTAAAAGTGCCTGTCAATCAGGGGTACGGCTACGGGATCCTGCAGGGGCTTAACGAGTGCCGGGGGGAGTACATTGGCTGGACGCATGCGGATATGCAGACCGATCCCGCCGATGTTTTAAAAGCGCTTGCTATCATTGAGCAGGAGAAGGGGCTTGTGTTCGTCAAAGGCAACCGCAAGGGCAGGCCGCTTTTTGACGTATTTTTTACGGCGGGTATGAGTGTGTTTGAGACCTGTTATCTGGGGGAAAAACTTTACGATATCAATGCCCAGCCCAATATTTTTCCGAAGATATTTTATGAGGGCTGGGAGAATCCGCCCCACGACTTTGCGCTGGACCTTTACGCCCTGTATATGGCAAAAAAGAAGGGGCTTAAAGTGGTGCGTTTTGCGGTGGAATTTCCCGAACGGGTGCATGGGAGCTCTAAGTGGAATACGGGGCTTTTAGCGAAGTGGAAATTTATCAAGAGGACGATGGAGTTTAGTGTAAAGCTTAAAAAAAGTCTGTAAAAGGAGAAAAAAGATGGATACAGAATATATCGCGCACAGGATCAACACAATAGAGGAACTTGCGCAGCTGCCCACGGAATATGGCGTGGAGCTGGACCTGCGGGACGATCTGAACGGGAGGATTTATATCTGTCACAATCCGTTTGAGCCGGGGCAGGACTTTGAGGACTACTGCAAAGCTTACCGTCACGGCACGATGATATTAAATATCAAGAGCGAGCGCATCGAACATGAGGCGCTGGCGCTTATGAAAAAATATCAGATCAAAAAATATTTTTTCCTCGATTCTTCCTTCCCCATGATAAAGCTTCTGACGGACATGGGCGTGAAAGAGGTGGCGCTTCGGTTCAGTGAGCTGGAAGGGCTTGACACGATCCGCAATATGGCGGGACGGGCAGAGTGGGTCTGGGTGGACTGCTTTACGAAAGTGCCCATTGACAGGGAGAGTTATCGGGAGTTAAAGGCGCTTGGGTATAAGCTTTGCTTCGTCTCTCCGGAATTGGAAGGACAGGAGGAAAAGCTACCCGAATATAAGGCGTATCTCAAGGAGCAGGGCATTATATTCGATGCGATCTGTACGAAAAGCTATCATATCAAAGATTGGATGTAAGGATATTGAACGAAAGAAAAAGGTTTCGGTTAGAAAAAGAATGGCAAAAAAAGATAGGGATGGCAGCGGCTGTCGCACTTACGCTGTTTGCGGGGATGCTTTTATTTTGCAGGCATTGGCGGTTTGAGCTGCCGCTTTATCCGAATGTGGACGAGCAGTTGTCTTTGGGCTGTATCTATGAACTGCTGGGCCAGCATCTTTATGCGGGGGATATCTAGGTGCTTGATTTTTTCCGCTATCCCCACCTGACTTTCTATTATGCGGCCTTGGGGGCGCGGATTCTGGGCAAGGTCCTTCGCAGAGTGGATACGGTGATCCTTCTGCGGTATGTGGTCTGCGGCACGGCCCTTTTGTCTAATATCTGCATTTATTTTAGCGTTAAAATATTGACGGGGAGTCGAAAATGGGCTTATCTTGGTTTTGTGCTGTCCGTTTTTTCTCTCTACAGCTATGCTTATCTTTTTTACACCGGGCCGGACACTTTGCTCTATGCGGTGGCCAACGGTATTTTGCTGCTCGGCGGTCTGATTTTGAAGGAGAAGGATGAGGAGCGGGCTGTTTATCTCTGGTATCCGTTGATGGCGGTCTGCATCGGACTTGCGATGGCGGCGAAATATCACGGCGTGGTCTTCGGGGTGTTCTGGCTGTCTTTGCACATCGGTAAGAAATACTGGAAACGGCACAGGAACAATTACCTGTTTTTTCTGGACTGTATCGTGCTGGCGCTCACCTTTGTACTTTGCAATTACTCGCTCTTTTTCCATTTTAAGACGTTTGTCGGGGATAACCTGTATAATCTGAATCATTATGCCTGGGGGCATCCCGGCATCGAGCATAATCTGTCGTTTCTCGGTTATTTTGAGGCGTTTGCGCTTTCTTCCTACGGGCTTTGCGGGGGGATTCTGCTGGTTTTGGGGATTGCGTTTTTCGTTCGCAGGAAGGAATGGGGAACGCTTGTCAGTCTTGCGCTGATGCCGGTGTGTATTATCATTTTATTGTCGAAGTACAGCATTGTCCTTGGAAGGAATCTGTCGCTTGTGCTGCCGTTTGCGCTCATGTTCATGACTTACGGGCTGATGGAAATCGAAGCGGTCTTCGGAAAATGGCTTAAGGCGGCAGGCAGGAAAGGCAAAGATGCGATATCGGAGCAGAGAGTAGGCGGAAGAATCGGGCAGCGCGGCGATTTGGATAAGCGGGCCGGCGGATACATGGCGTTTACGCTGGCAGCAGTCCTTGTACTCTGCAATAGTGTTACGGTTCTGGCAAATTACCGCTACGATCTGACGTACGATCATGCGGCAGCCTACATAGCGGAACAGATCCCTGCGGGGGCGACGATCTACTGTACCGATTATCCGCCGGTGACTGAGGAGGGAAGGTATCGCATCATAGACATCGGGGAGGACCTTTCCCTGCTGCCGGATGCGCTTGCGGAAAACGAGTATTTCATTGAAGTTGAGTATGCCACGGGATATTTTTCCCAGAAAAAAGACTATCTGCTGTTTCAAGGCAAAGATATGTATCCGGAAAGGAAGGCGCTCTATGAAGAAAAGACCGCTGCCTTTTCCCTTATGGAGAAGTGGCAGGGCCTGTCTTACGGCGGCGAGTGGAAGTACAGGATCGGCTATCTTGACCTGTTTTTGCGTTCGCCAAAGGAGTATTATGTGGGACCGACGATTATGGTTTATGGGCAGTCCTGAATTGTCACGAAAAAGCAGGTTACGCCATAAATTCTCGCAATAGCAGTTCCAGTTCCTCGGCTTCGGAGGGGGTAAAGACAGGGGTTTCGGGTGTCGGTTCGCCGGGCATACGAAAATCATCATCCTGCGGCATGTCCGTCGTTTTGGCTGTCTGTCTTTTTTCCACTTTTTCTGTGGAAGGCTTGTCCGCGGCGTCATCTTCCATGCCGACCAGACGCATATCGAGTTTTGTCTGTTCCAATCGCCCCGACAAATGATTTTCCAGATAATCAACTAAATTTGTGCGCAGCATCCCCATCTTTCCGGGAATATCCGTCAAAGAGGAGACGGCGAAGTAAAGATACAGCCCCAAAAAGCTGATCAGGTAGAAGGGTGCGATCGAAAGAAAACTTTCGCCCCGGATGATCGCAAGGCAGGCGCCGATACCAGCCACCAGTACGGACAGGAGCGTAAGCTGCCCTGAAAGGTGTCGAAAAAAGGAGACCGGAAAGCGGCCGATGTTTAACTGGTTTATGTATTTGTCCACAAAAACGCCCACATTGGGGATTGTTTCGTGGAGCTGCCTGCAGCTGGTAAATTTCAGTTTCAGCTTTTGCAGGGACTTATTTTTTGTGGCGGACATATTTTCCGTCTCCCGGATCAGGCGGCGGTATAGCACACCGATCAAAATCTGGCATAAAATACTGCATAAGAGCAGTGCAAGGATAGCGAACATAAAATTTTTATGGCGAAAAAAAAGCGCAAGCATGGTTACCTCCGTTTATAAAAGAACATACTGATTTCAGAGAGTATAGTTATATTATATTAGATTTTACCCCGAAAAAAAGGTTTAAGGCATCGACAGATTTTGCGATAAAAACGTTTTGCGTTATGTTAGTTGTTGAGATATAATAAATAAATAAGCTACAGAAATAGGGGAGGAACTAACATGATCTACCAACCAAAGGGCGTATGCTCCAACGCGATCGATGTAGAAGTGGAGGAAGGCATCATCACGTCCGTTAAGTTTACAGGCGGCTGTAACGGCAACACGCAGGGCATTTCCAGACTGGTCGTCGGCATGAAGGCGGAGGATGCGATCAGCAGACTGCGGGGTATCAAGTGCGGCTTTAAGAACACTTCCTGTCCGGATCAATTGGCCTGCGCGCTTGAGGAGATGTTGGAGCACTGACAAAAGCGGAATCAAAATTTGACTGATAAAGGAAGGCATACGTTATGGGAAAAAAGATTGTTTTGACGGGCGGCGGGACAGCCGGCCATGTGACGCCGAACATGGCTCTGATCCCCAAATTGCGGGAATTAGAGTATGAGATCGTATATATGGGATCTTATGACGGTATTGAGAAAAAGCTGATCGAGGATTTTGATATTCCTTACTACGGTATTGCGACGGGAAAATTCCGACGGTATTTCGATCCGAAAAATTTTTCCGATCCTTTTCGTGTGCTCAAGGGAGTACGGGAGGCCAAGCGTTATCTCAAGGAGATTAAGCCGGATGTGCTTTTCTCCAAAGGCGGGTTTGTCAGCGTACCCGTGGTGCGCGCTGCAGCGTCGCTGGGTATTCCCTGTATTATTCACGAGTCGGATATGACGCCCGGACTGGCCAATAAACTCTGCATCCCGGTAGCGAAGAAGGTCTGCTGCAACTTTCCGGAGACGTTCAGCCAGCTTCCTGCAGCGAAGGCGGTGCTGACAGGTTCGCCGATTCGGAAAGAACTGTCTATGGGAGATAAAGAAGCGGCTTATCGTTTGTGCGGATTCGATCATTCGAAACCTGTTATTATGGTAGTGGGCGGAAGTCTCGGTTCCGCCGCGATCAATCAGGCAGTCAGGGATGTGCTGCCGGAGCTTTTGAAGGATTTTCAGGTGGTACATCTGTGCGGGAAAGAAAAGGTGGATAATCTTCTGCTCACCACGCAGGGCTACAAGCAGTTTGAATATGTGAAGTCAGAGATGAAGGATATCTTTGCGATGGCAGATATTGTGATTTCCAGAGCCGGCGCTAACGCGATCAGCGAGATATTAGCGCTCAAGAAACCCAACATCCTGATTCCGCTGCCCTCGTCCAGCAGCAGGGGCGATCAGCTTGCAAATGCAAAATCTTTTGAATCTCAGGGTTTCAGCATCGTGGTGGACGAGGACGACCTGACTAATAAGCTGTTCCTTGAAAAGATTCAGGAACTGTATTTTAACCGCTTTACCTACATTGACGCGATGAAAAAGAGCAGTCAGCGGGATGCGATCGGGACGATCATTGATCTGATCGAAGAAGAAGTAAAACCAAAATAAATATCATATAAAGGAGGACAACATGAGCAAAGTAACGTTTGACTATTCCAAGGCGGCGGCTTTCATCGGCGAGAACGAGGTGGAGTCCATGAAGAAGCTGGCGCTTGACGCCAAAGAGGTTCTGGTGAGCAAGTCCGGAGCCGGCAACGATTTTCTGGGCTGGATCGACCTTCCCGTGAACTACGACAAGGAGGAGTTTGACAGGATCAAGAAAGCGGCGGAAAAGATCAAGGGCGATTCCGAGGTGCTTCTGGTGATCGGTATCGGCGGCTCCTATCTGGGAGCGAGGGCCGCGATCGAGTTTTTGCGCCACAGCTTCTATAATGTGGTGGACAAGTCTGTCAGAAAGACGCCTGAGATTTACTTTGTAGGAAATTCCATCAGTTCCACTTATATCAAGCATCTGATCGACGTGATCGGGGACCGGGACTTTTCCATCAACATGATCTCCAAGTCCGGCACGACCACGGAGCCAGCGATCGCGTTCCGTGTCTTTAAGGAAATGGCGGAGAAGAAATATGGCAAGGAAGGCGCGGCGAAGAGGATTTATGCCACCACCGATAAGGCGAAGGGGTCCCTTAAGAATCTTGCCAACGAGGAGGGTTACGAGAGCTTTGTCGTACCCGATGACGTGGGCGGCCGTTTCTCCGTGCTGACGGCGGTAGGCCTGCTTCCGATCGCGGTATCCGGCGCGGATATCGACAAATTGATGGAAGGCGCGGCGGAAGGCAGAAAGATGGCGCTTAACGCTCCTTTTGAGGAGAATGACGCGGTGAAGTATGCGGCGCTTCGCAATATTTTACTGAGAAAAGGCAAGGTGATCGAGATTCTGGCGAACTACGAGCCGAGCGCACACTTTGTTTCCGAGTGGTGGAAGCAGCTTTACGGTGAGTCCGAGGGCAAGGACCAGAAGGGTATCTTCCCGGCAAGCGTCGATCTCACGACCGACCTGCACTCCATGGGGCAGTTCATTCAGGACGGTTCCCGCACCATGTTTGAGACGGTACTAAACATTGAGACAAGCAGGGAAGAGATCATCATCGGCGAAGAGCCCGTGGATCTGGACGGCCTGAACTATCTGGCGGGCAAGAATGTCGATTTCGTCAACAAGAGCGCGATGAACGGCACGATCTTGGCGCACACGGACGGGCAGGTGCCTAACTTTATGGTAAACGTTCCCGAAGTGAACGAGTTTTATCTGGGCGAGCTGTTCTACTTCTTTGAGTTTGCCTGCGGCGTCAGCGGCTATTTGCTGGGTGTGAATCCGTTCAATCAGCCCGGCGTGGAGAGCTATAAGAAAAACATGTTCGCTCTGCTTGGCAAGCCCGGATATGAGGCGCAGAGAGAGGAACTTTTGAAGAGGTTATAAATATCTTTACAATAGAAAAGAAACTGAAGGAGATAAAAATAAGCATGAGCGACAAAACAATTCCCTACAAGATTTATTTAGAAGAAAAGGAGATGCCGACGCAGTGGTATAACGTGAGGGCCGACATGAAAAATAAGCCCGCGCCTCTGTTGAATCCGGCGACGATGCAGCCGATGACGGCTAAGGAGCTGTCCGCGGTGTTCTGCGAAGAGCTGGTCCGTCAGGAACTGGATGATACCACGGCTTACATCGACATTCCGGAGGAGATCAGAAAGTTTTATAAGATGTACCGGCCGTCTCCCCTTGTGCGGGCATACTGTCTGGAGGAAAAGCTTAAAACGCCGGCGAAAATCTATTATAAATTCGAAGGGAATAACACCAGCGGCAGTCATAAATTAAATTCGGCGATCGCTCAGGCTTACTACGCGAAACAGCAGGGCCTAAAGGGCGTTACCACGGAGACGGGCGCCGGCCAGTGGGGGACGGCGCTGTCCATGGCGTGTTCCTATTTTGGTCTGGACTGCAAGGTGTATATGGTGAAGGTCTCCTACGAGCAGAAACCTTTCCGCCGCGAAGTGATGCGTACTTACGGGGCCAGCGTGACACCTTCTCCTTCCGATACGACCGAGGTAGGGAAAAAGATACTGGCTGAGCATCCCGGGACCACGGGAAGTCTGGGCTGTGCGATCTCCGAAGCCGTGGAGGTTGCGGTGGGGACGGAAGGATATCGCTATGTGCTGGGAAGCGTGTTAAATCAGGTGCTGCTCCATCAGTCGGTGATCGGTCTGGAGACTAAGGCCGCTCTGGATAAGTACGGGATCGAGCCGGACATCATCATCGGCTGCGCGGGCGGCGGGTCCAATCTGGGCGGACTGATCTCGCCCTTCATGGGAGAAAAGCTGAAAGGGAATAAGGATTATCGCATCGTTGCGGTGGAGCCGGCGTCCTGCCCCAGCTTTACACGCGGAAAATTTGCTTACGATTTCTGTGATACGGGAAAGGTGTGCCCGCTGGCAAAGATGTACACACTGGGGAGCGGGTTCATTCCTTCCTCTAATCATGCCGGCGGCCTGCGCTATCACGGCATGAGTTCCACCTTGTCCCAGCTCTATGCGGACGGCCTGATGGAGGCTGTTTCCGTGGAGCAGACATCTGTATTCGAGGCGGCAACGGAGTTTGCGAGAGTGGAGGGCATACTGCCTGCGCCTGAGAGTGCGCACGCGATCCGCGTGGCGATCGACGAGGCGAAGAAATGCAGGGAGACCGGCGAGGAGAAGACCATTGTCTTTGGTCTGACGGGAACCGGATATTTTGATATGGTGGCCTATCAGAGATACAATGACGGTGAGATGCAGGACTACATCCCTACGGATGAGGATTTAAAGCCGGGTTTTGCGTCACTCCCGAAGATGGATTAAGTTTGACCGATTCCCCATCGGCTGCTGTCGGTGGGGAATTTTTGTTGTATTGTGTTAATATTTTACTATGAATGTTAAAAAAATACGGTTTGTTTTAGTGGAAATTTTTTATATAATCAAAAATAAGGAAAGAAAGCATAGTGTTTTCTTAATCAATAAAGGAGGACATATTTGTATGACAAAGAAAGTTTTATCCGTTTTATTAGGACTGGCTATGGTCGCTAGCATGACGGCCTGCGGCCTGCAGGCTCCTGAGCAGACGCCCGCAGCAGAGGCACCGGCAACTACGGAAGCGCCTGCGGCGGAAACTCCGGCAGCGGAGGCTCCCGCGGAAACACCTGAGGCTGAGGCGCCTGCGGCAGCGGGACCGGAAGTTACGCTTGTGTATGCAGAGGTGAATCCGCTTGACACGATCGTTGGACAGATGGCTACAAAGTTTGCCGAAGAAGTTGAGGCGAAGTCCGGCGGCACGATCAAGATCGACATTCAGGCGGGCGGCGTGCTTGGTTCTGAGAATGATGTGCTTGATACGATGCTCGGCGGCGGCGGCACCATTCAGATGTCCCGTATCTCCGCATTTGCGCTGACAAGTTATGGCGGTGAGAAATCCATGCTGCTGTCCCTGCCTTATACCTTTGTAAACCGTGAGCATTTCTGGGCGTTTGCAGACTCTGATCTGGCGGATGAATTTCTGCTTGAGCCCCATGAAAACGGCAGTGGTGTGAGAGGTCTGTTCTACGGCGAGGAAGGCTTCCGGCATTTCTTTACCAAGAATGAGATTTCCGGTATGGAAGATCTTGCAGGTATGAAGCTTCGCGTTTCCAACGACCCCGTTATGAACGGTCTTGTGGAGTCTTTGGGAGCAAATCCGGTGGTCGTATCCTTTGGTGAGCTTTACTCTGCATTACAGACAGGTGTGGCGGATGGCGCTGAGCAGCCGATCGCAAACTACAAGTCCAACGCGTTCCCTGAGGTAGCTCCGAACATGATCCTTGATGGGCATACGCTGGGTGCGATTCAGGTAATCATCACGGATGAAGCATGGGACTCCCTGACGGCTGATCAGCAGAACATTCTGATGGAGGCAGGTAAGGTTGCATCCGAGTTCAACAGACAGATTTCTGAGGAAGCGGAAAACAAGGTCCTTGAAGAGCTGAAAGCGGACGGCATCAACATTGTCCCGGTAGATGATGTGACACCTTGGCAGGAAGCTGTAAAGGGCGTTATCGCAGATAATACAAAGGGTCAGGAAGACCTGTACCAGAAGATTTTGGATCTGGCAAAATAGGGGCGTTACAGTTTTAAAACAGAGCGCATTGGCAGCAATGCCTTTGCGCTCTTCGTTTTCTTCATTGCATTAAGGAGGAGGTATTACATGGCAGGGGTTTTTGAGAAAATTGATAAGATAAAACCGGCATTTGACGTTACCTATAAGATCGTGCTGTTTGCGTGTAAACTGCTGCTGATCATTGATATCCTGATCACGACAATGAGCGTGATCGGCAGGTATGTCTCGTTCATTCCGGATCCGGCATGGTCCGAGGAGGTCGTGCTTACCTGTATGTCCTATATGGCGGTTCTGTCGGCGGCGCTGGCGATTCGCAGAAGAGCGCATATCCGCATGACGGCATTAGATCGTTACATACCAAAGGGTGTGCTTCTTTTTCTGGATATTCTCGCGGATTTCTGCGTGCTGATACTGGCGGTCGTAATGATCACGGTAGGATGGAAATATGCCAGAGGACTCGGCGCAAAAGGAACTTATGTCAGTATGCCGTGGCTGTCCCGGTTCTGGATGTATTTTCCGGTTCCGGTAGCCGGCGTTGCAATGGTCGTTTTTGAGTTGGAGACCTTGTATTCGCATGTGCGGTCAATCTTTATAAAGGAGGAGGGGGAAGCATGAGTACAGAGACAATGGCAATTATCATCCTGCTCGCCAGTTTCGGTATTATGATATTACTGCGGTTTCCGATCGCTTATGCGGTGGCGCTTTCTTCGATGCTCTGTCTGCTGTATCTGGGCAAGCCGCTGACTACGGTCTGTCAGCAGATGGTCAAGGGTATCAGTTCCTTCAGCCTGATGGCGGTCCCTTTCTTTATCACGATGGGCTGTCTGATGGGAACAGGCGGTATCTCGGAAAAACTGATCGCGCTGGCCAATGCCTGCGTCGGCTGGATGACGGGCGGTATGGCGATGGTAAATATCGTGGCGTCCTATTTCTTCGGCGGTATTTCGGGTTCCGCAGCCGCGGATACGGCGTCTCTGGGGACCATCCTCATCCCGATGATGGTGGATCAGGGCTATGACGACGATTTTTCGACGGCGGTCACCATTACTTCGTCCTGCGAAGGGCTGCTGGTTCCGCCCAGTCACAACATGGTCATTTACGCAATGTCGGCAGGCGGCGTTTCCGTGGGAAGCCTGTTCCTTGCCGGTTATATTCCGGGCGCGCTGCTGGCGATCTCCCTTATGGTCGGTTCCTATATCATATCGAAACGCAGGAATTATCCTAAGGGTGAAAAGTTCAGTCTGAAAAATCTGGGGAAACAATTTTTGACATCGTTCTGGGCGCTGGCGGCAGTCATCATTGTGGTGTTTGGCGTAGTGTTCGGGTGGTTCACGGCGACGGAATCAGCGGCGATCGCAGTCATCTACAGTCTGATCGTCAGCGTGTATATCTATAAAGGGCTTGACTGGAAGGGTGTATGGAGAGTTTTGGAAGATTGTGTGAATACGCTGTCAGTGGTATTGATCCTTATCTCCACGTCCAGTATCTTCGGTTACTGCCTGACGATGCTCCATGTGCCGAGTCTGGCGGCGAATGCCGTGATCGGTCTGACGAATAATCCGATCCTGATCGCGCTGCTGCTCAACGTTATTCTGCTGGTATTGGGATGTATCATGGATATGGCGCCGATCATTCTGATCGCGACTCCTATCCTGTTGCCGATCGCAACGGCTATCGGCATTAATCCGATCCAGTTCGGTATCATGATCGTATTAAACTGCGGTATCGGCCTTTTGACGCCGCCGGTCGGCGCTGTGCTGTTCATCGGTTCCGCTGTCGGCAAGGTAAAGATGGAAAGAGTGGTCAAGGCGACGCTTCCCTTCTATCTTTGCATGATCATCGTACTGCTGCTTTTGACATTTATTCCGGAGATCAGCATGTTCCTTCCGAATCTGTTAGGAGGAAAGTAATCCGGAGCGCGGGAAAGGGTCCGACATGTATTATCAGTACAAGTGTTACATAAGGGCAGCCGACTTATGGCGGCTGTCCATGTACCGCACCTACCATTCTCCGGTAGGTGTGTGTAATATCGTTTTTGGGGTTTCCGTAATTTTATTATCCTATCGGTTTTGGGATCAGGCCGGTGATTTTGTTCAGGCACTGCTGTTTATGGCGTGCCTGATCATTCCGGTGATACAGCCGCTTGGCGTTTATCTGAAAGCCAAGACACAGGCGGCTGTCAGTCCGCAGGGGACGGAGCTTACGTTTCAAGAGGACGGCATCCACGTCACGCTTGGCGCGCAGTATGAACTGGTGCCGTGGAAGCGGGTAAGGAACATTGTCAGGGAAGCGGGGATGTTCATTGTGTTTACGGATGCCAATCATGGCTACATGCTGACAAACCGCGTGCTGGGAAGCGAAAAGGAAACGTTTTATCAGGATGTAAAGGCGAAAATCGATACGTCCCGTAAATAGTCTGTCGTTGCAATAGGAGTGACAGTTTATGAAACAGCGTTTGGGAAAAATCTGGCAGTCTCTAAAGATAAAGCGGAAACTGAAGCTGTTTACCAATGTTGTATTTTTCGTCATCCTGTTGTCTATTTTTTTAGCTATCTGGGCAATCAAATCTTCCCTGCTGGATTTTTCTTCTATTTTGCAGAGTAATTCGGTCGCCAGCGATTTTGTGCAGTGTCTGGAAACAGAGGCTTCGGCGTTTGAGCAGTATAGTAAGCGAAGAGACGAGAATACCTTTAGACAGTTGATGGCGGCTATGGAAGATACAAAGCGTGTCGTCTCGCAGCTGCCTTTTACATACGGGGAGATGGCAGAAGGCCGGTATGCAAGGACATGGTCGGTCTTAAATATGTATCAGGTGTACTGCGAAAAGAGAGACGCGGTACTTGACGCGGCGGGGAATACGCCGGACTATATCAGCGCGCTGTACGAGGTATATGATATCCAGAATTATCTGCAAAGCTACGGCAAACAACTGATGCGGGATACGCTGGAAGACGGCGTGAGCGTATACAGCGCGAGAGTACGGATCATCATTATCATTCCTGCGGTGATCATTGTGATCGAGCTGCTGTTTTTCTTCTGCATCCGGAAAATATCAGATCTGATGAACCGCTCAATCGTGACGCCGGTCATGGAATTGGCGGAGGCATCCCGTAAGATTGCGGGCAATGATTTTTTTATCGAAGATATTAAGGTGCGCAATGAGGACGAGCTGGGAGAGCTGGTGAACGCCTTCAATAAGATGAAATATGCCACCGGACAGTATATCATGGCTTTGGAGGAAAAACGGCGGGCGCTTGACTTATACCATGCGGAAGAACTGGAAAAGCTTGAGATCGCCGGCCGTCTTGACGCGATGGAACTGGAGCTGTTAAAGAGCCAGATCCGTCCGCATTTTTTGTTTAATACCCTCAATGTGATCAGCGGCATGGCCAATCTGGAAGGCGCGCAGACAACAGAGGAGATGACAAAGGCGCTCAGTTCCCTGTTCCGGTATAATCTGAAGACGCCGGAAGAAAAAGTGCCGTTGGCGCGGGAATTGAAAGTAGTCAGCGATTATATGTTTTTGCAGAAAATGCGGTTTGGAAGTAGAATAGAATATAGGATAGACTGCCAGACAGATGCCGAGGCGGTCATGATCCCGACGTTTACGTTCCAGCCGCTTGTGGAGAATGCGATCATACATGGATTGATCTCCAAAGAGGAGGGCGGGCATATCCTGATCCGGATTAGGGAGCGGGGCGGTATGATCCGCATGACGATAGCCGACGACGGTATGGGAATGGAACGGCAGAAGCTGATCGATTTAAGAAGGCAGCTGCAGGAAGAGGAAACGGGTCAGACGAGTATCGGCTTGTTTAATATCAACAAACGCCTGCATGCGATGTATGACAGAGGCGGCATCCGGATACACAGCAAAGCAGGTGTCGGTACGGTGATCAGTATTACGATACCGGATGAGAGGGGATCATTTTGAGGGAGAATCGTTTTCGGATATTGATCGCGGATGATGAGCCGATCGAAAGAATGGTAGTCAGTAAAATGATACAGAATCATTTTGGGGACGAGATAGAATTGACTCAAGCGGTCAACGGAAGAGAGGCGGTCGAGATCGTCCGCCAGTCTCCTTGTCAGGTCGTGCTGATGGATATTTCCATGCCGGGCATTGACGGACTGGAAGCGGCGGAGACGATACGGGAAGAGGATCCGGACTGCAGCATCATCTTTCTGACGGCTTACGATGAGTTTGATTTTGCAAAGAGGGCGATCAAGGTGCATGCCCTTGACTATCTGCTGAAACCATGGTCGAAGGATGAATTGATCGCCGTGATCGACGAAGCGATCCATCTGGCGCAGCGGGAGGATGAGAATAGGGAATATTTGGCCGACAACGGCGCGGACACGGCTGGGGAGAAGCAGGAGCAGTTAAAGAACCAGCTGCAGATAGAGCGCGTGCGGCAGTATATAGAAACGCATTATATGGAAGATATCTGTTTACAGGATGCGGCGGCGGCGCTGCATTATTCGGAAGTTTATTTCTGTAAGTTTTTTAAGAATAATTTTGACAAAAATTTTATCATGTATTTGTCGGAACTAAGGGTGGAAAAGGCGAAGGAATTATTAGCGGATATCACGATCAACGTCAGGGATGTCAGCAGGAGGGTAGGCTACCGCGATTCGGGGTATTTTACCAAGGTTTTCAAGCGCATTACCGGTTTTACGCCGAGTGAGTACAGGGCGATGCAGCTGTCCGTATAAAAATTGAGGTGCCGGAATGGAGAAAGGAAAGCAGATTAAAATCTGGGCAGGGGCCGCGGCGGTCTTGGTCATCGTTTTGGGAGCCGTCGTTTATCTGGTGAGCGGGAGCAAGGAAGCAGAGCCGGAATACGTCTTTACCTATGCGGAAAACCAGACAGAGGATTATCCGACCACGCTGGGGGCGGAGCGGTTTGCCGCACTGGTGGAAGAGCGCACGCAGGGGCGCATCCGGATTCGGGTCTATGCGGAAGGCGTGATGGGATCGGAATCCGAAGTAATCAAACAGATGCGCTACGGCGGGATCGATTTCGCGAGGATATCCATCGCGCAGATTTCCGATTATGTGCAGGAGATGTCGGTACTGCAGCTTCCCTATCTGTATGATGATTCCGCACATATGTGGCGGGTGCTTGACGGGGAGATCGGGGAGCGTTTTTTGGAGTATCCCTGCGAATACGGTCTGGTAGGGCTTTCGTGGTATGACGCCGGCGCAAGGAATATTTACTGCGCGACGCCGGTCGAAAAGCTGGAAGATATGAAGGGCCTGCGCATCCGGGTGCAGGAAGCGGAAATGATGTCCGATATGATCACCGCCTTGGACGCACAGCCGGTACAGATGCCCTATGACAGGGTCTATGAGGCGCTGGAGCGCAAGCAGGTGGACGGGGCGGAAAATAACTGGTCTTCCTATGAGACCATGAGACATTATGAGGTGGCGAAATATTTTACGGTGGATGAGCATATCCGGATACCGGAAATGCAGATCTGCTCGGTGCATACGTGGGAGCAGCTGTCTGGGGAGGACCGCCGGATCATAACGGAATGCGCGAGGGAGTCTGCCCTCTATGAGAGGCAGCTTTGGACGGAACATGAGGAGCAGGCGCGGGAGAATGCGTTGGCAAACAACGTGCAGGAGATTCGGCTGACCGATGAAGAACTGGCGAAATTCCGCACTGCAATGGCGCCGGTCTATGAACAGTATTACGAAGACTACGGAGACGTGATCGAAGAGATCATGGGAAAATAATTTATGAGAAAAAAACGATTATGTTATACTTATCTTGCCTTTATGTTAAATGGGTTTTTGGCACTGTCCATCGGTTCGCTGCTGCCCTTTATCAGGGAAGCGAGAAATCTGGATTATGTGTTTGCCGGTCTGCTTGTGAGCCTGCATTCCGTGGGGAACCTGATTTCCGGCTTTGCGGCGGGAGCGGCGGCTGCGGTGATTGGGCGCAAAAAGAGCATTCTCATATTTAACGCGTGCTACGCGCTTTCTTATCTTTTGATTTTGGGAGGAAATTCACAGATAGCGCTGGCGGCGGCTTTTCTGCTGACGGGATTGGCAAGGGGCGCATCGAGCAACTTCGGCAATACCGAGATCAACAGTCTGGCGCCGGGAAAGGCCGGTTTCCTAAACGGCCTGCACGCAATGTTTTCGATCGGCGCGTTTTTGTTCCCTATACTTTTGACGCTTTTGACGAGGACGGACGCGTTCCGCTGGATCTATGCCTGCTATTTTATGGCGGCGATGGGCGTTTTGAGCTGGATGCTGTATTTTCTGATACCCGTGGACGCGCAGGAATCCGTGAAAAAGGAGAAGAAAAGCGGTAATTTTGGGTTTTTTAAAGAACCGCTGTTTTATTTGTGTACTGCCACGTTGTTCTTTTATTTATGCGCGGAGCAGGGGGTCATCGGCTGGCTGATCACTTATTTTGTCGATACGGGGCTTTTGAGCGACGCCTTATCGCAGCTGATGGCGAGCGTGCTGTGGACCATGATGCTCGCGGGGCGGTTGAGTACGGCGTGGGCCTCGGAGCGGGTCCAAAAGGAGCGGCTGCTGCCGGTGATGGGAATTGGCATCGTGGCGTTCTTTTTCTGGCTGCTGCTTAGTAAAAATACGGCGCTGATCGTTATCGGTATCATGGGGTTTGGCTACAGCATGGCGGGAATCTATCCGACGACGGTTTCTTTCTGCGGCGCTTTGATCCAAAAATATGCGATGGCGTGGAGCTTTATTTTAACGATAGCAAGCATGGGCTCCATCCTGATGCCGTCTGTCATAGGACGGATCGCGCAACAGGCGGGGATCGCCTATGGCATGAGTTCGGTGGTCGTCGTTGTTTTGCTTGATATGGCGCTGATCATGGCGCTGTGCGGGTATGTGCGGCGGGAACGGGAAAAAGAGAAAGGAGAAGGGAAGGCAGCATGAGAACGGAGAAAAATCGTGTCTGGAACGCAAACGGGGAGATCGATCTTGAGGAAGCCTCGGCGGGGGTTAAGCGCAAGATCCTTTCCTACACGGATGAGCTGATGATCGTGGAAAATCACTTTGCAAAAGGGGCGGTGGGGGCGCTGCACCATCATCCCCACACACAGATCACCTATGTGGTGAAAGGACAGTTTGAATTTACGATCGACGGAGAAAAAAGGATCGTCAATCCGGGGGACAGCATGTTAAAGAAAGACGAGGTGGAGCATGGCTGCGTCTGCCTGAAAGAAGGGATCCTGCTGGACATTTTCACGCCCATGCGGGAGGACTTCGTATAAAAAGAAAGGAGAACAGAACAAATATGAAAGCATTTATGGACAAAGATTTTTTACTGGAGACGGAAACAGCCAGACGGCTTTTCCACGATTACGCCGAGGTAACGCCGATTCTGGATTACCACTGCCACATCAACCCGCGGGAGATCGCCGAAGACCGCAAGTTTGAGAATATCACGCAGGTATGGCTGGGCGGCGACCACTATAAATGGCGGCAGATGCGCTCGAACGGCGTGGAAGAAAAGTATATCACGGGAGATGCGCCGGACCGCGAGAAATTCCAGAAATGGGCGGAAACGCTGGAAAAAGCGATCGGCAACCCGCTGTATCACTGGAGTCATCTGGAACTGCAGCGGTATTTCGGGTATCACGGCGCATTAAACGGCAGGACGGCGGAAGAAGTCTGGAATCTCTGCAATGAAGCATTGCAAAAAGATGACATGAGTGTAAGAAATATCATCCGCAGATCGGGTGTCACTTTGATCTGCACGACGGACGATCCGGTGGATACCTTGGAATGGCATGAAAAGTTGGCGGCCGACGACAGTTTTGAGGTACAGGTGCTGCCGGCATGGAGACCCGATAAGGCGATGAATCTGGAGAAGCCGGATTATTTGGATTATATCGCAAAGCTTTCGGAAGTAAGCGGCGTGAAGATCGACAGCTTTGCGAAGCTGGTGGAAGCGTTGAAGGTGCGGATGGAATATTTTGCGGCGCACGGGTGCAGCGTGTCCGATCACGGACTGGAGTATGTGATCTATGCGCCCGCTTCCAAAGAAGAAGCTGAGGCGGTCTTTGCAAAGCGCTTAAAGGGCGGTATAATAGAGCGTGAGGAAGAATTACAGTTTAAGACGGCCTTTATGCTGGCAATGGGCAGGCTTTATCATGAGAAAAACTGGGTGATGCAGCTCCACTACGGCGCAAAAAGGGATAATAACCAATTGATCTATAAGCGCCTTGGGCCTGACACTGGCGTGGACTGTATCAATAATTATGCGCCTTCGGCGCAGCTTGCCGATTTCCTGAATGCGTTGGCGGAGCCGGATCAGCTTCCGAAAACCATTGTATATAGTTTGAATCCGAATGACAATGCGGCGATCGGCACCATTATCGGCTGTTTCCAGAGCGCGGATGCGATCGGAAAAGTGCAGCAGGGAAGCGCATGGTGGTTTAATGATAATAAGCAGGGCATGATCGATCAGATGGTATCGCTGGCAAATCTGGGGCTTCTGGGGAATTTCCTTGGCATGCTCACGGATTCTCGCAGCTTCTTATCTTATACCCGGCATGAATATTTCCGCCGTATCCTCTGTAATCTGATCGGCGGCTGGGTGGAAAACGGAGAGTATCCGGATGACAAGGAATCGCTGGAAGCTTTGATCCGGGATATTTCTTACCGGAACGCGGTGCGGTATTTCGGCTTTTCACTGGATGCGGACGCGAAGTTGAAGGGATGAGGGAGAATGATATGAAAGAAAAAGTGATACAGTTTGGCGAGGGCGGCTTCTTAAGAGGCTTCGTTGATTATTTTTTGCAGAAGATGAACGATCAGGGTCTGTTTGACGGCTCGGTGGTGGTGGTACAGCCGATTGAAAAAGGCATGTGCGAGATGCTGATGAAGCAGAACTGCGAATACAATTTGTTCCTGCGGGGGATTGAGGACGGTGAGGTCGTAGACGAGCATACCCGCATCAATGTGATCTCCAGATGCGTCAATCCCTATACGGAGCATGAGGCGTATCAAAAGCTGGCGGAGAATGCGGATTTTCGTTTTATTGTCTCCAATACGACGGAGGCGGGGATCGAGTTTGTGGCGGATAACCGGCTGGATGACGCGCCCGCTAAGTCTTTTCCCGGAAAACTGACGCAGCTTCTCTACAGGCGGTATCAGCTGGGGCTGCCGGGCTTTATTATCCTTTCCTGCGAGCTGATCGACCATAACGGGGAGGAACTGCGTAAATGCTGTATGCAGTATGCAAAACACTGGGGCTTGGAGGAAGGTTTCCAAATCTGGCTGGAGAAAGAGAACGACTTTTGCTCTACGTTAGTCGATCGCATCGTGACGGGCTTTCCAAGGGATGAACATGCCGCGCTCTGCGAGAGGATCGGCGAGCAGGATAATATGATGGATACGGCTGAGATCTTCCATCTGTGGGTGATTCAAGGGCAGCACGAAGATGAGCTTCCTCTGCAGAAGGCCGGATTCCATGTGATCTGGACCGACAATGTAGATCCCTATAAAAAGAGAAAGGTCCGCATCTTGAACGGCGCGCATACATCAATGGTTCTGGGTGCGCATCTGTACGGACTGGAAACGGTGGGAGAGTGTCTGAAAGACGAGAAAGTTTCCGCGCTTTTAAAGAAGTGTATTTTTGACGAGATCATCCCCACGATCGGCGATACGGAAGATAACCGAGCGTTTGGCAAAGCGGTGTTAGAGCGTTTTTCGAATCCCTTTATCAAGCATCTGCTGTTATCGATCGCCCTCAATTCCGTGTCCAAATTCAAGGCGCGCGTGCTGCCTACGATTTTGGAATATAAAGAGCAGAGAGGGGTTTATCCGCAGGCGCTGGTCTTTTCGCTGGCGGCGTTGATCGCGTTTTATCGGACGGACAGCGCCAATGACGGGGAAGAGATCATGCAGTTTATGAAGACAGCGTCTGTTGCGGATATCTTGAAGCGGGAAGATTACTGGGGCGGGGATCTGACAGACCTGCTTCCCGATGTGGAAAAGTGGTATCAGGTGATCGAAGCAGAGGGTATGGCAAAGGCATATGACATGATTCTGGCAAGCTGAAAAATGTTAGAAGTTTCTGCCGGAGAGAGTCATTACCAGGGCGGGATAGTCGTCTTGGAACTTCAAAAGTTCATGCAGCAGTGTGATGTCATGGAGAATGGAAATGCAGGATTTTATCAAAATCAACAGAGAGGATACGGTGGCGGTAGCCCTGCGGCCGTTAGCAAAAGGGACGGCGGTTTCTCTTGAGGATGGGAGCGTTACCCTGACGGAGGACATTATGCAGGGGCATAAGTTTGCGCTTGCCGATATCGGTCAGGGGGAGCCGGTCATCAAGTACGGCGCGCGCATCGGATTGGCGAAGACGGCGATCCGTAAGGGGGAATGGGTGCATACCCATAACCTCGCCACGGCGCTGGGAGAGGTACTGGAGTATCGGTACGAGCCGGAACTGAAACTGCCGGAAAGGCGCAAGGGCGCTTCCTTTATGGGGTATGAAAGGGCGGACGGCCGCACGGGGATCCGCAATGAGATCTGGATCCTGCCTACGGTGGGCTGTGTCAATTCCGTGGCCAAGAGCATCGAGGCAAAGGCAAAGACGCGGTATGCCGTCGGGGAAGGCGTGGAGGATATCATCGCTTTTCAACATCCTTACGGCTGTTCCCAGATGGGAGACGATCAGGAGAACACGAGGACAGTGCTGGCGGATATCGTTCATCATCCCAATGCCGCCGGCGTGCTGGTGCTGGGACTTGGCTGTGAGAACAGTAATATTCCCGTGCTGATGGATTATATCGGTGCATACGACGAAAAGCGGATCAAGTTTCTGGTCTGTCAGGATGTGGAGGATGAGGAAGAAGAGGCCCTTCGGCTGATCGGGGAAATCTATGAGGAAGCGAAGAACGACAGGCGGACATCCTGCGACGCTTCCAAGCTGATCGTCGGTATGAAGTGCGGCGGTTCGGACGGACTTTCCGGGATCACTGCCAATCCGGCGGTGGGCGCGTTCTCCGATCTGCTGATCGCGCAGGGCGGAACGACGATATTGACGGAAGTTCCGGAAATGTTCGGGGCGGAAACGCTGCTGATGAATCGGTGCAAAGATTTGGAGACCTTTGAAAAGACCGTAGCCCTGATAAACGATTTTAAGAATTATTTTATACGGCACGATCAGACGATTTATGAGAACCCTTCGCCGGGCAATAAAAAGGGCGGTATTTCCACACTGGAAGATAAATCCCTTGGTTGTACCCAGAAATCCGGTTCCGCGCCGGTATGCGGCGTGCTGCAGTACGGGGAGCGAGTGAAAGAGAGCGGATTAAATCTACTGTCCGCCCCGGGAAATGATCTGGTCGCGTCAACCGCGCTGGCCGTTTCCGGCGCCCAGCTTGTGCTGTTTACCACCGGCAGGGGGACGCCTTTCGCGACCCTCGTGCCGACAATGAAAATCGCCTCCAATTCGACGTTAGCCGAAAAGAAGGCGGGGTGGATCGATTTTAACGCGGGACAGATCGTGGAAACGAAAACGCTGGAAGAGACGGCGCAGGAGCTGTTTGAATACGTACTGCGCGTCGCTTCCGGAGAGAAGGTAAAATCCGAGGCGGCAGGTTTCCACGATATCGCGATTTTCAAACAGGGTGTTACCCTATGACAGTTTTCAGGTAATCCGCGATCTCTGCATCCTTGCAGTTTGCAAAGAAGTATTCGCGGAAGCGTTCGCCGCTGACGGTGGTTTTGAGGAAGTCCTGATCGATCTCCTTTAAAATGGTCAGCATATCCTTCGTGGTGACGGCCTTTACCTGATCGAGGATCTTTTTATTACGCTGCTCCGGTACGGCGCGTTCCTTCGGATAACCGCCGCCGCTTTCGCAGCTAAACAATTTTTCAAAGATGTACTGCAGCCGAAGCTCCGCGCCCCAGCCGAACCCTTTGGCAAAGGGAAGGGCAATGGCGTTGCCGTCGTTGATCTGGGCAAACATAAAGGCGTCTTCCGCATCTACGATATGACCGCAGAGAACATTCGGAAATACGTTGCAGGCCAGCATGGCGCCCTCGCCGGTCCCACAGCCGGTAACGACATAATCTGCGGCGCCGGAATTGAGCAGGATGGCGGAGAGAAGCCCTACCATAACATAGGTGAGCTGCGTTTCGTCCTCTGCAGTATACATACCGTAGTTGTAAACCGTATGCCCCATGGGCTCCACGATCGCTTTCAGGTTTTGGCAGATCATTTCGTTTTTGGCGGACTGACTGTTTTCGTTGATAAGAGCAATTTTCATAAAGCGGTTCTCCTTTATTTGGCGATTTTTGCGGATAAAATCCGCTGACTGCTTTTAGGTTAGTGCTTTCTGGGGGAATTGTCAATATGGAAGCGGCTGTAAAGAGAACAGGATGGCGACAGGCGATGAAGATATAATATCCGCAATAGGAAAGGAATCAGCAAATTATGAATCAGGACATGTTTTCTCTACAAGGTAAAGTGGCTCTGGTAACAGGGGCGGCCTACGGGATCGGCTTTGCGATCGCGGAGGCTTACGCGCAGGCAGGGGCGAAGATCGCGTTCAATTGCCGCTCAAAAGAACATCTGGACACGGCGCTTGCAAATTACCGCCAAAAAGGGATCGAGGCAAAAGGGTATCTCTGTGATGTGACGGACGAAGCGCAGGTGGCGGCGATGGTGGCGGAAATTGAGCAAACGCTGGGGACGATCGATATTCTGGTCAATAACGCCGGCATCATCAAGCGCATCCCGATGACGGAAATGTCCGTGGAGGAGTTCAGGCAGGTCGTGGATATCGACCTAAATGCTGCCTTTATCGTATCTAAGGCCGTACTGCCCGGCATGATGGAAAAAAAGCGCGGTAAGATCATCAACGTCTGCTCCATGATGAGCGAACTTGGACGGGAGACGGTTTCCGCTTATGCGGCGGCAAAGGGCGGCCTGAAAATGCTGACGAAAAATATCGCGTCGGAGTATGGCGCTTACAATATCCAGTGCAACGGCCTTGGGCCGGGTTATATCGCTACGCCACAGACGGCACCGCTGCGGGAAGTGCAGCCGGACGGCAGTAGGCATCCGTTCGACAGCTTTATCCTTGCCAAAACGCCGGCGAATAGGTGGGGGACACCGGAGGATCTGATGGGACCGGCCCTGTTTCTGGCCTCAGAGGCTTCGGATTTCGTAAACGGGCAGATCTTGTATGTGGACGGCGGGATTTTGGCCTATATCGGGAAGCAGCCGTAGAACAAAAACAGATTTGCGAAACTCGGTTATGGGTGTTGAAATTGCATAAATAGAATTATCATTAAAATTCATTATAAAGCGATAGGAGGATAAAAGAAAATGGCAAAAAAAGTGGTTACATTCGGAGAGATCATGCTTCGTCTCGCACCGGAAGGGTATTATCGGTTCGTGCAGGCCGAAACGTTCGGGGCGACTTATGGCGGCGGCGAGGCCAATGTGGCCGTATCTCTGGCAAACTACGGGTTCGATGCGTATTATGTGACAAAGCTGCCCACGCATGAGATCGGACAGGCGGCAGTCAACTCCCTGAGGCGGTTCGGGGTCAATACGGACTATATTGCCAGAGGCGGAAAGAGGGTCGGCATCTATTTTCTGGAAAAAGGCGCGTCCCAGAGACCTTCCAAGGTCATTTACGACAGGGCAGGTTCCTCGATTGCCGAGGCTTCCAAAGAGGATTTTGACTGGAAGGCGATCTTTGACGGCGCGGAGTGGTTCCACTTTACCGGCATCACGCCGGCTTTAAACGACGAGGTGGCGGCGATCTGTCTGGAAGCGTGCAAGGCGGCGAAGGAAGCGGGCGTAAAGATATCCTGCGACCTTAACTACAGGAAAAAGCTGTGGACGAAGGAGAAAGCGGGGCAGGTCATGGATGAGCTCTGCAAGTATGTGGACGTCTGCATCGCCAATGAGGAGGATGCGGCGGACGTATTTGGCATCCGGGCATCCAACACGGATGTTACTGCCGGCAAGGTCAACAAAGAGGGCTATAAGGACGTGGCGAAACAGCTTGCGGACCGCTTCGGGTTTGAGAAAGTGGCGATCACGCTACGCGAATCCCTTTCCGCAAACGACAACAACTGGTCGGCGATGCTGTATGACAAGGGAGAATATTTCTTCAGCAAACAGTATCCGGTACATATCGTCGACCGCGTGGGCGGCGGCGACAGCTTTGGCGGCGGCCTGATCTGCGCAGTTCTGTGCGGTTATGACTCCCAGCAGACGATCGAGTTTGCCACGGCGGCATCCTGCCTGAAGCATTCCATCGAGGGAGATTACAATATGGTATCTAAGGATGAGGTTCTTGCGCTTGCGGGCGGGGACGGGTCCGGAAGAGTGCAGAGGTAAAAAATTGAGAGAGGAGAAAAAAGATTATGCAAATGGGATTTCGCTGGTATGGCGAGGGAAACGACGGCATTTCGCTTGCGGACATCAAACAGATTCCGGGCGTGACGAGCATCGTGTGGGCGCTTCATGACAAAATGCCCGGCGAGGTATGGGAAAAAGAGGAGATCGCCAAGGTGCAGAAGCAGTTGGAGCCGTACGGCTTTAACATGGATGTGGTGGAGTCCGTCAATGTGCATGACGATATCAAGATCGGCCTGCCCAGCCGCGACGGCTACATTGCCAATTATATTCAGACCATCCGCAATCTGGCGGAGTTTGGCGTGAAGGTGATCTGCTATAATTTCATGCCGGTATTTGATTGGACGAGGACAGACCTCTTCCATCCGGTCGGCGACGGTTCGACGGCGTTGTTTTATGAGGCGGACAAGATCCACGACGACCCGAAGGAGATGGCGGATTATATCTTAAATAACTTAAACGGGCTCACCTTCCCCGGCTGGGAACCGGAGCGTATGGCGAGACTGGACGAATTGTTTGAGGCTTATAAGACCGTGACGAAGGAAGTACTCTGGGAAAATCTGAAATACTTTTTGGAGAGTCTGATGCCGGTGTGCCACGAGTGCGATATCAAGATGGCGATCCATATGGACGATCCCCCGTGGGATATCTTTGGACTGCCCCGCCTTTTGGTGGACGAGGAATCCATCGGCAGATTTTTAAAGATGGTGGACGATCCGTATAACTGCCTCACCCTGTGTTCCGGCAGCCTGAACGCGAACCCCAAAAATAACGTGGCGCAGATCGTGACCAAGTATTGCGACAGGATCGCCTTTGCGCATATCCGTAACGTGAAACATTTTGATAACGGCGATTTTACCGAGACAAGCCACCGCGACTGCGACGGAGATACCGGTATTTTGGATATCGTCAAGGCATACCATGACGGTGGCTTTGACGGCTATATCCGTCCCGACCACGGGCGGCATTTGTGGAATGAGGGACCGGGGACCGTACGTCCCGGCTACGGGCTTTATGACCGCGCGCTCGGCATCATGTATATGCTGGGAATCTGGGATATGCTGGATAAACTGGACGCACAGAAAAAGTAAACGCGGCGGCAGGATTTGAAAATCATACGTAAAAACGCTCAGGTATGGAGGGAAAAGAAAGATGAAGTTAAGCGAACAGGGATTGGCGGACAAGTCCGCATGGAAGGCGGCCGGGTATGCGCTTCCGGAATATGACCGCGCGCAGGTGACAAGGGCCACGCAGGAGAATCCGTTCTGGATCCATTTTGGAGCGGGCAATATTTTTCGTGCTTATCAGGCAAGGGTCGTGCAGGAACTTTTAAATGACGGCGTTTTGGACAGGGGTCTCATTGTGGCGGAGGGCTTCGACTATGAGATCATCGAAAAGATGAACCGCCCGCATGACGACTACGGGATCGCCGTGACGTTAAAGGCGGACGGCAGCATCGAGAAAGCCTTGGTGGGAAGCGTTGTCGAATCCCATATTCTGGATTCTGGAAATGATGCGGAATATAAGAGACTGAAGGAGATTTTTGAAAAAGATTCGCTGCAGATGGCGACTTTTACCATCACGGAAAAGGGCTACAGTCTGGTAAACGGAAAAGGCGAACTGCTTGCGGACGTGGAAAAAGATTTTGCGGCCGGACCGGAAAAGCCAGGCAGCTATATCGGAAAAGTGGCGTCCCTGCTGTATACACGTTTCCTCGCGGGACAAAAGCCGCTTGCTATGGTGAGTATGGATAACTGTTCCCACAACGGGGATAAGCTGTATGCGGCGATCAGCAGATTTGCGAAAGAATGGGCTGAGCGCGATCTGGCGGATAAGGCGTTTGTGGATTACATCAACGATCCCGCAAAAGTGTCCTTCCCGTGGAGTATGATCGACAAGATCACGCCCCGTCCGGACGCGTCCGTGGAGCAGATGTTAAAAGAGGACGGCGTGGAAGAGCTGGAGCCGGTGATCACCACCAAACACACCTATGTCGCGCCGTTTGTCAATGCGGAGGAGTGCGAATATCTCGTGATCGAGGATGCCTTCCCGAACGGCAGGCCGCAGTTGGAAAAGGGCGGGCTCATCTTTACGCAGAGAGAGACTGTGGATAAAGTAGAAAAAATGAAGGTCTGCACCTGCTTAAATCCCCTGCATACCTGTCTGGCGGTATTTGGCTGCCTGTTGGGGTATGAAAAGATTTCCGAAGAAATGAAGGATGCAGAACTTACCGCGCTGATCGGGGAAGTGGGTTACCGCGAAGGACTGCCCGTAGTGATCAATCCGGGGATTTTGGACCCGAAGGAATTTATCGATACGGTGATTCAGGTCCGTCTGCCGAATCCCTTTATGCCGGATACGCCGCAGCGCATCGCGACCGATACGTCGCAGAAACTGGCGATCCGTTTTGGAGAGACGATCAAGGCTTATCAAGCGTCACCGGACAAGGATGTAAACGATTTGAAGCTGATCCCGCTTTTGTTTGCGGGCTGGCTGCGTTACCTGATGGCGGTCAACGACGCGGGAGAATCTTTCGAACTGAGTCCCGATCCGCTGCTTGACACCGTATGCCCTTATGCTGCAAAATGGAAGCTGGGGGGTAGCGTGGACGGCGAAGCTCTGCGCCCTGTTTTGGAGAATGAGAAGATTTTCGGCGTGAATTTGTATACTGTGGGCATGGCGGATCAGGTGGTATCCTATCTGCAGGAAATGATCGCGGGACCGGGGGCGGTGCGCAAGACGCTTAAAAAATATGTGCCAAATTACTAATTGCACAATTAATAGATTATAAGGAGTATAATGATATGAATGAAACGTTAATAGAAATTGAGAAAACCGGAATCGTGCCGGTGGTGGTGCTGGAGGATGCGAAGGATGCGGCGCCGTTGGCGAAGGCGCTCTGTGACGGCGGGCTGCCCTGCGCGGAAGTGACGTTTCGCACGGCGGCGGCGGAGGAAGCGATCCGCATCATGGTGAAAGAATTTCCGCAGATGTTAGTGGGGGCGGGAACCGTTCTCACGACGGAGCAGGTCGATCGGGCCGTGGGGGCGGGAGCAAAGTTTATCGTCAGCCCCGGCTTGAATCCGAGGATCGTCAAGTACTGCGTAGAGAAAGGCATTCTGATCGTGCCGGGATGCTCCAATCCCAGCGACGTGGAGCAGGCCTTGGAGAACGGGCTGGATGTGGTGAAATTTTTCCCGGCGGAGCAGGCCGGCGGGCTGCCCATGATCAAGGCGATGGCGGCTCCTTATGTGGGGGTGAAGTTCATGCCCACGGGCGGCATCAATGCGAAAAACGTGAGGGACTATCTGGCGTATGACAGGATACTGGCCTGCGGCGGAAGCTGGATGGTAAAAGGCGATCTGGTCAAGGCCGGAGACTTTGCAAAGATCACGGAGCTTGCCAAGGAAGCGGCGGCGATAGTGCAAGAATGCAGGGGAGGAAACCGTTAATGAAGCTGGTAGTCTTGGAACGAAACAGTGTGGGAACGGATGTTGACGTAAGCTGTTTTGAAGCGTTCGGCGAGGTGGATTATTATCCGAATACCGTGGCAGAAAATACGGCGGAGCGCGTGAAAGACGCGGATATCATTATCTCGAACAAAGCGCCGATGAATGAGACGACGCTGAAGGACGCACCGAACGTGAAGCTGATCTGCCTGTTTGCCACGGGGTTTGACTGTGTGGATCTGGCTTATTGTAAGAGCCGCGGCATCAAGGTGGCGAACGTGGTGAACTACAGTACGGCGGCGGTGGTGCAGCATACGATCCTGCTGGCGCTGGCGCTGGAAGAAAAGCTGGCCTTTTATGACGATTACGTGAAGTCGGGAGCCTATGCGGCACAGGATCGGTTTTCCAATTTTGACAGGACCTTCGGGGAACTGGACGGCAAGACTTGGGGTATCGTGGGCATGGGCAATATCGGCCGCAGGGTGGCTAAAGTTGCGCAGGCTCTGGGCTGTAAAGTGATCTTTTACTCCGCGTCCGGCAAGAGCAGCTGCACGGAGTACGAGCGGGTGGAATTTGACGAGCTTCTTGCGCAGTCGGATATTCTGTCCCTGCACTGTCCGCTGAGCGACAGGACCAGAGGTCTCATGAATCGGGAAGCCTTTGCTAAAATGAAACAGACGGCGATCCTTGTCAACGTGGCGAGAGGGCCGGTGGTGGAAACGCAGGCGCTGTACGAGGCGCTGACGACGGGGCAGATCGCGGCGGCAGGCCTTGATGTGCTGGAGCAGGAACCCATTGCCAAGGATAATCCGCTGAACAATATCACGGACAGCACGAAGCTGATCATCACGCCGCATATGGCTTGGGCGAGTAAGGAAGCGAGGACGCGCCTTGTCGGGGAAGTGATGAAAAACATTCAGGCTTTTCTGGATGGAGAAGAACGTAATATTGTTAACAAATAATCACAGGAAAGGAAACTAAGTATGGGAATCGAGATCAAGGATGCGCTGGCGATTTTGCCGCAGGGCGTGGAAGATGTGGTTCGGGAGACATCTCTTTATATTGAAGGAGACAGGATAGCGGGGATCGGCGACAGGCCGGCAGGCTTTAGCGCCGATAAGGTGATCGACGGAAAGGATAAACTGGTGATTCCGGGCCTGATCAACTGTCATACGCATTCTTACATGTCCTTTATGCGCAATGCTGCCGACGATCTTTCCTTTATGGACTGGCTGTTTGGTACGATCGATCCGCTGGAGCAGCAGATGTCAGACGAGGACACCTATTGGGGAGCGAATCTGGCGATCATCGAGATGATGAAGAGCGGCACTACCTGTTTTAACGATATGCAGATGAATATCCACCAGACGACCCGCGCGGTGAAGGAGTCCGGAATGAGGGCTGTGATCTGCCGCGGCCTTGTGGGAAGCGGAAATGACGAGGCGGGCCAGTCGCGTCTGCGTCAGGCATACGAGGAGCGGGATGCGGCGGCGGACTGCGACCGTCTGACCTTTATGCTCGGTCCCCACGCGCCCTTTACTTGCGACGATGCTTTTTTGAAGATCGTGGCGGAGGAAGCAAAGCGGGAGCATATGGGCATACACACGCACCTGTCCGAGAGCGAGAGCGAAATCAGCCAGATTCAGGAAAAGTACGGCTGTACGCCGATTGCGCTGGCGGAGAGATGCGGGATTTTCGATGTGCCGGCGATCGCCGCGCACTGCGTTCAGGTAACGGACGAAGATATCCAAATATTAAAACGTAAAAACGTTAGCGTCGTGACCAATCCCGCCAGCAATATGAAGCTGGGCAACGGTTTTGCGCCGATCGCAAAGATGCTTGACGCGGGCGTGAACGTGTGTCTGGGGACGGATGGCGCGGCCAGCAACAACTGTCTGAATTTGTTTCATGAGCTGAGTCTGCTGACGCTGATCCACAAGGGCACGGGCAGAACGCCCCAGTGTGTCAGCGCAAAGGAAGGTTTCCGTATCGCCACCATAAACGGCGCGAAGGCGCTTGGTCTGGAAAAGGAGATCGGCTCCATCGAAACAGGAAAAAAGGCGGATCTGGCGATCCTTGATCTGAATACGCCTTCCCTCACGCCGCGAAATAACCTGATCGCGGGCTTATCCTACTCCGCGAACGGCTCGGAGGTAGATACGGTCATCATTGACGGAAAAGTTACCATGGAAGGGCGCAAGATTCTGACTATGGACGAGAAACTGGTCTATCAGAAGATACAGGATATTATCGTAAAAATGGGGCTTGATAAGAAAGTCTATTGATAATTGGCAAGATTTTCCCTGATTTTCGTTATTTTTCTGGAATTAGAGAAAAATATCTGATATAATATACGCGATAACCTTTACTGAATCAATAAGGGGGGAAATATTATGCTGGCAACACTGATTCCGTATTTTGACAAAGATATGAAGGTCTCCGCTTATGCGTTGGTGTCGCAGAGAGAGAACTGTCTTTTGAATCCGCCGATTTTCGGCTCGAGCAGCCCCAATGGTCTGGCGGAGATTGAGGGTGTAGAGATTGTACACAATATTGGCATTGACACCCTTTCGCCGGGGACCGACGTGTTGATCCCGGTAAGTCACATTGCGGTGTTTTCTTCCGATCTGGAGACGCAGTGCGAAGACCTTCGGGGGCGGGTGGTCTTCGTGTTTGACAATGCCATAGAGAATACGGAGGCTTACCGAAATCGGTTTGCGCAGCTGAAGGACGAGGGTTACAAGCTCGCCATTTCAAAACTTCCCGTGAGCCAGTATGAGGCCAATAAAGAAATCCTCAGGCTGATGGATTATGTGATTCTGGATCAGACCGAGATGGATCTTTCCAAGATCAAGATTTATTTCAGACGGCAGTATCCGCAGATTAAGATGTGCGTGGGTAATATTGGCAGTCAGGAAATTTTTGACAGTTTAAAGGATGACGATAATTTTCATTTATTTGAGGGAACATTTTACCGTATTCCGATCACAAAGGGAGAGACGGAGGTATCCCCGCTGAAGATCAATTATTTGGAACTGATGAATATCGTCAACGATGTGGACTTTGAACTGACAAAGGCAGCGGACGTCATCGGACGCGATACCGCGCTGGTGGTGGAGCTTTTGAAAATGGTGAATCACATCGCCATCAATTCTCAGGTGACATCCATTCGTCACGCAGCGGCTATCTTAGGACAGCGTGAGCTTAAAAAATGGATCAATACCGTGATCACTAAAGAATTGTGCGCGGACAGACCAAACGAAGTCGCGCGTACTTCCATGCTGCGCGCAAAGTTCATGGAATGCCTTGCCCCTGTCTTTGGTCTGGGGATGAAGTCTTCCGAGGTCTTCCTGATGGGCCTGTTCTCTATTTTGGACATCATCCTGAATATGCCGATGGAAGAGGCGCTTAAGATGGTTACGGTTTCCAAGGAGATTGAGGATGCGCTGGTGCGCAGAAAGGGTAATCTTGCAGGAATATACTCGTTTGTGGTCAGCTATGAGGCGGCGGACTGGCAGGAGATCAGCAGACAGCTCATTGTGCTGAATGTGGATACGGATACCATTTATCAGGCGTATACGGAGACCGTCTGCTGGTATAAGGAGATGTTTTTCGAGACGAGCGTATAAGGCAGGTCTCGTGACAAATAAGTGATGATAGGACAGACGACCATCACTATAATAAAAATTCGGCTGATAATGACTAGAGGAGGACACTATCAATGAGCAGTGAAATCAGAGACATTAATCTTGCCGAATCCGGTGAGAGAAAGATCGAGTGGGTGAAAAGGAACTGTGATCTGCTTCGCACACTGGAAAAAGAATTTAGTGAAAGTAAGCCGTTTGCGGGCAAGAAAGTGACGCTGTCCGTACACTTGGAGGCAAAGACCGCATATCTGTGTCTGGTGCTGGCGGCTGGCGGGGCTGAAATGTATGTGACAGGCTCCAACCCGTTGTCTACGCAGGACGATGTGGCGGCAGCGCTTGTGAAGGCGGGACTTGAGGTACACGCATGGTACGATGCGACACCCGAGGAATACGAAAACCATATCCGCGCGGTGCTGGAGGCGGGGCCGAATATCATCATCGATGACGGCGGCGATCTGGTCAATATGGTGCATAAGGAAATGAAGCACCTGATCCCGAACATCATCGGCGGCTGCGAGGAAACGACCACAGGCATTATCCGTCTGGAAGCGATGAATAAGGCGGGCGAATTGAAGTTCCCCATGGTTCGCGTGAACAATGCGGCCTGCAAGCATTTCTTTGATAACAGATACGGCACGGGACAGTCCGTTTGGGATGGTATCAACAGGACCACGAACCTGATCGTGGCAGGCAAGATCGTCGTTGTGGCTGGCTACGGCTGGTGCGGTAAAGGCACGGCTATGAGGGCGAAAGGGCTGGGCGCGCGGGTCATCGTGACCGAGATCGACCCGATCAAGGCAATTGAGGCGGTGATGGACGGCTTCGATGTGATGCCGATGAAGGAAGCGGCGAAAGTAGGAGACTTCTTTATTACCGTGACAGGCTGTGACGGCGTTATTGATAAAGAGGATTTTGCCGAGATGAAAGAGGGCGCAATCCTCTGTAACGCGGGACATTTCGACTGTGAGATCGATATGGCGTGGCTGAAGGCAAACGCTGTGGAGAGCAGGGAGCAGAGAAAGAATATCATGGGCTACAAGCTGCCTACCGGTCAGTGGATCTTCGTGCTGGCGGAGGGCCGTCTCGTGAATCTGGCGGCAGGCGACGGGCATCCGGCGGAGATCATGGATATGAGTTTTGCGATTCAGGCGCTTTCCGCGAAATATCTGGTGGAACACGCGAGCGAGCTTACGGAAAAGCTGATCGATGTACCTGAAGAGGTGGATAAGGATGTAGCCAGAAGAAAACTTGCCTTCCTCGGCAAAGAGATTGACGTGCTGACACCGGAACAGGAGAGGTATCTGAACAGTTACAGCCTGTAATTGATAGTAAAAAATGAATATTTGCCGGGCAGATGACACTGCCCGGCTTTTCTAAATCATAAATGGGATATACGTATATTTTTTGGTACCTATACAAGGAGGATCATCTATGAAAAAAAGGTTCTTTTCTATTGCAATACTCGTGTTTGCAGTTATTTTGGCAATGGTTTTTTGGTATCTTAGCGCGCCCAAAAATAAGGCAGACAGAATACTGGAAAGTATGAAAGAGGATTACGATAAAATTGAGAGTATATTTTACACCGGATTTGTTGATCTGGGGGAAGACAGCGTTTTGATAGGAGAATCAGAGTATTACGTAATACAGGATGAATATGAGACGCTCCATGATTTGGAAGAATTACTGGGCAGGGTTTATACCAGGGACATGGCAGGTAAGATATTGTCGCAGAGTACAGAGGGTGATGCGCCGATTATCATAGAGCAGGAGGGAAGGCTGTACAGACAGGATGCTTATGACCCCGGATACCCTTTTGAAATGCCAATAGAAGCGGCAAAGAAAGTAGATAATGGGGAGATCAGTGTCGAAGCGGCATCGGCAAATAGTGAAGATTTTATGGTATGTATCATATTGACAAAAGAAAATCGACAATGGAAAATAAAGGGAATTACGGAACAGGAAAGGCAGCGATGAGATAAGAAAAGGGATATTCTATGAAGAAGCGGCTTTTTTTATTAGAAGATGATCTGAGTTTGATAAACGGGCTTACTTTTGCATTAAAGAAGCAGGGGTATGAGGTGACGGTCGCGCGCACCACGAGGGAGGCAGTTGCGCTGTGGGAAAAGGAGACCTACGATCTGGCGGTACTGGATGTGTCACTCCCCGACGGCTCCGGCTTTGATTTCTGCAAAAAACTGCGTGAAACGTCTAAGATACCGGTACTGTTTTTGACGGCGGCGGATGAGGAGACGGATATCGTCATGGGTCTGGATATCGGGGGCGACGATTATATGACGAAGCCCTTTAAGCTGGCAATTTTTCTGTCGCGGATCAATGCTTTGCTGCGCAGAAGCGATAACTTTAGCGCTGCTGACACGGAACTTGCTTCTAACGATATCTGTGTGCAGCTTTTAAAAGGCGAAGTGTATAAAAAGGGACAGCTTCTTGACCTGACGGCAAGCGAGTATAAACTGCTGTGCTTATTTTTGGAAAATCCTGACTGCGTCCTTTCCGCGGAACAGATTTTGGGGAAGCTGTGGGACTGCAATGAGAGTTATATCGACAACAATTCCCTAACCGTGTATATTCGCAGGCTGAGAATGAAGATCGAGGATGATCCGGGGGAGCCGAAGCGGATTGTGACGGTGCGGGGGATGGGATATAAATGGAGTGCGGCGGAGGATAATAGATGACAAGAATCATGGCAAATCGAAAAATTAAAAGACTTTTTGTTGGGATGGTCGCCTGCATGGGATTCTTTACGGCGGTTTCTGTATTATTTATGTACTTGAGAGTGGGAAAAGAAGCGCTTCCCATTCTATTTTTTTCTATCTGCATGAGCGGCGGGATTTTGTTTCTCTGTTACCGTTATTTTAAAGAGCAGCACGGGATCATGGAAGACGCCATTTCGCAGATTATGGATTATATCGCCGGCAGTAGGGACGTTATGATCGAGTGTAATGACGAAGGCGAATTATTTAGACTATTTCACGAAGTCAACTCTCTGGTTTCCATTCTAAACGCCCATGTTGAGAAAGAAAAGAGCGCGAAGCGATTCTTGAAGCAGACGATATCTGATATTTCACACCAGCTAAAGACACCGCTTGCCGCCCTCAATATTTATAATGGCATTTTGCAGGAGGAGACGGGCGATCCTTCTACGATGCAGGAGTTTATCAGACTTTCCGAGCAGGAACTGGACCGCATCGAGACGCTGGTACAAAATCTTCTGAAAATCACCAAACTGGATGCGGGTATGATCGTGTTGGAGAAGTCGTTGGAAAACGTGGCTGATTTTGCCGAAAGGGTAAGGGACTCTTTTGCCCTTCGCGCCGCGCAGGAGGAGAAGGAAATTATTTTGGCGGGCGATGAAAGTGTCTCGCTTCTTTGTGATAAATGCTGGATCGTTGAGGCGGTCAGCAACCTTGTCAAAAATGCCCTTGACCATACGGGTGAGGGTGGTGTGATCCGCATTGAGTGGAGGGCCTTTACTTCTTTTGTGCAGATCACGGTGAAGGACAACGGGAGCGGCATTGATCCGGAGGATCTCTATCATATCTTTAAGCGGTTTTACAGAAGCCGCTATTCCAAGGACACGCAGGGCATCGGACTGGGGCTGTCTCTGACGAAAGCGATCGTGGAGACTCACGGCGGGACAATCGAGGTGGACAGTACGCCGGGCGCTGGGACTTCTTTCATTTTAAACTTTATGAGATGACTGTAAAATTCCATTATAGTTATGCGATTCGCACCAGTTTCATCATTATGGCGGCGCCTTGCAATTCTTACAAAATTGTAGTCTGTCTGCAATAGGGATGTTGGAATACTTTGCTATATTGACACTATCAAAAAGAAAAGAGGTGTTGATATTATGAATCTATTGGAAGTCAACAAAATCAGCAAGACCTACGGCAGCGGGGAGACGGAGGTGCATGCCCTGAAAAATGTCAGCTTCTCCGTTCCCAAGGGCGAGTTTGTGGCGATCGTCGGTGAGTCCGGTTCCGGCAAGAGTACGCTTCTTAACATGATCGGTGCGCTGGATGTGCCAAATACCGGCATGGTCACGATCGACGGCAAAGATATTTATGCTATGAATGACAGGAAACTGACCATTTTTAGGCGGCGAAACATCGGTTTTATCTTTCAGGCGTTTAACCTGATACCGGAGCTGACCGTGGAGCAGAATATCATCTTTCCGGTACTGCTCGATTATCAGAAGCCGGACCGGCAGTATCTGGAGGAACTGCTTACCGTGCTGAACCTAAAAGAGCGGAGAAACCATCTGCCGAGCCAGCTTTCCGGCGGACAGCAGCAGAGGGTGGCGATCGGGAGAGCCTTACTGACCCGCCCCGCACTGATCCTTGCGGACGAGCCGACGGGAAATCTCGATACGGTAAACAGCAGAGAAGTGATCGCTTTGTTAAAAGAGGCGTCAAAGAAGTATGAGCAGACCATCATTATGATCACCCATAACCGCACCATTGCGCATACGGCGGATCGGGTGCTGCAGGTATCGGACGGCGTGCTGACGGACTTTGGGAGGGCGCAGGATGGCAGAGAGCTGTCTGCTGAGTAAGGAGAGGAATTGAGAGTACAGGATGTTCGGGAAGACGGCAGCGAAATGCAGCATGGAAGAAAGCCAAGGCAGATGAACGACGAAAAGACATCGGCCATGCCGGAATCGGAGAGGGGTGGTGATTGCGCATGAAGAGTTATCTAAGTCTGGTAGCGGTTTCCGCGCGGGTTCACAAGCGCCAGAGCCGCATGACGCGCCTTTGTATCGTGCTGGCGGTGTTTCTGATTACGACGATTTTTTCCATGGCGGAAATGTTGGCCAGAGGGCAGCAGGAAGTAATGATCAAAAAACATGGTAACTATCATATAGCACTGGCAGGCGTAGAGGAAGATATCGCGCAGCAAGTCAGGCAGCGTCCGGATGTGGGGATTTTCTGTGAGTACAGTGAGAAAAATACCAACAGGGACGAGGGCTATTATTTAAAAGATAAAAATATTGTGTTATACGGTGTGGAAGAAAGCTATTTGTCCGAGATTATGAACTATCAAAAAGAAGGTTCCTATCCCATTATGAATCAGGAGGTCGCGCTTTCTGCCGATGCGAAAGAGCTGTTCGGTGTTAAAGTGGGAGACGGCGTTACTTTGCAGACGCCTGCAGGAGCCTTTGACGTTACGATATCTGCTTTTTATGAAGATGATTCGGAGTGGAATGAGATCGTCGACGGCTGCTGTGTCTATCTGAACCGCGCTGCCTTTCAGAGCATCTGCAACGGAAACGAGATTGATGCCGGGACGAAATATTATCTTCGTTTTTATAAGAATGCCGATATCAAAAATGGAATAGCGGATATCAAAGAACAGTATGGATTGACAGAGGAAAACGTGGACGAGAATACGGCTGTCCTTGGTCTGATGGGGGCAAGCAGCAATGAAACGATGAAGAATCTTTATCCCATGATCATCGCCTGTTTTGTGTTTGTTCTGCTTGCTGGTATCTTTATGATCTCAAGCTGTATGAACAGCACGGTTGCCCAGAGGACGAGTTTCTTTGGTATGATGCGCTGCATCGGTGCAAGTAAGGAACAGGTCGTGCGTTTTGTGAGATTGGAAGCGCTGAATTGGTGTAAGAGCGCTATTCCGACAGGGTGTTTGTTAGGTGTCGTAATGTGTTGGGCGGTGTGTGTGGTATTACGCTTTGCAGTCAAGGGAGAATGGGCGGATTTGCCGCTCTTTGGTGTGAGCGCAGGCGGAATCATCAGCGGTATTGCAATCGGTATTATCACAGTGTTTCTTGCGGCGCAGTCTCCCGCAAAACAGGCGGCGAAGGTGTCTCCTGTCGCGGCAGTGTCCGGCAATGCGCAGGAGACAAAGACGGTCAGCCATGCGGCAAATACCGGATTTTTCAAAGTGGAGACATCGCTCGGTATTCATCATGCGAAGGCGGCTAAGAAAAATCTGTTTCTGATGACGGGGTCTTTTGCGCTTACGATTGTTTTGTTTCTTGCTTTTTCTTCCTGCCTTGACATTGTGAAAAAACTGCTTCCCTCGGAAAGCAAATTTTCACCGGATCTCGCAATCGCATGTGAAGAAAATGTCATAGACAGGGAACTGGCGGGGAAACTTTCGCAGATACCGGGTGTGGAACACGCCTTTGGCACGATGTATGCTGTAAAACAGCCTGTTTTGATTAACGGGAACGAAAGGACAGTCGATCTGGTATCCTATGATGAATATCTGATGGAAGGTTTCAAAAAGTCGGTGGCAAGCGGTGATCTGTCAAAGGTTTACGGGGATTCTGTTTATATGAGCAGCATTTTTAGTGAAAGCGGTAAATTTAATGTGGGTGACAAAGTAAGGATCGGAGAGCAGGAACTGGAGATTGCCTGCGTTATGACGGAAGGAATCGGCAGTGTCAGCGGATCTCCCGTAATCGTCTGTTCCGAAGAAACATTTGAGCGCCTGACAAAAGATTCAGGGTATATGATGATTAATATCATTTTGGAGAAAGACGCTGGGGAGGCGGTCGAGAATCAGGTGAAGTTTCTGGCCGGGACTTATGAATTTGTCGATCGCAGAGCGGAACAAGCGGAGCTGCACGGCAGCTTTTGGGTTCTGCGGGTGGCGGCATACGGTTTTTTGACGATCATTTCCTTTATCACGGTGTTAAATATCATGAACAATATTTCCATGGGCGTGTCCGCAAGGATCAGGCAGTATGGCGCAATGCGCGCCGTGGGTATGGAGAGCAGACAGATCACAAGGATGATCACGGCGGTGGCAGTTACCTATGCACTCTGGGGACTGTTTGTCGGGACGATCATCGGGCTGGCATTCCATTATTTGATTTTCCGCACGATGATTGTAAATCATTTCGGTGGAAGCTGGCAGATTCCGTTTTCCTCGCTCGCGGTTATCGTTGTTCTGATTGTCACGTCGTGCTTTGCGGCGGTCATCGCACCAGCCAAGCGGATTAAAGGGATGGCGATCACGGAAACGATCAATGAGTTGTAAGTATTTTCATTGATAATTCAAAAAGCAACCTAACTTTAATCGGGGCGGTTGCTTTTCTTATTGTCAGAATTTCGTATATTGAAATGTGAAAAATGAAATTGAACTTCCTGTCAAATTATGGTAGTATTTATTTGGGATTGCCAAGATGGTAGGCGGTTAGCCCTCTCCGGAGGGACTGTGACCCTCCGATTACATAGAAACCGGAAACGGAATCTGGGAAAGGAGGGCTGAGCCAATGGATATTTTAGGATTGATTGCAGTGTTGAGCTTCGGCTGGACCTGCTTCGGAATAGGATATTCCATCGGTAAAGATAGTAACAAGACACAGAAATAGCCGCCCCGGCCCAACAAGCTAAGCGGCTATTTTTGTTTAACATATGTTGGGTTAACCGTCTATCGGTAACTCCTGTTGGACATCTGTTAGCGCAGATGTCCCTCTTTATGTTTAATATACCACAATATTCGGAGCGCTACAAGTATTTTTTGGCGTCTGTTCTATCATCCCGTACAGCAGGAAGGCTAAAATTAAGCCTTGCGGACAGGCACCCATAATTCGCAGAACAGCCCTTTCTCACTTTTTTCAAAGTATATCTCAAAGTCGGTATCGTCTGTCTGCACGTAGCCTGTCTGGGGCGAAAATTCTTTGTAGAATTTGCTCCATGTTTCGCCGATGCAGTCGCCGTCGGTGCCGTAGCACTGGAACACGGCATAGTCGGCGGCTTCTGTCTCCCATAAGGTGTAGCCCTTTTCCAACAGCTTTTTAACGCCCGCCGCGTCGGTGTCCCCGTCAATGATCACGCCGATACCGTAATCAAAGTGTGTCTCATTTTCCTTCGTGGGGCTGCATAAGCCGTAGACATCCCGCTTACCTTCCTTTCGAAGCTGCTTCATGAGATCGACCAAATCCTTGTCGTAGCACTCCGTCCAAAAGTCGGGGATGCTGTGGTCGTTGTCGTCGCTGATGATCTCGTTGGAAAATGCCCTCACCATGGCAAGAAACTGCTGCGGTTCTTTGTGTTCCATTCTGTAATCCATAATACTGCCTCCTTCCGTTACGATTTTTATCACAAGGGGATTGAACAGATGAAGCTTTGCGCCTTTGTCTTTCGCCTGTCTGGGCGTGGAGCCGTGAAAGCGCAAAAAGGCTTTGGAAAAACTCTCCGGAGACTGATAGCCGTACTTATAAGCGGCATCGATGACGGAGATATCTGTCATCTGGAGCTCCTGCGCCGCAAGGGTAAGGCGGCGGTTCCGAAGGTATTCGTTGGCGGTGATCCCGGTGATGAAGCCGAAGGTGCGGTGGAAGTCATAGTTGGACATGTGGATGCTTTTTGCTACGTCAGCGTAGTTGATGTCCTCGTAAATGTGTTCTTCCATGTAGCGGATCGCCTGTTGGATCAGTTGGATTGACATGTCGGTTTGCCTTTCTGTGTGGATTCCCTTGTGTAAGATGATGATAGCACATTCGGAGGGGAAAGTCCTGTTCCTGTTTGCGCAAATTTGGGCTGGTTATGAAAGAATATATCAATTCAGATTAGTGATAAATATTTACATTGACAAAGTGTGTTTACAGGTGTAGACTATAAACAAAAAAGTCTACACCCGTAAACAAATAGGCAGAGCGAAATAGCTTACAAACAGAAGGCAGGATTGAAAACGATGAAGGACACAAAAATATCCGACGCGGAACTGGAAATATTGGAAACGCTCTGGGCGGCAGGCTCAGCCTTGAATGCGAATGAGATCCGCGCGCACCTGAATGAAAAAAAGGACTGGGAGCGCACGACGGTACTGACGCTGATCCGCAGGCTGCTTGATAAGGGCGTGATTGCGCAAGAGAAGCGGGAGGTTTATTATTATACGCCCCTCGTAGCGCGAAATGCTTATGTGAAAGAGGAGACGAAAAGTTTCCTGAATAAGTTCTTTCAGGGAGATGCGAAGAATCTGGCGGCGGCATTTATTGAAGACGAGGATTTGAGCAGGGAAGATATTGACGAGCTGCGGGAGTATTTTAAGGAGAGTTTTCGGTAAAAAGGAGAGAGGCTTTATGACACAACTATTTTCTGTAGTATTTTCCTTATCGGTATCGGGCGCGCTGGTGGGGCTTTTGGTTCTGCTGTTTCGGCCGCTATGCGGTCGGATTTTTTCAAAGAGGTGGTCGTATTATCTTTGGCTGCTGGTGATCGCGAGGCTGCTTGTGCCGTTTCATGCGGATTTGAATCTGATGGAATATTTCGCGGGGAGTCTGGCGGAGGTTGTTGATGCACTCGAAGATGCGGGTGGTGCAGAGAGTTCGAATGAGACTTTGCGCGGAGATGCCGATACGGCTGTGGATAAGGCTGGCAGCGCGGAGGAACCGGACGGGGCGGAAACCAAAAGCGCGGCCGGGCAGGATAGTGCAAGCGCCGCGACGAATACAGATGCAGTCAGAAATGAAGAATCCGTCGTGCAAAATAGTACCAGCGGCGTGGAACTGATATCCGCAAGCGGTATGAACAGCAGCGCAAGAGTTGGCATTTGGGAACGTTTCTTACAGGCGGCGGCTGTTGTCTGGATTCTCGGTATGCTTTTCACTGCTTTGCGCAAGCTCTGGATTTACAGCCGTTTTGTAAAGGAAGTCTTCGCGGCATGCACCCCTGTCACTGACGAGCGAGTCCTTCGTCAGTATGCGGAAATTCAGCGGAAACTGCGGATCGGCAGGCGGGTGCCGCTTTATAAAAGTGCGGGAATCGACATCCCCATGCTGGTCGGGTTCTGGCAGCCGCGCATTTGTCTGCCGCAGGCGCTTCTCGCAGAGATGACAGAGCGGGAGAATGATATCTGTCTAATCCTGCATCACGAGCTGGTTCATTATAAGCGGAAGGACATTTGGTATAAGTGGCTGTTTCAGGCGGCGCTCTGTGTGCATTGGTTCAACCCGCTTGTGTATGTGTTTATCCGCAAGTTCAATATGGACTGCGAGCTTGCCTGTGATGAGACGGTGCTAAAGCTCCTTTCGGAGGAAGGGCGCAGGGCATACGGGAATGTGCTTTTGGATGTGGCGCAGAAGGATTGGTGCGAGGGAGCATTTTCGGGAAAAGTTCTGGGAAAGCGCGGAAATGTGCCAATGATGACTTTACTGGAAGAAAAGAGCACTTTGAAGGAGAGACTGCGGGGGAGCGCGCGCTATCATAAGACGGGAATCGTAGTCGGAATCTGCTCGATAGTGGTATTGGCTGTGTTTTTGTCGGCAGCGCTTGTCTGTGGTGCGGCAGATGGACGCGGCGGCTCCGGGAGATCTTTGCTCTTGCATAATAATGGCAGTTTCGTAGAGTCTTTGTGGGGAAAATCCCTGTGGTCAGAAATGTGGCAAGATTCCTTTGATTTGGCGCAGCCGATTGTGGTAAGCAGTAATGGAACCGCTTATCGGATGTATGACGATGACGCCCTGATTGCCGGAGACAGCGAGCATGACTGTTGGCGGGCATGGACATATATCGGCGGGGACAAGAAACTGGACGTAAAGAAGTTTATGTTAAATGGCTCTGATTCGCTATGGATCTTGTATGCCAATAAGGAGACGACGATGGAGATCGCTTCCGCGTTCCATCTTTATGACGGTCGTTTTAAGCTCGTTTGGATAAAGCCCGATCAGACGGTTCAGACACTCAATGAGAGCGGGAAAGAAAACACTGTGAAGCTTACGCTGCCGCAGGGCAGAAATGTGATCAAGATGGTGGGGCAGAAGGCGAAGCTGAAAGAGCTGGGCGTAGCCTATGGAAGCATTAAAAAGGGAGATTTTGACGGTATCTATAATAGTGAAACTACGGAGTATGCTTATCTGGTGCTGGAAGGGAAAAGAGAGTTTGATTCGCTCAAGCTGGAGGAGGCTTGTCCCTATTTGAAAGAAAAAGAAGTGAGCGAATTATGCAAAAAAGCCTTGGAAGAAGAAGCCGCATTATCGAAGGAAAACTGGCAGAATTTCTTTATCTATTCTGATGAGAAGCTGACGGCGCAGTATCTTCTGGAAGCATTGCAGGCAGGCAAAGCCGGAGAGTTTGACAGCGGCATACTTGTTGAGATTGCTCCTTATATGCAGGCGGCGGATGTGAGCGAATGCTTCCGCTGCCTTTTGGAGCGTGATGCGGTATCGGATTCCGACTGGGGAAATATCTTTGTTTATTCCGATGCGGACGAGTCGGCGGAGTATCTTGCCGAGGCGCTGCGGAAGGGGAAAGCGAGCGGCTTTAACGACAAGGCGCTTGAGGAAATCTGCGTTCGCCCGTCCTCGAAACAGTTGGCGGATATCGTGACAGCAATGGAGGAACTGTCTTTTGAAAGTCTGGAAAATGTGCTGGTTTATGTGCAGCAGGATGAGGCGGCGGCCTGCATTTGCCATTATATCGATCTGGGAAATGTGCTGACGAACGATCAGTTGGGGGAGATAGAGTTTCGTCTGAGCGAGGATGATTTTTATCAGGTTGTGGCTTATAATGAAAAGAAGAAATAGAGGCATTACAATCTGATGCCAGTCAAGCCAAAATGTTGAAATAAATTGCATATGGGGAGGAGTATTTATGAGTGTCATAAAAATCGAAAATCTGGTACGTGATTATGGAGATGGAAAAGGAATATTTGATATATCATTTCACGTGAATCGAGGGGAGGCTTTTGGTTTTCTTGGTCCAAACGGCGCAGGAAAAACAACAACCATACGACATTTAATGGGTTTTCTAAAGCCAAAATCTGGGAAATGTACCATTGACGGTCTGGATTGTTGGAGCGAAAGAGAAAAAGTACAGGCAAGACTTGGGTATATTCCCGGTGAAATCAGCTTTTTTGATGATATGTCGGGTACAGAATTTTTAAGATTTATCACAGAATATCGAAAAATTGACACGCAGAACCGCATGGAGGAATTACTTGAGCGATTTGAATTAGATCCCAAAGGCAAGATCAAAAAAATGAGCAAGGGAATGAAGCAAAAACTTGGAATCGTCGCCGCATTTATGCACGACCCCGATATCCTGATTCTTGATGAACCGACCAGCGGGCTTGACCCGTTGATGCAAAGCAGGTTTGTCAATTTAGTTGCGGAAGAAAAAGAACATGGAAAAACGATTCTGATGTCAAGCCATATGTTTGAGGAAGTGGAGCGGACTTGCGACCGTATCGGTATTATTCGGAAAGGCAAAATGATGGCTGTTGATTCCGCCGCAGCATTACGCGAAAGACATACCCGCAGTTACACAGTGGCGCTTGAAAGCGAAGCTGCCGCTAAAGCATTTGCCGCAGACTTTGACGGTATATGTAACGGAGAAAAAGTTACTGTCACAACAAAGCAAAGTCTGGAAGAAATTTTTATGAATTATTACGGAGGTGAGAAGAATGATCAATCTGGCATTATATAAACGTGAAATGAAAGGAAGCATAAAGCTGCTTATCGTATTTAGCGCAATTATTACTTTGTATGTTTCCATTATCATTCATATGTACGATCCTCAAATGATGAAAATGTTGGACGGTTTTGTAGAAGTGATGCCGGAAATGATGTCGGCTGTCGGTATGAAAGCAAACGCCGCAAATCTTCTGGGATTTATGGTATCTTATCTCTATGGATTTATCCTACTTGTATTTCCCATGGTATTCTCCATCCTGCGCGGAAACGCCCTAATTGCAAAATATGTGGATAAAGGTTCTATGGTTTCATTGGCTGCCGCACCGGTAAAGCGCCGTACCATTGCCCTTACGCAAATGGAAGTGCTTGTAAGCGGGATTTTATTGCTTGTTTTTTATAGCACCATCCTGGAGTTGATTTGTGCGGAAAGCGGTTTTCCGGGAGAGCTGGATATCAAAGAATTTTTGATATTAAATAGTGGATTATTGTGTTTACATTTATTGATAGGAAGTATCTGTTTTCTTTTTTCCTGCCTGTTTTCCGATACCAAATATAGCATTGCATTTGGAGCGGGCATTCCTGCATTTATGTATGTATTACAGATGCTTGCAAATGTGGGCCAAGATGCCGAAAAGGCGAAGTATTTCACCTTTTTCACGTTATTTGATCCGGATGGCATCATTGTCGGCGAAAGCAGCGCGATCGTTGGCATATTTGTACTTTTGGCAGGTGCGATCATGTTATATGCGTTGGGGATTATAATATTTGAAAGGAAAGATTTGCACATTTAGATAACGCATATTTTTATCACAACTTCGAAGCTTATTTTAGAAACAAAAAGGAGCTGTTGCGCCGGTAGATTGATCATCTGCTTTTGCAACGGCCCCTTTTGCTATTTTAAAGGTCTTTACCTTAATGTTTTTTAGTATTAAAAGAAGTTTATGGAATCAAAATTTCCGAATGACTGTACGGGCAAAGTATAATATAATAGAAATATTGGAAAACGGGTAGTAGTCACGCAGAGATGTTCAGAGTAATATTCGGTAGATATTATATTTAAATAATAGTATAATTTACACTGTCAAAACAAATTGTGGTAAAGATATAAAAAGGAGAGCGTACATATGAGAGGGATAAAATACAGGAACATATGGACGGTATTATTATGTGTCGCGCTGTTATTTACAGATGTAACTTCTGCAGGCAGTCTGGTGTTTGCGGCGCAGGAAGAGACGCCGCTTGAAAAAACGGAAGAGACCCAGACCGGGGAAACAGAAAATCAAACGGAAGCGCCTGAGATGGAAAGCGGGGAAGAAGAGGAAGCCGGAGAAGCGATTAAGGAGCCTGAAACGGAGAAGGAGTCCGGCGAGAATGAGAGTTCACAGGACGATCCTGCGGAACGGGAGGACTCTGCGGAAGCTGGGGAAGGCGGAGAACAGGAAGGGCAGGAAGAACAGGAACCTGCGGCGGAGGAAACAGAAGCAGGGCAGGACGGGGAATTTGAAGAACAATCCGGTCAAGAGGAGGAAGCGGGAGAGGACGAAGCAAAGACGGTGCAGACGGAGGAATCTCCGGCGGACGCGTATCAGACAGAAGCTGAGCAGATGGTTGCGCTTTCTTCTGATGATATTGCGAGCGGCAGCTATAAAAAGATCACGTGGGTGATCGATGTGAATGGGAAGCTGACGGTGGCGGGAACGGGCGATATAAAATGTGCTGGCTGCTCCTATGGAATAGCGTGGTATGAATATAGAACATCGATTAAATCCGCGGAAATCCGTGTGACCGGAGCGACGGATCTATCTTGGTTATTTTATGAGTGCAGTAATTTAACGAATGTGGATCTGAGTGGTCTTGATACTGAGAATGTAACAAATATGATTCGTATGTTTAGCGGCTGCAGCAGTCTGACGGGTCTTGATCTAAGCAGTTTTGATACCCGGAAGGTAACAACTATGGGGGCAATGTTTTTCGACTGCAGTAGTCTGACAAGTCTTAATGTAAGTAGTTTTGATATCCGAAATGTAAGTTATATGTGGGATATGTTTAGCGGCTGCAGCAGTCTGACGAGTCTTGATGTAAGTAGTTTTGATACCCGGAATGTAATGAATATGGAGGGTATGTTTAGTGGCTGCAGTAGTCTGACGAGTCTTGATCTAAGCAGTTTTGATACCCAGAGTGTAACGTATTATATGAGAAGTATGTTTAGTGGCTGCAGCGGTCTAACGAGTCTTGATTTAAGTAGTTTTGATACTCGGAATGTAACAAATATGCAGAGTATGTTTTTTGGCTGCAGCAGTCTGGCGAATCTTGATCTAAGCAATTTTGATACCCGGAATGTAACAAATATGTACCATATGTTTACATACTGCAGCAGTTTGACGAGCCTTGATTTAAGCAATTTTGATACTCGGAATGTAACAAGTATGCAGTATATGTTTTACGGCTGCAGCAGTCTGACAAGTCTGGGTTTAAGTAGCTTTGATACCCGAAATGTAGCAAATATGGAGAGAATGTTTGGCGGCTGCAGCAATCTGATAAGTCTTGATCTAAGCGGTTTTGATACCCAGAATGTAACAAGTATGGAAAATATGTTTGACGGCTGCGGCAGTTTGACGAGTTTTGATCTTAGTGGTTTTGATACCCGGAATGTAACTAATATGAGTAATATGTTTAGAGGCTGTAGCAGTCTAAAAAGTCTCGGTTTAAGTAGTTTTGATACCCGGAATGTAACAGAGATAAATTATATGGTTCAAGGCTGCAGCAGTTTGACGAGTCTTGATTTAAGTAGTTTTGATATGCGGAATGTAGCTTATATATATATGGAGATGTTTTCAGGATGTTTTAACTTAAGTACAATCTACGCGCCTTGCGCGTTAAAAGTATCAGTTCAACTACCCAGTCAGATAGGCCTCATAATATCAAAAGAAGAGTGGCGGCTCCCAAACGGCGCTGTCGTCACAGAACTCCCACAAAATCTGACCCGGAGTGTCGTGTTGAGGAAGTATCAAATCGTGGATGAGTCTCCGGATGAGGGTTCTTCGGATGGTCAGCTTAAATATGTACAGAAGTTAACGCAGGTATCCTTAAAAAATGCGGATGCGGAATCAAAGGAGTCTATCCAAAATGCAATTTACAACCTGCTGTTCAAGGCGGAATACCGGCCGATATATTCCAAGATTCCGGGGGATACCATGGCCTTCACTGGTACATGGGATGCGATCGTCAGGTGGCCTGTTCAGAACAAGGATTACAGGACGCCGGTTTTTTGGGCTAGTACAGTGACGGATGCGAAGCTGGGGACGATCAGATATAATATCGCCAGCGCGGGCTGTATGTCGTATGCGTGTTTCGCCACAACATACATATACGGGACATGCGGGCAGGCGAGGAGCGCTGCCGCTTTTGATGGGAACAGTGTCAGGGATTTTATAAGAAGTTATGCGGATCCGGGGGAGCAGCTTCGCTATTATTACGTTTATGGAGATTATAAACTGCCACATTCCATTGTATTCCTTGGGGAGGATGCGGATGGCGACGGCTTTTATTATATTAGTTATAATGGCGGGGATGATGGCGCAGGGGGTATTTATCATGATCTTTATGTCGGTTCCTATGCGAGATATGCGGATTTTGCGGCGGTGATCGTTCCGTCCGGTATCCCGCTGCAGATATATGATACCAACAATGGCTCCTACTATAACAGAACAGCCGCCTCTGCGGCAAATGTGCGCGGCGGAAACGGGGCGGCAAAAATCGTTACGCGGCTCGCGTGTCCGATCGAGGCGACGGTTGCGCTGAACGGGGAGGTGCTTGACAGCAGAAATCCCGGTACGACCAGTTTTGGTACGGTGGCGCGCGAGGGCGAGGAGGTTGTATTTACGCTGGGTTATTCTCCCGATTACAAGCTCACTGTCATCGGAACCGGAGAGGGCGGCATGACGCTCACGCTGGAATATTATAATGAAGCGGAAACGCTTATTGATAGAAGAAAATTCGTAGATATACCGATTAAAGCGGATACGGCAATAGAATCAGGCGGATTTGACGCGCAGGCATCGTTTGTCTTGCATAAGTCGGACGGTAACGGCGAAGCGGAAGCATGGGGAGCAGGCATCAATGAGACGGTTTACGGGGCGGATAACAGTTATCGCGGCGACAGCGCATCGACGCCTGATAATATTCGCATCATCACGTTTGACGCAAACGGCGGAACGATAGACGGCGAGGCTGTGACGGTGATTGCCACGGATGACGACGGCATGCTCGCGGCCTTGCCCACCGCTGTCCGTGACGGTTATACGTTTAAGGGCTGGTATACTTCAAAAATACATGGAATCAAAGTGGATGAAACCCGCATTTATATGGAAAATACCACACTTTACGCGCAGTGGGAAAAAACCGGCGCAGATACGCCCGGAGAAGATCAGCCGGAAAGCGATATTCCGGCAGAGGATATTCCGGAAGGCGGGATTCCGAACGGCCTCTGGATCGCCGGTATAAGCGATATGACTTACACAGGATGTCCGATCAAACCGGAAGTGCGCGTTTATGACAGTAACAGGCGGTTGCGAGAGGGTAAGGATTATACGATCAGCTATAAAAACAACACAAAGGCTGTAATTTCCGCTGATTCTTCGAAACCGGCCACCGTACTGGTCAAGGGGAAAGGCAATTTTGCCGGAACGGAAACAGCTACATTCAATATCCTTCCCGTAAATTTAGCGGACAGCAGCGTCACGTCGCAGGAACTCACCATTGCCTATAATGGGAGAGTGCAGAAAAAAGCGGTTACCATGATGTTTAACGGGAAGAAGCTGTCAGCCGGCAGGGATTTTACGGTTTCCTATCCGGCCCTGACACAGGGTACGGCGGGCGCGTTTCAGGAAGCAGGGACTTATGATATCCTGCTGACGGCCAAAGCGGGCGGTAATTTCAGCGGGACCCGTACGGTAAAACTCACCATTACGAAGGCGACGTTAATCAGCAAAGTGTCTGTAAAGAAGATACCGAATCAGCAATATACAGGGGAGGCAGTTATGCCAAAGCCTGTAGTGACGTATCGAAAAGATACGCTTACGGAGAATATTGATTATACGATTTCCTATGAGAATAATGTGGAAGCCGGAACCGCTGCGATTGTGCTGACCGGAACGGGCGCGTATGCGGGAACAAAGAAGGTGGCGTTTCAGATTCTGGGTACGCCCTTAAAAAATCTTACGATATCAGGAATTGAGAATAGGATATATAACGGCGCGGAGCAGACGCTGAACCTTTCCATACAGGCAGGCGGCGTGACGCTCAAAAAGGATATCGACTATGAACTGCTTTATGCCAACAATATCAATGCCGGTAAAGCGTCCGTTACCATTAAGGGGATCAACGCCTATACCGGCGTGATAAAAAAGACGTTTCAGATTGCCGCATATGATATGCAGGAAAATGCCGGAAACCGGATCGAAGGGCTGGACGGTGCAATGACTGCCAAATATTTGAAAGGCGGAAGCAGGCCGGCTTTGCAGCTTACGTTTGCAGGTAAGAGGCTGATCGAGGGAAAGGACTATACGCTTTCCTATAAAAACAACAAAGCGGTTACATCCGCAAATACTGTAAGAAAGCCAGCTATTACCATAAAAGGCAAAGGAAACTTTAAAGGAACGGTCACGAAAACTTTTACGATCGTAAGTAAAAGTTTTGACGATCCGGAGGTTCCGGTAACGATGAGCGTGGCCGACAGATCGTTTACAGACAGGGCGGGGAAATACATTAGCGCGCCGGAGCTGACGGATGCGGACGGAAAGAAGCTTGCTGCGGGAACGGATTATGAAAAAGCGGTGATCTATGCGCTTGAGGACGGTACGGTACTGACGGGTAAGAGCAAAGTACCGGCGGATACCAATGTCGTGGTTACCGTGAGAGGAAAAGGAGCGTACAGCGGAGAATGCAAGATGTCTTACCGCATAACAAAATGCGATTTTAATAAGGCAACGATCCGGATTTCCCCGCAAATTTATACAGGGAAGAAAATTACGCTGAATCAAGACAGCATCACTGTAAAAATTGGAAGGGAAACACTGACGTATGGCACGGATTATGAAATCGTAGAAGGCAGCTATGTTAATAATACGGAAAAAGGGACGGCAAAAGTAAAGATAATCGGTAAGGGCAGTTATGGGGGAAGTAAAAACGTGCAGTTTAGGATTACCGCGAGAAAATTCTCATGGTTTTTCAGATTGTTTCAGTAATTGATTTTGATTGACAGGGGGTTGTCTGCAAGCGGACAGCCCTTTTGTTTTGACACGATTTTATACGCAGTATATAATGGAATGTATCCTGGCTGCGGTTGGGAAATAAATGATTTTGCCTGAGAAGAATCGGTTTGAAGTGGAGGTAAGGTATGTCCTATCCGATGGTTCACCTAAAAATTGCATACGGGCTGCTTTCGCGGGAGGGCGGCGGGTACATAGAGCGGCCGAGGGATTTCCTGCTCGGTTCCGTCGCGCCGGATGCGGTGCATTTCCATGAAGAATATGACGTTTCCCTGAAAGAGAAAAGTCATGTATGGAAGTTTGGTCCGTGCTGGGGTGTGACGTTAGACAGCGAGGGATGGCGGGACGCGATCCGTAAGTTTTGGAAAGAGAATAAGGGTGCCGCGAACCGGGATTTTATGGCGGGATATTGCACACACCTTCTGACGGATTGGGAGAACGACAGATGTATTTGGGCGCCTTTTCGGAAGAAAATGGAGCAGGGCGCCAAGCGTGACGAGGTGTACGGAGAGTATGGGAAAGAATCCAAGGGCATGGACTTGTGGCTGTATCAGAATGATCAGGAAACGCAGGAGATTTGGCGGCTTTTGGAACAGGGAAACGTCTGCGGCGTGGAAGGGTGTATTCTGGAGGAAGATCTTGCGCGGCAAAAGCACTTCCTTTTATATAAGGAATTTACCGGGAAAGATGCGGTCGATGTGAGCGGGTACCGGTTTTGCACAAAGGAGATCATGGCGGAATTTATAAAGACGTGTGAGGAGAAGATTTTTGGGGAGATATTTACCTGACATAAACTCGTTGATACGAATGATAGTCAGGCTGAAAAATGGCGCAGAAAAGAAGAAAATTTGAAAAATCAGATAAGAATCTGAGGTTAAGCAGGCAGTTGATTCGTTATAAATAAGGAGCAGCCCATGAATACACAAGAAAACAGAAAAAGATATTCATCAGGAGAATTACTGAAACGGTTTTTCCCCTATTATAAAAAGTATTGGATGATCGTGGTGATCGATTTACTCTGCGCGGGACTGACCACAATCTGCGAATTGGTGCTGCCGATGATCATCCGCTATCTCACCAATACGGGAATGAACGATCTGGCGTCGTTGACCATATCAGTCATTGTTCGGTTGGGAGTGCTTTACCTGTGTCTGCGCATCGTCGATACGGTGGCGAACTTTTATATGGCATACACGGGTCATGTGATGGGAACGCAGATCGAGACGGATATGCGGCGGGACGCTTATGCGCACTTACAGAAATTGTCGGATACGTATTATAATAATACCAAGGTCGGGCAGATTATGGGGCGTATCACCAACGATCTGTTTGATGTGACGGAATTTTCCCACCACTGCCCGGAGGAATTTTTTATCGCGGGCATCAAGGCGGTAATCTCCTTTATCATTCTGGCACAGATCAGTCTGGGGCTGACGCTGATTATTTTTATCATCGTGCCTATTATGGCGGCGGTCTGCACGGTCATCAATCTGCGGCTGCGGGAGGCGTTTCGGAAACAGCGCGTGCAGATCGGCGAGCTGAATGCCCGCATCGAGGACAGTCTGCTTGGGCAGAAGGTGGTGAAGGCGTTCACCAATGAGGAGAAGGAAAAGGAGAAATTCGAACAGGATAATCAAAACTTTTTCCAGATTAAAAAAGAGACTTATAAGTTTATGGCGGCCTTCCATACGACCACGCGGGCTTTTGACGGTCTGATGTATCTGGTGCTGCTTATCGCGGGCGGCATATTTATGATGAAAGGCAAGATCGCGCCCGGCGATCTGGTGGCCTATGTGATGTATGTGACCACGCTGATTGCCACCATCCGCCGTATTATCGAGTTTGCGGAGCAGTTTCAGCGTGGCATGACGGGGATCGAACGGTTTGTGCAGATTATGGACAGCGATATCGAGATCTTTGACGAGCCGGACGCGGTGGAATGCGTTGATCCGAAGGGGAATATTTCTTTTCATAATGTCAGTTTCGAGTATCCTGACGATCATAACGTGGTGTTCCGCGGTTTAAATCTGGAGATTCATCAGGGGGAGAAGATCGCGATCGTGGGGCCGTCAGGCGGCGGAAAGACCACACTTTGCAATCTGATTCCGCGGTTTTACGATATCGATCAGGGCGAGATTTTGCTGGACGGGAAAAATATTCACGGCTATACGCTTAAGAGCCTGCGGCAGAACATCGGTATGGTACAGCAGGACGTTTATCTGTTTTCCGGCACGGTTTATGAGAATATCGCTTACGGCAGGGAGAAAGCCACGCGGGAGGAGGTCATCGAAGCGGCGAAGCAGGCGGGTGCGCATGAATTTATCATGGCCTTAAAAGATGGGTATGATACCTATGTGGGCGAGCGCGGCGTGAAGCTTTCCGGCGGGCAGAAGCAGCGCATCAGCATTGCGAGGGTGTTTTTGAAAAATCCGCCTATTTTGATTATGGATGAAGCGACTTCCGCCTTGGATAATGAGAGCGAATTTCAGGTGGCGAAGTCATTGGAGGCGCTGGCGAAAGGAAGAACGACTATTACCATCGCCCACAGGCTGTCCAGCATCCGCAACTCTGACCGTATTCTGGTGTTGACGGAGGAAGGCATCGTGGAGGAAGGAACGCACGAGAGCCTGCTTGCGCAGGATGGGATTTATCATCATTTTTATGTGACGGCGAATGAATTGAAGTAAGTGTGATTGAAAAAGCATTTTAGTGGGGAAACTTAGACATAAAGACTTAGTAAAGCGATTGCTTGACATAAGCTTTACACAATGTTATACTGAATAAAAGAAAGGAGCGATATTATGGCACAGACAATGGTAAATTTTCGGATGGATGAAGAATTAAAGAAGAGCATGGAACAGGTCTGTTCAGATATGGGATTGACGTTGACGGCGGCTTTCACCATTTTTGCAAAAAAAGTTGCCAGAGAAAGAAGAATTCCGTTTGAGGTATCTGCCGATCCGTTTTATTCGGAAAGTAATATGAAATATCTTGAAAGAGTAATTGCAGATATCGATTCGGGAAGGGCAAAGATGGTTGAGCATGATTTGATAGAGGTGGATTAATGCGATTACTTTGGGAAGAAAAGGCGTGGGAAGACTATTGTTACTGGCAGGTGCAGGATAAAAAGGCGTTGAAGCGCATCAATTTACTGATAAAGGATATACAGCGGGATCGATTTAGCGGTATTGGGAAACCGGAACCGTTAAAAGGGAATTATAATGGTTGGTGGAGCAGGCGTATTGATGAGGAAAACAGGATCGTTTATCGTGAAAAAGACGGGGCGATTGTGATAGCAGCCTGCAAAGGACATTACGAGGATTAAATGACAGAACAGAGAAAAAATTTTCATATATTGATTATAGAGGATGACCGTCCGCTTGCGGGCGGCCTTTGCCGTGCCCTGCAAAACGACAGCACCACGACGGAGAGCTGTCACACCTTGCGGGAGGCGGAGGAATTGCTTGATGGAGCGAATCGGCAGGGCCGTCAATATAATGAAGCGAACGCAAACAGCGCCGCCGTGATGCTGCCTGATGAAGCGGAAATGGCACAACCCTCATTTGACCTTGTGATTCTGGACGTCAATCTCCCTGACGGAAACGGCTTTGACTTTCTGCAAAAAATAAAAGCAAAATATGACACATGCGTCATAATGTTGACGGCGAACGACATGGAAACGGATATCGTGGCGGGTTTGGAAGCCGGAGCGGACGACTATATTACAAAACCTTTTAGTCTGGCGGTGCTGCGGGCGCGGGTGGAGACGCAGCTTCGGCGGGTGACGCAGACAGAAAATAATTGGATCACAGACGGCGCCTATCGCTTCCACTTTGCGAAGATGCTTTTTTTCCACGGGGACGAGCAGGTGGAACTTTCCAAGACGGAACAGCGAATTTTGCGGATGCTGATTGAAAATAAACATGCGACTTTAACGAGGGAACAGCTTCTTGATTTTACGTGGTCGGTGGATGCGGCTTTTGTGGATGAGAATACGCTGTCTGTGGCGGTGAAGCGCCTGCGGGACAAGCTGGGCGCACAGGAACGGATCAAGACGGTGTATGGGATCGGGTATCGGTGGGAGTAAGAATCAGAAATATTTTTTTGCTATCATCTGGTATAATGGTGATAGGTATAGGTGGTGGAGTTATAAAAATTGGAGTAGGAGGTAATCCGGTGACAGTAAATGATCTCAAAAAACTGATCCAAACAGGTGAAAAGACAGATGTTGAGTTTAAGAAATCAGAGAATGGCTTAAATAAGGATGTTTATGAATCTGTTTGTTCTTTTAATAATAGAAATGGCGGACATTTGATTTTAGGTGTTATTGATGACACAAAGGAAATAGTCGGAGTTAATCCGCAAAAAATTGATAAGATGCTTAAAAATTTTACCACTTCTGTTAATAATGCAAATAAGATTAACCCGTCAATGTATCTTGTGCCGGAAGTTTTTGATGTTGATGGAAAAAAGGTTATTTATATCTGGATTCCGGAAGGAACACAGGTCAGGCGCTTGAACGGTCGTATTTTGGACAGAACGTATGAAGGAGATATTGATATTACAGATAATGCGGAACTGGTGTACAAAATGTATGCCAGAAAGCAGAGTACTTATTTTGTAAATAAAGTGTATCCTAAACTGGGAATGGAATTTTTAGATTCAGACGTGATACGAAGAGCAAAGAAAATGGCGGTATCGCGAGTGGATAATCACGCATGGGAAAATATGAATGAGGAAGAAATTCTCAGAAGTTCCGGCCTTATATTAACTGATCCTGATACAGGGAAGGAAGGCATTACACTTGCAGCGATATTGCTCTTTGGAAAAGATAGTACAATTATGTCCGTGTTGCCACAGTATAAAACAGATGCTATATATCGGGTAAAAAATGTGGATCGTTACGATGACAGGGAAGTAATTATTACAAATTTGATTGACAGCTATCGTCGGCTGATGGACTTTGGCAAGAAACATTTGAATGATACTTTTGTGCTTGATGGTGATCGGAGTGTCAGTGCAAGAGATAAAATTCTGCGGGAAGTCATATCTAACATTTTAGCGCATAGAGATTACGCTAACGCGTACACGGCGCAATTTGTGATTGAAAAAGAACGGGTATTTACAAAAAACAGTAATCTGCCGCATGGGCATGGGGAATTACAGCTTAATAAATTTGAGCCGTTTCCCAAAAATCCGCCAATTTCGAAGGTATTTCGTGAGATTGGCTATGCGGATGAATTGGGATCAGGTATGCGGAATACCTATAAATATTCCAAACTATATTCCGGCGAGTCTCCGGTTTTTATAGAAGGAGAAGTTTTTGAAATATTGATTCCAATGGGAAATGTAGCGGGATTGCAGACGGGACCGGAAAAAGCAGATAAAGAAAACAGCAAAGAAAAGAACAAAGAAAACAACAAAGAAAACAGCAAAGAAAACAGCAAAGAAAATCAAAATATTGAGATAAGCGGTAAAATTATAGATATATTACAATTAGAGCCGGAATTGTCTATAGAAAAGATTGCAAATGCACTGGGTGTTACAAATAGTACAGCAAGATACTATGTGGAAATATTAAAACGGACGGGAATATTGGAACATGTCGGCCCTACTAAAAAGGGGAAATGGGTTATACATCATGGAGATTAAAACGGCAATAATCCTTTTCGTAGCAGGACTATTCTGCCTGCTCGCAGCCGCCATAATCACCCTGCTGGACTTTATCTTTCGCCGCCGCAGTCTGCGCCGCATGAATGATATGATTCAGGCTGCCATCGACGGGAATTTTCGAGCGGATAATTTTGACGAATCCTTGTGCGCGGCTGTGGAAAACAGGCTGGCGGAGTATCTTGCCATGACGGAGACGCAGATGGGGAAGGTGGCGGCGGAGCAGGAAAAAACAAAATCATTGATTGCGGATATTTCCCATCAGACGAAAACGCCGATCGCCAATCTCTTACTTTATACAGAACTTTTAAAGGAAGAAGAAGGAAGGGAGATCGGCGAGACGGCCGTCCTGCTTGAGAATCAGGTAAAAAAGCTGGATTTTTTCATTCAGTCGCTGGTAAAGCTTTCCCGTTTGGAGACGGGAATCCTTGCGCTGCGGCCCTGTAAGAGTGAAGTCGCGCCCCTTTTGGAGGAAGTGAGGGATCAGTACGCGGTCCGTGCCGGGGAGAAAGGCTTATATTTGCGCATCCATTCCGAGGAGGCGTTGGGGATTACGGCCTGCTTTGATCCGAAATGGACGCTGGAGGCATTGGATAATCTGGTCGATAATGCTATCAAATATACGCAGACGGGCGGTATCACCGTACGTGTGAAGCCATATGAGCTTTTCGTCTGCATCGAGGTGGCGGATACGGGAATCGGTGTTGCGGAGGAAGAACACAGCAAGATTTTTGAGCGGTTTTATCGGTCCATGGCGGTTGCCCATGAGCAGGGTGTGGGTATCGGTCTCTATCTGACGAGGGAGATTTTAAGGCAGGAGTCGGGGTATATCCAGCTTACCTCCAAGCAGGGAGAGGGCGCGGTATTTTCCCTCTACCTGCCGACTGACTAATGCGCCGGACAGATTGGCGCGGTTAGCCGGAACTACTCGAATATTTCTTCCTGTATGTGTTTATCAAAAAAATCGACAAAATTTGCGAATAACTCCGAATCCAATGAATCACACCATTTCTCCCTGTCAAGATTACGGTATATATAATTAGCTTTATCGTCCGCAAAGCGATCCTTGTTTTCCGCAGTATCATAGTCGTAATCAAGCGTTTCGAGCCAATTATCAAATTCCGCATTAAACGCATTGCGATAGGTGTCATCATTGAAATAATTATGCCCTTTGTTTTCAAGAGGAACGAAGTGGAAGCGGGAATCGTCTTTGTATTTTTTATAATAAATATCATAGCCGTATTCAACGGGAACCGTTTCATCATCAAAGCTATGTACGATCATAACGGCGGCATTGCTCCTCGAAAAGCCGTCCAATGCAGTATTTGAGGCATATTTACCATAGTGAATCCTTTCGTGCAGTTTCACAAACGGCAGCATTAAATGAATGCCATTTCCGATCTGTTTTTTCCCCTCTGCTTCAAACAGGTCCGGCGGTGAGTTAAAACCTGAGCACGCTATAACGGCTTTTACTTCCGGATGGTATGTAAGTACGCTGCAGACGCTGTATCCGCCCCAACTATGCCCAAATAGAGCGATGGGCAGATCTGGGAAATTTCCGCTTTCTTCCACAAATGTGATTGCATAGTCAAGGTCTATTACGCCCTGCGGAAGCCCTCCGACGCCTTCTCCTTCGCTTTCATCATTTCCCGTAACGTCATAGGCAAAAACAAAGTATCCATGGCGGGCAAAATAATCTGCACAATCCATATAAGAATTATGTCCGCCGCCGCCAAAGCCATGTGCCATTACAATGATACCATGCTGGTCTTCTCCCCGATGATACAGATATCCTGTCAGTTTCTGCCCTTCATTGGAACGAAATTCATATTTTGTGCGCTGCAATCCCTCAAAATCATCAACGTAAAACTTAAGAGGCTCATAGCTTTCAAAGCGCCTGTTAAAATTCTCGTTATATACCATTACAGTTAATGCCCAATCGCTGATGATGAGTAGTACAATTACAATAGATAATGCAATAAAGAAAATTTTTTTCTTTTTAAATCCCGGTTTCCTGTTTTTCATATAGATATCCTTTTCCGTTTATTGTTGTAAAATAAAATTCCGGGTCGCTACATAGGTCAGTGGTGTTATTCTATCACAACCATATGTGTGAGTCCATTTAAATCTTACAAAACTGACAGATTTTATTTTTTATCAGAAAGAATGTGGAAAGAATGGCATGAGATAATCTGTATTGTGAAGGGCAGTGCCGGCGAAGCAGGGACTTCATGAAGCGGATTTTAAAGAAAAGTCATATTGGGCAGGCGGGGCATTAGCGCAGACCGTGAATGCTGATGGCTTGATTTTTATCAGGGAAAGAAAGGGAGGAAACAGGCATGACCATTTTACAAACAAAGGAATTGAAGAAGGTATACGGTTCGGGCGAGAGCGAAGTGCGCGCTCTGGACGGTGTGAATCTGACGGTGGAAAAGGGCGAGTTTGTCGCTGTTGTAGGAACATCCGGCAGCGGAAAGAGTACGCTGCTGCATATGTTGGGCGGGCTTGACAGGCCCACGTCAGGCAGCGTCACGGTAGACGGCAAAGAAATCTTTACTTTAAAGGACGAGGAATTGACGATATTTAGACGTCGAAAAATCGGCTTTATCTTCCAGAATTATAATCTGGTGCCGGTGCTGAACGTTTACGAAAATATCCTTCTTCCGGTGCAGCTCGACGGGGGAGCTCCGGATAAGGCTTATATTGAAGATATCATTGATACGCTGGGGCTGACTTCGAAACTGAATAATCTCTCCAACAATCTTTCCGGCGGGCAGCAGCAGAGGGTGGCAATCGCCCGCGCGTTGGCGTCGAAGCCTGCCATTATTTTGGCGGATGAGCCTACGGGGAATCTGGATTCCAAAACCAGTCAGGATGTCTTAAGTCTCTTAAAGGTGACGGGACAGAAATTTTCGCAGACCATTGTGATGATCACACATAACGAGGCGATCGCGCAGCTGGCGGATCGGATTATCCGCATCGAGGACGGCTGCGTGAGAAGTACTTCTAAATGACGTCCCGCCATTGGACGGGACGCCAAGAAGTACTATGTCTCACGCTGGAGAATGCTTGAAGAACAGCATTCTCCGTGCAGAACCATTGAGAGGAGAGGAAAATATGAACGTTTCAAATAGAAAATGTATCCGCCGTCTCAGCATAGCGAGTTTCAAGGCGGCGAAGATCAGAAATATTATTACGGTGGCGGCGATTGCGCTGACCACGATTCTTTTTACGGTACTGTTTACGGTGGGTATGTCCATGAAAAGTGGGTTCGAGCAGTCGAATTTCCGTATGGTGGGCGGTTACAGCCACAGCTCCTTTAAGTATCTGACGAAGGAAGAGTTCGAGGAATTGAAGGACGACCCGCTCATTCAGAAGTACGGGAAGCGGATCTTCTGCGGTATGCCGACGAAAGAGCCTTTTCAAAAGTCTCATGTGGAAGTCAGTTACTGCGACGCAAACGTGGCAAAATGGATGTTTTTGGAGCCGAAGGAAGGGCGGCTTCCCAGAGAAGGCACGAACGAGGCGGCTACAGACGAAAAAGTCCTTTCTCTGCTGGGGGTGGAGCCTGTGATCGGCAATGAGTTCACCATGACTTTTATGGTGGACGGTACGGAAACGACGGAAACTTTTACGTTGTGCGGCTGGTGGGAATATGATGAAGTGATTCCGGCAAACCAAGTGCTGATTCCCGAAAGCCGGACACAGGAAATTTTTCAGAAATTGAATACGCAGGGGAAGGACGGCATGACCGGCACCCTCAATATGGATGTGATGTTTAAGAATGCTTCTCATATCGCGGATAACATGATTACGGTTCTGGAGCGGCACGGTTATCAGACGGAAGGGCGGGATCAGGGAGATAACTATATCCAGATCGGCGTTAACTGGGGGTATACGTCGGCACAGTTTGAAAATTCGTTGGATATTACCACAGTGCTTGCGTTGATCGCGGTGGTGCTTTTGATTATTTTTACGGGTTATTTGATCATTTACAATATTTTTCAGATATCGGTATCTAACGACGTGCGGTTTTACGGTTTGTTAAAGACCATCGGCACTACGGGACGGCAGATCAAACGGATCATTTCTTTGCAGGCTTTTCTGTTGTCGGTGCCGGGGATTCTCCTTGGTCTGTTACTCGGATACGGTGCGGGAGTGATCATGACGGGTATCGTGGTGGCCCAGCTTGACGGCATTGTATTGACTTACTCAGTCAGCCCTGTGATCTTTGTAGGGGCAGCGCTATTTTCGCTGGTGACGGTCTGGCTTTCCTGTAGGAAGCCCCGCAGGATGGCGGCGAAGATTTCCCCTGTGGAGGCGGTGCGCTACACGGAAAGCAGCATGAAAATGTCGAAAATACGGCATTCTCCGAATAAGTCTAAGAATCCGCAAAAAGGCGCATCCATCTTCCGCATGGCGATGGCGAACCTTGGCAGAAATAGGAGCAAGACCGTGGTCACGGTGATCTCCATGTCTTTTGCGGTAGTGGTGCTAAACCTTACCTTTACGGTGGCAAACGGTTTTGATATGGACAAATATTTATCCGAGATGGTGGCAGCGGATTTTATCACTGCGGAAGCCCCGTATTTTCTGCCGACTACCTATAATAAGGTGGGCGTTTTGCCAGAGGAAGCCATCGCACAGATCGAAGCGCTTGACGGCGTGAAGGGCGGCAGGACTTACCAGAAAAATTTCGCGGCGGAAGAGCTTGTCACAAAAGAGCTGATACAGAAGCAGCAGGGGCAATGGGACAGTCCGGAGAACGTAGCCCGATATATAGAGCAGCTTGAAAAGGTGGGCGATTTATATTTGGAGCGTGTGCAGCTCTACGGGATGGAGGACTTTGTGCTGGATAAGCTCCGCGTGGTCGAGGGCGATATCAGCAAGCTGAAAGAGGGCGGCAATTATGTGGCGGCGGTCTATGCAGAAGATGACTATGGTAACCTTCATGAGGACTATAACTGGGCGAAGCTCGGAGATCAGGTAACGATCCGCTATGTGGAGGAGTATGAGTATTTTAATCCGGACACCGGCGAGATTTACGCAGAAGACGAGGACCTTAGTAATAAACGATATGGGACAAAAGCGAAAGTGTATGAGGATAAGGTCTATGAGGTGGCGGCTCTGGTGGTCGTGCCGGCTAGATTAACTTATCGTTATTACGGGGCAGACGAGTTCGTGATGGGGGCGGAAACCTTTATTCAGGATTCGGGTACGTCGGAGGTGATGTATTACGCCTTTGACTGCGAGGATGATCAGGTAGAGTCCGTGGAGCGGTGGATGCAGGACTTTGCGGGCGGAGAGGATTCCCCCTATGCTTATGAGAGCAGAAAAAAAGAGGAGGAGGAATTTAACGATTTCCGCAATATGTTTATGATGGTGGGCAGCGGCGCGGCTTTCATTGTCGGCATGGTGGGCATCCTGAATTTCCTGAACGCGATCCTTACGGCGATCATAGCGAGGAAGCGCGAATTTGCGGTGCTGCAGTCCGTGGGCATGACAGGGAAACAGTTGAATCAGATGCTGATCACGGAGGGCATGGTCTTTGCGGGCAGTTCCATTGTGATCACCTTGATTTTGACGGTCGTTATGGGGCCGCTTGCCAGTAGCGTTTTGGAGGGAATGTTCTGGTTTTTCAGCTATCGGTTTACCGTGACGCCGATTCTTTTGATTGCGCCGGTGTTCCTGGTAATCGGGGCGGTGATTCCATTTGTTTCCTATCATTATGTGGCGAAGCGCTCTGTGGTGGAAAGATTGAGGGAGGCTGAGTAAAAACGATCTCAAAGTGCAATCGGCATCATGAATAAACCTTAAGCAAAAATCCTACATTTTTCCAAATAAGATGTTGCGCAAAGGGGCAGTAATAAGGTATAGTATTATAGAGAGACCAGCATCGAGAGAACAACTATTTGAGAAGGATGTAGCAGACGTATGGAACAACTATCCCCGATGGATCAGGATAAAATGGCAGAAGTAGCGCAAATTTGTATGGCACATTCGGCGACTTCTTTAAATACATTGACCAGAAAAGTCATCACTGTCAGTCCGCCTGCGGTGAAGGTTGTCAACAGCGCGGACATTAAAAATATCGTGGCGGCTTTTGGTATGGGCAGCGTGACGGTACAGATTGACTACAAGGATGACTTTCATGGAAATAATCTTCTGATGTTCAAGGAGAACGACGTTAAGGTGATCATGGATCTGATGATGGGCGGTGAGGGCGTTGCCGCGCCGGGCGAGCTGAATGAGATGCACCTTTCCTGTGTGTCCGAGGTGATGAATCAGATGATGGGGTCATCCGCGATCTCGCTTACGGAGATGATACGCAAGACTGTTGATATCAATCCGCCGAAAGCGACGCTGGTTACCGATCAGGCAGCGGTGGATTCTATCGATATCCTGCCTTTTCCGGGTAATGAAGTGGTGATCATCCTCTCCCGCTTTGAGTCGGGGAAACTTTTAAAAGGTATTATGATCCGGATTTTTCCGATGCCGGAGGTGCGATTTATCTGCGATAACTTTAAAATGCACTAGAATGTTATAGAATCAGGTAATTATTCACAATAGATGAGGCAGTTTCTTCCATAAAAACGCTGAAAATAAGAAATTACAAAGAAAACACTTACGAGAAAATCAGCGGTGTGCTAGAATGAAGTACAGGGAGTATGTCGGCAAGGGAGGGTTAGCACAGGGAGGGAACGTCATGTTTGGGAAGGGAGATTTGATCATGTGCGGCGGACACGGGGTCTGCTGTGTGGTCGATATCACAGGGAATCCGATCGATCGGATGGATACCAAGAAAAAGTATTATATGCTGGAACCCGTCTTCGAGAAGGCGAGTACCGTTTATACGCCTGTCGATAATGAAAAGGTCGTCATGCGCAAGATCATGACGAAGGACGAGGCGGAGGTTTTGATCGGGCAGATTCCAGAGATTGAAACGGTGTGGATTCAGGAGGAGAAGAGCAGGGAGCAGACCTATAAGGAGGCTATCCGCACTTACGATTCCAGAAGTCTGGTGCAGATCATCAAGACGCTTTACCAACGCAAGTCGAGCCGCATCAGCGAGGGGAAAAAGGTTCTTTCCTCGGACGAGCAGTACCTTCATAAGGCGGAGGAGCTTCTTTACAGCGAGATGTCGGTGGCGCTCTCCATACCGAAAGAGAAGGTGGGATCACACATTATCAGTACGATTGCAAAGCAGAAGACTAGTAAATAAAAGAAACGATCAGGGGCAGAAGACGAAAGTTTTCTGCCCTTACTTTTTTATGGCACCAAACAGCATTCCGGAACGTGTTATAAGTAGAGGACTCAAAAAAATCCATGGATCAAAATAGGAAAGGAGAGGCGGCCGTCTTATGACGATAGAGGAAGCGGTCAAAAAATACAGTCCCATGCTCTACCGCATCTGCGTGGTCATGCTTGGTAACGAAGCGGATGCGCAGGATGTGGTGCAGGATACCTTCTGCAAGTATCTGGGGCATGCCGGAAAGTTTCGGGACGAGGAACACGAAAAGGCGTGGCTGATCAAGGTGGCACAGAACAGATGTCGTGATATGCGGCGATTCCACCTGCGGCACCCGCAGGCGGAGCTGTCGGAGGTCAGCGCAAGTTATGAGAATCCCGAATACAGCGAAGTACTGGCGGAACTGGTCGCGCTGCCGATGCCAGTCAAAGCCGCGGTGTATCTGCATTACATCGAAGGCTACAAAACGACAGAGGTGTCGGAAATGCTCGGAATTTCTGCGAATGCGGTAAAGAAGAGATTGCAGCGGGGCAGGGAGATGCTGCGGATTCGATTGGAGGAAAATGAGTGATTACGAAACTCCTTTGAGGTTGTTGGAATTGTACAAATAGCATAACCAACGCAGACTCGCTTTCGCTCCGTTCCGAGCGCAACAGGCGCTAAACTCGTGAAAAACCTCGTTAAGCGCTGGCGCTCTACAAGGATCTGCTTATGGTTATACTATTTGCACAATAAGCCAAGACTGTGAGGAGTTTTGTAATCGACTCTTAGTAGAAGTGGTAGAAAGGAGAAGATTATGAAAATTTCAGATTTACAGAAAGCAGTAGAAGGAATAGACTTTGACAGCGAGAAACAGGAAGAACTGCTCCGGGCGCTGAAGGCGGGCAAACGGCGTGGCGGACAGGCGAAGGCTTTGCGGATCGCGGCTTCGTTTGCGGTGTGTCTGCTGGCGGTGGGTATCCTCAGCGTACCGGTGCGCGCGGTGGTATCTTCTCTGGTGAAGGAGCGGATGGAGGAACAGCCGAAAGAGGAGGTTGCGAAGCTGGCGGAGGAGATTCAGAGCCAGCAAGTCGAGGCGGACAGTTATACCAGAGACTATACGGCGGAGGAGAAGGAGCGCAAAGGAAAGCTCTATGCACAGTATCTGGAAGGGCTTTTTCCTGAAAAGGAGCTGGTGCAGGTGGACAGCGAGGAGGAGGCCGCGGAACACGAGTTTTGCTTTCTGAAAACGACAGGGGTTTTTTATCTGCCGGCGAATCGGGAATTGACGGATGAGGAGATTTTGCAGCAGATCGATTTTGAGAAAAAGCGTGATTACGCGCTGGAGGAGCAGAACGCGGAGGAGATCGCCGCGCGCAAAGAGGCGGAGAAACAGCAACGCGAAGAGCTGGCGGAAGCAGGCGGCATTACCGAGGAGCAGGCCGTGGAGATCGCTGCCGGTCATTTGCTGCAGATCTTCGGGCTTGACGGGAGCGGTATGGAGCGGAATCAGTATTATGAGGGTGAGAATGAAAATATCCCGATGTATGCGAACACTTACTGTGTGAACTGGAGTAATCAGGGGGATAGCAGATATTATTATCTTCATATAGATGCGCTGGACGGCACGCTGCGCGCTATGTCACACAGCGGCGGGCAGGAGATAGAGGAGAGTAAGGCCGCGAAACCTTCTGCTGCGGACGCGCCGGCAAAAGCGGAGGAGATTAAAGGCATAGCAGAGCGTTTTCTCAGGGAAAAGCTGGACATTCAGGACAGCTATCAGGAAGTAAAAAGCTATTATCTGGTCAAGACCGTAAACGGAAGCGTCAGCAGATTGGTGGATGTCTTATTTGTCAGGGAGGACGGTACGGCGGATCTTGTCAGCTGCAGATGGGACGGCGAGGTGAGCAATTATCTTGTAACGACAAAGGAAGACTGTGAGGAGAGCCTGAAGACTTCGGCGAGGGCGATTGCCGAGCGGCACACGAAGGAGACGGGAGAGGAGACTACGGTTGACATCATAGAGAATTAGAGAAAGATGCAATAGAATATCTTATAAGGAAATCAGAAATAAGGAAGAGAAATCGTAAAGCCCCCGGATGCCTGTGCACGCGGGGGCTGCTATTTTGTCACTATAAGAAGTAATCGGTGTAAAATTTTTCTTATCCGTGCTGGGGATGCGCACCGATCTTATTGATCGCAGTCATAACGGTGGCAAGGATCTCCACCTCGTTCTGTGGCTGGTAATTACTCAGTTTCTGATAAAGCGCGCCTGTATCCGTACGCACATACTGAGGAGAAAGCCGGTTCAGCGCAAAGGACATCATGTCCAACTTGCAGTTTTCACAAGAACATACATCCGGCATTGTGGGCAGCAGCTTATTGAGCTGATATTCCACCGCATCTTCCATGATATTACGTAAGCCTTCCATTTTAACCCTCCCTCAAATGTGACACAATTCTATATTAGTACATTTTTCCTAAAGAATCAATATTTTTCCGCATTTTTATGCAAAAATTACCCGTGCTTGCTTTTTTTTGAAAGAATGGTATTATAGACTCGATGATTATCGCCGCCGCCTGTCACCGCGTTTAGGAAGCGCAATGGCATAATGATTATAAGGAAAACAATTTTGATGAATCGGAAATGGGGATTAAGATGGAGATGGTTCTGGATGTAATATATGATACTTTGATAGACAGCTTCAGAATTTTACCGTTTCTGTTTCTGGCTTATCTGGCGATGGAATGCCTGGAGCATTGGACGGGCGGAAGGATGCAGGAGATCGTCAGGCGGTCGGGCAAAGCGGGTCCCGCGATCGGCGGTCTTTTGGGAATTTTTCCGCAGTGTGGGTTTTCCACGGCAGCAGCGAATCTCTACGCGGGTAGAGTTATCACGCTGGGGACGCTTCTGGCTGTATTTTTGTCTACTTCTGATGAGATGCTCCCCATCATGATTTCTGAAAATGCGGGCGTTTCTTTGATTGCAAAGATTCTGCTGACGAAAGTCATCTTTGCGGTAGCGGTGGGTTTTTTGACGGATCTTCTTTTTTTCAAAAGGGAGGAGCCGCAGATCGGGCATTTCTGCGAAAAGCAGCATTGTCATTGTGAGAAGGGGATATGGCGGTCGGCAGCCAGTCATACTTGGAAAATCTTCTTATATATATTGTTAGTTTCCCTGATTTTGAATTATGTGATTGCCGTGATCGGCGAAGACAGATTAGCGGCGCTGATCTTAAACAGACCGGTGCTGGGGCTGTTTGCGGCCACATTCGTGGGGATGATTCCAAACTGCGCTTCCTCTGTGGTTTTGACGCATCTTTATCTGGAAGGCGTTCTGGGAGCGGGGCTCTTGCTTTCCGGACTCCTTGCCGGATCGGGCGTGGGATATCTGGTGCTGTTTAAGGTGAATGAGGATAAGAAGGATAATTTGCGGATCTTTGCGCTGCTGTACGCTGTCGGGGTGGCTGCAGGGGCGGTGGTGGAGGTGCTGGGGATAAGGTTTTAGCTCATGCGAGCATGATTTCCGCTCTCAGCCGGTGCATGGCCGAACTGGTAAAATAAAAAGAACCGTCCCCAGAGCGCTTACGTCTCCAAAAACAGTTCTTCCAAATGCACCGCCAGGGGCTCGAACCCTGGACACCCTGATTAAGAGTCAGGTGCTCTACCAACTGAGCTAGCGGTGCTTGTCAACGCAAAAGTTATTATAGTATAATGTTTTCCGTAATGCAAGCATTTTTTAAAAATTTTTAAAGGGAAAAGAAGTTTGGATGCAATTTACGGGGAAATGGCCGTAAATCAATATGAAAATGGATGTATATATTACGGCGAAACGCATGGAAAGGGGACGGGCAGATGATATTTGAGAGTCATGCGCATTACGATGATGAGGTTTTTGACGATGACAGGGAGGCGCTGCTTATGTCCCTGCGGGAACGGGGGATTGGCACGGTGATAAATATTGGCGCCAGTCTGTCCGGAAGCGAAGCGACTGTCAAGCTGGCAGAGCAATATCCCTTTATTTACGGAGCTGTGGGAGTGCATCCCAGCGAGATCGAAGAGCTGAATGAGGAGAATTTTGCGCATCTTCGGGATTTGTGCGCCCATGAAAAGGTAGTGGCGGTGGGAGAGACGGGACTTGACTACCATTATCCTGAGCCGGGCGCTGTCCTGCAGAAGGAATGGTTTGAGAGACAGCTTTTGCTGGCGCGCGAGACAGGGCTGCCGGTCATCATTCATTCCAGAGAAGCCGCCAAGGATACGCTGGATATCATGCGGGCGCTTCGTGCGGGGGAGATCGGCGGCGTCGTGCATTGCTTTTCCTACGGGAAGGAGATGGCGCGGGAATACTTAAATATGGACTTTTATTTCGGCATCGGCGGCGTGATCACCTTTCCAAATGCGAAAAAGCTGAAAGAGGCGGTCGAATACATTCCTATGGAAAAGATCCTGCTGGAGACGGACAGCCCCTATCTTGCGCCCCAGCCGCACCGCGGCGAGCGCAACACTTCCCTGAATTTGCCCTATGTGGTGGAGGCGATCGCGCAGTTGAAAGGGATATCCTGTGAGGAAGTGGAGCGGGTCACGGAGGAGAATGCGAGAAAGTTGTTTCAGTTGTAGAGGTACGCATGGCAAATTTAGGGAATTATACAAAAACAGCGGAAATACTGCATAAATATCAGTTTCGTATGCAGAAAAAATACGGCCAGAATTTTCTGATCGACGCCAATATTTTAGCTAAGATCGTAGAGGCGGCGCAGATCACGAAGGAGGACACCGTGCTGGAGATCGGGCCGGGGATCGGCACGATGACGCAGTATCTGGCGGAAGCGGCGGGCCGGGTCGTGGCGGTGGAAATCGACAGAGAACTGATACCGATCTTGGAGGAGACGCTTTCTGCTTACGACAATGTTACGATTTTGTGCGAGGATATCCTGAAAGTCGATTTGACTAAACTAGTCAATGATAATGGCGGCGGCCCCGTCAAAGTGGTGGCAAACCTTCCTTATTATATCACCACGCCTATCATCATGGCGCTTTTTGAGAGCCGCATCCCGCTGTCGAGCATTACGGTGATGGTGCAGAGTGAGGTGGCGGACCGAATGCAGACGGGACCCGGCACGAAGGATTATGGAGCGCTCTCACTGGCGGTGCAGTATTATGCGAAGCCGGAGATCGTGGCCAGAGTGCCTGCTTCCTGTTTTACGCCCCGCCCGAATGTGGACAGTACGGTGGTGCGCTTGAAGAAGCATGAACAGCCGCCTGTCTCGGTGGAAGACGAGAGCTGGCTTTTTGGCGTCATCCGCGCGTCCTTTAACCAGAGACGAAAAACGCTGGCAAACGGCCTTGCGAATGCCGGCGGACTGGGCGTTGGCAGGGCGCAGGTGGAAGCTGTCTTGGAAGAGATGGGACTGTCGAAAACAGTGCGCGGTGAAACGTTTACCTTAGAACGATTCGCAGAATTCTCCAACCGTCTTCTGCACTGTAGGAATGAGGGCATATTTTGATAAGAGATACAAGATAAAGGAATTTTTTGGAGAGATAACTCCATATATTGAGAATAGAGGTACTTTTTTTCAACGGATTTTATTTACATTGGCGGACGACTATGGTAAACTGAAACAGATACTAGGGTCACTATGTAGATAAAGGAAACCGTAAAGCACGTTGATGAGGTGAGTACCTTGGATAAGTTTGAATACAAAGCCAGCGCCGACGAGATCAAGGCGCTGATCGCAGAGGGTGAATACGCGGAGGCGATGAAGATTGCGGACAGGATCGACTGGCGCCGGGTCAGAAGCGTTATGATGCTGTGTACCATCAGCGATCTGTATAAGATCAACCGGAGATTTCAGGAGAGTAAAGATGTCCTGCTGATGGCATACGAAAAGCACCCGACAGGCAGATTGATCATTTATTCCCTGTGCGAGCTGGCTATCAAGATGGGCGAGTACGATGAGGCGAGCCGGTATTATAAGGAGTTTGTGCAGATCGCGCCGCGGGATACGGGCAGATATGTTTTGCAGTATCGTCTCTACGAGGCGCTGGATGTCAGTATCGAGGAGCGGATCGCGGTACTGGAAGAGTTTAAAAAGCGGGAGCCCAAAGAAAAATGGGTGTATGAGCTGGCCTATCTGTACCATCGTATCGGCCTGACCACGAAATGCGTGGAAGAGTGCGATGAAATGTTTATTTGGTTCGGAGAAGGCAGATATGTGATCAAGGCGCTTGAGTTAAAGGCGCTACATCAGCCCCTGAGTCCGGAACAGCAGGAAAAATATGACGATTTTGTGGAAGGACGGAGCGCGGGACGGGTAGACGAGGAAGAGGACTTTACGTCGTACGAAGAGGAAAATATCCCGCCCGGCGATACGCAGGTAGCCGGAAAGGTCAGACACGGACAGGCGTCGGATGAGGAAGAGCAGGAAGTCCTTGAAGCGCCCACCACGGAACTGCCGGAAGTCAAAACGGTGGATGTTGGACAGTACAATACCATCAATCTGCAGATGGAGCTTGCGGAGAGCATGAAGGAGATTCTGGCGGAGGAGACGCCGAAGCAGGAGCCGTCGATCACGGATACGCTGATCGCGCCGCTTTTGGAGGAGACGGCGGAACTTCCTCAGGCTGAGGATTCGGAAGAGGATGAGGCTTTCAGGGAAGAGGATTTGGAGGAGTCGGAAGATGACGAGATCTTTGGGGAGGAAGAAATAGGGGAGTCGGAAGATGACGGGATCTTCGAGGAAAAGATAGAAGGATCGGAAGCGGCTTTTGAGGAAGATGTGACAGACGAGGCAAAAGAGCCGGCAGCAGCAGTGTCCGTGGAGGAACCGGAGAAACCGGCAGTTTCCGAAGAAAAGGCGCCGCAGGAAGCGGCTGACTCCGGACAGAACAGAAATATGCTGAGTACGGCGGAGCTGCAGGAAGCGAGCGAGGAACTGGTGCGGGAAGATACAGTGATCTTTGACGCGCAGAAGATCATTGAGGAGATGACCAGAGAGGCCGAGCGGCTGCAGGCGAAAGCGATGCGGGAGCAGCAGATGGCGCTGGCGGCAAGACCTACGCAGTACGACAAGTTTTTGTCTCAGGAATACGACGGCCAGATCAGTTTCGTAGTACCCGATGCGGGACAGGTGGAGAAGCAGATCACGGGTCAGCTCAGCATAGACGATATCATGGCCGAGTGGGAACAGATGAAGAAGGATAACGAGGTCAAGCGGATGGAAGATGTCCGCCAGCATATCCTTGCCCAGACCGGCAGTTTGTTTGCTAGCTTTGATGAGGCTACGAAGAACGGCCTTTTGGAGGAGCTGGAGAAGGCTTTCATGGCGGCGATCATGAAGGAATCCGGAAAAAATCCCCACGGGAAAAAGGTAATCTTCCCGGATGCGGGGGATGACGCAGCGCCTGCGCCGAAAAAACCGTCGAAGCCCGCTCCCGTAGAGGAGGCGCCAAAAGAGGCGGTTTCGGAAGAAACGGTACCTAAGGAGACCGTTTCACAGGAGGAACTTTCGGCAGAGACGACAAAAACTCAGTCAACAGAAGCTGTGAATCAGAAAAATACGGCAGAACAGGAAAAATCTGCCGGAAAAGAGAGCAAACAGGCGGCGGAAAAGGCCGAGACAGGGGAACAGGTCGGAAAGGACAGGGAATTAAGCCCGGAAGAGCAGGAGCTTTTTGGAAAATTTGTACACCAGCGTAAATCGAAGCGGCAGTTGGTACAGGTGTTAGATAATATGAGTCTGGCGTCCTGCACGGGGAATGTGCTGATCACCGGCGAGGAGGAGACGACGACGCTTGCTCTGGCGAAAGCCCTGATTCGTGAAATGCAGACGAACGACAGTAATTTTTCCGGCAAGGTGGCAAAGGTCGAAGGGCATACCCTGAATAAAAAGGACGTGGAGGCTACTTTTGGAAAGCTTGCGGGTGGCGCGCTCATCATAACAGAGGCGGATCAGCTCACACCGGCTACGGTGGTTTCCATGTTAAAAACGCTGGAGAAAGAGAACATGGGACTGCTCGCGCTGGTCGTTGGTACGAAAAACGAGATCACCGAGCTGCTTTCCCGCAATGAAAGACTGACAGTGCCTTTTAATCTGCGGGTCGATATCGAGCCTTTGGATGACGAATCTTTGGTGGCGTACGCGAAGCAGTATGCGGAGGAGATGGAGTATTCCATCGATGAATTTGGTATTCTGGCGCTGCATACGCGGATTGCAGACAGGCAGACCAGTGATCACGAAGTGACGCTTGCAGAGGTGCGGGAACTGGTGGATGAGGCGATCGGTTACGCCAATAAAAAAACACCGAAACATTTTATGGATATTTTGCTCGCAAAGAGGTATGATGAAGAGGACATGATCATACTGCGGGAGAAAGATTTTATGCACAATTAAGTTTCGCGGCATGCAGCAAAGAAACAGGGGGTTTCATTATGGCAGGAACGAAAGCAGGTACAACAACGGCGAAGAAGACGGCAAAAACAACGGCAAAGAAGCCGGCGGCGAAGAAAACAGCGGCAAAACCGGCAGCAAAGAAGCCGGCGGAAAAGAAGGGCTTGGAGGAGGTATTTATCTCCGAAGCCGACCAGTATGTGTTCGCGCAGGGCACGCATTATGATATTTATAAAAAGCTGGGGGCGCATCCTTCTGTAGAAAACGGAAAGAAAGGGTTTTGTTTTGCCGTGTGGGCGCCGAACGCAGCCAGCGTTCACGTGATAGGCAGCTTCAATGATTGGAATGAAGAGTCGCATCCGATGGAAAAGCTGGGGTCGGGCGGTATTTATAAGCTTTTTATACCGGATGTCGGTGAGAATGAGCTTTATAAGTATCTGATCCGCACGCCCGCGGGGGAGAAACTTTATAAGGCCGATCCCTTTGCCAATTATGCGGAGATGCGGCCGGGCAACGCTTCAAGGACCTTTGATATCAGCAAGTTCAAGTGGTCGGACGACGCGTGGCTTGCAGACCGGCAGGATAAGGATTATAACAAGGAACCCATGGCGATCTACGAGTGTCATATCGGCTCGTGGATGAAGCATCCGGATGGGACCGAGGGCTTTTATAATTATCGTGAATTTGCGGACAGGATCGTGCCTTATTTAAAGGAGATGCACTATACCCACATCGAGCTGATGGGGATCGCGGAGTACCCCTTTGACGGTTCATGGGGATATCAGGTGACGGGCTACTATGCGCCCACTTCCAGACACGGCGATCCTTCCGATTTCATGTATCTGATCAACGCCTTACATAAGAATAAAATCGGCGTGATCCTTGACTGGGTTCCGGCGCACTTTGCGACCGATGCGCACGGGCTGGGACGGTTTGACGGACAGTGTATCTTTGAGCATCCCGATCCGAGGATCGGTGAGCATCCCGACTGGGGGACCAAGATTTTTAATTATGCTAAGAACGAAGTGAAAGATTTCCTGATCGCCAATGTGCTTTACTGGATCAGGGAGTACCATATCGACGGTATCCGTATCGACGCGGTGGCTTCCATGCTGTATCTGGATTACAGCAAACAGGCCGGCCAGTGGGTGCCCAATAAGTTCGGCGGCAGGGAGAATCTGGACGCGATCGAATTCTTTAAGCACTTAAATTCCGTGGTGCATGGTGCTTATCCCGGTTTCCTTACCATTGCGGAGGAGTCTACGGCATGGCCGAAGGTGACGGGCGCGGTGGAGGACGACGGTCTTGGATTCAGCTTTAAGTGGAATATGGGCTGGATGCACGATTTCTGTGAATATATGAAGCTTGACCCTTACTTCCGCAAGAACAATCACTATGCGATGACCTTTGCGATGAGCTACAATAACAGCGAGAATTATATCCTGCCCCTCTCCCATGACGAGGTGGTGCATCTGAAATGCTCCATGGTCAATAAGATGCCTGGATATCCCGTAGATAAATATGCGAATCTGCGTGTAGGATACAGCTATATGATCGGGCATGCAGGCAAAAAGCTGCTATTCATGGGTCAGGATTTCGGGCAGGAGAGAGAGTGGAGCGAGGAGAGAGAGCTAGACTGGAACCTGCTCGGCGAGGAACAGAATAAGGGGATGCACGAGTACGTGAAGGAGCTTCTTGCCTTGTATCGGAAATACCCGGCGATGTATTCGATCGACAATGACTGGGCGGGCTTTGAGTGGCTGAACGCGGACGATGCGGATCACAGCGTCTACAGCTTTTACCGCAAGGATAAGACCGGCAAAAATAACATCATGTTTGTGCTGAATATGACGCCGATGAAATGGGAGAATTATAAAATCGGCGTACCGAAGAAGAAAAAATATAAGCTTCTCTTAAACAGCGACGATAAGCGCTTCGGCGGCAACGGTAACGAGATTCCTGCCGAGCTTTCGGCGGAGAAGGAGCCTTGTAATTTTAAGGAGTACAGCATAGCCTTTGATCTGCCGCCTTATACGGCCGCGATCTTTGTATTTTAAAAATATAGAATATTAAAAACTAAGAAACAGACCCGGCTGTCAGTTAAAATGGGGCAGCCGGGTCTTTTCAGACCTGTTTCTGGAGAAGGTGCCCATTTGGCGAATCATTTGCAGGCAACTTACATAAGCTTTTAACACAGAATCTCTGCATGTTTTACAGAGAAAGACGGGGAACACAGAGCCGGTGAGGCGGAAAATATGGATTGGAAAGGATTGGAAGGAGGAGAGGCGGTATGTGTACGGCAGCTACTTATAAGACGAAAGATTTCTATTTTGGAAGGACGCTCGACTACGAGTTTTCCTATGGGGACGAGGTAACGATCACGCCCAGAAATTATCCCTTTCGTTTTTTGGAACCGGGAGAGATGAAGAGACATTTTGCGCTCATCGGTATGGCTTGCGTGATAGACGATTACCCGCTCTATTACGACGCTGTCAATGAGAAAGGTCTGGGGATAGCGGGCTTGAATTTCGTAGGAAATGCGGTCTATCGAAAGCGGGAGGATGGGAAGGATAATATTGCCCAATTTGAACTGATTCCTTGGCTTTTAGGACGGTGTGCCACAGTGCAGGAGGCGAGGAAACTTCTTGCAAGGATCAATATCACGAATATCCCTTTCCGCGAAGACCTTCCCGTGGCGCAGCTTCATTGGATCCTTGCGGACAAGGAGGAGTGCGTCGTGATCGAGTCGGTGGCGGAAGGTATTCTGGTGCATGAGAATCCGGTGGGTGTTCTCACAAATAATCCCCCGTTTCCGATGCAGATGTTTGCGCTTAGTAATCACATGTCGCTGTCGGTGAAAGCGCCGGCTAATAATTTCGCGCCGGGGCTTACACTGGAGCCTTACAGCCGCGGCATGGGAGGGATCGGTCTGCCGGGAGATTTATCATCCCAGTCGCGTTTTGTCAGAGCAGCCTTCACGAAGATGAATTCCAACTGCGGCGACGGCGAGCTGGAGAGCGTCAGCCAGTTTTTTCATATCTTAAGTTCAGTGGACCAGCAGCGGGGATGCTGTGTGCTGGAGGACGGAAAGTGCGAGGTCACCATCTATACTTCCTGCTGCAATGCCGACAAGGGTATCTATTATTACACCGCTTATAATAACCACCAGATCACAGGAGTGGATATGCATAGGGAGGATCTGGAAGGCAAGGATATCATCCGCTATCCTGCGATCGAGGAGGAGCAGATCAGGATGCAGAATTGAAGGAATCAACATGCTGCAGTTTATAAAATCCCACATTATTGTGTGGGATTTTTATTATGTACAAATATGCAGCAAAGTAAATGGAAAACAGAGAGACCTACAGCCGGATAGACAGCGAGACCAGAGATATGCTGGAAGTGGCGGCGAACATAAAAATACCTGAGGGACACAGGGTGATAGAAGAAGGGAAGGAGAGATATGATATGTGCAACGCGTTTGAGCAAATGAAACTTGAATGGTACGAGGAAGGAATAGAAAAAGGTATCCGCGCTCTGATACAGATATGTAGAGAATTAGGCGTTTCTGATGATATCATCATAGAGAAATGTGCGGAAAAGTATGAGATGACAAAAGAGGACGCAAGCAGATATGTGACGGGATGAATGTATACGTACTTGTCTCAAAACGTGAGCGTGAGGCGGCGCAGGCGGAAGCAAAAACGCGGATGTGCTTTCGCTTCTCCAGACAAAAAATGAGGACAGCATTAACCATATGGCGGATAATCTTTGGAAGGGATTAAAATGAGAGTTATCGGGATTGGAACAGCAGGATATCAGATGGCGTGGCATCAGGCAGGAAAGGCGGAAAGAAATGCCGCATCCGGGGCAAAGACTTTCATGGAAACTGATTGCAATGGAGCGGGCGTTCTGCGAGTCGTTTCTTGAGAAGCTGAAAAAGCTTTCAAACGGAAATCGTTAAGAAAAGGACCAAATTATGCCAAAATGAGGATGTTATTGTAATACAGTCAATAGCTTTTCAATATTTTTATTCGCTTCCGCGATCATAGTGTGCCCGGCTTTAAGGACAATGTTTAGATTAGAATATCTTATCATTTCCGTAGACATATCCGTATCACGGATGCGGGATTCTGATGCGCCCAGTTTTTCGATAATATTTTCTTCATTGTATATCGTATGCTCCAGACGGTTCTGCTGCGCGCCGATATTACTGCGGTTTTCCGTAACTGCCTGCAAAGCGTTTTTTGCGCGGGTAATCGAGTATTCCGCGTTTTCTACAGTTGTTACATCAAATCCGGAAAGCGATAATATTTCGGTATTCATTCTTCCGATTGTCAGCCAGATACCGGAATCATATTCGCAGCCTGATTGAATCCATAATTCGTCATCTATGCCGATCGGCAGGGGAGGATAGACGGTGCCGATCTCCATATCACAAAAATAGGCCATTTCCTTAGCAGATTGCGACCAGTCATTATTATCGATATCATAAAGAAATAACACGGAATCTTTATAGCCAAATTCCACGTGGTTGATATTATTTTCGGACTTACATAATGAATCTACGATATACTGGTTAAATTCTTTCGCATTGGTATAGTAAGACCCATCCGGTTTTTTGATACCGATATCCAGTACATGAGCCGATTGATTTTCATTCATCGCGGACGGCTGCATGGAATGCGTTACAGTGGTATTATCGGTAAATCTAACGGTAGTGGGACAACAGTTTGTACAGCAGTTTACAAAAAAAGTAGTTCCGGAAAGGTCGCTTATGCTCTCTAATTTCCCCATATCAATATGTACGCTGACATAAGGATTCCCTTCTTTTAAATGGGAGGTAGATTTTGTGACATCATCCGGTTCTAGTTTTTCCTGCATATAACCAGTCTTAGAAATGTTGTTACCAAACAATTGAAAAAAGGTGCCGTTCGTTGACGGGTTTATTACAGTCTTCCCCTCAGAATTTTCGAACTCTTTTCCCCTAAAAATAGCCAATTCATTATATACCGTAGTTTCTGAGATACGGTCTATTTCCTTTAAGAGCTGATCTGCTTCCTGCTGGATAAAGTGTCGGTCTGTATCGTCTTCTGTGCCGTTTGCGGCCTGTACTGCCAATTTATTGAGCCGCTGTATGATATCGGTGACTTCGTTCAAAGCGCCATCGGCAATCTTACATAAGTTAACAGCTTCTTTCGCATTTTCCACACCTTTGTTCAGACCTCTGATCTGCCTGCGCATTTTTTCGGAAAGGGCAAGACCGGCCGGATCGTCAGCCACGGTTACGATTCTGTAGCCGGAAGAAACCTTTTTTGTAGAGTCTGCAAAATCACTGATGTTTGCATTTGTCAACCGTAAAGTATTCAGTGCCTGTAAGTTGTGAGAAATAACCATGCTTTATCTTATCTCCTTCTCGAAATCTATCATAGATAATATAAGAATGTCCGTTTCCAATGAGTATATGACTATCTGTTGTATCGGTGTTTTAATTGATAAAGTTTAGCTTCTATAGCAGCCAAAATCTCAAAACCCAATGGCTTTTCAGGGATGCATAGATGAACAGCCACAGTATTTTAGATAAAAAAGGGACAAAATACTGCAAAAGGTTAAGAAAAAGAAAAACCATGCCGAAATAAAGGGTGAATGTGAGAGCATTCGTTCTTATTATGGTATCAGCAATAAAAACTACATTTGGTATGAGGTAAGCATGAAGATCACTTTTGACCACAACACAGTCAACCAAAATGTAGACAAGGCGACAACTTCATATCGGGACACTCGGACGACAGGAGTAAAATCCTCCGGATTTAACTCCACGATGGAACGTACGGGTGATTACGCATTAGACATTTCTGGCAAAGTTATGGATAACAACGCTTACGGGGGTCACGGAAAGACCGCAGAAGAGGTTATGCAGGATGCGGCGGCGATTGACGTGGCCACGCAGACAGACTTTATGACAGTGATGTCTAATACTATGTCCGGGGAAGATTTTTCCCGCTTACAGCAGGAAGGCTATCATCCCGGCAATATGGAGATCAAAGAAGTTGTCACCATTGTCGACACAATCAAGGCGGCGCTCATAAAGGGCGGTACGCAGGTAACGGGCTACACCGATAATCTGGATGCAGATACGCTGGCGCAGATTACGGGGAGCGAGGCCTTTGCACAGGAGCTTGCGAGGCAGTTTGCGGCGCATGACATTCCGCTTACGGAGGAGAATGCGCGGGCGGCGAAAGATGCCTTTGAGAGAGCCATGCAGACAGGAGAGCCGGACGAGGGTGCTGTTAAATATATGGTGGAGAACCGCATGGAACCCACTATTGATAATCTTTATCTGGCTGGCCACAGCGCGGCTTCTGACAGCAGCCGTCAGGGCCACGGTTATTATCAGGCGGACAATACCGGCTACTACGCGAAAAAGGCGGAAGATTATAATTGGGAGCAGCTTAGTCCCCAGATCGGGCGCATTCTGGAGGAGGCCGGACTTGAGGACAATGCGGAGAATGTGCAGAGAGCACAGTGGCTGATCAGTGTAGGTGTGCCTTTGACAGCGGAAACGATGGAAGTTCTCCATCAGGTCGACCAGTCTGGTCAGCCGAAGAGCAGAGAAGAATTTTTATTAGCGATAGCGGCAGCCATCTCTGACGGGAAAAAGGCGGGGGACGCGAATCTGGCTGACGGCAGGAGCGCCTTGGAAAAGGCCGCCGACTATGTAGAGGCATTCGGAAAGATCACGGATGAGGCCGTAGACCGTACTGTGGCGGAGGAAAAGCCTTTAAATCTGCGGAATCTGGCAAAGGCGCAGGAAGAGATAGACCGGGAGCAGACGGCACAGGATAGAACAGGCTTTGGCGCCGAGATGTTTGATACGCCGGCAGCAATTACGCAGAGGCGGCAGCTTGAAGAGGTTCGTCTGATGATGACCATTGAGGCGAACCGAAAGTTGATGGCAAGCGGCTGTGCGATAGATACTACAGAGCTGGAAGCTCTGGTAGAGGCCTTAAAGAAGCTGGAGCATGAACAGAATCAGAAGCTGTTTGGAGAGTCCGATGCGGCAGCAGCGGTCGAAAAAGCTGCATTATATGACGAAGTACAGATTAAGTTAGCGGAGATTCCCTATCTGCCGGCGGCGGTGCTGGGACAGTATGTGGACGGCACGGCGGCGTTTACGCTTGACAGCGTACATGCAAACGGCACGGCGCTCAGAGCTGCCTATGAAGCGGCGGGCGAAGCTTACGAGACGCTGATGACAGCGCCGAGGGCAGATCTGGGAGATTCCATCCGCAAGGCATTCCGTAATGTGGACGATATCCTGAAAGATATGGGTCTTGAGACGAACGAGGAAAATCGTAAAGCGGTACGGATCTTAGGCTACAACAGTATGGATATCACCCATGACAATATGGATGTCGTAAAGAAATATGATATGGAACTGCGGCAGACCATTCGCAGAATGACGCCGGCGGCATCTTTACAGGCGATCCGGGACGGGAAAAATCCGCTCGAAATGTCCATTTCGGAACTCAACCGGTATTTGGATGAGAGTGGCGCGGACGATGCGGCGAATGATGAGAAATTCAGTAAATATTTATATAAGTTAGAAAAAAGCCACGCGGTCAGCGAGCAGGAGAGAGAGGCTTACATCGGCATCTATCGGATGTTCCGACAGCTCGAAAAAACGGATGATGCGGCGGTGGGCAGCCTTTTAAAGGAAGGGGCTGAGATTACATTCAGCAATCTCCTGATGGCTATGCGCAGTACGAAAAAACAGGGTATGGATTACCGGGTAAACGATGAGTTTGGCGGTGTGGATGCAGTGCATACAGGGAAATCCATTACGGACCAGATTCTTGCAGGTTTTCCGAACCTTGGCGAAGAGAAGGCGGATGGCGGCAATACCAGCGGAGGACAGGAACACCAATCCCCGGATGGGGCTGAGAGTTACTTCCATATGCTTGCAGGAGAGATCGCTGATTCTTTGGAGCCGGAGATGCTTGCAGAGGCGAAGCCGGAGGCGCAGACGTCTATGGAAGCTTTTGCGAAGACATTGCGGGAGCAGACGGCGGATGCGGATCTTGAGCAATCTTATTTACAGGAACAGTTACAAGCCTTCCGCGGACTTGAGAATGTCGAGCAGGCCGTGGTGCAGGAATTGATCGCTTACAGGCAGCCGGTGACGGCTAATACGCTGGAGGCAGCAGCGGCACTTCGTAAAAAGCCGTCTGCACTGTATCGGAAATTGCGTGATTTAGAGGAAGATAAGAATCCTTCCGAAGCAGGACAAAGCGCGGAGACGCTGCTTGAGCGTCTGACAGACAAGGACAGCGCGCAGGAAGCTTGCGAGGAGATGAACGAGGGCTATGGGCAGCTTTTGGATGAGGCGATCGGGGAAACGGTGAATTATCTGGATCTGCGTGCCTTACAGAGCTTCAAAAAACAGCTTGCGCTGACGGGTAGTCTCGCAAGAGAAGAAAACTACCGGATTCCGGTGGAGATCGGCGGCGAATTGGCGGCTATTAACTTAAAGGTTCTTCACGGCAGCGAGGCAGGAAAGGTGAGTATTACGGCGCAGACAGCGGAGTTTGGACAGATCACGGCGCGCTTTTCCTTAAAGGAGCAGACTGTATCGGGCTATATTGCCTGTGACAGCACAAAGGGAACAGACTGGCTGCGGGGCAGGCAGGATGCGTTGGAACAGTCCCTTGTGATTTCGGGTGTGGACGGCAGAGAAACGCAGGCCGGCAATGTGGCGATTCTTCACAGTAAGGAGATAGCGGACGAGGATTATGAGACGCTCTCCGGAGAACAGGCACAGACGGCGGATCTGTACTTGATAGCAAAGTCGTTTATCACGGCATTGACAGCATAAAAAGTGGAAAAGAACGAACTGAAATGGAGGAAAAGGTATGAAAATCAGTTATAACGCGCCGGCAATGCGCGCAAGCAATGCACTGAATGCATCAGACAATAAGGTGTCCAAGTCTCTGGGGAGGCTTTCATCCGGTCTTAAGGTTACGGCTTCTAAGGATAACCCTTCCGGTTACGCGATCGGCAGAAGGATGAACACGCAGATTACAGGTATTGGCTCGGCGACCCAGAATTCAAACAATGGTATTTCCGTGATTGAGACGGCGGACGGCGCCTTGACGGAAGTACATGAAATGCTGCAGAGAATGAATGAACTGGCAGTTAAGGGCGAGACGGGGACTCTTACCACTACGGATCGTATGACACTGGAGGCGGAGTGTAAGCAGCTTAAGCAGGAAATTACCCGTATTTCCACGGATACGCAGTTTAACGGACAGACTCTTCTGGACGGTACTTTTGATTTGCGGGGATATACGAATGACCATAACGTTCGGGTAGATTATTATTCGGATGAAGTGATCGCCAAGAAATATGTCATTGACGAGTTAGACGTGGTCTTTGACGACAATGGTAAAATCGACAAGGAAGAAACGAAGATTTCCAGTGCGGAATTTCCGAAGACAGTAGAGATTTCCGATACAACGGAAACCAAGATTACGATGACGGGTCCGATGGACTTTAAGCTGACCATTGAAATCGCAGTTACCAAAGATGAAAACGGAAAGCCCGTTGGCGGCAACATGGTGGAAGAGGGTACGGTCACAGTGCCGTCGTTTCAGCCGGTATATAATTTTAAGTATGATACTGAGGCATCAGCATGGCTGCCGCGTAAGTTAGATGAGGAAGCTACCGCGGCGGCGCTGCAGGCGGCCCAAGGAGCGGATATCCCGTCAGATCTCAAGGTATCTTCCGTCACTTATGATCCGGATAATAAAGAGGATAAGATCGTTTTTACCAATGACAGCGGTTTTCATTTAGAACTGAGCGTAAAACCTGCGGATACGCCGGCCGATCCGACAGATCCGACGGATCCGGATCAGTTAACGCAGCAGGTACAGGCCGATACGACCACAGCGGGGGATGAACCCTATAAAAAGTGTCTGATTCTCGATATCACAGGGATTGGTGCCATGGATATCCAGACCGGTGCAAACGAGGGCCAGCAGCTTGCGATCCGTATTCCCACCATTTCTTTAGCCAGAATGGATATGGAAGATATGCGTATGACCACGGTCGAGGAGTGCGCCGACGCAAATAAAACGATCAAAAACGCGATCCTTTATGTATCGGATGCGCGCAGCAGACTGGGCGCTTACCAGAACCGTTTAGAGCATACGATCAACAATCTGGCGGTATCGAACGAGAATATGACGGCTTCCTACTCCCGTATCATGGATGTGGATATGGCGGAGGAGATGACGAATTACACCACGGAGCAGGTAATCTCTCAGGCGGCGGTCTCCATGCTCGCGCAGGCCAACGAGAGGCCTTCACAGGTATTACAACTGTTACAGTAGTAGAAAGGGAAAACAATGACCAAGGAATTAAAGCAGGAATATACTCTGCGGATCACGCAGGCGAACAAGACGCAGCTTATCACCATCCTCTACGAGATGGCGCTGCAGTATGTGGATGAGGCCAAGGAAGCCCTCGATGCAAATGACAAAGCGGCCTTTAAGAACGCTGTACGCAGGATTCAGGGCTGCATGTGCGAACTCATGGATTCTCTGCATCTGGAGTATGAAGTGGCACAGAATCTCCGGCAGCTCTACCTCTATGTCAACAGGGAGGTGGCTCAGGCGGCCCTGCATAACGACGGGGAAAATCTGGAGCATGTCCGCCCCGTGCTTAAAAATCTGGCGGCGGCTTACCGGCAGATCGAAGGACAGGATACGACGGGTCCCGTCATGGGTAATACGCAGACCGTGTATGCCGGCCTTACCTACGGCAGGGATACGCTCATGGAAAATGCCACAGATCCCGCAGCAAACAGGGGATTCAGCGTGTAGCGGATCAGGCTGCGCGTAAAATAATGGAAATGAAATTATGACATCGTCAGCGGGCGTATCGCCTCGGCGTGTTCCTCATCAGGCAGCGGTTCGGATTCCGCTGCCTTTTGCAGCAGGTATTTATACCGTTTCATCACAGAGTTCAATTCATAGATATAGCAGTCGATCAGGTCCGGTTCCGTGGCGTTGTCAAAACCGGCGTACGCGTTTTCCAGAGCGCGTCTGGTCATGATCAATTCTTCTTTCAGGGTCGGTCTGTGCCCGTCCACGATCATGTCAGGGTCCGCCGGAATACAGGGGCTTTGTCTAAAAATAACTCTCATATCAAATTTACCTTTCCTTTCCTGTGCTTCTTGCTGTCTTACTTAAAGTTTAGGTATATTTTTCCAGAAATATTCCTGTCATATTATGAATTGCATGCGCATAGCGTGTAAAGAAAGACAAGGCAGGGCTTGATCCGCAACGTGTTTTTCGATATGCGAGAAGAGCGGCGGCGGGAGAAAAAGGGAGAAGAGTCAAATGGGAAATATGGGTGGTATTGCGGCAATTTTGGCGGTTTGTCTGATCGTTTTAGGCATTGGTGCGATGGGGCGTAAGGTCGAGTGGCTGGTCAATTTTATCTTGCGGGCAGTGATGGGGACGATTGGTATTTACGCGATTAATTACATGCTGGCGAGCAGGCAGATCGAGGTGGCGGTGGGCATTAATCCATTTACTGTTTTGACATCCGGAATCCTTGGTTTTCCGGGGGTTGCGGTACTTTACGGGATTCATTTTTTTAAAATTTTGTAAGGTATTCACAAAATTAGTTTTTTTATAAATACCCTATGGACAAGTCATTTATTTGTGCTATAATTCAATTCACAACTCAAGAAATTCTACGTGGAATCTCATTTCACGATCATGCCGGATGGCACAGGGAAGTTCTCCCGATTATTTCATTGAGTCAGAGTTTTACTAATTTATTACAAAAGGAGGCGGTTTTATTGGACTGAATAACTGGCAATCTATTTTACTATTCCTGCTCTTACTTTCGGCGTTTTCCGATTTGAAGACGGGCCGCATTCCAAACGGCTTCATTCTGATCGGCATCGCAGCCGGAGTCTTGTGCGGCATCTTATCCGGTCGGAACGTATCGGCAATTCCGGCGTCTGTGTTTTTAGCGTTTCTGCTGTTATATCCCCTGTTTAAAATAGGCGTTTTGGGCGCGGGCGATGTAAAGCTGTTTGTTATGATCGGATGCTTTTACGGGGCGGGAGATATGGCTTACCTGCTGGCGGGCGCTTTTGTGATCGGCGCAGTATTTTCAGTCTGTAAGCTTACTGCAGAGAAAAACGGAAAAGAACGATTCCGGTATTTCTTTTCCTATCTGTTTGCGGTCGGCAGGAGCGGGTGTTTACAACGTTATGATGAGGAACAAAAACAGGACGATCACGCCTACTGTAAAAATAAGATCCACTTTGCGGTGCCGGTTCTTTTCAGTGTGGTGTGCAGAATGGGAGGATTGTTTTGAGAGAAAAGATTATGGCGGTCTGCGATACTGAGGAAGGCTATGCGTTTCGGATGGCGGAGTATCTTATGGAGAAGGTGAGACTGCCTTACACGGTGCATTTGTTTACGGCGGTGGAGGAATTGGAACGATTTGCGGGTAGGGAGGAAATAGCCGTCCTGCTCATTGCGGAGAGCGCATGGAGACTGCTGAAAGAAGAATATGTCAGAACACAGGCAGCGCAGTTGTTCATCCTGCAGGAGAGCGAAAATAAGATGCAGACGGACTTATGCTGTATCAGCAAGTATCAAAGTCCCGACAAGGTGGTGCAGGCGATTCTGGAAGGACTTGCGGAAGAGGACGGATTTACAGGATGTGTTGAGGCGACAGATACGGCGGCAAAAATGATCGGTATTTATTCGCCAATTAAAAGATGCCTGCAAACTTCTTTCGCGCTGACACTGGGGCAGCTTCTGGCGCGCGGGCATAGGACCTTATATTTGAATTTTGAGATGTATTCCGGATTGGGTGAGATCCTGCGCAGAGAGTATCAGACGGATATGATGGATGTCGTGTACTATTTCCAGAGCGCGAGGGAAAAGCTGGCCCTGCGGCTCCCGTCCATCATCCAGAGCGCGGGGGGACTGGATTATATACCGCCCATGCAGTATGCCCTCGGTATCAGGGAAGTGCCGGGTGAACAGTGGCTTGCGCTGTGCGGGGACCTTGCGGCGATCGGGGAGTATGAGTATCTGATCTTAGATTTGGACGACGGGATGGAAGGGCTGTTTGAGCTGTTAAAAAGCTGTTACAAAATTTACACCATAACCCGGGACGATCCGTTTGCGGCGGCAAAGCTGCGGCAGTACGAACAGATGCTTTTGGCCAATGAATTTAATGAGATCGCGGATAAGACGGTAAAGTGCCGGTTCCCGATCTTCAAGGAATTACCGGCAAGCCTTGATATGATGACGCACGGGGAGCTGGCAAGGTATGTGCGGGCGATCATCAGCGAGGATTTAGACGGATAGTGCGGGAAATGGGGGCGAGTATGGAAGACAGAAGGCGTATCTTACGGGAAAAACTTTTGGAGAGCATCGATTATTCCAAAGAGAGTAGCGATGAGGAAATCAGGGATCTGATCGATGAAATGCTGATCCGGGAGAGCCGGGAACAGCCGCTGTCGCTGCAGGAGCGGACAAGGCTGAGGAAAGAACTTTTTCATGCCGTCCGTAAATTGGATGTGCTGCAGGAGCTGGTGGACGATCCCGGCGTTACGGAGATCATGATCAACGGGCCGGAACATATCTTCATCGAAAGAAAAGGAAGGCTTTTGAAAAGCGGGCTGCAGTTTGAAAGTGAAGAAAAATTGCAGGATGTGATCCAGCAGATCGTATCGGATTGCAACCGCACGGTCAACGAGGCTTCTCCGATCGTGGACGCGAGACTGGCAAACGGCGCGCGTGTCAACGTGGTCCTAAACCCTGTGGCCCTAAACGGCCCCATTGTCACCATCAGGCGCTTTCCCGATAAGCCGATCACCATGGAGAATCTGGTCTCCTTCGGTTCCATCACGGAGGAAGTGTGCATGTGGTTGGATAAGCTCGTGCAGGCAAGATACAACATCTTTATCAGCGGTGGGACAGGCTCCGGCAAAACCACTTTCCTCAATGCTTTATCAAATTATATCCCGCAGGAGGAGCGGATCATCACCATTGAGGACAGTGCCGAACTACAGCTTATTAACATACGGAATCTCGTTCGCATGGAGACGAGAAACGCGAATGTGGACGGCTGTCAGGAGATCACGATCAGGGATTTGATCAAGACGTCTTTGAGGATGCGGCCGGACAGGATCATCGTCGGGGAGGTGCGCGGCGGCGAGGCTTTTGATATGATGCAGTGCCTGAATACGGGCCACGACGGCTCGATGTCTACGGGTCATGCCAACAGCGCGCGGGATATGCTCAGCCGTCTGGAAAATATGATCCTGATGGGGATGGAGATTCCGCTGGCGGCAATCAGGCAGCAGATCGCGTCGGGCATCGATATCATTGTCCATCTCGGGAGGCTTCGCGACAAGAGCAGGAAGGTTTTGGAGATCGTGGAGGTGACGGGTTATGAGGAAGGGGAAATACGGCTTTCGACCCTTTATCGGTTCGAGGAGGAAGGGGAGGGGGCGGATGGGAAGCTGCAGGGCGTTTTAAGAAAGAAGGGAGAGCTTGGCTATGTCGAAAAATTACAGTCTGCCAGATTATGGTGAATATCATTTTTCCGCAAAGGAAGGGTTCCTGTCCGTTTTGGAGAGCGCGCTTTTGATTTTGGCGATCGGCTATTTTTTCTATCGGTCACTGATTGCGTGTGCGCTGCTTTTCCCCTTGTTTCTGTTTTTGATGAAAGAAAAAAAGAGGGAGCTGTCCAAAAAACGCAGACAGGAACTGAACGCACAGTTCAAGGATCTGGTGCTTTCGCTCTCGGCAAATATGAAGGCGGGTTATTCGATCGAAAATGCACTGCGGGAAGCTTACCGGGACATGGAACCGCTCTACGGGACGGACAGCCCGATCGTGCTGGAAATACGGCATATGATACGCGGGATGGACAATAACGTTGTGCTGGAAAGACTGCTCTATGATCTGGGGCTTCGCAGTCATTTGCCGGATATCATGCAGTTTGCGGACGTCTTTCTGATCGCGAAAAAAAGCGGAGGCAATCTCACGGAAATTCTGGAAAAGACGGCCGGAGTGATCGAGCAGAAGATTGAGACGGACAAGGAGATTCAGCTCATGATCAGCGCAAAAAAGATGGAGCAGAAGATCATGAATCTGGTACCGTTTTTGATCATCTTCTATATCGGGACCACCTCAAAGGGGTTTTTCGACGTGCTTTATCATAATCTGGTGGGAATCGTGGTGATGACGGTCTGTCTGGGATTTTACGGAGCGGCGTGGCGGCTTTCCCGAAAGATTGTAGAGATTGAGGTGTGAGTATCGACAGTCTGTGACGGATACAGAAAGGATTGTAAACAAGAGGAAAACATCGATAAGTTTTAAATTTTGATAAGAAAGGAACGAACAATGATATATGTGTATGCAGTTATTATGGCGGCTTACCTGCTTTTATTCCTTGCTTCGGCAAGGGAGGCCGGAAACCCTTTTCAAAAAATGGCAGCCTGTATCCTGCGGAAACGGAGGGCGGGCGGAGGCGGAAAAGGAACCGGAAAAAGAAACTGGAGGCGGGAATTGGGAGACAGGCAGCTTGGCGATAAGTTAAAGACGCTGCAGCCGCAGGTCGCGGCCGAAAGACAGGTGCAGGAGCATTATCTTAAACTTTACAGCACGATTTTGATGGTGGTGTTTGTGGGCGATTTGCTTTGTCTGGCGGTCTGGATCAGCGCCCGCAGCAGTCCCCGCCTGATTGACGGCGCCTATCTTCCCAGAAATGATTACGGGGAGGGGAAGGTGGAGGTGGGACTTGCGGCAAAGCTTCCGGGGATACAGGAGGAAATCTTTGATTATCTGGTGGAGGAGCGCAAGTTTACGACACAGGAGATCGAGAAGCTGTATAAGGAGGCGCAGGCGCTCCTTCCCACGGCGATTTTGGGCGAAAACGAAAAACTTGAGGATGTGAGAAAGAATCTGGATCTGGTTTGTGAACTTGCGGGCTACCCGTTTGAGATCAGTTGGGAGAGCAGCGCCTATTCGCTGGTGGATACGGACGGAACGGTGTTAAACGGGGAGCTGACGACGGGGGAGATCGTTACCCTGACGGCGCGGTTTGATTATGAAGACTGGAGCAAAGAATATCCGCTTTTGGTGCAGGTCAATCCTGTTATTTATACACCGCAGGAGGCAATCCGCAGCCGCGTGGAGGCGCTTTTAAAGGAGCACGAGGAGAGTACAAAGAGCGGGGAAGCTATGGTGCTGCCGGATCGGCTGGGCCCGGAACCAATCGTGTGGCGGGAGATTATAGAAGACAGCAGCAGTTATTTTCTGCTTCTGGTTTTGATCTCGGCCGGCGTCATCTATTGGGGAAAAGGCAGGAAACTGGATCAGAAACTGGAAGCAAGAAGAAGGGAGCTTTTGATGGATTATCCGGAGATCGTCAATAAGCTGGCCCTCTACATGGGCGCGGGTATGACAATTCGCAATGCTTTTTTCAAGATGGGCGAGGACTATAAAAAGCAGCGTAAGCTTAGAAAAAAGTATGTTTATGAAGAAATTATGATTACCTGCAATGAGCTTCAGGGCGGTAAATCAGAGACGGAAGCTTACGAACGGTTTGGCAAACGCTGTCAGGTGCAGGCCTATAGTAAACTGGCGGCTCTGCTTTCCCAGAATATCAGGAAGGGAAGCAACGATCTTCTGCGTATGTTCCGGCAGGAGGCGGACAATGCTTTTGCGGAGCGAAAGAGTCTGGCAAAAAAGCTGGGCGAGGAGGCGGGTACAAAACTGCTGATGCCGATGATGATGATGCTCTGCGTGGTCATGGTGATCATTATGATCCCGGCTTACTTCTCCTTTACACTGTAGTAAATTTGCTTTGCAAATTAACTACAAGAGGATTTTCAATCCTCTGCATAGTAAATTTGCTCCGCAGTTAACTACGGGAGAAGACGGGTTTATATAAAAAAATGGAAGGTTAAAAACCTTCAGAAAGAGAGGAAAATGTATGCTTAAAAAACAGGAAAACGGGAGACTAAAAGGATTTGGAGCCTTCCTGCGGGAGGAGGAGGGCATGGGCACTGTAGAGATCATATTGATTATTGTGGTGCTGATCGGTCTGGTCATCATTTTCAAGACGCAGATGCAGTCTCTGGTGAAAAAAGTTTTCGAGAAGATCACCAAGGACAGCAACACGATCATGAAATGAGGCGGGGATATATAACGGTATTTTTATCCCTATCCCTCACATTGATCCTGTCCCTTGTATTCACAGTAATAGAAGGGGCACGGATCAGTGCTATCCGCATGAAATTTGAGTGCGTGACGGATATCGGTATGAATTCCGTTTTGGCTGAATATCACAGAGAGTTATTAAAGCAATATGACCTGCTGTTTGTAGATTCTTCCTACTGCAGCGCCCATCCCGCTATTGCCAATACAGAGGGGCATTTGCGCGATTATATGCACAGGAATCTGCAGGCGGGAGAAGAAAAAGGTATTTTTGCCGGCAGGGATTTTCTGGCAATGGATGTCGCGCTGGCCAAGATCATGGAGTATTCTGTGGCATCGGATGATGGCGGCGCGGTACTTAGACGTCAGGCTACGGATTACATGAACGATTATCCGCTGGGGGCAATTTTGGATAAGGTTACGGAAAATGCGGCTCTGCTGCAGGGTTTTGGACTCGATACGACGGATGTGGGAGCGATGCGAAGTAAGTATGAGGCAGAGATCAATGAAATCGGACTGCCGCAGGTGGAGACAGAAGATGGAGAAATAGAGGAGGTACCCTTAAGTAATCCGGCCGATGCCGTAAACGCCCTCAGAGGCAGCGGCGTTTTGAATCTTGTACTGGAAGATACGTCCGACGTGTCCGCGGTAAAGGTCAATCTGGGTTCCTACCTTTCTCATCGTCCGAGCAGGTTGAGAGGGACAGGACTGAGCGCGGAGGCGGTGGAAGCGGGCGGAGAGGCTAATGACCTTGTATTTCAGACTTACTTATTTGAAAAATGCGGTTATTTTGGGGAAGAACTCGATAAGGCTTTGATGAAGTACCAGATCGAATACATCCTGATGGGAGAAGACACGGACTGGCAGAATCTGGAGAAGGTAGCAAGGCGGCTTCTTTTGTGGCGGGAGGCAGCAAACGTGTTGTACATCCTCACGGACAGCGCAAAGGTGGCGGAGGCGCAGGCGTTGGCAGCCACGCTTACGGCAGTCATGCTGATGCCTGCTTTGATGGAACCGGTGAAATATCTGATCCTCTTTGCATGGGCCTTTGTGGAAAGCCTGCAGGATGTCAAGACGCTTCTTGGCGGCGGCAGAGTGCCGATCTGGAAGACGGCGGCTGATTGGAAGACTAGTATCAGCAGCATCATCAACGCACGGGGAAGCCTGACGCAGGACAAGAGCGGCAGGGGGCTCAACTATAAGGAATATTTACAAATCATGCTGTTTTTGCAGGATGCGGAGACAAGGACGGAGCGCGCTATGGATATCATGGAGATGGATATCCGACAGACGCCCGGCAATGCGGCGTTTCGGATGGATGCCTGCTTTGATTCCTTTCTGGCGCAGACGTCAGTGAGCAGTCGTTTCGGCTATTCCTACGAAATGACCAGACGCTATGGATTTTATTGAACGGGAGGTGATAAGGGATGCCCTTTTTGCGATTACGAACAGTAAAAAATAGATCAAAATCGACAGCACATTCTCTCCGGGCATATCTTGAAGCATATCAAGATGGTCATGTACATCATTTCATTGACAGGTTAGCAAAGAGGGCATCTCTTATCTTCTCCCGAGAGAGAGGATCCATGACGCTGGAGGCGGCCTTTGCCCTGCCCTTCTTCCTGTTTGCGGTACTGAATATCCTTTTTGCGGTCAATATCATCGGCACCCAGAGCAGGATCGACGCGGCCCTGCATCAGGTGGGAAATAAGATGGCGTTTGCGGGCTATGCCTACGAGAATACGGTGAGCGGCGCGCTGCCGGAAGGCCTTGCCAGCGTGGCCTTGAGCAGCGGTTATGCCAGAGCACAGGTGATTTCCGGTGTGGGAAGCGATTATCTTTCCGGTTCCTGTGTGAAAGGCGGAGCCGCAGGCCTGTCCTTTGCGGGGTCTTCTGTGATGGAGAAGGGAGATATCATCGACCTGCGGGTGAGTTATCGGGTAAAACCTTTTGTGGAACTAATGGGATTTGACGGGTTTTTTATGTCCCAGCGCTATTACGCAAAGGCGTGGACGGGGTATGACGTTTCCGGTTCGGTGAGCGATATGACGTCGGAGGATCCGATGGTCTTTATCACTGAGACGGGGACAGTCTATCATCTGCACAGAGACTGTACCTATTTAAATCCTGCGGTCGAGGCGGTATCCGCGGGCGCAGTCAAAAATAGGAGAAACGATTCCGGTGCCAAGTACTCGGCCTGCGGTCTGTGCGGTTCATTTCCGGAGGCAGAGGTGTATCTCACCCGTTACGGCAGCAGTTATCACAGCCGATTGAATTGTCCGGGATTAAAGCGCACTATCTATACCGTGCCGCTCTCACAGGTCGGCGGAAGGAGGAGGTGTTCCAAATGTGGGTAGAAATCTTTTTGTTTTGCTTTTTGGCAGTCTGCGCCGTCTTTGACGGTCTGCAAAAACAGATTCCGCTGGCGGCGGTGTGGTTGGGAATGTTGACTGCGATTTGTCTTCGCATAGGAGGCGTGATGGGAGAGGTAAGCCTGACTGCGATCGCGCTGTCTCTTATGCCGGGCGCGGTGTTTTTCCTGCTGGCATTTATCACAAGAGAAAAGGTGGGCTATGGGGACGGCTGGGTACTTTTGATGATTGGGCTTTTTCTGGATTTTGCGCATTGCTTTCTAATCTTGATGACAGGGCTTTTGATCGAGTCGGCGGTGGCGCTTATCCTGCTCGTGTTTCGAGAGATCAGGCGGGATAAAGAGATTCCGTTTTGTCCGTTTCTCCTTTTGGGAATGGGGGTCATGCTATGTTTTTGAGAAAAAGGGCGAAAGGTTATATGACGTTGGAAGCTTCTTTTCTGATCACTTGGACCTTATTTGTCTTTGTGCTTTTAATCTATCTGTCCTTTTATTCCTACGATAAGTGCATCCTCTTTCAGGACGCTTACACCGTCTGTTTTAAAGGGAGCATTCAAAAAGATGAGAATCAGATCGTGCCTTACATAAACGCAAACTTACAAAAACAGTTTGGTGAGAAATATTTCGGTGTGGGAAAGGTGAAAGGAACGGTCGATAAAAGCGGCAACACCACCAGCGTGACGGGGGAATGTCAGGTGAAAGTGCCGATCAGGCAGATGTTTACCATGCACGGGAAATCGGGCTGGAAGATCACTACCCGCGCAAAAGCGCAGATTGCCAATCCCACGAAGATCATACGCAAGTGCAGATTTGTAGGCAGTCTGTTAAGAAACTAATAGGAGAAAATACGATGTTGGAAGCAAGATATTTCAGGGATTACAAACATAATTATATGATTTTACCATGCAGGCAGCAGACGGGGACAAGCTATCAATGCAGGCTTCTCACGTCCGGACGGATAGAAGGGATTCTGCGCTGCTGTCTGCGGCATGTGAACGGCGAAAGCTATTTCTATTATGAAATCAGTTCGCGGGCGACGCTGGAAGGCCTGTATCGGGGCAGAAAGATGAGCGCACAGCAGATCAGGGATCTGCTTGAACAGCTTTACGGGATCTACTGCGGACTGGGTGACTGTTTTATGGAGGAGTCCCGGTTGGTACTCTTGCCGGAACATATTTATTATGATATGTCTCACAAAAAATACGTCGGGCTTTATTATCCAGATTACGAAACGGACAAGCCTTATGAAGCGCTGATGGACTTTCTGCTGGAACATTTGGACAGCGGAGACGAGAGGCTTGCGGACGGTATTTATACTATTTACGAACGCATGGAGGAGAGCAGTTTTTCCCTGCGGGATGCCTTGCTGCTTTTGGGAGAAGAGGATGGGGATGTGTCGGAAAGCGGGACGGGTAAAGTCGTTGCGTTTCCGTCTGCGCCCGTGGGTTCTGAGGAAACGAAGGCTGTTTCGGCCCAGATTTTGGCGTTTGCTCCGGAATCCGGGGAGGAGAGTGCGGATGTAGTGTTTGGTGAGGAAAAAGCACCGGCGCCTGCGAAAAAGAAACCTCTGTTTTATCCGGCGCTGTCTTTACTTTCTGTTCTTGGAATTGCCGGCATCGCTTATATTTACGGGTCTTACGATCTGTCGGAGCAGGAGATCATGACGCTCCTTGGCTGCGGGGGCCTGCTTGTTGTCTGCCTGCTGGTGGGAGTGATCGGCACCATCAGAGCCGGCGTGCAGGAAATAAAACCAAAGCGGGGAATGGAAAATGTGGAGCCGTTTCCAAATGAGGAAAGTTTTTATCCGGAGGAGCAGACGCCGGTTCCGCTGGAAGAGGTGCTGAGCAGAAAAATGGACATCGGTCCGGCCGCAGGTATGAAAAACGCGACGCAGGAAGCGTTTCCGGTGCGGGAAGAAACGGAAGATTATGCGGCAACCGTCTTTTTTGACAGTACGCGGACAATAGAATATAAGTTGTATGCAATTGATAAAAAAAATAAGAAACACATTACCTTAGATAAGTTTCCCTACACCGTGGGCAAGATGGCGGGCTGTGTGGACTGCGCGCTGGCGGACGATTCCGTAAGCCGCATCCATGCGCGATTTGAAAGGGCGGGGGACAAAGTTCTGCTCACTGACATGAACTCCACTAACGGGACCTATCGAAACGGGCTGCGGATGCAGCCGCAGGAGACGGTGGAGATTGAGCCGGGGGATGAGATACGGTTCGGGAATTTGAATTATTGTTTTCGGTGAAAAGAGAGGGCATTTTGAACAAAAATTAACCCTTGACCGCACATTTTATTTTGCTTATAATCAGAGTAAGTGATACTGAATGTGTGGAAGGAGGGAGCGGAAATGGAGAATACGGGGATGACAGAAAAAGAACAGGTAGCAATTATGATTGATATTTATACGGATTTACAAAGAATCCAGAAAGCGGAAGACAGGGATAAAGAAATATCGAACCAGTTACGCAAGGTAAGGGCGAAGCTGGAGGCAATGGGGGTAGTGGCGGAAAATTTGACGATGGAGTAGGAGAAAGAGGAGATGAAAATAGAGGAAATCGAGGGAATGACAGATAATCAATGGAAAGATAATTTGCGGGGACAGCTTGAAAATTGGGTAGAAGTAGAAGAACTGATAACATCCAAAAAACAGAAGAAGCATTGAAAAAGATTGAGAAGATCAAGGCAAGAATCAATAAGGGGCTGGGGGATTAGTGTTTTTATTGTGCGGAACCTGCCAGGATGCTATAATCTACGGAAAGAAAAGGGAAGTATGAAGGGAGATTGCAGATGAACCCGAAAATGATTTTGACAGACCTTGACAAAACGCTTCTTTGTTCGGATGGCAGTATATCGGATCATACCAAAAAGGTCCTCAAGCAATGTCAAGACCGCGGCATTTTGGTGGTAATTGCCACCGCAAGATATTGGATCGGCGCGGAACGCTATATTGAGGAATTGAAACCTGATTACGAGATCACAACGGACGGAACACTCATTCATCGGTTTGGAGAAGAAATATACAGCAGCAGTATGGATGCAGCTATGGCAAACAGTATCGTGCAGGATTTACTGCAATATAATCCTAAAACAGAGATCACGGTTGCGACGGGGCGCCAGGTCCTGTGGAACAGCCTTCATATTGCGGAATCCGAAAAATTACATAAGGCAGTTTATTATGATTACAGCAAGCCGTTATCCTGTCGCGCCAATAAGATCGTGGCGGAGCTTTCCGACGGCGATAGCGCGGTAAAGATTGCAGAGAAAAATAGGTGCCGCTTACAATGTTATCGGGGTGAAAACTGGTATGCCTTTTTACCGGAAGGGTCAGGTAAGATTCAGGCGATTCATGCGTTAGCAGAATTATTGGGCATATCGCTTGCGGATATCGTGTCGTTTGGCGATGATTTGAATGATAAGGAAATGCTGCAGATTTGCGGGACGGGAGTTGCCGTTTCCAATGCGGTTTCGGAAGTGAAAGAGGCTGCGGATGAGGCGACGCTTTCCAATGATGAGGATGGGGTGGCGGTGTGGATTGAGAAAAATGTCCTGTAAAAAGCAGAGAATGGGGGCAGATAGGGTGGGGGCAAAATAAATGATAAAAATAGTGATTAGATCAGGCAGAAGATTGAAAATGATGCGCAAGAAGCGGCGCAGAAACGGATAGAATATGCAAGATCAAATAATATATAGTCAAAAGAATGAGCATATAGAATGTATTTATTATAAAGATGCCACCCTGTCTTATCCCAATCATACACATACCGGTCACATTACATTTGGCTATGTTTTAGAAGGGAAATTATGTGTTATATGCGACGGAAAAAGGAGACTGTATCAGGCAGGAGATAATTTCTGCATTCCGCCTGATACGTCTCATGCGATCGACACAGTTAATGATACGCCGTATTCCATGGTATGTCTTTGCGTGGCAGTCAGCAAGGCATTTGATGTGGTCAGTGAGAATACGGCGGGCAGAGCGTCTAGCGGGGACGGTGGGGAGACAGCGGACAAGGCATTGAACGGACAGAGTGGAGAGACGGCAGCAGACCTAAAGCGGCTGAAACAGTTGATTTTACAGTCGCCTGAAAATGCTTTTTCAATTGAAGATATGGCACATCATATCGGCATCAGCCCTTATCATATGATTCGGCAGTTTAGGGCGGTTTGCGGTTTGACGCCGCACCAGTTCCAGATTCAGTGTCGGGTAAGAAAGGCGCAGAGATTGTTAGAGCAGGGAGAAAGCGTGACCGAAGCGGCTTATGCCGCAGGGTTTTGCGACCAGAGCCACTTCGACAGATGCTTTCAAAAAATTGTCAGAATCACGCCAAGGGAATATAAACGCTGCCTGCTATAAACTTGTTTATAAACAAAAAGCGGCGTGTGCTATAACAGCGCGGGAATAAATTTTGCGAACAGAAACAGTCCGTCGTCTCCCGCAGTCACTTCGTGCGGCACGCCTGCCGGCAGAATAGAAATAACACCTGTGTCATAAGAAATGGCGGTACCGTCATTGATACAGACACCCGACCCAGCGATGACTTCATGTGTTTCCAACTGCGTTTTGTGGATGTGATTTCCAATCTTTTTGTTAGGGGCGATGCGGACGAGGTGATAACTGAACTGCCCTGATGTTTCCTTGGCGGTGACGATGTGCTTGAGTTCCACGCCGTCAAATTCAGGATGTTTTGACCACGGAATGTCCGTAAATGTTACGGTCGATGACGGCAGCTTGAGAGAACCGTTTTCAAATGCGTCAAAGATAGTGTTGTTCATAAGTTTTGCCCTCCTTAGTTTTGTTTTATTGATTTTGGTGATTGTATTATAATAGAGACGAAGAGGCGGTAATTGGATAAAATTGCGGAATCATAAAAATGATGTGCTTGTGATCGGGAAAAGAAGCGGTTAAGAAGAAAGGCTTAGAAAAACTATGGAAAAGAAATTCATAATAGAAAAAGCAGAAAAAGTTGATTTGCAAAAAATTTTAGAGCTGCAATATCATGCCTATCAAAGCGAAGCCAAACTTTTTCGGAATCCTGACATTCCGCCATTGAAGCAGACGCTGACTGAGGTCGAAAGCGAATATGAAAACGGCATTATTTTGAAGGCTGTTGATGAGAATGATATCATAATCGGTTCTGTCAGAGCCCATTCTGATAAAGGGTCTGTTTTTATAGGAAAGTTAATGGTGCATCCCGAAAAGCAGGGGCAGGGAATCGGCACACAGCTTTTGCTTGCGATTGAAAACGAATATCCGAAGCAACGATTTGAACTTTTTACAAGCTCGAAAAGTAAAAAGAATATTGAATTATATGAAAGATTAGGCTATCGAATTTTTCGGGAGGAACAAATCACCGACGAGTTAAAATTTGTATATCTGGAGAAAAACAATTAAAGGTGAGTCTGTAAATCTAAAACGACCTTTACAAACGATCTGCCGCTAAAGAACAACGCAGACCGCCCGAAAAGCAGAGTGTGTTAAAACATTTGCGAGAGATACAGGAACGCAACAAGCAGAAACCGCCGTTATGGTGTTGCCCCTAGCGGCGGCATACATTATTATTTACTGACTGTAAGAGTGATTTTCATATCTCGTTTTTTAAGTTCTGGCATAGTATTTCCTCATCACAATTTTCCAATTTTTAAAATTGTTTTTCATAATGTTTATATAGAACAATTCCTAAAAAAGTTTGCAGTAGAAATAAACCAAATATAATTCCTATAATCCATACTTCCACATGAAGTAATGCAAGTACAAAAGCAACAAACAAGTACACAAAAGTCATTAACTGATACACTAAAGAACCAGCTTTCATTCTTAAAAATATTTTTCTTTCATCAACACTATTGATGTGATTTTCTCTATTTATATTTTCCAACTTTTCTTTATTTTTCGGCATTTCATAGTAACAGATTTTAAATAATTGAATACATGAAGCAAAAGCTAAACCGAACCCCATTGCGTAAAAAAGTGTAGAGTAATAGTCATTATCAATAACGAAATATCCAAAACATATAAAAATTATGCCTATAATAATCTCTATGATAAATGATAATTTTTTCTTCATTGTCAATTCCACCTTTCATACGACTACATTTTATAATATTTGCATTTCTTTTGTCGGCTTACTGAATATATTACACCGATGAATAATTCGACTTTTTGTATCTTATGCCTCATTTACTTTCCTCCTCATAAATAAAAATTTCTTCAATGCTCATTTGAAAGTATCTTGCTATTTTAAAGGCTAACATGATAGAGGGATTGTAGCGTCCATTTTCTAAAGAGCCTATTGTTTGACGAGATACTTCAAGAGCAGTAGCTAAGTCTTCTTGTTTAATACCTCTTTGTTTTCGTAATTCTTCCAATCGATTTTTCAAAATATCTTCCTCCCCACGGAAAGTGTACTTTCCATATCATTATTATAGCAAAAATAATTCTGATGTCAAGCACGCTTTCCATTTTGGGCAAATATCCTGTAATTTTCCAATTGATATCTTTATGAAGCGTATACTTGTGGCATCATACTTCTTTTGAGAAAACGAGAAAAATTTTTCTTTAGGAAAAGCGGCAGGGACAATCAATTTCCTACCGCTTGAGTGCCTGATTTTTCGTTGTCATTTTGCCGCTCCTGATTATAGTATTAGTTTTCTTTGTTTGCAATATAGATATAAGCATCCTCAAGCGTTGCCTCGCAAATGTTACAGTCCACCTGTGGCGGCAGTTCGCTGATCAGTCGTAACTGCAATTCGTTTCCCACATACTGTTTGGAAGAAACGTGGTATTTTTGTTCCAGCTTTCGCGCAGTGCTCTCATCCGAAGCCTTGCAGGTCCAGACATGCCCGTTTGCCTGCTCCAGCAAATCTTTCATGCTTCCCGCATAAAGAAATTCCCCCTTTTTCATGACGGCAAGCTGGTTACAGGTCGCCGCCAGATCCTCCACCACATGCGTCGAAAACAAAACGGTGCGCCCCTCCGAAAAATCCACCAACAGATTACGGATGCGGATGCGCTCTTCCGGATCCAGTCCCGTTGTCGGTTCATCAACGATCAAAAATTCGGGCTCGTTTAAGAGTGCTTGAATTAACCCCACCCGCCGTTTCATGCCGCCGGACAACTGTCTGATTTTCTTTTTGCGGTGCTCTGTGAGGCTGGTTTTTTCCAAAAGAGTGCGGATGCGCTCCCTGCAAAGCTGTTTGGGAACAGCTGATAGACTTCCCATATATTCCAGACACTCCTGTACCGTTAAATTGGGGTACAGGTCGATCTCCTGCGGCAGATAGCCGATCTTGCGCTGTATTTTTTGATAATTTTCTTCGCTGTAAGAAATGCCGTCTAAAGTTACGGTGCCGCTGGTGGGGGTGAGCACCGTCGTAAGTACCCGCATCAGCGTTGTTTTTCCCGCACCGTTTTCTCCTAACAGCCCGTAAATGCCTTTTGGGATTTCCAGATTGGCATGACGGATCGCGGTTACACGATTTTTGAAAGTTACCGTTAAGTCTTTTATTTTGATTCCCATGATTCTCTCCTTTTTTCTGATAAGCATTTGCCTGTTATATTTGCGAATTATTATGTTATTCTTTTTGCACTCCTGCGCGTTATCTACTTTTTTTCATAATTTTAGGAAGCGCGGCAAACGCCGCAACCGTAAGAATAATGCAGACAACTTTTCCGCACAGCCAGCTTAAATCGCCGTTGCCATTTATTTCTCTGAACGTGTAAGAAAACACATTCCATTTTCCCAGATAACGAACGCCCAGGCTTGCGTTTGTCAAAATCCATAAGAGCAGGCAGGCACCGATTGCAAACCACATATTGCGAAAAATACAGGCGAGGGTGTTTGCCAAAATGCCCCAGAAAGCGATCGTGATCAGCACGCTTGCAAGGAACACGAAAAACTGTGCGGCTTCATAATCGGCATTTGCGGAAAAAGCTGGTTTTTGAAACAGGAAAAACAATCCGTATCCTGCCGCTGCGAGCAAAAATAGAAATGATATCTGCAAAAACAGCCGTGTGTAGATTGCAAGCAGTTTCTTTTTTGGCGGATATAGCCGCCAGACTTCTGAACGCTTGGCAATAATTTCCACCACATAGGTATCCGCACAGAAGGCTGCGGCAAGGAGGGCAATCTGCGGCTCTAAGGCAATGCCAACTTCACGGCTGACATACACGCCCCTGATCAGACTGAGAAGGATCACAAAGCAGACCGCGTAGGCAATCTTATAAAATGGCAGGGATATCTTACATTCTTTTTTCATGACACTCTCCGTTTCTTCCATAAAAGGATAGCCAGTATCAAAATCACAACAGACGCCAGAATCAAAAATACCTGATTCATTAAGACCATCGGCGGGGGCGTGGTGTCAAAAAATGGCCCCGGAAACCGTACCATGATGGCAAGCGGCCTGCCGTAATAGCCGTAAACCCCGTCCTTGCGATAAGCCCCCATATTGGAATAGGTGATATAAAGGAGCAGCAGCGGCACCGTGGGCAGCGGACTTTTGAACAGCAGTGAGATCAGGCTGTAAATACATACGATCATCAGCATATTTGGCAGGATATAGAGACAGGTCGCTATCAGAAAGTCCGTTAATCTCACCGTAAAGCCCTGCGCCTTTGTTATGAGCAGACACAGGAGCCAGTACCCCAGATTTAAGATGGCAAGCGCGATCAGACAGACGGCAAAGCCGCCGCCCACTTTTCCCAAAAGATAGGTTCTTGCGCGGACAGGCTTTGTGTGGAGCAGTTCGTAAGTATTTTTTCTGGTATCCTGCAAATACAAAACGGACAATAGGAGCGCCGCGAAAAATCCCATATGCAGTCCCGCGAAGTCTGCAAATTTTTTGGAAAAGTAATAGGAAAACGGCTTTTCTTTTAATTTGGCGGCGATATAAGCATTGATTTCCGCAGACGTTCCTTTGCGATAGGCGGTATTAACATAGTAATAATAAGCGCTGAAAAAGTTGTAGTTTTCCAAATGATCACACGCCGTCTTCATATCCATTTTTCGTATTTCCGCAATGATGGCTTCCGCTTCGACAGCGTTCTTTTCAAGATCAGTGCGTAGGATTTCCCGAATCTGTTCTTCCCAGAGCTCCCGCCGTTCCGTTTTCTCCGTAGGCACATAGCCCTCATAGATGTCCCCGTTGCGAAAGGTTTCCGGATAATCGTTTTCGACGGTTTCTCCTTTAGCGAGATAATGGGTATGCAGATAGGGGCTTACACATGGAAAAATCATCACAAAAATAATGACGATGCCGATCCAATACAGAGGGTTTTTACAGTAATTGCGCACTTCTCTTTTTATAATCGACCACATATTGCAATTCCTCCTTTGCATCCATCATAAAAGGGGAATCACAATAGAAAGACAATGAAGATAGAATTTGAGAAAAAGAAAATCGTCGGATTCTTTATGAGATCCGACGAAATATCGCGGTCACTACAGCCCCGCCCTGTTCTTCATTTTCCAGAATCAGTTTTCCGCCATGTTTTTCACAGTAAAGTCTGCTGATATACATACCGATCCCGGCGTGTTTTAAGCTGTCTTTGATATTCTTTCCATGAAAGGCTTTTGTGAGTGTTTCCGCGTCTTCCAAAAAGCCTTCACCGTCGTCCCTGACGCAGACGCGCAGCTCGTCATATTCCATTTTTAGCATGACGGCAATCTGCTGCTTCCCGCAGCGAAAGGCATTGGATAAAAGGTTTTCCGTGACTTCCAGAATGATTTCTTTATCTCCGTAAAAAGGATTTTCGGATGCGGATGTTTGTAAAACGGAGTGCTTTCCATATTCCTTTTCTAAAATGGCAAGTTCCGCGCGGATATCCGCCTCTAGCGCTGCTGCGGAAATGTCTGCGGCAACAGGCTCCCGACTTTCCAAACTGTTAAGCTTCCGCATGGTCTCCACAAAAGCATCCATGCGCTCGATCTGACGGCTGCTTTCGGATAACATTTCCATTGCCTGTTCCAAATCCATGTCCGCTTTTGGTAGATAGGCAGTCAGCATTTCCTGATATCCTTTTAAAACCGATAAAGGAGAGCGGATATCGTGCGCGATCGCTGCCCGCAGCAGTTTTTCTTCTTCAATGGTCTGCCATAACTTACGATTGTTTTCGGCAAGCTGTCCGCGCATCGTTTCAAATTCTTTGCAGAGTACGCCCATCTCGTCTTTATTTTCATAAGTAAGGTGAAAGTCCAGTTGGTTTTCGGCAATCTTTTGTGACGCTGACGCCAGCTCGCTGATCGGTTTTTTTAACTTGTGCCGATAAAAGAAAAAAACCGCTGCACAGCTTCCCGCTATCGACAGGACCAATACCGTATAGGTCTGTAAAAAATCGCAGACTTCCGATACAAAATAATCAGAAGATGTCATTTCATATTCCTGTGGTCTGGGAATATCAGGAACATATAGGGGACCTCTTTTGGCGGCTTCATAATAAGCTTCCTGATCCACATAACGCCACCAAACATGCAGCTGTGCGCGAGAGGCTCCCCTGTTGATCACTGCCGAAAGAAGGAAACTGCAAAACAGAGCAATCGCCATATAAAAAAGAAGTGTTTTCTTTAAGGAAAGATTTTTTATTTTGTCCATCGGTAACCCATCCCCCATACGGTTTCGATATATTCCGTCTGCGTATACTGCTGCAGTTTATTTCTGATGCGGCGGATCAATTCCGTGACCACGCGGCTGTCGCCTTCCGCATCGAATCCGCAGACTCTCTCATAGATTCTTTCTTTATCAAAAACCATGCCCGGGTGCATGGATAAAAAGGCAAGGATCTCATATTCCAGCCTTGTCAGTTCAAGCGTGTTTTCCTGAATCTGTACGGTCTTTGCGGCATAATCAATAGATAATTCGCCCTGAAAGCGGCAGTTGGTTTTATGGCTGCGCCGCACTTCCCGTTTTAGGTGCGCCGCGATCCTTGCCTCCAGTTCTTTTAAGCGGAACGGCTTTAGAATATAATCGTCACCGCCCGCGGAGAGTCCATTTACAATGTCCTGTTCTTCCACTCGCGCGGTCAGAAAGATAATAGGGCAGTTCACTTGCTCCCGTATCTTTTGGCAGACTTCGATCCCGTCGATTTTCGGCATATTGATATCTAATAGGATAAGGTCGGGCTGTGCGTTTATTTTGTCTATACCTTCCATGCCGTTTTGTGCCGTGATGATCTCATACTGATCTGCGGCGTTTAATGTAAAATATTTTTTCAGCATTTTTAAAAGTTCAATGTCGTCGTCAATGATCAAAATCCTGCAGGCCATTTTTATCCTCCATGCCAGTACAGTTTGCTGCAAACGACTGGCGATCTATGCTTCTTTTTTGCATATATTTTTACCTCGTCCCGGCAGGAATTTGCAGAAACGAATTTGTGTCGGATACGCAAACCGCTCCATCTATGATATAGATATTATGTAAAAATCATTATACGATATAAATCACAACAAATAAACAACGGGCCTTTCCTGTTTGACATCCCCCAGCGAAAATGATACTCTCTACTCATGGATATTTTAACGTTGAACCGATTGGAAGAGTTGTTTTTGATGCAGGGTTATGATAAGCTTCCGTCGAACCTTCCGGAATTTAATTTTTACTGCCACCGGGAAGTGCAGGGAATCAATGTGCTTCATGTGATCGATTACCGGCAGGGCCTCTATATTTCGGGAGATCAGTATGCGCATTTGAAGGAAAAAATTGCAGAGTTTTTCAGCCTGCGGGGCGAGCCGGAGATTCACGTGATGACGCTGATTTTATGTGAGGATACGGAAAAGGCAAGACGGCTGTGCGAGCAGGATACTTTTTGCTGGATCATTGACGCGAGAGCTTTCCGATTGATCGTGCATGAGACGCAGACTGCGGATTTTTATGGTTGGAAGGGGATTCTGGAAGAGTACCTGTTTGCAGTGTCAAAGGAGATTACGGGGACGGCGGCAGATGAGAATGAAATAAAAGAAAAATTGCAATCGCTGGCGCCGGTCAGTATTTCTTTGGTGGCAGTCAATGTGATCGTATTTCTGATATGTACATTTACAGGAGATTTGTTATATAATAAGGGTGCCTTTGGTGTGACGGAACTTCTGCGGGGCGAGGTCCACCGCCTGTTTACCAGTATGTTCCTGCATGGAAGCGTGCAGCATCTTTTCAGCAACATGATCGTCTTGTACTATGTGGGAGCGATGGTGGAGCGTGAGTTTGGGCCGTTTCCGTATGCCGTGCTTTATCTGCTTTCCGGGCTTGCGGGCAACATCTTTTCTGCGGGCTATGAGCTTATGACGGGAAATTTCGGCAGTTCGGTAGGAGCCAGCGGCGCGGTATTCGGCGTGGAAGGCGCGCTTTTGCTTCTGGTGATGCTGCACCGGGGAAGACTTTCCACTATGACGGCGGGAAGGGTGGCGTTTGCGATTGCCTTTTCCCTATACTGCGGGTTTACCAGTGTGGGGGTAAACAATGCCGCCCATGTGGGCGGGGTCCTGATGGGCTTTTTTACGGCGGCGATTGTTGCGGCGGCTAAGAAATGGAATAAAGCGGAATCTTTCTGACTACGGATGAGAAAGGATTGGATCATATGCAGATTAATATTTACTATGGTGGAAGAGGATTGATGGACGATCCGACGCTCTTTGTCTTAAAAAAGATGAAGGAAGTGCTGGAGGAGCTGCGCGTGACGGTGGAGGTCTTCCATCTTTATGAGCAGAAAAACAGCATCCCGACCTTGCCGCAGACATTAAAAAGCGCGGACGGTGTGATCCTTGCAACGACGATCGAGTGGTACGGTATCGGCGGTTATATGCAGCAGTTTTTGGACGCCTGCTGGCTTTATGGCGATAAGGAGAGGATCAGCAGGATCTATATGTGCCCGATAGTTATGTCAACCACATACGGAGAGCAGGAAGGAAAGCTGCAGCTTGCTACGGCTTGGGAAATCTTGGGCGGCCTTCCCTGCAGCGGGCTTTGCGGCTATATTGCGGACACTTCACTTTTAGAAGAAAACGGAGATTATATTCGGATTATTGAAAAAAATGCGGAGAATCTTTACCGTACGATTAACCAGAAGATGCCTTGTCTGCCGGCCAGCAATCAGGCGGTGAAGCAGAAGGTGGCGATTACGAAAAGCATCAATTTCACGCCGCAGGAGTCTGAACAGCTCTCGCAATATGTCTCGGACGATACGTACGTGCAGCGGCAGAAAGCGGATATACAGGAGCTTGCAAGCCTTTTCCGGGATATGATGGGCAGCAGCGAAAAGGAAGACACTTCCGAATTTGTGGAGGAGATCAGGCAGCATTTCGTTCCCCAGCCGGGGTTTGCGGCGGGATTTAAGGTGATGATCGAGGAGAAGAAAAAGCCTCTTATGATCATAATTGACGGCGCAAGCCTTGACTGCTATTATGGGGAAGGCGGCCGCGTTGATGTGGAAATGCAGATGGATCGCGCTTCTTTTGCCGATATCGTTTCGGGACGGACGAGCTTTCAGACGTCTTTTATGGCGGGTGATATGAAGATGAAGGGCGATTTTAAGGTGCTGCGGTCTTTGGATCAGGCATTGCAATTTTCAGAAGAATGATTTTTAATAATGAAGGCTTTTTAGGCAGAAAGGGGTAATATATCATGAGACAGGATAATTGTATTTTTTGCAGAATCGCAAACGGAGAGGTTCCCGCAGAGACCTTATATGAAGATGAGCAGTTTCGTGTGATTCTGGATCAGGGACCGGCTACTAAGGGACACGCGCTGATCCTGCCGAAGGAGCATTATCGGGATTTCTTTGAACTGCCGGAGGAAATGGCGGGCGACGTAATGAAACTTGCGAAAAAAATGGTATTTAAAATGCGTGAAAAATTCAAATGTGAAGGCATTAATCTGGTACAGAATAATGGCGATCTGGCAGGGCAGACGGTGTTCCATTTTCATTTGCATTTGATTCCGCGGTACGATGCTGACGGGCAAAAGATTGGCTGGAAGCCGCAGGAGGTAACGCCGGAGGAATTGAAAGCGGTTCGCGAGCAGTTTGTGGGTTGAGAGAAAGAATGAACATGAGAACGATCGAGACGGAAGAGATTACCAGAAATATTAAAGAAATGTGCATAGAGGCCAACCATTTCCTCTCCGGGGACATGGCGTGTGCGATAGCGCAGGCGGCGCAGGCAGAAGGTTCGCCGCTGGGGAAGCAGATTTTGGAGCAGTTGCAGGATAATCTGGAGATTGCAGGGAGAGACATGATCCCCATCTGTCAGGATACAGGTATGGCGGTGATTTTTTTAGAAATTGGTCAGGATGTGCATTTTGCGGGCATGGATTTGACTGATGCAGTCAACGAAGGCGTGAGGCAGGGATACACGGAGGGCTATCTTCGCAAGTCAGTGGTAGGTGATCCGCTGATCCGGGAGAATACGAAGGATAACACGCCGGCGGTCCTGCACTGTGAGATTGTACCCGGTGATAAAGTGAAAATCACAGTCGCGCCCAAGGGCTTTGGCAGCGAAAACATGAGCCGTGTTTTTATGTTGAAACCGGCGGACGGCATAGAAGGTGTAAAGGATGCGATCCTGACGGCGGTGCGGGACGCGGGGCCAAATGCCTGCCCGCCGATGGTAGTGGGCGTGGGCATCGGCGGTACTTTTGAGAAATGCGCGCTGATGGCAAAGCACGCGCTTACAAGGCCGCTGGATGTGCATTCCAACATTCCTTATATAAAAGAATTAGAAGAAGAAATGCTGGTAAAGATAAATAGGACGGGGATCGGGCCGGGGGGACTGGGCGGCACGACGACGGCGCTGGCGGTCAACATTGAAACCTATCCCACGCATATTGCAGGGTTGCCTGTGGCGGTCAATATCTGCTGTCATGTGAACAGACATGCGGTGAGGGTACTGTAAAAGTAGAATAATGTGCAAAAATTGTGTCATTTATAAGCAGGGTAAAAACTGGTATTGTGAGATTGAAGGTATTAAAATTACCGTTAATGCTCATAGTTATACGATTATAACGGCTCATCGAATGAAGGCTGGATAATTGCGTTTCTACTATATATATTGTGGTTTCAAAGCAGAAAAACACAATATCTGTACTTTTTATCAGAAGAAGTTTTAAGGATGCACTTTCAAAGCAGGACTTATTTGAGATTGGGAGTAATGGCGGGGATTGGATGTGCAGTCGGATTTGTGTTGAGGGGAGGAAGGATTAACAAGATGGAGCGGCATATCACAGCGCCTATTGATAAGGAGGCGGCGAAAGAATTGCGGGCGGGAGATTACGTTTATCTCACGGGTACGATCTATACGGCGCGCGACGCGGCGCACAAGAGAATGCAGGAAGCCTTGGAAAAAGGAGAAGCATTGCCGATCGGGATGGAGGGCAACGTAATCTATTATATGGGTCCTTCTCCGGCAAGGGAGGGCAGGCCGATCGGTTCCGCAGGCCCTACCACCGCAAGCCGCATGGATAAGTATGCGCCGGCACTTTTGGATCTGGGGCTGATTGGTATGGTCGGCAAAGGAAAGCGCTCTCAGGCAGTAAAGGATGCGATTGTCAGAAACGGCGCCGTGTATTTTGCGGCTGTGGGCGGCGCAGGCGCATTGCTGGCAGGTTCTATCAAGGCGTCTGAAGTGATCGCCTATGATGATCTGGGAACGGAAGCGATCCGTAAACTTACCGTGGAAAACTTCCCGGCAATCGTAGTAATCGATGCTGAAGGGCGGGATTTATATGAGACCGCAGTACAAGAATATTGTACAAATTAACTGCGTAGATTACTACATGCCGACGATGCGAAGTATCCTCGTGAGATAATTTGCGAAGCAAATTTTCTCATTCCATAAGGAATCGCAGAGCTAGGGTAAAGTTTTTGTAGGA
>DKUU01000031.1 GCA_002490835.1 Lachnospiraceae bacterium UBA7196 | reverse complement strand
GGCTCAGTTGGTTAGAGCGCCGCCCTGTCACGGCGGAGGTCGTGGGTTAGAGTCCCATCCGGGTCGTTTCGCAGCAGATTGTTTTGCGGTGCTGTATGATCTGCAGCGCAAAGGAAGATGATTGAAAAAATATGCCGGCGTGGCGGAACTGGCAGACGCACAGGACTTAAAATCCTGCGGGGCTAATCCCCCGTACCGGTTCGATTCCGGTCGCCGGCACTTTTTAATGAAGGAAGAAACGTCGTATTTACGGCGTTTTTTGCTTTTTTCATAAAACCCCTAAAGTCTTCCTGAAAATAACCGATACTAATAGTGTAAGATATTGAAAGCGAAATATTTCCTGCAAAAAGAAAGGCAGGAAGAAGGAGGAATCCGGTATGCGTATCGAAGCTTATACACAGGTACAGCAGGTTTATGGCACAAAGAGCAGAGCTAAGACGCTAAACACCGCGAAAAATGCGGGGTCTGACAGGATTCATATCTCCAGTTTCGGCAAGGATATCCAGACTGCAAAGAACGCTGTAGCGGCTGCGGAGGATGTCAGAAGCGACCTTGTTGCTCCCATTAAGGCCGGTATCGCGAACGGCACGTATCAGGTGAGCAGCGAGAAATTTGCGGAGAAATTGTTGAAGCATTACGAGGAGATTGAGAGTCTGTAGGTGCGGTTCATTTGTTAGGGAATGAACTGTAGGAGGGTTTGGCGTGGCAAGCTTAATGGAAACCTTGATCGAGGTTTTGGAAAAGGAAAATCTGGAGTATGGGAATCTGTTGGAACTGTCCATGAGAAAAACACCCGCTATTGTTTCTGATGATATCAAGGTTTTAGCGACAATCACGGATGAGGAGCAAATCATCGTTAGCAGGATCAATCATCTCGATAAATTGAGAATCGAAGCTGTCAATGATATTGCGAACGTACTTAACAAGGATGTTACGAAGCTGAAAATTGTAGACTTGATCAAAATGCTGGCAGCAAGGCCACAGGAACAGGCAAAACTGGCATCGGTATTTGACGATCTGCGCAGGAATGTGCATGCGGTCAAGCGTATCAACGAGCAGAACAGAGAACTGATCGAAAATGCGCTTGAGCTGGTGCAGTTCAATATGCAGATGATTCAGGCTATGAATAAGGCGCCGGAGACGGCGAATTATAACAAGGGAGCCTACAATACCGGTGATGTGATCGGGACGGTCAACAAGGCTTTTGACGCCAAGCAATAATTGTTGAGGACGGTAGATTATGTCATTGATGAGCAGCCTTTATATAGGCGTATCAGGATTACAAACATCGAATAATGCGCTGAATACGACAGCGCATAACATGTCTAATTTAGACACCCAAGGATATACCAGACAGCAGGCGATACAGGGGACGCGAAATTACATCACCAACCAGAAGTATGCTGACAAAAACTGGATTCAGACGGGTCTGGGTGTCAATTATACCCGCACAAGACAGGAAAGAGACGCTATATTGGACAGAAATTATCGCCGCGAGTCCGGTCGCAGCGCTTTTTATGATGTTTCTTCGGCGGCTCTGGAAGAAATCGAATATATTTTGGGTGAGTCCAACGAGGGTCATGAGTTTTCCGTATCGCTGATAGGCGATCACAATGGCGGAAATTCAAAAGACGGACTCTGGGGCGCGATACAGGAACTTTCCAAAAACCCAACTTTGTCGGTCAATCAGGACCTGTTCGTGACCAAGGCCTATGAGTTCATCACAAAGGCGAAAGCGGTCTATGACAGTCTTTGCACCTATCAGGACAACATGAATAAAAAGGTGCTGACAGATGTTAATAATATCAATAAATACGCGCAGGAGATCGAGCAGTTAAACCGCAGGATCATGCGTGTCGAGGCCGGGCAGGAGCATGCGAACGATCTGCGTGACCGCCGGAATTATCTGTTAGATGAACTCGCAAAGATCGGCAGCATATCCTATTCCGAGGATCCCAGCGGTTATGTGAGCGTCCGCTTTGAACAGCAGGATCTGGTAAAGGGCAGCATGGTCAATGAAATATGTATCTATAAGGATAACCAGACCGGTTTCTATACCCCTTACTGGAAGATGTTGGCGAAATTTAAACTTGATGCGGACGGAAATCCGAAGGTAACGGAAGAGGGGATCGAAAGCGCAAAAGTTTACAAGCTGACCGAGCAGATTTCTTCTATCTACGATACGGATATCGGTTCCCTGAAAGGCACGCTGCTTGCGAGAGGCGACCACAGAGGCACTTACAGGGAGCTTGACGATATCAATCTGGACGGCGAGTACGAGGCGGGGTGGTACGATAAAAATATTTCCCAGTCCATCGTGATGAATGTGCAGGCGGAGTTTGACAAGCTGATACACATCGTCACTTCCAAGATCAATACGATCTTGGCGGAGGCGGCGGACAGGGCGAGCGAGGCCAATCCCAATTCGACCTACCTGCGGGATGAAAACGGAAAGCCGTTACAGCTGTTTTTGGCGATGGTAGAGGATGACGGGACGCCGGAGACCAGTTGGACGGTGCGCAATATCATCATCAATCAGGAGCTTCGTCAGAATCCTTCGCTGCTCACCTTCAGACTGAATGAACACTCTGAGGATAACGAGACGATGGAGGCTTTGAAAAAGGCTTTTGAGGAGGAAATCTACACCTTGAATCCCAATGTAGAGACGCCTCTTTGCTTTAAAGATTATTATCAGAATCTGGTATCCCAGATCGCCAATACAGGATATGTATTCCGGGGGATTCAGGAGAATCAGGAACAGGCGATGGATGCGCTGGCTTACGCGAGAGAAGAGATCGTGGGCGTGTCCTCGGACGAGGAGCTGACTAATATGATCATGTACCAGAACGCTTACAACGCGTCCAGCCGGTATATCAACGTGATCAGTGAGATGCTCGATCATCTGCTTTCCACATTAGGTAGATAGAAGTAAATTTCTTCGAAATTAACTTTACGAGGATCTGCGATCCTCGGCATTCAATTAAGTTAGGGAGACTGTGTATGGCATCAACATTCTTTGGATTGACAATCGCATCATCGGGGCTTCGGGCGGCGAACGCGGCTTTGAACACTACCGGCAACAACATCAGCAACGTGCAGACCGAGGGGTACAGCAGACAGAAGGTGGAGACCGAGGCGGCAAACGCCCTGCGGGTGTTCGCTACTTACGGCTGTGCGGGCGCTGGCGTGGAGACGCTGTCGGTCGAGCGCGTGCGGGACGTGTTCTACGATAACAAATACTGGGCTAATGAGACGAAGCTGGGCGAGTATGACGCGAAACTCTACTACTGCAATATGATTCAGGAGTACTATAAGGACGATAATGTCACCGGCTTTAGAACGCTCTTTAGTAATATGGAGGCGGCGCTGCAGGAGATCACAAAGTATGGCAGCAGCACGGATGTCAAAGCGCAGTTTTTGGGCACGGTGAAAGCGCTGACGGATTATTTCAATAATATGTACGGAGACTTACAGGATCTGCAATCGGATGTGAATGACGAGATTAAGGTCAGGGCCGATCAGATTAACTCGATCGCGCAGGATCTGGCTACGGTGAATAAGCAGATCAACGTGGTGGAGCTGTCGGGTAAGCGTGCCAACGAGCTGCGGGATAAGAGAGACAAACTGCTTGATGAGCTTTCCGCGGTGGTGGATGTGCAGACTGCTGAATATCCGATTCTCGATCAGCAGGGCAACCCGACGGCGGCGCACCGTTATATGGTAAAGATCGCCGGGGGACAGACGTTGGTGGACGGGGACGATTACCAGACGCTCATCTGTGTGTCCCGCACGAAGGAAGAGAAGGTGAACCAGTCCGACGTGGACGGACTCTACGATCTCATGTGGAGCAACGGTCTGGAGTTTTCGCTCTACAACGCTTCTATGGGCGGCGAATTGAGAGGCCTGATCGAGATGCGCGACGGCAACAACGGCGAACATTTTCAGGGGCAGGCCATCAGCGTGTCTTACCATGAGAAATTTTCCACGGTGACCATTCAGACTTCGGAAGATTATCTGCAGAGTATCAGCAAATGTACACTCTCGGATAGCGGCGGTGTCATCAATGTCGGAAATCAGCTTTTCTATTATACGGACTGGATCTATAACGGCAATGGCCAGTATACCTTTACCATAGATAATAAGAAGAGCGATCAGCCGCTGATGGGCGATAAGGTCTGGAAGGAGGCTTCAACCGGCGGTGAGATCAAATATCAGGGCGTTCCCTACTATATGAGCCAGATGAACGAGTGGGTGCGCGAGTTTGCCAAGAAGGTGAACGATATCTTTAAAGAAGGCCTGACGGCAGAGGATCCGCCGCAGAAGGCAGATATCCTTTTTACCGCGGATTATGTGCGGCAAGATGGGCAGTACAAGCAGAGCGAGCTGGATAAAGGGACCGGAACCAATGAAAACACGGGTTACTATAACCTGACGGCCGGCAATATCACGCTTCATGCGCAGACGGTGAAAAATCCCGATTTGCTGGGTACCAGAGGGGATATCGACAAGAATGCCGGAGTCGGCACGAAGCCGCCGGAGGGCGACGGCGTGGATGAGGTCGAGGGCAAGGAACAGTGCGATCAGGTATGGAAGGTGATCTCCATGATCGGTGATGTGAACCAGTTCAGTTTCCGCGGCAGGAGCGCGGGCGGTTTTCTGGAGTGCGTGCTTTCTGACGCTACCTTAAATACCAGCAATGCGGAAACGCTCTATAACACCTATTACAGCTTAGAGACGAACATCGACAACCAGAGAATCTCCATCTCCGGCGTGGATGAGGACGAGGAAGCGATGAATCTGGTGAAGTATGAAAACTCCTACACGCTGGCATCCAAGATGATCAACGTATTGACGGAAATCTATGACAGATTGATTTTACAGACGGGTGTATAAAGAAAGAGGGTAAAGGGCATGAGAATAACCAATAAGATCATGCGGAATAATTCCGCGTACAACATCAATCAGAACAAAATCTTACGGGACCGGCTGACGAATCAGATGACTACGCAGAGTAAGATTGTGCGTCCTTCCGATGATCCGGTGGTGGCGATCAGGGCGCTTCGCCTGCGCAGCAATGTGACTGCGGTCACCCAGTACAATGAAAAGAACGCAAAGGATGCGGGGCAGTGGCTCAGTCTGACGGCGGACGCGATGAAGACGGTGGATGAAGTGTTGACCAGTCTCTATGAACAGTCTACCGGTACGGCGAATAAATTCAAGACCGCTGACGATCTGCGGATTCATCTGGAGCAGATGAAGGAGGAGACGAAGGAGTTTTACTCCTGCGCAAACGTGGATTATGCGGGACGTTATGTGTTCTCCGGTTACCGGACGGATCTGCCGGTCACCTTCACCGAGGAGGATGAGAAGCAGTTAAAACAGCATCCGCTATCCTACAATATTTACGAGGACTTTGGCTTTGAGGACATCAGCAGGATCAGTTACACAAATTATGATAAGCTGGGAGAAAATCTGACGGGAGAAGGAAATCCTTCTTATCCCGACGGAGTGGATGAGACGATATCTTATCAGCAGACTGTCAGCAATGACACGCTATACCGTTTCAGAATGTCCTACAACGGACTGGATTCCCTTGCAACAATGGATGCGGAGGGAAACGGACAGGAATTGAATATTACGATGCCGGACGGCACGAAGCTGCGGGCAACGGCGAAAAAGGATGCGTTCAACCAGTTTGAGACGGATGCTGACGGGAATCCGGTATTGGAGTTTGAGAAATACGATACTACGGTTGATCCTCCGGAGTGGAATGCGTTTACTGATTTTGAGATCAGGGAGTTTGCAGATCAGGAGAAGGCTTACCATGCGGTAGCGGAAGGGTTCAGCGGGATCGCGTTCATCCCCACCAGCGGCGAACTGGTATTTTCCAAGGACTTTTATGAGAAAAACTTCAGTGAGTCGGCCTTTGACGGAATGGATTCTTTCCATGTAGATTACAATAAATCTTCCTGGCAGGACGGCGATATCAATCCGGTGCATTACTTTAAGTGCATTGAGACGAAGGTGACATCGGCGCCGGGCGAGGAACCGGTGGAAATGCGCAAAACTGCCTATAACACCCAGCGCGATGAGGGCAGGGATCAGGATATCTATTATGATGTGGGCTATAACCAGCAGATTCAGGTCAACACGCGTGCGGATGAAATTTTCACCCATAATGTGCAGCGGGATATCGACGATTTTGAGCATCTTCTGAAACAGTATGAGGACATCGAGAAGGTGGAGAAAAATCTGACGGAAAAGCTGAAAGACTGGCCGGAAGACAGCGACGAATATAAGGATTTAAAGGAGCGGCTTGAGGGCGTTGAGAAGGCGACGACCTACATCCGCGATAACATTCACACGAGGTTTGAGAACCAGATCACAAAGTATCAAAGATATATGGATGATGCCCGCGTGGCGACGACGGCCAATGCGACAAGGGGAAGCCGTTTGGATCTGGTAAAGAGCAGATTGACGAACCAGCAGGCAACTTTCAAGGAGCTGCAGCAGGACAATGAAGGCATCGACATCACCGAAGTAGCGGTGCAGCTGACCAGTTCCGAACTGACTTACAACGCGGCCCTGATGGCAACCGGTAAGATCATGCAGACCAGCTTGATGAATTATATTTGATAAGCAATGAGCCGTGCAGAGACATGAGAAACAGGCTGTGAAAGCTTGCTTTCAGCAGACTGTTTCGAAATGGATCTATGTGGCGAATGCCACATAATGAGCAAAAGGAAAGCTGCGAAGCAGCGGTTTTGCGAATGTAGCACGGCAGAGTGAAAGAGAAAATCTGTGACAGAAAGGACAACAAATATGCAGATTACAACAAAAGTGTTTGGCGCGATCACCATCGACGACGAGAAGCTCATTCATTTTCCGGGCGGTATCATTGGCTTTCCGGATCTGCAGGATTTTGCGTTGATCCACGACGAGGAGAAAGGCACGGATACGATACACTGGCTGCAGTCCATTCAGGAGCCTGCTTTCGCGATGCCGGTGATGGATCCGCTGATCGTGCGGCCGGATTATAATCCGGAGGTGGATGACGAACTCTTAAAGAATATCGGAGAGCTTTTGCCGGAGGAACTGCTGGTAATGGTGACGGTGACGGTGCCGAAAGATCTGACAAAGATGTCCGTAAATCTGAAGGGGCCGATCGTGATCAACGCGGCGCAGAGGCTTGGCACACAGGTGATCGTGGAGGGGGATGAGTATCTGGTAAAATATCCAATCTATGATATCTTAAACAAGAACAAAGAAAGGGCGGGTGAATAAATGTTAGCTTTATCCAGAAAAAAGAACGAAGCCCTTGTCATTAACAATAACGTGGAAGTTACGGTTCTTGAGATTAAGGGCGAACAGGTAAAGCTCGGCATCAGCGCGCCCAGAGAAGTGCCTGTGTATCGGAAGGAAGTTTATGTGCAGATTCAGAATGCGAACAAGGAAGCCGGGGATGTGGACGGTATGGAGGCGCTGAAGAATTTGCTGAAGTGATATTCAAGAGGTGAACGGGGCGTATATGACACGAGTGTCATATACGCCCCGTTGCCACGCACAGAGCAAAATTTTATCTCCGTCGCCGCGCTCTCGCTCCACAAATAAAATTTTGTTCTGTGCTGTGTATCGGCAGAATTATGTTGGCATGGTGTTGGTCAGGATTTGTATCATCTGCGCGAGCCTGATTTCGTAAGAATGATGCGCCGCGACTTTCTCGTATCCGCGGATCGCGATCTCCATCCGCTCATCCTCATGGGCGAGGTAATAGCGGACTTTTTCTTCTAATTCTTCCATCGACTCATAGGTTTCCAGATCTTTTCCGATTTCAAAATAATCGGGAATCTCCGCCTGATAATTGGTGAGAAGAAAGCCGCCGCAGGCTAAGATGTCCCACACGCGCTGGGAAAGGCCGGTCTCGATGGGGCGCATGGTCATATTCAGGTTGATGCGGCTGGCCTGAAAGACCTTTGGCATTCCGGAGAATGTGCTTACCCCGCCGCGGCAGTCCACGCGGGGGAGAGCGGAGGCATCGCTTCTGGTGTAGAGGACGACGGGGAACTGTCCGGAGAGACGGCTCAGAGTGCGCTCCCGTTCCAGTGCGGCCAGCTTCATACCGATGTACTGATGGGCGGTAAGATAGCGTTCCACACCGTCCCGTAGGTCTTCGCCGTGATAGAAATCGGGATCGGCGTCCACGATCTCGCGGATGACCGAATCGGTCAAACTTTCCGCGATGAAGTTGCAGCCGTACACCCGTAGCTGCGCTTCCATCAGGCCGTCCACATAGCCTCTGGTGCGGTCGGAGAGCGTAAGTCCGTCATAGCGGCATTTCTCCGTGTAGAGGGAGCCGACAAAGGAAACTTCGGCCCCGTAGGCGGCGTAATCCTCGTCGGACATGGAAAGCACCGCTTCCTCAAAGCGCTTCACGTCGGCGGCCAGCGGCAGATAATGGATGCAGGCCGGATTGACGGGGGAAAAGTAATCGTACTGCGCCTTGTCGAACAGAAAAATACGGTTAAATGAGTTTTGCAGGGCGTTTGAAAAAAGCTCCGGCACCGGGCTGTCCACGGTCCAGCAGACGTAGGGGACTTTCAGCCGCTCGCAGGTATAGGAGATCGCGGGGAAAAAGTTGATGCTGAATACGAAGGCCAGCGGTCTTTTTACGATCCAGCCGCTCACCGCCTCGACGCACTGTCCCGGTGTGGTCTGCTTGTCGCGCATCTCCCGCTCCTCCGTGTGCACCGTGATGCCGAAGCTTTGGAAAGCGTTTATGACGGCGGGTTCGCATATGCTGTTGTAGCGGTAGAATAAGATTTCCATATCAGAGAAACTCCTTTTCCAGAGCGGTAAAAAATTCTTCTGACGATTGTGTCAGTTTTTCCCGGTACGCAGCTGTGTCAAAACCGTTGCCGGCCGCGGCGGCCAGATCCAAAACGCCTTCTTTCAGGCGGTTTGTCAGGATCGGAAGCGCATCGTTTTCCAGATAGTCGTAGAGGGCGAGCAGGTTTTCCTCCGTCTGCTGTAAAAGCAGCGCGGCATAGGTAAAACCGTCCGCTGCCAGAGAGGGATCGGCCGTCATTTTCCGCAGCAGATTTCGTAAATCGTCAAGGGCTGCAAAAATCTTCTCCGCATAGGAGGATACATAAGCAGTCGTGCCGTTTTCACCGGCAAAAGTAAGGAGCGCGTCGTTTACGGAGAAACGGAAAACTGTGCAGGAGGAAAAGTTGTCTGTTTCGGCCTGTGCGCAGAGGGCGGAGAATGCCGCCGGCAAGGTGCCTTTTGCGGTATAGAGAAGGAAAATACCGCCGGGACGTACCTTTTCAATCGCATCGCAGACGGCCGTCAGGAGCGGAGAAGCGTCCAGACAGTAGAGAAGGGCATGACAGGAACCTTCCGCCGCCGCGGTGAAGGCAAAAGGGCTTGGGCCGAGAACGGTCAGGGCGCTGTCCTTTTGTAAAAAGGTCATCAAGTCCTGATAGATCTGGGCGACGCCGTCTGTAGGCATGCCGTAGGCAATCACGTTTTTCGGCTGGCTGCTGGAGAGCAGCAGCGGATAAAGCTGCCGAAGCAGCAGGGCATAACAACCAAGAAAAGGGTCATCCGGGCAGGATTCACCAAGCCGCTGCACGCAGAGGCAGTAACGCTCCCATACCGTCTCCTCTTCCTTGTAGTAGTAGACGATCTGCGGCCTTGCGGTGACATTGGTGTAGTCCGGAAACGCCGGCTTTTCGGAAAGCGTCAGGGAAAGGGCATCCTCTTCCAATATGACAGATGTGTCAGTTGTAGACAGCTTCATAATCTTGCTCCATCCTTGCGTTATTTTTCAGTGCCTGCAGATCGATCAAAAGCCGGAGTCGTCCGGCCAGCCGCTCATAGTCAAAACATTCCCTGATATAGGCGCGCATATCGTGGAAATTGCGGGCCAGATAATCGGAGTCGCGGCAGAGGGCGAGCAGTTCTTTGGAGAACCCCTCGATATCTTCCGCATCCGCACAGATGCGTCCCACCCGCCCGCAGTCCGTCATATCGTCGGCGGCATCCACGCCGGTGGTGATCACGGTGCAGCCAAAAACGGCGGCTTCCGAAAACACGTTAGGGCTGCCGCCTTCCAGACGGGAAGGCAGCGCGAATATTTTGGCTTTCCTGTAATATTGGTAAAGCGTTTGCTTGTCTTCTATGATGCCGGTTACGTGAACATGCGGGGCAATCGAAGGGAACTTACGGCAAAACTCTTCGTGATCCGCCTGAAATTCAGGGGTCGTGCTTCCGATCAATACCAGATCCCACGGCGTTTTCAGCTCCACAAAGGCCAGCGCGTAGGCATATAGCAAAAGCAGGGTGTTTTTCTGGGCGGTGCCAAGTCGCCCCACGGTGAGAATCATATTTTCTTTCTCCTCATAACGGACATCTGCCGCTTCCGGGTAAAGGGGCAGGTAAACGCCGTTTGGGATATACTCCACGGGCCGCCGCCATTTTTTGTACAAAAAAGCCTGCAGGCGTCTGGCCTCGCAGCTGATGATATCGCAGTCTCGTAAAAAATTAGCGAAAGGTTTATGGGACAGAGGCAGGGCGTTGGCCCAGTCGATGTTGGCGTCCAATTTCAGGTAGATGATGCCGTCGGGCCGGAGCGACTTGTAGGTGCGGGCTAAATCGGCGTAGCTGCCTCTGGAGCTGAAGAGAAAAAGCAGGTCGATTTCATTGTAATGCGCGGCTACATAGCGGATCGCGGCTTCCATATGCGCTTCCTCCGCAGGGAGGAAGACGAGGTTCGCACCCGGCAGGTAAGTGAGATAGGGATAATCCCCGGCAGGCTTTGTGATAAGCGTCAGGCTTTCGCCGAACTGCCGGTAACACACATAGGGCAGGATGACGCGGTCTTTCAAAATCTGTACGTTTTCCAGTGGATAAGCGGGAATCATGCACATTCTGTATTTCTTCATGGGATGCCTTTCTGTATGCGATTTTACGAGTTCGCAGGCGCTGTGCATCAGGCGTGACAGTGAAGCAAAAGGCCGAACTGTTACTTGCTTTGCAATTCTCCTGAAATGATCTGGTGTAATCGCTTTGGAGGTATGGTATAATTATAACAAGGACTGACAGAAATAACAATAAAGATGTGGGAAGACGGTATTTGGATGGGAAAAGGGAGACAATGGAGCAGGTAAGCATCATTCTGCCGACCTACAACAGGGCGCACTGTATCGGGACGGCGGTGGAGAGCATTATAAGCCAGACATATCCGGCGTGGGAACTTTTGGTGGTCGACGACGGTTCGACGGATGATACGGAAGAGATCATTGCCGGGTATACTGCGGCAGACGAGCGGGTGCGCTATTGCAGACAGCCGCAGAACTGCGGCGTTTCGGCGGCGAGAAACGAAGGCATCCGGCAGGCGGGGTATCACTATATCGCATTTCAGGACAGCGACGACGTCTGGCATCCGGATAAGCTGGAAAAGCAGATGCGCATCTTCTCGGAAAGGCCGGAAACGGGTCTGGTCTACTGTGCGATCCGGGGGACGAGGCGGGACGGCAGTCCGGTCCGCGTTCCGGACGCGGCGATGGACAGGGAGCTCCTTCAGGGGAATCTCTACGGACTTCTTTTGCAGGGCAATGTAATCGACTGTCCTGCGGCGGTGATCCGCCGGACTTGTGTGGAGAAGTGCGGCGGTTTTGACGAGACGTTGACCTGTCTGGAAGATTGGGAACTGTTTTTGCGGATCGCGGCGGAATATGAGATCGGCTATGTGGATGAGGCGCTGGTGGATTCCGACATACATAACGAGGGGGTCTCCTCCCATGCAGGCGGTTATTTTGAGGCGAGATGCCGGATGGTCGCCCTACACAGAAAGGCGCTTTTGGAGTACGGTCTGTTTGACGGGGTAGTGGAGCGGATGTTCCTTACGGCAAAGGGCGCCGGCGTTCTGGAACAGGTGGCCAAGATGCTTCAGAGTCTGCTTACAGGGAATTTTTAGATTTTTTTCTTTCACACTAAATATTTATCAGTTTTTTCCGATATAGATTACAAGAGATTGTGTCTTTCTGCACATTTGCGGGCAGCGCAGTCGTGAGACGATTCCAGTAATTTTTTACAAATATCACACGGAGGTGATTGACGATGGCAACGATTGAACCATTAAACAGTGTCATGACGTATCAGGCACAGACAGTGACAAAGCCCCAGACAGTTCAGCCGGTTGACATGGAAGTACCGGAGGACGGGCAGACAGTAAATGTCGACGAGACGACAGCGGCAGTGACGAGGCCTCAGACGGAGGACGAGAAGGGCAGCGGCAGCGATAATGCCGGCAGCCAGCAGCAGGCGGGCACGAAGCAGACGCAGCAGCAGCAGTCGGAGCAGCTGAAAAAGGCGATCGCGGAGATGAACAGAAAGATCAATAACAGCAACGAAGAGGCTGTTTTTGGTGTGCATGAGGACACGAATCGCATCATGATCAAGATCATGGATAAGGAGACCAAGGAGGTCATCAAAGAGTTTCCGCCTGAGAAGACTCTGGATATGATCGCCAGAATCTGGGAGATGGCGGGGCTCCTTGTGGACGAAAAGAGATAGGCAGACAGGAGGTAACGTAAATGGCTATCAGGATCACAGGTATGTACTCCGGCCTTGATACCGAGAGTATTATCAATGAACTTGCGTCGGCGCAGAGCTATAAGAAGACAAAGCTTGTCAAGGCGCAGATGAAGCATTCCTGGAAACAGGATGCTTGGAAGGCTCTAAATACAAAGATTTACAGCTTTTATCAGAAGCTGGACGATCTGCGTCTGCAGGGCTCCTATAAGAAGAAAAAGACCGTGGTATCGCATCCCAATGCGGTCAAGGTAGTGAGCGGTGAAAATTCGGTGGACGGCGTGCATTCGCTGACTGTGAACAAGATGGCGAAGCAGGCTTATCTGACCAGCGCCAGTCTGCAGACAGATCAGGGCGTGTGCTTTAGAGGCGCCGCTTCCCTGAAACAGCTTGGCTTTACCGGCAAGGGCAGCATCAGTGTAAACGGTGCGCTGGGGCAGGAAGTCAAGATCGATGTGTCCGAGGACATGACGATCGATCAGTTTGTAGGCAAGATCAAAGAGGTCGGTCTGAACGCGAGCTTTGACGAGAATAACCAGCGTATCTACATCAGCTCTAAGGATACCGGTAAGAACGCGAACTTCTTCCTCTCCGCAAACGATGAGAACGGCTTTAAGGCGCTGGGCGCATTAGGGCTTTTGACAGCGCCCCCTGCTGACGGTTCGGACGAGGCGGCAGCGAGTCTGGAGTATCAGGATTATAAGAAGTGGCAGAGCTATCTGACGGACACGGCGGCAAGGCAGAAGGTGATCGACGCGCAGGTAGCGGAGCGCGCACAGGCTTATAAGGCGGAGAACGACTCTCTGGCAGAGTACAATAAAAACCTTGATAAGGGGAATGAGATCAACAAAAAGCTCCTTGCCAAGCTGGACGGCGTCGATGAGTATGTAAACGATCCTCTGGCTGCGAACGGCGGCGACTATACGAAGTTAAAGACGGAGCTCTACGACAGGATCAACGGCAAGCTGCAGAATAAGCAGGCGAAGAATGAAGACGGCACGCTGAAGTTTGAGGCGGACGGCGTAACGCCTGTCTGGGAGCAGGAGAAGGATAAAGACGGTAATCCTAAGACCGACAAAGACGGCAATCCCGTGTATGTGCAGGAGCGCGCAGGCGGTCTAACACAGGATCTGAAGAAGAAGAATGAGGAATTAGCGGAACTGGAGAAGGCAGAGACCCGCGACGAGGAAGCAATCAAGGCGAAGAAGGCGGAGATTGATGACCTTAAGAAAGAGATCAAGAAGGCGGAAGACTGCTATGATTATGTCAATGCCATCGCGACCAACGAGGATGTCAAGAAGAAGAATCTGGAAAAGATCGCTGCGAACGAGGAATACTATACTGTAGACGATTCCGATCCCAAGAATGTGAAGGTGCAGGGAACGCAGAAACTGATCGACGATGTGACCGCAGAAGTGGATAAAAAGATCGCGGCGGCGGATACTTATCTGTCGAATGTGGAAGATTACACAAAGGGAAAGACCGCGCATAAGATTCAGGGTCACGACGCGGAGTTTACCTTAAACGGCGTAGGCTATTCTTCTTATAATAATACGCTGACCGTGAACGGTATGACCATCACGGCCTTGGAAGAGGATCCGAATAAGACGATCACCCTCTCCACGACTGCCGATACAGACGGCGTCTACGACATGATAAAGGGTCTCTTCACGGCCTATAACGAGCTGGTCAACGAGATGGACTCTATGTACAATGCGGAATCGTCCGCGGGTTACGAGCCGCTTACCTCTGAGGAGAAGAGCGCGCTGTCGGAGACCGAGATCGAGGAGTGGGAGAAGAAGATCAAGGATTCCCTCCTGCGCAGGGACAGTACGCTGAGTACGGTGTCCAGTGCGATGAGAAGCGTGATGTTAAAGGGTGTCGAAGTAAACGGCAGAACCATGTATTTGGCGGACTTCGGTATCGAGACACTGGGCTATTATAAGGCGAAGGACAATGAGAGGAACGCTTACCACATCCTTGGTGATAAGGACGATCCGCTCAGCTGGGAGCAGGAAGAAGGAAAGCCGACCCTGAAGGGTATGATCGCTACCGATCCGGATGCGGTGATGGATTTCTTCGTGGGACTGTCGAACAACATGCACGACGAGCTGCAGAAGAAGATGGCTGCTACGAAGTTCAGCAGTGCGCTCACCGTCTACAACGACAAGAAGATGAAGACGGAGTACGACGATTACACCAAGCAGATCAAGAAGCAGGAAGAGAAGCTCAACGACTACATCGACAAGTGGTATGCGAAATTCTCCGCTATGGAGACCGCGCTCTCCAAACTGGAGTCCAAGAACAATTCGCTCTCCAGTCTGTTCGGCGGTTGATCGTTTATAACTCTTAAGAAAAAGGCTGGTTGGATCAAGGAGGAGAATAGCTATGCCGGCACGTAATCCTTTTGCGGAATATACGACCAATAAAATTTTGACGGCCTCCCCGGCGGAGGTGACGCTGATGCTCTATGAGGGTGCGATCAAGTTTTGCAATGTTGCGATCACGGCGATCGAGCATGGCGAAATCGAAAAGGCGCATAATAATATCAAGAAGACCCAGCGTATCATCGAGGAGTTTCGCAACACTCTGGATCACAAGTATCCGGTGGCGGAGGATTTTGACAGGATCTATGTTTATCTTTTGCAGAGGCTCCTGCAGGCCAACATCAAAAAGGATGTGGCGATTCTGGAGGAAGTTACCTCGCACTTGAGGAGCGTACGGGATACGTGGAAGGAAGTTATGAGACGTAGTAACCAGCACGCATAGAGAGGTGGAACGGCATGAATCTGAGCAGTGCGCAGATCCTTGTGGAAAGTCTGGAGAAAAAGAGCCGGATTCTGGATGAGATCATAAATGAAAACGAGGCGCAGGAGCTGTTGTTTAAGCAGGAAACTCTGGATATGGAGGCTTTGGATGCCTCGGCCGACAGGATGGGAGCTCTCGCGGATAAATTAGAACTCTTGGATGAAGGCTTTGAGGCGGTGTATGACAGGATCCGTCAGGAACTGATCGACAACAAAGCTGCCTATCGGGAAGAGATCAGGCGGATGCAGGAGCTGATCGGTGAAATCACGGAAAAAGTGGTGGGGATCAATGCGGCCAGAATGCGTAATAAGCTGCAGGCGGAGAATCATTTTAAGAAAAACCGCCAGCAGATCGGCAAAGTTTCCTCAAAGATGAAGGCGAGCCAAAACTACTATAATAATATGAACGGCTTGGGTTACGTGGATTCAAAGTTTTATGACACCAAAAAATAGAAAGTGATCTTAGGGGTGAAAAAATTTTAAAAAAATTTTTTTCACCCCTAAAGTATCTAAAAATACCACCGATATATATAACAAGTAAAGTAAGAAATTTACTTGAAACCGGTGAGGAAGCCAATGACAGCGGACGGGTCGGAGGCTGAATCCCAACAACAAAACAAAGCGGCAAGGATGCCGCGGAAAATTCAAGGAGGAATATACTATGATCGTTAAACACAACATTACAGCGATGAACTCTAACAGAATGCTTGGTCTGACCACTTCTTCTCAGGCTAAGTCTACCGAGAAGCTTTCTTCCGGTTACAAGATCAACCGTGCAGCAGATGACGCAGCAGGGCTGTCCATTTCCGAGAAG
>DKUU01000013.1 GCA_002490835.1 Lachnospiraceae bacterium UBA7196 | reverse complement strand
TCCTACAAAAACTTTACCCTAGCCCTTTCCGTTTCGTCCATCCTTCTCCCACCGCCGCGCCCGTGTGCCGTTTACACAGTTCAAAAATTTTCTGAAATTTACGCAATTTATGATTTTCAGCTTTACCGTCTTACTTCTTCTATAGTATAGTAGTGTTATACACACAATTCAGCGTCTGCCATTTGACATCGGCATATCGCTGGACAACCAAACAGGGGGATATACTTATGGACAAAAGTGCAGAAATCAGAAAACTGTGTCAGGAGAAGGAGATCCGCATGATCGACTTCAAAATGACCGACATCGACGGACGTTGGCGTCACATCACGATACCGGTGGAGCGGTTCGATGAGAATGTCTTCGTCTACGGGATCGGCTTCGACGGTTCCAACTACGGGTACGCGCCTATCGAAAAGAGCGATATGGTCTTTTTGCCGGACCCGGACACCGCCTATGTGGATCCTTTTGCGGATGTACCCACGCTGACCATGTGCGGTAATGTCTGCGTGATCGGCAAAGGCGAGAACACGCCCTTTGACCAGTACCCCAAAAATGTGAGCCTGCGCGCCGTGGATTACATGAAAAAGACCGGCATCGCAGACGAAATGGTGATCGGGCCGGAGTTTGAATTTTATCTCTTTGACAGCGCCCGCTACGAAGTATCACCCAGACAATGCGCTTACAGCATCGATACAAGGCAGGCAAACTGGAACTGCAGACTGGATACGCCCGGCAACAACGGCTATGAAGTGACCCACGGCGGCTACCACATTGCCGCGCCGCAGGATGTGGGCTATGACCTTAGAAGCCGCATGTGTGCGGAAATGGAAAACTGGGGCATCAAGGTCAAGTACCACCATCACGAGGTCGGCGGTCCCGGCCAAATGGAGATCGAGGTGGAGCTGGCGGACATGCCCGCCATGGCCGACAACACCATGATCATCAAGTACATCATCAAGAACATGGCCGCCAGAGAAGGCAAGACGGCCACCTTCCTGCCCAAGCCCATTTATAAGGAAGCGGGCAGCGGCCTTCATGTACATATGCTGTTAAAGAAAGACGGGCAGCCTGTCTTTTACGATGAGAACGGTTACTCGGGCCTTAGCCAGACCGCCCACTACTTCATCGGCGGCCTGCTCTCCCACATCGCGTCTCTGTGCGCCTTCACGAATCCTTCCACCAACTCCTTCAAGAGACTGGTGCCCGGATATGAAGCGCCCGTGACCATCGGCTACGCCACCTCCAACCGCAGCGCGGTCATCCGTATCCCCGCTTACGCGAAATCCCCGGAGGCAAAGCGCTTCGAGCTGCGAAACCCTGACGCCACCGCCAACCCTTACTACGCTTACGCGGCCATCCTCATGGCGGGCTTAGACGGTATTGAAAAGAAGATCGACCCTGCGGCAAGCGGCTGGGGTCCTTACGACTTTAACCTTTACAAACTCTCGGCTGAGGAGCAGAAAAAGATCAAGGGCCTGCCCAAGTCGTTAGACGAGGCGCTGGATGCCTTGGAGAAGGATCACGACTATCTGACGAAGGACGGGGTCTTCCCAGAGAGATTGATCGAGGTGTGGATCGAGAGGAAACGGGCTGAGTCGAAAGAAGCCGGTCAGATCCCGACGCCGGCGGAGTTTATGATGTATTATGATTTGTAATTAATATATATGCACTTGATACGGGGCGGGTTTCCCGCCCCATTTTTTCACAGGAGACAGCTAATGTCAAAAGTTTTATTTCTGGATATAGACGGTGTACTCAACTCCAATTTTTGGTATGACAGTCACCAGACAGAAATCAGTGACGGCACATTGATTGATGAGGAAAAAATCAAACTGTTGGCGCTTCTGGTAAAAGAGACAGGTGCGGAAATCATTCTTCATTCCGGCTGGCGTTTCTGGTTTGACGCTGAATTAAAACCGCTATGCGCAGAAGCCGCGAAATTGGCAGAGTTATTAGTAAAGGAAAATCTGCATATCGGCGGGGTGACCCCTGATCTGACCACAGAAGAAATCAGAAAAACAAAGAAGTTCAGTCTGGTAAAAGCCGACGAGATTCTGTTATGGTTAAGTTTACATAATATTACTACAGGGTGGGTGGTGCTTGACGACCTTGATCTGCACAATGATCAGATCAGACGGCATCAGGTGAAAACGGACCCGACAACAGGGCTCACACCTGAGGACATAAAACGGGCTGTGAAAATACTAACTTGACTATGCGCCTCTCTTTCTATATCAAATACACCCCCAGCATCTCCTTCACACAATCCCTGACTTCCCGTGCAATCTTTCCCGCCTGCGCCCTGCCGATCCCGATCTGCTCCGCCACCGCCAAAATATCTTCTATCCCCGGATTCACCCCGAACAGACCGTCAAAAGGATCAACCCGCGGGACAAACACTTTCTTTTCCAGAGGCAGAGAAAAGGGGCTTATGGGAAACCCGGTATCCAGCCACTCCTGCTCATAGGCAAAAGCCACCAAATGCTTTTGATACAGCGCCAGCGTGCCGACTTTCTTCTCATGGTAAAACACGTCTAAATGTTCAACTCTGTCCATAAAGTATCTCCTCTATCGACAACGGCGGCGTCTCCTCAAACAAATGCTCCAACTCGCCACTTTGTCCCAGCGCGTATGCTATTTTGATTAGGGAGAGAAAGGAGATTTCACCGCTTTGCTCAAACCGCTTCACAGACCCCAGACTTACTCCCGATAAGTCGCTCAGTTTTTTCTGTGAAATTTTCCGTTTTCTGCGGATTGTCCGCAAACGCTCTGCAATGATCTCCTGTATCTCTCCCGGTGTCTTTGAGAGAAAGGAATAATTAATATTCATAGATAATATAGTATCCCATTCTGCTCAAAAATACAAGTTCTGGATAATATATTAGCGCAAAACACCCTGATCCCGCATCACTTTCTCGACCACCGTGCCCTTCACAAATTTGAGCAGCAGTTTCTTTAACGGATTCAACGGTCCTAAGTTAATCTCCAGCGGAGACTTGCCGTCCATCAGCTTCACGCTGCTGGAAAGAAGCTCTCTGATATCGTAGACGCTGCCCCACACTTCCGGTACGCCCCTGTCCACGCCCAGCAGCCCGTAAACAGCTTCCATAGCAGTCCTGACAGAATACTCGGTGGTAAACACGGTGTCCCTCGGGGTCTGTGCAAACTGACCTAAGAACGCGAAGTTCACGCAGCCCTCAGGAATCACGTCGGGTCTGTCGCCCGCCGTCCTCGGCATGAAGAAAGCGGTGATATAAGGCATCATGGTCGGCACGCAGACCGCGCTCTTCTCAGACAATTCCTCGATTTCTTCCACCGGTACGCCCAGATGATAGAGCCACTCCTGCGTGATCTCCTTGCCGGTGCAGTCCTTCATGGGCTTTTTCACATAATCGCCCTTCACGTCCGTGAACAGGCCGTACACCCATACGCAGACCTGATCCTTCTTCTGTTCCTTGAACTGCCCCTGCCTGTTGATGGTCCAGCTGAGGAGCCATGAAGAATCCTGACAGCTTACGATACCGCCGGTCACCACCTTGCCGCTTCTGGGGTCGCGCTTGCAGATCGCTTCGATATAGGGAAGGATCTTGTCATCCAGCGTGGTGACGGTAGCGGACTCCCAGTTTGTCTTCGCCACGTCAGAGCAGAACTTCTCGGGACGCCCGAAGGAAGGGTCCTGCTTGGCGATATTTTTCCAGAGGTTCCAGCAGCCGCTGGTTCGCACTTCCGCATCCCCGTTGGGCGCGTGGTTCTGGTCGCCGTAGATCGTCCCTTCCGTACAGCTGCCGTTAGTGACGAAGACAAGGTCGTTTTCGGTTAACATAATACCTTTCTCCACGCCCTTCACCTTGCACTCGATGGCCTTGGCAATCTTTTTATCTCCCTCAAAATCAAAGATCACGTTGGTCACTTCCGTATTAAACTGGAAGTCAACGCCTGCTGCCTCCAGATACTTCTGCATCGGCAGGATCAGTGACTCGTACTGATTGTATTTCGTAAATTTCAAAGCGCTGAAATCCGGCAGTCCCGCGATATGGTGGATGAACCGCTGGAAGTACAGCTTCATCTCCAGTGCGCTGTGCCAGTTTTCAAAAGCGAACATGGTGCGCCAGTACAGCCAGAAAGTCGAATCGAACACTTCCTCGTCGAACACGTCCTCGATGGTCTTGTCATAGAGGTCTTCGTCCTTTGTCATAAAGAGCTTCATGATCTCCATACAACCCTTCTGGCTCAGATTAAACCTGCCGTCCGTGTGGGCATCCTGCCCCCGGTTTACTGTAGCGCGGCATAGGGAATAGTTCGGGTCTTCCTTGTTTAGCCAATAATATTCGTCTAAGACGGACACGCCCGGCGTCTCGATCGAAGGGATGCTGCGGAACAGATCCCACAGGCACTCGAAATGGTTCTCCATCTCCCTGCCGCCGCGCATCACATAACCTCTGTTCGGGTCGTTGATGCCGTCACAGGCGCCGCCCGCAATGTCCATGGATTCTAAAATATGAATATGGCTGCCGGGCATCTGCGCGTCACGTACCAAGAAGCACGCCGCCGCTAAAGAGGCAAGACCGCTGCCCACGATGTAGGCGTTTTTCTCATCCACCCCATCCGGCTTTTTCGGCGTCGCGAACGCTTCGTAATTGCCGTTGCTGTAATAGATGCCCTTGCTGTTTTTATCATACCGCCCAAGTTCGGTGTTGCGGTAATCAAGCTTCGTGTACTTCGTACCGCGGCGCCCCTTTCCGTCTGTATTTTCCGACTGCTCTGCGAAAGAGTCGTCCGCCGTATTGTGGCTTTCCGCCCCAACGCCTGCCGCCTTCTTCACATTCTTTGCCACAAGCGCCGCGCCTGCTCCTGCTGCCGCCACAGCCGCTACGCCAAGTCCGATATTTTTCTTATTTGCCATAGATATTCCACCTTTCCTGATTTCGGCAGCCTTTGTACGCCGCCTTTGATTTTTGCTAAAGCTATCATAGCCGTTTGCTCCCTTACCGCCAATTAACAAAAAAAGCGAAATGATAAAAAACTTATCATTCCGCCCTACTTGTTTAGAAACGCAGCGCCAAAAACATATTATGTAAACCAAATTGACGTCGCCCTTTGCATTATGTAAACTAATTACCCACTATTGTCCGCTCTCTCAAAATTTTTAATGGAACGGGCGATGTTGCCATGCAGCATAACGCCCATATTCTCCACGATCTTTTCGTAATCCTCCTTCATACCGCGCCCGATCCAGTCCAGCACGATCCCCACAAAGCCATATTTATAAAAGTCTGCGATAAAAGCCTTATGTGACGCCGCCACCTCAATCCCCCGACATTTTTCCTCCACCACTTCTTTGATCATATCGTATGTAAATTTGTGCAGGTAACTCTCGATCTTTTCCCTGCCGATACTGCGGTACACATTCAAAATGAAGGCCTTGTTCTCCAAAACAGCCTCAAAGACCTGACGCATCCCTTCCTGCCATGTCTCGTAAGTCTTTTTGTCCTGCAAAACCTTCTTTCCATCCTCCACGCAGACCCATTCCATCAGATCGTAAATATCCTTGAAATGATAATAAAAAGCCATCCGGCTGATACCGCATTCCGACGTGAGATCGTTTATGGTTATTTTTTCCAGCCGCTTGGTCAAAGCCAGCTTTTTCAGGGCTTCTCCAAGCGCGGCCTTCGTCGTGTTTGTGTTCGGCATGACGTTCTCCCTGTCCCTCCAATTCACAGATTCTCCCTATGGGAAGTATAGCATAGGCTCGCTGCTTCTGTCTGCTAAATATCAAAATCATTTTGCAGGAATATATCTATTATAAATCTCCACATGGTCGTAAATGCACCGCCAGCCGCTGGTGGACCCTGCCGTCACACACAGATACGGCGTCCCGCCCGCGGATATCTCATAGCTCACCGCACAGTTTTTAGACTGGACGATATAGCCGGTCTTAGCGCACAGCACCTCGCCGCCCGTGTCCTTATCCTCGATCTTTCGCAAAAACCAGTTAGAAATCTCAATACCGTCCGGATGCTCCGTCGTCGGCTTCGTCGTATACCGGTGTGCCGACAACACTTCCCTGCAAAAATCATTCTGCACCGCCGCCTTCATAATGACCGCCATGTCATAAGCCGTGCTGTAATGCGCCTCATCGTAGAGCCCGACGCAGTTGGTAAAATGCGTACTGCCCGCTATCCCAAGTTCTTCCAGTTTCCGGTTCATCAATTCCACAAAGGCTTCCTGAGAACCCGCCGCATAATAAGCCAGCCCAAGCGCAGCGTCCCCGCCGGACTGCAGGGCCGTCCCGTAAAAAAGATCCCGCACCGGAACCGCTTCCCCATCCAGAAATCCCACGGAACTGCAGTCATTGACATAGGCATAGTCCGTAATCTCCAGCGTCATCTCAAAAGTATCGTCAAGCTTTTCCTCCGGAATCTGCTCCGCCGCCACCAAAACCGTCAGAACCTTTGTCATCGACGCCGGCAGAATCCTTTCCCGCGCACCTTTAGCGGCCACGATCTCATCCGTACTCTCATCCACTATGATCGCATGCGTGCTAATCACGTCAGCACTGTCGATATAAGCTGTGTTTTCCGTCTCTTCAAAGCGGTAAACCGGTTTTCCCTCTTCGACTTCCGTTTCTTCCGCCTGCGTTTCTGTCGCTTGCATATCTTCTGCCTGTGACAGCTCCGTCTCCAATGTGCCTGCTTCCCCCGCGCTGTTTTCGGTTATTTCCGCCGTTTTCAATCTGTCAGACTGATCCAGCGCCGCTATTTCCTGTGCCTGCCGCGCACTTTCCTCCTCTGCTCTCCCATCTGACCTGACTGTCGCGACGCGCAGCACGATGATGGTCCCCAGCAGACCGAAAAGAAGAATACCCGCCAGCATGCGCCGCTGTTTTTCCCGCCGCAGCCTCTCCAGCCGTCTCTGCTGTCTTCTCTCGTAACGGATGCGGTCTAGTCTGTCTTCCTCTAAGTCTTCATCCCAATTTAAACTGATCTGCATTTCATCAAAATAAGCCTCTGTCATAATGCCTCCATGTTAGAGCATTTTCCCCTTAATCCATAAAATCATGTATCGGCTGCTATTTCCGGCTCAAAAAACACACCGCCTCGATATTCTCCGTAAAAGGGAACATATCCACCGGCGCGATCTCCTGCACCCTGTAACTGCTCTTTCCTGTCAGGTACCTTAAGTCTCTCGCCAGCGTCTCCGGCTCGCAGGAAATATAGACCACCCGCTTGGGGCTGATACGAAGCAGCGCATCCAGAAACTCCTCCGTGCTGCCGCTCCTTGGTGGGTCCAAAAAGACTACATCCACCGATTCCCCGGCCTCCGCCATCTGCGTCAGGAACCGGCCCGCATCGTTCAGGTAGAAATCCGCGTTTTTGATCCGGTTAATCTTCGCATTTGTGACGGCATCCCGCACCGCATCTTTATTTAACTCCACCCCGATGACTTTCTTCGCCTGCCCCGCCGCTGCAAGGGCTATCGTGCCGATCCCGCAGTAAGCATCCACCACCGTCTCCTTCCCCGTGAGCGCCGCATAGGAGATTGCCTTCTGATAAAGAACCTCTGTCTGCACGGAATTGACCTGATAGAAAGATTTCGCGGAAATGCGAAACCGCCTGCCGCAGAGTCCGTCCTCGATATACCCTTTGCCGAAGATCACCTGCTCCTTTTCCCCTAACACCATGCTGGTGCGCTTGCTGTTCACATTGATCAGAATGGTAGTAATCTCCGGATAAAGTTTACATAACTCTTTGACAAAATGATTCTTGGACGGAAGGATGGGCGAACCAAGTACCAGCACCACCATAATCTCTCCCGTGGCATGTCCCACACGGACCAGCACATGACGCAAAAGGCCATAGCCGCTGTCCTCATCGTAGGCCTTGTATTTGAAAGATTTTGCCAGCTCCCGCACCGAGCGGATGATCTCATCCGCCTTCTCATTTTCCAAAAGGCAGCTCTCTATCGGCACCACACGGTGACTCTTCTCCTGATAGATGCCAGACACGATCCCTTTTCCCTTCTGAAAATCGAAGACCGCATGTACTTTGTTGCGGTAATGCGCCGGCTCCTCCATGCCAATGATTTTCTCCACTTTCCCAAATTCTTTTAAAAGCTGTTCCGCCTGCTGCTGCTTTTTCTTGAGCTGCTCTTTATAGGGCATGTCCACAAACTGACAGCCGCCGCACTTTTTTGAGACCGGACAAAGGCTCTGCTTCTTTTCCATCTTCTGATTCCTTTCCTAAAAGACAAGGCCCTGAGAAAGCTCTCAGGGTCGTTTTTATCCTATTTTAGTCTTTTGGGCAGTCCTCCTACGCCGAAGCGATCTGCACGCTCTCGATCCCCTCCGCCAGATCCTTTGCCCGCGAAGTATCCGCCTCATTGATATGTATGGTAAAAACCTCTTTGTTCTCTCCTACCCTGCCGAAAAACCGCTCCCAGAAACTCTTCTCCTGCCACTCCACAAAAAAGGAAATGCGGTTGGAAACAAAGAGCCGCTCCAGCTTGTCCTTGCTCTCTGCATTGTACACCTTACAAAAGGAAATCTCATGATTAAAAAATAACGCGTTTAAGTTCAACGCCGCCATCTCGCCACCTCCAAGCCCCTCACTCATGTCTGCTGCGATCAGCTTTATGTCAACTACCTTCCGTTATTATATACTCTATCTTGTATAAAAAGCAAGGTTTTTCTCATTTTTCCACAATATGCCCAAATATTTATGTAAATCTTGTGAAAAATCACACCTCCGTCCAAGGTCTGTGCAGATTTTCCAGCCAGTAGTCCTTTCTCGTCTCATACTGCTCGTTGAGCCAGTCCGCCGCCTGCTCCACGCCCTCCGTTGTCAGCGGCACCAGAATGGAAGTCTGTTTTTCCGGCGGCGTCTTGTAAATGCCAAGCGGCTCCGGCCAGACCGTTACCCGGATCGCGTCCTCCTCCCCGTCCTTGTCCCGCTTCAGGAGATAACGCATCCCCTCCATGCTGCCGGAGTATTCTTCCTTTTTGATGTAGTTTAGAGGATGGAAAGTTTGTTTATCGATCATTGAAGCAATCCTTTCAAGCATTTCCTGATGCAGCAAATACCTGCAAATGTTCTTGGTTTTTAGCTGCAGCGCTTTGATGCGATTCCGAATCATTCGATTTACCGATCAAAGAATATTATAATACTCCCTATCTTAAATTGAAATAGGGTAAAATGATGACACACCAGAAAATCACAAAGGAGAAACAAACGATGGAAACCAAAGTCTGCATTAAAAATTACTTAGCATACTGTGAAATACAGAAATGCCTTGACAAAAAGACCCTGAAAGCCTATCGGATCGATCTGCGGCAATTTTGTGAGCAGAATCCCGAAACACAGATCACGGAGATCACCTCAGAAATCTTAGAGCTGTATATCGCACATCTCCACGGGCAATATAAGCCCAAAACAGCCAAACGCAAGATTGCCTCCATAAAGGCATTTTTTCACTATCTCGAATACCGGGAAATCATCAGCTATAACCCCTTTAATAAGATACGAATCCGCTTCCGTGAGCCCGTGATCCTGCCAAAAACCATTCCTCTAAACACGGTCGAACTGTTCTTAGCCACCATATACAGGCAGCACAAAACTGCAGAAACGCCCTGCCAAAAGCAGAATGCCCTGCGGGATGCCGCCGTCGCGGAACTGCTGTTCGCAACCGGCATGAGAATCTCCGAGCTTTGCTCCCTAAAAATAAGTGATGTGAATCTGTCTGACGGCACGATCCTCATCTACGGCAAAGGACGCCGCGAACGCCGCCTGCAGATCGGCAGCGAAGCAGTCATCCGCATCCTGAGCGCCTACAACGAAAGCGTTTACACGAAAAGAGCATCCTGCCGGCATTTCTTTATCAACCACACCGGAAGCGCGCTCTCCGACCAGTCCGTGCGCAGGATGATCAACAAATACACCGCCCTCGCCTCCATCGAGCAGCACATCACGCCCCATATGTTCCGCCATACCTTTGCGACCAGCCTGCTGGACGCGGATGTGGATATCCGCTATATTCAGGAGATGCTGGGCCACAGTTCCATCAATGTGACGGAGATCTATACGCATGTTTCGGTGGCGAAGCAGAAGGATATTTTGGCGAGGAAGCATCCGCGGAAGGATTTTAGGGTGTAGATGGAAAAGAAAAAAGAGACAGCCTGTCCGAAAACGGGTTGTCTCTTTGTTGAATGATTCACTGATTCTTATCACCAGTTATCAAATCCACAAAAGCATCCGGCGTCACAACAGATGTCTTTGCATATTGAAAATCTTTTACATTACAAGTCACAATATACTGTGCATTTGCATGAACTGCACATTCATCTTGCAGGCAATCCTCAAAATCACGAAAAGATGAATTATTGATTGCTTTCTTCACTTGCTCCTGCGTTGCTCCCGTCACTGTCAATATATCACAGATATCATTGAGCCATATTCTTGCTCTTTCTTCTGATTCCTGCTTTCTAATCACATACCAAATAATAGACAAGGAATGAAATGCTACACACCCTTCAAAAGCATTTTCAGCGCATAACCTCATAACTTCGACACACGCATCCCTATAAGAATCATCTCTTTTTGTAATAAAATTTATAATTACATTTGCATCAATTAATGAAACTATATTTTTCATTTACTGCTTCCTCCAGCACCTTCTTATAGTCAAAATCTTTCGGATACGCTGACTGTTCTCTCATTTCCATCATATTCTCAAACACTTTTTTCCTATTTTCCAACCACATACTTTTTTCTTTCTCAATATCCATATCAAAAAAAATCCCGTGTTGTCTTGCAATTTCATCTGCCATAACAAGAATCAACTTTATCCCATCTTCCGGCAGCCTTTTTATTTTTTCATATGCTTCCTGTTGTATTGTCATATAATATGCTCCCTTCTTACTTCACTTTCATAATTTATATAGTAAACAAAAGTTGTCGTTTTTAGACACACCAAAATTATATCACATAACTTCTTTATTTACAATGTTATCTCCCGTCCCCTCATATAAATACCGTAAAAACGCCTCTTCCCCCTTGCGCGTATAATAAACCGTCTCATACCCAATCCGTTTCCCGTCTTTGAGTTGAAAGAAACGCTCCGTTGTCAAAGACTTTCCGCTGCTGCGATGGTATTCCACATACTGCCCTAAAACCTGCCATGAAAGTCCATAAGAATCTATTTCTTCCAGTAAAAATGTATCTTCCCTGTTTTCCCATTTTCCCACCGGCCTGCCATTCACTCGTTCTTTACTGACGCGCCTGATCGTCACTTTCCCATCCCCATACCTGATCCAATGGGTGAGATATATCCTCAATCCCGCAAACGCCCCCAGCAACATAAACAGAATGGCCCCGATGATAGAACAGATACCCTCATCCATACGCCCTTCCCAAAGTGCATTGATCCCTAAAAGAATCAGGATCACGGCCGGCACGCCGGTGAAAGCCAGACATAATATCAATGCGCCGTTGGCATGTAGTGTTTTCATAACAATTCGCCTTTCTGTCGTCTGCTTTAACAATGCTTGTCATCATAAAAATCATTAGAAACCATTTGTTTTATTATATCGACAGGCTTTTGTTCCGTCAATGCGGGGCTTAATTACGATAGCAAATGCTGTTAATCTTATCAAAACGAGAAATGGAAACAGTCCATTGATGTTACTGACTCGCTTTCTTCTATAATTATAGGATAATTAGAAATTAT
>DKUU01000009.1 GCA_002490835.1 Lachnospiraceae bacterium UBA7196 | reverse complement strand
CCCTACTCGGGGAGTTGATAAGAAACCCGTAAACAGGAATGTTTACGGGTTTTTACGTTCCCAAAACAAACGGAAATAAACCCATATACAAACGAAATACAAGCAATAAAGCTGCATGGCAGCAACAGAGACCATGCGACTGGTAACCGAAAACAGACCGGGACTGCGCTGCAAACCTTATCTCACTTTTTTTATTTGTGTAGGAGGCAGAAACAGAGAAATTATTCCTTTTTCCGCTGGTAATCCTTTGAACGTAACTAGCTTGGAATACCTTTGGGGAAAAGAAATGGTGGATCTGCCCTACAAACTGATTTTTTATTAAATGATTGGGAGAAGAAGGAGGAAGATTATGACAGATATCACATACAGAGTTGAGGGAGATTACCTGATACCCAACCTTGTCTTGGATGATGAGGCAGATGACAGTCCGGAGGAGATGATTGGGAGATACGGGTTGATGCGGGAGAACTTTCTGCGGGAACACCGGCACGGGACATACACTTCGATGCTATTGATGGGAAAGCTGATGGCGCACCTGCGGGAGATCGTGTATCAGTAAGGTGATTCCTAGTGGCAGGGTATATGATTGATGGTACATGAAGCATAAGAGTCTGGTGCCTAGATATGGTGATACCAGACTCTTGTGTGATATTTGTGACAATTCTGTCCCAGATTTCTTTATTGTGGTCACTGCGTTTATTTTTTTTGAAATTTATGATATGATATACAACAAATGAGAGTTTCTTGTTTGGCCGTTAAAGAGGAACGGGGGAGTGAATTTTTGAAAAAGGAATTTTTAGAGGAATTAAATCTGGGTGAGGATAGCGAAAGGGAATGCAAGCTGGCCGAAGACGGTCTGCCAGAAAGCATCTGGGAGACATATTCTTCTTTTGCAAATACAGATGGAGGTACTATACTTCTTGGGGTAAAAGAACATAGAGATTCCTTTACGGTGAATGGATTGACGGACAAGCAGATTATTAAGTACCAAAAGGATTTTTGGAGTACGCTCAACAATCAGAATAAAGTATCAAAAAATATATTGCTGAATCATCATGTACGGCCTATTGAGTTGAGAAAAAGGAAAGTTTTAAGGATTGATGTTCCGGCGGCGGACAGACATGATAAGCCTGTGTATATAGGGACAGATCCAATGCAGGGAACCTACCGCAGAGATTATGAAGGAGATTTTCTTTGTACAGAGGAAGCTGTTAGGGCTATGTTTGCGGATCAGCGGGATATGGCGATTGATGCAGAAGTGATTGACGAGATGGGATTAGATGCACTAAATAGAGATTCAGTTAAGGGATATAGAATCCTGTTTGAACAACTTCATGAGGGGCATCCTTGGAATGTATTGGAAAATGATGAATTTTTGATGAAACTAAGAGCGGTAGCGAAAAATAAGAATGGTGAATTATCGCCAACGGCGGCCGGTCTTTTATTTTTGGGGGATTCCTATCAGATTACAAAGGTGTTTCCGGATTATTTTTTGGATTATAGGGAAGAGAGTGATGACAAAGCTGTACGTTGGCTGTTTCGGACGCACTCAAATGAGGGCGACTGGAGTGTGAATTTATTTGATTTTTACTTTAAGGTTACTAATCGTATGGATGACGATATAGCGGTGCCATTTGTTCATCGCAGGGACGGTATGCGTGTGGATAGAGTGGAGGTACATGCGGCATTAGGCGAGGCTGTAGCGAACGCGCTTGCACATACAAACTATTATGGAAGACGCGGAATAGTAATAGTTAAAAAAGGAAAAGAATTGACAATTTCTAATCCTGGAACGATACGGATTACCAAACAGGAATTTTATGCTGGTGGGAATAGCGACCCAAGAAATCCTAATATTTTGAAATTTTTGGGTTTGTGAATATAGGGGAACGTGCTGGGAGTGGAATTGATAAGATTATTACAGCATGGAAGGAACAGGGATGGAAAAGTCCGGAATTTGTTTTTTCGTTACGTTCCGAGCGTATTACGGTCAAATTAGAGGTCGGGCAGGTAGTATATGTACCGGGGGCGGCTAATTTGAGAGAAAAGAACGATGTTTCGCATATTATTAGGAATGTGTCAAAAGAAGAAATAATATTAAACTATCTTGAACAAAACGAAAGTATTAGCATGGGAAAAGCAACAGAAATTTGTGGATACAAAACAAAGTCAGCTACGAGAAAAGTGATTGATAAAATGTTAAATCAGGGAGTGATTGAACGAAAAGGGACCGGACCGGCAACAAAATACTTCTTAAAAATCTATAATGAGAAATCTAAGGGTCTCGATGGAACGCCCTAAGGGTCTCTAAAGGTCTCAATAGAACACAGTAGAGGTCTCTAAGAGTCTCGATGAGATTCAAAATAAGACAGTTAGCAATATTGTAGCTATTTTAGATTGCAATTTGTGAGGAAGAAGCGGCAGAGTCAAGGGAGGTGTATAATTATGAATGGACTGATGAAGAGATTTGATTACAAAAGATATTTTGACCAGATTAGTACGATGCCGGAACCAATCATGATGAGTGAACTTCCAAAAGTAAAACTAAATTTGAAGGGAATCAGAGAGTATGCGAAAAATAAAGGAGTTGCGATGGCTAGGCTTAGCAAGGAAGAAAAACAATTATATATAAAAAAATGATCTTCGAGGTAAGGATATGTTTGGAAAAGTTTTAATAACAACAGGCTTTGATTTTGATGAATTTTCTATTAATAGATATATTGGAGTTTTCTTAGGGGAGTGTGCATTAGGAACAGGCTTTCTCAGTATACTCGGCACTGATATTTCAGATATTTTAGGTACAAATGCATAGATGTGGTACTCAGTACCAGTAAAATACGGACGAATAGGTGGTGTCATGGCAATAAAAATCTGGCCGCATGAGTTTGAAAAGAAAGATCATATAAACGCTGGTGAAAGATTTCTCTTGAGAAATGCGCTCCGGAATTTAAAATGCGGCGGAAAGGGAGGCGACTAGTGTGAAAAATCACACTGATGTGCTGATTGTTTTACTTCCCGAACAAGTTAGGGAGCAAATTTGTGCAGGAGCATCACAAATTTTGTTTGTATGGCGAAACATTTTAAACAAAGTATGCAAGCGATTGGTGTCGCCTTGTTGCATAAGGGATCTGGAATCGGGAATCCGGCAGATATGAGCTTTTCCTGCCCATTATGAGATCGAAAATCCGGTGGTCGATGCCGGGCATCAACATTGCATGATAGGATACCGTCGGAGTTAGAGGCGCCGGAAGGGGCTGATGTATGGCAGTGGCAGGAGAAGAGACCGTATATTCGGAAGTGTATGAGGAATATTATGCGGAGGACAGTTATTGGAGATATAGTGATTGACTGTCCTCCGGTTCCTTATTTCATACGGTATTTCGCATAAGAGTGCACCGCCAGACACGTAAACAGCGGAACCTCGACCACATACGCGCCGATCATCACATGGGGCAGCCAGATGGCGATGTTTCCGATGTTCCAGAAATCAAAATCAGCGGCGGCATAGAGGATGCCGGTCTGCGGAATGAGCGCCCCGGAAGGCAGGATACCGTAGATCCAGATACCGATTCCTTCGGGCAGAGACATGTAGACGATCATCGGCAGGATGAAGAACAAAAATGTCGAAAATAAGCACACCGTCATACTTTTAATTTTGGATGAGAGGAACAGAGTCAGGCTGATCATGGCAAGCAGGCAAAGCAGCCCTGCGGCGGCAAAAAATATCTGCATTTTCCCGATATTCATAGCGGGCAGGCTGATAATGGAATACAGTATCTGCATGGAGCTTTTCGTGCATTCCCAACCAAAGAGACTGTTCGATACCAGAAGGTAGAGGGCGGCGCTCCCGCTGTAAGCGGTTCCGCAGATGAGAAAAGCGGACAGGATCTTGGTGCAGGCAAACCTTGTCTTTCCGTATTTGGTGCAGCGGTAGATATCGTCTGCCCCGGTCTGGTAGTCGGAAGTAAAGACGGGCGCGGCGATGACGGTGCAGAGAAGCAGGATCAAAAAGGCAAGGAATCCCTGATATTCCATGGCTTCCGCGGTGTATCCGGGGTAAAACACATAGGGCTTCTTGACTTGACTATACAAGTCAATGGCAACTTGCTGCGCTGCGGGATGCTCTTTCTGCTCCTGCTTCATCAAGGAAACAATACGTGCGTCGCATAAGTCGTAATAGTTGTCCACTTTTTCCGGGTCGATATCCAAAATGGCTGGCGCCAGACCGGTATCCGGATCGGCCAAGATTTCCCGAATGCCGCGTAAAAGCGGGGCATAGGGCAGGATCTCGGTGTCGTAAACGCCGTCAGGCAGATCGTAGGAAGTTTCCACGCCGTATTTGTTCAGGCAGGCCTGATAGTCTTCCACCGCCCGCCGCACTTTTTCGGGCGTGACCGTCCCAGTGATATCCGCCTGTAATTTTTTCTTATAAGCAATGCCCTGCAGCCCTGTCAGCTCTACCGTGTTTCCCTGCGCATCCGTGTAGCTGCAGGTGTTGGAGGGAAAGGTGACGGGCAGATATGCCATCAATAAGGTCAGCAGGAGGGCGGCGGACAGCAAGATGACCGTCAGTCTGGTTTTCAGGATTCTTTTTATTTCTACTTTTAATAAGCGCATCATAATCTTCCTTTCTGTTATTGTTGATTCACGTAATTACAAAACTGTGCACACTCTCAACAACTTAAAAGAGTTTCGTAACCCTTATTACGTCGCTTCCGTCTCCTGCGGGAACAGCCACAGATACAAATCTTCTAAACAGGGCGCCGCTGGCTCAGAATCCTCACTGTAGGCCGCCTCCGCCAAATAGCGCACAAAGACGCAGCCGCCTTCCTCATTACGGATATTCACGATCTGCAGTTTCTGTTCATACTCTGACAGTCTGCTCATCGGAATCCGCACCGTCCACACTTTTCCGGCTACCAGCCTGACCAGCTCCTCGGTCGTTCCCCTTGCCAGCAGTTTTCCATCTTTCATCACCGCGTTCTGTGTGGCGATGTATTCCACATCGGAGACGATGTGCGTGGAGATCAGCACGATACGGTCGTGGGCAAATTCGGAGAGCAGGTTGCGGAAACGGACCCTTTCTCCGGGATCAAGGCCGCTGGTGGGCTCATCAAGGATCAATATTTCCGGCTCGTTCAAGAGAGCCTGTGCGATCCCTACCCGGCGTTTCATGCCGCCCGATAATTTGCTGATCTTCTTGTTTTTGACATGGGACAGCGTCATCTGCTCTAACAATTCGCCGATGCGGCGCTTGCTGTCCTTGTCGGACAGGCCTTTTAATACCGCCACATATTCCAGATAGTCTTTTACGGTAAATTCAGGATAAAAGCCAAATTCTTGCGGCAGGTAGCCGAAGACGTCGCGGTAGCTTTCTTTCAGCTCGCCTATGGGGATGCCGTCGTAGCGTATTTCTCCGGCAGTGGGCTTCATGATGCCGGCGATCATCCGCATCAGCGTCGTTTTGCCCGCACCGTTCGCCCCCAGAAGCCCCCATACGCCGGGGGTGATCTGCAGGGAGACGTCGTCTACGGCAGTCAAGTCCTTGAAACGTTTGCTAAGGTGTTCCATTACTAATTCCATTTTGATCTCCATTCCGGAGCGCGGAGCGCCCCTTTTCATTTTCGACAATAAATATTATAAAAGCGTATTGATCCCGATTGTGCCAGTTCATATCATGGTATCAGCGGCAAGAAAGATTCGCGCCTGTCCGTTTGTGCTTGTTCGGGATATTTCTGTTTTCGGTGCGGTCAGCCAAGCTGCATTTCTTCATAATAAGATGATATTTTCGTAAGATAACGAAGCTGCTGCACGCAAAAGGCCAGAAGCAGAGCGCACAGGATAGCCCGCAATGCAGACAGGGGCGATTGATATAAAATCGCATCCTGCCCGGGAAGGATGGAAAATATCAGCATCAGGGCGGAGCAGTATAGCAGGCTTCCCGCAAAAAATTGTTTGGGAGCAAGACGTCCCAGCAGATACAGACACCCGCTGCCTGCCAGAAGAAAGGGAAAACAGAGGCAGAAGGCAGCGCTGTCGGCCGGCATGACCGTTTTTAACATGGCGCATCCAAATATGCCTGCCAGCAGGCAGACGTCTCCGATGCCGATAATGATTAGTCTTGAAAACAGCAGCTTTAGTCCGGAAAAGCGTGCAACTGCCTCTATTTCCTGCATCCGATAGCGGACGCTGCGATAGAGTAGGGGCAGCATCGACATAAAAAGCAGGATCGACAGGCAGGAAAACAACTTGATCGCTTGCCGGGGTGTAAAAGGCGATTCAAAAAAGCGGGAGAGCAGGATGCTTATGAAAAGCAGGGAACTTCCCTGTAAGGCCCATAATTTCCAACCGATAAAGCGAATCTGTTTTGTTAAAAAGCGGGAGAAGGAAATGCGCTCCCGTCCCTGCTTCAGGCACGTTTCTCTTTTGGCCAGCGAGATTGTGGCTTGTAAATGGGCATCGTTTGTCTCAGAGGGAATCTGATGCAGGGTTTGTTTTAGTTCCTGTTCCCATTTTTTTTCTGCAAGAAACAGCTTCCGTTTTGCGCTTTCATGTTTCATGAAAGGCCTCCTTTCTTACGGTTTCCTTTTCGGGGTGGTTTGCTGCTGTTTGGCGCTTCTTTTTGAAAATCGGTGTCTTTTACCGCCGGTCCAAGTTCCGTCCGCAATTTTTTCAAGGCCGCCCGCAGTCTGGTCTGCACCGTACGAAGCGGCACACCCGTCGCTTCTGCGATTTCCCGCAAAGTCAGATCCTGACTGAACCGTAAAAGAACGATTTCCCGCTGATTTTCCGGCAGCTTGTCCACGAGCTGCCTTACTACCATATCCGACCGGATGGATTCAAAAGCCGTCTCCGTATAGGGCGGATCAATTTTAGCTTCCTCCAGAGAAAGTTCGGACCGTCGGATTTTCCGCTGCAGATCGATGCAGGTATTGGCTGCGATCCGGTAAAGGAAGGGCTTAAAGCAGCCTTTGTGCGTATAGCGGTCAAAATAGCGGATGACTTTTAAAAAAGTTTCCTGTACCGCGTCCTCTGCCAGAGTGCTGTTAGGGGTGTGCCAGAGACAGTAGCGCAAAATGTCCGGATAATACAGCTTTATCAGCTCCTCTACGGCTGTCTTGTCTCCCTGCCCCATTCTTTTTAGTAATTCATCTTCACGCGTCAAGATGGTTCCTCCTGAGGATGTCTCCTCATAATATAAAACGAAATGTCTGCATCCAAATGATTTATTTTTCATTAAATTTATCATTATTTTGCATAAAAGCAAACAATCTCAAAAAAACGCCGTTTTTACTTGCCAAACGGAAGCGAGTGTGGTATCATACCTTCGTTGGGGCTCCATGGTCAAGCGGGTAAGACATCGCCCTTTCACGGCGGTAACACGGGCTCGA
>DKUU01000016.1:14390-14514 GCA_002490835.1 Lachnospiraceae bacterium UBA7196 | reverse complement strand
AGTCTTGTCACTCCGATCATAAAAGAACCTGATAATCACGGGATTTCGTGGTTGTCAGGTTTTTTGATTCCTTAATAGCAGGTGCCGGAGGATTTTAGACCATCTTCCCCCCCCCCCCCCCCCC
>DKUU01000016.1:0-14091 GCA_002490835.1 Lachnospiraceae bacterium UBA7196 | reverse complement strand
CCCCCCCCCCCCCCCGCGCATTCAGTAAAACCCTGCAGCTAAAAATGCCGTCTGACGCATCAAATTCAGCGCTGCCGTCATATTTCGCCGCAGTGCTCCGTATGCTCTCCGCACCGATCCCCTCATGATCTTTGGCGCGGGGCAGCCCGTCCTGAAACAGGATAACTCCGTCGTATGTGTTCTGGCAGTCCAGAAGAACCACACAGCCCTTTTTCTGTGCCCTGATCTCCACTCTGTGTTCTTTCGCTGTAAGACACCCCTTAAAAGCGTTCTCCAGCATATTCGCGAGTATGGATACCAGATCCACGGAGGAGGTGCCGGAGATTTCCGACAGGCGCACGCGGACTGTAAAGTCGATGCCTTTTTGCTCCGCCTTTTTCTGATAGGCAAGAAACAGGCTGTTGAGGGCAGGAATTGTACTGTACTGCGGGACAGCCTTTTCCTCCTCGATCCGTTCATATTCTTCCAGATAGGAGAGGATACCCGCATAGTCCTTCTGCTTGGCAAGATTCGCGATCACGGTGTTGTGATGATGAAAATCGTGGCGCATCTGCTTTGCGTCCCGTTCGATCTGCTCGTAGCCGGACAATTGGGCGCTCAGAAGCTCCTCATGCAGCTTAAGCTGGCGGAGCTGGTACATACGGGTTGTCTGCTTCAGAAAATAGAACAGCAGAATGTAGATCATCAGCGCAAACAGATAGGAGATGATGATGACAGGGGCGTTCTTCCTTCCAATCGAGAGCTGATATAAATGGTAGATCATGATCACACACATGATCACAAAAGTCATAACGGAGATGACGGTAAGCATCCCGTAACCGCCCTGCATTTCCTGATACATCCGTTTGAGGCGTTCGCGGAAAAAGAGCTGGTACACAATCAGGAAGAATAGGTTCAGCCCGATGCGCAGCCCCCAGATCGTCGTGTTTCCTGCCCCGGCGCCGCTGTTCGTAAGAAGGGAGGTGAAGCAGTAGATAAAAGTCCACAGACAGAAGTAGCTGCACAGCAAAAACGCGGATTTGGCGGGATGGGAGGCGGAAAGCGTACACAAAAACATCAGGGTGAGGATCAAGACAAAAAACAGAAAGCCGAAGAGAAACAGCAAATTCACGGGAATGGGCAGCACCGCGAGCATCAGTCCCGATGCCTCTTCAAACACGGTAAAAAGCACGCAAAAGGCAATCTGTCCCCGCCTGCTGTGCTTGGGTTCCAGAGCGAGATGATAGAGCCAGACGCTGTGAAAGATGTTGTTGATCAGATTCGTGATGAGTGCTTCCATGATATTATTCGCCTTCCATTCCGGTTCCGAAATAGTGATTAAAGTATCGGTCCGACAGAGGCTTGTAGGAGCCCCGCGGCAGATAAATCTCTACGCCGCCGTCAAGCAGCAGTGTCTGCGTGCCCAGCCGCTCGATATGTTTCAGATTTATGATATAAGATGCGCCCACTTTCACAAATTCCTGATGGGCGGACAGCATTTCGTAGAGCCTGTTCATCGTCATATGCAGGATAAGCTGATCCCCGTTTTTTAGATAAACGCTTTGCGTCTTGCGCTGCGCTTCACAGTAGACGATATCGGCAGCCGCGACCCTGCGAAGTTGGTTCTCCGTCTGGAAGAGCAGATAATGGGCCGCATCCTTCCTGATCTGCGAAAGAGCCCGATCCAGAGCGGTAAAAAGGGATGCCTCTGTAACCGGTTTGACCAGATAGTGAAAGACGTTGAGTTCATAGGCTTCCAGTGCGTGATCCTTGGAAGAAGTCAGAAAAATGATCAGGCCGGACAGATCCATCTCTTTCAGCTTCTTTGCTGTTTCAAGTCCTGATGTCCCCGGCATATAGATATCCAGAAAAATAAGATCCGGCGCATAGGATTCCTGTTCGATTGCAAGAAGCAGAGCCTCCGCGCTCTCAAACGATCTGACGTCGAGCGTGTCTTTTATGGAATGTCCGCGATAGGAGCGCAGCATCTGCTCCATTGTATGAAGTTCTGTCGTTTCGTCGTCACAGAGCGCGATCTGATACATGGTATATTCTCCTCATAACGTCCTATTATCGCACAATATTCATTTAACGTCTAGTCTCCCAAAATGCAAATAGTTCCCTCAAAAATGCAATCTGTACCAGATGGGTAGAAAAAACGACTTTCCTGTCATATTATGAATGAAAAATATAGAGGGGTGGGAAAGCATGATAAACGAAGTTGAATTTAGGAAAGCGAACAATTATTCGCTGAAATGTATGCGCGTCACTTTGATCGTAATGGTGACAGCGTGGATATTGAACGTACTGCACATTTTTATCGTGGATCAGAAGATTATGAACATTGCGCTCATTGGCATGGTTATCTTTGTGGCGCTGGGCCATGTTGTGAAATACGCACTTGGTTTTGAAAAAGCGGTATCCAACTATATCATGATTTTTTTGCTGGTGGCAATGATATCTTTTGTAAATATGGAACTGGCTTACCACGCAACCCTCTTTATGATTTTCCCCATGGTATGTTCTATTGTCTATACGGAGAAAAAGTATAAAACCTTTACCCTGATATTGACCGTTGGCGGTTTCTTCCTCTCTGTGATCGGCGGATATTATTGGGGACTGTGTGACGCCAACACCTTGATTTTGACTACTACAATTGCAGCGAAGGAAGCAGAAACACTTCTGGCAGGCGCTTTTACCATCAATACGAATCTGATCAATGTTATTTTGTTCTTTGTATTCCCCAGAATCATGGCGCTGGTGGCGTTTAATGCCGTCTTAAATTACATCAAAAACACCCTTTTGGAAAAGACAAAAAAAGAGCAGGAAGGGATGCTGTTTGCTGAACTGTTAAAGAAGTGTGAATCTGCTTCTGAGGAGCTGGTCACTATGGTGGGGGATGTGGAAGAAAATCTGGAAAATTCCCGGCGCGCCAATGAACAGATCGTTTCTTCTGCCCGCGACACATCGGCGGATTGTGACGAAAGCCGTAATCAGGTGGTGCGTATTCAGGAAAGTGTGTCGGAGATGTCAGAGGCGATTGACGGTATTTATCAAAATACCAAAGAAATGTTCCGGATATCCGAGGATGTTACAGGCCATACGCTGGGGTTTGTCAAGACGATGGATGTGGCGGTAGAATCCATGCATCAGATCAAAGAAACGGCAAATCAGACCGGCGCATCGATCAGCCAGTTGGAGAATGGAATCGATGAGATCACAGGCTTTGTAGGACAGATTGCCGGTATTTCAGCGCATACGAATCTTTTGGCTTTGAATGCGAGCATTGAGGCGGCACGGGCGGGAGAACACGGCAGAGGCTTTGCAGTTGTGGCGGATAATGTACAGCAGTTGGCGGAACAGTCTAAAGCGGCAAGTAATTCCATTCAGGAGTTAGTCCCCAAGATCCTTGATAAGCTGGAAGGGGTAAAATCGATCAATGAACAAAATCGCTTATCTGTTGAGACGGGAATTGATAAGATCTTAGATGCCAGAAGCAAAGCAGAATCTTTGGGGAACATGCAGAAAAATTCCATAACCATGACCGAACAGATCGTAGAGCGCAGTGACAAAACCAGAACGTACAGCGAGCAGGTGCGCGATATGGCACTTTCTCTGGACGAGCTGGTTTCCAACTTTAAGAGCAGGGCGGATGAGATCGTGGATGATGCAAACAACGAAGGGGAAATCACGGGTCTGACCGAAGCGTCTTTTGCCAGGGTAAAAGGCATTGCGGAGGAATTGCTGGCTTTGTCGCATGCGACCTGATCCGTTACCCCCGGATATAGATATGTTTCATTGAGAGTGTCTGGCGGAAGTGGAATGTATAGAAAAGAATCTGTATCGGAAGGCAAAATTGCTAATACTTTCTCGTTGACAATATGGCATATACACCATATACTAAAGATAGAAAGAAACTTGGAGATTACAATGGATAAATTTGAGGTGGAATTTTATACTAAAAATAGCGGTGAAAAACCGGCAAAAGATTTTATCCTTGGTCTGGATGTAAAAATGCGGGCAAAAGTTTTGGGAATCATTAATGTATTGGAAGAGAAAGGAAATCAATTAAGAGAGCCATACAGTAAACATTTAGATGATGGAATCTTTGAAATTCGTGGGAAAGTGGGAACTGATATAACGAGAGTGCTATATTTTTTTTATTATGGTAAGAAAATTATTTTGACTAATGGGTTTATTAAAAAGACGCAGGAGACACCAAAGCAGGAGATACGACTGGCAAAATCATATCGCAGAGAATATTTGGAGAGGATGGAAGGAAATGAGTGAATTTCAGGAATTTCTAAAAGAACAGTTACGGGATGATGAATTTAAAAAAGAATGGGAAGATATTCAGCCGGAAATGGATGTAATCCGGGCAATGGTCGATGCAAGAATTTCACAAAATCTGACCCAAAAGGAGCTTGCGGAAAGGACCGGAATTAATCAGGCGGATATCAGCAAGTTGGAAAACGGAACGAGGAATCCGTCTCTTAAGCTGTTAAAGCGTTTGGCGGACGGAATGGGAATGACACTAAAATTAGAGTTTGTTCCCAAAAGTCCGGCAAGAGGTTAGATGCAGTCGATAGGATCTTAAAGCACAAAAGAAGCGCATAAGTTTGTGATACTTAAGAGCACAGAGGATTGGGATTCGGTAAAACACCGAGTCCTTTTTTATTGCAAAAAACAGAGCAATCAGTCCTCCACCGGCAGCACCAACTGTGAGCAATACCTGTTCGGATCGATCTCTTTCCCCACATAGGGAGCGACCAGAGCGATTACCCGGATATATCCTGCAGGGGTAAGCCCGCGTTCACGCACCTGTTCTCCCAGATAGAGATAAGCCTTATCGAGATTGCTGTAGTTGCCATACACTAACAGGGATAAGGCGGTGCAGGCGGGGATAGGAACCGCATCCTCCGGCGCATCTTTCGGCAGAACGGGAATGCAGACATAAAAATCATAGGGTGTGGAAGTGATCTTCCCCTCCAGATAGTCCGTGCGTTCATTGATCATGAAAAACGGTTTTGGCGCGAGGGCGATCCCTTTTTCCGCGCATTTATGGAAAAAGTCATACGAGGCATGGTATTTATCCTGTATCAGAGCGCCTTCATATTTGCGGACGCAGCATAAGGTTTCAGGTATCTTCACGATGGACAGGGACATATCCGGCACATCATGGGAACGCATACGCATTTCTTCGACCTGCCGCTGCAATGCGGACAGCTTCCGTTCCAAAGTGTCAAGAAGTCCGTCCGCTTTCCCGCCGCTCTCAAAGTAGGAGACGATCTCTTCCGGGGAAAAGCCCATCCACTGGAATTTCTGGATCTGCAGGATGCGGCTGATATTGTTGTTGTCATAGTAGCGGTATCCGGTCCTTGTATCGGTATAGGCCGGCGTAAGCAGCCCTCTCTCCTCCAGACGGATCAGGCTGGAACGGGAAAGACTGCAGGCACGGGCAGCCTGCCGGATAGAGAATAAGCTGTAATCGCTTTCGTTTGTGGTGCTGTCAAGGGGCATGTCCATGGTTTTCTCCATTCTGATCTCCTTATCTTTTTACAGAAAAATAAAAAATTTGCTCAAACCACTTGAGGTGTTCATGGGTGGTTATGTTAAAGTATCAATGGAAGTATAGCGACCGCCGGCAAGGATGTCAAGGACTTTTTTGCAAACGGTTCCCTCAAAACGACAATCCGTACCGGAAGGATAGAAAAAAGTCGCTGTCTGTCATATGATGTTTGCACACATTAAAATGGAAATAATGGAAATACAGCAATTTTTGGGATGGTTCATTCCTTACCGATCGTAAGGGATTTTACCATAAAGCTATTGTAAACTGCGACAGAAGGAGGTAGAAGACTATGAAGAGAAAGCAGTTATGGAAAGTATTGGGAACAGGGGCGCTTGCAGTATCGCTGCTGGCATCCCCGATGACAGGCGTAAGTGCGCTGGCAGCGGAGGGTGCTCAGGCAGAGGGAGCAGCGGCAGACGCCGCAAAAGAAGGCGGTTCGCTAAAGGGACTGAATCCGTTGCAGGAGGCGAAGGAGGCTGTCGGGGACAAGCCTGCGGTAGACGGATACAGCGACACGGAGATCCCGGTCTGGGGCTTTACCCATGACACCACCGTCTACTCTGTGGATGTGGAGTGGGGCGCGATGACCTTCCAGTATGAGAGCAGCACATGGGATCCCGAAACCCATACGACGGAGGAGGGCGCAGGCTGGAAAGTGTATGACAGTGAGGCTGACGAGGCTGTGGTGGACGCTGACGGTAACGATGTCAAGGAGCATGCCATCAACGAGATCAAGGTCACGAACCATTCCAACGCGGGCGTATGGGCGACGCTCACCTATGCAGCTAAGGACGGCTACACAGATACGACCGGCGATTTTTCCTTTACAAAGGGAACCGAAGATGGTGATGACGATGCACTGACTGCGAAGGCGGGAGATGTTCCGGCATACCTGACGCTTACAACGGCGGATAACAATAAGGGAGAGAACGGCGCCGGCAAAGAAACCGTGGGCAAGGCATACTTCATGCCGGATGGCATAAGCGCTGACAACAAGACAAACGGCATCAACAAGTGGACCACGATCGGCACCATCACCGTCGGCATTAAGACGGAGGAGCCGACAGCGGCACCCGTAGGGCCGTGAACGCCGTAAGTGACGTAATCCTGCGGGCGGAAGGCGGTCTGCGGCCGCCTGAAGAACGAGACAAAAAAGACATCTGTAAAAATAAAAGACAGAAGGGAGGGAAATAGATGAAGGAAACCGTAAAGGAAGGACAGCTTTATGCTCTTTTTGGCAAAGCGCTTCTGCTGTCTGCCGCAGCCTTTGTGATGCTGTATATCAATCCCCGGATTGCGCACGCCGCCTCTGGACCTATGGGCAGTGAAGCGGACGGCTATTATTTAGATAGGGACGGCAATATGACGATTTATACGGAAGAGGGCATGGAAAACTGGCTGGATGCAGTATACAGTACGGGTTATAAGGCGTGGGTGAAAACATTGACGGTGAACGAGGGCGTGACGGAGATTAAAGACTTTGGCGGCGAGGGCCACGACTATGATTTGCCGTTTTATGGTTGTACCAAGCTTACGACCGTAAGTTTACCGAAAAGCCTGATTAAGATCGGAGATAAGGCATTTGCTGGCTGCGACAGCCTGACAACCGTGACCATCGCGGAACCGTCCAATTTGACGACGATCGGTGCATCAGCATTTTATTTTGACGATTCTCTGACAACCATCAATATACCGGCCGGCGTGACAACGATCGGTTCAGGTGCATTTAAGGACTGCAGGGCATTGGCATTGGATGCCGCCACGCTGCCGTCCGGACTGACCGCGATCAATGACAGCATATTTGAGGACTGTTTGAAAATGACAGGCACACTGACCATACCGGCTGGCGTGACAAGCATCGGAGACAAGGCATTTTACCGTTGTGAAGAGATGACATCGGTGACGATACCGGCCAGCGTGAGAAGCATCGGAAGTGAGGCATTTCACGGTTGTGTGCTGACATCGTTGACGATACCGGATGGCGTGACGAGCATCGGGGCATCTGCGTTTTATTACTGCTACAAGCTGAAAAGCGTTACGATACCGGCCAGCGTGACAAGCATCGGAGCGAGCGCATTTGAACGCTGCGACGCGCTGTATTCGGTGACGATGCTGGGGGAAACGCCTCCCACGCTTGGAGACGGAGGCGGAAGCGACAATGTGTTCAAAGATACCCTTATTAGTACGATTGATAAGACGATCTATGTTCCGAAATCCAGTATTGATACGTACAAGAATAGCTGGACGCAGTGGAAGAATTACATCAATGACGGCGGTTCGGAGACGCCCGATCCCGGCACTGACCCCGATCCCGGACCAGATACGCCCGGACCGGATACGCCCGGAAATAAAGGCAGCGGTTCGGTTAAGGATCTCGACCCGACGCGGACGAAAGATACGGCAGACAAACCTGCCTATGCCGACACGGTGATCGACGTGCAGGCGCATACCGTAAGCAGCGTGGTCTATTCCGTGGACGTGGAGTGGGGCGCGATGACCTTCCGTTATGAGAACAGCATATGGGACGCGACGGAGCATCAGACCCAGACGGGCGCAGGCTGGAAAGTCTACGACAGCGTAAACGAGCAGGCGCTGGATACCACGGAGGACGCGATCAACCGGATTCAGGTGACGAACCATTCCAACGCCGATGTCAAGGCAGTGTTAGACTATGCCGGGCAGACAGGCTATGAGGATACCACAGGGCGCTTTGCGAAAGCGCAGGACGATACGGATACGAACTATGACGGCACCGCGCTGACCCTTGCATCCGCAGATAATGGAAAAGGCAAAGGCGGCGCGGGAAAGGAGACCGTTGGATGCGTGTACTTTATGCCGGACGGCATTAAAGAGGATTACAAAACAGGCGGCATTGCGAAGTGGACGCAGCTTGGAACGATCACGGTAGGCATAGAGACCGCGGATCAGGCGGAAGCGACAGAGTAAAAAGGTGAGAGCCGGAAAGGAGGGAGAAGATGAAGCGCGCAGGATATCAAACAGATACCGGCGGCGAGGCGCGGATCATTGCCGTTTTGACGGCAGTGTCTGTCGTGCTGGCGGCTTGTCTTCTTCCCTTCCCGGCGGCTCATGCCGCCGAGATTACCGCAGGCGGTACAGAGAGGCCGCAAGACGACGAGATTACTGCAGGCGGTACAGAGGGGCCGCAAGACGACGGGAATAGCGCAGGCGGTACAGAGGGGTCGCAAGACGACGGGAATGGCACAGACGGTACAGGCGGGCCGCAGGACGACGGGAATAGCGCAGGCGGCACAGGCGGGCCGCGAGACGATGGGAATAGCGCAGGCGGTACAGGCGGGCCGCAGGACGACGGGAATACAGCAGGCAGTACAGACTGGACGATTGACGACGGCGGCGTGCTGACGATTTTATCCGATGCCGGGATGGCGGACTGGATCACCAAAAGCAAAAACACGAAGAAAGAGAATATAACGCAGGCTGTCATAAGTGACGGCGTGACATACATAGAGACCGGGGCGTTTCAGGGATGCGGCAGTCTGACGGAGGTGACGATGCTCGGGACAACCCCTCCGGCACTTGAAGGCGGCGCTTTTGCCGACTGCAGATTTGCCGCAGAATCCGGTCAGGGCATCCATGTCCCGGAGGGCGCGGTGCTAAGCTATAAGACGGCGTGGAGTGAAAGCGGTTATGCGCAGTGTATTTTTGATCATATCTACAGTCTGATCTACAACACGGACGGCGGCATGCTGCCGGGTGGGGGCAGTCCGACAGCCTCCTATACGGAGGGAGAGGAGCTGGCGCTGCCCATCCCTGAGAAGCCGGGTTACCTGTTTGACGGGTGGTATGAGAATGCGGACTTAAGCGGTGCGCCGGTGGAGGTTCTTTCACCCGCTGACTACGGAGAGAGGATCTATTACGCGAAGTGGGTGGCCAATACTTACACCGTGACCTACTACGCGGACGGCGGCACGATACCGGATGAGAGCCGGTATACAGAATACACCGTGGGAGAGGGGCTGCCGGAACTGCCCATGCCCACGAGGTGGGGGTTTACCTTTGACGGGTGGTATGAGAGTACAGATTATGCGGGAAGCAATGTGACAGGCATTTCCGCGGACGAAACAGGTGACAAGACCTATTACGCGAAGTGGGTGGCAAACACCTACACCGTAACCTACAATGCAGACGGCGGCACGATACCGGATGAGGGCGCTTATACAGGCTATACCGAGGGTGTGGGGTTTTCACTGCCCATCCCTGAGAAACCGGGATACACCTTTGACGGGTGGTATGAGAGTGCAGATTATTCGGGGAGCAGGGTGACGGGCATTTCCGCAGCCGAAACGGGTGACAAGACCTATTACGCGAAGTGGACGGTCAATACCTACACCGTAACCTACAATATAGACGGCGGCACGATACTGGATGAGAATATTTATACGGACTATACCAGAGGCGAGGGGCTGACGCTGCCCATACCCACGAAGCAGGGGTACCTATTCGACGGGTGGTATGAGAGTGCGGATTATGCGGGAAGCAGGGTGACAGACATTTCCGCAGCCGACATCGGCAACAAGATTTATTATGCTAAATGGACGACGATCAAAGGCATCGATCCGACGGTGGCGGACTATGCCGACACGGAGATAGAAGTGCGCGCCCACACGGCGGACAGCGTAGTCTACTCCGTGGATGTGGAGTGGGGCGCGATGACCTTCTGCTATGAAAACAGCACTTGGGATGCGACGGCGCATCAGAGTGTGACAGGCGGGGGCTGGAGGGTGTATGACAGCGAAAAAGAGGAAGCGGTTGATTCCACGGAAGATGCAATCAACCGGATTCAGGTGACGAACCATTCCAACGCTGGTATCAAAGCGCAGCTTGCTTATACCCGCCAGACGGGGTATGAGAGTATCACAGGAAGTTTTTGGAAGGCGCCGGACGATACGGATACGAATTATGAAACACTGACGAGGACCCTGACGCTTGCCACCGCGGATAATAAAAAAGGCGCGGACGGCGCGGGAAAAGCGACCGTGGGAACTTTGTATTTCATGCCGCTTGGCCGGAAACAGGAATTGGAAAGCGGCATTACCAGATGGACGCGGCTGGGAACGATCACAGTGGGTATAGGGCCCGATGAGTCTGAGCCGGAGAAGGACACAGGAAAATAGTTGTGACAGTGAAGCCAAAGGCTGAACTGTTACAAATAGTTGGCAGGGAGTGCAGTCATGGGCAGAAAAGCAAAGCTGGAAGGCGGTTTCGCATACCGGAATGAAGGAAAGATGCAAAACTGTTACGCGGCAGTAAAGATCGGGGCAGGAAAGAGCGAGAACGCCGGATTCATCTACGACAACAAGGGCGAGGCGCTGCACTGTTTTACCAGAAGCACGGTGCGCGGATGGAAACGCGGGTCAGCCCGCAAAAAGAAAAAGGACGGGTTTGCCGCCTTAGACAGCGGAAAGGTCAGCCGCTGCTTTTTTCTGGTAAAAAAAGACAAAAAACTGAAACAATACCGTGACAGCAATCTCGGACTGGCGGTGAAGGCGGCACAGCCGGAGCAGGTCGAACGGGACCTGCAATGGAATTTTGAGGTGTTTGAGCGGGAAAACGCGGCGAAAATGGACTTCTTGGAGAAGTCTTGGCGTTATGATCCCATAGCTGCCCGCCTGAAAGATCCGGGGGCTCCTGATGATGACTTTGACTATGATTTTGACGATGAATATGACGATGATTATGATCTTGACGATCATGATGGCGATGATAATGATATAGAATATTTCGACCTCTCCGGACGAAAGGATGCGCCGGGCAGGACCGCCGTTGTGAAAAAGAAAAAGAATAAGAAAGAGACCGTGATGATCGGGACAGAGAAAGAACTGCTCGCGTTTATGGACCGGGTCAACCGGGGCGAGCCGGAAGCGGCGAACGCGGACTGCAGGCTGACTGCTGATCTGGATTTCCACGGAAAGAAGATTCCGTCCCTCGGTTGCGACAGGAAACATCCCTTCTGCGGGACCTTTGACGGCGGGGGACACCGGATCAGGGGCTTTATCCTTTGCGGAAAAGACATGGCGGAGATCGGATTTTTCGGATGCCTGAAGGGGAGTGTGTACAATCTGTCCGTGGACGGCATCATAAAGGCGGGGAACTGCCCGCTGGCGGCGGGGTTCTGCGCGGTGAACGAGGGAGAGATTCACTGCTGCGAAGCCGTCATAGAAATGCGGGACGGCCGGTATGTCGGTATGTTCGTGGGCGAGAATCAGGGTCTGATCGAGCGCTGCAGCGTCAGCGGAAAAAGCTGCGGGCTGTTCCTTCTCTGGCTCTGGCCGTGTCTGCCTTGGGTCGCCCTCATCTTTTGGATGCTGATCAATCCCCCGCTGCCGCCGGAGGACTATGTCCCCGTCATGGCGGATGCGGCGATCATCCCGAATGAGGATGTTGAGGTGGGCGAGAGGACGAATGAGAACAAGGCAAGCTATGAAGTGCCAAAGACCCTCTTAGTCGATGCCGGAACAATGACGGCAAGAAGCGAACCGTACGTGATCAAGAATCCCAACAGAGGGGCCAACTATGACTTTGTGGCGGTGCTGTATATGACGGACAGTGCCGGCCGGGATGTGGAGGTCTACCGTTCCGGACGCATCCCCGTGGGCTATCACATTCAGGATCTGACGCTGGCGCCGGAGGATGGGAGTACACTTGCGGTCGGAAGCTATCGGGCAAAGATGATATTTTCTTTTTACCATCACGATACCGGAGAAAAAGGCATGGTGGATTCCACGGTGCCGATCACAGTAGAGATCAAATAGATAACAGGAGAGACAGGACATGAAACGGAAAAAATGCGTGACGGCGGGAAGAAGAAAGAAAAAAATCGGAATCATCACAAGCCTTGCTCTCATCCTCTGCATCGGGGCGGCATTCGGATATATCCGCCTGACCAGAGGGTACCGGGACTTTCTTCCGCCGGAACACGAGGCCGCCGCCATGACAGGTCTTCCCGCAGGGACGGACTCATGGCAGATCCTTCCGGTCAAGGAGGGGTATATCGTGGGGCTCGACACAGTGCCTGCTTACAGGGACGGGGAACTGTGCCTGAATGTGGCAAACGGGGCGGAAAGCACCGTCTGGTTTCTGGTGCGCGTATATCAGGAGAATAGAAAGATCGCGCAGACGGGTCTGTTATACCCGGGAGAGTATCTGGGGGAGATAGCGTGCGAACGGGGTGTTGCCCCGGGGGAGAAGGTCATAATCCAGATCGTTGCCTATGAGCCGGAGACGTACCACAGCGAGGGGGTTGCAAAGATCGTGTGCGAGGTCGCGGGGGGATGAAGATACGGGGAATGTATAGATAAGAATCTGTATCGGACAATATAAATTTTTGAAAAGTAAAAGGAGTGTACAATTTGTGGAAAACGGGGTATAATATCGGTAATTAGAGGCGAAAACAGATATATTTTGAGGAGGCGGTCCATATATGTGTACACAGAGCCGGTTGAACATAGTGTTGAAAAAAATCAGTGAAATATACAGGTCTGTTTATGGTGAAAATTTGGTGCGAGTCATATTGTACGGTTCGTATGCACGGGGCGATTTTTCGGACGATTCAGATATGGATATTGTGGCATTGGTTCATGGAGATAGGATGAAACTTCAGGAACAATTGAAAAATGTTTGGGATCAGATCTGTGATTTGGAATTGGAGTATGAGATGTTGTTGTCTCCGGCTGTTATTCCGTATGAGGAATTTGAAAAGTACAGAGAGGATTTACCATACTATAGGAATATTGCGAACGAGGGGGTAAATGTAGTTGCACGATAATAAAAAAGAGCTGATGGTGCATAGGATGGCGGGAGCAAAGGAGAAGTTGAATTCTTCAAAACTGCTTTTGGATAATGGGAGCGATAAGGATTCTATCGGGCGCTCATATTATGCAATGTTTTCGGCAGTGCGTGCGATATTGGCGCTTGATGGAGTTGACTGCTCGAAACATGCCGGAGTGATAGCATATTTTCAAAAAGAGTATGTGAAGATAGGTAAGTTTGACAAAGTTTATTCAAAGTATCTGAGCCAAGCGTTTCAGATTAGGAATCAGGCAGACTACGAGGATTTTTATATTGTATCTCAAAAAGATGCTGTGGAGCAGTATGAGAAAGCTGATGAATTTATTAAGGTTGTTGAAGCGTACCTTGCGAGCATAAGCTTGTGATACTTAAGAGCACAGAGGATCGGGATTCGGTAAAACACCGGGTCCTTTTTTATTGCAAAAAACAGAGCGACCAAATAAAATGCCAAAAACCTCTTGAGTTGTTCAGGGGTGGTTATGTTAAAATGCAGATGACAGTATATACGCCGTTGGTAAGAATGTCAAGGCTACTTTTTTGCAAAGTAATTTATAGTTATGTAAACTAAAACCCGCAGATGATTCCCTCAAAATGGCAATCTGTACCATCCGGCACAAAAATCCACTTTATTATTATATGATATTCATACTAACCGGCACCGGGTAAATGTTCTGAAACAGGGAGGAACCAAGTTTGAAACTTAAATGTGGAGA
>DKUU01000030.1 GCA_002490835.1 Lachnospiraceae bacterium UBA7196 | reverse complement strand
GCTGACCTTTTTTGACAGTCTGGGCGCAGTTTTAAACTGCGCCTTTTCCAATCAAAACGATAAAGCTATTTTGACGAGGCAAGTCTCACTTAAGAAACAATATTTTGCAGCCACACGCCTTTCTTCACCAATACAAACCCGATCACACACTTGATCCAGTCCCCCATCTGCACGAACACAAAGACGGCAAGGACAGGAAGCGCCGTAAAACGGCTCAGAGCGTAAGCGATCGGCACGCTCACGCACCAGACAAAGACGCTGTCAAAAAGAAATGTGATAACTGTCTTGCCGCCGGAGCGCAGCGTAAAATAGGACGCATGCAGGAAGGCATTCTGAGGCATGAAAAGGGCTGTAATCATAATAAAGCGGGCCGCAAGGGCGCGCACCTCGCCGTCTGTCTTGTAAAGGAGCGGGAAAAACCGCGCCAGCACAAGCATCACCAGAGCTACCAACGTGCAGCTGAAAATCGAAAAAGCAATCATTTTGGTATCCGTATCTTTCGCTTCTTTCATTTTTCCCGCTCCCAGAAGCTGGCCAACAATGATGGCAACCGAGTCGCCCAATGCAATAAAAACAATATTAAACACATTATTGATCGTATTGGAGATATTAAGGGCAGCAATGACGCTTAACCCCCGCGTGGAATAACACTGCGTGAGCATAGCGATACCCGCGGCCCAAAGGGTCTCATTCAAAAGGAGGGGCGTCCCTTTCGCGATGATCTTTGTCATGAGATTTGCCGGAACTTTCAAAGTTGCGTAAAGTCCTTCCACAAAAGGATTTTCCTCCCGATGCGTGTGCGTGTGGATCAGTACAACGGCGGCCTCCACGATGCGGGACGCAACGGTGGCCAGAGCCGCACCCTGTACGCCGAGCGCCGGCAGGCCAAGTTTCCCATAGATCAATATGTAATTTAAGACCAGATTTACAAAGACGGCGATCACACCCGCCTTCATGGGCAGTACGGTCTGTCCGCATTCCCGCAGTGTGCTGGAATAGACCTGCATCAGCGCAAAAGGAATCAGGCCGGGCAGCATAATAGCAAGGTACTGCCTGCCGTAATAAAGCGTAGCCGCAGCACTCTCAGCGGTACCGTCTCCCTGCAGATAAACGGAAATCAGACTGTCCCCCGTAAGCAGGAACAACAAAACCGTGATAAGTGTAATCACCATGACGATCCAAAGCTTGAAACGGACAGTATGGCGAACGCCTTCCGGATTCTTCTGTCCGAAATACTGTGCCGTAAAAATACCGGCGCCGGACACGGCGCCAAACAGGCAAAGCTGATAGACAAAGAGGAGCTGGTTTACAATCGCCACGCCTGACATCTGTTCCGTACCAATCTGCCCGATCATGATATTATCCAGTAACCCCACAAAATTCGTGATACCGTTTTGCACCATAATGGGGACGGCGATGAGGAGTACCATCTTATAAAACGCCCTGTCGCCTATGAAAGGATTCTGTTTCTTTCTTGTTTTTTCCATGATAATCTCCGTTTCCGCCCTGTTTTTGCATCAATTATTTCATTCTATCCTATCTTTCACGGATGCGCAATCAATATTTTCCGATAAGATTTACATTTTCAAAGATTGTGTTATAATCTATTCGGAGATGACATGACATGAAAAAATTAGGAAGAAACGACCCATGCTGGTGCGGCAGCGGAAAAAAATATAAATCCTGCCACATGGCAATGGACGAAAAGATCGAAAGCTATGAGCTCAAGGGATGTATCGTGCCAAGCCACGATATCTTAAAGACCCCCGAACAATTACAGGGCATCCGCGAAAGCAGCAAATTGAACATTGCCATTCTGGATGAGATCGAGAAAAAGATCTGTATCGGCATGAGTACGGAAGAGATCGACAGGATCGTGCGCGAAATGACGGAAGCGATGGGCGGGATCGCCGCGCCGCTCGGTTACGACGGCTATCCGAAAAGCGTCTGCACTTCTATTAATGAAGTGGTCTGCCACGGCATTCCCGATGCAAACCGCCTCTTAAAAGACGGCGACATTGTCAACGTGGATGTTTCTACTATTTATAACGGTTACTTTTCCGATTCTTCGCGAATGTTCATGCTGGGCAATGTACCGGAAGAGACGCGAAACCTCGTGCAGGTGGCAAGGGAGTGCATCGACGTGGGCCTGAAGCAGGTAAAACCTTGGAATTTTCTGGGGGATATGGCGCAGGCCATCAACGATTACGCGAAACAGCACGGCTATTCTATCGTGCGGGAAATCGGCGGTCATGGCATTGGCTTAGAATTTCACGAAGAGCCCTTTGTCAGCTATGTGACGAGAAAAGGCACGGAGATGCTGATGGTACCCGGCATGGTCTTTACCATCGAGCCCATGGTCAATATGGGAAAAGCAAATATCTACATTGACGATGAGGACGGTTGGACAGTCTACACCGATGACGGGCTGCCTTCCGCGCAATGGGAAGTGACGCTGGCCGTAACCGAAGACGGTTACGAGATTTTAACATATTGAACATAAATTTTATAGCACGTAATACCGTTTGTGACAGAAAAAGTCAGAGCGCATCATATATAAAAGCGTCCTCTGGCTTTTTATTTGTTTAAAAATTGTGCATCATTCCAATATTGTAATACCAACGATTCTTTGATATCGTAAGTATACAATCTTTGGAGTCACCTTAAAGTATACTTTATTCCGTACTATGTACGGATCCATGGCGAATCGCCGCATCATTCCAAATTTTGCGAAAGAACCTTGAAAACAGAACAAGTAAACACTTATAAAAGGAGGTAACTATGCGAGAATTTATGACAAAAGTGTCAGATTATTTAAGTGAGAAGCGCGAGGATCCGGAGTGCCGGGAGGACAAACTCTCTTTTGCGGTGATAGCCGCGGTCGCGGTAATTATCGTAGTACTGCTGCTGCTCTTTTGGTGGGGCTATACCGCCCATGAAAAGAAGGAAAAGGAAGCTGCCGAAAAAGCAAAACTTCTGCAGGAAAGCGAGCTGCTTACGAGTATGGAGGAGGAAGCGCAGGGGCTTGTCGCCGCTACTTATGAGGAAAAGATGAAAGAATATCTGTCCCAGAGTGCCGACGACGCTCTGCGGCAGGAATACCTGACGGACACAGACGCACTGAAAGAAAAGGTACAGGAATTGCAAAAGACCATGGAAACCGTGGAAAAGGAAGTCTCCAAAGTGATCGTCGAACGAAGCGAAACCGACACGACAAGTAAAGAAAAACTGAATACTCTGGAAAGTTCCGTGAAAAAAGCGACAGAAAATGTCAGACAGATGGAAAGTAAGCTGACAGAGTTAAGCAATATGATGCAGACGGTGGACCGTGAAAAACTCCCCGCCCTGCAAACGCAGATCAAGGATGTCCGCACAGAGATTTCCCGGACTTACACGGAGATTACGGGCATACGGGAATCGGTCGCGTCGCTGAAAACAGAGGATGAAAAACTTTGGAAGGAATTATCCGCAGTACAGCGGAATCTGGATAAAGCGGTTGATCAAAATATAAAGGAACTTGACGCGCAGCTGGAAAAGTTTTCTATAAGTGTGAAGCAGCTGGAACAAGATATGAATAAAGCCCTGCAGCAGATGGAGGAAAAAAGCAAAAAACTGGAGGATACGGACAAAAGGTTGGAAGATAAGGACAAAAAATTAGAAGATACAGACAAGAAACTGGAAGATAAAATGGAGGCTCTTTCACGCAGCGCACTCTTCTACCGCTATGAGCAGGACTCCAATACCCTCCACCTGATGCCGTCCGCTGGGGAGGTGAATCCATGAGAAACCTGACAAAAATACAGCGCAAAAGACTGAAAAAACATTTTTTGCAGGCATTTCTTCTGCTCACTCTTTTGTTCTTCACATCAGGGATGCCGGATGTACAGGCAGCGTCAGCAAGAGCACTGGCCTCTCACGGAAATCTGGTCTACGGGGGAACCCGGGGCGGCGCCAGCCTGTATGCAGCGGACATTCTTTTGCTGGAAGAAAAGATTTCTACCATACCGGAACAATGCTTTGATCCCGTATGTTACACGCACACCCATCATTGGGAATATTGCCAGATCAATGAAAAAACGCACACCAGACACTGCGCGGACTGCAAAGAAAACGGTGACCTGACGAGTCCTCACAGAATCGACCGTTGGGAACGCGATACGATTTTTTACGAGGGAAAAACCTATGCCGGCAAACGCTATACCTGTGTCTGCGGTTATCAATGGTGCATGGAACAGTCGCATACCATGATCTGCGAACCAGCGGACGAAACGAGTCATCAAATCAGATGTGCTCTGGACAAAACGTCCTACTGTCAGGGCTGCGAACCGTTCGTTGAGGAACATTACGTCTGGTATTATGAGATGAACGAAGATAAGCTGCATCACAAACAAATCTGCTATGACTGCGGATTTCAAATAGAGCAAATCTGCAGTTTTGATTACACGGACGATGAAGGCCGACGCGTTTGTATCTGCGGAAACTGTGAAACACAGGACGATTCGGAATCCCCGGATGTGCGGGACGAATCCGAAGAGCCGGAAAAGACCGACCCGTCAGATTCACCCGATACTGAAGACGCGCCTCAGGAACCGGAAACACCTGATCCGCCTGATACAGGGGACGATCCCGATGAATCCGAAAAACCGGAAGAGACCGATCCGTCTGATACGGAAGACGATTCCGGTGAGTCCGAAGGACCGGAAATACCCGATCTGCCTGACACAGGAGATGATACTGGTGAATCCGAAGAACCGGAAGCGCCTGATGCGGGAGATATGCCGGAAGAGACCGATCCGTCTGATACGGGGAACTCTTCAACACTAGGGATAGAAGGAGGATTATAATAGCAATGAAGAAAACTAAAATCAAAAGATTAATATCAGCAACACTTATATTGGGTATGCTTTTCAGCGTCTGCATGGTCGCGACGGCATCGGACACTTCCGCTGCCACCAAAAACAGCCTGCATTCTCAGGGGGCTATCCGCTACCGGGAGGGAACCAATAGCGTGGTGATCGACTCGGCGGATCTGTATACGCTGGCGGACAGACTGGACTCGTTTAAGGTACGGGTAACGCAACAGCTGGGCACCATAGGCACCTACCTTTCGAAAAGTCCGGAAGGAACGCCGCTCACAAGTGATACCGGTATTTATGCCGTGCATCAAAAACCGTTATCTGCTAATGAAACGGATCCCCTTTCGCTTTCCTTCGACGTAATTTTAGAAGGCATTGCGGCCAGTCAGACCATTCCCACAGATTCTGCGGCCTATGGAATGGGGTCAGGAGCAACGCTCTATAAGGACGCGGCCGGTATGCTGCATACCGATAAACGTGCGGATTCGGAAGAAATCTGTATTCAGGCTGCCACGGCGGAAAATCTTTCCGCCGGCACGGCTGCATGGGTAAACGGGCGCTTGATTTTGGGGACGGGAGGCGATAATAAAGCCTATCATGATCAGGGATATCAGAAAGGCACCGACGATCAGGGCGGGAATAATGATAACGACGACAACAAACCGGATAATCCCGACGATGTAAACAAAGCGCGGATCATTCCTATGAACAGCGGCTCAGACAAGTATATTGTGCAGGAAGATATGACAGACGTCTTTCTCTGTTTTTCACGGGTAAACTCCCGCACAACCCCTATATTAAGCTCCGGTGAACCGATAAAACACATTGTCCAAAATGAGGGGACATGGGCCGGCCATCTCTTCTATAATTGGGATATGTATTATATCTCTAAATTAACAAAGGGAACCGTGATCAGCAACTTATGTACCAGCAAAGCAGATAATTACATGAGTATGCTGATCACCATAGAAAACAGCAGCAAAAACGGAAAAGTAACCGGACTGCGTTTAGCAAACGCTTCAGGTGTTAAAGATTATGTTGTGGAAAACGATCTGACGGATGTATTTCTTTATACGGGATCGTCCAAAGACACCATGCCTAATTTTACACCGATGGACGATCAGGACTATGTTTCCTTTAAACTTTTAAAAGCTGTCAATCAGCATTGCGATGACGGAAATCTGGGATACACTGTAAACGGCTGCCTGTATTATATTCCAAAATTAAAAGCCGGAACAAAGATCTCCAACATAAACCTTCAAACTTCCTATCTGGTTTACTAGCCTGTCAGACTCCGGAAGACCGCATGCTGCAGAAAGCCGACGGGAAAGCCCAAAGAAAGGCTGCATGTCCAGTATAATATTTGACAATCCCGCCCCTATACGTTAGACTGAAATGTTAGAAGGAAATGTGAAAGGAAGCAGACTATGAGCAAGGGAAAGTATTATATCACGACGGCGATTGCCTACACTTCCGGCACGCCCCACATCGGCAACAGTTACGAGATCGTGCTGGCGGACAGCATCGCCCGCTTTAAGAGAAAGGACGGCTACGACGTCTACTTTCAGACGGGAACGGACGAGCATGGACAAAAAATTGAATTAAAAGCACAGGAGACAGGCGTTACGCCAAAAGCGTACGTAGATAAAGTGGCCGGAGAGATTCGCAGAATCTGTGACTCTCTGGACACTTCCTACGATAAATTCATCCGCACCACCGACGACTTCCACGAGAAGCAGGTACAGAAAATCTTTAGGAAACTTTACGATCAGGGAGACATTTATAAGGGCTCCTACGAAGGGCTTTACTGTACGCCCTGCGAGTCCTTCTGGACAGAATCCCAGCTTGTGGACGGAAAGTGTCCTGACTGCGGCAGAGAGGTAAAGCCTGCGAAGGAAGAGGCCTATTTCTTTAAAATGAGCAAGTACGCGGACCGGCTAATCGCGCACATCAACGCGCATCCCGAGTTTATCCAGCCCGTCTCCCGCAAAAATGAGATGATGAATAATTTCCTGTTGCCGGGCTTGCAGGATCTGTGCGTCTCAAGGACATCGTTTACATGGGGCATCCCCGTGGACTTTGACAGCAAACATGTCGTCTATGTGTGGCTGGATGCGCTGACAAACTATATCAGCGGCATCGGCTACGACGCGGAGGGAGAAAGCACGCAGCAGTATAAGAAACTGTGGCCTGCGGACCTGCATTTGATTGGAAAGGATATCATCCGCTTCCACACGATCTACTGGCCCATCTTCCTGATGGCGCTCGGCGAGCCGCTGCCAAAGCAGATATTCGGCCATCCGTGGCTCTTACAGAATGACGGCAAGATGAGTAAATCAAAGGGCAACACGATTTACGCGGACGATCTGATCGACTTTTTCGGCGTGGACGCGGTGCGTTACTTCGTCCTGCATGAAATGCCTTTTGAGAATGACGGCGTTATCACATGGGAACTGATGGTGGAACGCTTAAATTCCGATCTGGCAAACACGCTGGGCAATCTGGTGAACCGCACCATCTCCATGAGCAATAAATATTTTGGCGGTATTGTAGAAAACAAAAAAATCGGCGTGGACGCGGGCGCGGAAGATGTGGATACAGACCTCTTTCACGTGCTTACGGACACCTACAGCCGCGTGATCAAAAAGATGGACGAGCTGCGGGTGGCGGACGCTATCACAGAAATTTTTGTCCTCTTTAAGCGCAGTAACAAATATATCGATGAGACTATGCCTTGGGCGTTAGCAAAGGATGAATCGAAAAAGGACAGACTGGCAACCGTCCTCTATAACCTTTCCAACGCGATCATGGCAGGCGCTTCCCTTCTGGAACCGTTTATGCCTGAGACTGCAAAGCAGATTGCAAAGCAGATGAACGCGCCTTTGATCGACTTTTCCGTACTGGAGGAATGCGCGGCAAAGAATGATGCCGCGACGGCATCCACGCTCTATCCTTCCGGCACGCAGGTGACACAGACGCCGGAAATCCTCTTTGCGAGACAGGACCTTGCGGAAGTGATGGAAAAGGTGGAAAAAATGTTTGCGGACAGACGCGCGGCAGCTGGCTTAAGCGAAGACAGCACGGCGGATACTTCCGAATCCGGTGCGGCTTCCGACGAAAAACCGGTGGACCTTGATCCGAAGGCAGAGATCACCTACGATGATTTTGATAAATGCCAGTTTCAGGTAGGTCTGGTACTCTCCTGCGAGGAAGTGCCGAAGTCTAAAAAATTATTGAAATTTGAGATACAGGTGGGCTCTGCCAAACGCCAGATTCTCTCCGGTATCAAGCAGTATTATAAGCCGGAAGAACTGATCGGTAAACGCGTGATGGTACTCACCAATCTGCAACCAAGAGAGATTGCAGGCATGATGTCTGAGGGTATGATCTTAAGCGCGGCGGACGAGGACGGAAATCTGGCTGTGATGACCCCTGAGCGGTTTATGCCAACGGGAGCGGAGATATGCTGATGATTAAAAAAGAGGAATTTTACTTCGGTTCGCGGGATGGCGAACACAAACTGCATGCTGTAAAATGGGTTCCGGAGACGGAACAGCCTGTGTGCATTTTACAAATCGTACACGGCATGACCGAGCATATCGGACGCTATGAAGCATTTGCGCTGGCGATGGCGAAAAAGGGCATCCTCGTGGTGGGCGACGACCATCTGGGACACGGTCTGTCTGTATCCGAAGGAGAACCCAGAGGGTATTTCTGCGAGGAAGACGCGGATACTGTTCTGGTGCGGGACGAACATCGATTGAAAAAGATGATGCAGGAACAGTATCCCGGCATCCCCTATATCATTCTGGGGCACAGCATGGGGTCTTTCATCCTGCGCAACTATCTGACGCGTTACGGAAACGGCATCGACGGCGCCATTATCATGGGGACGGGTATGCAGCCCAAGCGCGCGGTAAGACTCGGCTGGCTGCAGGCTTCGCTTCTGTGTATCCTCAGAGGCTCTAAATACGTTTGTAAAGGAATGGACAAGGCGCTCTTTGGCATCTATAACAGTCGGTTTACGGCGGGACCGGAAGATTCCGGCCACTGGGTCAGCGTAAATGTCGAGAATGTAAAAGCTTTTCAGGCGGATCCTTTATGTAACTTTGTCTTTACCGCCAACGGTTTCAAGACCCTGATGCGGCTGATCCTAAACCTCTATGACGAGGAAAGGCTTGCGCAAATGCCTAAAAACCTTCCCATTCTCTTCGTATCCGGACAGGACGATCCTGTGGGCGATTACGGAAAGAGCGTGGAAAAAGTATTTCACTCTTTCGAGGCGCTGGGCATGGAGCATGTGCAGATGAAGCTCTATCCCGGTGACCGCCACGAGATTTTGAACGAATCCGATAAAGAACAGGTGTACGGCGATATCTACCGCTTTATTTTACAGAGGATATCTTAAATGAAAAAACTTCTGAGACTCATATGCCTTGCCGCGATCGTCTGCGTGGCATATCTGGCCCTCACGACTCCGCGCGGGGAGGCGGAGCCTGCCCTGAAAATCATCGACGCGGAGGCGGACGAAAATGCCGCTCAACTGAGTGCCAACGATATTGCCGGTCAGGCAAAGGCAGCCGGACAAGATGCCGTCAAGAAGGCCGATGAGGCCATAGAAGACGTCGTTTCGCGCGCTGACGAGGCGATCGGTGATGTTGTGAAACAAGCTGACGAAGTCTTGGACAACGCGGTGGAACAGGCCGATAAAGCGATTTCCGACGCAGTAGAAAGCGCCGCCGCGGGTGCAAAGCAGGGGTTCATCGAGAGCCTGAAGGAAAGCGCAAGCGAATTTTGGGAGAAGCTGTTTCCCTGATTCTATTGAAAATCCTTAAAAAGATAGCGGATGTTTCCCGTTCTTCTGCATATACTAGTTCTTGCGAGAATAAAGCTGAAACGGAACTACATTTCAAACAAATCTCAAATGAAACATAAAAGGAGAACGTCAAACATGAAAATTGCATTTTTCAGTACAAAGCCCTACGATAAAATCTGGTTTGAACCCATGGGGAAGGAGTACGGCTTTGAGATTCATTTCTTTGAAGCGCCCTTTCACGAAGAGACCGTCTCACTGGCGAAAGGTTATGACGCGGTCTGTATCTTTGTAAACGACTATGTGAACGCCGCTATGATCGATCAGCTCTACGATATGCACGTAAAGGCAATCCTGCTTCGCAGCGCCGGTTTCAACCATGTGGACGTGAAGGCGGCGGAAGAAAAAATACAGGTACTCAGGGTGCCAAGCTACTCTCCGGAGGCCGTTGCGGAGTTTGCCATGACTATGCTGATGACCGTCAACCGCTTTACGCACAAGGCATATAACCGCACCAGAGAATTTAATATGAGCCTAAACGGCCTGATGGGCGTCGATCTTTACAGAAAGACCGTGGGCGTGATCGGAACCGGTAAAATCGGGCAGGCAATGATCCGCATCTGCAACGGTTACGGCATGGAAGTTTTGGCCTACGATCCTTATCCGAACAAATCCCTTGAAGCGGAATATGTTTCCGTAGATGAACTGATGTCGCGGTCTGACGTGATTTCTCTGCACTGTCCTCTGACTTCAGAGACAAGGCATATCATCAATGAACACACTATTGAAAAAATGCGCAGCGGCGTATATCTGGTAAACACTTCCAGAGGTGCGCTGATCGACACGGACGCACTGATCGACGGTCTGGTCGCCGGAAAATTCGGCGGCGTGGGATTGGACGTCTACGAAGAGGAAGAAGGTATCTTTTATGAGGATAAGTCTAATGAGATCATGCGGGACGAAAACCTTGCGCGACTGATGACTTTCCCCAATGTACTGATCACTTCCCATATGGGATTCTTTACGAAGGAAGCCATGCAGGCCATTGCAAAGGTGACGCTGGAAAACGCCTACGCATTGGAAAACGGTCTGCCTCTTGTCAATAAAGTAGGAAGCGAAGCGGCAAAATAAGCTGCTTCGCAAACTTGTAGCAGAAAGGAGTTCCCCATGAACATAGTCCTTTTATCGGGCGGATCGGGCAAACGCCTGTGGCCACTCTCCAACGACACACGTTCCAAACAGTTTATCAAAATATTTAAGACCGCTTCCGGCGAATACGAATCCATGGTACAGCGGGTCTATCGCCAGATTCGCGAACAGGATCCGAATGCTACGGTCACCATTGCCACGTCGAAGTCTCAGGTTTCGGCGATTCACAACCAGTTGGGGACAGCCGTCGGCATTTCCGTAGAACCGTGCAGACGGGACACTTTTCCGGCGATTGCGCTTGCGGCGGCCTATCTGCACGACGTACAGGGCGTTTCCGAAGAGGAAGCCGTGGTGGTCTGCCCCGTTGATCCTTATGTGGAACGGGACTATTTTGCGGCCCTGAAAATGCTGGGAGAAAGGGCGGTATCCGGCGCAGCAAACCTTGTGCTTATGGGTATCGAGCCGACTTATCCCAGCGCGAAATACGGCTACATAATTCCACAGGATCAAAACAAATTCAGCAGAGTTTCCATGTTTAAAGAAAAGCCCGACGAGGAAACGGCAAAAACTTATATCGAAAAAGGCGCTCTCTGGAACGGCGGCGTATTTGCTTTTCGCCTTGGCTATGTACTGAATAGAGCGCATGAACTGATTCCCTTCGGAAATTATCAGGAACTTTATGATTCCTATGAGAGCCTTGAGAAGATCAGTTTTGATTACGCGGTGGCGGAACACGAATCCCTTATCGATGTCATGCGCTTTGGCGGTATGTGGAAGGATATGGGAACATGGAATACGCTGACGGAAGCGATGGAGAGCGAAAGCATCGGCAAGGCTATCCTGAATGAAACCTGTGACAATGTGCATGTGGTGAACGAACTGGATGTGCCGATACTTTGCATGGGCTTACAGGATGTGGTAGTCTCCGCAAGTCCCGAGGGCATCCTTGTATCGGACAAGGCGCAGTCCAGCTATATCAAACCTTTTGTAGACGCGATCGACCAGCAGATCATGTTTGCGGAAAAGTCGTGGGGAAGCTTCCGCGTGATCGATATCGAGGAAGGCAGTATGACAATCAAGGTCACATTGAACGCGGGACATCAGATGAATTACCACAGTCATGGCAGACGCGACGAGGTCTGGACTGTAATTGAGGGCGAAGGCCGTGCCATTCTTGACGGGAAAGAGCAAAAGGTCTGTGTCGGAGATGTCCTTAGCATGAAGGCGGGCACACCGCACACGATTATTGCGGATACTGCACTGCAGATGATCGAAGTGCAGATTGGCCGTGAAATCAGCGTGGGGGATAAACAGAAACACTCTTTATGATTTTAGAAATCAGACCGTAGTTCTATAATTCTATCTTTTTCCTATTTTCTAAAAAAAGAACAAAAGTTCGATTTGGTATGTACAAGCGGCGCAATCTCTGATATGATATTGTCATGAGAAAAAAAATCAGATATGGTATTAAAATTTACATAGCGGCAATCCTGTTTCTGGCAGCGGGATTTCCCTGCGCTGCGGCCTCTCAGGAACCATCGAAAATCCACTCGGTAGCGATCTCTCCGGGTTCGGCTGTCGTCACAAAAAATGGAACCTGTACATTCTCCGCCACTGTGACTGGCGAGAACGATTACAGCAGCGAAGTCGTGTGGAGCGTCAGCGGTCAGACCAGCCAAAGCACCTTTATCGACAGCAAGGGCGTACTGAACGTGGCCGCGGACGAGGGAGCGTCGAGCCTCGTGGTAAAGGCGGTATCCCGGCAGGACAGCGCCTATTCTGCGACGGCACTGGCTGTTGTCCAGACTGCTACTTATCGGGTCAATATCTCCGTAAACGATGCAAACGGCGGCACAGCCACCGAAAGCAAGACGGTGAACGCCGGAGAGAATATGACAGTCAAGGCAACGCCTAAAGAAGGCTGGCGTTTTGTAGAATGGAAAGAAAACGATAAAAGCGTCAATAATAATCAGGAGTTTACTTTAGAAAATATCACCGGAGACAGGAATCTGACGGCCGTCTTTGAAAAGGAACCCCCGAAGACTTACACGGTCACGGCTTCGCTGCTGTCAAACGGCGGGATCATCACGCCTACAGGGGCAAGTCCTGTTCCTGTGGGTTCATGGATTGGCTACGCGATCACACCGGACAAGGGATACCGTGTCCGCATGGTATATGTGGACGGGACCGCGGTCGGCGCCGCCACCTCCTATAATTTTACCGATGTGCGCGGGGATCACACCATCTCTGCGGAATTTGAGCCCGATCCGGCGCAGACGCAGACCGGTCAAAATCAGAACCAGACCGCGCAGGACCCGGCTGACGGCAGCGGAACAGGCCAGAATGAGAACACTGTAAAACCGGATCAGAACACATCCGAAAAGAAAGACGATCCTTCCAATAAAAAAGACGATCAAAGCACGGCGCAAAAAGAAAAGGAAGCGGCTGAAAAAGCAGAGCGCGAAAAGATGGAACGAGAACGCATGGAACGAGAGCGGCTGGAGAAAGAGAAGGCGGAAGCCGAGCGGGCGGCGCGCATAGAGCAGGAGAAAGAGCGGCTGGAGAAAGAAAAGGCCGAAGCTGAGCGGGCGGCGCGCGTAGAACAGGAAAAGGAGCGGCTGGAACAGGAAAAGGCCGAGGCCGAAAAAGCGGCAGCGCAGGAAAAGGCGCAGAAACAGAGGCAGGGGCGCATCATCCTTGGCATTGTGGCGGTCGTGATCGCGGCGTGCGCACTGGGAGTTTATCTGCTGATGAAAAGGAGAAGCTAATCATATGGACCACTTTAAGCTCGTATCGGAATACGCTCCCACAGGCGACCAGCCGCAGGCCATCGAAGCGTTGGTGGAGGGCTTTCGAAAAGGGAATCAATTTCAGACGCTTTTAGGCGTGACGGGGTCGGGCAAGACCTTCACGATGGCGAATATCATACAGGCACTGAATAAGCCCACACTGGTCATAGCCCACAATAAGACATTGGCGGGCCAGCTTTACGGTGAGTTTAAGGAATTTTTTCCGGAAAACGCCGTCGAGTACTTCGTGTCCTATTACGACTACTATCAGCCGGAGGCCTATGTGCCTTCCACAGACACTTACATCGCGAAAGATTCTTCCATCAATGATGAGATCGACAAGCTACGGCTCTCGGCCACAGCTTCTTTGACGGAGCGGCGTGATGTGGTAGTGATTGCCAGCGTCTCCTGCATCTACGGCCTCGGCAGTCCCGAAGAATACATGGGCATGAGTATGTCCCTGCGGCCGGGCATGACCAAGGACAGGGACGAGGTGATCCGTGGCCTGATCGAGATGCAGTATGACAGAAACGACATGGATCTGGACCGCTGCTGCTTCCGCGTGCGGGGCGACGTGCTGGAAATCTATCCGGCGCAGGGCGGCGATTACCTGATCCGCATTGAGTTTTTCGGGGATGAGATCGACCGGATCGCGGAGACGGATCCGCTGACAGGACAGGTACATGCGATCTTGGAGCACGTGATGATCTTTCCGGCTTCCCACTATGTCGTGGCACGGGAGAAGATCGTCAAGGCCTGCGATATGATAGAGGAAGAACTAGCCGACCGGATCCGGTATTTCAAAGGGGAGGACAGGCTTCTGGAAGCGCAGCGCATCTCCGAACGGACGAATTTTGACGTGGAGATGCTAAAGGAGACGGGGTTCTGTTCGGGCATTGAAAATTATTCGAGGCATCTAAACGGCATGGCGGAAGGCGAACCGCCCTTTACGCTGCTCGATTATTTTAAGGATGATTTTCTCATCATCATCGACGAGTCCCACATGACGATCCCGCAGATACGGGGGATGTTTGCAGGAGACCGTTCGCGCAAGAATACGCTGGTTGATTACGGGTTTCGCCTGCCTTCGGCGCTTGACAACAGACCGCTGTGCTTTGAGGAATTTGAAAGTCACATCGACCAGATGCTCTTTGTCTCTGCCACGCCCTCGGATTATGAGGCGGCGCACGAGCTTTTCCGCACAGAGCAGATCATCCGGCCTACGGGGCTTTTGGATCCGGAAGTGTGCGTGCGGCCCGTAGAGGGGCAGATCGACGACCTGATCTCCGAGATCAATCAGGTGGTGGCCGACAAGGGCAAAGTCTTGGTGACCACGTTGACGAAACGGATGGCGGAGGACCTGACTTCTTATATGAACGAAGTGGGCGTGCGTGTGAAATATCTGCACTCCGATATCGACACGCTGGAACGCGCCCAGATCATCCGCGATATGCGCCTTGACGTGTTTGATGTGCTGGTGGGCATCAACCTTTTGCGCGAGGGCCTTGATATCCCGGAAATCGCGTTGGTGGCAATACTGGACGCCGACAAAGAGGGCTTTCTGCGGTCGTCCACTTCTCTGATCCAGACCATCGGACGTGCGGCAAGAAACGCAAAAGGACGGGTCATCATGTACGCAGATGACATGACGGATTCGATGCACACTGCGATCACGGAGACAAACCGACGCCGCAGTCTGCAGCAGGACTACAACGAAGCGCACGGCATCACACCCACCACGATCCAAAAGGCAGTACGCGACCTGATCAGCATTTCTAAGACCATTGCCAAGGAGCAGCAGCGCTTCGAGAAGGATCCGGAATCCATGAGTAAAGCGGAACTGGAGAAGCTCATCAAGGATGTGGAGAAGCAGATGAGGCGCGCAGCGGCGGATCTGAACTTCGAGGCAGCAGCCGAGCTGCGGGATCAGATGGTGGAGCTGAAAATCAAATTGCGGGATTTTGATAAATAAACTGTTATTTGCACAATATTACAGTAGTCAGAAGGATAAAAAAGGAGAGTTATCATGTCAGACACAATAAAGATGCGCCCGCGGGAGTATATCAAAATCCGGGGCGCGAACGAACATAACTTAAAAGGAATCGATCTGGATATTCCAAGAAATGAATTTGTGGTGCTTACGGGGCTGTCGGGTTCAGGGAAATCTTCCCTTGCCTTTGATACGATCTACGCGGAGGGACAAAGACGCTACATGGAATCCCTCTCTTCTTATGCGAGACAGTTTTTGGGGCAGATGGAGAAGCCGGATGTGGAGCGGATCGACGGCCTCTCTCCCGCTATTTCCATCGATCAGAAATCAACGAACAGAAACCCGCGCTCCACGGTAGGGACGGTGACGGAGATCTACGATTATTTCCGTCTCCTCTACGCGCGCATCGGCATCCCGCACTGTCCGAACTGCGGCAAGGAAATCAAGCGGCAGACCGTCGATCAGATCGTGGATCAGGTGATGGCGCTGCCAGAGGGTACCAAGATCCAGCTCCTTGCTCCTGTGGTGCGGGGGCGCAAAGGTGAACACGCGAAAGTCTTTGAGCGCGCGCGCCGCAGCGGCTATGTGCGCGTGCGGGTGGACGGCAATCTCTACGATCTGACAGAGGAAGCCGAAGACTTTAAATTAGAAAAGAATTTCAAGCATAATATCGAGATCGTGGTGGACCGCCTTGTGGTAAAAGAAGGCATTGAGCGGCGTCTGACAGATTCCGTGGAAAATGTATTCGCACTGGCGGAAGGACTGATGACCTTGGACGTGATTGACGGCGAACCCCTCCAGTTCAGCCAAAGCTTTGCCTGTCCGGACTGCGGTATCAGCATCAGCGAAATCGAACCGCGAAGCTTTTCCTTTAATAATCCGTTCGGCGCGTGTCCTGTCTGTTTCGGCCTTGGGTATAAGATGGAGTTCGACGTGGACCTGATGATACCTGACAAGCGTATCAGTTTAGAAGACGGGGCGATTGCCGTTTTGGGCTGGCAGTCTAGCGGTGCCGAGGGCAGTTTTACCAATGCGATCTTAAAGGCTTTGGCAAAGGAATTTAAATTTAGCCTGAAAACACCTTTTGGGGAACTGCCGGAATATGTGCAGGACATCATCATCAATGGTACGGACAAAAGTGTGAATGTGCGCTACGAAGGGCAGCGCGGCAGCGGCGTTTACCCCGTGGTCTTCGAGGGACTAATCAAAAATGTGGAGCGGCGTTACCGCGAGACCGGCTCCGAATGGAGCAAGCAGGAATACGAGAGTTTTATGCGCTTCACGCCCTGTAAAGAATGTAAGGGGATGCGTCTGAAAAAGGAGTCACTGGCGGTCACGATTTGCGATAAAAATATATATGAGATCACTTCCTTTTCCATTGCGAAATTACATGAGTTTATCGGGGAAATGAAGCTCACGCCCCAGCAGGAACTGATCGGGAAACGTGTCTTAAAAGAAATCAGGGCGCGGGTTGGCTTTTTGATGGAAGTGGGATTGGAATACCTCTCTTTGGCGCGTGCCACGGGTTCTCTTTCCGGCGGTGAGTCCCAGCGTATCCGTCTGGCGACGCAGATCGGCTCCGGACTTGTCGGGGTCTGCTATATTCTGGACGAGCCAAGCATCGGCCTACACCAGCGGGATAATGACAAGCTGATCGCGGCGCTTAAAAACTTAAAGGACATGGGCAATACGCTGCTGGTGGTGGAGCATGACGAGGACACGATGCTGGCGGCAGATCACATCGTGGATATCGGTCCGGGCGCGGGCAGCCGCGGCGGCGAGGTGGTGGCTCAGGGTACGGCAAAGGAGATCATGCAGGTGCCGGAATCCGTGACGGGACAGTATCTTTCCGGAAAATTAAAGATCCCCGTGCCGAAAATGCGTAGGAAGCCTGCCGGCTGGCTCACGGTAAAGGGCGCGCAGGAAAATAACCTTAAGAATATCGACGTAAAATTCCCTACCGGTGTCTTCACCTGCGTAACGGGTGTTTCCGGTTCGGGTAAAAGTTCTCTTGTAAACGAGATCATGTATAAGCATTTGGCGAGAGAGCTAAACCGTGCGCGCACGATTCCCGGCAAGCACAAGGAAATTCTGGGGATTGAGCAACTTGACAAAGTCATCAATATCGACCAATCTCCCATCGGCAGGACGCCGCGCTCGAATCCCGCCACTTATACGGGCGTTTTCGACCAGATCCGCGACCTCTTTGCTTCCACGCAGGACGCAAAGGCCAGAGGTTATAAGAAAGGCCGCTTCAGCTTCAATGTAAAGGGCGGCCGCTGCGAAGCCTGCGGCGGCGACGGTATCATTAAGATTGAAATGCACTTTCTCCCGGATGTCTATGTGCCCTGCGAGGTCTGCGGCGGCAAGCGCTATAACAGGGAAACGCTGGAAGTAAAATACAAGGGAAAGAGCATCTTTGACGTGCTGGACATGACGGTGGAGGAAGCGGTGCCTTTCTTCGAGAACCTGCCTTCCATCCGCAGAAAGATAGAGACTTTAAATGACGTGGGGCTTTCCTATGTGAAGCTGGGCCAGCCCTCGACCACGCTCTCCGGCGGCGAAGCACAGCGTATCAAACTGGCAACAGAGCTTTCTAAGCGCAGCACGGGCAAGACCATCTATATTTTAGACGAGCCCACGACAGGCCTGCATTTTGCGGACGTGCATAAACTGGTGGACATCCTGCACAAGCTGGCCGAGGGCGGCAATACCGTGGTCGTCATCGAACACAATTTGGACGTGATCAAAACCGCCGATTACATCATCGACATGGGCCCTGAGGGCGGCGACGGCGGCGGAACCGTGATCGCGGAAGGCACGCCGGAGCAAGTTGCGAAGAATAAAAAGTCTTATACCGGCGTTTACGTGAAGAAGATGCTCAACCGATAGATTTGAGATTCATAGCAGCTCCCTCGTCCTCCGTGCGAGATATAAGGGCAGATTGGTAATAGCCCCATCCTTCCGATAACCGCGCTTGGAAATGCGGAGTGCGTATTCGGGTTGATGATTGGCGATATAGCGTTTGAAAGACGGGGCGGACTTATCCTCCCCGCTTTTTACTTCAATGGGAATGATCTCCGTGCCATATTGCAGCACAAAGTCGATCTCACTGTTTTTATCGGAAAAATAATGAGGAGCGATCTCAAACTGTCCCCGAAGCTGCTGTAAACAATAGTTTTCAGTCAGAGGCCCCTTGAATTGGTAGTCAGACTTCAAAAGGATCGCGCTGTTGTCGATACCGGCCATGTATTTGAGAAGCCCGGTATCAAACAGGAAAAGCTTGAACTGATCCAGTCTGTCAAAGGCCGAAAGCGGATGCTCCATTTTAGAGACATTATATACGCGGTCCAGCATACCGGCTGAGACAAGCCACTCGATCGCCTCTTCGAAATCGCGCGCCCGGCCGCCTTCCCGGACAGCGCCGTACATGAACTTTTCGTTAGGTTTGGCAAGCTGCGAGACAATGCTGCGGAAAACCATGAGGATGCGCCCGCTGTTTACTTTGCCGTTGTGCTTGGAAAAGTCATTTTCATACACTTCAATCAGCTCGTGCTGTATTTGGGATATTCTTACGGGGTCTTTGTATTTGACCCATGAATCGACACATTCCGGCATGCCGCCGATGATAAGGTAGTAGTGATACGCTTCCAAAAGACGATTATGGAAGATATCTTCAATCGGCTGGTTTTTCTGAATGCTGATATAATAATCATAAAGAGCCGGCTCGACCGCGCAGAGGAACTCGTCAAATGTCAGCGGATAGATGTCGAGCAAATTTACCATGCCGACCGGATAAGATTTCGGCTTTGCAAGGAGTGTTCCCAGCAGGCTGCCGGCAGCTATGACATGATAGTCGTTGGCTTTTTCCTTGAAATATTTCAGAGTGTTCAGGGCCTCAGGGCATTCCTGTATCTCGTCGAAAATAACGAGCGTTTCTGCCGGAAGGATTTTTTCTCCGGCGATGATGGAAAGTAGCTCAATGATGCGGTGCGGATTCTTATTGGTTTCAAAAATCGACTTCAGTTCGTCTTCTTCGTCAAAGTTAAAATATACAAAATTGGCATAGTGATTTTGGCCAAATTCTTTCATGAGCCATGTCTTGCCGACCTGACGCGCGCCTTTTAATACCAGCGGCTTCCGGTCTTCGGCGGTTTTCCAATTTAGTAAATCCTGAATCGCATGACGTTTCAACCAAATCCCCTGCCCTTCCATGTGTTTATGTTATGCCTTTACTATAATCTTAGTATTGCACATTTTTCCAAAATATACAATCAAATTTCACACATTTTTCTGGAAAAATCAGGTTCAAAAATCATATTTTTCTGGATATTTCAGGCCAAATAATCACATTTTTCTAAAAACAGGTCGTTACAACACGCGATACCTCGCCAGACACGCCAGAATCTCCTGCCTCCTCACATACGCCGCAGGCCCCGCCCCGTAATTGCGCGGCGTCATGGAAAGGACGCCCTCCTTTTCCAGTTTATCGGCAGCGGCATTCGCTAATTCGGGCAGCGTCTTTTTACCATCTGCCAGCCGTTCTAAAATGTACTGCGAAATGTAGGCAAGCGCAGCGGTCTGACTCTCCCCGACGATCTGCTCCAGATAGCGCAGGTCGATCTCGTTCTTATCCAGACTGATGGTATCCCAGCCATGCACCCGCGCCTTTTCGACTTTTTGGGAGCGAACCCTCTTTTTCAGCCAGTCTGTTTCTTTTACGTTCTCTTCCGTGAGCGGCACGGCGAGCTCCTTCGCCCGTGCGGTCACATCCTTCGTCTCGTAACAGTCCATCTGCAGCACGGTGTCGGCCACAGACAGATAATCGCCGGAGCTTCCAGCCACCAGCACCGTGGAAACGCCAATATCCTCATAGAGGCTCCTGATCTTGCGGATAAAGGGCGTGATGGGCTCCTTCTCGTCGGACACAAGCTGCGCCATGCGCCCGTCGCGCACCATGAAATTCGTAGCCGAGGTGTCCTCGTCGATCAAAAGCACCGTGCTGCCGATCGCCAACGCCTCTACGGTATTTGCAGCCTGCGAGGTGCTGCCGCTGGCGTTTTCCGTCTGAAAGCGCGTGGTATCGCGCTTCTGTGGCAGATTGTTGATAAAGAGGGAAATATCCGTCTCATGAATACAGCGATGCTCTTCTGCCCGCAGTTTAAAGGCCGTTTCGTCGGTAATGACAAGTTCCCTGCCGTCCCCGGCAATGTGATTGTAAACGCCGCGTTCAAGCGCTTTTAAAAGGGTGGACTTCCCGTGAAAACCACCGCCCGCGATCACCGTGATCCCGCGCTTAATGCCCATACCGCGCACTGCGCCCCGATGGGGGAGCGTTAATGTAACGGCAAGGGAATCGGGACTTTTGAATACCACCGCATCCTTCATCGGACGTTGGGAGACACCGCTTTCTCTGGGGAGGATCGAACCGTCCGCCACAAAAGCCACAAGCCCCTGCCCCGCGAGACTTTCACGAATAAACTGTTGGTCATCCGCCAGAGAAATCACTTTATCTAAAGACTGCTTTATAGCCGGATTCAGGCGGAACGTTTTTTCACTGAGATCCGGCAGGACCTTAAAGAGGATCTGTGAAAGTTCTCCCGCCGCGATCGTCCGGCCGAAGGCGGGGAAGCCAACCTCAATGCGGGCCGTGACCGCGTCCTTATCTATGTGCATAGCGGTCGTTTCCAGAATTTCCTGACTTGTGCGGCAGGCCGTCACCAGACCGCTCTTACCGGAACCTTTAACTGCCCTGCCCTCTCCTGCCCGCAGATTCCGGTGGAGACTGCGCAGAAGATAATCTTCTACGGCGATCCGTCTGTGCCGGCTCTCAAAGTAAGCGGCGGGAATGTTGCCCTGATTCCGATATACAATGCGCACCCGCGAGGGCGTGGCGAAGGGATCGCCCTGCACATGATCGATGCAGAGGCGGTAAGCACCGAAGTCATACTCTCCTTCCAAAACCTTGTAGGCTTTATAGCCTTTGTGATCGATGTCGCGAAGAAGTCTTTGCAGTTCTGCCTGTGTTTTCATGGTTTGGTTTCCTTTCTGTTGTCAGATTATTTTTAGCATTTTCCTATTCGCTGCGTTATGCGTCTGATGCATCAGGATGTATGCGTTATACGCTGTGGTGTGTTTGACACCGCGGCATGCGTATGTTATACTCGTTATATGAGGAAGGCCAGTGAAGCGGCTACCCTCAATAAGTTAATGCTAAACTTTACAGCTTAGCCGTCACTACTGCGAATAGTGGCGGCTATTTTCTACCCTTGAAGACCGTATAACACAGTCCAATCAGGACGACAATGAATATTCCAATTTGGATCAAATCCGCATATGTAATATACATTGGCATCCCTCCTTTCTTACGTCTGGAGGGAAAAGTCCCTCCAAAAATGAAGGGCAGCCGCCTATGGCTCACTGACTTTCCTCATAACGACATTATAGCCTATACCATAATTTCGGGCAAGAAAAAGTCTTTTTGGATTTCCTATTATTTCCTATTAAGATACGGCTTCACCCGTCCGATATATAAGTAAGCATGGAAGCTGAAAACAGAGCGGAAGGATCCGTTCTGCTTTTGGCGTTTTTTAATTTTTTCGAAAAAATTGAAAAAACCTTTGAAAATCCTCTTAGATGAGGGTATAATGATAATGCTATACTCTCAGGAAGGGGAAAGGTCATGCAGTTTACAGACATTGGAATAGATCTTGGCACAGCCAGTATATTGGTATATATCCGCGGCAAAGGCGTGGTACTCAAAGAGCCGTCCGTGGTCGCTTTCGACAGGGATACGAATAAGATCAAGGCGATCGGCGAAGACGCGCGTCTCATGCTCGGCAGGACGCCGGGCAATATCGTGGCGGTCCGTCCCTTGCGTCAGGGCGTTATCTCCGACTATCAGGTGACGGAGAAAATGATGAAGTATTTCATCCAGAAAGCCCTTGGCAAGAAAAGCTTTCGGAAGCCCCGCATCGCGGTATGCGTACCCAGCGGCGTCACCGAGGTAGAGAAAAAGGCCGTGGAAGACGCGACCTATCAAGCGGGCGCGAGGGAAGTCTCCATCATCGAGGAGCCTATCGCAGCGGCAATCGGCGCAGGCATCGATATTTCAAAGCCCTGCGGCAATATGATCGTAGATATCGGCGGCGGCACTTCCGATATCGCGGTAATCTCTTTGGGCGGCACGGTGGTCAGCGCCTCCATTAAGATCGCGGGCGACGACTTTGACGAAGCCATCGTGCGATACATGCGTAAGAAACATAATCTGCTGATCGGTGAACGAACGGCGGAGGATTTGAAGATAAAGATTGGTTCCGCATTCCGGCGGCCCGAAGTGGACTACATGGATGTCCGCGGCCGTAATCTGGTGACGGGACTGCCCAGAACCGTAAAGGTTTCTTCCGAGGAGACGGAGGAAGCGCTGCACGAGACGACGGTACAGATCGTGGAGACGATCCACAGCGTGCTGGAAAAGACGCCCCCCGAGCTGGCGGCGGATATCGCGGACAGAGGCATTGTCCTCACGGGCGGCGGCAGCCTGCTGCGCGGGCTGGAAGATTTAATCGCAGCCAAGACCGGCATCAACACCATGACGGCGGAGGATCCCATGACGGCAGTCGCTATCGGGACCGGAAAATATGTGGAGTTTCTTGCAGGCTACAGAGAAGACTGAACGAAAAGAAACACTGGCATAGATGGAGGAACATATCATATGCTTAAAGGACTATACACCGCCTACACGGGCATGCTCAACGAGCAGCACAGGATGGATGTCCTGACTAACAATCTGGCGAACTCGACCACGAACGGATTCAAGAAGGAAGGCACGACCAGCGAGGCCTTTGACACGGTGCTTGCCTACAAGATCAAGGATCTGTCGGAGCCGGGAAATCTTCCCAGACCGTTGGCGAGAAACAGGGCGATCGATCAGGACGAAGTAAATAATCCCTACAACGAGAATTATCTGGAAAAGAGAGTTCGCAAGACGGGCCTGAATCTCGGCGTAAAGATTGGTGAAAATTATGTGGATTACTCGGAAGGTCCCCTTAAGGAGACCGGCAACGAGCTGGATCTGGCGCTCACCGACAGAGGCTTTTTTGCGATACAGTATACGAATAAGCAGGATGAGACCTTCACGATGTACACCAGAGACGGTAATTTCACCATGGATCGTCAGGGAAATCTGAAGACGCAGGACGGAGATTATGTGCTGGACGATTCTAATCGCAGAATCCGCCTTGACCCTGCGCTCCCCATAAGTATCAATCGCAGCGGCGACATCATACAGGACGGCGACGTAGTTGCTACCATTAATATCGTGGATTTTGAGGATTATAATTATCTGGAGCGTTTCGGCGAGAATTATTTTACGGCCATCGACGGCGCGACGCTGATCGAGAAGGACGATATGGAGACCGATACGCAGATACATGCGGGCTATCTTGAAATGGCAAACATCTCGGTGGTGACTGAGATGGTCAATATGATCGCACTGCAAAGGCAGTATGAAAGCAACCAGAAGGTGATCACAGCTTACGACGACACCTTAGAGCAGGCAGTAATGCAGAACGGTAAACTGTAATAGAGGCTGAAATAAACAAAAGGAAGGGATTCGAACAATGGTAAGAAGTTTATGGTCGGGCGCAACCGGCATGAATGCACAGCAGACAAACGTTGATACGATAGCGAACAATCTCGCTAACGTCAATTCCGTGGGTTACAAGGCGCAGGTGGCGCAGTTTAAGTCCCTCCTGTATCAGAATCTGCAGTCCGTGACCACCACGGCAAACGGTGATCCGAAACCGACGACCTCTCAGGTGGGTCTTGGTGTGCGCACCTCTTCCATCAATCAGATATTCACGCAGGGAAGCCTGTTAGACTCCGATTCCGATACGTCTTTTGCCATCGAGGGAGAAGGATTTTTCGCTCTTCGCGGCGAGGACGGGCAGATCTATTACACGAGAAACGGTGATTTCACTTGGGCTCTGGCAGGCAATAACCGCATGTCGCTAACGAACTCGGACGGCCTTCCGGTACTCGATCTGACGGGGCGTGCCATCGTACTTCCCGCCGGTTACATAGCGAGTCAGCTCTCCATTACGGAGGACGGGCAGATCTGCTATCCCGACGAGGCCAATAACCCCCAGCCTATCGGTGTTGGCATCGGCACCTTCCAGTTCAACAACCCCGGCGGTTTGAAGAGAGTGGGCGACACCCTTTTTGCGGTGACGGATGCCAGTGGCCGTGCCATCAATGAGGATACTTCCCCCGATGTGGATAAGAGTCGCATCATTCAGGGTTATCTGGAAGGCTCCAACGTACATGTAGCAAACGAGATGGTTAATCTGATCGTGGCGCAGCGTGCTTACGAGATGAATTCCAAGTCCATCACAACATCCGATTCAATGTTGGAAGTGGCTAATAACCTGAAACGCTAAGAGCCGTGCAAAATTGTGGATAAGCAGATTGCGTATGTTTACATACAGCAAGCAGCTTAGACGCAATTTTATAGGGCGACAGCCCGCATGAGTAAGCTGCGAAGCAGGTTACGAATGAAACGGCTCATAAACATAGAGGAGAACACGCATGAACGACCTGACTAACTTAGCAGCCTATACCGACTACATGACCGACACCAACCGCGTTATGACCGAAAATCTCCAGAAAAAGCTGGAGAACACCGACCGCGCGGCGAAAAACAAAGAGGACGATGCCCTCTTCGATGCCTGCAAGCAGTTTGAGGCCTATCTCTGGGAGCAGGTCTACAAGGAGATGCAAAAGACCGTCGATATCTTCAGCGACGATGAGGACGGCTACGCTTCCCAGATGGTCGATTTTTTCAAAGATAATGTGGTTCAGGAGATTTCCAAGCAGACCGCAGCGCAGGGGTCTAATTCTCTTGCACAGATGCTTTACGAGCAGGCAAAGATCAATTACGGATTGTAATTCTATCTGTTTCTAAAATTCAGAGGTTCTATGGACACGATTAAAGGCTTTATCGAGCACATTATTTTCCGCAATAAGGAAAACGGCTATACGGTCTTAAATCTACTCACGCAGGAGGAATCACTCACCTGCGTGGGTTTTTTTCAAACGATGGATCAAGGCGAGACCATTGAGGCCACCGGTGAGTACACCACGCATCAGGTATACGGAAAACAGTTTAAAATAGAACATTACACCATCCTCCCACCCAGTGATGAGACAAGCGTGGAGAGGTATCTTTCTTCCGGTGCGGTCAAAGGGGTCGGGGAAGCGCTTGCGAGGCGGATCGTCAAAGCCTTCGGCGCGGATACCTACCGCATCATCGAGGAAGAGCCGGAACGCCTTGCGGAGGTAAAAGGCATCAGCCTGAAAAAAGCCAGAGAGATCGCGGCTTCCCTCTACGAAAAACGCGACGCCAGAGACGCCCTCACTTTTTTGCAGGGCTACGGCATCGGGAACACGCTCGCGCTGCGCATCTACGAAACGTACGGCATGGGACTTTACGGCGTGATGCGGGAAAATCCTTACCGGCTGGCGGAGGATATCACCGGCATCGGTTTCCGCATTGCGGACGAAATCGCAGCCAAAATCGGCATTCACACCGATTCGGACTATCGCATCCGCAGCGGGCTGCTCTACACGTTACAGCAGGCAGGCGGCGAGGGACATTGTTATCTGCCGGCGGAAAAGCTGCTGGCCCGCGCAGGCGAACTACTCGGGCTTGCCGCAGATCTGATGGAGCCGCAGCTCCAAAACCTTGCCATGGATAAAAAGCTTGTCATTAAAACCGCGCCCGTGCCGACGGCATTGGCATCGACGCCGACTGCACCTGCTTTGAACGCATCAGAAGCACCGCAGACTGTGTCCGCCCCCGAGCGCAGGGTCTACGCGTCTTCCTTCTACTACGCGGAGCTCGCCTGTGCCAAGATGCTGCACGATCTGAATGTCAGGGAAGAATTTCTGCCTGCTGAGGAAGAAGCTCTTTACAAAAAAATCGGACTTTTGGAGCAGGATTTGGGAATCGCGCTCGACGATCTGCAAAGGCGATCCGTAGTGGAGAGCATCAGAAACGGCGTATTTATCCTTTCGGGCGGTCCCGGAACAGGCAAGACCACCACCATCAACGCGATCATCCGCTACTTTCTCTCACAGGGCATGGATATCCTGCTGGCCGCTCCCACGGGCAGGGCAGCCAAGCGCATGACGGAGGCGACAGGATACGAAGCCCGCACCGTCCACAGGCTGTTAGAACTTTCCGGCACGGCCGCATTGGAGGGCAAGACGGCACGCTTTGAGCGCAATGAGGAGAACCCGTTGGAGGCGGACGTTATCATCATAGATGAAATGTCAATGGTGGATATCTTTCTATTTCAGTCCCTGCTTAAGGCAGTTCCCGTGGGTACGCGCCTGATTCTGGTAGGCGATGTGAACCAGTTGCCCTCGGTGGGACCGGGACAAGTCCTGCACGACCTGATCGAAAGCGGCGCTTTTGAGACGGTGGTCTTAAAAAAGATCTTCCGGCAGGCGCAGGAAAGCGATATCGTATTAAACGCCCACCGCATCTACGCGGGAGAGGAACTGGTGCTGGACAATAAGAGCCGCGACTTCTTTTTTTTGGAAAGAAATGACACAGACGTCATTTATAAACATATGATACAATTGATCTTGGAGAAACTGCCGCGCTATGTGGACGCAACGCCCTTTGATATTCAGGTACTTACGCCTATGCGCAAGGGAAAACTGGGAGTAGAGACCTTAAACGGCATCTTACAGCGCTACTTAAATCCCCCCGCCCCGTCGAAGCAGGAATGCCAGACAGGCGATACCCTGTTTCGCGAAGGCGACAAGGTCATGCAGATTAAAAACAATTACCAGCTGGTCTGGGAGGTGGTGAGCCGCTATAACATCCCCATCGACAGCGGTATGGGTGTCTTTAACGGCGATATCGGCATCGTGCGCTCCATCGACGAATATGCCCGCGAGGTAGTCGTGGAATTTGACGAACACCGGCGTGTGACTTATCCGTACACGGGTCTGGACGAGCTGGAACTGGCCTACGCCGTCACCATCCATAAATCGCAGGGAAGCGAATATCCGGCCGTCATCATGCCGCTTCTGTCAGGGCCGCACATGCTCTTTAACCGAAACCTGCTCTATACGGGCGTCACCCGCGCCAAAGCCTGCGTCACCATTCTCGGAAGCCGCGCTACCCTCTCCTCGATGGTAGCCAATAACAGTGAAAACCGGCGTTATACAGGATTTACAGACCAACTGCGCGCGCTGGGGATGGAAACAAAATAATCACAGCCATCCGCTTTCACGGCGGGTGCAATGCCACATCGGAAAGGAATTTTTTATGCACACATCTTGTCGCCCATATCTTCGCGCGGTCGCCAAGACCGCTCTTAATTTAGTGTTTCCCCGCCGCTGCCCCGTCTGCGACGAACCGGTAAAACCGTGGAACGCCCTGATCTGCAGAGACTGCGCGCGGATCCCTGCCTACATAGAACCGCCCTTTTGTATGAAGTGCGGCAAGCATCTGGAACGGGAAGAAAGGGAATATTGCAAAGACTGTACTGCCCATCCCCACATCTTTGACAGGGGACGCGCCCTCTTTGCCTACAAGAGCATCTCGGCTTCTATCGCCCGTTTTAAATATAAGGGAAGGCAGGAATACGCCGCCTATTATGCCGCCTGCATGACAAAACGACTGGGCAGCTTTATCCGGGATTGCAAAGCGCAGGCTCTGATCCCCGTACCGCTTCATAAAAGCAGACTGCGGCACAGAGGCTACAATCAGGCGGCGGCGCTTGCACGGGAGCTTTCCGCCCTGACAGGCATCCCTGTACTGACCGATTATATCGTTCGGGCGAAAAAAACAGCCCCCATGAAAGATTTATCTGCGCAGGAGAGACAAAATAATCTGAAAAGGGCTTTTAAAATTCGTCGAAATGATGTAAAATTAAGTACAGTCATAATCATTGACGATATTTATACGACGGGCAGCACCATGGACGCCCTGAGTCGTGAACTGAAAAAAGCGGGTGTAGAACGCATTTATTTCGCGGCCCTTGCTATCGGAAGAGGCACGTGAAGAGAATCACCTTAAGGAGGATGCGCTATGAATGTAAGAAATTGTAGGAAGTGCAATAATCTTTTTAACTACGTCTCCGGACCACCGATCTGCCCAGCATGCCGGGAAAGGCTTGAGGAAAAATTTCAGGAAGTAAAAAAGTACATTCAGGATAACGGCCATGCTTCGATCCCTCAGGTGGCGGATGCCTGCGATGTCTCCACAAACCAGATTCATCAGTGGCTTAGAGAAGAGCGACTGGAGCTCGCTGCGGATTCCGGTATCACGCTTACCTGTGAGAACTGCGGTGCGACCATCCTGACGGGCCGTTTCTGCAATAAATGTAAGAACAGTATGGCAAACGAGCTGGGTGCCAGCATCAAGAAACCCGAACCGCCGAAACCCGCGCCGAAGAAAGACGTAAAGGATAACCCCAAGATGCGCTTCTTGAATTAACCGGGTTATACCGTTTTATGATTGATTGGAGTTACTATGCTGAATGAAGAGAGAGTTGTTCTGATGACCAAGATGGCTTCCTATGAAGCGAACGAGGGCCGGAAGAATCTGGACATAGGAAGCTATTTTCGGAACGACTATATAGGCTGGCAGGTGCTTAAATCCATTATAAGTGCAACCATCGCATTTGTAGTGGTTTTTGCTATGTACATTTTTTATGATTTTGAAATCTTCATGACAGATATCTATAAAATGGATCTTCTGGAATTTGCAAAGAATGTTCTGTTTTGGTATTTTGTCACCGTGGGGATTTATGCCGTGATTGCCTATGCGGTTTATACGGTAAGATACAGCAGGGCGAAAAAAAGTCTGCGTACGTATTATATGAATCTGCACCGCCTCTTGGCAATGTACAAAAAATCCTCGCCCGACAGCGACGTTTAAGAGAGTAAAAACGAAAAGAATCAACAAAAGGATTAAAGTTAAATGACGACTTTACTGGTTATCAAACAGATGCTATTAACCATATACGGCAGATACGAAGTGTATATCACGCCGCTTTTAAAGTTTTTGCTGGCGCTTTTTACACTCCTGATGATCAATTCAAAGCTTGGGTACATGGAGAGCCTGACCAAACTGACACTGGTGTTGATCGTGGCCCTCATGTGTTCGTTTATGCCGATGAATTTCATTGTTTTGGTGGGAGCGGTTTTTTCCATCCTGCACCTTTACTCGTTCAGTATGGAGTGTGCAGCGGTGATTGGATGCGGCTTTCTCCTGCTTTTTTTGCTGTATCTTCGTTTTTCACCCAAAGATACGCTGGTAGTCGTGCTTTTGCCGATCTGCTTTCTTATGAAGATACCGTATGTGATCCCTATTTCCATGGGATTGATCGGCAGCCCCGCATCGGCGGTTTCCGTCGCCTGCGGCGTGATCGTTTACTATATGCTTCACTATGTTACAAAAAATGAGACGGTGATCGCAGGTATGGCGGACGAAGAAACTGCTGCCAAATTTAAGTTTATCATTGACGGCTTACTGAAAAATAAAGAGATGGTGGTGATCATTGCGGCCTTTGCGACCACGGTGATCGTCGTCTGGCTCCTGCGGCGCCTGAGTATGGATTACGCATGGACGATCGCGATGATCGCGGGTGCGGTAGTCAATATCATGGTGCTTCTTGTAGGCGACCTGATCTTTGACACAAACCAATCCCTGCTCAGCGTGATTTTGGGGACGATCGTCTCCTTTATGCTGGTGCTGGTATTACAATTTTTCGTATTTTATGTCGATTACAGTCGTACGGAAAATGTTCAGTTTGAGGATGATGAATACTATTATTATGTGAAGGCTGTACCCAAGGTCACAGTATCCAGACCTGATAAGAAAGTGAAACAGATCAATTCCAAGAGGCGGTGATGTTGAGATGGAGCAACTGAATAACTGGATCGGCGTCTATCTCGCAAGACTGCATATGCCTACGATCCACTGGAACGATGTAGCCGAGATCGTCATTTTGACTTTCGTGGCTTATCATATTTTGGTCTGGATCAAGAATACAAGGGCATGGGCGCTCTTAAAGGGCGTGATCGTGATCCTGATCTTCATTGTCATCGCGGCTTTCTGTAAGATGAATACGATCCTCTGGATCGTCCCCAATCTGTTCAGTATCGCGGCGACCGCCTTTGTGGTAGTACTGCAGCCGGAATTGCGTTCCGCACTGGAAGAACTGGGGCGTAAAAATTTTCTGGCCACCTTTCTGGATGCCAATAAACGGGAAGACGGCCGCTTTTCTGACCGTACCATCAACGAGATCGTGAAGGCGTCTTTCGAGATGGGTAAGGTCAAGACGGGAGCGCTCATCGTCATTGAGCACGAGCAGTCCCTCAAAGAATACGAGAGAACGGGTATCGATGTGGACGGCATCATCTCCAGCCAGCTCCTCATCAATATCTTTGAGCATAACACGCCGCTCCACGACGGTGCCGTGATCGTGCGCGGCAACCGCATCATTTCCGCGACCTGCTATCTGCCGTTGTCCGATAATATGGCTCTGAGCAAAGATTTGGGCACCAGACACAGGGCAGGCGTCGGTATCTCCGAGGTAACGGATTCCCTGACCGTGATCGTCTCCGAGGAAACGGGCAAGATCAGTGTCGCTTACGGCGGCGCGTTGGAAAGAAATCTGGATGCAGGCAGACTGCGCGAACGGCTGCAGGAGATTCAGGATAAGCCGATCGAAGAAAAGAAGCGCAAGCTCTTTAAGGGCAAGGCCGCCGGAAAGGCAGGGATCAGGTATGAAAAATAAGCTTACCGCCAATTTGGGCTTAAAGATCGCTTCCTTCCTCTGTGCCGCCGTGCTTTGGCTGGTGGTGACCAACATCAACGATCCCATTGCCACCTACCGCGTAAACGACGTTCCCGTGACCATCAAAAACGCGAACCTGATCACCGACAGAGGGCAGGTATACGAGGTGCTTGACGGTACGGACACAGTAGATGTCGTAACGATATCGGCCCCCCGCTCTATCATCGATTCTCTGGATAAAAGCAATATCGTGGCGGAGGCTGATGTGAACGACCTGACCAATGTGGATACGGTCGCCATCAAATTTTCCACGAACAAGTATAATGACAAACTGGACAGCATCCGCGGCAATATCGACAGTGTAAAACTGAGCATCGAGGATAAACAGACCCGCTCCCTGCCGTTAAAATCCATCACCACCGGAGAAGTGCGGGAAGGTTATATGGTCGGCGACGTGACGACAGAGCAAAACCTGATCCGCATATCGGGACCGCAGTCCGTGATCTCCCGTGTGACCAAAGCGCAGGCCGAAGTGGACGTATCCGGCTTTATCAATACGATATCCACCGATTCCAACATCCGCCTCTACAATGAGGACGGAGAAGAAATCGTATCCAATAACATTGAAAAGAGTATTTCCAAGGTGCGCGTCAGCGTGGATATTCTGGAACTCAAAGAGATACCCATCACCTGCAAGGTCACGGGAAAACCGGCGGAGGGCTATGGATATACCGGCGAAGTTTCCTTTACCAGAGCGAGCGTCACGGTAGCGGCGCGCTCAAAATATCTGACAAGGCTTGATGCGATCGAACTTCCCGAGGGCATCCTTGACGTGACAGGCGCCACGGAAGATGTGACGGCTCTGATAGATCTCAATGATTACCTCCCGACAAATGTGATCCTTGCAGAGGAGAATTTTGAGGGCAAGATCAATGCCGTGGCAAGGGTGGAGGCGGAACAGGAACGCGCGGTGCGGATTCCTGTCGGAAAAATCCTCTTCGAAGGTCTTCCTGACGATTATACCGCCGTCATCACCGAGCCGGCCAATGAATGCAGCGTGACGGTTACGGGACTTCCGACTGTCATCGACGAACTTACGGCAGAGCAGGTAACAGCTGTCATTAACCTGAATACATGGCTGGAAACCGAAGGACTGGAAGAACTTTCCGAGGGCAGCTACTGGATGCCGGTAAACGCGACCACTGCAGTAGAGAACGTAAGGCAGAGCAAGACCACCGAAGTGCGCGTGCATATCATAGCGCAGGAATAAAATCAAACAAAAAGCGAAAGGACAACTGAAAATGGCTAGATTATTTGGCACGGACGGCGTGCGCGGCATTGCCAACGAAGAGCTGTCTCCCCTTCTGGCGATGCAGCTGGGGCAGGCAGGCGCTTATGTCCTCACGAGGGAAAACGCGCATAAGCCCACGATCATGGTAGGCTGTGATACCAGAATTTCCGGCGATATGCTGGCGAACGCCCTGATGGCGGGCGTGTGTTCCGTAGGCGCAAACGCAGTCTATGTGGGCGTGGTTCCTACCCCGGCAGTAGCCTATCTGACCAGAAAATATAAGGTGGATGCGGGCGTAGTGATCTCTGCTTCCCACAATACCGTAGAATTTAACGGCATTAAATTCTTTGACGGCAACGGCTATAAGCTGCCCGATTCTCTGGAGGATGAGATCGAGGATCTGATAAAGAGCGATATGCGGGGCGTCAAATTCCCCACCGGAGCGAGCGTCGGCAAGATCAAATATCGCACGGATGCCAGAGAAGAATACATCAACCACGCAATGAAGGCCGTAAATGTCGATCTGACCGGAATGAAGATCGTGCTTGACTGTGCGGAGGGCGCATCCTTTTATACATCCGTAGAGACGATGAAGGAGCTGGGCGCGGAGGTCGTGGCCATCCACAATAATCCGGACGGCACGAACATCAACGCAAACTGCGGTTCCACCCACATGGAAGAATTGCAGGCAAGAGTCGTCTACGAGAAGGCGCAGCTTGGTCTGGCCTTTGACGGGGACGCGGACAGACTGCTGGCGGTAGATGAACTGGGCCACATCGTCGACGGCGACCAGATCATGGCCATCGTCGGTACCCATATGAAAGCACAGGGGAAGCTGCATCAGGACACCATTGTAGCCACCGTCATGAGTAACCTCGGCTTCTTCCTGATGGGCGAAAAGAACGGCATTAAGATCGAGCAGACAAAGGTCGGCGACCGCTATGTACTGGAAAGGATGCGCGAAATCGGGGCAAGCCTTGGCGGCGAGCAGTCCGGCCATGTGATCTTTCTTGACGAGAATACCACCGGAGACGGCTTGCTCAGCGCCCTGCATCTTTTACAGGTGCTTGTGGAGACAAAAAAGCCGCTGTCACAGCTGGCTTCTATTATGGAAGTGATGCCGCAGGCACTGGTCGGCGCAAAGGTGCCGAACCACAAAAAAGAGAATTTCATGGATTATCCCGAAATTGCCGAGGCAATCGCCGCTTTGGATAAAAAGTTTGCCGGCGAGGGCCGCGTGCTGATCCGTCCTTCCGGCACAGAGCCGTTAGTCAGGGTAATGATCGAAGGAAAGGATCAGAAGGTCATCACCGAGGAAGCGAAAAAGCTTGCCGAATTGATTCAGAATATTATGTTGTAGGGCTTGAGATATATTAGGGAAGATGATATACTCATACTATCATGTAGAAAGAGGATGGGGTTATGGTAAGTCAAAAGGTAGTAATCAAAAATCCAACGGGCCTGCACCTAAGACCAGCTGGCATCCTATGTAAGGAAGCGATGCAGTTCAAATCTCTAATAACGTTTTCATTTCGTGAAAATACAGCGAACGCCAAGAGTGTCCTAAGCGTCCTTGGGGCGTGTGTCAAATGTGGCGATGAGATTGAGTTTGTGTGTGATGGTGAGGATGAAGAAGAGGCCCTAAAGGCGCTGGTTGGCGCGATCGAAAATGGTCTTGGGGAATAACGTCACTAAACGGACCCGCTGTAGAGGCGGGTCCTTCACATTATTTAAGGGAGGATTTCATTATGTTAAATTATAAGAGATACCGCAGGAATCCCGTGGTGGATTATCCGGAAAGAGAATGGGTCAATAAACAGATTGAGAAAGCGCCCGTATGGTGCAGCGTCGATTTAAGGGATGGTAATCAGGCACTGATCGATCCGATGGTTGTGTCTGAAAAAATTGAATTTTTTAACTACCTGATCAAGCTGGGCTTTAAGGAAATCGAAATCGGGTTCCCGGCGGCCAGTCAGATTGAATTTGATTTTCTGCGTCAGCTCGTGGATCGCAAAATGATTCCTGACGACGTGGTGGTGCAGGTTTTGACCCAGTGCAGAGAGGAACTTTTAGAGCGCACCTTTGAGTCCATCGAGGGCTGCAAGCAGGCCATTGTGCATATTTATAATTCCACATCGACCTTACAGCGGGATGTCGTTTTTCATATGAGCCGTGAAGAGATCACGAACATTGCCGTGGAGGGCGTGAAGATGGTGAAACGCCATGCGGCAAACTTCCCCGGGAAGATCATTTTAGAGTACTCTCCCGAGAGCTTTACGGGTACGGAACTGGATTACGCATTGGAAGTCTGCAATGCTGTCCAGAGGGAGTGGGGACCGACCAAGGAAAATCCCATGATCATCAATCTCCCCTCGACAGTGGAGATGACGACGCCCAATGTCTTTGCGGACCGCATCGAGTGGATGAATAAGCATCTGGAAAACCGTGAGGCGATTATCCTTAGCATCCATCCCCACAATGACAGGGGAACCGGCGTGGCGACTGCGGAACTTGCGCTGCTTGCGGGCGCAGAGCGCGTGGAAGGCACTCTTTTCGGAAACGGCGAGAGGACCGGTAACGTCGATGTCTTAAATATTGCCTACAATATGTTTTCGCAGGGGATCGACCCGCAGCTTGCAATCGAGCATGTGAACGAGAGCATCGAGATCTATGAAAGATGCTGCAAGATTCCCGTGCACCCCAGACACCCTTATGCCGGCAAGCTGGTGTTCACTGCTTTCTCGGGCTCCCATCAGGACGCCATCAACAAGGGCGTGAAGGCGATGAAAGAACGCGGCGGCGAATATTGGGAAGTGCCCTATCTGCCCATTGATCCCGCCGATATCGGCAGGGAGTACGAGCCCATCGTGCGCATCAATTCGCAGTCCGGCAAGGGCGGCGTGGCCTTTATCATGGACACCTATTTCGGCTTTAAGCTGCCGAAGGGAATGCACCGCGAGTTTGCCAATGTCATTCAGGCGATCTCTGAAAAACAGGGCGAAGTAAGTCCTGATCAGATCATGGAGAGCTTCCGCGAGGAGTATCTGATGAAGAAGGAGCCCATCCATTTCAGGAAGCTCAAGGTGGACGATTTAAGCGACGAGACCGAGTCCGAATTTGACACGAAGGTGACGGTGGTCTACACCGACGTGGGCGTGGAGAAGAGCTTTGAGGCGGTCGGAAACGGCCCGATCGACGCGGTGAAGCGCGGTCTTCAGGAAGAGCTGAATATTTCCATCAAGATCCTCGACTACGAGGAGCATGCGCTCCAGAGCGGTTCCAATTCGCAGGCGGCCGCTTACATCCATCTGCTCGACGTGGAGACCGGCGGCGTGACCTACGGCGTGGGCGTCAGCTCCAATATCACGAGGGCGTCCGTGCGGGCAATCTTCTCGGCGGTGAATCGGTTGAATCTAATCAAAAGGGGGTAAACGTATGAATGCAGTAGAACAGTTGCGCGAATGGGTGAACGGTTCGGAGAATATCGTCTTTTTCGGGGGCGCCGGGGTCTCCACAGAGAGCGGCATTCCGGATTTTCGGAGTGTGGACGGCCTCTATAACCAGCAGTATGACTATCCCCCGGAGACGATCTTGAGCCACACCTTTTACAGGAGAAACACCGAAGAGTTTTACCGGTTTTACCGAAATAAGATGCTCTGTCTTGACGCAAAGCCCAACGCTGCGCACCTGAAACTGGCACAGTGGGAAAAGGAAGGCAAATTAAAGGCTGTGGTGACACAAAACATCGACGGACTGCATCAGGCAGCCGGCAGCGAAAAAGTGTATGAACTGCACGGCTCGGTGCTGCGTAATTTCTGCGAGACCTGCCATAAGTTTTATGATGTAAACTATATTGCCAATTCTGAGGGCGTACCGCATTGCACGTGCGGCGGTGATATCAAGCCCGACGTGGTCCTTTACGAAGAAGGCCTTGACCAGAGTACCCTTTCGGGCGCGATCCGCGCTATCAGCGAGGCGGATGTGCTGATCGTCGGCGGGACGTCTCTTGCGGTTTACCCTGCAGCGGGACTTTTGGATTATTATAACGGCAATAAACTGGTGCTTGTCAATAAGACCCCTACCGCCAGAGACGGGATCGCCGATCTCGTTGTTCAGGGAAGCATCGGGGAGATTTTCTCGCAGTTGGATTGAATGAAAAGAGGTTGGAGAATGCCAAAACCGGCATTCTCCGCATGTTTTTCTGTGGAGTGTTTAGATGGATATTCAGGTCGGTGATATCTTAAAAATGAAAAAGCAGCACCCCTGTGGCTCTTCGGAATGGGAAGTGCTGCGCATCGGCGCGGATTTCCGCCTAAAATGCACAGGCTGCGGCCACCAGATCATGATCCCGCGGGTGAAAGCAGAGAAGAATGTGCGGGGGGTAACGCGAAAATAATTCTTGCACATTTTCCCAGACTGTGCTATCATAAATACCCGTGATATATTAATGATTGGCGTTACGCCATACATCCTTGCTCCTTAACTATATGATTGATAGTAGAAGGGGCCAGAGACCAAAAGGAGGTAGAAAGCATGAACAAGTATGAGTTAGCCGTTGTTGTCACCGCTAAGATCGAAGATGACGAGCGCGCCGCTGTTGTGGAGAAAGTAAAAGCTCTGGTGGAGCGGTTCGGCGGAAAGATCACGGAAGTGGACGACTGGGGTAAGAAAAGGCTCGCTTACGAGATCCAAAAGATGAAAGAGGCTTTTTATTACTTCATCCGGTTCGAAGCTGAGAGCACTGCTCCCGGCGAGATCGAGAGCCGTATGCGCATCATGGACAACGTCATCCGATACCTGTGCGTCAGACAAGACGAGAAATAAGAAAGAGGTATTCGTATGAATAAAGTTATTTTGATGGGAAGATTAACAAGAGACCCCGAGGTTAGATATTCGCAGGGGGAAAACGCGACGGCGATCGCCAGATACACACTGGCGGTAGACCGCAGATTTACGCGCAATAACGATGATCAGACGGCAGATTTTATCAACTGCGTCGCTTTTGGGAGAACAGGCGAATTTGCCGAGAAATATCTCCACAAAGGCACAAAGATCGCAGTTACGGGCCGTATCCAGACAGGAAGCTACACGAACAAAGACGGCGTAAAGGTGTACACCACAGAGGTGGTCGTAGAGGATCATGAGTTTGCGGAGAGCAAAAATGCTTCCGCAGGGGACGGCGGATATGTACCCGCGCCCAGAAATGACTCCGCACCGGCGGCCGCAGGGGACGGCTTTATGAATATTCCTGACGGGATCGACGAGGAACTGCCGTTCAACTAACCTGAGTTTAGAATGGAGGTAAGATTATGGCATTCAATAAATCGGAAAAGCCGGATTTCCCTAAGAAAAAGGGAGGGATGCGCAGAAGGAAAAAAGTCTGCGTGTTCTGCGGCAAAGATAACGTGATCGATTACAAGGACAGCAACAAGCTTCGCAGATACATTTCCGAGCGGGGCAAGATTCTCCCCAGAAGGATTACCGGCAATTGCGCAAAACACCAGAGAGCGCTTACCGTCGCGATCAAGAGGGCGAGACATTTAGCGATCATGCCTTATGTGCAGGACTAAAAAGTAAATCTCAGGAACCGGGTGTAGAAACACCCGGTTCTTTTCATGAATATACCATATCCTGTCATATTTACGCGAAAAAGCTCTATATATTGGTGTAGCAGTCTCCATAAAAAAATGCTATACTAAATACGGTATGATATTTTATATGCTGATTGGAAAGAAATCATTCCAAAAGCTTTGGTTTGGTTGAGGAATCCTATGAAAAATACGGTTAAGCTAAAAGGGAGGATGAAGTCGTATCTGCAATCCTCCTTATATCTGGGATTTTTGCTCGCAGTCGTTGATATTCTGGTCTATATGCTGGATTATCGGGCAGGGCTTGTGATTACGGCTTATCTGCTCTTCTATATTGCGATCGTACTGTCGATGATGCTCTACAATAAGCCCATTATTATGAATGAACTGATCAGCTTTGCGACGCAGTACGGGCAGATACAGAGAAGACTATTACGGGACCTTGAACTGCCCCACGCCCTTTTGGACGATACGGGCAAGATCATCTGGACAAATATCGCCTTTGAAAAACTCACGCATCAGGAAAAGGGATTTCACAAGTCGGTAACTGCTCTCTTCTCTTCTATTACAAAGGACAAGCTTCCCGGTCAGGAAGATACCGAAGATGAAGTGGAGTTCCGTGTGGAGTACGAGAACGGGACCTATCTTGCTAAGCTGAAAAAGATATCCCTGAAAGAGATGGCAGAAAACAGCGATATCATTGAGGCGCAGGGTTATGAGGGCTATCTGATCGCCCTGTATCTGTTTGACGAGACCGCGCTGCAGATCGCCTTAAAAGAAGTGGACGACCAGTCCCTTGCGGTAGCGCTGATATACTTAGACAACTATGAGGAGGCGCTTGAGAGCGTAGAGGAAGTCAGACGTTCTCTCCTGATCGCCCTCATCGACCGAAAAGTAAACAAGTACATCGCCGCATTTGACGGCATCTGTAAGAAGCTTGAAAAAGACAAATATCTGGTCATCATGCGCAAGGAAGCGGCGAACCATCTGCGTGAGAACCGTTTCGATCTGATGGAAGACGTAAAGACCGTCAATATTGGCAATGAAATGGCAGTCACCATCAGCATAGGCATGGGCTTAAACGGCCTTTCCTACGCGCAGAATTATGAATTTGCGAGAAATGCGATCGACATCGCTCTTGGACGCGGCGGTGATCAGGCAGTGGTAAAAGTACCCGAGAATGTGATCTACTACGGCGGCAAGAGTCAGCAAATAGAAAAGAGTACCCGTGTCAAAGCGAGAGTCAAGGCGCACGCCCTCCGCGAGATCATATCCGTCAAGGACGAAGTCTACGTAATGGGGCACCGCATCGGCGATGTGGACAGCTTCGGCGCATCCATCGGTATATACCGGATCGCGCAGGCGCTGAATAAGAAGGCGCACATCGTATTGAATGATGTGACAAGCTCCATGCAGCCCATGGTGGAAATGTTCCGCGACAAAGAAGAATACGCGGAAGACATGATCATCGGCAGCCAGCTCGCCCTTGAGACAGTCGGAAACAATGCGGTTCTGGTGGTGGTAGACGTAAACAAGCCCAGTATCACGGAATGTCCGGAGCTTCTAAAACGCTGTAAGTCCATCGTGGTCTTAGACCACCACAGGCAGGGAACGGAGATCATTGAAAACGCGACCCTATCCTATATTGAGGCCTACGCTTCTTCCGCCTGCGAAATGGTTTCGGAAATCTTACAATATATCAGCGATGATCTGCGGCTGAGGCCTGAGGAAGCCGACTGCATGTATTCGGGTATCATGATCGATACCAATAATTTTATGACCAAGACAGGCGTCAGGACCTTCGAGGCCGCGGCTTATCTGCGCAGAAACGGTGCGGATGTGACGCGCGTGCGGAAACTCTTCAGAGACGATGCTGCGGAGTACAAAGCAAAAGCCGACGCAGTCAGTCAGGCCGAGATTTACCGGCATTTTTACGCGATCTCCATCTGTACGGGCGAAGATGTGGCGAGCCCTACCGTCGTCGGCGCACAGGCTGCCAACGAACTGCTCAATATCAAGGGAATCCGCGCCAGCTTCATCCTTACGCGCTATAACGGAATCATATATATCAGTGCACGGTCTATCGATGAAGTGAACGTGCAGGTCATTATGGAGAGAATGGGCGGCGGCGGCCATCTGAACGTGGCCGGGGCGCAGCTTGAAAACGGTACGATCGAGGAAGGCATCGAGAGCATCAAGCGGACGTTAGATGCAATGATAGAGGAAGGGGAACTCGACGCCGACTAAATACGGTAAATACGGGAGGAAATACATAATGGAAATCATATTACTGGAAGATGTAAAATCGCTTGGAAAAAAGGGCGATATTGTAAAAGTCAGCGACGGATATGCGCGAAACTTTGTACTGCCGAAAAAGCTGGGCGTAGAGGCGAACGCAAAGAATCGAAACGACTTAAAACTGCAAAGGGCCAATGCCGACAAGGTGGCCGCGGAGCAATTAGCGGCTGCAAAAGACTTGGCGCAACTTCTCGAAACGAAGGAAGTGACTGTAACCATCAAGTCCGGCGAAGGCGGCAGGACATTCGGCTCCGTCTCTTCCAAGGAGATCGCGCAGGCGGCAAAGGAACAGTGCGATCTGGAACTTGACAAGAAAAAGATCCAGCTTCCGGAACCACTCAAGGCGCTCGGCGCGTATGAGGTGGGCGTGAAGCTGCACCCGAAGGTAACGGGAAAATTAAAGGTAAAGGTTGTCGAGGAATAATTCGGAGGTTGCGATTTGGCAGCGGAGGAAGCATTACTAAAAAGAATATTGCCCCACAGCATTGAGGCGGAGCAGTCCGTTGTCGGCGCCATGATCATGGATTCGGAGGCCATTGTGACGGCCTCGGAAATCGTGACCTCGGAGGATTTTTACAGTAAGCAGTACGGCGTCCTCTTTGACGCGATGCGGGAGCTGAACGATGAAGGAAAGCCGGTGGATCCGGTGACCTTGCAGGACCGGCTGCGGGAAAAGGATGTGCCTCCCGAAGTCGCCAGTCCCGAATTTATCAGAGATCTGGTCATGGCTGTACCGACTGCCGCCAATGTCAAATACTATGCGGGCATCGTAGCGGATAAGGCTGTTCTCAGACGGCTGATCCGTTTAAATGAAGAGATCGCCAACGACTGTTATGTCGGTAAGGAAAGCCTTGAGGACATTCTGGCGGATACGGAGAAGCGGATATTTGATCTGATCCAGCGGCGCGGCGGCGGTGAGTTCGTTCCTATCAGACAGATCGTCATGGACGTAATGGACAATATTGAACGTGCTTCCCGCAATAAGGGCAACGTCACGGGCGTTGCTACAGGTTTTCTCGATCTGGATTACAAGACCGCAGGGTTACAGCCGTCAGACCTCATTCTGATCGCGGCGAGGCCTTCCATGGGAAAGACGGCTTTCGTCTTAAATGTGGCAGAATATGTAGCTTTTAAGCAAAATAAGACCGTAGCCGTATTCAGCCTTGAGATGTCCAAAGAACAGCTTGTGAGCCGCCTATTTGCTATGGAAGCGAAGGTGGATTCCCAGCATCTGCGGACAGGTAACCTCTCGGATGCTGATTGGGAAAAACTGATCGAGAGTGCTGCCGAGATCGGCAAGTCGAATCTCATCATAGACGACACTCCGGGCATCAGCATCTCGGAGCTTCGCTCCAAATGCCGTAAATACAAATTAGAACATAATCTGGAGATGGTCATCATCGACTACTTACAGCTCATGTCGGGAAGCGGCCGTTCCACCGATTCCAGGCAGCAGGAGATCTCAGATATCTCCCGCTCCTTAAAAGCTCTTGCCAGAGAACTGCGGGTACCTGTGGTCGCGCTCTCCCAGCTTTCGCGTGCGGTGGAACAGCGGCCGGACCACAGACCCATGCTCTCAGACCTGCGTGAGTCGGGAGCCATCGAGCAGGACGCGGACGTAGTGTTGTTTATATACCGCGACGATTATTATAATAAAGATACCGAAAAAAAGGGGATTGCGGAAATCATCATTGCGAAACAGAGAAACGGCCCCATCGGCACCGTAGAACTGGTGTGGCTGCCCGATTTTACGAAGTTTGCAAATTTAGCCAAATAACCTATTACTTACAAAAGAGACGACCCTGGCAGGGACCGTCTCTTTCTTTATTTTAATGCGAAGGGAGAACAGAATGACGGAAAAGACAGTATTTTACATCTCGGAGGCCTCGAAGCTGGTGCAAGTAGAACCGCACGTACTCCGTTACTGGGAAGACGAACTGTCCCTGTCCATCGGACGCAACGAGATGGGACACCGCAGCTATACAAAAGAGGATATCGAACGTTTCCGGCAGATTAAGCATCTGAAGGAACAGGGCCTGCAGCTAAAGGCGATCCGCACAGTGCTGCACAGGGGCAATACTTTCCCGCTGGCAGGCTCAGAGGAAACGTCGCAGCCCGACAAAATAATGACCGCAGGCACAGGGAAAATACCGCCTCAAAATATGGCGGGCATAAATGCGGAAGGCTATGGGATCACAGCGCATGAATTAAATGAAAAGGTGGAGGATATGGTGATGAAAAAAGCGAAAAAATATATGGTTACAATGACAAAGGGTAAGGAGACGGTAATGGAGCTCCCCAGAGAAGAAATGCAGGAATATGAAGAGCCTGCGGACGACGAAAAGGCAAAGAAAGCGGCCAGATTACAGTACCTGCTGCAGCATCTGGTGACAGATGCCGTAAAGAACGCCAATAAAGAGATGTGTACGGAGATCAAGGAGAGCATCCTAAAAGAACTAGACTACCAATTCAGACAGCAGGAAGAACGTGACGAGGCGCACTGGAAGCAGGAAGAAGAACATTACCGGAAGATCGACGAGATGATCCGCCAGCGGCATCAGCCAAAAGAACGCTTTGGTATAGGCAAAAAGAAAGAACCGCTTCCCCAGAAATAGGAGAACGGCCCTTTCCAAGTTCATTCGTTTCAGAGATTAACCCTGAGAGATGGAACCCGTCGGGCAAACGCCTGCGCAGGAACCGCAGTCGATACACTTGTCGGGATCGATCTCAAACTTACCGTCGCCCGCGCTGATAGCGCCAACGGGACACTGCCCCTCACATGCGCCGCAAGATACACAAGCATCACTGATTACATATGCCATGACTATACCCTCCTTATGTTTAATATATTTAATAACATATCAATTTCTTACCTTCCTATTTTAATATAAAAGGGAGGAATATACAAGTAGTAAAATATTGACTTTCGCGATTTTGCTGGGTAGAATAGTGTGAGAAGGGATAATACCATTAAGAAAGCTGCTGCGTCATGAAAAAAAACAGAAAAATACAACTGATAAGAAAAATGCGTAATAATATCATTGTACTGTGCGCCTTTATCCTTGTAATCGTGCTATGTACAGTTATTCTGCGCCGTACACTGTGGGACAACACCAATCAAATGGGACTGACACTGGTGGAAAATTACACCTCGTCGGAGGAGAGCACCATACGAAACTGTGAATCCATCCTGACACTCAGCGTAGGTTATGTTGCGGAGCGTGAGAAATCCGGTATCTCCATAGAAGAACTGCGCGAAGGACTGTATCCCTTTATGAATGGCCTGACGGAAATGTATGGCAGCGGAAATATCCGTATTTACGGAAAAGCCTTTCATGCTGCGGAACCGATTTCCAATGATCCACGTCTGGAAGGATTAGCCGGCAACGACATTAGCGGCAAGGCTTTTTACAAAAGCGCGCTTGCCGCAGGCGGGCAGATCACGATAACTCCCGTGTACACGGATGAATTGACAGGCGCTCCGATCGTCACTATGTGCAAGGTGATTCCCGAAACAGGAAGCTTTCTGGCCATCGATATCACATCCGCCTGTTTTGATCTTGAGAACGAGAATCTGGTGCTACCGGAGGATTCTTCTTTTTATCTGATAGATAACAAAAAAACACTGCTCTACTATAATTCCTGCTGGGATTATCAACAGGAGGAGTTTCAGAAATTGGTGGACAGTTATGTAGAAGAAGCGGACTGCAACATGGAAAAGCATGTGCTGGAAAATGTGACGCCTTCTGACGGCATCGTCCGCAATATCTATTTTTATCATTTGGATAACGGTTGGACAGGCATCCTGACCATCCCGCGGGACGGCATTCTTTCCGGTGCGGATACCTTTTTGAATATTTGCGGACTGCTCATCATGCTGGGTATCGCGGTATTTGTCTTCCAGCTTTTTCGGGAATATAGAAACCAAAAGGCGAATCAGGCATTGTTAGATGAAAACGACAGGATGACGGAGCAGACAAAGATCTACAGTAACGCTATGGACAGTACGACGCGCGCCTGCCGTTCAATCTGCTATGTGGACGTTAAGCATGAAACCAGCGAGAAAGTTTATCCCCGAAACGAGGCGTCTTCCTGCTGGGAAGATTATCATGCCCAGATGGAGAAACGCTTCCGGCGCGGCGTTGTAGCAGACGAACACTACGAACAGGTGAAAGCTTTTTTAAATCTGAACCATATCAGGGAGCAGCTTACCGATAAGGATCATATTGAGCTGCAATTTAAAATAAAGCAACCGGATGGTGCCGGCTATGAGTGGTGTTCCGTGGCCGTTACCGTAGCGGACAAAGAAGCGGACGAATTAACAGCAGTCACCGTAGCCGTACGCAATATTGACGATTTGATCCGCCGCGAAGAAGAACAGCGCGAAATGCTTGCGCAGGCGGTGGAGCGTGCGGAAGCGGCTAATCGCGCCAAAAGCGAATTTCTCTCCCGCATGAGCCATGATATCCGCACCCCCATGAATGCAATCCTCGGTATGACTTCCGTCGCGACTATGCACATCGATGAGAAGGAACGCGTGCTGGACGCTCTTTCCAAGATCACGGTTTCCGGAAAGCATCTTCTTGGTCTGATCAATGAGGTGCTTGACATGAGCCGCATTGAGAGCGGTAAAGTCAGTCTGACTGAAAATCCTTTTAACCTTTCTGATACGATAGAAAGTCTGCTTACGGTATTTCGTTCGCAGATGGAAGAAAAAGGACTTGCCCTCGATGCCGGCATCTTGCAGTTGGAACATGAGAACGTCCTCGGCGACGAACAGCATTTACAGCAGATCTTTATGAATATCATGGGCAATGCTGTAAAATTCACACCTTCCGGCGGAAAGATCAGCATTCAAATAGAAGAAAAGCCTTCCCGTGTCACCGGCTTCGGCTGTTACCAGTTTATCTTTGAAGATACCGGAATCGGTATGGAAAAGGACTATATTGACAAAATATTTGAGCCCTTCTCCCGCGCGTCGGATTCACGCACGGATAAAATCGAGGGAACAGGCCTTGGCATGTCTATCGCCGTCAACATTGCCCGCATGATGAACGGTGACATTCAGGTGGAAAGCGAGCTGCAAAAGGGCTCGAAATTCACGGTGACTGTTTACCTGAAACTGGATGATATGTCGGAATCCGATTTAGAAATATACAGTGGGCTGTCCGTCCTTGTTGTAGACGACGAAGATACAGCATGTGAGAGTACCTGTGAGATGCTGCGAAGTCTCGGCATGGAAGCGGAATATGTTCTTGACGGTGAAAAAGCCCTGAAACGGATCACAGACGAAGACGGCCAAAAATTTGCAATGGTCATCCTCGACTGGAAGATGCCGGGCAAGGATGGCGTAGAAACGGCAAGGGATATCCGTCAGACGGTAGGTAATGAAATTTTAATCGTTATCCAATCCGCTTACGATTGGGCAGATATCGAATCAGAGGCTCTTTCCGCCGGTGTAAACGCCTTTATCGGAAAGCCTCTCTTCCGGTCGCGGCTGGTACGCGTCCTCAAGGACACACTGGGACAGAGTCGTGAAGAAAAAACCGTCTCGGCGCTTGAGAGTTTCCGACAAGAGGATTATTCAGGCAAACGCGTTTTACTTGTTGAGGATAATGAAATCAATATCGAAGTCGCAAAGGAGCTCCTTGGCATTGTCGGCATTCAGGTAGAAACGGCAATGAACGGAAAGCTGGCCGTCGAGGCGGTAACAGAGAAAGAGCCGGGATATTATGACCTGATCTTCATGGATATCCAGATGCCGGTGATGAACGGTTACGAGGCAGCCAAGGCGATCCGCGCTTCCGCAAGGGAAGACCTGAAAAGAATCCCCATTGTAGCGATGACCGCGGATGCCTTTGCGGATGATGTCCGAAAGTCTGAGGAAGCCGGTATGAATGCCCATATTTCCAAGCCGGTGGATATCGAGATGCTGGAGGGGGCGCTGCGGAAGTGGATCCTGTGAAAAATCAACTGTAGTACCGGGCAATCTCCTCCCTGCTGACATCCTTATAAATCTCGTTCTGCTGCACCGCCTGACAGACGGCATCCAGATTGGGCAGCACCACTTTCAGCGAGTTTACCAGCGCTTCAAGCCCCTGCTGTATTCCCTGCTGCATTCCATCCCGCACACCCTGCTGTATGGCATCCTGCCGTTCCTCCGCGAGTATCTCATCCATCGTCCCATGCAGATTGGCCAGATCCAGATACAGGTCGTCATAAACGCTTACCTTAATTCGTTCGGAAAACGGATATAACGTCGGACTGTCGCTCTTTTCCCAATCATATACCGTCACATGTTCATGCTTCGGATCGACGATCCAGTACTCCCGGACGCCCGCTTCGTGGTAGAGGGCGAGCTTTCTCACATAGTCATGTTTCCTGTTCGAGGGCGAGACGACCTCGATCACGAAATCCGGAGCGCCGGAACTGCCTCGTTCTACTAATTGTTCGTCGTCGCAGATCAGCGTGATGTCCGGCTCAACATAATTGTAAATGTCCTTTTTAGGCCGTACGCCGAACGGGGCAAAAAATACGCGGCACTTCCCCTGTTTTCTCTGGATATAAGCTTCTATCTGAAAGAACAGACCGGCCAGAATATCCTGATGGATCGTCAAAGGAGCGCTCACCTTGACAAAAATCTCGCCATCGATCAGTTCCGCACGTACCCATTCCGGCAGCGCCTCGATATCCGCAACCGTGTACTGCCATTTCCCTTTCCTGTCCAGACCCATCCGCACCAGATCTTCATGCGTCAGCCTCCTGTACATCCCATCTGTCTCGATTTCCATTTCCATTTCCTCTTTCCTGATCCTTGCGT
>DKUU01000001.1 GCA_002490835.1 Lachnospiraceae bacterium UBA7196 | reverse complement strand
CCTACAAAAACTTTACCCTAGCCTCAGCTCCGCAGCAGCCCCAGCGCAGCCGCGCTCTCCCGCATGGCTTCCTCCCGCTTTGCCGCTTCCAGTCCCCGGTGCTGCAGACCCATAATGCAGGCGCCAACCTCCGGTTCATAGCGTGCCGACACGACCTGCGCGCCGGGAAGCCGCACTGCGATCTGCTCCTGCACACGTCTGCGCAGAGCCTCACCCTTAAAGACATTGCCTGTAAGCACGATTTCTTCCTCCGCCGCCTGCATCCCCATCTTGCGAAAACCCGCTTCCAGATAAGTAACGATCTGCCCCACAAACTCGTCAAGCAAAGCGCGGGCCGCCTCGTCTCCCTCCTCCGCGATCCGCATGATATCGGGCACCAGATAACGGAGTTTATTCCGAAAATCATCTTCCATCATATAGCAGCGCAGCAGGGCGTCCACATCCTCCACTTTGGCGTGCGCTAAAAAGAGCGGCGTCAAGGCCGTTTCCCCGCTCAGTCCAAGCTGCGCGTCAAACACTTTTCTGGCCGCGCGCAAAGCCAGCGCGCTGCCGCCCTGCACGTTCTCATCCATATAATCGCCGTAGATGAACTGTCTGCCTTCCCTGTCTATGAGCGCACCGTTTATCCCCGTTCCAGCGCAGATCACCGCGCCGTGAGCACGCGCAGCGCCGCTGTAAAAAGCGATGACCGCATCGTTGCAGGCAATTGCTTCCCCGGCGGGAAACAACTTACAAACGGCCTGCTGCACTGCCGCATCGTCCCCCGGCCAGTCCAGACCCGTAACGCCCGCCACCGTAAGCGTAATCTCCTGTTGTGCCACCCCTGCCTCTGCAAGCGCCGCCTCTGCCGCTTCTCTGATGGGTTCCATGGCTGCTTCCATTCCCTGCGTGGGAAAATAAGCGCCCCGCGCCTTTCCCTTCCCCAGCAGCACGCCGTCTTCCCGCATCAGAACCACTGCCGTCTTAGTGCCGCCCTGATCGATTCCCAAAATATAACGCCCTTTTTCTCCCATACCCTTCTCCGATCTTATAATGTGTTCTGTCAAGCTCCGCATCAAACAGCACGACTCCCCTGCATTTTCCCGTCCTGTTTTCCTCATGTTACAGGGCCGCCGCCTTTTTGTCAATTCTCCCTTCCTTGTCCCCCAGCCCTATGATACACTATACCAAATATCGTACCATACTAAAAATTGCGCACACGGAGGTAACTTATGACGAAAAGAGGATTAAAGATCGCAACCATCGGCGGCGGCTCCAGCTACACCCCGGAGCTGATCGAGGGTTTTATCAAGCGCCATGACAGCCTGCCCGTAAAGGATATCTGGCTGGTGGACGTGGAAGCCGGACTGGAAAAACTGCATATCGTCACGGCCCTCGCTAAAAGAATGGTGGAAAAGAGCGGCATCGACTTACAGATACACGCCGTCACAGACAGGGAAGAAGCTTTAAAGGACGCTGATTTTGTCACCACCCAGTTTCGCGTCGGACAGCTGGAGGCCAGAATCCGGGACGAGAGGATCCCTCTTCGCTACGGCAGGATCGGACAGGAAACCACGGGTGCGGGCGGCTTTGCCAAAGCGCTGCGTTCTGTTCCTGTCATTTTGGATATCTGCCGCGACATGGAACGGCTCTGCCCCGATGCCTTTTTGATCAATTTCGCAAACCCGTCGGGCATCCTCACCGAAGCTGCCTTAAATCACAGCAGCATCAGAGCCATCGGCCTGTGCAACTGCCCCATCAACATGATAAGCGACATGGCAGAAAAATTCGACTGTCCTGCCGGGGATGTGTTCTGTGATTTTGTCGGCATCAATCATCTGATCTGGGCACAGCGGGTGCTGGTACGCGGAAAGGATGTGACAAAGACTGCCATCGAAAAACTCTGCGCGGATACGGCGGCGGACGTGATGGCAAATATCCCCGACATTCACTTTGACCCTGCCCTGTTAAAAGCATTGAACATGATACCCGTCAGCTACTTAAAATACTACTACATGCAGCCGGAAATGTTCGCGGAATGCGTCCGCGCCGCCGAAAACGAAGGCTGCCGCGGCGAGGTGATCCGCGGTGTGGAAAAGGAGCTCTTTGCCCTTTATCAGGACCCTGAGCTCGCCGTCAAACCGCCTCAGCTTGCAAAGCGCGGGGGCGCTCGTTACTCGGATGCCGCCTGCTCGCTGATCGACTCCATTTATAATAACAAAAAGGACATCCAAACCGTGAATGTCCTTAATAACGGTGCCAATACCGACCTTCCGGATCACGCCGTCATTGAAAGAAACTGCGTGATCGACGCGGACGGAGCGCACCCTTTGCAGATCGGGCGCACCCCTCTTGCGATCCGCGGTCTTTTGCAGAATGTCAAGGCCTACGAGCAGCTCACCATTGAGGCCGCCATAAACGGCGATTACGATAAGGCGCTTCTGGCACTTACCATTCATCCGCTCGTAGATTCCGCTACCGTCGCCAAACAAATTTTGGACGATATCCTTGCGGAAAACAAAGAATATCTGCCCAAATTCAATTATTGACCCATTTGGTCAAGAAGTGCTATCTTCACATCATACAGCCTGCTCGACAGGTCAACATGTACCCTGTGCGGATTTACCAGACGTCTGGTCTCCTCCCACAGGGTATTCTGCTCCTCCTGACAATACGCCCGGATCTCCATCACCTTCGGGGAAGTATAACAGCACTTGCCGTTTTTGAAGATCGGCGTCAACAATTCACGCAGCGTGTAACTGCCCGGCGCCAGCATCGTCTTTTTCCACGGTTCTGTCGGATCGAAAAGGAGCAGCGGATCGTTCTCGTCAAAGCTTTCGTCCGCCAGACAGATCAGGTCCGCACGGATCTTTGCGCTCTCCTTATCGTAAATTCTATAGATCGTCTTATTGCCGGGATTCGTTACCTTCTCCGAATTTTCGGAAAGCTTGATCTTCGGGATAAATTTCCCGTCTTCTCCCATGACCGCCGCCAGCTTATATACGCCACCGAAGGAAGGGCAGTCTTTGGAAGTGATCAGATGGGTGCCGACGCCCCACGACGTGATCTTTGCACCCTGATCTTTCAAGCTCTGGATCAGAAATTCATCCAGATCGTTGGATGCGGAGATCACTGCATTAAAAAAGCCCGCCTCATCTAACATCCTCCTCGCCTCTTTGGAGAGATAGGCCAGATCGCCGCTGTCTAAACGGATGCCGTAAAAAGTGAGCGGGATACCGGCCGCCCGCATCTCCTGAAAGACCCGGATCGCGTTCGGCACGCCGGATTTTAAGGTATCGTAAGTATCCACCAGCAAAATGCAGGCGGAAGGATAAAGTTCCGCATACGTCTTAAACGCGGTGTACTCGTCCGGAAAACTCATGATCCAGCTGTGCGCGTGCGTCCCCTTGACCGGCACATCAAAAAGCTGCCCACACAGCACATTGGAAGTACCCACGCAGCCGCCGATGACAGCTGCTCTGGCGCCGTAAGTACCCGCATCCGGTCCCTGCGCGCGGCGAAGTCCAAACTCCATCACGCCGTCGCCCTGCGCCGCATAGCATACCCGCGCCGCCTTGGTCGCGATCAGACTCTGGTGATTGATGATATTTAAGATCGCCGTCTCCACAAGCTGCGCCTGCATGATGGGCGCAATCACTTTTACTAACGGTTCCCGCGGAAAGACCACAGTGCCTTCGGGGATCGCGTAAATATCCCCGGCAAACTGAAAGTCAGCCAGATAGTCCAGAAAATCCTGATCAAAAATACCGAGTCCGGCCAGATAATCGATATCTTCTTTCTCAAAATGAAGTTCCTCTATGTAACGGATGAGCTGCTCCACGCCCGCCATGACTGCAAAGCCGCCGTCACAGGGATTGTTGCGGTAAAAGGCATCAAAGACGACCGTCTCGTTTCGATCCTTGTTCTTAAAATATCCCTGCATCATCGTCAGCTCATAGAGATCAGTCAGCAGTGTCAGGTTTTGTCTGTCCATGGGAATCCTCCTGTATTTATTTCTCCGGCAGTTCAAACTTGGCAATCAATTCATCCAGAGTAGTCGCCTGCGCAGACAATTCCTGACTGGTAGCTGATGACTCCTGCGCCACGGCCGCGTTAGTCTGGATCACGTCTGAAATCTGATCCACGCCAAGCTCCGCTTCCTTCATAGTCTCCATCTGGTTCGAGGAAATCACGCTCAATTCCTTGGAAGACTCCGCTACTTTTCTGATGCCTTCCACCACGATGGCCAGTGACGCGACCGCACGCTCCGCCACCTTATTACCGTTTTCAACTTCTTTCAGGGTGCCTTCGATCAACGCTCTGGTATCCACAGCCGATTTACTGCTCTCCTCCGCCAGTTTCCTGATCTGGTCCGCCACGACGGAAAATCCGCGCCCTGCTTCGCCTGCTCTTGCCGCCTCAATGGAAGCATTCAGGGAGAGCATATTTGTTTCGGATGCAATATTTTCAATTTCTGTAATAATATTTCCAATCTTCTGGGAAGCCTCGCTGATGCGACCCATAGCCTCTACCATTTCATTCATATCATCGCTGCTGCGCTCCGCCACATCCGCATACTCCTGAGACTGCTTATAGGCATCCTCCGCGGAAACCGCGGCTGTACTTGCCGCCTCCGCAATTGTCGTGATCGTCGCGTGAAGCTCCTGCACGGCCCCCGCCTGATCGGTCGCACCCTCCGCCAGACTCTGGGAAGTATCCGCCAGATTGGAAGCGCCTGCGTTAACCTGTTCTGAAGACATCCCTATGTAACGCAGCGTTTCGATCATATTGTCACGCAGCTGCTTCATAGAATCGAAAATCTGCTGAAACTCGCCCTTGTATCTGCTGCCGTCCTTTGACCGGATCGCATAGTTGGAATTTGACATAGAACTCAAAATATATTCCAGATCATAAATAACGAAATCCAACGTCTCCGCCATATCCTTCGCCGAAGCAATCACATCACCGACTTCGTCGTCCAGCTCCACCTCCGGGAAGGGCGAGGACAAATCGCCCTCTGCGAACTTCTCCATTCTTTCCATCAACTGATTCAGCGGTATGTCGATATTATCGGCTATATTTCTTCCCAGACGGATCGATGTGAAAATAGCTAGTAAGATAATGACCACTATCACTACCGCCAGCCCGATACAGACGCTTGTCAGTATTTTTGACGTCGCATCTCCACGTTCCACCTTAATATCCATAATAGCAATCAGTTCGTTATTGATCTCATCATAGAGCGGCATGAGTTCATTGATCGCCCGATTCTGGGCGATGGCACTCTGCTCTCCGTCCGCGACACCGCCCTGCGTTATGATTTCATTATCAAGCGCCCAGTAGGCAGGCAGCTTAGCACCGATATCCGCATATACTTTCTTGTTCGCCTCAGATACCATAGCGCTTTCCAGCGCCTCAAAACTGGCTGTGAAGTTTTGTATACTCTCCGTATGGGATGTTTTTAAGCTCCCTATCAAGGCTTCATCATCATAACCGATAATACCCCGCATCGAAGATCTCGCCTCCGCGAAATAGGTCATCGCCTTACCCACATCACCTTGCGCAAATCCATAAACATGCAGTGCGTTAGAATACCGCAGCGCCATAATGATCATAGCAACCAGCGCTACAACCGCTACCATAGCCGGAACCCCCGACGCGATCACAAATCCCCGCACCAAACGTTCCTTGATCCGATACTTTTTTAGTTTTTCGTACATCTTCCTTCCCTCCTGTACACTGCCGCCGAATCAGTCAACATTCTTTAAGCCTGTCGGAAACACTTCCGCCCTTCAGAACGCCGGCCGTATTTAGTGACAAACGCTCAGACATAAAACAAAACCGTCAGTGCATCGCTCATCCTGCGGCTATCCAGTCGAGAATAGTGAAACGCTGGTTGCAGATTTAAAAATCCGTCAGTTCTTTCCGCTTGTGTCTGAATCATTAATGAATCATATTTATGATAGTCCTTTCCACTACAAAGTTCCAGATATATATATCACAAAAAATGCCCCCATAATTTGTCCATTTTTCGACTTTACTCACTGCATATACTTCCGCAAAAGTTCCGCTATCTTATTCACATCGATTGGTTTGGAAGTATGATCGTCCATCCCGCAGTCGATACATTTTTGGATATCGTCCGAAAAAGCGTCGGCGCTGATCGCAATGATAGGAATCGTCTTCGCGTCGTCACGATCGAGGGCCCGAATCGCGGAAGCCGCCTCCAAACCGTTCATGACAGGCATGCGGATATCCATGAGGATCGCCCGATAGAAACCCTCCGCCGACTGGGTAAACAACTCCACACAATTTTTGCCGTTCTCCGCGTGTTCCGGAACCAGACCGATGCCTGTAAGCAGCGCACTGGCGATCTCCCAATTCAGATCATTGTCTTCCGCCACGAGGATGCGTTCTCCCGCAAAAGCAGTTTCTTCTTCCTCGACAGCTTCCACTTCTGCTTTTAATTTATTCAGATTATAATAGAGCGTGGATTTAAACAACGGCTTGACGATAAAAGCGTCAACGCCCGCCGCTCTGGCCTGTTCTTCCACGTCACTGTTGTCGGCGGCGGAGATCATCAGGATACGGGGCGCATCTCCGTATCTTCTGCGAATCTCACGGGCCACCTCAATACCGTCCATCTCCGGAAGCCTCCAGTCCGCAAGAATGACCTCGTAGTCATTGCCCTGCTGATGCTGCTCCTCCATCATATCCAAAGCAATCTGCCCGCTGAGCGCACTCTGCGCATGGATACCGATGGATTCTAATGTAGCCAGCGTACAGTCGCAGAAGACCTCGTCATCGTCGATCACCAGCGTCCTAAAAGGAGGCACGTCGATCACCTCTTCCTGCAGGTGCGCCGCTTCCATATCCAGCGACACGTGGAAACTGCTGCCTTTCCCCTGCTCGCTTTCCACCACAATGGAGCCTCCCATCGCGTCAATGATATGTTTGGTGATGCTTAAACCCAGACCAGCCCCTTGAATCTGCTGGATGCGGGCACTGTCCTCACGCGCAAACGCCTCAAAAATCCTGTTTTGAAACTCCTCACTCATACCGATGCCATTATCGCTGACAATCAGATGTACTCCGACATAATCGTCACCCTTTGGGGACGGCGTCTGATAAACATTTAACTTTATATTACCGCCTTCCTGCGTAAAGCGGACCGCATTCTCCAAAAGATTGTGGAGCGCCTGACTTAAACGCACGCTGTCTCCCCACACGCTCTCCGCCATAATATCATGTACATGAAGATCAAAGCGCTGGTTCTTATCCTGCGTGCTTGGCAGTATAATATTGACCATACCGTGAACCAGCTCCGGCAACAAGATCTGCTCCGCATTCAGGATCAGCCTGCCGTTTTCAATCTTGGACATATCCAGCACATTATTGATCAGTCCGAGCAAATGTTTGCCGGATGCCGAGATTTTTTGCAGGCAGGATCTAACCCTTGTAGTGTTGTCGATATTTGTCAAAGCAATCTCCGTCATGCCGATGATCCCGTTCATGGGCGTGCGGATATCGTGGCTCATATTGGAAAGAAATTCACTCTTCGCCCTGCTTGCACGCTCGGCGACATCCCGCATTTCTTCTATTTCCCTGACCTGCTTGCGCGTCATCTGGATATAGCAGACAAATACGATCACGAACAGAGTAAGAATAAAAATACCGTTTTTTAGGGCAGTGGCAGCCCACTCGTCGCCAAAACTGTCGATCGTCTTATCCAGCTCATTGTACGGCATGGAAAGAATCAGATACCACTCCGAATGAGGCAGGCTCTTACAGTACACCTGTCGTCTGCCGTCCTTTAAAAATAATTCTTTCGCGTAATCCTCACCCTTCGCCATAGCAGCTTTCAGCCCTGTTATATAATCCTCCAGCTCATGCTCCATAGCCGCATTTTGCTCTACGCTGTTAAAGTGTTTTTCCACCTTATTGAAATAGTTACTGTCATTGTCCGCATCGCTATGTATGACGATCAAACCGTCCCGACGGACAACAAAATAAAACATAGACTCGGATAATTCCGCCGAAAGCGTTTCTTCTATGTAGGAAACCGGAAATCCTGCCACAAGGGAAATACTTTTCCTGCCGTCCGGCAGCTCATATGTCATGGGAACACTTAAAAGAATCACGTTGTCCTGCGTTTCATTCGTACCCATCACCATACGCTCTTCACCGCTCTGAATCGCATTCATAAAGGTAGCGGAATCCACCGCAGAAACCTTTTCCCCATACAGGATCTCAAAGGTCGCGTCTTCCATACAAAAAGCCAATCGGTCGAACCCTCTTGCCTTTGCATTTTTAGACAAAAGGTCGCACATCTCTTCATACCCGTTTCCCTGATTCGGCTCAATGTCATGCACAAGCGCCTCCGCCTGCGACAGCCGCAGTTCCATGATCGTGCCAAAATGCAGCGTGGTCTGCTCACTCATGCCGGCCATATAGATTTCGCCTATTTCATTCATGACCTTTGCGCTTTTTACATTCATATCTCTGACCTGCAAGGTAAAGGCTGCACTGCAGAGCACAACGACTACAATGAGACTGGCCATCAGAAATCGGATCGTTTTATGACGCATATGTCATATACCCCCCCCCCTTAAAAATAGGTGTAACGGATAGGGACCCACGCGATAAATCACAGGAACGGGTGGCTCGACACCGCCTAGATAAGAATTTGTAATTATTGTACTACAGAATATTGTTTAAAGCAATCACATTTAGTTGAACATAGAGCACGTGTGCGGGCTGTTAAAAAAAGTGCAGCGCCAAAGACAATGTAACGCACCATGTTGCATACATACCTCAAAAAGCATATGGCGGTTGGTGGATTTTCCATTCTCATTATGCCATAATTATAGATGACCAACGGCCATTGGCTGATTGAAAATCAAGATTTTCGATCGCGAGCTTCGTGTCAGCGCGCTGCCTGACGCAAACTTGATAAATATGCAGTCTCAACACAATGAAGACAAAATCAATGCAAAAATGGAGAAAAAGAAACCGTATGCCTATGCAAAAAGGCTACGGCATGGAGGAAAAAATGAGCTTAGGAAATAATATCAGTTTTTTACGGAAACAGAAAAAAATTACACAGGAGCAGCTTGCCGATCAGATGAGCGTGACCAGACAGACTGTGTCAAGATGGGAATCCGACGAAGTAGTTCCGGAGCTGGACAGACTTGTGGAACTGTGCGGGATTTTTTCCTGTAAGCTGGACGCCCTTGTGCGCGAGGACCTGACCGGCCAGAGCGACATTTACTCAGAGATAACGATAAAAAGGGTCGCGCCCTTTCGGATGGCCAGTTATGTGATCATTTCACAGGATCCGGAGAGTGATGCGCTGGGGCATATGGACAGATGGGCGAAAGGCTGCGGCCTGAAAGAGGTGTGTCCCGAAGTGAAGTTACTTGGCTGGGACTTTCCCTTTGTCTCACAGGAACAGCAGAATCGCTTCGGCCTGCACGGGTATGTGGCCGCCTGTGTGATCCCGGACGATTTTGAAACAGAACATCCCGGCGCGATCCTTTCAGAGAATAAAGAAGCCGATTATGCCGTGATCACGATCAGGGAGCCTTTTATCCAGCCGTTTGAGAGGATACCCACCGCCTACAAACTGATCATGGACTATTTGCAGGCGAATAACTTCAAAGAAAAACAGCAGGAAAATGTCATCGGCTGTTTTGAGCATGAGTATCAGAAAAATGGAGTCACCTATATGGATGTATATATTCATGTGGACGGCGTGACCAAGGCGGATGCTTATTCCAGTTTTAGCTGAGATAAAAGGATCATCGTATGGAATTAGTTTTAGCAAAATCACAAGACACTCTAGTGCTTACTTCTATTTCCAAGAGAGCGTTTGAGTCAGATATCGCAGTCGGGAATCCGCAGGCAGGCGGACCTCCCGGCTATCAGTCCCGTAAATTTCATCTGCAAATGGCGGCGCAGAAACATTTATATACCTGCTACTATGATCGCCTAATCGTCGGCGGAGCCATTTTATTTAAGGATGGGACGCATCTTCATATCTGCAGAATCTTTATCGATCCCGAACATTTTCGCAAGGGGCTGGGGATACAGTTGATGGAAAGGATAGAGGATCTCTTCCCCGACGTTATCGCATTCTCCTTAGATACGCCTTTGTGGAATATCCGCACCAATCGTTTTTATCAGAAACTCGGCTATGAGATTGAAAGAACAGATCAGGAGTTTGCCTATTATTGCAAGAAAAAAGGATAATTTATTTCCTTGCAGCATCAACAAAGATTTCCTATAATGTATGTATTAACCTGCAAAGGAGATACGCTTATGCCCAATCCCTATCTTCCCGGCTGGGAGTACATACCCGATGGCGAACCCAGAGTTTTCGGAGACCGAATCTACATCTACGGCTCCCATGACAAGGCCGGCTCAGACCATTTCTGCGACTATGTGTTAAAGTGCTGGAGCGCACCGATAAATCATCTCGATCAGTGGGTCTGCCATGGCGACATTTTTCATACCATGCCTGACAGGGACCATCCCGCAGACACCGACTGGACGGGAGAAGAAAACCAGCTGTTTGCCCCAGATGTCGTGGAAAAGGACGGCAAGTACTATCTCTATGCTTACATCATCGGCGCAAAAGGCTGTGTGGCAGTCAGCGACAAACCGGAAGGCCCTTTCAAACTGTTGTCAAAATATCAGTACACCATTCCGGATTCCATCTGCTGCGACGGCTGGTTCATCGATCCCGGCGTGCTGGTGGACAGGGATGGAAAAGTATATATCTACTGTGGGTATGAGCGTTCCTTCATGGCGCAGATCAATCCGGAGAACATGTACGAGGTGTTAGACGGAACCTGTATCGAGCACATCATCCCCTGCGAGATTACCCAAGAAGGGGGATTTACAAGTAAGGAGACTCTTTTCTTCGAAGCCGCGTCCCTGCGCAGGGTAGGAGACACCTATTATCTCATCTATTCCCCGAAACAGGGGAGCAGGCTGGCCTATGCTACGGCAGAAAGCCCCACAGGACCTTTTACCTACAGAGGCTACATTGTGGACAACGGAGTGGACTACCCCGGCGGAAACAATCATGGTTCCATTGCCTGCATCAACGGCCAATGGTATATTTTCTACCATCGGATGACTAACGGCTCCATCATGTCCAGACGGGCGTGTGTAGAGCGTATCGAGATTCTGGCGGACGGCTCCATTCCTTCCGTAGAGATGACCTCTCTGGGCTTTCAGGAGTCTCTGTCTCCCTATCAGGAAGTTCCTGCCGACCTTGCCTGCGTTCTCACGGGAGGCTGCTTTATCACGGAAAAGAATGTGTTCGAGCGTGTAATCACCAACATCCGGGAAGGCTGTGTCATCGGGTATAAGTATTTTGATTTCGGTGAGGATTTTTCCAGTGAAACCATGGAATTTTGTGCTCATATCAATGGCTGTGGCTGTAACTGCCAAATTTTCATACGGATCGACAGCCCGGAAGGAGAGGAAATCGGTCAGTGCGCGGTAGGACATGGAGACGGGATCGTCAATTGTATTGTAAAGAAGGTCACGGGACGACACGCGCTGTACTTAAAAACGACCACCGGGTATCAGGGATGGACGGCGGCATATTTTAAGGATCGCTGTCTGTTTGAGCTGAAATCTTTTGTCTTTGTGAAATAGTAAATTGGATATGATTATGATATTTTTCTTGAATACCATAATCTAATATGCTATATTATAATCATAAAAGGACAACCTCCCACAAGGGGTTGACCATTGCAAGAAGATAGAAACTCCACCCTGCAACTGCCAAGTATACAAGGGTGGTTTTTCTATCTAAAACTTAGAAAAACGCTACTGACTCATCATTACGATCAGGGTCAGCAATGCGAGAATGAACATTCCAAAAGACATCAGATCTTTGAAATCTCTCTAATTTTGTCATTGCTACAACCTGAAAATCACTGTACAACAACACACACAAATATTACACGATATTTTGGAGGTATAGAGAATGAATATTACGGTTATAAACGGAACAGAAAAACACGGTATAACTTATCAGCTTAAAGAAATATTTTTAACCGCTTTTAGAGATAATGCAAACATTACGGAATACTATCTTCCAAAAGATTGTCCCGGTTTCTGTACCGGCTGTACCAACTGTATCTTAAAGGGCGAAACCACCTGCAAGGATGCAGAATATATTAGAAAAATTGAAAAATCGCTGCTGGAAGCGGATCTGATCGTAATGACTACTCCCACTTATGTGTATCACGCCACGGGAGCGATGAAAGCGCTTCTCGACCATTTCGCCTACCGCTGGATGCCACACCGTCCCGCTCCCGAAATGTTTGGGAAACGGGCCGTCATTATTACGCAGTGTTTAGGCGCGGGCGCAAAATCTGCGGCAAAGGATATCAAGCACAGTTTATCCTGGTGGGGAATTTCTAACATCGGCGTATTTACCTGCGCAGTGATGAGCGATATCGTCTGGGAAAACCTTCCCGAAAAAAGGCGGGCACAACTTTCCGGAAAGCTGAAAAAACTGGCTCAAAAATTCGTAAAGATAAACTATACAAAACCCGCATACACAAATTTGATAACTAAGCTTAAGTTTTCCGCCTGTCGTATGATGCAGCAGGCATCCCATAAAAATGATCCTGAATATCTGGATGGCAAATATTGGGCCGAGCAAGGCTGGCTTGGCAAAACAAGACCGTGGAAACAGGCGCATAACCAGTGAAAAACGCTGCTGACTCATCATTACGATCAGGGTCAGCAATGCGAGAATGAACATTCCCATTCACCGCACAGTAAACTTCATCAGATGATAGGACGGCACATCATCCACAAACCCGACAGACTGATACAGCCGATAGCCGTCCTCTGTGGATTTCAAATCGATAACGCTCAGATTTTTATCAGCCGCATCCGCCAGCATTTTTTCCATGATCTGTCTCGCGTACCCTTTGTGACGATAAGGCGGCTTAGTGTATACATTCAACACCGCTCCTGTTTTGCCCGTAATAAAAGAAGGGCTCATGGGCTTTTCCACCACCAGCAAAAAGGCGCAGGCCGCGATTTCTTCCTGCCCCCTTACCAGATAACAAAACAGATTCTGATTCAGATTGCGCGCAAAATAATTTGGCAGCTCGCGCTTGATGATTTCGATCTCGTCCTCGCTCAGCTTGCCGTGATCCTCCTCCAGATAGGCAAGTCGCAATTCTGTCAGGGCGGCGATATCTGCTGCCTTCGCGTATTCAACCTTTTCCGTATTTTCCCGCGGGACAAAAAACCTGCCATCATAATTGATGCCCGTCGAGGTATGCGGCAACGCCTTCGCCATGATTTCATACACAAGCACTCTGCCGTTTTCCACATTCCACTTATCATGCCGCAGCGTCTGATAGCCTCTTTTTTCATATAAATGACTCGCAGGCAGGGAAGCGTCTAAATATGCCGTATCGTATTTGGCGCCGATCTCATTTTCCAGACACTGCATGATATAACTTCCGTATCCTTTTCCCTGACATTCCGGTTTTACATAGACCCTTGTAATATGGTCGTCCTGATAACAGCCTGTTCCCACGATCCCGTTATCGACCCGCAACACGCCGACCAAACCGTCCTTGATATCCCTGACTATATTTTCCCTGCAATGCAGCGAGCAAAAAAACTCCACCACTTCCTGCGGATAGTAGCGGGGATAAATCGTCCGTATGGTGTCCTGTACGATCGTTAAGATTTCTTCCGTGTCGTTTTCTGCTGCTTTTATGTATTCCATAATCGGTTACCTCGTGCTGTCTTACTTTGCATGCCTCTCCAACTCTTTCGTCAAATCACTGATATATAAAGCCTGCTGCTTCTTCAAAAATCCCTTGACAAACGGCTTCATGAGCAGGTGTTTTGCGGTGACGTCCTCGGTAAAATCAATCTCCATTTCCTCACCTTTTGCAGTAAAGATTCCCGTCCAATGTCCCTTCATATTACTGTTTTCCATGGTAAATTCCCAGCGCTTACACGGTTCCGAAGCCGTGATCGTAAACGTTGTTGCATACCCGTCTTTTGTATATTCAATAAACTGTGTTTCGCTTACGACTTCTATTCTACTTAAGTCGCTGCGCCATTGATAATTCTCTAAGGAAGTGACGATATCCCACACTTCCTGAACGTTATGCCGAAATACTGCTTTGGTGTTGGAAACTGCCATATCTGTATCCTCCGTAACTTTATTTACGAATCTGTTATGTTCCATCATACCATAAATCCACCTAAAATCAATGCTCATACCAGACCGTTTCGCCGTCTATAAACCCCTGATGCGTATTCGCACCACAAATACTGCCATTCATCGCATCGACCATGCATTCATAAGAAAACAGATCATCATAATCCTCCACATCATCCACATTGTTAAACTGTATGGACCATCCGAGTTCTCCCCCTTTCGCATTGTACTCCTCCCAGTCGGTAATGTCCCACAAATACGCTTTCCAGCCATACTCGCCCGGTGCTGCCAATTTCAGCCCTTTCGCCTTTTCACCGATATCCTCCTCCATCGTCTTTTTCGCAATCTCGATCGCTTCCTCCTCGGTGATGCCGCCTGCCGCCTTCACCCTTTCCTCAAATTCCGCTCTCTCTTTTAAATTGATGTCATCCCAATCCTTCTGCGTCTTATGATTCGTGCTAAGGGCTATCCTGAAATTGCAGTCGATGATCTCCAGCATTTCCTCGTCGGTAAGCTCCCTGTCCGGCAGATAAAACTGCCCGGTAGACACGATGTAACAGAGCGTCCCATCCGTCACGTCATCCGCGCTGTCCACCTCCTGAATCATGTTCTTCGGCTTTGCAGTCTCATTTTGGTAGGACTCCTGCAATGTTTTCATGCGTTCTTTTTCGCTGTCAGAATATGATCTAATCTCAATCATGTTTATTTCCGCATCCTGATCCATCTCATTGCCTTCTTCCTGCGTTTCGTCCGGTTCCTCACCGTCATTCGTCACAGCCTGCGCCTGCGGCACATCATAGCTTACCTTTCCAATTTCTGTGTCGAGGCTTTCCGCCGCCTTTTTCCCGCAGCCCGTTAATACAAAAATACTTACCGCCACTAAAACTGCCGCCGCATATATCTTTTTTGTCTGCTTCATTTCTCTTATCCTCCCGTATCTCATTTTGTATGCTATTTCCGGCCGCACAGAATCCAGTGACGGCTGTCAGCCACCGGATTCCTTGCCTGTTACTTCCCTATGATTACTTTCCCTGCGCGTTCTGTGCAGCCTGCTCCGCTGCCGCAGCCTTCGCCTGCGGACCATTCGCAACCGCATATGCCATTTTATTCTGGAAATCAATGATCTGCAGCATTTCCTCGTCCGTCATCTCCTGCGCGGGCAGATTGAAAAAGCTCGTAGCCCTGATATAGCAGAGCGTTCCCTTCGGCGCTGCCGCCGCATCGTCTGCCTGAGCAATGACACCCTCAGGGAAGGTTCCGTTCTCATATGCCTGATGGAGTTCCTTGAAGCGCGCCCACTCTTTCTGCGTGAACTCCCTTGAGAAGCCGTCCGCCAGCACAGGCTGCGACTGTACCATATTGTTGAGCTCCGTCATCTGCGCTTTGGGGACGCTCTCCATCCGCTCCTTTACAAGGCTCGAAACCGCTGCCCGCACCGGGAAACTGAGGATACCGGCTGCTGCCACAAACGCTGCCGCGGTCGCCGCCATCCGTCTTACGTTCCACGTCCTTTTCTTTCCGCCCTCCACTTTATTCTGCATATTTATTATGATATCCTCCTTCATTTTTTCTGAAATGTGTATTTGGTCCATGACTTTCTTTACCTCATATCCATCCATTCGTTATACGCCTCCTTCCATAGCTAACCTCCATGTCACACTTTTCCTCAACTCAAATCCATGCGGAGAATGCCGCATTTCACACCAGTAGCTCCCGCATCTGTCTGCGCCCCCGCATCAGCCGCACCTTTACCGCGCCTTCCTTGATCCCAAGGATATCCGCTATTTCTTTTACCTGATATCCCTCCACATAGTGCAGATAGATCACTGTTCTTTGTTTCATTGGCAGTTCGAGAAGTTCTCTTAATATTTCTTTTTGCTCCGGCGCCGCAAGAGTGTTTTCTACTTCGTCGATGGAAACTTTCGGGTGCCGGATGCGAAAGCGTATCATATCACGGCAGATGTTGGTTGCCACCCGGATCAGCCACGCCTTTTCGTGTTCCGCATCGTGAAACTGCGGTCTTTTTTCCAAGTAGCGACAAAAAGTATCCTGAATGGCGTCCTGCACATCCTGTTCGTTGCAGAGTATGACGATACAGACTTTGTAAAGCGTATCGCTGTACTTGATGACCGCTTCCCTTATGTCCTTCCCGCGATCCATGTGTTTCACCTCCTTTGCCTGTAACACGTGTACGGCAAGTAAAAGGTTACAATCTTTTTTCAGGAATTGCAAGAAAGATGACAGATTCGGAAATGGGTTTGCAGGATTGGAATGCAGAAAATTCATTTTACTTTGTAAAAATGGTATGTTATATTAAATCCACCGTTAAATCAATCTTTCGTACAAGTGCATGCAAGTCTTGTATTCATAGCATGAAAGGATACCCAGTATGTTTCAGTCATTATTTCAATATATTGAAGATCATTTGAATCAGAAGATCGATATCAGTGATGCTGCAAGATCGGCCGGATATTCCGCGTCACATCTGCACAGGCTTTTCACATTTGCTTATGGCATCTCTGTCGCTGATTACATTCGCAAAAGAAAACTTACCAATAGCTTACCTCTTTTACTGGACCGCAGAAAAAGTATATTAGAAATTGCTATGGTTTGCGACTACGAATATGAACAATCCTTTTCCCGCGCGTTTAAGGAAGAATTTGGCATGACTCCCGGAAAATACCGCATGACACAGCCAATTCTTAATATAACCCCGCCCATTCAGGATTATGGATATGCGTGCGGCAGCGGCCTATTATTTGGTCCTGAGTTTGTCATGTTTCCCGAAATCAAGCTGATCGGTACAGAGCATGATATTCCTTATCATGACTCATTGTGGCTTTGTCCGGAAGTTGCATTACACTTCTGGGATCACGATAGGCACCTCATTCATAACATTACAAACAATCATGTATATTATGGCCTAACGCATCATCTTGGAGCCGGATACACTTACTCAAAATACATGACCGCAGTTGAGTGTGATCATACAAATAAAATTCCGGAAGGTATGAAGGCAGAATCTTTCGGGGGATATTCCTGCATAAAATTTCATTACATTGGCAGGCATCATTACAGAGAACTTTCACAGAAAACTGCACAAGCTATGTATGCCGCCATAGGAAAATATTGTAATACGGAAGACCCGCCCTCGGATATCCATCTGGAGAAAATAGATATAGACGAATTTGACGGCGAATACTGTCTTTTTGAATTTTATATGCCCCTAAAAAAAGATACTCCTGCAACGTGATTAAAAAAGTTCATTTTTTTCAATGCTGCCGCGATATAGTAAAAGCATCAAGCACAGCAAAATGCTGTTATTCGAAACGGAGGAAGAAAAATGCAAAGTATAAGAATTTACGAAATGCCCTCTTGTAAGATGGTTTCCTCGGGAAAAGGGATGTTTGGAGAAGGGAATTTCCCGCTGTTTGAGGAATGGTTCTCCTCACAAAATCGTGGCCTTTTCCCCAAAGATTTTTTGTATTGGGCAGGAGACGGATTTGTTTGGCTGTATTTATACGAAGATGGAATGACAGTACCACCGGAATTGGAAATCATAGATTTTCAGGGAGGTCTTTATGCTGTTGCAACAGACATCGACCAAAAAACAGATAAGGATCATATGAATATTGAGGTGGACAAGTTCCTGAGCGAAAATGGGTTTGAACGCGATCCATCGCGCCCTGAACTGGGGAATATCATCACCTCACCGCATGCCCAAAAAATAATGGGTTATGAGCAGATGGACTATTATACACCCATTAAAGCAAGGCAGTAACAGTCCACAACTGTGAGTTGCGTGTTAAGCTGATAAAACAACCTGTCATATATGGACTTTCCATGGTGCAGCGGCCATAATAATGACATAGTATATTGCTGCTATTAGAAAGCCAAAGGAGAAGACAGCTATGTTTGATGTCAAAAAAATGGGAGAGCAGATTGCACATCTGCGCAGGGAACACAACTACACGCAGGAACAACTCGCGGAAAAGCTAAAAGTGTCGCCCCAGGCAGTCAGTAAATGGGAGAATGGAAAAGCAATCCCCGAAACGCCGATGCTTTATGATCTATCCAAACTTTTGAATTGTTCTGTGGACAGGATTCTTGATCCGTTGTCATGTGCTTTACGCAATATGGACTTTGATTATGAATTTGTCCTGAAACCGCGAATCCCCGCAGCTGAGTATTCCGGTCCTGAGTGGCCTAAAAGCATCTCATCTGCTTCCCTCTTAGCTGCGATCAAATTGTTTTTTGGTTTGGAACAGCGCAAGGACATAAAAGGCTGTCAGATCAATGATGATGAAGAATACATTTTGCAGTCAGCTATTACGAATATATGCTTCGGCTATTCCTATGCCCCCGAGCCATGTATCCATGATAGTTTTTTACTATACGGTCTGGATTATGAGCTCCATAAAAAGACAGATTACGCAGAAGAGGAATGGATTGCTCTCGCCTGCAAGCAGATTGAGCATGGCTATCCTGTCATAGTGATCCCCAAGGAGTATACGGACACGATTCTGGCAATCGGATTTTCCGACCACGGTCGAACTTTAAAAGGATTAGGGTTTTTGGAGGGTGATGATCAAAAAAATGCAGGCATAAATTTTGACCAACTTCATCAATACCCGGGCTGGTACAAACCGGACTGCGATATGATGATCATAAAGCCTGCAAGTGAAAAAATGTCATTGGAGCAGGCATGTGATCATGCACTCCATCGGGGGATAAAGCTGTTATCCAATACCGAACATTGCGGAGAAGATAAAATGCAGGGCTACGGTTTGGTTATTTACCAAAACTGGTGCGATCTGCTTCGGGAAGAAAACCAAAGAGATGCCGATCAAATGGAATGTATTTTCCCGCATGCGTTTATTCATTATGAAAATAAACTACGAACAAAACAGTTTTTCGAACGATGCCAAAACATCATTCCCGGCATAAATCAGGAGCTAATGACTCTGGCAATCAGCCAATACAACGATATCATATCCTCCGCAACAGAAATCGCAACAATTGCTCATGAACGTAACTCCTATGCCAAAGATTCTTTGAAAGAAAAGAGAAATCATATCATGGAAATGCTTCGCAGAAGCTGTGAACAGGAAGAACTTGCCTTATCTTATCTGCAAAAAGCGGTTTCTATAAGGAGCGGCAGCTAACATGCTGCCGCCCTTCTGATCTTAGAAAAACCGAAAACTCTCAAAGTCAAAATGACTCCCCGGCAAGAAGACAAACGACACATCCCACTTCCCGCTTACAGGCTCTAAGGCAAATTCCTGCAGCATATACTCTTCGCTTTCAGGAAATTCCACGATCTGCTTGATTTCCTCCGTACCGTTATAAAAGCGGATGTGAATGGTATTGCTGCCGTTATGCGCCCTTCCTTTGATCGCGATTCCTTTAATCGATTTTTCGCCGAAATCCATCCCGGCAAATTCAAGGAATACATTATTGCCGATCCCCTCCACTTTGCCTTCGTTTCTCACAAAGCTGTCGCCAAAGACGCCGTCCGCGTCCCCCGCCATCAGTTCCTGCCATGCCTTCTCATATCTGGTAAAGGAAAAGCCTTTGATGTGGATCTTCTGGTAAACATGGAAGCTGATCGTGGTAATGCCTTTCAGCCGCCTGTTCAGCTTAAAAGTCTCCTCCTGATACACATTCCAGATAGAAGGCTTTTGATAAATGACATCCGCAACGATCTCGCTGCCTGCTTCTCCCGGAATGCCCTCCCAGATTTGAATGGGATATTCGTTACCGTCCAGTGCAAAAATGGGAATGGTGATCTCATCACTGCCCACGCTGCCAAAGTCAAGATTCTCAAAGCAGACGATAGTATCGCCGTCTCTCCCCGTCGCGACGCCTCTCTCATTGCCGCAGCCGACATCACCCTTTGCCACCGAAGTATACAAACTGCCCGACACAAAATCATAAGGGTCAGTATACGCCTGCCCGAAGCCTTCTACCCTAAACTCAAGCTGTGACATCACTCTGGTCTTATCCGTCCCGCTCTTTGAAAGAGCAAACAGGCGAAATTCGCCGTCCCCCTTCGCCGTCATTACGGCGCGGTTTCCTTCCGCCGTCAGGCTGACCAGATTGACCGGCACACCCGTATCGTTCACCGCACGAAATGTCACTTCCTGATCGTCCGCCTGCGGCGGCTCTATCTGCGCTTCCACGGTAATGGCAGCATTGTCTTTTGTAAACAATTGTCCGTTCAGAGTTTTTAATACGATTTTCCGCACGGGAATTTCTTCTGCTTTTCCCAGCACAACGGACATTTCCTGATTGGCTGTAAACGTGGCAATTACCTCACCCGACTGTGCGGCACCCCCGCATTCCTTTTGCTTTTCCTCACTTTCGCTCGCAAAGTCGCTGTAAGCATCCCGTTGTTCACCGCCAAATCCATTCTGTTTTGCGTCAGGCGCGTAACTTTCACAGACGACGGACGCGCCCTCCAAGCCTTTCGCTGACACTTCGACCTTGATTTCACCCGGCGTCACGTCCGCCTGCACGATCGCCAGCAGTTTGCCGTTGAACAGTCTCCTGCTCACGCCTTTATAAGCGTCGAAGTCCGTACTGTCCCCGTTGTCAAGACCGACCAGCCTGCCCTTTCCCGTCACTTTCACATGGATCCTGTCGCAGGCATTTTCCACGGGGATCCCTTTCTCGTCTACCGTGGTGATGGTAAAGAAAAGCAAATCCCTGCCGTCCGCCCTTACGCGGGTATCATCGGGCTTGATTATAATTTTTTGAGAATTGCCAAAGGAATGTTTCTCCTCCTTTGCCACTTCGCTGCCGTTCTCATCATAGGCGATCGCCGTGAGCGTGCCTTTTTCATAAGGCGCCTGATAATCCGCGATGATGTGGCTGCCGCTCCCCGGTTCATGCGTCAACTGCTGCCTGCCGAGACTTTTGCCGTTCACAAAAAGCTCCACATACGGCGCATTGGAGCAAACGCGCACATCGATCAGCTGCCCTTCGTTAAAATCCCAATACGGGAAAATATGTATCATCGGTTCCTTATGATAATCCGTCCAAACCGACTGATATACGTAGTAGGAATCCTTGGGGAAGCCCGCCGTATCGATCTGCCCGAAATAGGAATTTTTGGTATGATAAGGCGTGGGTTCTCCGATATAATCAAAACCCGACCAAAGAAACTGTCCCAGCGAAAATTCCAGATCCCTGTCAACGGTGGCGCAGATTTCCATGGACTTCGCGCTCCAGCTCGTCGAACTGTTGCCAAGCGCCGAACACTGCTCATCCTCCTCCGCAAGGATGCCCGCTTTAAGCGGAAAATGATACACGCCCCTGCTCTGCACGATGGACGAGGTCTCACTGCCGTAGATCACCCAGTCAGGATGCGCTTTGTGATGTTCCTCATAATATTTTTCCGCGTAATTATAGCCCGGCATTTTCAGGATGTCCGCGCACTTCTGGGTATTCTCCCACGGCATATAATTAGAACCGAAGGTAACGCGCGCATTCTTCATGGGATCGTGCTTTTCCGCCTCATCACGCAGATAGCGGGTAATCTCCATCCCGTGTGCATCCGCATGGGTATCATAAATTTCATTGCCGATGCTCCAAAAAATAATGCTCACATGATTGCGCTCGCTCCTGATCCAGCTCGCCACATCCTTCGCGGACCAATCTTTGAAAAATCGAGCGTAATCGTATTCCGTTTTCGGTTTTTCCCACATATCAAAGGCTTCCGAAACGATAAGTACGCCCATCTCATCCGCAAGGTCAAGCGCCTCCGGCGCCATCATATTGTGCGTCCCCCGCACGGCATTTACGCCCATTTCTTTTAAGATACGGAATTTGCGCCGCATCGCCGCCTTGTTAAATGCCGCGCCCAGTGCGCCCAGATCATGATGCTCGCAGACGCCGTTTAGTTTGATATGCCTGCCGTTTAAGAAAAAGCCCTTGTCTGTGGTGTACTCCACATAACGGAAGCCGATGCGCTGCGCATCCTCATGCAGTGTCTCTCCGTCCACAGAAAGCATTGTTTTCAAGGTATAGAGTGCAGGCGCATCAATATCCCAAAGCCGCACACCGCGCACACGAAAATACCGTACTATCGCGTAGGTTCCATTTGGGTGTGCCGCTGCGCCTTTTTCAAAGGAAGCGACAGTTTGATCCACAGGCCTCATTTCTACCGCATTACCACTATCATCCAAAAGCGTGAATGCAAGCGCCGCCTCATCCTTTTTTTCGCCCGCGATCTCTGTCTGGATCCTCACCAAAAAGCTGTCGTCGTCCTGCTTTTTCGAACTGACATAGACCGCATTCTGCGGCAGGTAGGTCTTCTCCGTGGTCTGAAACCACACATTGCGATAAATGCCCGCGCCTGAATACCAGCGGCTGTTGGGGCTTAAAAAGCATACGCCCACCATGATTTCATTTTCTCCCGATTGCAAATAATCCGTGACATCCAGCGTGAAAGAGGAATAGCCGTACTTCCACTCCCCCGCCTTGACACCGTTTATATAAACCGTGCTGTCCATATAAATGCCTTCAAAGGTGATGAACGCTTTCCGATCGCTGTTCTGCTTGTATGTAAACGGTTTCCGATACCAGCCCGTCCCGTCCTCGTAAAGATTAAGCGTATCATAAATGAGCCAGTCGTGGGGGATGTCCACGGCCTGAAATTCCTGTACCCTTGCCGCTGCCTGTTCGTAAGTCGTGCCGGGCGCAGTCTTTAAGAATGACCAGTTGCCGTTCCATAGTGTTTTTTTGTTCATCGCTCAGTTACTCCTTATAAGTTTAGCTCTAATCTTTTGACCGCCATTTCCACGTATTTTTCGGGGATGTCCAATCCGTTTACTTCCTCTCCCGCTTCCTCACATAATTCTCTGGCAAGCATAATGCAGGCCGCGCTATGATCTTCCCCTGTATAGAGCAAATGTATGTTTAATCTTGTCCACCACGGCGCCTTTTGATCCAGTCCTGACAGTTCATATTCTTTTACAACCGCGTCCACATCGTATTCCAGTTGAAAAAATTCCTCCTGCCAGCCGCTTTTTGTCCCATGCAATATCATATATTGGCTTTTTCCGCCATGACCGATGGGAACGCCCACGGAACCGGGATTGACCCATTTTTTATTACCGACTGTTACGCTTTCCTGTATGTGGGTGTGCGCGCCGATCAGCAAATCCACGTCTATGTGTTTCAGGATTTTTTCCAGTTTTCCCTTATCCCCGCTAAGATACTCTCTGGCGGAGGCAGGCGAACCATGACAATAGCAAAAAGAAGGAAATCCTTCTTTTTCATAAAAGCCGCTGATAGGCAGACCTTCAAAAAAATCCAAATCAGACTCGGAAAGATTCTCGTATGTATAGAGAAGGCTTCCACTCGTGGAAGAATAAGTCCATACTTCCTGTGAATCTTTCCTGTGGTGCAGCATATAATCTTCCCGGTTTCCACGGATAAAACGGCAGGAATACTTTTTGTTCATATCATATACGATCTGCATCGTTTTCTGCGGATAAGCACAGTCGCTTATGTAATCGCCGAGAAACATGAATTCGTCTACGTTTCTTTCTAAGGCATGTGTGATACAGGTCTCAAGCGCTGTATGATTGCTGTGGATATCTCCCAGTACTGCTATTTTCATCTACTTTTTCCTCCTAATAAATAGTCGTACATAAACTACGAAGCAAATAACAGAATAAACTTTCCAAATGTGTTCCGAAACATATTATACCTTGAAATTTTACTGAAAAGCAATTGGAACTTTTGCAGATATTTTGCATATGTTTTTTAAAAAAATCGTCGCTCGGCAGCGACGATTAAGAGAATGCTTCGCATTCTCCTTAAATGATTTACATTATCGCACTTTCCTATAAAGCGAAAAACCGCAGTCTGCGAAAAAGGCAAACTGCGGTTTCATTGTCTCTTTATTCTTTTTACAGGAAGTTACTGTTCCATCTGCCTGCCCAAAAATCCTGCCGCCGACTGGATCAGCTTCTGCTCCACCTCGCCCATTCTGGATTTATGGTCTGTCTCCAAAAGGATTACGGAACCGATCACATCCCCCTCGCAGATAATGGGGCTGATCGCCTCGTGGTTGACATCCTCAAGTTCGGTGCTGATCTGAATGAAATTCCTGTCGCCTCTGGTTGCCACCACACTTTCCCTATTGTCGATCTTTTCTTCCAACTCCCTGCTGATGGACTTTCCCAAAAGATTTTTCATGCCGCCGGATACCGCAATAAACTGGTCCCTGTCCGTAATCAGGGCGACATGCCCGGATACCTGCGCCATGCTCTCCGCATACTGTTTGGCAAAGGTTCCCATTTCACCGATGGGAGAATATTTTTTAAGGATGATCTCACCCTCTCTGTCCGTGTAAATTTCGAGCGGGTCCGCCTCCCTGATCCGCAAAGTCCTGCGGATTTCTTTCGGGATCACGATGCGCCCCAGATCGTCTATTCTTCTTACAATACCTGTCGCTTTCATAAGTTTTCTTTCCTCCATTCCAACATTCCGAAGCATCTTTGGCTGCTATTTTTATCAAGCGCTGTGCTTGGTCTTTTTCGTTTTACTATTATTTGTAGCGGAGGAAATAATATACATACTCTTTACAACAAGCGACGGATTATGTTATTTTTTCACGCCCTTTGCCCCCGACAGATTTGCGTTTTGCAGGATATTGCTGTCAAAGGAAGTCATTCGCCCCTGCTCCTCGCGCGCCCGCTTTAGCGCCAGTCTGATCATATCGTCCAAAAGCTCTGCGTAGGGCTTTCCAATCGCCTCAAAAAGATAAAAAGCAAGGGAACCGGGGATTGGATTGATCTCATTCACATAGACCTGATCAGTATCGCGGTCAATCATAAAGTCGATACGGGACACGCCGTTACAGCCAAGCACGCGGAAGGTCTTTACCGCAAGTGAGCGAATCTCTTCCCTTTTTTCGGGTGTCAGGTCCGCGGGCAGTTCTCTCTTGGCGGTCCTCATGCCCTCGGAACCTCCTTTCCCTCCGGCCACATATTTATCTTCATAGCTTAAGATCCCTGTCTCGCCACCGGAAATGGGCTCCTCACATTCAGATGCCTGTGCCTCCTCGTAGTCTCCCAGAACCCCGCAATTGATCTCCCGCAGGTTCAGGATCGCCCGCTCGGTAAGAACTTTCTCGGAAAAGGTAAACGCGTATTCCAAAGCCTCCCGCAGTGCCTCCCTGTCCTTCGCCACCTTGATGCCCACGCTGGAACCGAGGTTTACGGGTTTTACGATGACGGGATAGCCGATTTTTTTCTCAATCCGGTCAAAGGCTTCCTCCTCGCCGCCCTGATAGTCTTTTGCATGGAGCGTCACACAGGAGAGCACGGGAATATCGTTATCCTGCAGCACTGTTTTCATTACATATTTGTCCATGGTCACAGCAGATGCCATCACGTCACAGCCCGCAAAGGGGATATTATAGTGGGATAGATATCCCTGCAGCGAACCGTCCTCAACATTCGCCCCATGCACGACGGGAAAGGCCACATCGATCTGCGCCACTTCGGAACTGCCGAATTTTTTCGCCGGATACTGCATCAGCTTTACACAGCTTCCCTCGCACATTAAAAATACCCTGACGCTCTTTTTTAAGAGGGCGGGAATGTCTTTATAGTTAGCAATATCGCCAACCGGCTCTCCCGTATAAAGCTCATTTTCCTTCGTAATGTAAATGGGAACCGGCTCGTATTTCGTCCTGTCAAAGGTATTGAACGCCTGCAGCCCCGAAATAACGGACACCTCATGCTCCACACTCTTTCCGCCGAAAAAAACGCCCACTCTGATCTTCATAATCGTGTTTCCTTTCTCGTCTTACTTCCTGATTCTATTTACAACCCTAACGGTAATATTGCAGTAACTGTACAGATATCATAATCATATTATTGTCCGCCGCTCACGCGTATACATCCGGCAAATCGTTCTCCAAAAGAATCACCTTCTGCCTCTCGTCAGGAATGGCGTTTACCATCTGAAACGCCTCCTGCAGCGTATCTACCAAGATCATCCGATTCTGCGGAAAGCCCGCTTCCAGAAGGCCGTCCTGAATAGGCTTTGTCTGTTCTTTTCCGACTAAGATCGCATAATCACACTTATCAGCGGCATAGACGCCCGCCTCTTTATTCTCCTCATACTGCTTTTCTCCCAATTCTACCATACCGGGCGTAAGCAATATCCGCAGTTCCTGAAACAGGGCCAGCGTGTCGAGGGCCGCCTCGAATCCGCTCTTATTGGAATTATAGGCATCATCCAAAATGATCCTGTCGCCCTGCCTGAGTAACTGTAATCTGTGGGGAACGCTCTCTAACTGTCTGACCGGATAGAGAAGCTTCTCCATAGGAATCCCCAAGGTATGCGCCACAGCGATCGCACCCGCAATGTTCTGCACGTTATGGCTGCCCACAAGCTTCGTGTGAAACTCATGCTCTGTTCCGTTCTCATCTTTCATCCGAAACGAGGAACCCCTCGCGGATACACGGATGTCATAGGCCTTAAAATCCAGAGGACCGTTCCCGATGCCGTAGCTTACCACAGACTTCTCTATCTTATGTCCTCTGATATATTCATTATCATAATTCAAAAACACCTTACCTGTATCGGGCACTGCATCCGCCAATTCAAATTTCGTGGAAATGATATTTTCTATCGTATGAAAACTCTGTAAATGCTGGGGTCCGATGGAAGTGATAATACCGTAGTCCGGATGCACCAGATCGCAGATTTCTTTGATATCTCCCACCTCTCTGGCTCCCATCTCGCAGATAAAAATCTCGTGAAAGGGTTTCATGTTCTCGCGTATCGTCCGCACAACGCCCAGCGTGGTGTTATAGTTTCCCGGTGTGCAGAGTACGTTATACTGCGCGGAGAGCAGTGTGTTCAGGAAATATTTCACGCTGGTCTTGCCATAACTGCCTGTCACGCCGATGATCCGCAAGTCCGGCATCTCCCGCAGGATACGCGCCGCGTCCTGAATATAGTGTCGGTTGATCGCCAGCTCGACGGGATGGTTGATCAGATTGAAGAGCAGAAGCAAAATAGGCTGCAGCAGAAACAGAAGCAAAAGTACAAGACCCAGATTACGAAACAGCGGATGGAGCCCCGCCGCACCGAGTCGTACTGCTATCCCCCCCTGCAGGCCCATATAAATCCAAGGGAACGCAATCGCCAGCAACGCCAATGCCCAAACAATCCCCGTCGTGGCAAGAAGTCGCTTTACGCGGGGCGTATACACCAGCGGTTTTTTCGCCTTATGGGGTTTGTTGACCAATATGGTCATTCCATTCATCAGACAGGCTGTGATCATACATCCCCTGCTTCCCACAACCACAAGCGGCAGGGAAATGACCGCGTACAGGCTCTTGCCCAAAAGTCGCCCCACATTCGTATGCACCCGCAGCCACTCTCCGTACTCCCGCGGCTTGTAGGAATTTTGTTGGAACATATGCGTCAGGTACAGAATGTACCTGACGGCACCCACCGCGAAGGTGGCAAGCCATATCGCAAAAATCACATTATCCATTCCCGTCTGCGATTCCTTTCTCTATTCCCCAAATCATTCAAAAAACGCCCGCAGTGCCCCATTTACCTTCGCCGGCTGCTCCGCAAAGGAAAAATGCCCCGCTCCCTCGCACACTACAAGTCCCGCGTCCGCAATCAGCTCTTCCATCCGTTTCGCGTCTCCGATGGGCGTAGCCGTATCCAGATTTCCCCAGATCAAAAGCGTCGGACATTTCACCAAGCGAATCAGCGGTTCCAAGTCTTCATTCACTACCTTCACCAGCGTGGCCCGCATCAGGGGTGTGGCATTATTATAATCAGAAGAACCGCGCTTTCGCCGCATCTCCTCCACCGCGTCCGGATAGAGAAAGTGCATCACGGGCGTACTCATAAAGGCGCGGCCTGCCTTGTAGAGTCGAAGGCTGAGTTTTTGGCGCAGGGTCTTTTTCGGCAAAATCCCCGCACTGTCTATCAACGCTGCCCTCTCGATCACAAAGGGCAGATCATCTCTGGCGTTCAGCTTAAAGAAAACACGACCGCCAAAAGAATGCACCACCACACTCAGACTCCTGATATCGAACGAGTCGATAAAGCGCAGGATGAAGTCGGTATAATCGTCTACGCACCAAGGTACAGGCGGCTCCGGCGTCTTTCCAAAGCCCGGCATATCCGGAGCGATCACCCGTCTGCTCTGCTTCAGCGTATCAATGACCCCCCGATAAAGGCTAATATTCGCACCCCAGCCATGCAGAAGAAGAACGACCCCGCCTTCTCCCTCGTCTATATAATTTACGGAAATTCCATCTATCTTTTTGGTCATAAGATCTCCCATGCACCCGTACACACTTTCAATCTATGCAGCCTTTACTACCTATGTTCACATTTCAGAAAATATGTTTGTACAGCGGGAGCCGCCTAAACTGCCCGTCTTCAAACGGCTATTCTAAACGCCGCAGCGCTCCTGCCACTCTTGTATTGTACTGTATTCCCTCCATTCTATCAACTGAAAAATAAGTACAGAGCTTGCTGTTTTGCTCACACAAATAAACTATGCCCACTATTCCGCCATATAATCCGCATAATCCGTTTCACTGGCAAATAACATGTATGCTCCGTCCACATATCCCATGTATCCGCTCTCTACTGCATATCCCTTCATAAAATATATCCTCCTTTCATTTTCCATCTGTCCGCCGTCTCGACAAACATATGTTCTGAAAAGAGGATATCATTTATAAAGTCCTATATTTGGTACTTAAATATTATTTTCTTACTTTTTTTCAGATTCCGAATACCGGATAATATCTCCCGGCGTACACTCCAAAACAAAACAAATACGGGCTAACACATCTGCGTCTATTTTTTCCACATGCCCGTTATACCACTTATCGATCACCTCAAATCGTGCATTGATCGATCTTGCCAACATATTCCTATTGATATGTTTTTCGTCCATGTATGTCTTGATATCAATTGTGATCTTCCCATATTGATTCATTGTAAACAGACTATTTTTCATGACATTTCCCCCTGCTTATATCCTATCCAAAAAGTAACTTCTTGACGAATCCCATTTATGAAGTTACTATGTATATAGTAATTACAGGGATAATTTTTTTATCACGTTTATCGAAAAATAGAAATAAATCAACAACACAGGAGAACTCATTGTGGTATCAGTCATAATAAGCTGGATCTATATTTTTTTCATATGCGCGCTGATCGGTCTGGGAACGCTCCGCCTCTTTGGCAGCAAAGCTTTTTCCCTCACCGGCTGTCTGATAGCCGGCATCGTAGCGACTACCGTCTATGCTGAATTTTGCAGTATTTTCTGTAAGATTGGCGGCGGCGTGCATGGCATTCTTGTGTTAGCTGCCCTTGCGGGCGGATACGTGAACCGAAAGGAAATCGGTAAACTTTGGGAACGTTATCGTCTTGTCCTACCTACGTGGGAAGGCTTTTTCTATGTCTGTTTTGTACTGCTGACCGCTTTCTTCGCATCCCGCGGGGAATTTCATACCGACACCAATATCTACCATGCGGCAGCCATCAGGATTTATGAAGAATACGGTCTTGTCAAGGGCATCGGCAATCTACAGCTTCATTATGCCTATAACAGTTCCTACCTTGCTTTTGCAGCCCTATTCAGCCTAAAATGGCTGCTTGGATATTCCCTGCACACAACGACCGGTTTTCTGGAAACGCTTATGTGTGTGTACGCGCTTTGCGGACTAAAAGATTTTAAGCGCCACGAAAACCATGTCACCGATATGATGCGAATCGGTATCCTTATATATGCTTTGATCAATCTGACCCGCAGCATGTCTCCGGCAACTGATTATGCGTCCATGTATTTCTGCCTGTATATTATTACCGCATGGTGCGAAAATCTGTATGAGGGAAGCTCTTCCTTAACTGTGTACTGTCTGCTGTCTGCCGCTGCAGTATTTGCCGCCACACTGAAATTTTCTTCGTGTCTGCTTATTTTGCTGGCAATTTATCCGGCGTTTTCCCTGATAAGACAAAAGAAATGGCGTGAAATCCTGCGCTGGATTCTTTGCGGTTCTATTGTCTTATGCCCTTTTCTTATCAGGAATTACTTCATTTCCGGATGGCTCCTTTATCCTTTCGAAAAAATCGATATCTTCCATACCGTATGGAAAATTCCGAAAGAATACCTGATCCATGACGCCAATCAAATCAAAGTCTGGGGCCGCTGCCTGTACGATGTCGGCAAGGTCGATCTGCCTGTTAAGGAGTGGCTACCGGTCTGGTGGTCACAGCATATCAGTTACGAAAAAATCTTTCTCGGTGCCACAGTACTTGGGGCATTGCTGCAGATTATGATCGTAGCCGATCATATTTTTAAAAGGCAGCGCATTCAAATGCCTTTTATTATCCTAAACATTGCTATCTGGGGAAATATCGCCGTATGGTTTTTTATGTCTCCTTTTATCCGTTATGGTCTCGGGTTTTTGATTGCCGTGATCATGATCGCTCTGGGGGAATATCTCAGCAGGAAAAAGCAGCAAATCTACGGCATCATAACGGGAAGTCTCGCCTTTTTCATCCTTGCTTTCTTCAGCTACTATGTTGACGAGTATATTATTGATATCTGCGTTTTTGCAAAGCACAATCTGGAACAGCCGTATTACATCAGACAAAAAGATTATGATGAGGGCTCTATGGCCAGTTGTGAAATCAATGGAAATCGGATTTATTTTTCGACAGGAGAAGAAATCAACAGCTACCACGTCTTTCCGGGGACATGCTATGCGCCTATGCTTGAGAGAACGACTCTGATTGGAAATAAGATCGAGGATGGATTTTGTGCAATACAATAGGGACAGGCCTCTCAGCAGGTTCCTGTCCCATACCTTTTTATGATAACAACCTCAGCATTCTGCGCCTGTTACACCGATGCTGACACCTTTGTCCCCGCATCTTCCAGCTGTTCCACAGTCCCCGCGCTCGAATAAAACACAGGTTCCAGATCCGCTTTCGGCTTCGCAGGCGCGTCTATATCCATATCCGCAATCTCCGAATCCGCACCTTCCGCAGCACCGCTTTCTGCTGCCGCATTCCCTTTCAGAAGGACCTTGCCCTCCTCGCTGATCTCCACAGTGTCCACAGGTTTCTGACCCAGCTTTTCCTGTCTTTCCTCCTCCAGTTTTTTCTGCTGTTCCTCGCGCTCGGTCCTGCGGTTTTTGATCATCTCCTCGCGCTGCTCTTCCGCGATCTTGCGGGTCTCCTCCGCATCCTTCTTCATGCCCTCGTCGGCTACTTCTTTATACTCGTACGCATCTTCCTCGCACTCGTTCATATAGCCCATAGCACGTTCCATCATCGCAGTATCACCTTTGAGTCTCGCTTCCTTAAAAACCCGGAACGGGGTGTTGAGCAGTTCCATGTTCGTCCTCGCCCCGATCAGGCCTTCCATTGTCTTTGCGTGCATAATTGCCTCCTTTTCCAAAACATGCTGTCAGTATAGATTTCACATCTGCCTTAAGCCAATTTATTTCTATATTTTGTTTCGGCAAAAAAGCACTGCCCCTTAGCATCCCGTCTCAAACAGCCCGTTCGATGTCATATGCGGTCTGTCCAAGCGGCAGCAGCAGCGAAATCGTAAATATACCGCCCTGCGCCTGTGTATTCATAACGCCGTTATACCTGCGCACCACATCTCTCACATTCAAAAGACCAATCCCGTGCCCCTGTGGATTTTTCTCTTTTGCAGAGCCGCCCGTCCGCTTTTCCTCCGCATCCATACTGTTTTTTACTTCCATTAATAAGCAGCTTTTGACGTTCCCCGCCTGCATACGGATAAAGGGCTGCCCGCCCCGTTCCTGTCCTTTCCCTTTTTTCAGCAATCTTTCACAAGCCTCTACCGCATTGTCCAGCAGATTACCGAAGAGGATGCAGAGATCAAACTCATTGATGTAGCACTGCTGCGGTATCCGCACGTTGCATTCCCAGTCGATCCCTTTCTCCTCCGCCAGCTTCCGTTTTTGACATAACAGCGCGTCGATCGCCCTGTTCCCCGTAGCTTCTTCATTGGTTCCAAACTGTGCGCTGTCTTCCATCTTTTTTAAGTAATCCCCCAATTTTTCCCACGCCTGTTCTTCCCACAGACCGCGAAGCGCAAACACATGGTTTTTCAGGTCATGCCGCAGCCGCTCCGCCTGACTGTACTGCTCCTCCAGCATTTGATAGACCGCCGCCTGCGCCTGATACTGCTGTGCCTTTTTCTGCTCCACATAAATCCGGTTCATCCCGAATATATATGCCCCTATCGCAAACAAGGATAAACCCGATAGGACGGCCCATCCTATATAACTGAAAATCTGATCGTAATACAGTCCGATGTCGCCGCCGCTTCTGTAAAGAATGCCGTATTGTGCGCCCCAATTGGCCGCATAAGTGACAACTGCCACGACAAGCAGCGGAAGGGCCAGTACCGCATACCATTTAGCGGACTTCCCGCGAAAGACATCCTCAAGCCGCTTTCTCATCCCGTATACCGCCATGACCGCCGCGCAAAAGCTGCCCCTTGTGATCAGATCTATTTCTATCTCCCTTGTTTCCCCTATAACGGGGACCTCAAGACCCTCTACCATATGTTTCCAGACCAACAGCAGGCAGGAAATAAGGGAGTCAGAAAAAAACCACATCAGCCACAGTAACGCAGCCACAGTCACAAACATAGCCGTCGCACGTATTCCATTTTCCGTTCTTTCACCAAACCGTATCATACTCTCACCCTGCCTCCATGATTCTGCTTTGTCCATGCAAAACTTAGCGCTTCCCACCCAGCTTTGTCTGCTTTTTATCCTCATCCCACGACGGGACATCTTTAGAAGTGTTTTTCACATTCCTACACGATTGTGCGCATATATGCAAGAATTGCCCCGCAAAACGCTTCATACCGCCTCTTGGCGACAGCGATCCGTTCACCGTTGTCGAGAATAATTTCCTGCCTGTTATACACATCCACATATTTTAAGTTGACAAGATAACTTTTGTGGCAGCGGAAAAAACCTTTTCCCTGCAAGTCTTTTTCCAGAAGTCCGATCTGCTCATAATAGCTGAATATCCCGTTTATTCCGTGAGCCTCGATCATACGCCCGCGTATTTCAAAATAATAGATATCATCGAGAAATAACTTTTTCTGCTGCCTGTCCCTGCTGACAAGGATAAACGCCTGCGACCGCTCTTTCGTCTTGTGAACGGCTTTCTGCAATACGTTTTTCAGCTTTTTATCCTCGATCGGCTTTACCAGATATTGAAACGCTTCCACATCATAAGCGTCAAACACATAATCCCTGCTGGCGGATAGAAAGACCAGCAGTTTATCATATGCCTTTTCCCGGATCATCTGCGCCGTCCGCATACCGTCCAGACCGCCCATGATAATATCCAGAAAAATAATGTCAAACGTTTCCGGCGACTGTAAAAGTTCCTGCCCGCCGTAAAACTGCCGGATCGTGCAGGATACTTTCATCTCATCTAAAATCTCCCTGATCTTTACCGCTATTTTGCTGCATTCCAAGATTTCGTCGTCGCATACCGCAATCCACAACATGTAATGCCTCCTGTCAGCATAATCTATTGCGATGATACGCGCCAGACTTTTTGCTGATATCATATATATCGACTTAAAACGGCAGTCACTTCTTTCCCTGTTATAAACGGCGTTTTTCATGTCGTGACCGTCCGCTTCTATGTGTTAATACTGTTTAACAATAAATACTTTTCCTGCCGCGGCCCTGCGCATAAAAAACAGCGGTAATCTATCCACTCCATAGATCACCGCTGTCGTTTTCCGCATGTTTCGTACCTCACCGTCTCCTGTCGATTCCCGATTTTCTGTAATAAGCGGATTTATCCTCATACATCCGCGCTTCCGCCGCCGCCAGCACCACATTGATCCCGGCTGCACTGTCACTCTGCCAGTCTGCGCCCACCGCCATATTGACCGAATACTCCGCCATGACTTTTTTTAATTTCGCGACCCGCTCCTTAAAATCCGTCTCGCTGATACCCGCGCAGATCGCTACCAGCTCGTCGCCCCCAATACGGAACAACTTATAATCGTCCCCGAAGGCTTCCTTCATACACTGACAGGAAGAAAGGATCAGGCGGTCTCCCGCCATGTGTCCCTCCGCGTCGTTCACCCGCTTCAACCCCGTAATATCTCCATAGACAATGCCCACGCTCTCGTCCGGGCACATAGTTTTCTTATACTCCACCATCGCATAGCGGTTTCCGATCTGGGTAAGCTGATCCAGATAGGACATCCGTTTCAGATTCCTGACCAGATTTCTCATTTTCAGAAGAGATTCGATGAAGTGTCCCATGATCTGCAGCATATTGGAAATATAATCCAAGGATTCCGTCGGCGGATTATCCACCCCGTAAAAACCGATCATTCTGCCGTCCTCATATAACGGCACCTCCGTGACAGAAGAGATATTCTGTCGCTTCAGCATTTCATACTGCAGAGGATTCTTGGTTTTGATCTCTTCCACGTCTTTGATCACAACACATCTGTCCTCCGAAAAAATGCGGTACCATCCCTCGCAGACTTCCGACGGAACATTCTGTAAATTATCCTTTTCGGGCGTCACGCCGTTTGCCACCCACTCATAGGTGTTATCGTCGTTTCCCTCCGCATTTTTCTCAAAGATATAAACTCTCTCGCCGCCCAGGGCCTTCCCCAGATACTCGATCGCGATTTTTAAAGAAGCATCGGGATCAGAAGCCTGCAGGGCATTTCGCAGCGCTTCGTTGATCAGAGCTTCCCTGTTCTGGTAGTCGCGAATGATCTCATTCTGTTTGGTATCCGCACTGATATCGATGGACAGTTCTATGCGCAGCCGTCTTCCGTTCATTTCTATGATCGTATCTTTCACCAGAATATGTCTGTTGTAAACGGGGTTATAATAACGCCACTCCTTAAACTGTCCCGGAATAAGCTCTCTGTTATTGCAGATCTCACAGGGTGCGGAAGCATTCTGCAGCACCTCATAGCACTTTTTCCCTTTTGTCTGCTCTAAAGAAGTAAGGCCGCAGATAGAAAGCGCCCGCCGGTTCATATAAATAAATTCATAAGTATCTGCATCCGCGACATATACCAGTTCGTTCAAGTTCTCAAAAAAATCCCAAACATTCTCCATCAATAGATTTCCCCTCTGGCGGTCTGTTATTATGATCCGCACACTTGCTCAATAATCGCTTTGGCAAGAACCCCGGCTGACTGCATAAATCATATCCATTGTACCATAAAAATAAATCCTTGTGTAAATTTTTTGTTTTCGCATGAATTTGAAGAATAAAATTCCCAAAACGATCCGCGCTCAATCGCATCTTTGTGCCAAAAGTGCCGTTCCTTCCTTTCCCGGAAGCGTTACGCGCACACACCCGCGCACGCCCGTCAAAATCGTCTTTCGCGTCATTTGCCATACGTCTATCAGCTCGACATTATAGCTGTGTTCCTCAGACAGATGAAACTCCGTGACGGCCGCGCATTTTCTTTCCAGATATTTCAGGTATGCCTGATCGCCAACGCAGCCGGCGTACTCCTTACCGCTCAGCATAGCGCCTTTTGCCCTCTCCCACGGGACGCTTGCGACTGCCCGCCAGAAATCATTTTCGGCCTTTGCGGGATCTTCGTTGATCTCGTCATATCTTTCTTTGGAAAACTCAAAACCGCAGTAAGCAAGCGGCCCCGGCAGAGCGTCTATGATATTTTTCAAAAATGCGATGCGCGCAGGGCTCTCCCCTTTCAAGATGCCGCCGCGGGACCACCACAGGATATCGTCGTCGCTCAGATAAGTTTCCCCATGCGTACAGTACCCGCCCTGTACCGTCGCGATCCAAAACCGGTTGACCATCTCAAAGGCTGAAATATTGCCCCATTCATACGCGATATTTCCCTCGTAGCAGCACTCATCCACCATCAGGGGTTTACCGTATTTTCTTATATGGCCGCTCACCTCGTCGCAGCTTTTGATCTGGAGGCAGATGTGCGTAGTATCCCTATTGTCAAAATCCCAAAACTCAATGCAATTATGATTGCTCAGAAGATGATGAAAGACATCCTTTCCGGCTACAAAGGCCGCGATCTCCTCCCATTCCTTCCTCGTATATTTCATGAGGTCAAATTCATTGGCCAGACTCCACCAGACATTCGGGAAAGCCGAAAGCCGTCTGATCAGGTAATCGAGATATGCCTTTGCCTCGTCCATATCCAAATCGGCAAAGCCCCATCTGTCATAGGGATGAAACAGGATCAGATCGCACTGGATCCCCATCCCGTCAAGCTCTTTTATCCTTCTTTCCAATTCATCAAAAAAAGCAAAGCAGGGCCTTCCCACATCAAATTTTCCCGCCTCATTTTTTTCGAAAGCAAACAATTCCGGCTCATTATGGTTATAATCATAATGCTTGGGGAATACGCACATCCGCACTTTATTGAAAGGCGCTTTTGACAATGTCTCCATCGTCTTATCAACCAGCGTTTTTTCCTGATGGACAAGCGCATAAACGGTCGTTCCGAACGGGTAAAACCACTTGCCGTCGTCATAACGAAAATGCGTTCCGCAGGCCCTCACGATCCCATGCGCCGTCACACCGTCTGCTGCCTGCTCACACATAACGCTGCCCGCCGCCTGCACCTTGCCCTTTATCTCATAAGTATACTTGCCACTGGCAAAAGGATAAAACCTTACCTTTACTATATCTTCCGCGGCCGCAAAGCCCCTGACGGTCGTCGTAACGCCGGCTTCGTCGGTAAACTGCGCCGTCACCTCCCCGAAAGGATCGTCGCACGAAAATGCCAGTTCAAACATTTGATATTGGATCATATAAGATTGCCTCCTCCTGCCGTTTGTGTATTTAGTTTACTTGAAAACAAACGCTCTGTCAAAATAGGAAAATAAGGCAAATCATTTTACAATACGGCAGCGGTTTTGACCACCTGTATGCCGCAGACGACCGCCTGTCGAAAATCAATTGAAAGAACCCGCCGCGTCACCTATAATGACATCACAGAAAGGAGGGGTGACAATGCAGGTCGAAATAAAAATCGACGCTTCCTGCAGCGAACCGAAAGTGATCATCTTAACCGATGCAATGACCGAAGAAGTCAATAGCCTCGCGCAGAGATTATCCGACCATAATCTCCAGATCATTTCCGGCAGCAAAGACGGAAAAACAAAAATTCTGGAGCCGGACGATTTGTTTCGCATATATGCGGGCGGCGGAAAAGTATATGCCCTGACAGACAGCGGAGAATATCTGCTGCGGCTCAGACTTTATGAAGCGGAAGAGCGCCTAAATCCCGCGCAGTTTGTCCGTATTTCCAATTCGGAGATCATTAATCTGAAAAAAGTAAGGAATTTTGACTTAAGTTTTACCGGTACAATCTCTGTCGAGATGACGAACGGCACAACAACCTATGTCTCAAGGCGGTATGTGGCCAGAATCAAAAAAATATTAGGACTGTAAACACGATTCATAAAAACCGAATCAAAAATTGAAAAAGAGCTTCGCTTTGCGAATCCCGGAATGGAGGAAACCATGAATATTAAAAAGAAGATTATGCTGCGTGCAATATCGGGCCTCCCGATCGGACTTTCCATCGGCTATCTGATCACGATCGTGATCTCCCTGATCTGGGCGAACGGATATTACGCATCCTGCGTACCCGAATTAGCCGAAATGATGGGGAGTGAAATTGGTGCCGTTACCCTGCAGGCGTTTTTATGCGCCATCCTTGGCATGGGCTTCGGCGCCTGCTCTGTCATCTGGGAGATCGAGGACTGGGGCATCGCCAAACAGACCGGCATCTATTTTCTGATCGTATCGCTCATCATGATGCCGGTCGCGTACATCGCTTACTGGATGGAACACAGCATTCAGGGCGTTGTGAGCTATTTCGGTATTTTCGTTTTAATCTTTGCCATCGTATGGGCGATCCAGTACGGCCGTGCAAAACGCAATGTCAAACAGATGAATGATAAAATGGAATCTTTTCGGTGATGACGCCGCAGCCGATCTTGACGCCGGAATTGCCGGACGGCTGCGTGGTAAAATCGTCGGGCGCGCTGTGAACGATCAGAGAACGCCCGATGATTTCCGGCAGTTCCACCCGATCGGTATAGACAACGCTGTAAGCATAGCCTTCATTGCCCAGAAGCGGCGGCAGATCTCCCGCATGTGCAGGGTGCGGAAGATTTTCAGGATTATAATGACTCCCCGTTTTGTCAAAGGGAAGCGTGCAATCCCCCGTCTCGTGGATATGCAGGCCATAAAATTGCCCATAGGGCGGCGCCTTCTCATAAGGCAGGCCGGAAACTTCCGTCTCAATCAATACGCCGCCGGAAGAAACCGGATAAAAATATGCGGTGCCCTGCAGGGAGGGGTTATCGGCATTGCCGGAAATTTCAGCATAAGCAGCGGGATGTAAATAATGTTTCATGATAAGTTTCCTTTCGTGGCAGCAAAATTCATATAAAATCTCAGACGCCGTAAGTCTTGCGGCATCTGCGTTTTCTATCATGATATGAAAAAACGACACCAAACGTGCCGCCTATATTTGCCCTTTGCCTATGTAAAAATAAAAGGAAACTTTATGCAGATGCCGATTCCCTCACTCCCGCACTTTTTTATGACCCTGTCATGTTATGATACAGCACCCTGATCGTCTCCGCATCCGCCAGCCCTTCGGAAAAGGCGGTCGCGCTCCCGGCCGCCACCCCCATAGAAAAAGCATAGCCATAATCCTGTCTCTCCAGCCATCCCGCCACAAAACCGGCTGCCATGGAATCTCCCGCGCCCACACCGTTTTTCAGCGTACCGGCAGGCGCAGGCGCCTCATGTATGCTGCCGTCCGCCGCCACCAGCACCGCGCCCTCGCCCGCAAGGGACACCAGTACATTTTCCGCGCCCATCTGCTGTAACTTTTTCGCATAGGGGATCACGGCTGCCCTGTCCGTCAGCGTCACGCCGAAAAGCTCCCCCAGCTCGTGACAGTTAGGCTTGACTAAGAAGGGATGCAGGGAGAGCGCCGTTTTCAACTGCTCTCCCGCCGCATCCACAATGACCAAAACCCCCTGCGGTGTCCGTTCCATTAATCTGCGGTAACTGTCCACCGGCAGGGAAGGCGGGATACTGCCCGACAGAAACAATACGTCGCCCGTCGCAAGCTCTCCCATTCTCTCACAGAGACGCAAAAACGCTTCCTCCGGAATCTCCGGTCCCCGTCCGTTGACTTCTGTACTCTCGATCGAACTGAGTTTAAAATTGATACGGGTCAGCCCTTTTTCCAACAGAAGCAGGCCGTCCTCAATACCGCGCTCCGTAAGCTGCCGCTTTGCCTCCTCCCCGGTAAAACCCGCCGCAAAACCAAGCGCCGTGCTTTCCAGTCCGAGGTTCTTTAAGACCGTGGAGACATTGATTCCCTTGCCGCCCACCGTCAGGGTTTCCGACGCTGTGCGGTTGGTATAACCCGGTCTGAAACTGTCTACCGATACCGTATAATCCAATGACGGATTTAAAGTTACCGTATATATTTGTTTCATCGCATCTTCCTGCTCCAAACTGTTTTGTGGCATTCGTCACGATCTGCCATGCCGCTAAATCATTACCCACAGGAATAGATCCCCGCCGAGCAGGGCGCCGCCGCAAAACCGCCCGCCGCGCCTTCGATCTTATCCCCGATCGTATACAGCGCTTCTCCCGGTGTGATCCCGCTGCCAAGAGGCTGCTTTCTGTCTGAGGGATTGATGACCACCAGCAGCTTCTCTTTTTCGGTTTTGCGTACAAATACCAGCGGGTAATTGTCTGTCTCGATAAATTCGATCTCACCGTCGTTTCTCAATGCTTCATGCGCCTGCCTGAAAGCGATCAGTCGCTTCACCTCGCTGTAAAGAGACGTTTCATCGTCAATCTGCGCCGCCACGGTCGGCCTGTCCGGCGCGTCGTCCTGTCTGATATAAAGCCGGTCGGAAGGCGCTGCCGAAAAGCCTGCATTTAAGGAAGCATCCCACTGCATCGGAGAGCGCGAACCCGTTCTCTCATAACCGCCTTCCACGGAAGCAAGGCCTTCCACATAACGCATGCCGATCTCGTCGCCGTAGTAGATAAAGGGTGCGCCCGGCATCGTCAAAAGGAATGCGAACGCCAGCTTCATCTCGTCAGGCGTCAGGTGTCTCGCCATCCTGTCCATATCGTGATTGCCCGAAGGGATACAGATTAGGCCGCCGCAGGACTTTGCGTAGCTCTCCTGATATTTCTTCCAAAATTGCGCACTTTCTCCCTTGCCCCTCTTGGCAAACCAAGGCTCCTCACAGCGGAACATATCGTTATAATGAGAAGGCCCGAAATGCAGCAGAAAGTCCATGTGGAAGCCGCCCGCCAGAGACTTGTCCGGTTCGCCCCACTCGGAAACCATCACCGCCGCCGGAAACTCCTTGTCCAGAAAGGCCCTGACATCCTGCCACAATTTAATAGTACCCTTTGCGTCCTCGTCGCCCTTGACCAAAGAATGCGCCATATCCACACGAAAGCCGTCGCAGCCAGCCGAAAGCCAGAAACGCATCACATCCTTCATCGCTTCTCTCGTCGCCATCGGTCCCGGCGCGTCCATGGACTGCTGCCACTTTTTCTCAGGGTTTGGCTTATAATAGCCATAATTTAACGCCGGCTGGTGGGAAAAGAAATTGACCCCACAGGCGCCTACCCGCTCGGAAACGCCCTTTAAAGCGTTCATGCCGTCCGGTTCCTCCCAAGTGCTGTCCGTCCACACATAGCGGTCAGTAAACTCATTCCGCTCCGCCTTCATGGACTCATGAAACCATCTGTGATTGACCGAGGTGTGACCGGGCACCAGATCTAAGAGCACGTGCATGTCCCGCTTATGCGCCTCCTGAAAAAGCCGCACCAGATCCTCGTTCGTGCCGTAACGGGGCGCGACGGTCAGATAGTCCTCCACATCGTAACCCGCATCGTAAAAGGGCGACTTGAAGCAGGGATTGAGCCAAAGCGCGTTGCAGCCGAGCCCCTTGATGTAATCCAGCTTCTCAATGATACCGTTTAGGTCGCCGATCCCGTCCGCATTGGTGTCCCGGAAGGACTGCGGATAGATCTCGTAAAAAATTGCGGTGTTGAGCCATTCTGGTCTTGTTGCCATAGTGATTCCTCCTGTTTCTATTTTTCAGAAAACGCGTCCGTTCTCTGCTATCTCTTTTCCAATACAATACACGTAAACTTTGGGAAAATCAATCCCTTAATTCAGCATCGTCCATCTATAATATCGCATAGCCATATCTATGTTTTTAATAAACTCTGCGCAACTTTGATTTTCTGTAATCCAAGTTTCTATCTATATATTTATAATTATATTTGCAAGAGCCGTGGTAAGACAGCGCAAAATCCCTTTCGAGATTTCGTCTCCCGATTCGGATATCACACGGGAGGGCGCGATGCAGGCATTTATGGCATTAAGGGCGCAAGCTAAGGATAACGGGATCAGCGATATGAGTTTAGAGGAAATTAACAAGGAAATCAACCTTGCCCGCATGGAAGCTGATGCGTAACCTGCTATACAGTTATAGTTTCTTTTTTTCAATACTTTTCAAAAAAGTTTTCTTCAACTCTTGCGGTTTATAAAAAAACATTTTTCTGATTTACTCAATCTTTTTTCTTCTTGTTTAAGCCTTAACAATTCCATAGAACAAATAAAATCTGTTGCCTGCAAAAGGCGATATTTCTGCGGTTCAGCTTTCCTAAATTCTACATTAGAGAATTGTATTGAAAATACTGCATTCAAAATTGTGCCAAGTTCGACTTGCCCATTATCATAGTAAACAATAACCCTGTCAAAATCCGAAAAGAATTTGATATGCCCGCTTAACGCCCTATTAATCGCCTTTGCCAATCTACCGGACAAAGCGATCTTATCTGTTGCCCCTTTTCTATCCACAATAACTGTCAAATAAGAAATCGGACATCTATTCACAAAGTTAAGCATTTTATACAGCAACTTCCTTCGCTCATCTATAGAATATCTTGCAAATACTTTCTCCCGTCGAATCAGCGGACCCGTATGTATGTATTCCACATCAAACCCCGAATTGCGAACACTTTTTTCTAATTTTGAAACCTGTTCCTCTATCCCATTATCCTGATCATGGAAAACAAACGTTACCAAATAGTATGCCGGCCGCTCTTGTATCTCTCCAAAATCTCCCGATTCATCAATAAATACGCTCAACTCTTTCATTATTATTTCCCTCTATATATATAATAATAGAAATGGCGGGAAATTCTTCCCGCCTACGGTGGTCCAAAGAGCTTTCGCCCAGACCAAAACTGTAACTCGTTACAGTCTTATTCTATTCAAACCATACCATATCTATACATGATGTGCAAGTGTTTTCCTAAGCAAATTTCCAGCAAATTACTACACCAACATCTCCCCCATCTTCTCCAGCGCCTCCTCCGTAATCGCCAGCAGCGTCTCCTCATCCTTCTCGATCACGCCGCATTTCTTATAATGCAGGAAGAAGGCCGGCCCGGCCTTGGGATCGAAGCGCAGCCTGCCGTTAAATTCGCCGATCAGCAGGGGAATGTTTTCCACCCGCACTGCAGCATCCGGCAAAAGCGTAAAGCGCACCTTCTCATCCTTCCCTTTTACCTCCGGCATAAAGAGCGCGTGCGCGTGCGAGCGGATGAGCGCGATCCGCAGCAGATTTTCCGCCGACTTCGGAATTTGACCAAATCGGTCAAGCAATTCTTCGCGCATATCGTCGCATTCTCTCTCATTCTCAATGCCCGCGATTCGCTTATAGATATCCAGCTTCTGCATTTCGTTTACAATATATTCGGCGGGAATATAAGCGTCCACGTCCAGATCCACCAGCGTATTAAAGTCCTCGCTCACGTCGATCCCCTTTTTGGTCCTGACCGCTTCATTCAGCATTTTACAGTAGAGGTCGTACCCCACTGCCTGCATATGCCCGTGCTGGCTCTTCCCCAAAAGGGTGCCCGCGCCGCGGATCTCCAGATCGCGCATGGCGATCTTGAAACCGCTTCCTAAATCCGTAAATTCGCGGATAGCCTCCAGACGTTTTTCCGCCACCTCTTTCAGTATCTTATCCCTTTTATACATCAGGAACGCATAGGCGGTACGGTTGGAACGCCCCACGCGGCCCCGCAGCTGGTAGAGCTGGGACAGTCCCATCTGATCGGAGTCGTGGATGATCATGGTATTGACGTTGGAGATGTCCAGTCCCGTCTCAATGATGGTGGTCGCCACCAGCACGTCGATCTCGCCGTTTACGAAATCGTACATGATGCGCTCCAGCTCCGACTCCTTCATCTGCCCGTGGGCAAAAGCGACGTTTGCTTCCGGCACCAGTTCGCCGACCGCCGCCGCTATATCCGCGATATTATTAACGCGGTTATAGACATAGTAGACCTGTCCCTCTCTGGCAAGTTCCCTGACGATCGCTTCCCGCACCATCTCCTCATTATATTCGCAGACAAAGGTCTGGATGGGCAGCCTGTCTTCCGGCGCCTCCTCCAAAACACTCATATCCCTGATCCCGACAAGGCTCATGTGCAGTGTCCTTGGGATCGGTGTGGCCGTCAACGTCAACACATCCACGTTTTCCTTTAATTTTTTGATCTTTTCTTTATGGGCCACGCCGAAGCGCTGCTCCTCGTCGATAATGAGCAGGCCGAGGTCCTTATATTCCACATCCTTCGAAAGCACACGGTGGGTACCAATGACGATATCCACCATGCCCTTCTTTAGGTCCGCTATGGTCTTTTTCTGCTCCGCCGTAGAGCGGAAACGGGAGAGCAGGTCGATGCGCACAGGGAAATCCTTCATCCGCTGGACAAAGGTATGATAATGCTGCTGCGCAAGGATTGTCGTCGGCACCAGATAGACCACCTGCTTATTCTCCTGCACAGCTTTAAAAGCCGCGCGGATGGCGATCTCCGTCTTACCGTAGCCCACGTCGCCGCAGATCAGGCGGTCCATGATCTTATCGCTCTCCATGTCCTCCTTGGTGGCGGCGATAGCGGCGATCTGATCCTCCGTCTCCTCAAAGGGGAACATCTCCTCAAACTCCCTCTGCCAGACCGTATCCTGCCCGTAGCAGTAGCCCGCAGCCGCCTGTCTGGCCGCATAAAGCTCCACCAGATCGGAAGCCACCTCCTCCACCGCCGTGCGCACCTTGGACTTGGTCCTCGTCCACTCCTGCGTACCCAGTTTATTAAGCTTGGGCTTTGTGCCCGCGTCTGCGGAAGCATATTTCTGGATCACGTCAAGGCCCGTCGCCAGCACATAAAGGATGCCGCCGTCGCGGTAGGCTATCTTCATATAATCCTTGGTGACATGTTCCACTTCCACCTTCTCAATGCCCTGATAAATGCCGAGGCCGTGGCTTTCATGCACCACAAAATCGCCCACCTTGAGGTCATTGAAATCTTGAATCTTCTGCCCCTGATAGACTTTTTTCTTGCGCTTCTTTTTCTTCTCCGCCCCGAAGATATCGCTCTCCGCGATCACCATGAACTTTATGAGCGGGTACTCAAATCCTTTTTTCACACGGCCGTAAGCCGTCATCACCTCGCCGGGCTGCACCTCGCGCAAAGGGTCTTCCGTATAAAAAGCGCTGATCTCAAATTCTAAAAGATCCTCGGCCAGCCGTTTTGCCCTTGTCCGCGATCCGGAGAGCAGCAGAATGCGGTAGCCTTTTTTCTTATAAGCCTTTAAATCCTTCACCAGCGCGTCAAAGCTGTTATTGTAGGAAGAAAGGCTTCTCGCCTGCACCGCGTACTTATGATCCGTCTTTAGGAGCGGATTTTTGCCCTCCATCGAGGAAAGGCTCACCACCCGCAGCGCGCCAAGTTTTGCGGCCGCTTCCTCCGCCGGATAGAGGACGTCCATCTGGCCGGGCAGGATATAGCCTTTCTCGGCGCGGTGGCTCATGCTCTCCCGAAACTCAAACTCCACCGCGTCCACATGCTCTTTGATGCGCAGCGGCTCGTCCAGAAACACGCAGCTTTCCTCTTTCGAAAAACATGCCAAAAAGGAAGAAAGTTCCGGGATAAAATAACGCACGTAGCTCTCCAGATTCACGGCATTGTAAGAAAGCCCCAATTCCAGAAGCGTCTCCGAAAGCTCCCGCACCTGTACCTCGATGCGGTGCGCCTCTTCCGTCTTTTGCTGTGTCCGCAAAACCTCCGCCTGTTTTTTCCCTTCTTTGCGAATCAGCGCAAGTCCCTCTGTGAGTTCCTTCTTTGTCAGGACAAGCTCCGTCGCCGGATAGATGGCTACAGACTCCAGTTTTTCGATGGAACGCTGGCTTAAGACGTCAAAGCTGCGTATAGACTCGATCTCATCCCCCCACAGCTCGATCCGGTAAGGATTCTCCTCCGTCAGATCGAAAATATCCACGATGCCGCCGCGGATGGAAAACTGTCCCGGCGCTTCCACCTGATAAGCGTTTTCGTATCCCAGCTCCACCAGTTTCGCCGAAAGTTTCCCCTCGTCCACGGCGGTCTGCTTGTCGAGGCGCAGCACCCATGAGCTCCACGCCGCAAGGGACGGCTGGGGCGTCATCAACGCGTCAAAGGTGGTGATCACCGTCAGCGGCGTCCCCTCCGAAAGCCGCCGCAGACAGCGGATGCGCTCGGTGGTCAGGCGGTTTCCGTGAATGTCCGCCTGAAAAAAAATAAGGTCCTTTGCCGGATACAACATGACATTCCTGTCATAAAATTGATAGTCTTCGTAGATTTCCTTCGCCCGCAAGTCGCTGTAAGTAACGATGAGCTTATGGCGAAAGCCCTCGGAAAAGCCGTAGATCATATGCAGTTTTTGTGAATCCACGCAGCCGGAAAGGGCAGCCGAAAACGCCCCCTTTTTTGCAAGGCGGCTCTTGATCTCCTCGTATGCGTTCAGTTCTGTAAGCGGCGTCAATAATGCCTTCATTTATTGCGATTCCCCGTTTTCGTGCTTTTTGGGCGGCTTTTTGCGCGCATTATAGCGGTTCATGGCCGCGTCCGCCCCCTCGGCGATAATCGTCTCGATCGCTAAAGTCGCGCGCTTGATACTCTCAGTCATCAACTCCCGCTCTTCGGGCAGAAAATGTCCCAGCACATAGTCCGCCAGATCCATTTTCGGCGGCTTCTCACCCACGCCCATGCGCACCCTGATAAATTCATCATGCCCCAGATGCAGGATAATATTTTTTAAGCCGTTGTGACCGCCGTCGCTGCCGCGTTTACGGATGCGGAATTGTCCCGGCTCCAGATTCACGTCGTCCGAGATCACGATCAGTTCCGATTTCTCGTCCGCTTTATAAAAGTCTATGACGGAACGGATGCTCTCACCACTCAGATTCATATAGGTGAGAGGTTTTACCAGCACCGCTTTTTCTCCCGCGACCATTCCTTTGCCAATCACGGCTTTATGCTTTTTTTCTCCCACAACGATATCGTTTTTTTCCGCGATCGAATCGATCACCTCAAAACCGATATTGTGTCTAGTGTTACGATATTTCCCGTCCGGATTGCCCAGACCTGCAATAATGTACATAATTACCTTCTTTCAACCTTTTTCTATACATTATCTATCATTAATTTTAGACATCAAAATTAGGCTTAGTATACCATAGCAGAGACACAAAGTCTATGATAATTTAGATCGCATCCTGCAGCATTTTTTCATAAATAATCCATGAGAAAAGGACGCTTTCGCGTCCCTCTCTCCCTGTGCATCCATTTAGATGCTGTCATCATACGTCTACTCACTATTCGGTTCTAAAAGCGCGCGCTCATAGCTTTCCAAGATCACTTTTTGGATCATGTCCCGCGTGTCCGAATTGATCGGATGGGCGATATCGCGATATTCGCCGTCCGACGCCTTCTTGCTGGGCATCGCTATAAACAGACCTTTTTCGCCTTCAATTACCTTAATGTCATGAACTACGAATTCATCGTCGATCGTGATCGAGACGATTGCCTTCATCTTGCTGTCTTGAGTCATTTTTCGTACGCGGACATCAGTAATTTTCATGAAGCTCAGCCTCCTTATCATATGATACCGGCCGGAAATTTGCCGGTTTTCACAAGCTTTCCTCACAAGTCATACTCATCAAGCCACGTAGCTTGTAATAAATGTTCCGTTAATTTCAGACAACTGATTCTCTCTTGACAATCACTCCATCACCATGCTTCCTCCACACTGTCCGAAATTGCGCTCCTGCCTGCTGCTTAGAGCGTGTATCTGTCGTTATGCTCCACAACGATTTCGATACCATCCTCCCCCTTGTGGTAAGAATTTGCACGGATCGTACCCCGGCTTTCCACAATGCAGTTCTCTATGTGCGTGTTATCCCCGATATACACATCGTTCAGGATGATAGAGTTTTTGATGTAACAATTGCTTCCGATGTAGGTCTCCTTAAAGATCACGGAATCCTCCACCGTTCCGTTGACGATACAGCCGCTGGATATCAGGCTGTTTTTGATGCTGGCGCCTACATTGTACTTCGCGGGCGGTAAATCGTCTACCTTAGAATACACATCGGGATACTGCTTAAAGAAATAATCCCGGATGTCAGGTTTCAGGAAGTCCATATTGGTCTTAAAGTAATCTTCGACGGTAGCGATGTTGCTCCAGTACTCTTTGATCTTATAGCCGTAGATCCTCTTTAAGTTCTTCTGACGGATCAGGATGTCCTTTACAAAATCGTAACGGTCTTCTTCCTTACACTTCTCGACCAGCTCGATCAGCAGCCTTCTTCTGACGACGTAGATACCGCAGGAGATCGTGTTAGACTTCGCCACCACGGGTTTCTCCTCAAACTCCTCAATGCGGCTGTCCTCGTTCATCTTGACCGTACCGTAGCGCTCCACGTTGGCATTTGCATCCATGTCCTTACACACTACGGTGATATCCGCCTTCTTTTCGATATGATACTCCAAAACCTTATTGTAATCCATTTTGTAGACACAGTCACCGGAAACGATCACCACATAAGGCTCATGGCTGTTCTTTAAGAAAGACAGATTCTGCGCGATCGCATCCGCCGTGCCGCGGTACCAGGCATTGCTCTCCGCCGTCACCGCCGGCGTCTCCACGAACAGGCCGCCCTGCTTACGTCCGAAATCCCACCACTTCGAGGAGCTTAAATGCTCGTTCAGGCTGCCGGCGTTATACTGCGTGAACACAGCCACTTTATTGATATGGGAATTCGTCATATTGCTGAGCGCGAAGTCGATGCTCCTGTAGCTTCCCGCGATGGGCATCGCGCAGACCGCACGCTTCTGGGTCAGCTGCCTGATCCTGTGATTGTTACCACCCGCTAAGATAATTCCGATTGCTCTCACGATTTATCACCTGCCTTAATCAAAGTTTTGCCGCTGGGAAGATTGCCGTTATCATAGTCCTCCGGCGTCGTCACACCAAAGACCACGGAATTTTTCCCTATCGTCGTCCCTTTCGGGATCACGCTCTTTTCGCCTATCGTCACCAGCTCGTGATCGTAGATATGGGGATCCGTCTCGTTGGGAACGGCCTCGCCGACACCCAGTTTTACATTATCCTCGATCTCCACATTCTCCGCAACGACCGCCTTGTAAAGCTCACAGTTGCTGCAGATCTTCGTCCCGTTCATAACGATGGAATCCCGTACCACCGTTCCGACTCCTATGGTCACGCCACAACCGATCACGGAATTATATACTTGTCCGTAGATCTCAGAGCCCTCGCCGATGATACTTCTCTCCACCACGCTGTCAGGCGACAGGTACTGCGGCGGCAGGATCTCGCTCTTCGTGTAGATTTTCCAGTACTCTTCGTAAAGATTGAACTCCGGCACAAGGTCGATCAGCTCCATATTCGCCTCCCAGAAGGAGTGAAGCGTCCCTACGTCCTTCCAGTAACCGTTAAACTCATAGGCGTAGAGCGGCGCGCCTTTGCCGTGACAGTAGGGGATCAGATGTTTACCAAAGTCAAGTCCCGGCTGCTCCTCATTGGCCAGAAGCGCTTCCTTGAGCGTCTTCCAGTTAAAGATGTAAATACCCATCGATGCCAGATTACTGCGGGGATTTGCAGGTTTCTCCTCGAAGTCCGTGATCCTGCGGTTTTCGTCGGTGATCATGATGCCGAAACGCTTCGCTTCCTCCATGGGTACTGGCATGACGGCGATCGTCACCTCGGCCCCGTTCTGCTTATGGAAATCAAGCATCACCTCATAATCCATCTTATAGATATGATCCCCGGAAAGGATCAAAACATATTCCGGATTAAAGCTTTCCATGTAGTCTATGTTCTGGTAGATCGCGTTGGCCGTACCGGTATACCACTCGCTGTTCGCGCTCTTCTCGTAAGGGGGAAGCACCGTAACGCCGCCGATGTTCCTGTCCAGATCCCACGGAATACCGATACCGATATGGGTATTCAGGCGAAGCGGCTGATACTGGGTGAGTACACCCACCGTATCGACGCCGGAGTTGATACAATTGCTGAGCGGGAAGTCGATGATCCGGTATTTACTGCCGAAGGATACTGCCGGCTTGGCCACCTTTGACGTTAACACCCCCAGTCTGCTTCCCTGACCGCCTGCTAAAAGCATGGCAATCATTTCTTTTTTTACCATCTTTATCACCCCTATTTCTTAAAAATTTATATATTTTAATACAAAAAGCCTATCCATAAGTAAAGTATACCACAATCTGCCTGAAAACTGAATATATTTTACAAGATTTTTCTGTTTTCAGCCAAACGGGTATATTAATAATATACAATAAAATAAAATAATTTTCAATCTCTTTGTTACTTTTATCTATATAAGTTTTAGGTTGGTTTTTTTTCAGGAAATGAGTATAATAATAGTAAAAAATGTAAAAAGGGAGATACCCCATGTACCAGATCAATTTTAACGATCCGATCTCCGTCTATTTTATCGGAATCGGCGGCATTAGTATGAGCGGCCTTGCCGAGATCCTGCTGACGGAAGGCTTTACAGTATCCGGCTCAGATCGGGCTCCTTCCGATCTGACGCGTAAACTGGAGACAAAAGGCGCCCGCATTTTTTACGGACAGCGCGGGGAGAATCTTTCCGGAGACATCGATCTTGCGGTCTATACCGCCGCGATCAAAAGCGATAATCCGGAACTGATCGCCGCCAAAGAACGCGGCATACCCACTCTGACCAGAGCGGAACTTCTGGGACAGATGATGAAAAACTATAAAGTACCAATCGCCGTCAGCGGCACCCATGGCAAGACTACCACGACTTCCATGATCTCTCAGATCCTTCTGACCGCCAAGACGGACCCTACTTTATCCATCGGCGGCATTTACCATCCGATCGGCGGCAACATACGGATAGGCAGCTCCGATCTTTTTGTGACGGAAGCCTGCGAATACACCAACAGCTTTTTACACTTTTATCCCAAGATCGGAATCATTCTTAATATAGAAGAAGACCATCTGGATTTCTTCAAGGACCTTGCCGACATCCGTAGCTCTTTTCACCGTTTCGCCAAGCTTCTACCGCCTGACGGCGCGCTCATCATCAACGGCGATATCAAGGATGTGGAAGAGATCACCGAAGGGCTGTCCTGTGAAGTCATCACCTACGGCTCCTCTCCGGAATTTACCTACAGCGCGTCCGGGATCACTTTCAGCGAAGACGGCTGTCCCACTTTCCGGCTGCTGCAAAAGGGCGAACCGGCAGGCGTCTTTTCCCTGAAGGTACACGGGGCGCATAACATCGCCAACGCGCTGGCCTCCATCGCGCTGGCAAAATACCTGCACATTTCCGATTCCGTGACGGCTGCGGGTCTTTCCGCCTTCGAGGGCTCAGAGAGACGCTTCGAATATAAGGGTCAGGTGAACGGTGTCAACATCATTGACGATTATGCCCACCATCCCACGGAGATTCGGGCCACCTTAAACGCCGCGGCAAAATATCCTCACAAAAAGGTTTGGTGCGTCTTTCAACCCCACACCTACACGCGGACCGTCGCTTTTTTAGATGAGTTCGCCGCCGCCCTCTCTCTCGCCGACGAGATCGTCCTCGCAGATATCTACGCCGCGAGAGAAAAGGATACGCTGGGCGTCAGCGCGAAAACCCTGCAGGAAAAGATCCTCTCCCATGGACACTCCTGCCACTACTTCCCCTCCTTTGAGGAGATAGAAAAATTTCTTCTAAAAAATTGCACAAAGGATGATCTGTTGATAACTATGGGTGCGGGTGATGTCGTAAAAATCGGCGAAACCCTGTTACAGAAATAATTATTCACAATATCCACAGAAAAGAACCCCTAACGGTCAACTTTTTCTGTGGATATTTTTGTGGAAGAGATCCGGCGGTTTTATGGCCTTCCCGCGACCTGTCCACATTATCCACATAGCGGAAAGCCGTCATGGATGAATGTACGCTTATCCGTTTGTTACAGTTTGTACATTTCCTTTTTGCCAAAGAGATGCTATACTCCCTATAGTGATTTTCGAAGTGAGGGACGCAAAATAATGGGTTTTCTGACGATCTATCAGGACAACTACACAGATTCCACGGTGATTTCCAACCGTTTCATCGACGACTATATGCAGTCAGCAAACGACGCACAGTTAAAGATTTACCTCTATCTGATCCGTATGATGAGCGCCAGACTCGGCACGAGCATCAGCGACATTGCCGACAAGTTCAATTATACGGAAAAGGACGTACTGCGCGCCTTGAAATATTGGGAGAAGAAGCACCTTCTTACCTTGGACTGCGACGAACATAAAAATATCACCGGCATTCATCTTCTGGACTCGAATGCCGGCGCGGATATGCTGTCCATTACGGCGGGCGCTGAGACCGCCGCACTGGCGACCTACGACAAGCCCAACTACTCTGCAGACGAACTGCGGGCTTTCAAGGCCGATGAGAACGCCGCGAGGCTTCTTTTCGTGGCGGAACAATATCTGAAAAAACCCCTGAGCGCGGGAGACGTCCGCACCATCTTCTTTATCATGGACAGGCTCGGCTTTTCCGAAGACCTGACGGACTATCTGCTCCAATACTGCGTTGACCGGGGAAAACGGGACTTCCGCTACATAGAAAAAGTGGCGATCAGCTGGGCAGAGCATGGCATTACCACGCCGAAACAGGCGGCGGCTCTGGCCGGAAAATACGACCGCTCTTTCTACGAGATCATGCGGGCGCTCGGAAAAAATACCACGCCCACGGACACGGAAGCTTCCTATATAGAACGTTGGCAAAAGACTTACGGCTTTGAAACGGACGTGATCCTTGACGCCTGCGAGCGCACCGTTCTGGCCACGGACAGCCACCGCTTTGAATATGCGGAGAGCATCCTCAAACGCTGGTACAGCATCGGTGTGCATCACAAAAACGACATCAAAGCACTGGACGCCGACCACCGTCGTACCAAAATCGGCCGCAGACAGGCACCTGCTAATAAATTCAACCAGTTTGCGCAGAACAATTACGATTTCGACGCGCTGGAGCAGGAAATTTTAAGCAACTAAAAACCATTTTTGATCTGATAGAAATAAGGAGAACGCCGTGCCGCTGACAAACGCGCAATATGACCAGATCCTTCATCAATATGAAGAAAGGCAGCGAAAAAGACGCCGCGAGCTGGAAAACCGGCGCGAACGCGTATACAACCTCATCCCCGACTACCGCAGGCTGGAAGACGAGACGGCTTCCCTGTCTGTCTCGCAGGGGAAGAAACTCTTGGACGGGGATGACGGCGCACTGCAAAGCCTGCGGGAATCCCTTAAGAATTTACGTGCGAAACGGGAACAGCTTCTTGCAGACGCCGGCTTTGCCAAAGACTATTTAGAACCTCCTTTTGTGTGTCCTGACTGTCAGGATACCGGATATCGTGAGGGCGTAAAGTGCCACTGCTTCAAACAGGCGGAGATCACCCTTCTCTACGAGCAGTCCGGCATTGCAGAAATGCTGCAGAATAATAATTTTTCTCACCTTTCCTACGAATATCACACGGGCGAGGATCTCTCTCATTTCGAGAAAGCTGTAGAAACCTGTAGGGATTTTGTCAAAAATTTCGATTCCGACTACCACAATCTCTTTTTTTATGGTACAGTGGGTACGGGAAAATCTTTTCTTTCCGGCTGCGTTGCCAAAGAGCTGATCGACACGGGACATGCCGTGATCTATTTCAGCGCCGCGGGCTTATTTGATATGCTATCGGCTGCTGCCTTTGACTCCAAAAACCGGGAAGAACGCAAAAACGCCTATGCCGACCTCTATCAATGCGATCTGCTCATCATTGACGATCTGGGTACGGAACTTACGAACCAATTCACCGTCTCCCAGCTCTTCTCTCTCTTAAATGAGCGCGGTCTTGGCAAAAAAGCAGTCATTATTTCCACGAACCTTTCCCTGCGGGAATTGCAGGACCGGTACTCCGACCGCATTTTTTCCCGTATTACCAGTCATTTCAAAGTATGCAAACTCACAGGCCCCGATATCCGCATGTGTCAAAAGCGGCAGCAGATCAGAAAGTGAGGCTTTTCATGAACAGACGCGAGGAAAAAAGAAATCTCGAAACGATACCCGTAGGCTCTCTGGGGATGATCCCCCTAAAGGGCTGTCAGAAGCTTGGCGAAAAAGTAGATTATTATCTTGTAAAATGGCGCACCGAGCGCGAGAGCGAACACAAGGACTCCCTCGCCTTTTCGGGTTATCAGCGCGACACCTACATACTGGAAGCCGCCGTTCCGCGCTTCGGTTCCGGCGAAGGAAAAGGCGTGATCAAAACATCCGTACGCGGTTTTGATCTCTATCTTTTGGTGGATGTGGCAAATTACAGCCTCACCTACTCTTTATGCGGTCATGAAAACCATATGTCGCCCGACGACCATTATCAGGATTTAAAGCGCATCATAGCCGCCGTCGGCGGTAAGGCGAGACGGATCACGGTCATCATGCCTTTCCTCTACGAGAGCAGGCAGCACAAGCGCTCCGCCAGAGAATCTTTAGACTGCGCATTGGCTTTGCAGGAGATGGTAAATATGGGCGTGGACAATATCATCACCTTCGACGCTCACGATCCCCGCGTGCAGAATGCGATCCCCCTGCACGGCTTTGAGACGGTGCAGCCCGCCTACCAGTTTGTCAAAGGCCTTTTAAACCATGTGGAAGGCCTGCGGATCGACAACGATCACATGATGGTCATCAGCCCGGATGAGGGCGGCATGAACCGCGCTATCTACATTGCCAACGTGTTGGGCCTCGATATGGGTATGTTTTACAAAAGACGCGACTACACGCAGATCGTAAACGGCCGGAATCCCATCATTGCCCATGAATTTCTGGGAAGCAATGTGGAAGGCAAAGACATGATCGTCATCGACGATATGATCTCCTCCGGCGATAGCGTTTTAGAGGTGGCGGAGGCGTTAAAAGAGCGCAAGGCAGGGAGAATTTTTGTCTTTTCCACCTTCGGCCTTTTTACGGCCGGACTGGAAAAGTTTGACAAGGCGTACGAAGAAGGAACCATCTGCCGCGTGCTGACCACAAACCTGATTTATCAGACACCGGAATTGCTTTCCAGAGAATGGTATATCGACTGCGATATGAGCAAATATATCGCCTACATCATCGACACCTTAAATCACGACGCTTCCATCAGCGATCTTTTGAACCCTGTGGAGCGAATTCAGTCTATTGTTACACGGTATCATGCGGGGGAGCTGGAATCCTAACTGCAAACTTGACTTTTACTCAATTCTTTGTATAATAATTCTTTGGGGAGTTGGATAATCCCTTGATTCACGTCAGTTCGAGACCTTCCTGACGTAAAACAAAACTAAAGGAGACAATTTCATGAACACACATCAAACAAACACGGTTTCTTTGAAACCCGCGTATTCACGTACGCTCATTCTGGCGCAGGCAGCCATGATCGCTTCCCTCTATATCGTATTGACCTACATTGCAAATGCTTTCGGTCTGGCCAACTCCGCTATTCAGGTCCGCTTCTCGGAAGCGCTCACCGTTTTGCCCTATTTTACGCCGGCCGCCATACCGGGGCTGTTTATCGGCTGCCTTTTAAGCAATATACTCACGGGCTGCGCTTTGCCTGATATTATTTTTGGTTCTCTGGCTACGCTGCTGGGCGCGCTCGGCACCTACGCCCTGCGCAGACGGAAGTGGTGCGCGCCCATTTGTCCGATCCTCGCCAATATGATCATCGTGCCGTTGATCCTGATCTACGGTTACGGACTGCATGGAAACGGCGGCACTCTTCCCCAATACTTCACCTTTTATGCCATGACCGTGGGCGCGGGGGAAGTGATCTCCTGCGGAATCTTGGGGATGATATTGCTGCATGTTTTGGAAAAATATAAGGGGCGTATCTTTTAGGTACGCCCTTGTGTTCTATTCTTTCCTGATATAGGCGATAAACTGATTGCCGTTCTCCAAAAGCCACTCCGTAGAATCGTTCATGCCCCTCTTTTCCAGCGTCCCCGCCACCGGGTCCATGACCACGATATTCAGCTCATTAAATCCCGTGATCAGCACCGCATTCCCGTCTGCAAGCGTAGCCAGCACCGGGATATCCTTATTCACATAATACAAGACGGCATCCAGACTGCAGCCGGAAAGATCAAGAATCGTATCGTTTGGCAGATCCTTCTCCAAAATGTCAAAAACCGTATCTCCCCGATTTAGCTGCAGCTGCGTATTTCTGGAAATACCTTCAAATTTTAAGATCGTGTCCAGACAAACGGCGAGGGAACTCTTTGTTTCTGTCGCTTCGTCTTCCGTGATGGCCATGATCTGATTCCTGACGCTTCTGGTCTCGCGCCTCCAGACATAATCGCCATCGTCATCTACCACCACACCGGCCTTACGGTAGGCCAGTTCCACCGCCTTACCGGGATTGACATAGATACCTTCTATGCCATCCTTGCCGTACACATAAAATCTTTTTTCCACGGCGCCCGTCTCCAGTTCCCTCACAGAGCGGCTGCCCTCGAAAAGAACTTCCTTGGGGGTCAGGTGCACCAGTGTTTTACTGTCTATCTCATCCTTCACTGCAATCTGATAAATGGTCTCGTAGGTTTCCGTAACCACAGAATGCAGGGAATTGCTGCCGGTTTTTACCGCCTCCGTATTCATGATCTGGTCATCCGCCGTCGGCGTATAACTGTCATTCTCCTCATCGTAGACCACCCTTGAGAGCGTAAGCTGATTCTCAGTGATCTCACTGTCCACCACATAGACGCCCTCCTTGCGATATGTTTTCAGGACGCTGCCGTCGTCGCTCTGAATCTTCAGGCAGTACATAGGAAAGGTGGTGATACCTGTCCTGTTCTCCCTGACATCGCGTTTTCTGGCCAGACCATAGATCAGATCCTCATCCATAAAGCCCACTACCGAGATATATTCGCCGCTTCCCGCAGGAATCCGCGTCTGGGTCTGGGTGTTCAGATTCATTAAGATCAGATCCTTAGCTGCATAGACATCGTCTCCCTCCTGCCATACCAGCATTTTATTGGACTCCGACACATGATAACTTCCCTCTTTAAGCCCCGTCACAAGGGTCTGCACGGAGACGGAGCGCACATCCACCGCATAGACGCTGCCGTTGAGCATAAAATAGTAGATACCCATCCTGCTCATGTAGGAAAGCTTGTCAATATCCGTCTTTAACAGTTCATAGGATCTGTTATAGGGGATGTATGCCATCTCCTCCACTGTATTCGTCACGCTGTTGTAAGCGTAAATGACCACGCCCACGCCGCCTTCATGCCGTCCTCTGTTCATATAGCCGTAGACTAAAAACAAGATATTTCCCGTCTCGTCTACCGACAGCACGCGTACGTCATGCCTGTTATAGGAACTCCTTGCATCCGCCAGTCCCTCTGTATTGCCATAGAAACTAAAGAGTCGCGCCAGCCTGTTGTCCGTCACATTATAGCTGTAGAGTTTATCCGCCACCGTGAAAGCAAATACGTTGCCGCCGTCGCTCTCCCTGAGAGTCACCTGATCTCCTGTGATTCCCAATACGATCTTATCGTTGACGTAAACCTCCGCCTCCTCGTCAAATACCTGCTCCATCGTCCTTTCAAAATCCAGAAGGTACATGCGATCCGGTGTATAGCGGACCCTGTAGTATTCGTTTACACGATAATATTCAATTTTTTTCCCGTCTCTAACAGATGCCAGATATTCTACCGTAAAGGAGCCTGTCTGCTCCGTCAGCTCCTTGATGGTCACGACCGGCTTCGACGCCTCCTTCACCCCCAGATCTCCCCACGTCACCTGATTAAAACTGGAATGGATCGTCACTTTGTGAAACGTCGTATTGTCGCCTTCGGCATTGGATTCCAAATATTTTGTCAGCTCCGCAGCCGCCTCCCTGTCAAAAGTACGCTCGTGAAAATCCGTTACATAATCCAGTTTTTCAAGGATATGCAAAGAATCGCTTAAGATGATACGGGAATAGTAACGGATAGGCACACTCTCCTTCGGTGTGACCAGAAAGACCAGCATATACTCCGTGTTATTCTCGATCAGATCCTTTAAGATGATCTCAAAATCGATCACATCGTCCTTTTCCTCGTAGTCCGTCACCGGCGTACTTTCCACCAGTCTCTCGCCGTCCAGACTCCTCACCTCAAAGGCAATCTCCCCGATCTTGCTCCCATAAGTCTCCATGCGCATGTTGATCCTGCGGTTTTCGCTCACAGGATACAGATTGTCCCGCAGATAGGCACAGTCCATCGGCTGGGCATAACCATGCAGACACCCCACCCTGTGCGTCCCAAGCGACATGGACAGCACCGGGTAGGTTGCCTCCCCCATCTCGGTCGTCATATCCGTATTCCCCTGATTCATCACGGTACTCAGGATCATCAGCGCGACAGCAAAGACCACGCCGAGCAGAACCCCTTTTATAATCGCTCTTTTCATAAATCCCAGTATAACACAATAATCAGAATTTCAAAACCCCGTTCCGATTACCGTGCCTTCTCCGATAAATCTCTTCGCACAGCAGCACCTGTACAAGCTCTTCGATCCCCGCCGGACATTCCGCATTTCCTGTCGTTTCTGCCGCCATTTTGTCCTTTATCCTGTCAACAATGATCTTCGTCAGGCGATAGATCTGCCACCTGTCCGGATATTCGTCATAAATCATGCTGCCTTCATAGTCTAACCGGTCCAGAACGTCCACAATCACCTTACGATATTTCTTTGCTTCCGCCGGATACATTTCCTGCAGATATTCCAGATCCCGCATCACCGTGTCCTCCTCCTGATAAAAGAGGGGCATGGGGTAGGTCATATAAAACGGTAAGATTCTTGATTGTCTCATACATTCACCATGATAATCAATCGCTTTCTTTTATCATATGGCAGGCATCCCGGAATGTGAACGGCATCCGGTTTTTATACTTGTTTTCTGCTGATCTACAGGCGTTTCAGCCGGAAGCTCCCCACAAGACGTTTGAGCATATCGGCCTGTCCGGACAGTTCCTGACTTGTGGCTGCGCTTTCCTGTGCCGTCGCAGAGTTGGTCTGTACCACGCCGGATATTTGTCCGATTCCGGAAGCGACCTGACCGATTGCATCCGTCTGATCTTCCACCGCTTTTGCGACCATTTCCATCTGCTCCTCTACCTGACCGGCAAGCTCCACTACCGTGGTCACAGAATCGGTCACTCTCCCCACGACCTGACTGCCGTCTCCGACCGCCCTTGTGGATCGTTCAATCAGATCCTTTGTCGCTTTTGCCGCCTGATCTGACTTGATGGCCAGATTCCTCACTTCTTCCGCCACCACGGCAAAGCCCTTGCCGCTCGTTCCCGCACGGGCCGCTTCCACTGCGGCGTTAAGCGCCAAAATATTGGTCTGGAAAGCTATGTTTTCAATCGTATCTATGATGCGGCTGATCTCACCGGAAGACTCCGTAATCTCATTCATCGCCTGATTCAGACTGTCAATGTACTCACCGCTCTCCTGAAGCTTTTGGCCGGCTTCGTTGACCACATCTTTGACCTGAATGGTCAATTGCGCAATCTCTTTCGCCTCCGCGCTCATATTAGTGATCGTCCCCGAAAGCTCCTCCACGGAATCTGTCTGCTCCATTGCTCCCTGAGACAATGTCTCCGCGGTGGAAGCAACCTGATCCGCCCCTGTCGAAACCTGATCCGAGGCAGATATAATACCTGCCATAGTGCCGTTTAATTTCTCGCTGATCACATGCAGGGAGTCCCACAAAACAGCAAAATCACCGGGATACCGCTGTTCGGAAACTTCCCTGCTTAAATCTCCGTCCGCTATCGCGGCGAGGACTTCCTGTATCTCATTTACGATCGTACCAAAGTCTTTTACCAGCTGTGCGCTGGAATCCGCCAGTATCCTCGTCTCATCCCTGCCCTTGACCTGCACGACTTCACTCTTTAAATCTCCCTGCGCAAGCGCCTGCAGCCGTCTTGCACACTTGACGACAGGCGAAGCAATGGAGTGGCTGACTTTTAAGGAAATCAGAATCACTAAAATACAGGATGTCACGCAGATAATGATCTGGAAAAGATTTCCGTAATCGGCAGGACGCATAAATTCATCCTCATCTATGGTCACGGCAATAGACCAGCCATCCGTACCCGCAATCGGCGCATAGCTCTGGATATTGTTGGAATCATCCGCTGCATAATAGAAGCGCTCCACGCCAATTTCTCCGGCAACCATCCTGCTTTCAATATCTGCCACCGTCTGTAATCCTTCGTCTTCCGGATTTTTTGCAGCTTCCCGCATGACGTTCTCCTGACTGATGACGGCTTCCTGATCCACATAGGCGATCGTAGTACCGTTCTTATCCAGAATATAGGCCTCTCCCTCATCGCCGATCTGTAAGCCTTCAATAATGGAGTTCAAAATATAAGTGTCGCACTGAAAATAGAGCACGCCTATCACCTGATCGCCCTCGCGAACAGGCGCGGAAATCATCAGGAACATATCATTCCCTTCTATGTAAGGTTCCGACATGTAAGCATTTCCTGAAACTGCCTCCTGAAAAAATGCCTCGGAGGAAACATTCACATCGTGTACCTCATCGTAACCGTTCGTGTCGGCTAACCCTCCAAAGCGCATATAATAAGCTTCTGCCCTCGTCTGGATCAATTCCTGTTTCTCCGCGGGTGAAGCAGTTTTGTCTGTAAAAATTGGGTTTGATGCCATTTCTGCAACCACCAGCGTATACGTGGAGATCATATTTTCCGCCGCCAGCGCGGCAAGCTCCGCCGTCTCGAGAAGATTTTTCTCAAGTGCCGATGTGGTGGAATAACGCGTTACCAACGTGCCGATCCATCCCGCGATCAAGGAAACGCAGACTGTTGCCAGCACAACCATTATAACAATCTTTGTCTGTATTTTTTTCATCTGTTCCGGCCCCGGGCCTCCCCCTTCCTTCCCAAAACGGGGGAACGGCTCTTACTCCCGTCCCCCCGATTGAAACGCATTTCATTTACTTGATAATACTGTTACTTGCAATACGATATGTTTTTATACCTTCTGATCATTTCTTTACCGTCTCTATCCTCGCTACCGCCCTCTTTAAGGACATTTCGGCGCGGCGCAGATCCGTTCCCGGCGCATTTTCCCGGATCCGTTCCTCGGCACGGGCTTTCGCGTCTTCCGCGCGGTGGAGGTCGATCTCTCCGGGCCACTCGATGATCTCGGCTAGCACCGTGACCTGATCGGGCAGCACCTCCGTGAAGCCCGCATGAAGAGCGGCTTCTTTCACTTCGTCCCCCTTGGTGATCGTGAGGATTCCCGGCGCGACGATCATCGTCATCGGGATATGCTCCCTGTAGATGCCGACCTCGCCCTCGACCGTATTGAACTCCACCATAGACACCTCGTCCTCATAGAAGACTCTGTCTGGCGTTATGATCTTTAACTTAAAGTTTTCAGCCATATGCGTCCCTCACTATTTAACCTTTGCCAAGACGTCGTCGATACTTCCCGCATTCAGGAAATAGCTTTCCGGTATATCGTCGTGCTTACCCTCAAGAATCTCCTTAAAGCCGCGGATTGTCTCGGAGATCGGCACATACTTTCCGTTCGTTCCGGTAAACTGTTCCGCCACATGGAAAGGCTGGGACAGGAATCTCTGAATCCTTCTCGCGCGGGCAACCACCAGCTTATCTTCCTCGGAAAGCTCATCCATACCGAGAATGGCGATGATATCCTGCAGCTCTTTATACTTCTGCAGAACCTCCTGCACGCCTCTGGCCACCTGATAATGCTCCTCGCCGACGATTCTGGGATCAAGGATTCTGGAGGAGGACTCCAGAGGATCCACCGCCGGATAGATACCCAGCTCCACGATGGAACGGGAAAGCGTCGTAGTCGCGTCCAGATGGGCGAATGTCGTTGCCGGAGCAGGGTCCGTCAAGTCGTCCGCAGGCACATAAACTGCCTGTACGGAAGTGATGGAACCGCTCTTTGTGGAAGTGATACGCTCCTGCAGCGTACCCATTTCCGTCTGCAGCGTGGGCTGATAACCCACGGCGGAAGGCATACGGCCAAGAAGCGCCGACACCTCGGAACCCGCCTGTGTAAAACGGAAGATATTGTCGATGAAGAGAAGCACATCCTTACCGCCCTTGTCACGGAAATACTCCGCCATGGTAAGTCCGGTCAACCCTACTCTCATTCTCGCCCCGGGCGGCTCGTTCATCTGTCCGAACACCATCGTCGTCTTATCGATAACGCCTGATTCCTCCATCTCGTGATAGAGGTCGTTACCCTCTCTGGTACGCTCGCCTACGCCCGTAAATACGGAATAGCCGCTGTGCTCCGTCGCGATATTACGGATCAGCTCCTGAATCAGCACCGTCTTGCCAACGCCGGCACCGCCGAACAATCCGATCTTACCACCCTTCTGATAAGGACAAAGCAGGTCTACCACCTTGATACCCGTCTCCAAAAGCTCCGTCGCCGTGGACTGCTCCTCAAACGTGGGCGCCGCTCTGTGGATCGGCTCATGCCCTACATCCGTGGGTGCGGGCTTATTGTCGATCGGCTCTCCCAGAACGTTAAAGATACGTCCCAGCGTATTTTCTCCGACAGGAACCGTGATGGGAGCGCCTGTTGCAACCGCTTCCATACCTCTCACAAGTCCGTCAGTCGGTCCCATGGAGATACATCTTACGGTATCGTCACCCAGATGCTGCGCCACCTCTACAGTCAGGTCGCCGCCCGTTTTGAGCGGAATCCGGATCGCATCGTTGATCTCCGGCAGATTGCCTGTCGAGAATTTGATATCCAGCACGGCGCCGATGATCTGAGTGATCTTTCCAAGATTTTCACTTGTTTTTCCTTCTGCCATCTCTTTTTCCTTTCAATCGTATTTAATTTTAGCTGATCGCATTCGCACCAGCGATAATCTCTGTTAACTCCTGCGTGATCGATCCCTGACGCGCTCTGTTGTACATGAGCGATAAATGGTCGATCATTTCCTCAGCATTGCTCGTTGCGGAATCCATCGCCTGCATTCTGGCGCCGTTCTCGCTCGCAACAGCCTCTACCAGACCGCCGTAGATCAGGCTTGTGATGTATTTCGGAATGATCATGTCGAGCGCCTCGTCATCCTTAGGCTCGAAGTTCATCATCGCCTTGCTGCCTGTCTCCTGCGTACTTTCTTCTGTCTCCACGGGTTCCACGGGAAGAAGCTTTAAAAGGGTCGGCTCATGCACCACCGTATTTTTAAAGCCGGTGTAAGCCAGATAAATCTCACCGATCTGCCCCGCCGCAAACGCGTCGAGCAGTCTCTTGCTCAGCGCCATCGCGTCCACATAAGAAGGCTCTTCGATAATCGCGGAATCTTCCTCCACGATCTCATAGCCGTAACGTTTCAGGGAATCTCTTCCCTTCTTGCCGATCGCGTAGATCTTTAACTCTTCCTTCTTCAGGCTTCCCTTGGTGATCAGCTTCACCACATTGGAATTATAACCGCCCGCAAGCCCTCTGTTGGAAGTGATCACGATCACCGCCTTCTTCTCGGAATCCCCTGCTTTCAGGTAAGGATGGTTCAAACCGCCGGTCTTTGCCAGCATGGAAGTCACCGTCTCATACATGCAGTTAAAATATGCCTTTGACTGTTCCGCGCGCTGTTTTGCCCTCTGCAGTTTCACGGTGGAAACGAGCTTCATAGCCTTGGTGATCTGCTGGGTACTCTGAATACTGCCTTTACGCCTTTTAATGTCTCTCATTGAGGCCATAGCAACCCCTCCTATTTAAACTGCGCCTTGAACTCTTCAATGGCCTTTTTCAGCTTCGCGTCAGTCTCGTCGCCGATTTCCTTATTCTTTGCGATCGCGTCAGGCACCTCCGGATATTTGGTGTCAAGGAACTCAAAGAACTCCGCCTCAAATCTGGTGATATCCTCCACCGGAACGTCGAGCAGGTACTTATTTGTCACCACGTAGATGATGATGACCTGATACTGCACCGGCATCGGCTTATACTGCGGCTGCTTGAGGACTTCCTTGATCCGCTCACCCTGCGCCAGCTTCTCCTTGGTGTCAGCGTCAAGTTCCGAGCCGAACTGGGAGAATGCCGCCAGCTCACGGTACTGCGCAAGCTCGGTACGGATAGGAGCCGCGATCTTCTTCATCGCCTTGATCTGCGCCGCGCCGCCCACACGGGACACGGAAAGACCCGCGTTGACTGCCGGACGGAAACCGGAATTGAACATTTCCGTCTCCAGATAGATCTGGCCGTCCGTGATGGAGATCACATTAGTCGGTATGTATGCGGACACATCGCCCGCCTGCGTCTCGATAATCGGCAATGCCGTCAGGGAGCCGCCGCCGTACTCTTCGCTCATTCTCGCCGCACGCTCTAACAGTCTGGAATGCAGATAGAACACGTCACCGGGATAAGCCTCACGCCCGGGCGGCCTCTTAAGGAGCAGGGAGAGCGTACGGTAGGCTGCCGCCTGTTTGCTCAGGTCGTCGTAAACCACGAGTACATCCTCGCCGTTCTCCATCCACTCCTCACCGATCGCACAGCCGGAATAGGGTGCGATGTACTGTAAGGGCGCCGTCTCGCTGGCCGTCGCGGCAACCACGGTGGTGTACGCCATCGCGCCGTACTCTGTCAGCGTTTTTACGATGGAAGCGACAGTAGAAGCTTTCTGGCCGATCGCGACGTAGATACATTTTACGCCCTGTCCCTTCTGGTTGATAATGGTATCGATAGCGATCGCCGTCTTACCGGTCTGCCTGTCGCCGATGATCAGCTCACGCTGTCCTCTGCCGATGGGAACCATGGAGTCGATTGCCTTGATACCTGTCTGTAACGGTGTGTCCACGGACTTTCTCGTGATAACACCGGATGCAACTCTCTCGATCTTACGATATTTATCAGTCTGGATCGGACCTTTGCCGTCGATAGGCTGGCCCAGAGCATTTACGACACGTCCGAGCATGCAATCGCCCGCGGGAACCTCCACCACGCGGCCCGTCGTCTTTACGATATCGCCCTCGTTGATATTGTGCTGGTTACCAAATAAAACCGCACCTACGTTATCTTCCTCAAGGTTTAGGATCATACCGTAAACTTCGCCGGGGAACTCCAAAAGCTCACCCTGCATCGCATTCTCAAGACCGTGTACACGAGCGATACCGTCCGCCACCTGAATGACCGTACCCACTTCGGATACTTCCAGCTCGGAGGCATATCTCTTGATCTGATCCTTAATGACTGAACTGATCTCTTCTGGTCTTAAATTCATGGATCATTCGCACCTTTCTTTTTATTTTTTAAACCTGTACCTTTAACAGATCCTTCTGCAGCTGCGCCAGTTTCGTGCTGATGCTGCTGTCCACCACTCTGTCGCCGATCCGGATGACCATGCCCCCGATCAGGGAAGCGTCCACATTATAATGGATCTCCATAGACTGATACTTCGTGGTATCGAGAAGTTTATTCTCGATCGCCTTTTGCTGGTCATTTTTCAGCGGAACGGCCGTCGTCACCGTAGCGATGCCGATGCCTTTATATTCCTTTACCTTCGCGACAAAATAGGTCAGGATCCCGTCGATCTCCCTATAGCGGTCTTTCGTGATAATGATAGTGAGAAAGCCGAGCAGCTCCTCAGATATCCTTCCCGCAAACACGTTTTTCGCAACCTCGATCTTCTCCTCCTTCAAAATCTTCGGATGGTTCATCAGGCTGCTAAAGTCCGCGTTCTCCGCAAGGACTTTTTGAAGCTGTTCAATTTCAAGAAGCAGGACTTCTACCTTATCGGTCTCCACCGCCAGATCGAATAACGCGTCACCGTATGTCTTTGAAATCAGCTTAGCCATGTATTCTCACCTATTTCCTTCAGCGTCTCTTCCACCAGACTGTCCTGCACAGTCGTATCGATCGCCGTGTTTACCACCTTGGCAGCCATCATGGACGCAAGCACTACCATCTCGCGCTTCACTTCGTCGGCTGCCTTCTTCTTCTCAAGCTCGGCCTCGACCCGCGCTCTTTCCAGAATCCCGGCTGCCTCATCCTTCGCGTCCGCGATGATCTTGCTCTCATTGGCCAGCGCCTTCTTACGCGCTTCCGCAAGGATCGTTTCCGCCTCCTTGTCCACCTCTTTGAGCTTTTTCTCGTATTCTTCTCTCAGTGCTCTGGCGTTTTCCATGTCGGATGCCGCCGTATCCAGCTCATTCTTGATGCGTTCCTGCCGCTTTGCCATCATATCCCGCACGGGATTGAACAGCAGGTGGGATGCGATCAGAAAAAGTGAGAATACCGCGATGATCATCAGCACGGAATCCGCGATGAGCTGTAAGTCGAGATCGAACAATCTCGGCGTCATCTCAGCGGACGCCATCACTAAATTCGCAACTGTCGCACTCAAGCGTTAGTCCTCCTTTCGTCTTTTTAGATTTTCCCTTATTACGGAAGAAGGGGTTTCACGAAGAGCAGCAACATTGCAATCAACAGACCGTACAGACCTGTGGTCTCGGCAACGGCCTGTCCTAACAACATCGTAGAAGTAACATCAGACTTCGCGCCCGGGTTTCTGCCCACTGCAGCCGCGGCATGTCCAGCCGCGATACCCTGACCTACACCGGGGCCGATACCTGCGATAACCGCAAGGCCCGCGCCGATCGCTGAGCATCCTAAGATAAAGTTGTTGTTAAATTCTCCCATTTTTAATTTCCTCCTTGTAATTGTATAAAAAATATTTTTTTACTCCGTAGTACAAGCGTCCGTGATGTATGTCATCGTCAACATACAGAACACGTACGTCTGAATCGCGCCTGAGAACAGGTCAAAGTACACATGCAGCGCCGCCGGCCAGATAATAGCGATCTTCGCAAGAAGCGCGTACACCAGCGCCATCATGACCGTGCCCGACAGGACGTTTGCAAATAGACGCAGCGACAATGATATCGGTACCGCCACGTCGCCGATGACATTGATCGGCGCCCAGATTGGCCACGGATCACAGAGCCCGGCGATCACACCCTTCACCTTCTGATAGCGGAACTTATTGAAATGAATCAGCGTAAAGGTCATAATACCCATCGGTAAGGTTACGCCGTAGTCCGCTGTCGGGGGTCTGAGTCCGAACAGTCCCGAAATATTACTCAGCAGGATGAAAATGAAGATCGTGCTGATGTAATTGCGAAACTGTGGGCTGAACTTGCCCATCACGCCGCCGACCATCTTATCAAGCATTTCCACGACCAGCTCGACGATGTTCTGGAAGGTCCCCGGCACATCCGATGCTTTTTTGACTGCGCGGTTCGCCGCAATACAGAAAGCAACGATCACCAGCATGACGATCAGGACGCAGACATGGGTGGTGGTGATCCAGACCGTCTGCCCGAACAGCTCGTACGAAAAGACGCCGTGGATCATAAAATCAATGTCCGCAGCTCCGGACAGCAAAATTCCCTGTCCCATTCTTTCACCTCCTTCTCACAAATTTTTATATCATAATGTGACTGCAGAAAACGCCGTCACACAATACTACCGTCAGAGTTTTCCTTCTTTTTTATAAGAAGCCTGTGGATGAACGGATTGCAGTAGGCTGATACCTTCATGCCCATATAGCCCGCAAACGCAAAGATCGGGTTCGCAAACTTTGTAACGGCAAGCACGGCAAGCACCGCCGCTAAAATAAAATAACGAGTGATATTATGTATGCTGAGGCTTTTCACGGCCGCCTTCTCCGGCAGATCAAGCCCCCGGTTTATGGACCACCACATATGCACGGCTCCCGCCAAGGCAAGCGCCACGCCGGTCAAAAGCCCCAGACTGTAGCTGATCTCTCTGGAAATACACAAAAGTACGATCTCAAAAATGACGCCGTATGCCGCAATCCCCAGACAAAGCTCAAAAAGGGTCGGATCAATCTTTCTCTTCATCATCTTCCTTCTCTCCGCACACATCCTGCGTGCTGCGCCTGCGCGTCTGCGCCGGGGTCCGGTAGATTCTCCTTGCAAAGCGAAAAACATTGGTAAAACCCGCCAGCGCGCCCACAAAAAAAAGCGCCACCATCCAGACCGAAGTCCCAAGCCATCTGTCCAGATACATTCCCGCAAAGGAACACAGAAAGATAGGAACCAGCATATTGATGCCAAACTGTGTGATCATCGTGAGCGCCTGCCAGACAGTTTTATTGTACCTCAAAGCCATCGCCTTCCTAAATTCACAATCCCTCACAAGCCTAACAATAAAAGTATACCTTTTTTTGGTACTTTTGTCCAGACCCAGTTGCGCACCACATGATGAAAAAATGAGCCGGAAAACAGCGCAGAGCATCGCCAATGCAATTTTACAAATCCTGTGAGCTGAACAGGGTCTTTGAAAATTTCGTTGACAGTCCCCCTCTACGGTGTTACGTTTAAAAGAGAGATAAATAAACGAGGGGAGAGCAGCTTATGAAAAATCCAATCCTATATCGTCGAAGACTGATCCCTGAGGAATGCGTGCTTTTAAAGGATGACCGACTGCTTTACCGTGACGACAAGCTCATCGTTACGGCTTGGAACACCCTAAAGCCCCGCAAGGACATCCATCACGGCTGCTCCTGTTATTATCTGGACGAAAATATCAAAGTAAGCCGCTTCTACAGGGAAGACGGCGTTCTGCTCTACTGGTACTGCGATATCGTGGAATATGACTATGACGAAAAGGCGGACACCTACGTGATCACCGATCTTTTGGCGGACGTCATCATTTATCCGGACGGCTTTGTGAAAGTCGTGGACATCGATGAGCTGGCCACCGCCAAAGAAGCCGGTCTGCTAAGCGACGAAGGCTTAAAAACGGCGCTGCTTTCGCTCAATAAGCTGCTGCAGATCATCTATGACGGAGGTTTTGAAAAACTGCAGGAGCCGCTTGAAAAATATATTTAATAAAAGATGTGTCCCCCAATTCTATATCTCGGATTGATCCCGTCTACGGGCGTACGGAAATAGACGCAGTTTCCGACATTGGTAGTGCCGCCCATCACTTCATCCGCCGCCTGATAGCAGGCCGCGGTCGCTCTTCCTTCACTGAGCGCAAGCGCAAGTCTGCCGCTGGCCACCGGTGAAAACTGCCCCGATTGATATATAACACCCGTTACCGTATCCGGATAGACCGAGCTCAGCACGCGGTTAATAACGACGGAACCGACCGCCACCTGTCCGCTATAGGGCTCAGCGCCCGCCTCGCAGTAGATCAGGTTCGCTAAAAGATAACGATCCCCTTCCGCGAAACTCACCTCGGAGATATCGCGCCAGCTCGACTGCGCGGCCAGTTCCGCCATGCGGATTTCTTCCGCCAGCTTTGCGCGCAACGCCGAAAGGTTCTCCTCCTGTTCTTTCAGCTTCTGCTCATAGGCAAGGGCGGCCGCCTCCGCTTCGGAGATCTGTTCCGCCGTCGCATGCAGGGAACTGGAAGTTTGGCTGACAAGTCCGGACACGCGGCCCTGCTCCGCCACCACCTGTACCCGATATTCCGAAAGTTCTTCGCGGTTCTGCTCCTGCTCGGCCTTCGCCAGCGTAAGCTCCTCCTGCTTCTGTTCCATCGCGGCCTGCGCAGCCTTATACTCATCCAAAACCTTTTTTTGATAAGCCGAGAGCTGCTCGATGTATTCGTTTTTATTCAAAAAATCCGAAAGACTGCCCGAAGAAAAAAACAGTTCCAGATAGAGGTTGCTGCTGCGCTCGTAGGTAAACTGAATCTGCCGCTTCATGGTGGCATACTGCGCTTCTTTTAAGGCGATCGCCTCGGCAAGTTCCTCTTCCACCTGCGCGATCTTCTCCTCCAGCTCCCGGATCTCCTCTTCTTTCTGCGCGATCTGCGCTTCCAGCTCCTCCAGATTATTGCTCACCTGCTTCAGTTCCGTATTGAGCGTATTGAGAGCACCCTGCAGGGAATCGTGCTGTTCATTCAATCCCTCCAGATTCTGCTCCGTCTCTTCAAGCTGTTCCTCTGTCTCCTTTTTTCGCCGCTCTTCCTCTTCGATCTGCTGCCTTGTCTCCTCCGTGGCCTGCACGGAAAGCGGCATTGCGCCGCAGAGCAGAACGAGGGCAAAACAGGCGGCCGCCCTTCGTCTGATTCCCATATTTCTCTCCCAATGCGGAGAATGCGTTTTATGCACTCACCTACGCATCCAACATGTTGACCCTTCTTTGGTGCTTCTCCTCGCCGGAAAAAGGCGTGTCCAAAAAGATGTCCACAATGTTTAACGCCACCCGCTCTCCAATGATCGCCGCGCCCATCGCCAGCACGTTGGCATCGTTATGTTCTCTGGTCAGCCTCGCGGATACCGGATCGCCGCAGAGCGCGCAGCGGATTCCCTTCACCTTATTGGCCTTGATGGAGATGCCGATACCCGTGGTGCAGATGACGATGCCCCTGTCGCACTCGCCCGACGCCACCGCTTTGGCCACCGCCTCCCCGAAAATCGGATAATCGCAGGAACTTTTGTCCGCACAGCCAAAATCCTTGTACTCTAAGCCTCTTTCTTTCAGATGTTCCATCACCTTCTGCCGCAGCTCATACCCGCCGTGGTCACTTCCAATCGCTATCATATCCTTTTCCTCTCTTTCTGCATTATTTTACACATCAATGATATGATACCCGGCCGCCTTCAGCAGCCGATTCATCACCGCCGCACCCACGCCCGCTCCATCCGGGCACTCAGATAAGATCAACTCCACGCCCTCGTCATCGCACTCCCGCAGGATGCGGTAGAGCCGCTCCGCCGCCGCCTTCGCACTGCCTTTCTTTCCCAGACTGTAACGCGCGTCGGCATCATAATATCCCAGTGTCTCCTCAGATGTAATAACACCTGTTTTTTTATTTATCCTGCGCCCTTCCCGCAGCCGCTCATTGATACAGGCCGTCACAGCTTCCGTCTTACCTCTGACAATGATCAGTTCGCCCTTGGGCGCATAATGCCGGTACTTCATGCCGGGCGCTTTCGGAGCCTGTCCGCTGTCTCCGCGAAGAAGCGTCTCATCCACGCCCACCTCGCCCAGCGCCACCGACAGCATGTCCATCGTCACAAAACCCGGCCGCAGGAGCATGGGCGGTTCCACGGTCAGATCCACAATGGTGGATTCCAGTCCCAGCGTGGCCTGTCCGCCGTCGAGGATCATTTCGATCCTGCCCTCCATATCCTCCGCCACATAGGCCGCCGTAGTGGGGCTGGGCCTTCCGGAACGGTTGGCGCTCGGCGCCGCCACATAACCGCCCGCCGCCTCGATAAAATCAAGGGCGACATCATGGACGGGCATCCGCACCGCCACCGTGTCGAGGCCGCCCGTGGTCTCATACGGTACCCGCGCCGATTTTTTGAGGATCATCGTAAGCGGGCCGGGCCAGAAAAGAGACGCCAGCCTCTTTGCCTCCTCCGTCACTTCTTCCACAATAGAGGGCAGCGCTTCCATCTCTGCGATATGTACGATCAGAGGATTGTCGGAAGGCCGTCCCTTGGCCTCATAAATTTTCTTTGCCGACGCCGGATTTAAGGCATCCCCACCGAGTCCATAGACCGTCTCCGTCGGAAATGCCACAAGCCCGCCCGCCTTTATAATCTTCCCCGCCTCTTTAAGCGCGGCGGCTCTGTTGTCTTTCGATAGTGCAATCACCTTTGTAACCATACTGCGACGTCCTTTTGCTTCCTGATATAAATAGCCTGTAAACCGGCTTTCCAAAGCGCTTTCGCAGTTCCCACGCCCTGTCGCCGCGCGGCTCAATCCACAGTGTTGAGATATTCCAACACCGCCAGATGGATCGCCCACGCCGTCCGTTCCTGATAGTGTTCCTGCGAGAGTTTCTGCGCTTCCTCATAGTTCGACAAAAACCCGCACTCCACGATCACGATGGGCGAGGACGTCTTCTTTAAAAGATAGTAGCTGTCGTTCGCCTTCGCCTGTCTGGCGTTGTCGGGATCGACTTCCTTAGCCAGCGCCTGCTGGATCCGTTCGGCCAGCGCCTTGCTCTCCCCGCTCCCCGCATAGTAGAAGACCTGCGCGCCGTGTACGTACTCCTCATGATAGCTGTTCTGGTGGATGCTCACCGTCAACGCAGGCTTCTTCTCCTCAATGAGGGCCACCCTGTTCTTCATATCCTGCACTTTTTTATTAGAAATATTCTCATCGTAAAGCCCGGCGTCCGTCTCTCTGGTCATCACCACATCCACATCCGCAGCCTTAAGGAACTGCGCCAGCTTCCCCGCGATCTGCAGATTGATATCCTTCTCCAGACTGCCGTCCACGCCCACCTTACCGGGATCGGCTCCGCCGTGACCCGCGTCGATCACCACACAGGGGCGCTCCTTGTCCTTATGCGTCAATATGCTTCCCGAGGAGACCAGCTTTGCGCCGCCCCGCAGGATGAAACCGACTGCCGCAATCATAAGTGCAAACAGCAGGATTCTCATTACATTGTCATATTTCCCTGATTCTGTTTTTTCGAAATCTGTTTTTGCGAAATCGGTCCATTCTGACTCTGCTCTCTTCATAATACCTATAAACCCGAGGTTTGGTTGCAGCCCCGGGGTCCCGCACTGCTCTCAGTGTATTTATATGAAGAAAGCAATCAGAAAATGTCCCAAAAACCAATGTCACAAACGCTGCCTCAGGAACCGCTCATGTAATCCTCAATCACATCCCAGACATCCGCCGTCTCAAATCCCAGCCGCCATGCCGCCACGCCGCCGATCTCGTACTTTTCCATAATATTTAACTTTACACGGATGGAGTCCGCATCTTCCAGCCAAACCTGACAGAAGCTTTCACCGGACTGAAATTCTCCGTAGTTCTGACAGGTCACCTCATCCCAGCGGATCGCAATATCATGGTTCGACACGTATTCCCGCGCCATCTCCATGCCCACCGCCTGACTGCTCACGCTGGTGCCCTTCGTCTCCCACAGCCGCGTGTAGAAGGGCAGCGCATTGATGACCTTATTCGCCGGTACTTCCGCCACCGTATTTTCGATGCCTTTTTCTACAAAATTAATAGAGGCAACACTTCCCGCTTCCTTGCTGCCGTTGTAATGCTCATCGTATCCCATGATGATCACATAATCCGCCACCACACCCTGCTCGGCCCGGTCATAGTGATCCGTGTGATCCATCGGTACATAATTGTCCACCGAGAGTACAATGCCATATTTCCTGCAGGGAACGGAAAGTTCCCTGATAAACTGAATAAAGGGTTCCCCCGCATCCAGACTGATATTTTCAAAGTCAATGTTGATGCCGTCCAGATCGTACTCCTGCGCCGTCGCGATCAGATTGCGGATCAGGTTCCATCTGCTCGATGTTCTGGAAAGCAGTTCGTACATATCCACATCCGCGCTCTCCTCATTCACATTGCCGATCAGCGCCCAGACCTCCAAGCCCATCGCGTGCGCCCGCTCTACATAATCAGCCGAGGCAAAACTGGAAAACGCTCCCTCGTTATCGGTGAGCGTAAACCATGTCGGAGAGATGACATTGAGCCCCTTTGTCTGCGAGGCGACGCTCTCCAGCGTATCGTTCCCCCCAACGCCGCCGATCACGTGCCAGCCCAGATTGATCTTGTGGTCGCGGGTAATTGACTCATAGTCGGAAGGCATGTTGGCCGGCGGCGGCGAGGTCGTCTCCGTCTCCTGTTCTCCCAACAGCTTGTTCTCCACATAACCGATGATGGAATCCTGTGTCTTCACCTTCGTCCATGTTTCCATTTCATCCAATACAACAACCGTATCTCCTCCGGAGACATCCGTGAGGATATCACTCTTGATGCCGCCCTGATAGCGCACCTGCGTATCCTTTAGAATAGGCGCGGTCAGACGTTCCCCTCCCTCTGTGTAGACCTGCATACGGTTCGGTTCTGTAAACAGCTCATAGGTAAAATTGGAATAGCGCTGTACAAAGTCCGCCTCGATATAAAGTACCCCGTCTTCATAGCGGGAAACCACATAATCAAGCGCCATGCCGGCTTCTTCAAAATCCGCACCGAAATCCGAAAAATTAATCGTTCCGATACCGACCGTCCAAAAGCCATGCGGCATCGCGTAAACCAACAGCTGCGCTGCCTTATCCTCGTAAAATCTGTCATTAAAATATTTATGTACGGTGGCAATATCGAAATAACATCTGTTATCAAATATCTTCGCATGCTCTTCGATCCGCTCGTCCTGCAAAATGATGGGGACGTCGTTCTCCCCCTGAACGTCAAAATATTCCGTCAGATCCGCTCTTTCTTTTGAGTAAGAGTACTTCTCCAGCAGCTTCGCTCCAATTCCGACCGCCCCGATTATGAGAATAAGGACGATCGCCACGATCACCGGAATTATTTTTTTCATTAGTCCAGCCCCTTTCCGAGCGTCAGTAGTAAACGCTGCCCAAGCAGGAAAGTCATCCCTTCCCTGCCCGCAGCGTTCATTACGATTATACCAAACTATTCCCTTGCAGTCATCAGTTTTTTTCGAAAGGGGCAGGTCGTTTTGCCGCATAGCGGGTTCCTGCCGGCGCCGACATTCGCCTCCTTTCCCGACCGTCCTTCAAAAAAACGTATGACAGGCCCTCCGCGCAGCATTTTCCAAAAGGAGAATAAAAAGAAACTAAAAAAACCGCAACCGTGATATACTAATGGCATATGCTATAAGAGGGCGGGAACTGTTACGAAGACGTCTCTGACGTGCAGACAATTTGAAAAATAACTGTATAACCTACTCATTCCTTGTGAATTATAATTTGTGAAAACAGCGAAAGGAAATAAGACTGGTTTCTGACAGGGCGCGTCGCCCATAAGACTGTCTCTGCTCTCGAAAACGCAAAGACACTGATGTTATTTTATGAAATTATGCAATCCTCCTCTCCCTGCGGATTATCAGAGGACATCTTGTAGTACGATTATACCCATAAAATGACAATATATGCAAGCATTTTCTAAAATTATTAAAAATTTTTAAACACTTTCCGTCCACTATTGACGAAAACCGACTTTCGGGATTAAGATACACTTAGCTGAAGTCCTACAAAGGCTGTCACAAATCTATAGATTAAGGAAGCGAACAACGACATGAAAATAGAAAAAGTAAATGAGCAGCAAATTCGCTGCACCCTCACCAGAGAAGACCTTATAAACAGGCAGCTAAAGATCAGCGAGCTTGCCTACGGCACGGAGAAAGCAAAGAGCCTCTTCCGTGACCTGATGCAGCAGGCCGCTTACGAATGCGGCTTCGAGGCCGAAGACATCCCGCTGATGATCGAAGCGGTTCCCTTGAACGCCGAGTGCATCGTGCTGATCGTCACCAAGGTAGAAGATCCGGAAGAGATCGACACCCGCTTTGCCAAATTTGCGCCTTCTGTCCATGATGAGGATTACGGCCTCGACGAGGACGAGGATAATGAGGCGCTGATGGAAGCTTTTGCCGACAGTGCGGACGAAGTATTAAATCTCCTTCGCCGGATGAACAGCGGGGAGGAGCCCGCAGACGCGCAGTCGTCTTCCGCGAATGACGCCGCCGCAAAATCCAAAGAAAAGTTGGTAAGCCGCCTTTACTCCTTCCGCTCACTGCGCGAAGTAACCAGACTTGCCCGCGTGACAGGCTCTTTCTGGGAAGGCTGTAACTCCCTGTACAAAGACGGAAGCACGGGTGCCTATCTTCTGCATCTGCATCCCGGCGACTCCAATGCGGCTGATTATAACCGCCTGTGCCATCTGATTTCCGAATATGCAAAGCCGGAAAAGACCACGGGTGCTACCGGCGCTTATCTCGAAGAACACTGTGAAGCGCTCGTAAAAGAAAATGCCTTAAAGACATTGGCAGAGCTTTGATAACGTAAGGAAACCTCCGGAATGCTGCCCGGAGGTTTCTTCATTTCATATCATGGGAATTTATACCGCCTGAATCTTCGCCATCAGGTCGTCTGTCGAGATGCCATGTACCATCGCCGCCTCCTCCAGCGTTTCCCCCTGCGCCGATGGACAGCCAAGGCAGTGCATTCCGATTTCCAAAAGAACGGGCGCAATGTCCGGGTTTGTCCGCAGCGCTTCCCCGATCGTCATATCCTTCGTGATATCTGCCATCTTATTTCCCTCCATATCTTCATTTCTTTACTCTGCCTACATTTTGTGACAGGGTCCGAAAAAATATACATCTGTTCCCTGTACCAGATATGATTATAGAGGAAAGTTCCTGCACCGTCAAGCAAGAATTATGCTCACTTCCTCCACTCGATTACTTTATTTACATCCGCATTTTCAGTTGTGCGGATCACTTTTACATCCTGACTGAAAACCAGAAAGTTATTGTATGTATCTTCGTCCAGATTTAAGACCTGTTCGCTTGCAAAATCGGCTGTTGTCTTAGCATAGAACTCCTGCATTTTGCGCGTGTAATCTTCTGTCTCATACACCCGCCCAAGCGGCCTTGCGCTTTCCGGTTCTATCAGAAATGCACGCAGCACAAAATATTCGGGTATATTGTCCATCCCTATGGAAACAACCGTTTCCGTGTCTTTTGGCGATACATCCACACTGCCGGAGGCCGCAAGTTTTCCGCTGTCTTCCTCATAGATTCCTACAATCAATGTACTTCTTTCCGTTGTCCGAAAAGTAACAGCAGCCTCCCTTCCATTCCACGTGACTTCATAAACATCACAGTCTGTATTATCATTTTCTTCTAATACCGTTTCAGATACCATCTCCGCAAAATAACGCCCTAAGGCATTCGTTGCATTGACGGTTATCAGGCTGTTTTCCGAAATACTGTTCTCTGAAACGCTGTTTTCCGAAACACTGTTCTCTGAGACGCTCTCCCCTTTCTCGTCCCGGCCGATCTCCGAACCATTCCCCTCATCGGCGTCAGGTTTATCCTGCTCTGCTTCCCCCTTTTTATCGGCATCTTCATCCGCACTACCTTCACCTGTTTCGCCCGCGGTGTCATCCGGCTGATCCGCAGCATCCTCTCCATCCGCTGCACCCTTCTTATCTTCGTCCCCACTACCTTCCGCCTCTTCCTCACCGGTTTCTGAACCCGGATTCTGTTTGTCACCCGCATCCTGCTCCGGAGCCTCCGGCTGCTTTATTTCTCCGCCATTATCACCCGCGTCATTTTCCCCTTCCGGCGTTTCTGCTACTGTTTCCCCGTCGTCCGGTGCCGTGGCTTGTGTCTTCACATCCGGCTCCGCCGCCAATGCCGTCAGGTCCATACAAGAAAAAAGCATTGCACACGCCAGCAGCATACCCAATGCTCTTTTTCTCATACGTTTTCCATTCATAGTCTTCATGATCCTCTCCCCCACCCTCTTCTTTATCCTGTGTCGATTGCCTAAAATATACGCAAATAGTATCCCCCTACAATTTTTGTCAATTTTTTTAGAAATTTTTCAGTTGACACCATCGCCATATCCCTTTAATATATAGCTTATAAAGAGAAATGAGTTTTTCAACCGTACAGCTATTGCTCAAGCGGCCTGCTCGTTTCTTTTTTTGTTCTTATAATATCATATAAATACAATTTTCCATTTTTTGCATGACGCACAAGTATTCTTGATTTAAAAACATTGTGCCTAACTGCTATGCCCGCATTGTTATAAACAGGAATTGCAAAATACGTGTCATATCTATACCAGCCAAATTTTGCATCTATATTATGTTTTTGCGCATAATTCTTCGAAAATGTTTTATTCGTGGCAATTTTAAGCATCTCTATAATAATTCTTGAAGAATTTGCCTTTGCATACATATTTGCGCCCCTTAGTTCTTTTGTATCCTTGGAATGCGCAAACTCGTCAGGGAAATCTGCACCTATGTATACAACATCTGATGTTTCCGCAATCTCTGCAAATTGACCAATATATTTTTTTAAACCTTTCTCAACAATATTCCAGTCTACGCTCCTTCTCCCCTTGAAACACAGATTATTAATGACTACAATTTGTTTTTCATTTGCGTCTGTTATAATACCAACTTCTTTATTCATTATTACAGTTGCTCCTTATCAAATTATTTGGTCGAATTGAGTTAAAAGCATAGAAATTCTGAAACACAGACTGGAAAATCAGCAGAAACCGCCGATTTTGTATGACTCCGAAGCAAATAAGATTACTTCGAATATTTGTTGTCGAGAAATAATATGCTTTGCGCTCATTATATGGATACGCGTACGAAATGTCAAGAACGGAAAAACGTTTCATCCACATTATTGCAATTTTCACAAAAAATTCATATATTTTTCTGCATTTGTATGCGAAAAAGAACAAAGGCTGTCTTGACTGTGCTTCGGGAGATAGCATATAATGTTCTTACCGAGTCAAATAAAAAATTTTATAAATAGGAGGTTGGTACAAAATGAGACCAGAATGGAAAGATTTTGTAGGCGGCAAATGGGACAAAGAAGTCAACGTTCGCGACTTCATCCAGAGGAACTATCATCCTTATGAAGGCGATGATTCCTTCCTTGCAGAGCCTACACAGAACACGAAGGATCTGTGGGCACAGGTTCTCGATCTGCAGAAGCAGGAGCGTGAGGCAGGCGGCGTCCTTGATATGGATACCAAGGTAATCTCCACCATTACATCCCACGGCCCCGGCTATCTGGACAAGAACAAGGAGACCATCGTAGGCTTCCAGACCGACAAGCCTTTCAAGCGTTCCTTACAGCCTTACGGCGGTATCAGAATGGCTGAGAAAGCTTGCTCCGACAATGGCTACGAAGTAGATCCCGAGATCAGCGAGTTCTTCTCCACCCACAGAAAGACACATAACGCAGGCTGCTTCGACGCTTACAATCAGGAAATGAGAGCATGCCGTTCTTCCCACATCATCACAGGTCTTCCGGATGCTTACGGCCGCGGCCGTATCATCGGCGACTACAGACGTGTGGCTCTGTACGGTATCGACAGACTGATTGAGGATAAGCAAGAGCAGAAGGATTCCACCGGCCGCGTTATGACAGACGATGTGATCCGTCTTCGCGAGGAGCTTTCCGAGCAGATGGTCGCTCTTAAGCTGATGAAAGAGATGGCTGCTTCCTACGGCTGCGACATCTCCAAGCCCGCTTCCAATGTACAGGAAGCGATTCAGGCAGTTTACTTCGGTTACCTCTGCGCAGTGAAGGAGCAGAACGGCGCGGCTATGTCCCTTGGCCGTACTTCCACCTTCCTTGATGTATATGCGGAGCGCGACCTTGCAAACGGCACGTTCACCGAGCAGCAGATTCAGGAGTTCGTAGATCACTTTATTATGAAGCTTCGCTGCATCAAGTTCGCCCGCACCCCTGAGTACAATCAGATCTTTGCAGGCGATCCGGTATGGGTGACCGAGTCTCTCGGCGGCGTTGGCGTTGACGGCCGTCACATGGTAACGAAGATGAGCTTCCGTTATCTGCACACCCTGACAAACCTTGGTCCTTCTCCGGAGCCGAACCTGACCGTTCTCTGGTCCACCAGACTTCCTGAGAACTGGAAGAAGTACTGCGCGAAGATGTCCATCCAGACCTCTTCCATCCAGTACGAGAACGACGACCTGATGAGAGCGACACACGGCGACGATTACGGTATCGCATGCTGCGTATCCTCCATGGTCATCGGTAAGGAGATGCAGTTCTTCGGCGCTCGTGCTAACGTTGCAAAATGTCTGTTATACGCATTAAACGGCGGTATCGATGAAGTTACCAAGAAGCAGGTAGGTCCTAAGTATCGTCCTGTTTCCGGCGATGTGCTTGATTACGACGACGTTATGGATAAATTCATCGATATGCTGGAGTGGCAGGCTGACGTGTATGTCAATACGCTGAACATCATCCACTACATGCACGACAAGTACTGCTACGAGAGAGCAGAGATGGCTCTCCATGATAAGAACGTAAAGCGTTACTTCGCAACCGGTGTGGCAGGCCTCTCCATCGTGGCTGACTCCCTGTCCGCGATCAAGTACGCTAAGGTTGAGCCCATCAGAGACGAAGACGGCATCATCGTTGACTTCAAGACCACCGGCGAGTTCCCGAAATACGGTAACGATGACGACCGCGTAGACGAGATTGCTCAGGAGATCGTACACAAGTTTATGACGGCGATCAGAAGACACCACACCTACAGAGAAGGCGTGCCGACCACTTCCATCCTTACCATTACTTCCAACGTAACCTACGGTAAGGCGACAGGTAACACACCTGACGGACGTAAGAAAGGCCAGCCTTTCGCTCCCGGTGCTAACCCGATGCACGGCCGCGATACCCACGGTGCAGTCGCTTCCCTCTCTTCCGTATCCAAGCTTCCGTTCAATGATGCGCAGGATGGTATCTCCAATACCTTCACCATCATTCCGGGCGCACTCGGCAAGGAAGATCAGGTATTTGCAGGCGACCTTGAGGTCGATTTAAGTAAGTAATTCTGCGGAAAATGGGAAAAATCCATATAGGAAGGTTTTTCCGAAGAGAATGAGAAAGGAAGATGAATATATGGATAACCAGCAGATGATCGAAGATTTTGTCAAGATGATGGATTCCGGAATGGCGCAGGGCGTCGGCCACGTGAATGTAGACGTCGATGACAAGATCGACAGTTCTAAAAAAAGTGTAGAGACCATGGGGTGTACGGATTGTTCCCGTACCCCTCTGGCCTGCAGCGTTCCCACCCTCCACGACGGGTTGGACGACTTTAAGTAATAAAAATATCAATAGAGGAGGATCATACAATGGCAGCAGCAAATGCTCAGGTAGATAACTTAGTAAACTTATTAGATGGCTACGCAACAAAGGGCGGCCATCACCTTAACGTGAACGTGCTCAACAGAGATACCTTACTCGATGCGCAGAAGCATCCCGAGAACTATCCGCAGTTGACCATCCGCGTTTCCGGCTACGCAGTGAACTTCATCAAGCTGACTCCGGAACAGCAGGCTGACGTTATCTCCCGTACGTTCCACGAGAGCGTATAATAGCGCTTCACCGATGAATGAACAACGACAAGGAGCTGCTTGACTTCCAAGCAGCTCTTTTGTATAATCTACTTAGAAGCGGTCGGAATGAAATCTCCGATTGCCCTCAGTAATACTAATAATTTAAAGAATAGCATCTACCTTGGGCAAAGGTTTTGGGATGCTATTTCTTTTATGATTGTCTATGTAAGACAGCGCCGCAAACTATGTTCACTTTATAATATTAAGCAGAATCGGACAAAATAATAAAATAATCAGAAAGAAGGTAATACCCATGCAGGGACGAATCCACTCCTTAGAAAGTTTCGGCACCGTAGACGGTCCGGGTACGCGCTTTGTGGTCTTTGTACAGGGCTGCCCCATGCGCTGCGCCTACTGCCACAACCCAGACACTTGGGACATGAACGGCGGTACGCTGATGGAACCGGAATATATTTTTGAACAATATAAGCGAAACGAAGCGTTTTACCACGGCGGCGGCATTACTGTCACCGGCGGCGAGCCGCTGATGCAGGTCGATTTTCTGATCGATCTTTTTACGATTGCCAAGAAGGAAAACGTCCATACCTGCATCGACTCCTCCGGTATCGCCTACAAGAAAAACGCCAATCCCGAATGGCTTGCAAAGCTCGATCATCTGATGACGCTGACCGACCTTGTCATGCTGGATATCAAACACATCGATCCCGACAAGCACAAGGAACTCACCTCCCAGCCCAACGAAGGCATACTGGCCTTTGCGGAGTATCTGGACGAAAAGCATGTGGATGTGTGGATCCGTCACGTCATTGTGCCGGGCCTGACCGACGACGACGAATATCTCTATAAGCTGGGCTACTTCATCGGCGGTCTCTCAAACCTGAAAGCGCTGGACGCTCTCCCCTATCACACCATGGGCGAGTCTAAATATGAGAAGCTCGGCATGGAATACAAACTGGCAGGCGTTCCCGCTATGGATAAAGATAAATTAGTAGAAAAGAAAAAAGTGATCCTCGACGGCATACGGAAGCGTCGGGAAGAAAAGTGATAATCTTTGGAAAAGCGAAATGGACTTTGCCCCTCTCCTATGCTATACTTATAAATAGGGGTTATTCGGAAGGTTACACAGGGAGAGGGAGGTCTTTCTAATGAAGAAAATCGGTTTTAAGGTAGCGTCGGCAATCATGGTGCTGGCCCTGATTTCGATTATAGCGCTGGGCTTTCTGGGAAACAGCATGACGTCGATCACTGCGAGCAGTCAGGCTGTGATGAATAATGAGGTAGAAAAGATCAACCTCATCCACAGTATTTACGAGGATTATCTGAACATCAGTCTGTCCGTATACAGTCATGTGAACGCGAAGCTGGTGCGGTCCATGGACACGAAGGCGAAAGATATTTCGGAACGCCGCGAGCAGATGTGGGCTTCTATGAAGGCTTATGAAGCGCTCATCACTTCTGACGAAGTGCAGGAGATCTATAATAATCTGACCAAACGTCTTACGAGCTTTGACACCTATGTGGACGCCATCCTGCAAGAGAGCAGGGAAGGCGACAAGGATCGTGCAAGCTCTCAGATCGCAAATTCACTGGGGACTTTAGATAATGTGATTGACAGGAACATGAATAAGCTGCTTGAGTTCTCTGCGACGGACCTTGAAACGGGCAAAACGTTTTTGCAGGGCAAGGCGGAGAAATCTTATCAGTTGATCGTGGTGGTGATCGCGCTCCTGATCGTGGCGGCAGCTTTGGTGGTGCTGATCGCACGCCGTCTGATCGTAATCCCGATCCAGCGGATCGCGCAGGTCATCAATGGCATGATCGAGAACATACATAATAAACAAGGAAACTTAAACGAGCGCGTACCCGTCCTGACCAACGACGAGATCGCCGATCTGGCGCGGGGCGTTAATCAGTTTCTGGACATCCTGCAGGATGTGATCGGCGGGGTGATTTCCTGCAGCGAGGAGATTCACAGACAGCAGCTCAATGTAAACGACGTGGTGGAGGAAACGAACCAGCATGCGAGCGACACTTCCGCTACCATGGAAGAGCTGGCGGCCGGCATGGAAGAAATGTCCGCTACGGTCGTCTATGTCAATGAAAATACGCGCGAAGCGGAAACTTCCGTGGGCGAGATGGTAGAAAAGGCCGTGAACGGCACAGAATTCGCACAGGAGATCAAGGACCGCGCGACAAAACTGCAAAAGCTTGCGCAGGAAAGCCGCGAGACGGCGGATCGGATGATCCGGGAATTTGACGTAACGCTGAACGCTTCTATCGAAGACAGCCGGCAGATCGAAAACATCAGTCATCTGACTGGCGATATTTTGAGCATCGCCTCTAAGACAAACCTGCTTGCGCTGAACGCTTCCATCGAAGCCGCCAGAGCGGGCGAGGCAGGCAAGGGCTTTGCGGTGGTGGCGGACGAGATTCGTCAGCTTGCGGACAGCTCAAAGCAGACGGCAGGCAATATCCAGCAGATTTCCGAGGGCGTTGTGGCGGCGGTCATGACCTTGGCGGACAATGCCAGAAAGCTTGTGAACTTTATCAACGAGCGCGTGATGCCCGACTATGAGATTTTGGAAAACACGGGCGGACAGTATCTGGACGACGCCAATACGGTGGATCAGCTCATGGGTGAGATGCGCGCTTCCATGGAGAATATCGGTTCCATGATGCGCACCGTCACGGAATCCAACGACAATATCACAAACACTGTCAGGGAGAGCGCACAGGGCGTCGGCGGCGTGGTGGACAATACCGCTGCCCTTGCGGATAACATGAAGGGTATCATCACCGCACTGGATCAGGTTTCCGAAGTGGTGAACAGCCTGACTGAGCAGACTGCCTGTTTTCAAGGATAACATAACAGTTTTTTCACGTTAAAATTTCATAAAAGAAACAAAAAGACACGCAAACTACTTGCTTTTTCCATACGGGGGGGGGGTAAAATAGTATTGCGTGTTTTTGTTATGCCAAAAACACCGGCAACCCGTCAATCATAAAAAGAAGAGGAGGACAAAGAATGGGTAAGACAAAGAAGCTGTATCTGGCCAAACGAATACTGGCCATGGTACTGGCTGCAGCTATGTCAGTCACCATGATACCCCAGACGGCGCTCGCTGCACCTGCAGACGACCCCGCCGTGGAAAATATCGTGAATGACACAGCGGATGCAAACAACGATGCGGATGCGTCGGCGGAGGAAGTCAAAGGCGAACCTGCTGCCGTCAGCGACGCAGCGGATACTGACAACGATGCAGACAAAGCCGACGATGCTGACGATGCAGGCAGTGACGCGACAGATGCCGACAAGGCTGCTGCGGATGCCGACAACAGCAAGGACGCGGAAGTAAAGGAAGATACGCCCGCGTCGGCGGCTCCGAGCTACGACATCAGCATCGGCAGCATGCGGACGGAGGCGGTCTATAACGGTGACACGCTGTTTAATCCGGACGAGGCGGTGGTGACAAAGACCGTAAACGGAGAGACCACACCCGTGTCCGATGAAACGGTGACGGCTGCATGGAAAGTGCAGGGCGCGGACGGAACCTTTGCCGCACTGACAGGCGAGCCGGTAAACGTAGGCGTTTATGAGCTCACGCTGAGCTGCGCGGCCAAGACCGATGTGCATGATGTGCTCGAAACGAAAGTTACATGCACGATCACGAAGGCGCCTCTCACCATCAGGGCCACGGCAAGCGCAAAACCGGGCGCGGCGGCGGATAAAGCCAGCGTCACGGCGACGGTTACCGAAATTCAGGGAGCCGAGTACGATTCGTTCAATTGGACGGCTGACGTCATCGCTTTGACGGTGACAGGCTTAAGGGATGCGTATGGCGCTTCTTTTGAGACAGGGGCTACCCTGAAGAAGGACGGCGACTATGTGGCGGATATTACGGCTGCCCTCAAGGCGGACGCTGATGACGCTGCCAAAACCGCATGGAACAACTACACGGTGGAGCCTTTTACGGCGGATGTCGTAATGGCGGACCTGACGGAGACACGGATCCAGATTACCCTTGCGGATCAGTGGAAAGAAGCGGATGCGGTGACGCGCGTATACAACAAGGATAAGGCTGCCGCGGCGCCGGAGAAGCCCGCGGATTATGACTATAAAGTGCAGTATAAGGATGATACGACCACTCCGGCAAGCTGGAAGGATCTGACAGGCGCTGAGGTAGTCGGCGCGTGGGAAGAATATGACGGCTGCGAAAAGGATGCGGACGGCAAGGTAATGGCGCCGACCAATGCAGACGAATATACATACGTCCTTACCTACGAGGATACCAAAGAAGGCAAGTATGCTAAGAGTGTATCATCTCCCATCACGGTGGTGATCGATCCCGCGCCGGTGACGGTTGAGATCGTAAACAAAGAAAACGCGGCAAAGATCACGGTTCCCGCGGGCACAAAGCTGGGCAATGTGCTGACGAAGGTAACCTACAAGGCGACAGCTAAAGATGGCGACAGCGCGGAAGGCCGTACCATCGAAGCGAAAAACGAGCATATCTGGGGTACCGGATATGACGACATCAATGTAAGCCAGATTTATGAGCCGGCGGTTACGCTGCAGGTTCAAAACGGCAGCGTATGGGAAAACATCGACAACATCGCTTACAAGCTGCAAAGCGGTAAGAAATACCGCCTGATCTATGACGGCAGGAAGGCGATCTATAACGCGGACGGCAGCTATGCGCACAGAACGGGCATTAATGCCGGCTACGATGAGAACGGCGAAGAGATCAACGGCGCAGACAAAAACTACTTCACCGACGAGACCCCTACGGCTGACGCGAAGGCACTGGAAGTCGAGGTGCAGGCAGGCGTCGAGATGACATGGGATCTGATGGCTCTGTATGCCGACGGCAAGGCGGGCGCGACCGTCGAAGACGCGGCTGCGAAAAACAGGGACTTTGACAATATGGCCCTCTATACAAGCAGGTCCGATTACAAGAACAAGGTGAAGCTGAAAGGAACGGACAAAACGCTCGAAGCGGTCGGCAACGACTTTACCTACACATGGTATAAGCATAACAGCGCGAGCGACCTTCTGGACAAACAGATTTGGGACCAGAATAAGGAGAACGGTTTCAGAGATGACGATTTTTATGATGATGCTAACTGGGAGGAATGGAGTTCTAACTACGGGGAAAGCATCATTGCGCCGACCGATGCGGGTATCTATAAGCTGGAGATCTCGTATACGGATAACACCGACGACGGGACCTTCCATTATGTGAAGCCCGACGAAAAGGGTAACGACAAGGGCGCAGCCTACTATGTCATCAATAAGATAGCGCTTACGATTACGCCGGAGGCGGGTACCTATGAGACTCTGGCAGGTCGTACACCGTACCAGTATTTCGTAACGGATAAGAAGATTGACGAGATCAACTATACGGTGAAAAAAGGCAGCGATGCTTACACCTTCCCGGAAAGCCTCAAATACGCGGAGCCTCAGTGGGGCGTGCTGGAAAATATTGCGAGCGAGACAGAGGTAGCTCCCATCTGGTATGAAGAAAATTCCTGGAATGTGAATTTCAGTACCGAGACTGGTTATACCTATGAGATTCAGGCACAGAATCTGGGACACCGCGTTTATGGTTCCGACGGCGAATATCACTATTTTGACAGCAGCATTGCAAAAATCAATAATAACTATACGCTCTCACAAGGTGTGAAAAAAGAAAACGAGGTTGACGGAAAGAAGCATGCCTATCGTGAAGATGTGGCTCTTGGCGGCAAGGCAGCTCTTACCATAAAGCCCATGGGCACGACCGAACTGACCTTTGAAGCAGCAGCAACGCCTTTAAAGTATGAAAAGACCTATGACGGCGAGGCGCTCACCGAAGAAGATGTGAAGCCGGAGACCGCTTATACGCTTAAGGCGAACGGTCAGGCAGTGACGGATCTGGACGTAGTGTATACCTGCGTCGAGACGGGAGACTATGGCGACACAAACGAGCTGAAGTACACAGAGGACGCAGGGAAATATAATGTGTATGTGAACTTCTACGGCAACGAGACGTATAAACCGCTTACGCTTGCGGAAACGGATTCCTACTATGGTAAGCTGATCGGAACCGTTACCATCAAGCAGCGTGAGGTGACCCTATCCCTCGATGTGGACGATACCTACGAAGCGGGTTATATGACAGCGCTTTGGTCGGATATCAATAGTAACTTTAAGGCAGAAGGCTATGCGGAGAACGACGAGTGGGCGTTCAGCGCAGCGGCTGCAGCGCTGGATGAAAGCGCATGGGACGGTTATCCGACCTTTACTGTCAATAAGAAGGGAAGCAAGACTCCGTTCTATGACTATGATGATGCGATTCTCCACAGAGGCGGAGAATATGAGGTTCATTACGAGAGCTCCTTAAACTATGATTATGACAGAAACTACGTGGTGAAGAACAGCGCGGAGGTTCTGGACAGCTTTAAGGCCGTGGCAAAGCCGGCGGTTGTTTCCTCTGCGAATATTGGCAGCGTGGGAGAACGCAGCATCACAGAGCCGGTAATCGTAAGAAGCGCGACAGACGATATCACGCAGACGATCAGTGTACGGGAAGGCATCCCTTACACGACTTACGGCACAGGCGAAAACGAAATGAAGGGTAACCTCGTGGCGTTCAAGATTCAAGCGCCGGAGGAATTTGGCGAAGAGATTCCTACCACTGCGATGTATCGAAACGCAGTGGAGGATGCAGACGGCAAAGTAGTGGCGTCAAACACCGAGTCCGGATATTTTATAGCGCTCTTTGACGCGGCGACAGCGGAAAATGGCGAGAAGAAAATCACGATCCGCTGGGAAGACAAATACTTTGAGACCATTATCTTTAAGATGAACCAGAATCTGTGTCTGGGCGACCTGTCGAAGGCGGTGGCTCCGAAGTCGCTCGCATTCAACGCGGCGCCTAAAAAGCTGGCGGTCGGCGAATCCGTTCAGCTCGACGTCAAAATCACCAAGAACCAGATGACGGATGTAATCTGCCTCGGTTATAAGAGCGACGACGAGACCACCCTGCACGTCGATCCCGACAGCGGCTATGTGACGGCGCTCAAGGTAGGCAAGGGAACCACCATTACGGTTTATCCGAAGCAGATGGATAAAGATGGTAAGATGGTGCCGGTTCCGAACTTCAAAGAAGTGAAGGTGGCGATCGAGGCAACGGCCCTGACGGCGCCCAAGGCAGTTAAGGCGACGCCGCACGGTAACTATGCGCTCGTCAACTACGACAAGGCAGCAGACGGATACCGCCGCGAGATTTACGTGGTGGAAGGCAAGAAGAAGGCAACGGAAATTGAGCCCGATGTCAAGGCACTGCACGGCAATCAGAACCAGTGGCGGGGAACCTTCGCGATCGCGCCGGTCTATCTGGACAGCGCGGACGAAAACCTGATCAGCACAGAGAACGGCATTCGTTATAAGACAAAGTTGCGCGAATTGAAGGCAGAAACGGATTACACCGTGTATGTCAGAAACGTATGCGAGGCGAAGACGCTGTCTGACGGCTATGTGATCACGCAGGCGACGGTGGATGCCAGCGCGGCAGGCACGGCAGTCAGCTTTAAGACCCAGAAGTCCGAAGTGCTGGCTCTGGACCTTAAGCTCGAGGAGAGCGAGGCCGTTAAGGATATTACGGGATATACGACGATTCCCGAATTTTTAAGCGGCAGCGACCGTGTCTATATGATCGATTATGCCAAGGCTTCAAAAGGCGTTGACAGCACGACGCTCGGAATGTTTATGCATAATGCGAGCGCGGCGGCAGCGGATGACGACGACGGAATCGTATTGAAACTTCCGCTGAACGATAAGACCAGCAACTATCAGGAGCCGAAGCTGGAGTATTATGTAAGCGCCATGGATAAGAGCGGCAATCTGATATACGATGAGAACGGCGAGGAAGTAAAAGCGTCCAAGAATGACTACATGAGTGTAGACAAGAAGGGTAAGATTAAGTTCACCGGTGTCGGCGGCTGGTATGACGCGGATACAGGGAGCGGAAGCTGCCCGCGCGTCTATGTGCGTGATGTAAATACCGGAGCATATGCGACGATCCATCTTTGGGTGGTGGCGAAGGTAGATTCCGTGACTGCCAAGAAAAAGACCGTGAACCTGACGGTAGGACAGACGCAGAGTCTGAACGACGTCGCACTCTACACCTATAAGGCCGGTAAGAGTAAACTGAAGATTTATCGGTGGCCGGATATGGATATGGATGCAGTCCGGACGGCAGTAGCGGCGCAGAGCGAATACTTTGAACTGACAACGGATGAGTATGGGGATCCCTGCCTCCGCGCGATCAAGGGCGGCGGGAAGCTGGAACTGTCCCTGACGGATAAGGTCGTAAAAGAAAACGCGGAAAACGCGGCGAATGCAACGGTGAAGATTACCTTCACTTCGAAGGAACTGGCGCAGGTGAAAAAGATCAAGGCTGTCGACGTTACCAACGACAGGTTCGGCCTGACCTTTACCAGTGCGGGTTATCCGGATGCCTTCCGCGTGGAGATCAGGGATGCGGGCAGCAATCTGCTCCTTGATAAGCGGTATACGATTTACGATGAAAATAACAATACATCCGGAAAAGTATACGAGGTATGGGAAAGAGCGAAAGATAAACATGACTATGTGCGTGTGAAAGACGCATACCGCATCGAGGCGGATACGATCAAAACCGATATCACGGCAAACGGCAGGAACCGGCTGGCGAAAGAAAGCCAGTACACGGTGAAGATCACCGCACTCTACGGCGATGTTTCGTCTAAAGAGGCGACTGCCAAAGTGAAGACCACAAAGATTCCGGCGGTAGAAGGCGGTCTGGATGATGAAGCCGGCTGGTCTTGGAATTATGATAAGAAGTGCTGGGTTTGGAATCCGTATTCCTATTATGTAATGGGCGGTATGTCGATTCAGGTGTCTGAGTATAAAGAGTCTGGCACCGATTGGAAGCTGGATGATGGCAACCGGCAGCTGTATGTATTGTCCGGCAATTCCTACACACTGACCGCGGAGCCTACGAACCGGGGCCGTGTCAACGATACGCTGGTATGGACGATCGGCGATAAAAAGGTGGCGAGTGTCAAGGCGGCGGCCGGAACCTACTGCATTACCTTAAAGGGCTTGCAGCCGGGAATGACCACGCTGGAAGTGAAGTCCAAGATCCTGAATAAAACGATTGCCAGATATGCTATTTATGTAGCGGCAGTCGGCGACGCTTATGGAAACGGCTATCGTTATTTTGGAGATGACGAACCGGCTTACCCCGATGCAGCCTATAATCCCGATCACGATGGCGACAATGCGCCTGATTATCTGCCTCTGAGCTTAGGTGACCGGAGAAAAACGAAGGATGTATACCAATCTGTAGAAGGCACTTACGGTTATTATGGTCTCTTTAGCTTTACGGCGCCGGAGACGGGCAGATATCAATTTATGGCATATAATAACAATGCCACCGTCCAGAAGAAGACATCGAAAGACGGCAGTTGGGACTATAATTACCACAGCTACGTGGATCTCGGCTGGATGAAGGAGGGACAGACCGTATATCTCAGATCTCAGTATAGCAATTATATCAGCGGCATATTGTATTACGTAGAGGTCGAACAGACGCAGCGCATGGAAACTGCTGCAAACGGCATGACGGTGACGGGTCAGGGCAATCAGGAGACCTTCGAGTTTAAGGCTCCTAAGGCCGGCATCTATCAGTTCACCCTCACAAACAACACCGACAGCACGGAAGGCAGCATTGCGAAGGAATATCTGTATCTGTATACGGACTTTAACAGCGCGACAAACTACGGCTCCAGCGATGAATACGGAGATACGATTATCCGCGAGCTTGCGCAGGGCGAGACCGTCTGGCTGAAAACATCCTCTTCTCTGACGAGCGGAAAGACCTATACGCTGGGCGCGGAGGATGTAACCCCTCAGCCGGCTACGGCAGACGCGGTTTCCATTCCGGCTGACAGCGGTAAGGTTTACGCGTATACAGCGGATGCGGCAGGTATTTATCGCTTGGGAGTGACAGTAGCGACAGCGGATGCCGGAAAGGTAACGCTTAGGATTTGGGATGACGCGGTAGCCGCGCTTACAGGAAGCGGTTCTCCTGCGGCGACAGCTGCAGATACGCTTGCAGAAAACGGAAATACAACCAGATATGTCGATATGCTTCTCGAGGCAGGGCAGACGGTATACCTGAATCCTGTCAACAGTTCCGCGGCGGCGCTGTCAGTCAGCGTGGGCGGCACGAAGGATACCAGCATCACGACAGAGATCACCGCGGCGGGAACACCTATTACGGTGACTGCGGCCGCAGGCGCAAAAGCAACATTTACGGCGCCGGAGACGGGAATCTATACGTTTACCACAGGTGAGTTGGAGCCGGACGTTACTTTCTACGTGACTACGAGCGGCACGTATGATCCGACTGACCACGATATTTCCGAGAGTGTATACAGCGGCGACAGCCTGTCCCTGAAATTAGGCTTAAGCGCAGGACAGATGGTCGTGTGGGGAATGAGCTCCGACACGGATACCACTCTCACGCTGAAGGCAGAATTAACCGTCGGCGGGCTTGAAGCGCTGAAGCCGGGCCAGAGCAAAAAGGTGACCCTTACCAGAAATGGCGTGGCAGGATTTGTTTTCACTGCACCGGAGGCGGGAAATTATAGCTTTTGGACGGAATCTAATGACTATAGCCAGAAGTATGGCATATTGTGGGATGCGGATGATGTAGATACCGATAATTGTATGCAGTGGAGCACAAACAGTAATAATTGCTTAACTTCTGATTATAGTAGCAACAACTATTATAATTTTGGTTTAAGCTACAGTTTGAACAAAGGCCAAACAGTATACTTAAAGAGTTTATACCGCTACTCTTATTCCAGCGGTACCTTCACGGTACATGCAGCAAAAGGCTATTATGCATGGAATAACTAAATCGAATGAAATGAATTAGAGAAACGGCCCCGGCGCGAACAGCTCCGGGGCTGTTTTTGCGTGTCTTTCTTTAAAATCCTTTTTCCGCTCAGGCACTAATAATAAAAATATTGTAAAAAAATGTAGATATGTTATTATATAAAAAAAGTATAAGTGAATTAGGGGAATATATATGATAAAGTTTAATAAATTGTTGATTAAGGGTATAAAAGATTATGATAAATTGATAAAAATGGTTGGGGAGAAATATATTAACAAAGAAATAATAAGTATTCTCAAACAAAAAATAGGAACAAAGTGTTCAGCTATCATTATTGAATATCCATATTATGAAAAAGATTATCTAAGCACATATTATACATTTTATTCGAAACAACATTATGCACATTCAAAAGTATGTCATAGATTACACTTTTTAAGCGGAGAAATAAATGATTTAAAAGAACGAGAATATTATGGATATATTTCTCTGAGAGAAGGAATTAAAAATTCAAAATTAGGGAAAACGTATTTATCACCCAAGCTATTATTGCCAGAGAATGTGAAAGCATACTTAATGTTGGATTCTTTTTCCGCAAATGTCTACGGCAGAAAACTATACGTTAATGCGTTTCCCTGGATGAGACAAGAAACAGATGTATCAGTATGTGCACATGTCGCTATGTGGAGTATACTGCGATATTTTGGCAACAGATATAAAGCGCATAGAGATACCGTAATGGGGGAGATTGTCGATAGTGTACAGAATGAAAAAGGCAGGAAAATACCATCGCATGGTCTTTCGCCGGATCAGATTGTAAATACATTAGATTTATATAACTTTTCTCCTGTATTATTAGGTGATGAATTTCATAAGCTGCATTACTTCATAAATGAAATTATTGCCTACATTGAGTCAGGCATTCCTGTTGTAGCAACGATGAATCGTAAAAGACATGCAATAACATTATTTGGACATGGAAACGTTGACTATGATAGATTAGATAATGATAATGTATCATTTTTATGCGAAGAAGGTACGAATGTTGTTATGCATTCCTCACTGATTCAAAATGTATATGCTATAGATGATAATTATTTTTCCTATAAGGGAATTGACCCATATATACCTATTTCGGATAAAGATATCGATTATGCTTTATGTGAAATAAATTATATAATCGTTCCTTACTGTGAAAAGGTTCTTTTGGGCTTTAACGAGATTTATGAAAAATTTATGGAAGTAGTACGAAAAAAGGCTATGGAGTGGGAGGGATTGCGAATATGCAGAATCTATCTGACCAGTGCTAATTCATTTAAAGAAAAGGCCGCCGATAATGAAAAAATGAATGAAGGCTTGAAAAAGATTATTCGTTTAATGGATATGCCCAGATTTATATGGTGCATTGATTTGGCAACAGTGCAAGAAAGCAAAGAAAATCTGATTTCCGGAAGATTGATTGCTGACTCTACTGTGGGTACACAAACAGAAAATCCATGGCTTTTAATGCATAATACTGAGAAATTTAGTATAATTAGTGAAAATGGGGAAATACAGGAAGGGGACCTCACAATTGCTCCGTATACTGCATATGAAAATAATTTAAAAGATAAAGATGAAATACCAGTATGCAAAACTGGGATTTGGGAGGAAATATATGATTGACTTGGAAGTTTATGATGTCTTGGAAAAAGTTGTTGATTCGCAAAAAGATTCACTAGCGGAATATAAGAAAATATTTTTGCCTGAAGGTGAGCAAAGCAAAATTGAAATGAATGCGATTCAAAGCATTATCAGACAAGTTGTTGTCGGGGAAGAAATGGATTTAAATCCCGTCTATTCTCGATTAAAGCGTGGAAAAGATGGGTATGAAACGGAAAAGCTAAGTAACTTGGAATTTGATATGGATTTTCTGATGGCACTTCTTTCTAATACACCGGGATTGGCAGAAAGAGAAATATGGTCGGTAATTTTAGTTGTGTTGAGTATTTTAACTGAACTGCGCAAATGTAAGGTAAAGCTTAGTCCCGGCATGAGTCTGATCGTTTCTTATTTATATAATCATAATTATCAAAGGCGATCGGAAAACTCAATAAATGAAGAAAGATTAAAAATGGAGGTACAGGAAGAATTTGAAAAATACGAGAATATTGATAATTTTGAAAACGCCATTAACGGACTTGTCAAACTAAAGGTGATATCATTAGATCATGGAGAAGTGCAGTTAATAGAAAAAGTAGTAAAATAGAAAAGGCGAAAGGATACTCCCTTTGCCTTTTCTATTTTGTGGCGTAAGATGACGCATGACTATTAGAGGAAGAATAGATCTGATTATTGCGGGCGATTCTTTCATTTGCTGCTTCGGCGGCAAGCGACAGTCGTTTAGCCGTTTCGGCAGATATCGGTCTAAGTTTTACCGAAAGAAAATCAGAAGGGACCGTGGACTCTGATATTATCTTGCGTTTTGCCATTTGTATTTACCTCTTTTCTTAAAATAACATCATTTTACTATAGAATATGGAGAAAATCAAGAAAAATGTGCTCTTTTTGCCTCTCTTTTTGACAATTGTCCCGTTTCTTACCATAAAAGCGCGCCTGATTTTTTACATGCAAATAACTTGCAAACAGACGGGTACCCGTAGTAGACTATATCATAGGATATATAAAAACGGAGGGTATGGTATGAGCGAAAAACGAAACTACAAATTTTGGTTCTGTACCGGTTCGCAGGACTTGTACGGGGATGAGTGCCTGCGCAAGGTAGCGGAGCATTCCGCGAAGATGGTGGAGGGCTTGAATGCGTCGGGCAATCTCCCTTTCGAGGTGGTGTTAAAGCCCACTCTCTTGGGACAGGCGTCCATCCGCAAGACCTTTAACGACGCCAACAACGATCCGGAATGCGCGGGTGTGATTACGTGGATGCACACCTTCTCACCGGCTAAGATGTGGATCCTCGGGCTGAAGGAATTTAGAAAACCTCTCTGTCATCTGCACACGCAGTTCAATGAGGAACTTCCCTACGACACCATCGACATGGACTTTATGAACGAGAACCAGTCCGCGCATGGCGACAGGGAGTACGGCCACATCGTGAGCCGCATGGGCATCGAAAGAAAGATCATCGTCGGACACTGGACATCCGAACGCGTGCAGAAACAGCTTGGAAGCTGGATGCGTACGGCGATCGGCGTGATCGAGTCCTCTCACGTGCGGGTCTGCCGGTTCGGCGACAACATGAACAACGTGGCCGTAACTGAGGGCGATAAGGTCGAAGCGCAGATCAAATTCGGCTGGGAGATCGACCACTACTGCGTCAACGACGTGGTGGAATACGTGGACGCTGTGCCGCAGGGCGACGTAAACGCATTGGTGGAGGAATATTACAGCAAATATAAGATCATCGACGAGGGCAGGGACCTTGACGAGTTCAGAAAGCATGTGGCGGTGCAGGCACAGCAGGAAATCGGCATCGAAAAATTCTTGGTCGAAAACGATTATCACGCGGTGGTGACCCACTTCGGGATGCTCGGCGGTCTAAAACAGCTTCCGGGTCTGGCGATCCAGAGACTGATGGAAAAAGGCTACGGTTTCGGCGCGGAAGGCGACTGGAAGGTAGCCGCTATGGTGCGTATCATGAAGCTGATGACAGCAGGCATCAAGGATGCGAAAGGCACGTCCATGATGGAGGATTACACCTACAATCTCGTACCCGGCAAAGAGGGCATCTTACAGGCGCACATGCTGGAGGTCTGTCCTTCCGTAGCAGACGGCGAGATCGGCATCAAGGTCTGCCCGCTTTCCATGGGCAATAGAGAAGATCCCGCGCGTCTGGTATTTACCTCAAAGGAAGGCCCCGCGGTGGCATGTTCTCTGGTGGATCTGGGTACGCGCTTCCGCCTGCTCATCAATGCGGTGGACTGTAAGAAGGTGGAGAAACCCATGCCGAAGCTTCCCGTAGGCACGGCCTTCTGGACGCCGCAGCCGAATCTGGAAGTCGGCGCGACGGCTTGGATCTTAGCAGGCGGCGCACATCACACGGCCTTCTCCTACGACCTGACCGTCGAGCAGATGGCGGACTGGGCGGACGCGATGGGCATCGAGAGCGTCATCATTGATAAAGATACGAATATCCGCGATTTTAAAAATGAATTAAGATGGAACGAAGCGGCATACCGCTGATCATAGGAAATGAATCAAGGAATAAAGGAGGTATAAGTATCAACATGGGAGCAAAAGAATGTATTGCAAGCGGTAAGGCGGTGCTGGGCATCGAGTTCGGTTCCACCCGCATCAAGGCGGTGCTGGTAGACGAGAACAACAAACCCATCGCATCGGGGGCGCACGACTGGGAAAACCGGCTGGAAAACGGCATTTGGACTTACAGTCTGGATGACATCTGGACGGGACTTCAGGACTGCTACAAAAAGTTGGCGGAGGACGTGCAGGCGCAGTACGGGGAGAAACTCGTGAAGCTGGGGGCGATCGGTTTTTCCGCAATGATGCACGGCTATATGGCCTTTAATGAAAAGGACGAACTGATGGTGCCTTTCCGCACATGGCGCAACACCATCACGGAGGAAGCGGCAGCTAAGCTGACGAAACTTTTCAATTACAACATTCCTCAGAGATGGACGATCGCGCATCTTTATCAGGCGATCTTAAACGGCGAGGAGCATGTGCCTGATCTTAAATTTGTGATCACGCTGGCCGGTTACATCCAGTGGAAGCTGACCGGCGAAAAGGTGGTCGGTGTCGGCGAAGCATCGGGCATGTTCCCCATCGATATCGCCACGGGGCAGTTTGATGAAAAGATGGTCGCGCAGTTCGATCAGACAGTGGCGGACAAGGGCTTTTCATGGAAGCTGAAAGATGTGCTTCCGGCCGTAAAGACAGCCGGAGAAGAAGCCGGAAAGCTGACTGCGGAAGGCGCAAAACTCTTAGACCCTACGGGGACTTTACAGGCGGGGATTCCGCTCTGCCCGCCCGAAGGCGACGCGGGTACCGGCATGGTCGCTACCAACAGCGTGGCGAAACGTACGGGCAATGTCTCTGCCGGCACCAGTATTTTCGGCATGATCGTGCTGGAGAAGGAACTTGCCAAAGTGCATGAGATCATCGATCTGGTGACGACGCCGGATGGCAGTCTGGTGGCTATGGTACATTGCAATAACTGTACTTCTGATTTAAATGCGTGGGTAAATCTCTTTGCGGAGTATTCCGAGCTGATGGGTATGAAGGTCGATAAGAACGACATTTACGGGAACCTTTACCGCAATGCCTTAAACGGCGACGACGACTGCGGCGGCCTGCTCGCCTACAATTATTTCTCAGGTGAGTCCGTGACGGGCTTCAACGAGGGCAGACCTCTGTTTGTGCGCACGCCCGATGCGAAATTCAATCTGGCAAACTTCATGCGCGTGCATCTGTTCACTTCTCTCGGTGCGCTCAAGACGGGCTTCGATGTCCTCTTCCAAGAGGAGAAGGTCGAGGTCGATGAGATTTTGGGACACGGCGGCCTCTTTAAGACCAAAGGCGTCGGTCAGGGTATCCTTGCCGCGGCGATGAACGCGCCCGTGAGCGTGATGGAGACTGCCGGTGAAGGCGGTGCATGGGGTATCGCGATCCTTGCTTCCTACATGATCCAGAAGGGCGCGGACGAGAGCCTTTCCGCTTATCTGAATAATAAAGTGTTCGCAGGCCAGAAGGGCGAAAAGATGGCGCCGAAGGCATCCGACGTGGAAGGATTCAATAAGTTTATGAAGGTGTACAGCGCGGGGCTGACTATCGAACGGGCTGCGGTTGAATCGATTCAATGAGGACGGATTTTGAGTGCATCCCTTAGTTCCTACGCAAACTCGTGCAGTTAATGCCTGCGGCATGACTGCACTCAGACAGTGCTTCGGAACATAAGGGTATGCAGCTCAAAATCCTTACATAATCAAAATAATATAGTAGGAGGATGAAACCTTGCTGGAAGAATTAAAAAAACGTGTTTATGAAGCGAACATGTTGCTCCCTAAATATGGATTGGTCACGTTTACGTGGGGGAATGTGAGTGAGATTGACAGGGAGAGCGGCATCTTTGCGATCAAACCGAGCGGCGTCGAGTATGACAAGCTAACGCCCGACGATATGGTGCTGGTAGATTTAAACGGGAAAAAGGTAGAGGGAAAATACAATCCTTCTTCCGACACGGCTACCCACGTGGAGCTTTACAAGGCTTTCGAGAAGGTGGGCGGCGTGGTACATACGCATTCTTCCTACGCGACGAGCTGGGCGCAGGCGGGCCGCAGCATCCCCTGTTACGGCACCACCCACGCGGATTACTACTACGGCGAGATCCCTTGTCTGCGCTGCCTGAATGCGGAAGAAATCGAGGACGCTTACGAGAAAAACACAGGCCTTTTGATCGTGAACGAATTTAAGAGGCTTGACAAGGACCCTGAGGCTGTACCGGCAGTGCTTTGCAAGAACCATGGCCCCTTCGCATGGGGCAAGGACGGCCACGAGGCTGTACATAACGCGGTAGTTCTGGAAGAGGTGGCAAAGATGGCGTACCGCGCGGAGACCATCAACGCGAGGATCCAGCCGGCGCCGCAGGAACTTCAGGATAAACACTATTTCCGGAAACATGGGGCAAACGCGTACTATGGTCAAAAATAATGTTACATAAATAAAGGAGGATGGCAATGAATAAGTTAGAGTTGCAAAAAACTGCGAACGAAGTTCGCAAGGGTATCGTGACTGCGGTACACGGCGCAAAAGCCGGACATCCGGGCGGATCGCTCTCCGCGGCTGATATCTTCACCTATCTCTATTTTGAAGAGATGAACATCGATCCCAAGGATCCGAAAAAGGCGGACAGGGACCGCTTCGTCCTCTCCAAGGGACACACCGCGCCGGGGCTTTACTCGACTCTGGCAAACCGCGGTTACTTCCCGGTAGAGGATCTTCCGACCCTGCGGCATCTTGGCTCCTATTTGCAGGGACATCCCTGTATGCAGGAGACACCGGGTGTGGATATGTCTTCCGGCTCTCTCGGACAGGGCATCTCCGCGGCGGTAGGTATGGCGCTCGCGGCGAAGATGGACAATAAGGACTACAGAGTGTATACGCTGCTTGGCGACGGCGAGATTCAGGAAGGTCAGGTATGGGAGGCATCCATGTTTGCCGGCCACAGAAAGCTTGACAATCTGGTCGTTATCGTAGACAACAACGGCCTGCAGATCGACGGTAAGATCGACGATGTCTGCTCGCCCTACCCCATCGATAAAAAATTCGAAGCATTCAACTTCCATGTAATCAACATCGACGGCAATGACTTCGACCAGATCGACAAGGCATTCAAGGAGGCGAAAGCCACGAAGGGAATGCCCACCGCGATCATCTGTAAGACGGTGAAGGGCAAAGGCGTCTCCTTCATGGAGAACAATGCGGGCTGGCACGGCAAAGCGCCTAATGATGAGGAATATGCGACGGCGATGGCGGATCTTGAAAAGATCGGTAAAGAGTTAGGAGGTGCGAACTAATGGCAGATGTAAAAAAGATTGCAACAAGAGAAAGCTATGGTAACGCACTGGCTGAGTGCGGCGCGGAGTTTCCGGATCTGGTAGTGCTGGACGCTGACCTTGCGGGCGCGACCAAGACGGGCGTATTTTTGAAGGCGTTTCCCGACCGTCACATTGACTGCGGTATTGCGGAATGTAATATGACAGGTATTGCGGCGGGTCTTGCAACCTGCGGCAAGATTCCTTTTATCAGCTCCTTCGCGATGTTCGCGGCAGGACGTAACTATGAGCAGGTGCGTAACTCCATCGGTTATCCGCACTTGAATGTAAAGATCGGCGCGACCCATGCGGGCATTACCGTGGGTGAGGACGGCGCGACCCACCAGTGTAACGAGGATGTGGCCCTGATGCGGACGATCCCCGGCATGACCGTCATCGTGCCTTCCGACGACGTGGAAGCAAAGGCGGCGGTGCGCGCGGCGATCGAGATGCAGGGCCCCGTTTATCTGCGCTTCGGACGCGCGGCAGTTCCCGTGATCAACGATCGTACAGACTATAAATTCGAGATCGGTAAGGGCGTTCTCTTAAAAGAAGGCAAGGACGTGACCATCATCGCCAGCGGCATTACAGTCTCCTCTGCGCTTGAGGCGGCGGAAATGCTGGCAGCGGACGGTATCAGCGCGGAAATCATCAACATTCACACCATCAAGCCTTTGGATGAAGAGCTGGTGCTGGCATCCGCAAAGAAGACCGGCAAAGTCGTGACGGCTGAGGAACATACTGTAATCGGCGGCCTTGGCAGCGCAGTCTGCGACTGCCTCTCCGAAAAGTGCCCCACTCCCGTCCTGCGCATAGGTATGCAGGATACCTTCGGCGAGTCCGGCCCCGCGAATGCGCTGGTGGAGAAATACGGACTGGACGGAAAAGGCATCTACGCGAAGGTAAAGGACTTTGTAAAATGAGAAAAAATATTTTGTCCCCCTCGATACTGGCGGCGGATTTCGCCGCCTTGGGGGCGCAGATCAAAGAAGCCGACGAGGCAGGCGCTGAATACATTCATATCGACGTAATGGACGGGGTATTCGTCCCTTCGATCTCTTTTGGGATGCCCGTGATCCGCACCATCCGCAAGACGACAAGCCGTGTTTTTGACGTGCATCTGATGATCGTGGAACCGGAGCGCTACATCAAAGAATTTAAGGACTGCGGGGCGGACAGCATCACCTTTCATCTGGAAGCCACGGAGGACGCGGACGAGACCATTGATCTGATCAGGAGCTTCGGCTGTAAGGTGGGCATGTCCATCAAGCCAAAAACGCCTGTCGAAGCGGCAAGGAAGTATCTGCCAAAGCTTGACATGCTCCTTGTGATGACGGTGGAACCGGGGTTTGGCGGTCAGAAGTACATACCGGAATCAACGGAGCGCATCCGTCAGGCCAGACAGATGGCGGATGAGATGGGTCTTGATCTGGATATTCAGGTGGACGGCGGTATCACACTGGATAACGCCCAAGTGGTGCTTGACGCCGGCGCAAATGTGATCGTGGCAGGTTCGGCGGTCTTTGGCGGAAATATTACGGATAATATAAAGAGGTACTTGGCGCAGTTTTAAACTGCGCCCAGACTGTCAAAGAACCCCTGT
>DKUU01000010.1:29546-37812 GCA_002490835.1 Lachnospiraceae bacterium UBA7196 | reverse complement strand
GTTCGATTCCCATCACCTGCTTTTTTTAATGGAAAAGTATGAAATTCTGCATGAGTACGCACCGCAATCTGAATAGGCATTCTTATTTTCTACATAAATAATCGCCAAATTGACAAATAATATACCATAAACAATTGCGGAATCATGTGTGGTATGTTACTATTGAAATACGGAACAACCGTGTCACTGCAAGGTGTTGGCCTCCTATTACATAGATGGGAGGTGGTGCGGATGAAATATGACTTTAAAGATCTGATGTCTTTTGGAATGTTCATTCTCGCATTGCTGACCTTGATCGTAATGATGAGTCAGTAGCGTTTTTCAAGTCCCAGCGATGGGCATAGAAAAACCACCCTTGTATACTTTGACCAGTTAGAAGGGTGGAATTTCTATCTCTTTTATAGGTCAACCCCTTGTGGGAGGTTGTTCCTTTTATGGTTATAATATATCATATCAATGAAAACAATTCAAGCTACGGTGGAAAATCTTTTGTAGAGGAGCGGACTATGTATAAGGTCGGAGAATTGGCAAAGGCGACCGGTGTGAAAGAAAGCACGATCCGATTTTACGAAAAATGCGGTTTTCTGGAAAGCGTAGAGCGGCTGTCAAACGGCTATCGGGTTTATACGGATCATCATCTGTATCAGGTGAAAGTATGTCGTCTTGTGTTCGGCGGTTTTGTCAATAAAAGACTGCGAAAATGCAGTATGCGAATCATTGAGGCGGCAAAAGCATGGGAGCCTGATGCGTATGAGACGGCAGTGGCCGCCTATCAATCGGCGATCAGGGAGGATATCGAACGCACCCGGAAAGTCATTGAGATCGCTACGGATGAAGCAGGATTCCAGACGGTTTCAGAGGCGCAATTTACGAAAAAGCAGGCCGCGGAGCTGGTAGGCACGACGGAAGAATCGATCCGGAATTGGGAGCGCAACGGCCTGCTTCCCCAGACAGCCGCCTATCAAAAAAGATACTATTCGCAGGCAGTCGTCGACCGTATGTATGTCATCCGGCTGCTGCTTGACACCGGTTACAGTATTATGACAATTTCCCGATTTTTACAGAAAATGGATGCCGGTGCGCATGCGGCTGCGAAAAAGATATTGATCGATCCGGAAAAGGGAGAAGACCTTCTTAGCTGCGCGGACTTTTATTTACAAGCCTTACTTGAGCTGCAGCAGAAAGCGGATATGTTATACGACCTGCATGCGGAAATGAAAAAAGCATAAACCTTGCATCTGCACACCACCTTTTGCGATTAGGATATAATGGACGTATTCTAAGGGAAAAGGTGGTTTTTGTATGGTAAAGTTACTCTATAAGGCGTCCCCGTCGCGGGTCTGGCTGACGATTCTTTTTACCGTGATAAGCGATTTGTTTTCTATCTGTTACAATGTGTTTTTTCTCGCTTATTTTATGGATGCGGTGGAGCACGGAAAAAGTATCGCCGCGGTCGGCGGGGCGCTGCTTCTGTTTGTTATGATCAACATTATATTTGAAATCGGAAATTCCTATTATCATCAGGCCTATCTTCCACGAAACGATGTCAAACTCTCCCTGTATCTAAAAAGGATGATCTGCCAAAAGATCATGACGGTCGATATCGAATGCTTTGATGACCCGGCATATTACGATAATGTGACGTTTGCACAAAGCGATCTGTTTGAGAGGGTGAAGAGCATCTTAGATCATATCGCGCAGTTTATTTCCCATTCCTGCTGCGTGATCGTGCTGATCGGGTACTTTGCGCAGATCGATCCGGTCATCGTGATCATTTCAATGCTCAGCGTATTGACGGGATTGATTTTTGACCCCGTTTTGAACCGGTACCGGTATCGTTATAGCAGCGAGAGTTTACCCTGCCGGCGGAAATTCGATTATGTAAATAGGATTTCCTTGCAGGCGGAATGTGCGCAGGAGTTACGGACCACAAATATCAAAAGTGTTCTCCAAAAAATGCTTTATGACGCGTCTTTGGGCTTACAGGCGCTTTTAAAAACGTATTACAAAAGGATAACGGTGCTGGACAGTATTCAGGTCTTTTTCGGATTTGGGATCGTATCCTGCGTGACGACGCTGCTTTCGATCCACCGGATCGTCGTTGATCAAACGGTGACTATAGGCATGTTCCTGCCTTTGATGGGGGCGGTCGCGCAGTATACATGGCGGGCGTCATCGGTGATCGAGGGCTTTAGCGGCCTGTTGGATGATAAGCAGTATATAGATAAATTTAAAGCGTTTTATCAATATGAATCAAAGGTGGTATCGCAAAAGGAGCTGCCGGTGGATGTTTCTTTTGACGGATTAAAGATAGAGCATCTGTATTTCAAGTATCAGGAAAAGGAAGATTACGTTTTGAAAGACATCTGCATGGAGATCAGGCCGGGACAAAAGATCGCCTTGGTGGGGTATAACGGCGCCGGAAAATCGACGCTGATCAACCTCATTCTGCGCCTGTACGATCCCGATCGGGGCAGCATCATTTATAACGGGAAGGATATCCGTGATTACAGGATAAAGGATTATCGCGGCAAATACGGGGTGGTTTTTCAGGATATCCATGTGTATGCGGCGACGATCAGCCAGAATATCGCGATGGACACGGAGGAGTATTCGGAAGAAGAATTACAAAAAGTCATGGATGCCCTTCCTTTGAAAGAAAAACCAGACCGGTATCAGGACGGGTTTAGGACGCAGCTCACCCATGAATTATCCGATGCGGGAGAGGTACTTTCCGTTGGCCAGAATCAATGTCTGGCATTAGCAAGGATCTTTATCAATCCGGATAAGCAGCTTTACATTTTGGACGAGCCTACCAGTGCGCTTGACCCGATCGCGGAAGCGGAGATTTTTGAGACCATAAACAGGTATCTGGCGGATCAGACGGTGCTGTTTATCTCGCACCGGTTTTCGGCCTCTAAAATAGCGGATCGGATTTATTTCATGGAGGAGGGCTGCATCGCCGAACAGGGCACGCACGAGGAATTGCTCCGGCTGGGTGGTAAATATGCGGAAATGTTCCACCTGCAGGCGAAATATTATAAAAGTTAGGAATCGGGAGGATTAAGATGAAGAAAGTGATCGCTAACAATCTTTATATGCTGAAACTCTTTTTTGGTGCGGCTCCTTTGTATGCGGGCGGCTATGCGGTGATCAGGATCGCCAGAAGCGTATTGTTCAATACAGTGGGAAATGTCCTGTTCATTCAGTTACTGGTCAGGTCTGTTATGTCTGCGATCGACAGGCCGCAGGAAACAGCGGAAATTCTGACGCGGCTGATCGCTGCGACCTGCATCTATTACGGGCTGGTGCTTGTGTTTAATACGGTGATCGAGGGCATTTTTAACAATTATCTGCAAAAAGACGCGGAGCGCAGGGTCGATCATAATTTTACCAAAATGCTATTTAAGAAATCCGCGTCCATCGACCTTGGCTGTTATGACGATCCGGATTTTTATAACGATCTGGTCGCCGCGAACAGGGAATCAGGCAGCAGGGCATGGGACACGTACAGAAATTTTGTCGATCTGCTCGAAAATTTTCTGGTACTGCTTTCGCTGTTATATATCATCAGCACTCTGGATCTTGTGGTCTTTGTTTTGGCGGTTGCGATCAACGTTTTCTCTTTTCGGTATCAGATCAGGCTCAATCAAATGAACGGGGAGATCTATCAGAAAACGGTGCCTTATCAGAAAGAGATCGATTATGCAAACCGCATGTTTTTCTTAAAGCAGAATGCGAAAGACATTAGGATGACGAATATCGGCAATGTTTTGTTGGAGAAATTAAATGTTTCTTCCGAAAAACTTAACGATATCCATACCGCTTACGGGGTAAAAAAGACGTTTATCTGTGCCGGCGACAGCCTGATGAAGAAGATCCTTGGGGATTTTGCGACGCTGTTTTACCTTGCATGGATGGTGCTTGTGAAATGCGCCTATTCTTTTGATGTGATGGCCGCGCTGTGGAATGCTTACGGCACCATAAAAGGAAATATGGAACGGTTTGTGGGATCGGTCAGGGAAGCGCATGATAACAGTATCTATATTGAAAAATTCCTTCATTTCATGGAGATCGAAAACAGGATCGTTTCAGAGAAGGGACTGAAAATTCCGGTCGATACGCCGGTCACGATCGAGTTTGTCGATGTGTCGTTTTCCTATGACGGGGAGCATAAGATTCTGGATAAACTGAATGTAAAAATAAATGCGCGGGAAAAGGTGGCGATCGTCGGCGAAAACGGTGCCGGTAAGAGTACGCTTGTCAAACTTTTGCTGAGGCTTTACGATCCTGATGAGGGCAGGATATTGGTAAACGGAAGGGATATCCGGGACTACGATGCGGACTGCTGGCGAAAAAATATCTGCAGCGTCTTGGTGCAGGATTTCCAGTTGTTTGCGGCGACGCTGTACGAGAATGTCAAAATGGATTTGGTGGACAAAAAAACGGATGGCTCAGGCTTGGATCGGGCGCTATCCATGGTCGGGCTTGACGATGTGATCGGGCGTCTGCCGGACAAAGGAGATAGTGCGTATTCCAGAGAATTTGATGAGGAAGGCGTGGTATTTTCAGGGGGACAGAAGCAAAAACTGGCGCTGGCAAGGGTGCTGTTCGGCAAAAAGAGCATGGCGGTCCTTGACGAACCGTCGAGCGCGCTCGATCCGAAAGCGGAGAGCGAGTTTAATGAAATGGTGTTTCATATGCTGACTGAGCAGACGCTTATCATTATTTCCCACAGGCTGTCTACCACGAAAATGGCGGACCGGATCCTCCTGATACAAAACGGAAGAGTAGCGGAAGACGGCGCGCATGACGAACTGATGAAGAAGCAGGGCCTGTACGCGAAAATGTTTCAAATGCAGGCCAAGAGATATCAATAGTGGGGGTAAAGATGCAGCAATATATCGTCATTAGGGGCGCAAGAGAAAATAATCTGAAAAATATCAGCTTACAGATTCCCCGCAATCAGATCACCGCGGTAGTCGGCGTTTCGGGGTCGGGGAAGTCTTCGCTGATCATAGACGTTTTATTAAAAGAAAGCATGCGGCAGCTTTTTGATACCATGGGAGGACCGAATCAGGTGAAAAAGCCTCTGGTGGACAGGATCGAAGGACTGTCTCCGGTGGTCTATATCGACCAGAATATCAAAAACCGCAATCCCCGCTCGACCGTCGGCACGGCCACAGAGGTCCTGAAGCTGATCCGGCTGCTGTTTGCGCAGGCGGGCGTTTATGAGGGCAAAGAGGCGGGCAGGAAATTCCGGATGTCCGATTTCTCTTATAATAATCCGCACGGCGCCTGTCCGAAGTGTCATGGCATCGGCGAGATCAATAGTGTAAATAAGAGCGTTACGATCGACGAAGAACTGTCAGTTTATGACGGGGCGCTGAAAAGCTGGGGAAAAAATGAGATCAAGCTTTATGTCCCCATCGTACGCGCGGCAGGCGGTTACTATGGCTTTGATTTTGATCCGCATGAAAAAATAAAGGATCTTTCCCCGCAGGCAAAGGCCTTTCTCTATTACGGCAACGACGATGCGCGCTTTGCGAAATATTTTCCCGACACGGCAAGGCCTGAGGATAAGAAATATCTGTTTGCGGGATTTATCAATGAAATGGAGATGAAATATGAGCAGTATTTAGATAACGAGGACTGGACGGGGCGCTTCGGCAGATTTATGACGCGGACTGAGTGCCCGCTGTGCAAGGGCAGCAGGCTGTCAAAAGACCTTGAGCTGGTGAAAGTCAACGGCCTGTCCCTAAATCAATTGATGCTGTGTCCCCTTACGGAAGTGCGAAGTTTTATACTGGGCTATCAGGCATCCAATGAAAGGGATTTCGCGTATCAGCTTATGAGCGAAGCGGTGGAGATGATCATAGGAAAGCTGAACGAACTGATCGGGCTGGGATTGGGATATCTGACATTGACCAGATCCATTGTTTCTCTTTCGTACGGCGAGCATCAGCGGCTGCGCGTGGCGAATATCCTGGGCTCCGATTTGACGGAGATGATCTATATCTTCGATGAACCGACCATAGGATTGCATCCTGCCGATAATGCCATGATTATCAAAGCAATCGATGAATTAAAAAGAAAAGGCAACACGGTCATCCTTATAGAACACGATCCGGAGCTGGTCAAAAAAGCGGATTATATCGTGGAGATCGGGCCGGAAGCGGGCACGAACGGCGGGCAGGTGCTGTTTGCCGGGACGATGGATGCGTTTTTAATGTCGGAAACTTCCATTATGAAGGACTATATCTTCAAAAGGCGCAGTCCGGTAAAGGAAAAGAGCAGTGTGCAGGACGACTTTATCAAAATCAGACATGCCCGCAGGCATAATCTAAAGGATATCAGCGTCGATATTGCCTTAAATAAGCTCAACGTGATCACCGGCGTTTCCGGCAGCGGAAAATCGACCCTGATCTTTGACGTGCTGGTGGAGGCTTTGGTAAATTATGAAAAGAAGGGCGTCAGGGATGAAAATGTCGAGGGGTATGAGAAGATCGATCATGTCATTTGCATGTCGCAAAAGCCCTTAAGCAAGGGAGCAAGATCGAATATCGCGACATATACGGGCATTTATACGGAGATTCGCAAGGTCTTTGAACAGCAGCCGCAGGCCAGACAGTTAGGTTTGGAGAAGAAAGATTTTTCGTTTAACGTCAGGGGCGGGCGGTGCGAGCATTGCGAGGGACAGGGAACCGTGGCTTTTAATATGGTATTGCTGCCGCCCATGGAAGTGCAGTGCCCGGTATGCAAAGGAAAGCGCTTTCAGGATACCGTTCTGGAAGTGAAATACAAAGAGAAGAGTATCACGGATATCTTAAATACCACCTGTGATGACGCGCTGCCTTTATTTAGCGATGTGCCCGCTGTTTACAGGGTTTTGAAGGCGATGCACAATATCGGGCTGGGTTATCTGGCAATCGGACATCCGCTGCATCAACTGTCCGGCGGAGAATGCCAGAGAATCAGGATTGTGCGGGAACTTTCCCGAAATAAAAGAGGAAAGAACCTGTACGTACTGGATGAACCAACTACGGGATTACATCCAAAAGATATTGAAAAACTGATTTCAGTACTAAAGGGGCTGCAGCGCAAAGGACATACGCTGATCGTGATAGAGCATAACCTTGATCTGATGCTGGAAGCGGATCGTATCGTCGATCTGGGGACCGGCGGAGGCGGGGAAGGCGGTAATGTGGTTTATCAGGGGAGCGTCGCCGGGCTGCTTGAGATGGCGGAGTCGCGTACGGGGCACTGCCTCAGAGCGTATATTTTGCAGAGCAGGTGAGGATAAGGAACATCGTGAATAAACTTTGTAAATAAATGATTTTGATATTTTCTCAAGGATATGATACCATTGTGATGTGTTGGAATCATAACAGCACAGAAACGGAGTGAATGATGGAAAAAGCAGTTATCTTTGATCTGGACGGCACACTCTGGAATGCGGCGGGCTGTGCGAGCGATATCTGGAACCGCATACTGGAAAGACGGGGAGACGTGACCGTCAGGGTGACGCGGGAAATGGCGGAGAGCGTCATGGGAAAGACGATGGATGAGATCGGGAAATGTCTGCTTCCCAATCTGTCGGACGAGGCGCGGGGTGAGATCACGGACGAGTTTGAGAAGGAAGAGGTCAGCTATTTAGAGGAACACGGCGCCGTTTTGTATGAAGGCATGAAGGAGACGGTCGCTTCCTTATATGAGGAATATCAGCTGTATATCGTGAGCAACTGTCAGGACGGATATGTTCCGGCATTTCTGCATGCGCACCAGATGGAGAACTATTTTAGAGATATCGAGATGTCGGGCAGGACGGGACTTGACAAAGGGAAGAATATCAGGCTGCTGATGGAGCGAAATCATATCGGATGCGCAGTGTATGTGGGGGACACGCAGGGGGATGAGAAAGCGGCCCGCGAGGCGGGGATCCCCTTTATCTACGCGGCGTACGGGTTTGGTGAAGCCGTGAAGCCGGACGCGTCGATCGACAGTATCAAAGAACTGCCGGAATGCCTGAAACCATTTTATCCGGCTCATGCAGCTGAATGAATGACCGGCATGAAACTTTTCACACGCATGCCGGATTCCGGTCTGATATGAAACAGTAATCAGGCAGATTTTTATGATTGACAAGACCACTTTCATATGCTAGAGTATAATCTGTGCTGAATGAGTGCGCCGCAGTGCGCCCTATTGCACGGGATGAAACGGGGATTAACCCATGTTTCGCACGTGTTCGTAGCTCAGCTGGATA
>DKUU01000010.1:0-29218 GCA_002490835.1 Lachnospiraceae bacterium UBA7196 | reverse complement strand
AGGGTTCGAGTCCCTCTATCCACCTTTTGCGGGAATGTGCAAAGCACTGCCTGTATTACCAATAATGGGCTATCGCCAAGGGGTAAGGCACAGGACTTTGACTCCTGCATTCGCTGGTTCAAATCCAGCTAGCCCAGCTTACGGACCACTAGCTCAGTCGGTAGAGCACCTGACTTTTAATCAGGTTGTCGGGGGTTCGAATCCCCCGTGGTTCATTTTGAAAATGATAGGGCTTACATTGGCCGAACGTTTGAGTGCAGGGATTTTCTGCATATCAGACGTTTATTTTATTCCTATTCACTTTGCGAATCTCGGAAAGGAGTACAGTGTGAAAAATCACACTGATGTGCTGATTTTTCACACGCGATTTTGAGTAAGAGCATCTCAAAGTCGTTGATGGCAGATGAGAAACTGCATTCGCAGATTTCTCATCGCCTCTTCGCAACAAGTTGCTCAGAAATGAGGTAAGTATGGAACAGACGAAAGAAAACAAAATGGGCACGATGCCTGTCAATAAGCTGCTGATCAGTATGTCACTTCCGATGATGGTGTCTATGCTGGTGCAGGCGCTCTACAATGTGGTGGACTCCATCTTTGTCTCCCGCATCAACGAGAATGCACTGACAGCCGTGTCACTTGCTTTCCCGATCCAGACGCTGATGATCGCTGTGGCGGGCGGCACCTGTGTCGGTATCAACGCCGTGCTTTCTAAGGCGCTCGGTGAGAAGGAGCAGGAGCGTGCGGACAACACGGCAGTCAGCGGTATTGTGCTGATGGCCGCCAGTTATGTGCTGTTTCTGCTGGTAGGGTTGTTTGCCACACGCGCTTTCTATCTCAGTCAGACGGATGATAGGCAGATCGTGGAGTATGGCGTGCAGTATCTGAGTATTGTATGTATCTGCTCTTTTGGATTGTTTGCGCAGTTTGTGTTTGAACGTCTGTTACAGTCCACGGGCAGAACGTTCTATATTATGCTCACGCAGGGGACGGGTGCGGTCATTAACATTATTTTGGACCCCATCTTTATCTTTGGTCTGTGTGGGATGCCAAAAATGGGCGTTGCGGGCGCGGCGGTAGCTACGATCATGGGGCAGATCATTGCGGGTACGATCGCAATGGTGTTGAATTTTACGAAAAATGAGGATATCCATATCCGCTTCAAGGGATTTAAGCTGGAGCGGGAAATTGTGGGGATGATCTATAAGATCGGCGTGCCGTCTATGATTATGCAGGCCATCGGTTCGGTGATGACCTATGGCATGAACAAGATTCTGATTTCCTTTACCCCCACGGCGACGGCGGTGTTTGGTGTGTACTTCAAGCTGCAGAGCTTTATCTTTATGCCGGTGTTTGGCTTGAATAACGGGCTGGTGCCGATTTTGGCGTACAATTATGGCGCGGGCAGAAGGGATCGTTTTATTCAGGCGATGAAGTGCGCTGTTTTGTATGCGGCGTGCATCATGGCGCTTGGCGTGGTCATTTTCCAGATCATACCGGAGGTCCTGCTGGGCTTTTTCTCAGCGTCTGATGAAATGCTTCGCATCGGTGTGCCGGCGCTGCGCATTATCTGTATCAGTTTTCTGCCGGCGGCTTTCGGTATCGTCTGCGGGACGGCTTTTCAGGCGCTGGGCTATGCGGTCTACAGTATGTTCGTCTCCATGGCGAGACAGCTTGTGGTGCTTCTGCCCGCGGCCTTTCTGCTGTCCCTGTCCGGGCAGGTGACTTATGTGTGGTGGGCGTTCCCGATCGCGGAGATCATGTCTCTTACCATGACGGTGATCTTTTTAGTGAGGATCAATAACCGGGTGATCCGGCACATCGGGGAGGAGCCGCAGACGCTTGCGGGAGTGAATGAATCGCCTGTCGAATGAAGGCGGCATCGTTGACAGAGCGCGGGGAAAATGATATGATACATGGGCGGACGGGAAAGAATGACACGCATGTCATTTCTTGTGCCGTTCGCAAAATCGGCGGATATGGCGGAATTGGCAGACGCGCTGGATTTAGGTTCCAGTGGGAGACCGTGCAGGTTCAAGTCCTGTTATCCGCATAAAGAGGGGCTTTCAGAAGCCCCTCTCTTTTAAATCCCTCACAAGGTTTACATAAAATTCCCTCACATCAAATCCGCAAATATTCTCGCGATTCAGATCGATCATATCGCCATGCGAAATTCCCCGCCCTTCGGGTACGGCAAGCGAAATAAAATCTTCGCCCCAGACGGCGCTTTCTAAAGATACCAGTCCGTCGTTTGCACCGTCGAAATGTTTGACCAGCGGGTAGGCCATATTCAGCGGAAATCTCCCGCTGATGGCGCAGTTCATCTTTGTGCCGACGCTCTGGTAATACACGTCTGGGCAGTTGGGCAGCGTTTCGTTTCTGCACTCGCAGGCGGAAGCGGTGAGATCGCGCACGGCGGAAAGAAAGTCGGGATCAGCGTCGCCGAATTTTTTCAGGGCGGCATTGTACTTGCGGGCCACGCTTTTCTGCACCTTTTCCGGTATTTTTTCTAACAGATAGTCTGCAAAGATACAGCCTCTGTGCGGGGTGTTGATGGTAGTCAGGCTGGCCACGTACGGGGATACGCCGCAGGCGCTGATGGCGTAACGGCTGTCGAGACCACCCTTGGAGTGGGCAATGATATTTACTTTTTCGCAGCCGGTTTCCTGTATGATGGAGCGGATGCGCTCCGCCAGTTCCTGTCCGCAATCCGCGACAGAGGCGGCGGACTGCTGGCTTCCATAGTAAATAACGGCGCCGTTTTGTTTCAGGGCATGGGGAATCCTGCCCCAGTAATTAAAGAAACGAAAATCGCGGAAAAACACGCCGTGTACCATCAGAAGCGGGTATTTTGTCTCACACAGCCGGCTCTCGGCCCGTACCTGATCCAGCAGGTACTTTTCTTTTTCAAAGGCCGCCTCGTTTGCGGTGATAGAGATAATGCGGCACAGCACCAGAATGTTGAGTAAGGGGATCCAGCCGCAGACGATACCGATCACGCGCCATTTGACGCCGAGCTGCACGGAGGTCGCGTATACGCGGATGATGCCGTTCCAGAAAAGGACGGACTCCATCAGAACCAGAAGAAGGATGCTGAGCAGGCGGCCGAAGCCGTACGCAGTGTTGTCGGAAACGTTCAGCTTTATGAAAAACGGATACACAATGACAAACAGGGATTCGGCTATGGCTGTTGCGATGAAGAGCTGCAGCAGGGCAGCGCCGTCCTCCAGAATCCGGTTTCTTCTGCCGGCCGTGCGGCGGAGGGTCAGCCGTGGGAACAGATTGATAAAAAGGAAGAGTAAGAAACCGACAATACAGGCCATAACAGCAGCTGTCGTGCGATCCGGCGTAAATGCGGCCTGCCGCAGGACGGGGTCGGTGATACAGGGTATCAGGATATAAAGGATGCTCATTTCCGCAAACAGAATCAGGGCGCTGATGATTTTTCTTATGTGATCCATGGTTACCTCCATGTCGGAGCTTTTTTAATCTTTTCTCCTGTAATGTTTGTTGGAGCCGGCTGGTTACGGCCGTTTTTCTTTCATGGTAACACACCGGAGGGGAAATTAAAATGGAAACCGTATGAAAAAGGAAAGAAGGCAAATGGGATTGCAATTTCCATGCTATGCGAGTAAGATGACTAAAGAGCAGGAATCCGTTATTAGTAGAAGGGATGTTTGATATGAGTACGGCGAAGACAATGACCCGCGAGGAGCGGATGGCGACGGAGCCGATCGGCCGTCTGATGGTGAGCATGACGCTGCCCTCGATCCTTGCGCAGATCATCAATATCCTTTACAGCATCATAGACAGGATTTATATCGGCCATATGGAAGGCGTGGGAGCGAACGCGCTCACGGGGGTGGGCGTGACCTTCTGCATCACCGTTTTTATCTCCGCCTTTTCGGGTTTTGTCAATAGCGGCGCAGCGCCGCTGGCGGCCATCTGGCTGGGAAAGCAGGACAGGGATCACGCGGAGAAGATCTTGGGAAACAGCGTGACTTTTCTGGTGTTCTGCACGGTGATCCTGATGGCGGTCTTCTATGTGTTTAAACGGCCGCTTCTCTACAGTTTCGGGGCCAGCGACGCTACCATAGGGTACGCGGTGGATTATCTGACCATCTATCTGGCAGGCACCTTGTTTGTGGAGTTTGCCCTTGGCTTAAACGCCTTTATCATCTGTCAGAGCAAGCCGGGGACGGCCATGCTTTCCGTGCTGATCGGCGCGGTGGCGAACATCGTTCTGGATCCCATCTTTATCTTTGGATTTGGCATGGGCGTAAAGGGCGCGGCGGTGGCGACAGTGATCTCGCAGGGCTTAAGCGCGGCGTGGGTCACGGGTTATCTGCTAAGTAAACGCTCTTCCCTAAAAATACGAAAGAAATTTCTCAGGCCGGAGCGGGGTATCCTGTTTGGCATTTTTTCTCTGGGAATCTCGCCCTTTATCATGCGGGCCACTGAGAGCTTTATCAGCATCGTGTTAAATCATGGCCTGCAGACTTACGGCGGCGATCTCTATGTAGGGTCTCTGACCATAATGCAGAGCGTGATGCAGCTATTTTCCGCGCCCATCGGCGGCTTTACGCAGGGCATGACGCCGATCATCAGTTACAATTTTGGCGCGGGTAATTTTGCACGGGTAGGGCAGCTTTATCGTTGGATGATCGGCCTGTGTTTCGGTTTTATGGTGGTGACCACGGCGACGACCATGATTTTTCCGGAATTTTATGCCGGATTTTTTACAAACGAGGCCGCGCTTGTGGAACTGGTCGGCAGGGTGATGCCGGTCTTTATGGCGGGCATGCTGGTGTTCGGCCTGCAAAGCGGAATCCAGCCCACGTTTCTGGCGCTGGGGCAGGCGAAGATATCCCTATTTATCGCCGTGCTCAGGAAACTGATCCTGCTGATCCCGCTGGCGATCATTCTGCCGCGGTTTTTCGGGGTGATGGGCGTTTACTATGCGGAGCCGGTGTCGGATGTGATTTCCGCGGTCACGGCTACGACTCTGTTTATACTGAATATCAGAAAGATTTTGTCGAAAGAGTCATTGTCAAAGATTCGTTAAAGAAGCCCTCGCGGGCGGATAGAAGCATTGACAGGCGGGCATACTTGTGGTACATTATCTTATAAGTTAAGAGGGAGTAGTTATCCTGTGTAAGCAACATACCCTGACACAAGTGTCATGTTTACACGCTTTCTGTTTTCCGGCAGATAACGGGATTGAATGGAAAGAACGAGACTTTTAGCATGATTATGTTGAAGGCCTCGTTTGTTTATTTTATAGGCAGGGCCTTAAGAGAAGGAGGGATCATGTTGATGGAAGTGCTATTACAGCTTGGATTACTGGCGCTTGGTTTTGTGCTTCTGGTAAAAGGAGCGGACTGGTTCGTAGAAGGGGCGAGCCGTCTGGCGGAACGCTTCGGTATTCCCCAGCTGGTGATCGGCCTCACCATCGTGGCAATGGGGACATCCCTGCCGGAGGCGGCGGTCAGCGTGTCTGCGGCCCTGAAGGGGAGCGCAGAGATCACCATCGGCAATATCGTGGGGAGCAATATTTTGAATGTGCTGCTGATTCTGGGACTGACCGCGGTCATTACGCCTGTCGCGGTGCAGAAGTCTACGGTGCGTTACGAGATTCCGTATGTGATTTTTGTATCGGCGGTTTTGTGGGCGCTTGGCAGCACGGAAGATCATCTGCTTCGTTTTTCCGACGGTCTGATCCTCTGGGGGCTGATGTTCCTCTATCTGGCCTATCTGCTGGGGATGGCAAAGAAGGGCGCGCCGCTGCCTGAGGAGGGGGACACCCGTGAAGAGAAACCGATGCCTGTCTGGAAGATGCTCCTGCTCATCGTTCTGGGCGGCGTGATGATCGTATTAGGTTCTGATCTGGCGGTGGATGCGGCCACGGAACTGGCGCTGATCTTCGGCATGAGCGAGCGGCTGATCGGCCTGACCATCGTGGCTTTTGGCACTTCGCTTCCGGAGCTTGTGACGAGCGTAACGGCTGCCATCAAAGGGAAGGCGGATATTGCGGTCGGCAACATTGTGGGAAGCAATATCTTTAACATCCTTTTCGTGGTGGGAACGTCCGCGCTGATCACACCGGTAGAGTATGCGCCGGATTTCTTTGTGGACAGCGCCGCGTGTATCGCATCGGCCGTGCTTTTGTGGCTGTGCGTCGTTAAAAATAAAAGGCTGGGCCGTTTGGGCGGCGCGGTGATGCTTGCCTGCTACGGCGGATATTTCGCCTATTTGATACGGTAAGGATATTTCGCCTGTTTGATACGGTAAGGATATTTTTCTTTCAAAGAAGGGTAAATTGTGGTATACTTGCAGCATAAGAAGGGTTAAAAAATGCTCAGGCATGGAGGGAATCATGAACATAGAAAAAACGCAAAACGGAACAGAAGTAACGCTTACGCTTTCCGGCAGACTTGACACCGTGACGGCGCCGCAGTTAGAGGAAAAGATTCAGGAAAGCCTTGAGGGGACACAGAAACTGAATCTGGATTTTGAGAATCTGGAATATCTTTCTTCCGCCGGACTTCGCGTCCTTCTGACGGCCCATAAAGCGATGACAAAGAGCGGCGGGCAGATGGAGATCCGTCATGTGAACGAGGTCATCCACGAGGTGTTTGAAGTGACGGGATTTCTGGATGTGCTTAACATCGTGTAGACGCGTCAGCGCAGTAAACTGCGCTGACTTGGAGGTAAATTATGAACGAATTGACAGTGGAAGCGACACCGGAAAACATTGAGGTCATCACCGCATTTGTGGACGAGCAGTTGGAACGGTACGACTGTCCCATGAAGGCGCAGGCCCAGATCGATATTGCGATCGACGAGCTTTTTGGCAATATCGTGCGCTATGCTTATCATCCGGAGGTCGGTTCGGCGACGGTGCAGGTGGAGGTCGTGAATGAACCGCTTGCGGTAGTGATCACTTTTATCGACCAGGGTAAGCCTTACGACCCGCTTGCCAAGGAGGATCCGAATGTGACACTGTCTGCGGAGGAGCGGGAGGTAGGCGGTCTCGGTATTTATATCGTGAAAAAAAGCATGAACGCGATCACCTATGAGTATAAGGATGGCCGAAATATCCTGAAGATACGTAAAGACTTTTAAGTGACGACGACCGGCGAGGAATCCGAATGATAAATCAAAGTGATATGCAGAATCTCTATAGCTATAAAGAGATCGTAAATAACGCGTTAGAGGGCATTATGGTGCTTAGCATGAACGGCAGGATTACCATGCTCAATCCGGAGGCTGAGCGGATGCTGGGCTTAAGCGACAAGGATGTCGGGGATACCTTTATCAACGTGTTTCTCACCAGAGAGGGGACGGACGATTTCAACGAGGCGATCCTGTCGTCGATCTATGAGAAGCGAAAAGTCAGCAATATGTCCGTAGACTATATGCTGGAGGGAAAGATCAGGAATCTACTCCTGACGACCAGCTATATCATGAGCAATGAAGAGCGGTCAGTAGTGGTGGTCATGGACGACGTGACCGAGTTAAACGAGCTGCGGGACGCGCGCACGGCTCTTGAAAAGATCAGGGAATTAAACAGGGAATATGAGAAGGCGAAGGACGAGGCCGAGAGGGCAAATGAGGCCAAGAGCCTTTTCCTTTCCAACATGTCCCATGAGATCAGGACGCCCATTAACGCCGTGCTTGGCATGAATGAGATGATCCTGCGGGAGTGCGCGGACGAGCAGATTCTCTCCTATGCGGAGAACATTCGCAGTTCCGGGAAGACACTTCTTTTTTTGATCAATGATATTCTCGATATGTCCAAGATCGAGTCCGGGAAAATGGAGATCATTCCGGTGGAGTACGAGCTTTCCAATCTGCTGATGGATCTGTGGAACGTGATTTTCCTGCGGGCGCAGGAAAAGGATCTTTCCGTGCGCTTTTCGCTGGATGAAACGCTGCCAAAGCAGTTATTTGGAGATGACGTCAGGATCAAGCAGATCGTGACGAATTTATTGACTAATGCAGTCAAATACACGCCGCAGGGCGGTGTGGAACTGCACGCGGCCTATGAACGCAGGGGAGAGGAAGAAATCGTCCTTATCATCTCCGTGAAGGACACGGGCATGGGCATTAAGAAAGAGGACATGGGCAAGCTCTTTGAGAGTTTTCAGAGACTGGACGAAGAAAAGAACCGCAACATCGAGGGAACGGGGCTTGGCATGAATATCACCATGTCGCTTCTGAAATTGATGGACGGCGAGATGAAGGTGGAGAGCGAGTACGGGAAAGGCTCGACCTTCACGGTCACGATCCCGCAGCGGATCGTGTGCGACGAGCCGACGGGCGATTTTGAGAGCATTAAAAACAGGCAGGAGCAGGGCCGGAAGGCGAAGGGACAGATTTTCGAAGCGCCGGATGCACGGGTGCTGGTGGTGGACGACAACGCGATGAACCTGACGGTATTTACTTCCCTGTTAAAGCGGACGCGTATGAACATCACCACGGCAAGTTCCGGAAAAGACTGCCTTGCGCTGGTGAAAAAAGAGCCTTATCATATCATTTTCATGGATCATATGATGCCTGAGATGGACGGCATCGAGACCCTGCATGAGATACAAAAAATGACGGACCACCCGAATCAGGAGACGCCGGTCATTGTGCTGACTGCCAATGCGGTTGCGGGGGCCAGAGAAGCCTATCTGAAAGAAGGGTTCGCGGATTTTTTGACCAAGCCCATCGACGGGGATGTTTTGGAGCAGACGGTGGAACAGTATCTGCCGGCGGAGCTTGTGGGACATCGGGCGGCGACGGAGAAGGCATCCGAAAAACCGGGTATTTTGGAAGAGAGTGGGAAGTTTTCGCAATACGGCATTTCCATAGAAAACGGCCTTTCCCATGCGCAGAACGATGAGGAGACTTATCTGGGGCTGGCCAGACTTTTCCTGAAGGAGAAGGACAAGCAGACCCTTATGCGCGGCTATATCGAGGCGGGTAATATGAAGGATTACGCGATCCTTGTGCATGGCCTGAAAGGCAATGCGCGCACGCTGGGCGCGGATGCGCTGGCGGATACCGCTTTCGAGCATGAGAAGGAGAGCAAGGCGGGAAACGCTTCCTACGTGGAGGAGCATTTCGGGGAACTGCTCGACCTCTGGGATCAGGCGCAGGAAGGCTTTGCGGCGCTTTATGACGCATACAGCGCGGATGCCGGAGAGACCGTCTGCGGGGAGGGACAGGAGTGTTTACAGCTTACGCGAAAGGAGTTAGAAGAAGTCGCCGCGCTGTTAGATGATTTTGAGACAAAGGAGGCCGTCGGCCGGCTCAAAGAATGGCTGGGCAATCCGCTGGATGCGAAGATGCGGGAGCGCTTAAAGAGCGCGCTGGAGGCCTTGGAGGACGAATTTGACGAAGAAAAAGCGATAGCGCTTTTAAGAGAAGGAGGAGATTGAGATGGCATTTGGTGAGAAAAAGCGGATCGTGGCGGTGGATGACAGCGCCATTGTCCTGAAGACACTGGAAAAGGTCTTGGGAAGCAGGTTTGAGATCCACTCGTTTTCGGGCGGCTCGCGGGCGCTGCAGTTTTTGAAGAGCAGGACGCCCGATCTGATCATTCTGGATATCGATATGCCGGAGATCGACGGTTATGAAATGTTAAAGCTTATCAAGGAGAAGGATCATCTGACGGATGTGCCAGTCATCTTTTTGACGTCAAATAATGATAAGAGCTACGTGGTCAAAGCCGTAGCGGGCGGCGCGAAGGATTATTGCGTCAAGCCTATCGATGAAGAGATTTTGATGGAAAAGGTGTGCGCCCAGCTCGGCGAACCTGCGTCAGAAGAAAAAGGCTGGGACAGCGTTTAAGGTTTCACTATGATTGTTAGATCACAACCAACGGCTCCATCGTTCTGAGGTATTCCACGCACAGCATGGTAATGTCGTCAAACTGCGGCGCTTCGCCTACGAAGGCGTCGATATCCGCTTTTACGGCCGGGAGAAGGTCGGCGGGCTTAAGGCTCGTATTTTTCACGAGTACGTCTGTCAGCCTCTCCATGCCGTAGAGTTCCTTGGCCGCGTTCGTGGCTTCTGTCACCCCGTCCGTATATTGGAAAATTTTATCTCCGGGCGAGAGCGTCATCTGTCCGCTCGTGTATTTCATGTGTTCCATTCCAGCCAGCACGAATCCCGGCTTTAATTTATAAGGCTCGTAGACGCCGCCTGCTTTGGCGATGAAGGGCATTTCGTGGCCGGCATTGACAAAGGTAAACTCTCCTGTCATCAGGTCAAGCACCCCCTCGAAGGCCGTGATGAAAAGGCCTTCGCTGTTGGACTCGCACAAAAGTTCGTTGACCTCGGAGAATACGGTGCCCAGATCCACGTCAGGTTTTGTATGATCTTTGATGAGGGTCTTTCCAATCACCATGAAGAGGGCGGCGGGGACGCCTTTGCCGGATACGTCCGCGATCACGATGGCCAGATGTCTTTCGTCCACCATGAAAAAGTCATAGAAATCGCCGCCCACTTCCTTGGCGGGATTCATCGATGCGTAAATGTCAAATTCCGCGCGGTCAGAAAAAGCGGGAAAGATACGCGGCAGCATATCCGCCTGAATGTGCGTGGCCACGTCAAGCTCCGTAGAGATGCGCTGTCTCTCCTCGCTGTCCTTGATCTGTCTGGTCAGGAGTCTGCGCGTGCGGCCTGCCAGCGTCGTACAGATGGCGGAGAGTCCTAAGAGGATCATGGCGCGGGGCAATACAAAAAAGAGCGTCGCTTCAAAGAGAAGCTGCTTTTCGACATTCCGGAAACCGTAGGTGCCGAGCGGGATGGACAGATTCAAATCGCCCTCGCCCACATACATTCCTATGTAGATGGAGGCGGAAAACAGAATCCAGGACGCTACGAGAGTCATCTTGTTCAGCCGTTTGGAATAGTAGTGGCAGCTCAGCATCAGCGGGAGCGCCCAAGCCAGTACGCCGTGCTTGGGCATGGCGCTGGAGAGAATGAAGACGCCGATGACGACACAATAGATATTGAGATATTTCACCCACGGCGGCTTGCCGCCCGTGAATTTACAGACAAATGTCGGCAGCAGGAAGCATAGGATCATGACGGGCATGGCAATATTCATGACTACAGGAGGAATGATGAAGATCCCGATGATGTTAAAAAGCCACGCGAATACGCCGACGAGGGCGCAGACCACCAGAGATTTCGCGGCGTAGAGATTGGCTTCCACTTCATTGTCTAAAATTGCCTGTAGTTCTGGTTCTGTATTTTGGATGTCTTTTTTTCTGTTGGTATGTTTTCTCAAGGCTCAGTCAACCCTTTCTTTTCCCCAGAAGAACAGCGCCACCGTGCCGGGACCTGTGTGCGCGCCGATGGTAGTGCCGACGCTGTTGATCAAAACCTTGCCGTCAAGATTGGGGAAGCGCTCCTCAACCAGATCGGCCACTATCCTTGCGTCCGCGTAGCAGGCGGACTGGGAAATGTAACACTTTCCGTTATAGGCAAGACCGTCGTCGGCATATTCTTCCATCTTCTCAACAATGGCATGAATGACCTTTCTCTTGGTGCGGATCTTAAAACGGGGGATCAGTCTTCCCAGATAATCCACATTAAGGAGAGGACAGATATTGAGCATATTGCCGACCATGCCGGAGGTCTTGGAGACGCGGCCGCCCTTGATAAAGAAGGTCAGGTCGGTGGAGAAGAACCAGTGATGCAGGCGCAGACGGTTATCGAGCGCCCACTGGTACAGTTCTTCGATGGACATGCCTTCGTCGCGCAAATCCGCCAGCTTATCCATCAGCAGGCCAAAACCGGAGGAGGCCGCCAGAGAATCCACGATATAGATGGTATTGTCGGGATATTTTTCGGCTAGCTGATCCTTGGCTGTCATGGCTGAATTGATGACGCCGGAAATGCCGGAAGAGAGGCATAAGTGCAGAACATCCTTCCCGGCCCGCAAAAAAGGCTCGAAGTATTCTATAAATTCGTCCACATTGATCTGCGAAGTCTTCGTGTCCGCCCCTTCCGTCATGGCCTGATAGAAGGCCTCGAAGGACATGGATTTACCCAGATCGTCCAGATATTCTTTGCCGGCCAGCTCATAGTGGAAGCAGGCGTAGGAGATACCGCGTTTAGCGAAGTGGTCCGCCGAGAGGTCGGCTGTCGAGCAGCAACTTAAAATATATTTCTTCATATTTGATAGGAGGGTTCCTTTCCCGCGATCCGCGATGCAAGTTTGTGGTCAGTTTAAATGCAATATTAGTAAAAGTTTATCATGTTTACCAAACAAATACAATGAAGATTTTTTCCCACGCGGGATTCTGTGCACAATTCCAATATTTCCCTCGTAACCCTTGTCTTGTCCGCCCTTTTTTGATATACTCTACATCGAAAGCGTTAATAAATAATTTATTTTATAGAAAAGGAGAGACAAGCATGAAAGGAAACATTGTTGTTGGACAGTCCGGCGGCCCCACAGCCGTGATCAATTCTTCCGTAGCGGGCGTATACGCTGCCGCGAAGAAACTGGGCGTAAAGAAGATCTACGGTATGGTACACGGCATCGAGGGCTTTTTGGAGGACCGCATGATCGACCTTGGCGAGTACCTTGACGACGAGACGGGGATCGAACTCTTAAAGAGGACCCCTTCCGCATTCTTAGGTTCCTGCCGTTTTAAGATGCCTAAGATCGAGGGACATGAGGACGTTTACGAGAAAGTATTTGAGATCATGGAGAAGCATGACATCGAGTGCCTGTTCTATGCGGGCGGCAACGATTCCATGGATACGGTCAAGATGCTGTCCGATTACGCGGCGGCGCACGGCAAGTCTCAGCGTTTCATGGGCGTGCCTAAGACCATCGACAACGACCTGCCTGTAACGGATCACTGTCCGGGTTACGGTTCCGCGGCGAAATACATTGCTACCTCTGTAAAGGAGATCATCCGTGACAACTCTTCCTTCGGCGCGAAAAAGCCTACCGTCTGCATCGTGGAGATCATGGGCCGTAACGCAGGCTGGCTGACAGCGGCGGCGGCGCTTGCCAAGGGCGACGACTGCGAAGGCTGTGACGCGATCTACCTTCCGGAGAAGGTATTCGATATCGATAAGTTCGTAGCGTATGTAAAGGATCTGGCGGCGAAGAAGTCTTCCGTCGTGATCGCGGTCTCCGAGGGCGTAAAGGTAGCGGACGGCAGATATGTGTGCGAGATCGGCAGAGAAGTGGCGGTCGATGCGTTCGGCCACAAGCAGATGTCCGGCACGGCTGTGATGCTGGCTGAAAAGATTGCGGCTGAGACGGGCTTAAAGACCCGCGCGATCGAGTTTTCCACCTTACAGAGAGCGGCGACGCACTTAGCTTCCCTGACGGATATCAACGAGGCGTTTCAGGTAGGCCACGACGCGGTGATGGCTGCGGAAGAAGGCAAGACCGGCATGATGATCACCCTCGACAGAAACGGCGAAGATCCTTATCAGTGCGGCACCAGCGCTTATGACATCCACGCGATCGCAAACGTGGAGAGAAACGTACCCGACGAGTGGATCACTGCGGACGGCAAGGGCCTGACGGAGGACTATGAGAAATATGCAAGGCCTCTCATCATGGGCGAGCTGCAGCCGTTGTTTGTGAACGGTACGCCGAGACATCTGGTAAGAAAGTAAAATCTGCATAAAAATTCTATAATTGGAGAAATTTTCAAAAGAGTGGTTTACAAAGCCACTCTTTTGTTATATGATAATTGTGGAAAACGATTTCCGGAAAACATTTTCCGGAAAATGACAGAAATTGTTTCGGATAGGAAAAACAATGGTATCGATAAAGGACGTCGCGAAGCAGGCGGGCGTAGCGATCTCCACCGTATCTAAGGTGCTGAACGGCTATCCCAATGTGAGCGAAGAGACAAAGAAAAAAGTGAATCAGGCGGTGGAGGAATTAAATTTCATGCCCAATACCGTCGCGGCGGCCCTCTCTTCCAAACAGTCGGGCCGGGTGGCCCTGCTTTTGAATCTGGGCAATGTCTCTCAGGCGGTGGACGAGATCAATATGCAGTATATATCCGGCACCATCGGCAGGGCAGTGGAGCTGAATCTGGATGTGATCACCATTTTTGATTCCATGTTGAAGAACAAGAGTCTGGACGAGGTGGTGCGTTATCTGCGCTCCCAGAGCATTACGGGCCTGATCATCTTCGGCATGTCGAAGGAAGATAAGGTATTGCACCGGCTGATCGACGCGCAGCTTTTTAAGATCGTGACGGTGGACGCGCCGCTTGTAAATGCGGTTTCCTCGGCGATCTGGATCGATCAGGCGGCGGCGCAGTACGATGTGGCCAGAAAGACCCTGAAAGAGAACGAGGGAAATAGCATCCTCTATCTGGCGGGCAAAAAGAACGGTTACGTCAGCGGGGAGCGCATCAAGGGCATCAAGCGGCTGGCGGAGGAAGAGGGCTTGTCCCTGCTTGTCAGAAACGGAGAATTTTCGGAGCGGCTGGCCAGAGAACTGACTTTCCGCTATGCGAAGAAAAAGCATATCGTGGTCTGCGCTTCCGACCTGATGGCGATCGGCGCGATGCGGGCGCTGATGGATATGGATATCTTCCGGCCGGTCTGCGGCTTTGACGGTATCACCCTGATGGGCTATGCGGGCCAGCAGATGAATACGGTGAAACAGGATTTCGGGCGGATCGCCTCGGAGGCGGTGACAGAATTAAAACGGCTTCTGGACGGCGGAGAAGGGCGGCAGATCGTATTGGATTACGAATTGGTGCAGATGAAATATGACGATGTCCTCATCTGAAAGCGCCGAAACAGGAAGAAAAGTCCGAATCGCGGGAATTAGGATATAATCTTCCGACCGGAGTGAAAGATTATAAGGCCAAAGATTGTAAATAGATCAAAAAGTGGAACACTATCAATATAATCAAGGAAAGGGAGGTTTCAACACATGGCACAGGCAAGCAACCTGAAAAGAGACATACTGGTGATGAATCTGGAGCAGGAGTTGGAAAACCAGACGCAGGAAGGATACGGCAAGTCCATCTCAGACTGCAGCAATGAGGAACTTTATTACAGCATCCTTCAGCTCTCCAAGAAGCTGATGGCGGCGTCGGAGCGGATCGAGGGAGAAAAGAAAGTTTATTACATTTCCGCGGAGTTTTTGATCGGCAAGCTTCTGTCAAATAACCTGATCAATCTGGGGATTTATGACAAATTAGAGAAAGTCCTTGCGGGCAAAGGCAAGCAGCTCTCCGCAATCGAGGAAGTGGAGCCGGAACCGTCCCTCGGAAACGGCGGACTGGGACGTCTGGCGGCCTGCTTTTTGGATTCCATCGCTTCTCTGGGTCTTCCCGGCGAGGGTATCGGCCTAAATTATCATTTCGGCCTCTTTAAGCAGGAGTTTAAGGACAAATTACAGACGGCCGAGAAGAACGACTGGATCGAGGAGCAGTCGTGGCTGACAAAGACGGACACCACCTTTGAGGTTTCCTTTGGCAAGAAGAAGGTGACTTCCAGACTCTACGACATCGACGTGGTCGGATATGACAATGGTGTCAACAAGCTGCGCCTCTTCGATATCGAGACGATCGACGAGAGTCTGGTGAAGAAGGGCATTGACTTTGACAAGAAGGATATCGAGAAAAACCTCACGCTCTTCCTCTATCCCGACGATTCGGACGAAGCCGGGAATCTCCTGCGCATCTACCAGCAGTACTTCATGGTCAGCAATGCGGCGCAGCTGATCTTAAAGGAGATGAAGGAAAAGCAGTACGATCTGCGCACCATGTACGACCATGCGGTGATCCAGATCAACGACACCCATCCCACGATGGTGATCCCGGAGCTGATCCGCATTCTGGTGGATGATAAGGCTTTCACCATGGACGAGGCGATCGAGGTCGTGAGTAAGACCTGCGCGTATACGAATCATACGATTCTGGCGGAGGCGCTGGAGAAGTGGCCCTTAAAGTATCTGGAGAAGGTGGTGCCGCAGCTCGTACCCATCATCAAGGAACTCCACAAGCGGGTAGCCAAGAAGTATAAGGACCCCAGGGTGCAGATTATTGACAAGGATAAGCGCGTGCATATGGCGCACATCGATATTCACTACGGTTTCTCCGTCAACGGCGTGGCGGCGATCCACACAGAGATCCTGAAGAATACCGAGCTGAAAGCTTTTTATGATATTTATCCGGAGAAGTTCAATAATAAGACCAACGGCATCACGTTCCGGAGATGGCTTCTGTCCTGTAACCGTGAGCTGGCGGGCTTTTTGTCGGAGACCATCGGCGACGGTTACAAGAAAGACGCGGCGAAGCTGGAAAAGCTCCTTGAGTATATCGATGATGAGGCGGTACTAAATCGCATTGCCGAGATCAAGATGAACCGCAAGAAGGAGCTGGCGGCGTACGTGAAAGAGGTCGAGGGCGTGACCTTGAACCCTGACTCCATCTTTGATATCCAGAGCAAGCGTCTGCATGAGTACAAGAGACAGCAGATGAACGCGCTCTACATTATTCATAAGTATCTGGAGATCAAGGGCGGCAAGAAGCCTGCGAGGCCGATGACCTTTATCTTCGGCGCGAAGGCGGCGCTTGCCTATGTGATCGCGCAGGATATCATCCACCTGCTGCTGGTATTGCAGGAGATCGTCAATAACGATCCCGATGTCAGCCCTTACATGACGGTGCTGATGGTGGAAAATTACAACGTGGCTTACGCCGAGAAGATGATCCCGGCCTGCGACATTTCCGAGCAGATCTCTTTGGCATCCAAGGAAGCTTCCGGCACGGGCAACATGAAGTTCATGTTAAACGGCGCGGTGACGCTGGGCACTTCCGACGGCGCGAACGTGGAGATTCACGAGCTGGTGGGAGACGACAACATCTATATCTTCGGCGAGAAGTCCGAGGCGGTCATCGAACACTATGAGAAGGCAGATTACGTCTCCAAGGATTATTATAAGAAATCAAAGGTCATCAAGCAGGCGGTGGACTTTATCGTCAGCAAGCAGGCGCTCAAGGTGGGCCACAAGGAAAATCTGGAGAGACTCTACAAGGAATTGCTGAACAAAGACTGGTTCATGACCCTTCTGGATTTAGAGGATTATATCAAGACCAAGGATAAGATGATGGCGGATTACGAGGATCAGACGAAGTGGAGGAAAATGATGCTTACAAATATCGCCAAGGCGGGATTCTTCTCTTCCGACAGGACGATTGAGGAGTATAACCGCGATATCTGGCGGTTACGGTAATCGTTAAATAAGCAGAGTCAACAAGAAAAAAGGCTGGAATCATGCGCGCATGGCTCCGGCCTTTTAGATTTCGTGTTTCAGCGTCTGCAGCCGCGTTTCGGCCGGCGCATAGCTCCCGCATTTTTTATATGCTTCCCGCGCCTCTTCCACCTGTCCGGTGCATTCGAGGATCACGCCCATATTATAGAAGGCTAAATAGGAGTTGACGCCCTCGACTGAAAACTCTGTCATTGTGGCAGACTTTTGAAATTCGTCGATCGCCCGGTCAAAAAGGCCGCAGTTCATATATACAAGGCCCATCAGGAAAACGAAGTCCGCACGCACGGCGAACGTCTCGTAGAGGGAGGAAAGTCCCAGCGCTTCCTTGTTACGTTTTAAGTCAAGGAGCGTGTAGCCGTAGGATTCCACCATCGTCCGCACATAGTCAAGGGAAGGGTCCACATCCAAAGAGAGGCCGGCGTCAAAACTTTCGCAGGCTTTTTCATTTTCTCCCAGCCGGCGGTAGGAGAGGCCGAGCTGGCAGTACAGATAAGGATCGGGCCCCTGCGCGGCAAGCTCCCTTTCCAAAAGTGCGATATTGCGGCGGCATTTTTCCTGCATGGCGTCCTCGCTTAAGTCGTAGCCTACGTGGAGAATTGTGACAGGTGCGTCATAAACCGGGTTGGGAAGGGCGGGAAAACGGCGTGAAGACAGCTGCTCGTGTACCGCGCCCGTAAAGAAGAATTGCCTGCGGTCGGCGAGGCGGCTTAAGCGGGTCTGCTCATAGGTGGTGCGGTCATCCTTTGTGAAACGGCTGCGGATCAAAATGCGGCCCACGGCGTCCGGATGACTTTCCATCAGGCGCAGGAGGGCGGGCGGATCGATCGCTTCGATCCATTCGTCGCAGTCGAGGGAGAGAATGAGATCATGGGATGCCTGCTGTAAACAAAAATTTCTGGCGGCGGAAAAATCGTTGCACCAGTCGAAGTGAAAGATTCGATCGGTATATTTTTCAGCGACCGCCAGTGTGCGATCCGTGGATCCCGTGTCTGTCAGCACGATCTCAAAGCCGTAAGGAGACAGACGTTTCAGGCATTCCCCGATATTTTTTTCTTCGTTTTTTGCTATGATACAGACGGAAAGCGGAAGCAAGGCAGCTCCTTTCGGAAGACGGTCAGGAGGCGGACTGCGCCGACAGCTCCTTGAGCCTTCTGAGGGAGGGCTCGAAGTCTCCGCATTTTTTATAGTAACTTCTGGCTTTTTCGAAATCGCCCATCGCTTCGTAGATGTTAGCGATCTGGAAGTAAGCGCGGTAGCTGTTTACGCCTTTGCGGGAGTAGGCGGAAAGTTTTGTCGCCTTCTCAAATTCCTCGATGGCCGTTTCATATTCGCCCTTCTTCATGTGGAGCATCCCCATCAGATAGACAAAATCAGCCCTGTCGGAAAACTCGTCGTAATGCTCCTTTAAGGTCATGGCATCGTCATACTTGGCAAGGTTCATCAGGCAGTAGCCGTAAGCTTCCATCATATTCTGTGCAAAGTCGGAAGCAGGATCGGTGTTCAGCTCAAGGCCCAGCTTATAATAATGGGCGGCCTTTTCCAGATCGTTTAAGGAGAGGTAGTTTTGCCCCAGCTGGAAATAGATATAAGGGCTCGGTCCCTTTAACACCAGATCGTGCAGCAGCATTTCCAGATTTCTCGTGGCGCGCATGCGCTTGTCGGATTCTTCGACATAGCCTTCGTGGTAAAAGGTCAGAGGGATCGGAAAACTCACCGGCTCCTTCCCCTGCAGGGTGCGCACCTGCTCGTGGACGGTCCCCTCGTAGTGGCAGAAGTTCCGGTTAAAGAGCCTGCCGATGCGTTCCGACATGATCGAACGCGCGCCCTGCACCGTGTAGGGGTTATTGCGGGTGATCATGCCGACAGCCTGCTTGTTGCGGGACAGGGTCGCTTCCAGATCCGCCAGATTGACATTCTCCAGATATTCGTCACAGTCGATGGTCAGCACCCAGTCGTTTGCCGCCTGCTGGATCGAGAAGTTCCTCGCGCTGCTGAAATCGTCGCACCATGCGAAATGAAACACTTTGTCCGCATATTTGTGGGCGACTTCCACGGTGCGGTCAACGGAACCGGTGTCCACGACAATGATCTCAAAGCGGCAGGGACGCAGTCTCTTTAAGCATTCCTCGATGTGATTGTCCTCATTTTTTGCGATCATACACACGGAAACGGGTAACATACGGTAACACCTCTTTTGTGATTTAAGTCTATAGTCCTATTTTAGCATCTTCTTTCGGCTTCGACAATATGGTTTTTGAGGGGGCGTAAAGGGGAGTATTATACTTTTTGTACAAAAACATTCAAAATATTAGTGAAAAGAGTACAAGGATGACGGAATTTCGTTTAAGATGTGCGTTTGGTGGTTCCTTTTTTCTCTAATATGTGTTATACTGTCCGCAATGGGGGAGAAGCGAATGTCTTCTCAACGAAGAAAAAGCACATGATAAGGGGATAAGGAGGTCTATTATGACGAAGGCAGAAATCTTAAAAGCAGAAATCTTAAAACAGCACAAGAGCGTCAGACAGTTTGCGTTGGAAATGTCAATTCCGTATTCTACACTGGTTACGGCGCTGGATCGTGGGATCGAGGGCATGGCGTACGGGACGGTCATCCGGATGTGCGATAAGCTGAATTTAAACCCCGTGGATTTTACACCTATTAACCAGAAGAGCCTGCTGGGCGGTAAGATTATGGAAAACCGCGTGATGCAGTACTATGTAAAACTGAACAAGACCGGCCGCAAGAAAGCGCTGGAGCTGATGGAAGACTATGCACAGCTTGAGAAGTATCAGGCTACAGAGGATTGATATGAATTATGATTATTTAATTGTGGGCGCGGGGCTGTATGGCTCCGTGTTTGCCCATGAAATGAAGGAAAAAGGCCGGCGGGTGCGTCTGATCGACAGGAGGCAGCATATCGCCGGTAATATTTATACCGAGGACGTAGAGGGGATTCAGGTACACCGTTTCGGTGCGCATATTTTCCATACTTCCGACAAAAAGGTGTGGGATTATGTAAACCAGTTTGCAGAGTTCAACCATTATATCAATTCCCCGGTGGCGCGCTACCACGACGAACTCTACAACCTTCCTTTTAATATGAACACGTTCAGCAGGATGTGGGGCGTTGTGACGCCGCAGGAAGCGAAGGAACAGATCGCGGAACAGATCGCGGATCTGGGCATCACGGAGCCGAAGAATCTGGAGGAGCAGGCGCTTTCTCTGGTGGGGAAGGATGTCTACGAGAAGCTGGTGAAGGGTTATACCGAGAAGCAGTGGGGAAGAGACTGTAAGGAACTGCCCGCTTTTATCATCAAGCGGCTGCCCCTGCGATTTACCTTTGATAATAATTACTTTAACGACCGCTATCAGGGTATCCCTGTGGAAGGCTATACGCGGATGGTCGAGAAGATGCTGCAGGGGATCGAGGTAAAGACCGGCACGGATTATCGTGATTTTGTGACGGAAGAGGAGCAGGACGGCCGTATCATCGTGCGCGACAGAGAGGGCAATACCTATGACAGGGTGGTCTACACGGGCATGATCGACGAGTACTTCGACTTTTCGCTGGGACATCTTGAATACCGGTCCCTGCGCTTCGAGACGGAGACGCTTCCTGACTGTGATAATTATCAGGGCAACGCCGTGGTCAATTACACGCAGCGGGAGATTCCTTATACAAGGATCATCGAACATAAGCACTTCGTCTTTGGCACGCAGCAAGGCACTGTCATCACCAGAGAATATCCGGCAGACTGGCGGGAGGGGGACGAGCCCTATTATCCCGTGAACAATGACAAAAACGACGCTCTGTTTGCAAAATATCAGGCGCTTGCAAAGGAAAGGCCGCACGTGATCTTCGGCGGCAGGCTGGGGCAGTACCGTTACTACGATATGGATAAGGTGATCGCGGAGGCGCTTACCGTGGCAGAAAAAGAGTAAATTTTTATAGGCAGAGTCTTGACAAGGAACGGGGCTCTGCCTATAATATTACCAAGATAGTTTGAAACTCAAAGTATTGGAAAGTCAAACAAGATGGAGGCGCCCTTATGAATTGGAATGACGCAATCAGGGAACTGGACAAAAGAAGAGAGAAAGCCTTGCTCGGCGGCGGCCAGAGCAAGATCGACAAGCAGCATGCCAGCGGAAAACTGACGGCCAGAGAGCGGATCGAGGTATTGCTCGACCCCGGCACCTTTGTGGAGGTGGACGGTCTATTGGAGTCCCGCATCGATGATTTTGATCTCGATAAGAGGCGGGTGCCCGGCGACGGTGTGGTGACCGGCTACGGTGAGATCGACGGCAGACAGGTCTTTGTGGCCAGCGAGGACTTTACGGTGATCGGCGGCACGCTGGGAGAGTATCACTCCTTTAAGATCTGCCGGATTCAGGATATGGCGATGGAGATGAAGGCGCCCCTCATCTGTATCAACGACAGCGGCGGCGCGCGGATCGAGGAAGGTATCTCGTCCTTGAGCGGTTACAGCGGGATGTTTCTGCGTCATACGAAGGCTTCCGGCGTGATTCCCCAGATCGCGGTCATCCTCGGTCCCTGTTCGGGCGGTGCCTGCTATGCGCCCGCGATCTGCGACTTTATCTTTATGGTGAAAGATATCTCCAAGATGTTCATCACCGGACCGAACGTGGTAAAGACGGTGATCAATGAGGAAGTTTCCGTGGAGGAGCTGGGCGGCGCCGGGGTGCATGCGAAGAAGAGCGGTGTGTCCCATTTCACCTATGATACGGAAAAGGAATGCCTGATGGGCGTGCGCAAACTCCTTTCCTACCTGCCGAGCAACTGGACGGAGAAGCCGCCGGTGGTCAATACGGTGGAGAGGCAGAGCCTTCCTTCCCGCATGGGAAAGGTTTTCGGCAGAGGGGACGGCGGCGTGAAGCTGGACGGCGCTATGAAGGCCAAGGCGGCAAAGATCAAGGATATCGTTCCCGATAATTCCCGTCATGCCTACGATGTGAAGGAAGTCATCGACTGCATCGTGGACGAGGGCAGCTTTTTCGAGGTACAGAAGGAATTTGCGACCAATGCGGTAGTGGGTTGGTGCCGCATGGAAGGAAAGGTGGTCGGCATCATCGCGAACCAGCCTAATTCCATGGGCGGATCGCTGGATTACCACGCATCCGATAAAATAGCGAGATTTATACGTTTTTGCGACTGCTTCAACATACCGCTCATCACGCTCATCGACGTGCCGGCCTTTCTGCCCGGTACGGCGCAGGAACATAACGGCATCATCCGCCACGGCGCGAAGATCCTCTACGCTTACTCGGAGGCTACCGTGCCGAAGATTTCCCTGATCATGAGAAAGGCTTACGGCGGCGCATACATAGCGATGAACTCCAAGGAGATGGGGGCGGACATCGTCTACGCGTGGCCGATCGCGGAGATCGCGGTGATGGGGGCGGACGGTGCGGTCAATATCGCCTTCAAGAGAAAGATCAAGGCGGCGGCCGATCCGGAGGCGATGCGCGCCCAGTGCAAGAAAGAGTATGAGGACCGCTTCTTAAATCCTTATGTGGCGGCGGCCAGAGGCTACGTCAACGAGGTCATCCGGCCGGAGGAGACAAGGGCGGCGCTGATCAAGGCGCTGCGGGGGCTGAAGAATAAGCAGGCAGAAAATCCGAAGAAAAAGCATGGGAATATTCCGTTGTAATAGATAGAGAAGCGCAGCATAATAGAGGGTTATCTGCAAGTTACTACGCAAACTACTACGCAAACTCGCACCGTTGATGCCTGCGGCATGACGGTGCTCAGACAGTGCTTCGGAACTTTCAGATAACCCTCTATTATCCTGCCAATTTAATAAATAATAAAAGCGGCAGGTCAATAGACCAACCGCTTTTGGTATCATTATGAGTGTGTGCCCTAGCAATAACTGTTGAACATCATCCCGCTGTATGCACTCGTGATATACGGGCTGGCGAAGTTCTTGCCGGGGTTCTTGTAGGCCACGATCACGTTGTTGACGTAGTGCATCGGGTTTAAGGCAACCTGATTCGACTTGCGCAGGACGGAATTAGTGAAGCCCTTCATGGAAGAGAAGGCCTCTTTTGCGTCCTCGCTGGTAGCCTTCTGGCGCAGGACGTTATTGTCTACTTCCAGCGTGCCGTCCAGATTCAGGTTCAGTCCCGCGGAGGTAAGGCCCTTTGCGTAGACCCTTGCCACACTGCTCATCTCGCTGAAGAGACGGTTACTCTTGGGCTGGTCGGTACGGTACTCTGAGACTGCCTGCAGGAAGGAATTATAACCCCTTACAAGGGTATTGATATTCTCTGTTAAAGATTCCACATCGGTCTTGATGCCGATGGTCGCCGTCTCGCCTTCCTCGCTGCTCACGCCTTTAAGCTGCAGCTCGTAGGTGTTATCCAGCGTGTAGTGGTTGGCGGTGGAGGTATGTTCTTCGCCGTCTACAAGGAAAGAAGCGTTCGTAGCGGGAGAAGAGACATAGTCAAGTCCCAGATAATCCACCACGCCCGCGGTTTTACTGGTGCGCTGGTCGGAGATGATGAACTGCGCCTTCTTGCCTTCTTTTAAGCCGGTCGCGTCGGACTCCATCCGCAGGGCGCTGTTTCCTTCATCGTCCGTGACGACCTGAGCCGACATGCCGATGTGCGCGTTATTGATCAGGCGGCACAGGCGCGCCTGTACATCCCGGTTTGTATTGCTCGATTTGATGCTGAACTGGAACTCGTAGCTTAGATCGTCGATCGCCACATCGAAAGAGTAGGTATCGGGTTCAAGCGTTACGGGTTCGTCTTCAGGCAGGAACTTGCCGAGGTTTACCTGCGTGGAGGCCAGATGATTTACTTCTACTTCATAATTAGGGAAGTCGTCGTCCGGCTTTTTCGATCCGATATATTTTGCGGTGGCAATATTTTCATTGCTCGAATAGGCCACCTTTTTATTCAGAAGCTCCTCTTCGTCAAGACCGCCCAAAGAAGCGATGGTATTGCGAAGTTCTCTGGCGTTTTCCTTGATGCCGACGGCAAACTGCTGCGATGCCTTGCTGGTATCCAGAATGAACAGAGGGGATTCCTTATTCATTTTTACGATGGAATTATACACGCTGCGAAGTTCGCTCTTCTTATGGGTATCATAAGGCGTACTTGACTTGGGCGCGTAGGTCGTCATGTAGAAATTATAGACATTCGTTAAATTATGGATCGTATTAAAAGACATAAGCCCCTCCTTTCTTCCGTGAAATTCTCGTAGACACCTCCGTTGGCCATCCGTAGCCTGCAAGGCGTCTTCGTGGGCATTCTTTCCTATTTATATTACTATCATATTCGTTTTTATCGAAAAAAGCAAGTATTTGCGGAAATTTGCCTATAATTTTCCGCGCAATGATACTGTTATTTTATATATCGTATCGTCCTTATGTTTTGTAAAGAGGCTTCAGGCAAAAAAATAAATTTTTTTTAGAAGAAAATAAAGCAAAACAGTTGACTTGCAGCGCGCCGTGTGATATATTGTGTGAACGAGATGAGATTCAGGTCTTTTTTTTATGCTCAAAATAGTAAAGATCGTAATACACTGGAGGTGGCAAAATGCGCACAAGGATCACATTGGCTTGTACGGAATGCAAGCAGCGTAACTACAATACGACGAAGGATAAGAAGACCCATCCCGACAGGATGGAGACCAAGAAGTATTGCAGATTCTGCAAGAGACATACCCTGCATAAGGAGACGAAGTAATTAACGTCGTTTGGAAAAAGGAGATAAGCGATTATGGCGGATTCGGCAAAAACAGAGAAGAAAGCAGTCAAATTTTTTGATGGTGTAAAGGCTGAGTTTCAGAAGATTACATGGCCGGACAAGGATTCTCTCCTGAAGCAGTCCATAGCGGTCGTCGCGATTTCCCTTGTAGTGGGAGCAATCATCGCGGTGCTTGATTTCGGTCTGCAGTATGGCGTTGACTTTATCACACAGTTAAAGTTTTAGGCGGACTATCGATCGAAAAGCTTAGACAGGGAGGATCCGTATGGCAGAGGCAAATTGGTATGTTGTGCATACTTATTCCGGCTATGAGAATAAGGTAAAGGCCAACATTGAGAAAACAATCGAGAACAGACATCTGGAGGAAGAGATTCTGGAGGTCAAGGTGCCGATGCAGGACGTTACCGAGTTGAAAAACGGCGCGCGTAAGACCGTTCAGAAAAAGATGTTCCCCGGATATGTTCTGATTAATATGATCATGAACGACGACACCTGGTATGTCGTGAGAAATACCAGAGGCGTGACAGGCTTTGTAGGGCCGGGCAGTAAGCCGGTGCCGCTCACCGAGGCGGAGATGAAGCCGCTGGGCATTAAGATGGAGAATATGACCGTCGATTTCGCGGAAGGCGATACCATTGCGGTGGTGGCCGGCGTCTGGAAAGATACCGTCGGCGTCGTGCAGAGGATCGATTATGGCAAGCAGACAGCCACCATCAACGTGGAGCTGTTTGGCAGAGAGACCCCCGTGGAGATCAGCTTCGCGGAGGTACGGAGCATGCGTTAGCAGATTGAGCAAAGCTCAATCGCGAGATTCGCTTCGCGAACTCGGGCGTGGGCTGAACTGTACTAAATAGGGTATTTGCCCGCTTCGGCGGTGTAGATATGTGTGTGGGAGCTGGTTTAAAATGCTTCGCATTTAAAACCCGAGCTTGTCTTCGACAATCTCGCAGATTGTGACAGACAAGCGGAGAGGCGTCCGAACCACAATAATATTAGGAGGTGCCGAAATGGCAAAGAAAGTAGAAGGCTACATTAAGTTACAGATTCCTGCCGGCAAGGCAACGCCGGCGCCCCCGGTTGGTCCTGCACTTGGACAGCACGGGGTAAACATCGTTGAATTTACCAAACAGTTCAACGCAAAGACGGCCGACAAGGGCGACGTGATCATCCCGGTTGTCATCACAGTGTATGCAGACAGAAGCTTCAGCTTCATCACGAAGACTCCCCCTGCAGCGGTACTCTTAAAGAAGGCGTGCAACATCAAGTCCGGTTCCGCTACCCCCAACAAGGCGAAGGTAGCAACGATTTCCAAGGCGAAGCTTCAGGAGATCGCGGAGATGAAAATGCCTGACTTAAACGCGGCGAGCGTTGAGGCGGCAATGAGCATGATCGCCGGTACTGCGAGAAGCATGGGCATCACAGTAGAAGAGTAATGGAGGGTTCGAGATGAAACACGGTAAAAAATATCAGGAGGCGGCCAAGCTGGTAGATCGTTCCGTACAGTACGATACCGCGGAGGCAATCGCCTTGGTTAAAAAGACAGCGACAGCGAAATTCGACGAGACGGTGGAGGTTCACATCAGAACAGGCTGTGACGGCCGTCACGCAGAGCAGCAGATCCGCGGCGCGGTGGTGCTGCCCAACGGAACCGGTAAGACGGTGCGCGTCCTTGTATTTGCAAAGGGCGATAAGGTAAACGAGGCGGAGGCAGCGGGCGCCGATCACGTAGGCGGCGAGGAGCTGATCCCCAAGATCCAGAACGAAGGCTGGCTTGATTTTGACGTAGTGGTGGCAACCCCCGACATGATGGGCGTTGTGGGCCGTCTGGGTAAGGTGCTTGGTCCGAAAGGCCTGATGCCCAACCCCAAGGCAGGTACGGTCACCATGGACGTGACAAAGGCGATCAACGATATCAAAGCCGGTAAGATCGAGTACAGACTGGATAAGGCAAACATCATCCACGTACCGGTTGGCAAGACCTCTTTTGAGGAGAGCAAGCTGCAGGAGAACTTTGACGCGCTGATGGAAGCGATCGTTAAGGCAAAGCCCGCTGCATTAAAGGGTCAGTATCTTAGAAGCATCACACTGGCTACCACCATGGGCCCCGGCGTGAAGGTGAATGTGGCGAAGTTCTAAATGACAGAAGTGTCAGAAAAAGAAAAATGAAATGGGAGAGCGTTCTGCTTGGGCAGGGCGCTCTTTTTTAACCATTAGGAAAGTGCGACAGTGTAAATCATTTAGGGAGAATGCGAAGCATTCTCTTAATCGTCGCTGCCGAGCGACGATTTTTTTACGCACAGACAGGCTTGCAAAGGAGACGATACATATCGGAATCCTTGATTTTACGCCGCAAGGTTTTCCAGAAAAATTATATCTGGATTATTTCTTCTATAATTTAGATACCGCACATAAATATAGTGACAAACTGTCAATTCGTATGTTACAATTGAACCAGCTGGATAACGAAGCGGATGAGGAGATATGGCCGGAACTATATCACTGGGCGCGTCTTTTTAAGGCGCAGACATGGGAGGAGATGCGAATGTTGGCGGAAAAGGATGAGAGTATCAGAGAGTGTGTAGTCACCCTGAAAGAACTGACAGCAGATGAAAAGGCGAAGATGCAGTCTGAAGCCCGTGAGGAGTATTACCGCGGTCTAAAATCTGCGGAGAATTATGGAATCCGGAAGGGAATGGAACAAGGAATAAAACAAGGCATGGAACGTGGACAGAAAGAAGCCGATCATATTCTGGTCTCCAATGTAGAACATGCTATGGAGAGCTTTCATGTAGGTTTGGCAGAAGCCTGTGCGGGGCTGGGAACGACAGTGGAAGCTTATCGGGCAGCTAAAAAAAGGATGGAATCAGAATAGTGCACAGGATATTGTGAAATAGGAAAAGTACAGGGGGTGTCGCAAAATCATCAAATGAGATGATCGAGCGGCACCCTCACTTTATGCGCAGGTCCGCATATGGAAATAAGCGGCTTCTTGACAAATTCGACGGGGGGGGGGGTAAGATAAAATAGAGTAATTGTGCGGGAAATACGCATGATAACGGCGAGAAAACAGAAGATTACAAGGGAGTCCGGTTTACGGCTCCGGCATGGAGGTAACAATGAGACGAACAACAAAGGCGGGACAGATAAGGCGCAGGCTGGTGACAGGATTTTTCTGTATCAGCCTTTTATTGGCGGATTTAGGCTCCGTGTCCGTGGCATGGGCGAAAGAGGAGATTCCTTCCGTGTCGGAGAATACTCCGGCGGACCCTTCGGCGCCGGTAGATGGGGATAAGAAAGAAACCGAAAAGCCGGGCGGGGAGACGACCGCGCCTGCGGAAGGGGAGAAAACCGAAAAGCCTGACGGGGAGATTTCTGCGCCTGCGGAGGACGGCATATCCGGCGGGGAGATGCCCGCGCCTGCGGAGAATGGGGACGGCGCGCCCACCGTGTCGGAAAACGACGCGCCGCAGGAGGAAATTTCAGTCTCAGACAATGACCTGACGATGGGCGTCCCGGCAGTCATGACGGCGGAAGGGGACGATATTGCGAGCGGCAAGTCTAACGATATCGAGTGGCGGATCGACGCGGCAGGAAAGCTGACGGTGGAAGGCAGCGGGGATTGGGAATATACGGGGACTGGGAGAAGAAAAGCGCCTTGGGACAAATGGGGAGGGCAGATAAAAACTGCGGAAGTGAAAGTCACGGGTATGACGGACGCTTCCGGTATGTTTTATGAGTGCTATAATATGACAGCCGTCGATTTGAGTGGGTTTCATACGGACGGCGTGAAGAACATGTCAAATATGTTTTACACGTGTTACAAGCTGATGAGTCTGGATGTGAGTGGATTTGACACGTCGCAAGTGACAGATATGAGTTATATGTTTGAACAGTGCAACGGTCTGACGAGTCTGGACTTGAGCGGATTTAACACGTCGCAAGTGACAGATATGCAGTACATGTTTGCCTATTGCTACTGGTTGGAGAGTCTGGATGTGAGCGGGTTTGACACGTCGCAAGTGACAGACATGAGCAGGATGTTTTCTGGGTGCAACCGTTTGGAGAGTCTGGATGTGGGCGGGTTTGACACGTCGCGAGTGACAGACATGAGCAGTATGTTTTCTGAGTGCGGGTATCTGGAGAGTCTGGATGTGAGCGGGTTTGACACGTCGCGAGTGATAGACATGAGCAGTATGTTTTTGGGGTGC